>NZ_JARZAJ010000028.1 GCF_029892105.1 Kitasatospora sp. GP82 | reverse complement strand
ACAAGCTGTACAAGTACGTGGCCCACGAGCAGCACCAGCCGCTGGAGATCCCGGCCCAGGTCGACGGAAACGGTGTCGAGCGCAAGGTCGGCCGCTTGGAGAAGACCCGCGCCAAGCTCTCCCAGGGCTACTTCGGCGAGGGTGGCCAGATCCCCAAGCCGACGGCGGAGGAGTACCGCGAACTCGCCGGCGGACACCAGCCCGGCCACTGATCTCCGCCGACCCGCACGACCTCGGACGATTTGGGAGCTGCGACATGACGACGACAGCGATCCACGAAGAGTCCGCCGCACAGCGACTGGCCGATCAACTGGCCGCCAACCGCCACCTGTTGCTCACCACCGCCGACGGTACACCGCTGACGGACGCCACCTGGGTGGTGCCGGACGGTGCCGCGCTCGGGATCTGGGTTCCGGCCGACGGCCGGGCCGCCCGGCAAGTGCTGCGCCGTTCACGGGTGTTCGTCGTCCCGTGCGACGGGCACGGCAGGCCGGCCGGCCGACGCGTTCCCGCCCGTGCCGCCGTCTGCGACCCGGACACCACCGCGCGCTACCGGACCGCGCTCATCAACAAGTACGGCTTCCCCGCCCTGCTCAGGCTGGCCCGCAGCCGCCTGCGGCGCGGCCTGGACGGCACGGTCGGCATCCGGATCACCCTCATCGACCGGGAGCGCCTGCTGACCGCCGAGGCCTGGCATCCCTCGGGCTGGTACAGCCTCAACTAGGCGCTGTACGGCCTTCGCTGGGAAGCCGAGGGTCGGCCATCGCCGAGGAGGCGCTGCGCCGGAACCGGCCGGCGGCGGACGGCACGCGTCCAGTCCGGTGGCCGGGCAGCGCGCGGCGCGGGGGCGAAGGAGATCGCACGGGAGGCCGGCTGTTCCGAGGCGGCGCTGTACAAGCACTTCCGCGACAAGGAAGAGATCTTCGTTCGGGTGCTGCACGAGCGTGCGCCGCGCTTCTCCGACGCACTGGCCGAGCTGCCGGACCACGCGGGTGAGGGGGACGTGGCCGAGCAGCTGGTCCAGGTGGCACGCGCGGCGGTCCCCTTCTACCGCAGGTCGTTCCCGATGGCGGCATCCCTGTTCGCCAGCCCGGACCTGCTGGCGGCGCACCGGCAGAAGCTCGACATCGAGACAGCAGGCCCGCAGAAGGCGACCGAGCACCTGGCCCGCTACCTCGGTGCCGAGCAACGACTCGGCCGGGTGGCACCCACCGTCGGTCCGGACGCGGCTGCCGAGCTGCTCATCGGCGCCTGCGTCCACCGCGCGTTCCTGCCACTGTTCTTCGCCCCGGGAGCCCCGGACGACACGCTGCGGCCGGAGAACGACGAGCGGTTCGCACAGGAGATCGTGAGGACGCTGTCCGGCCACCCGGCCTCGCGCCCCGAGATCTATAGACCCGGTACGCCTCGCCCACGGCGGTGAACACCGCCTTGGGCTCCCAGCCGAGCCCGGGGCGGCCGCCGCCCGGCACCATCGTGACCACGCCGTACGAGCCCAGGCCGAGGTCGTAGCGCGGGTCGGGCCGGTGCGGCGCGCGGTAGTTGGCGAAGGTGAACCAGAAGGCGTTCGGGGCCCGGTCGGAGCCGGACCGATGTCGCGTTCAGGGCCGGGGCTCAGGCCCGAGCCGCGTCCGCGACGGCGGGTGTGTCCAGGGCCGCCAGCTGGTCCCCGCATCCCGACGGGGGCCGAGGAGAGCTGAGCAGGTCGGGTTGCCCCCTGCCGCCGTAGTGGCAGGGGGCAACCCGACCGGTGTTCCGTCACCACTCGACGGGCAGCTCCTGCACGCCGAACACGACCATGTCGGACCGGTACCGGATTTCCTCGAAGGGGACCGCCAGGCGCAGGTCGGGCAGCCGTTCGAGCAGGGTTTGCAGAGCTATCTGCAACTCGGCGCGGGCCAGCGGCTGGCCGAGGCACTGGTGCACGCCGAAGCCGAAGGCCAGGTGGCGGCGGGCGTCCCTGGTCACGTCCAGCTGGCCGCCGTCGGCGAACATCTCCTCGTCGCGGTTGGCCGTGGAGGCCATGCACAGGACGCCGTCGCCGGCCCGGATCAGCGTGCCGTCGATCTCCAGGTCCTCCAGCGCGACGCGGGGGATACCCAGGTGAACGATCGTCAGGTAGCGCAGCAGCTCCTCGACGGCGCCCTTGATCAGGGACGGGTCGGAGCGCAGCCGCTCGGCCTGCTCGGGGTTCTGCAACAGCGCCAGGGTGCCGAGCGACGTCATGTTGGCGGTGGTCTCGTGGCCCGCGATCAGCAGCAGGACGCCCATCGCGGCTGCCTCGTCCAGGCTGAGCTCGCCCCGGGCGACCAGCCTGCCCAGCACGCTCTCGTCGGGCTCCTTCTGCTTGCGCCCCGCCAACTCAACCAGATAGGTGGTCAGTTCACGGTTCGCGGACTCGACCTCCTCGATCGACGTGGTGATGTCGAGCAGCACCCGGCTCTGGGCCTGGAAGAACTCGTGGTCGGCGTAGGGCACGCCGAGCAGGAGGCAGATCACCAGCGACGGCACCGGCAGTGCGAACTGGCTGACCAGATCGGCGGGCCCGCCCTGGGCGATCATCCGGTCCAGGGTCTCGTCCACGATCTGCTGGATCTGCGGCCGCATCGCCTCGACCCGCTTGATGATGAAGTCCCCGGTGAGCATCCGGCGCTGCCGGGAGTGCTCGGGGTCGTCCAGGCGGATGAAGGAGGGGGTGGTCCGGTCCAGCAGCTCACGGCGGCCGGGGGAGAGGAACGGGAAGCCCGGGAGGCGCGCGTCGGCGCTGAACCGGCGGTCCCCGAGAACGAATCTGACCTGCCGGTAGCCCGTCAGCAGCCAACACGGGCTGTCGTCCCAGAGGCTGACCCGGCTGATCGGACCGGCCTTGTGGGCCTGCTCGTAGGCGGGCGGGGGATCGAAGGGGCAGGTCCCCTTGACGGCGGGGGCGGACAGGGCGTGGTCGGCCTCACCGTCGGCAACGGTGGTCATAGCGGCTCCTTCCACGTGCGGATGAGAGAAACCTTGCTGTAGGAACTCAGGTGCATCAGGCACATCGGGCGCGACAGCCGCGTCGACGGTCTCAGGCGTCGGCGCCGTCGTGCACTGTGATCGCATTGCCGGGGCAGAGCGCGGCCGCCAGCTGGACCTGACTCTGCACCGCGGGCTCCGGCTGCTCCTGGAGGAGTTGGACGAGCCCGTCGTCCTCGCCCTGGTCGAAGACCGTGGGGGCGGTCAGTACGCACTGTCCTGAGCCGCAGCACCGGTCCTGATTGATGGTCACCTGCATCTCGGGCACCTCGGGTGGGAGGGGGGACAGTTGCCTCGGGCAACTGATTTCAATCTAACCCACGCCTAGTCGCACACGAATAGCTTCACCCGGATCCGGCCACGGTTGGCCGAATTTATCGCCGCCATCGGGCAGTTGGTCCCCTCGCGGGCCACCCCGCCACATCAGCACCACGCTCCGGTGCATCAGGGCCACGCTCCGGTGTGCCGGCGCAGTGCCCGGCGCAGCACGTTCCGGCGGCAGGCAACAGGCGCATTCCCGCCGATTCCCCGTGCCCGGTCGTCACAGGTCCGCGCGGGACTTTCAGTGATCATTCTTTCGGCGGTCACCTGTCCCGGCTCCCCTGCCCGGTGTACGGTCGAGGCCGCGCCCTGAGCGGTCGGACAGGCGCGAACGGCCCCGCCTGGCAAGCCTGTTTACTCCGGCAAGGGTCGGGAAAGGGAAACACAAGGGGTGGGTGCATTGTCGTAAGGGATGCCCTTGGCGTCCTCCCGGCGGCGGTTCGACCCGGGGCGGTGGAGAGCTGACGGAGAATCCGGGAGTTCGGTGGTGCCCGGACGACTCTTGTGGTCTCATACGACTAGTTGAATGACGAACGTTGCGCCCCCTCGGACTTCGCGGCCGACCGGAGCGGCGACTGATCCCATGTCATCTGCTCAGCTCTGGACGGCGCTCGCCCTGGGCGACGCGCTCCCGGCCATGCGGCCGACTCGACACCTTGGAGAGACCCGAGATGGACCTGGCGAACGCCACCGCCGCCGAAACCTTCACCCGTAGCACCGCCGTGGTCGCCACCGGCACCAGCACGGACTACCGGGTGGAGGTCCGGGCGGGCAAGCACCCGGTGGCGGCCGACGAGCCGGAGTCGGTGGGCGGCCAGGACACCGCCCCGAGCCCGATCGGCCTGCTGCTCTCCGCCCTCGGCTCCTGCACCGCCATCACCCTTCGCATGTACGCCCAGCGCAAGGGCTGGCCGCTGGAGCAGGTCCGGGTCCACGTCGCCTACGAGAAGAGCGAGCACGGCGACCGCATCACCCGCCGTATCGACCTGACCGGCGAGCTGGACGAGGCCCAGCGCGCCCGCCTCCTGGACATCGCCGAGCGCACGCCCGTCACCCGCGCCGTCCGCGACGGACTGCCCGTCGTCCCGGCCCCGAGCGGTCGGCACTGACCATGCGGCACTGACGGTCTGTTCCGGCTTGGGGGCGCGACTCATCGGGGGGTGGCTGTGCGGTCGAACGGATCGGATGCGGCATACGGCGCGGACGCGAGAAGCGACTTGGGGCCGGCGTACGAGTGCGACGACTTCGCCGCACAGCCGGCGAGCCCCGGTCGCACCAGAGCCCGCAGGCGCGCCCTGCGGACACTGGTCAGCCTCGTGGGCGCGGTGGCCTTCACGGTCACCGGCGTCGTCTTCGACTGCACGGAGGTGCACCTGTGGCTGCACTACTCCGGCGCCCAGGAGGTCCCGGCCGTCGTCACCGCCGCCGAGTACGCCAAACCGGGGGAGAAGGAGGACCCGACCTCGATCCGGCTCCTGCTGACCACTTCCGACGGCCCGCTGGAGGCCACCACCGACGCCCCCTCCAGCGCCCCGGACGGCCTGTCTCCCGGCGATCACGTCCGGGTCCTCTTCGACCCGGCCAGGCCGGGAAGCGCCGCCTTCCCGGCCCAGCTCTCGTGGGGCGCAATCGCCTTCCCCGGTGCGGTCTTCACCGTGGTCGGCCTCGGCCTGGCCGGTCAGGAAGCCGTCCTCGCGACCCGCCTGTTCCGCCACCGCCGCCCCACCTGACCTGAGCCGCCCCACCTGACCTGATCCGGCCCACCTGACCTGATCCGGGCCGACCCGAGCTGATCCGGGCCGACCCGAGCTGCCGCCCGCCGTCCGATCGGGCCCGCGGATCTCGGTGCCGCCTCGTCCCCGACAGTGGCTGTTCACTCGATGGAGTGAAGCGGCTGGGCGCTTGCCGATCTTCCGGGCTCCGGTCGGCGATCGTTGGCGGCAAACCAAGCGCAGGAGGCTGTGATGACGGCAACCACCGATCGTCCGGAGGACCGGATCAATTCGGCTGCCCGGCTGGGCTTTCAGTCCGGCCAGGTGGTTCAGGAGCTCGGCTACGACGACGACGTCGATCTTGAGCTCCGCCAGGCAATCGAGGAGACCATCGGCCGGGATCTCGTCGACGAGAACTACGACGACGTCGCCGACGCCGTCGTGCTCTGGTTCCGGGACGAGGACGGTGATCTCACGGACGCCCTGGTGGACGCCATCGGGTTGATCGAGGACGGCGGACTGATCTGGCTGTTCACCCCCAAGGCGGGACGAGACGGCTACGTCGAGCCGAGCGACATCAGCGAGGCGGCGCAGACGGCGGGGCTGTCGCAGACCAAGTCCGTCAGCGTCGCGGGGACTTGGTCCGGCGCCCGCCTCGTCACCCCCAAGTCGGCGAGGCGATAGCCCTCGGCCTTGCGGTTCGACCCGCCACGATCCCGCCACGTTCCCGTCGTGACCCCGTCGCAGCCTCGCCGCGGCGGGGCCGGCTGCCGTACCGGGACGGACGGGACGTCAGTAGCCGCACGGCGAGCTGCCCGTCGTCCGGGAGTCCGGATTGCCACAGTGGGAACATGACAGCCGGTCAGCCCGGACAGCCGGGCCGTCCCTCCCGCCGCCGCGTCCTGACGGGCGCGTTCGGCGCAGCAGCTCTGGCCACCGGGTGCACCGAACACGGCACACCGCGCGCCAATCCCTCGACCGGCAACGCCGGTTCGTCAGGGCAACCCGGCCCGTCCAATGCGTCCGCCGGCCCGAGTGCGAAGACGTCCGCCGCCCCGGCGACGCCGCACGGTCTGGTGGACGGGTTCATGTGCGCCGCCGCGGCCGCCGGCTCGTACAACGTCGGCGGCCCGAGGCAGCTTTCGGGCGGTACGACACCGGATCAGTTCTTCGCCGACGCCACCCATCACGACCACGTCACGTCGGCTTCCGGACCTGAGGAGGCCGCACCGGCCTCAGGGGGCCAGGTGGAGTGCCTGGCCGGGGACGATCAGGTTGGGGTCGTTGCCGATGGTGGCCTTGTTGTCCTCGTAGAGGTGCTGCCAGCCGGGCAGTTGGTGGGTCTCGGCGATGCCGGAGAGAGTGTCTCCGTGCTCGACGGTGTAGGTCTGGGGCGAGTGGAGGCCCGCTGCACCCGAGGCGCTCGAAGTACCCGACGCGGTCGGGGCCGTGGGGGCCGTCGGTGCGGAGGGCGCAGTGGCCGACGTGCCCGGCGTCTGCGGTGCGGTGGTCGCGGAACCGGCGGCGGGAGCGCTCGGGGCCTGCGACGCGGGGCTCGACGGGGTCGAGGAGCCCGGGGCCTGCGGAGCCTGGGAGGGCTGCGGGGAGGCCGGGGCTGCGGGGGCGGTCGGGCTCGGTGCGGTCGTGGCCGGGGCACTCGGCTGGGCGCTCGCGTCGGCACCGGTACTGTCCATGTGCTGGATGTAGACGTCGTGCTGCACGGTCCAGTGCCAGACGCCGTGGTCCTGGTACCAGTACACGCCGTCGGCGGCGTCCCAGCCTGCCATGCCGGGGAAGGTCGGCTGGTGCGCGTTCTGGCCGGTGCTGCTGCTCCCCGCATCGGGTGCGCTCGGAGCAGGCGTGGCCGTCGGGGCGGGCGCCGGAGCCGTCGTGGCACTTGGTGCGGGGCTGGGTGTGGCGGTGGGAGTCGCGGTGGCTGCGGGAGCGGGGGTGCCTCCGGCAAGACCGCCGGCGGCCGCGCAGTGGGGCCAGGCACCGGGGCCGACGTCGGCGAGGACACGCTCGGCGACGGCTATCTGCTCGCTCCTGGTGGCGTGGTCCGGTTCGGCGGCGTACTTGTCGCCGCCGTACGTGACCCAGGTGCGCTGGGTCATCTGGAGCCCGCCGTAGTGCCCGTTGCCGTCGTCACCGGCCCAGTTGCCGCCGCTCGCACACTGGGCGACGGAGTCCCAGGTGCTGGCGGGCGCGGCGTGCGCCCCGGCGGCGGTGAGAAGCGGAAGCGCCAGCCCGACGCTCGCCACCCCGGCGGCGGCAACGGCGCGGTCGGCCTGGGTGGGACGGCGGTGGCGGCCGGAACCGGAAAAGACCACGGAACGTTCCTCTCCGTACGCCTGCGAGGTGAGCTGTCGGGTTCGGACCGGGAGGTGGCCCGGCCGCGCGGTGCGCGGCTTCACCCCAAGCCGTGGGGACGGCAGAAATCCTGGGTCCCCCGCTCCTGCCCAGGGTTTGCTCGATGTCCCGGAACGCGTGTGGGCAGGACTCGGCGTACTGCGCCCGGGAGTCCGCAACAGCGAACTGCAGGGAGACTAGAGCGATCATCACCTCGATAACAAGCCAGCATCCGGAACATCACACAAAAATCACGACTCGCCCCACCTGACACACAGTCCCCGTGTTCCGGCGCAGACCGCCCCCACCGCCGCCGGGGCAGCGGTGGGGGCGGCGCCGGGTCCGGCGCCTCAGTTCGCGTCGCGGTGCAGCTGCTCGAAGTCGGCGACGAGGGCGGCCGGGGACGGCAGCTCGTTGATCTCGGCCCGGAGCGCGGTGGCCGCGCGGCGCAGCTCCTGGTCGTCCAGGAGGCGGGTGAGGAGGTCGGCGTCCACGGCGGCGCTGGCAGAGCGCAGGGCAAAACCCTGGGCCTCGGCGGCGCCCGCGTTGATGAAGTGGTCGGCGCCCTGCGGGAGGATCAGCTGGGGGATGCCGGCCGCGGCCGCGGTCAGCATGGTCCCGGAACCGCCGTGGTGGACGATCGCGTCACTGGCGTCGAGGAGTTCGGCCAGCGGAACCCACGGCAGCGGGCGGACATTGGCGGGCAGGTCGCCGAGCATGCCCAGATCGGCGTCGCCGACCGCGAGGAGGAAGTCGGCGTCGACCTTGCCGGCCTGCTCGGTGAGCCAGGAGATGGCCCGCACGCCGTCCCACTCGGTGAGCACCGTTCCGAGGGTGACCGAGATCCTGGGCCGCTCGCGGCGGCTGGTGAGGTCGGCCGGGACGGTGCCGCCGCCGTTGTACGGGACGTAGCGGGTGCGCCAGCCGGTGCCGTCGCCGCCGAGGGAGGGCGGTACGACGTCTATGACGGTGGGCCCGGTGGGGCCGGTCAGTCCGTGCACCCGGTAGTCGTCGGCGAGGATTTCGGCGATCCGGTCGACCATGGAGAGCCCGGACATGATGCCGAAGTTGTGGACGACGTGCGGGACGCCCAGCTTCGCCGCGACGAGAGGTGCGGCGGCCTGGAAGGAGTCGTACACGACTATGTCGGGGCGCCAGTCGGTGGCGAGCTGCGACAGGCTGTCTATCGTGGTGCGGCTGTGGTCGGCGAAGCCGAGGGTGGCGAGCTTGAAGATCTCCTCCTCGGAGCGTCCGTCCGCCACATACCTGTTCTCCGGACCGGAGAGCTTCCGGAAGGAGTCCGCAACGGTGGACCCGTCGCCGATCTCGACGATCGGCAGCCCGGTGTTGCGCAGCAGCTGGATCGGCGGCGACCCGGCGAACAGGACCTGGTGTCCGGCTGATCGCAGGGCCTGAGCGGTCGGCACCATCGGGAAGAGGTGCCCGGCCGAACCCGGACCGGTGAACAGGACGCGCATGGGTTACTCCTTGCGTGTTGCACGAAAGACCACCATTGACGGTACGTCAACGAACCTGGCGCCCGGTAGGTTTCCGGCCATCGGTGAGACCTGCCGGGAGATCGCGGCCCGCTGCCGACGGGAGCTGCGGTGTAGGGCGCACGGCGAAAGCGGGCGGCGGCACAGGCGGCCGGTTTTGGTGCCCCGCGCACCCGAGCCCGGTGGGGCGGCCGTTCGCAGGCCCAAGGCCTCCCGTAGCAACGATGATTGCGACCTTTCGGGTGAAATCGCCCGCATAGAGCATGGGATGACCGGGTCTGAGCTCCTCGTGGCCCCGAACGTAGGGCGAGCACGTCCGTGAAGGCGAAGACACGGGCGCCGACAGAAACGGGGCGTGATGAGCCGCGAGGACATCGACCCCCGACTGCTTGAGGAACTCACCGAGCAGTCACAGGATTTGAACAGCGACGCGCTGCGTATCACGCGCGAGGCACTGACCCATTTCGAACAGGAACCCGGGCCCAGGCCCGCGTGGGCCTGGGCCCGGCGGGTTCGTCGCCGGACTCGCGGGCGCGGCGGCCCTGTTGGGCAGTGCGCGGGCGCAGGCGGCGTCGCCGGAGGACATCATGGCACTGCAGACCGCCGCGTCGCCGGAGAACCTGGCGGTCGGCGTCTACCGGACGGCGGGCGGCCGCCGGGCTCACCGGCGACATGGAGCAGGCGCACCGCGAGACCCTGCCGGCGATGCGGGCGGCGGCGGCCCATCAACTATGTGCGCGAAGCAGTCCCGCGCCCGCAACCCTCAGCAGATCCTGGGCAGTTGTTCCCCGACCGGCAGGTCGACCACCCGGGTGCCGCCGAGGCCGGTCCTGGCCACCACCATCCCGGGGTGCGAGGCCACGCACTCGCCGATCACAGCCGCGTCCGCGCCCAACGGGTGCGCCCGCATCGCCGCCAGCACCGGGTCGGCCTGCTCCCTCGGTACGAAGGCGACCAACTTGCCCTCGTTGGCCACATACAGTGGGTCGAGGCCCAGGATCGCGCAGGCGTTGGCCACCTGCGCGGGCACCGGAACACTGCGTTCCTGGAGGACCACGCCCACCCCGGCCGCCACGGCGATCTCGTTGAGCGCGGCGCCGAGCCCGCCCCGGGTCGGATCGCGCAGCACATGCAGGTCCGGGGTGACCGCGAGCATGGCCTCGACCAGCCCGCCGAGCGCGGCGCAGTCGCTCTCGATCCCGATCCCGAACTCCAGCCCTTCGCGGACACTCATCACCGCGACGCCGTGGACGCCGATCTCCCCGCTGACGATCACCACATCGCCCGGCACCGCCCGCTGCGGCCGGATGTCGACCCCGGCCGGGATCAGCCCGATCCCGGCCGTGTTGAGGTAGATACCGTCCCCGTGTCCGGCCTCGACCACCTTGGTGTCGCCCGTGACCACCTCCACGCCCGCGGCCCGGGCCGCCGCCCCGAGCGCCTGCGCAACCCTGGCGACGACCGCCGTCTCCACCCCCTCCTCCAGGATGAACCCGCAGGACAGGTACGCCGCGCGGGCCCCGCTCATGGCAAGGTCGTTGACTGTTCCGTTGACCGCGAGATCCCCGATGCTGCCCCCGGGGAAGAACAGCGGGCGGACCACGAACGAGTCGGTGGAGAAGGCGATCCGGGCGCCGCCCAGTGTCACGGCCGCCGAGTCCCCGAGCCCGGCGAGCACCGGTCCGCCGAAGGCCGGGGCGAAGACATGCTGGACGAGCTCGGCGGAGAGTGCCCCACCGCCGCCGTGTCCCATCACCACCCTCGGATGGTCGCGCAGCGGCAGCGGACAGCTCCAGCCCGAGAAGTCCGCCACCTCCTCGACCGTGGTGCGCACGGACCCTGCGGCGGTCTGCAGATCGCTCGGCTCAGGCAACGGGGCTCGCCTCCGGAGATACGGGCACGGCTGCGGCGGGAGCCGCCAGCCGGCGGTAGAGGTAGTACGCGGCACAGGCGCCCTCGTTGGAGACCATCGTCGCTCCGAGCGGTGTACGCGGCGTGCACACGGTGCCGAACGCCTCGCACTCGCTCGGCTTCAGCAGTCCCTGGAGCACCTCGCCGCTGCGGCACTGCGCAGGTTCGCAGGGAGTGATCCCCGAGACCTGGAAGCGGTGCTCGGCGTCCTGGTCGCGGTAGCGCGCGGACAGCCGCCAGCCGCTCTCCGGGATGACGCCGATACCGCGCCAGGCACGGTCGGCGACCTCGAAGACGTCCGCCAGCATGGCCTTGGCCACCGGGTTGCCCTCGGGGCGCACGGCGCGCGGGTAGGCGTTGTCCACGCTGTGCTCGCCGCGCTCCAGCTGACGCACCGTCCGCCGGATGCCCTCCAGGATGTCCAGCGGCTCGAAGCCGGTGACGACGATCGGCACCCGGTGCCGCGCGGCCAGCTCCGGGTACTCGCCGGTCCCCATGACGCTGCACACATGGCCCGCCGCCAGGAAGCCCTGCACCCGGCAGTCGGGCGAGCGCATGATCGCCTCGATGGCCGGCGGCACCCGCACATGCGAGACCAGCAGGCTGAAGTTGCGGATGCCCAGCTTCTTGGCCTGATGGACCGTCATCGCGTTCGGGGGAGCGGTGGTCTCGAAGCCGATGCCGAAGAAGACCACCTCGCGCTTCGGGTTCTCCTGCGCGATCCGCAGCGCGTCCAGCGGCGAGTACACCACCCGTACGTCGCCGCCCTCGCTGCGCACCCGGAACAGGTCGCGCTCGGATCCCGGTACCCGCAGCATGTCCCCGAAGGAGCAGAAGATCACCCCGGGACTGGCGGCGATGGCCAGCGCACGGTCGATCACCTCCAGCGGGGTGACGCACACCGGGCACCCCGGCCCATGGATCAACTCCACCTCATCGGGCAGGAGTTGGTCGATCCCGTGCCGGATGATGGTGTGGGTCTGGCCGCCGCACACCTCCATCAGCGCCCACGGCCGGGTCGCCGTCGCCCGGATGTCGTCGAGCAGGCGGACGGCCAGCTCGGGATTCCGGAACTCCTCCAGGTATTTCATCGCCGTGTCTCCTCCACCGCTTCCCAGGTCTCCCCGTCTCCGAACTCCTCCTGCAACAGGCCGAGTTCGGCGAACAGATCGAGCGTCCTGCGGGCCGACTCCTCGTCCAGCCGTTGGAGCGCAAAGCCCACATGGACGATCGCGTACTCACCCACCCGAAGGTCCGGCAGGTACTCGAGGCACACCTCCTTGACCACACCGCCGAAATCGACGCGAGCCATCCGCGTCCCGTCCCGCTCCTCGATCTCCATGACCCTTCCGGGTACTGCCAGACACATCCCGGTCTCTCCTGCCTTCTGGAACCTGCCCCTGAACGCGCAAGGCCGTCACTGCGCCCGTGCGGCCACCATCAACTGGCCCAGGGCCAGCCCGCCGTCGTTCGGCGGCACCCTGCGGTGGACCAGGACGGTGAAGCCGTCCCGGCGCAGCACCTCGGCGCAGTCGGAGAGCAGCAGGGTGTTGGCGAACACCCCGCCGCTCAGCGCCACCGTCTCCAGCGCGTACGCCCGCCGCGCGCGTACGCACAGCGCGTGGACCAGACCGGCCACCGCCCGATGGAAGCGAAGCGCGATCGCCCCGGGCGAGGCGCCCGACCGAAGGTCGGCAACCACCGCTGCCAGCACCGGACTTGGATCGGCAACAAGCTCGGCCGCTCCCGACTCGACGTCCCCGCGGCCCAGTTCGAAACCGTACGCCTGGCGGCTCTCATCCACGGCGGTGGCGGCCGCCTCCAGCTCGACCGCCGCCTGCGCCTCGTACCCGGCCCGGTGGCAGACCCCGGCCAGTGAGGAGACGGCATCGAAGAGCCGCCCCATGCTGGAGGTCGGCACACAGTTGAATCCACGTTCCAACTGCCTTCTCAACAGGGGACGTTCATCCTCGGGGCAGGCCAGGGTGCAGGGCAGATCCGCCTCCCACGGCAGACCTGCGACGTGCAGGTGCGCGAGCGCCGTCCGGTACGGGCGCTCCACCGCCGCATCGCCGCCGGGCAGCGGCACATACGCCAGCTGCCCGAAGCGGCGGAAGCCGTCGTAGTCCGCCACCAGGACCTCGCCACCCCACACCGCGCCGTCGTCGCCGTAGCCGGTACCGTCGAAGGCGACCCCGATGACGGGCAGGCTTCCGTCCAAACCGTGCTCGGCCATCACCGAGGCGATGTGCGCATGGTGGTGCTGGACCCGCACCACCGGCGTCGCCCCGGCGGCCGAGCGGCGGGCGGCCCACTGTGCGGAGCGGTACCCGGGATGACGGTCCGTCGCCAGCAGCACGGGCTCGACCCCGGTCAACTCCCGCACATGGCCGACCGCCTCGTCGAAGGCCCGCAGCGTCGCCAGATCGTCCATGTCGCCGATGTGCCCGGACAGACAGGCGCTGCGCCCCTCGGCCAGCGCGAACGCGTTCTTGAGGTCGCCGCCCGTCGCCAGCACCGCAGGAACGGGCAGTGGCAGCGCCACCGGCAGCGGCGCATAGCCGCGGGAGCGGCGTACGGGCAGCACCTCGCCCTCCCAGACCCGCACCACCGAGTCGTCGCAGGGGACCTGGATCGGTCGGTCGTGCGTCAGCCAGGCGTCGGCCAGCGGGGCGAGTCGCTCCAGTGCCTCGGCGTCGTCGGTGACGATCGGCTCACCGGAGAGATTGCCGCTGGTCATCACCAGCAGCCGGGGCCCGGGCGGATCGCCGGGCAGCCCGAACAGCAGCCGGTGCAGCGGCGTGTACGGCAGCATGACGCCCAGATCCGGGCTGCGCGGGGCGACCGCCTCCGCCGGCGGGGCGCCGCCGCTCCGACGCCGCAGCAGGACGATCGGCCGCACCGGGCCGCCGAGCAGCCGCCGCTCCGCCTCACTCAGGTGCACCAGGGGCTCGATGTCGGACAGCTGACCGGCCATCAGCGCAAACGGCTTGTCGCCCCTGGCCTTGCGCCGGCGCAGCAGCGCCACCGCCGTCCCGTCGGCCGCGTCACAGGCCAGGTGGTAGCCGCCGATCCCCTTCACCGCCAGGATCGCGCCCTCCGCCAGCAGTCGACGCGCCGCCGCCGGCGCCTCCCCGCCGGTCGCGCGCGTCCGGCCACCGGCCTCGACCAGACGGAGCCGTGGCCCGCAGGCGTGGCAGGCCACCGGCTGCGCGTGGAAGCGCCGGTCGGCCGGGTCGGCGTACTCGCGGGCGCAGTCGGGGCACATCGGGAACCGTGCCATGGTGGTGTTGGCGCGGTCGTACGGCAGGCCGGTGACGATGGTGTAGCGCGGTCCGCAGTTGGTGCAGGTGATGAACGGATGGCGGTAGCGGCGGTCGGCCGGGTCGGCGAGCTCGGCCAGACAGTCCGCGCAGGTCGCGGTGTCGGGCGGGATGACGGCCCGTCGGGAACCGGTGTCGCGCGAGGCGACGATGGCGAACCCCGGATCCCCGGTGGCGTCCAGCACCTCCTGAGCCAGGGCGTGCACCTCGGCCAGCGGCGGCGCGTCGGAGCGGATCCGGCGGCAGAACGCCAGGACGGCCTCCGGGCTGCCCTCGATCTCCGCGAGCACGCCCTCACCGGTGTTGGTGACATGCCCGGCCAGCCCGAGCTCGGTGGCCAGCCCGAAGACGAACGGACGGAAACCCACCCCCTGGACCACGCCCTGCACGGCGACCCGCCGCCGCTGGACGGCGCAGGCATCCGCCGGTGCGGTCACAGTCCTTCCTCCACCAGCACATGGCTGTGGCCGTGCAGATCGCCGGGTCCGTCGCCGTGCGCGTGCTCATGGCCGTGCACGTCGCCCTGCGACTCTGCGCGGCCGTGGGTGTGCTGCGCACGCCCCGCCATCACCGGCCGGTGCACGGCGGCACCGTCCAGTACGGCCAGCGCGCGCTCCAGCAGCCCGCCCGTCCCCAGGCCGGTCCGGGCCGAGGTCAGCAGGATCTCCACGCCGGGGTTGACCCGGGCGACAGCGGCCCGGAAGGCTGCCTCGTCGAAGCCCACCGCCTCGGCCAGGTCGGCCTTCGTCACCACCACGAGATTCGCAAGGCCGAACGCGGTGGGGTACTTGAGCGGCTTGTCCTCGCCCTCGGTCACCGAGGCCAGCGCCACCCGCAGCGACTCGCCGAGGTCGTAGGAGGCCGGGCAGACCAGATTGCCCACGTTCTCGACGAACAGCAGCCGAGTCCCGGCCGGGAGCCAGCCCACCAGGTGACCGCGCAGCATCGAGGCCTCCAGGTGGCACAGGCCGTCCGTGAGCACCTGCTTGACCGGAACCCCCGACCTGGCGAGCCGCGTCGCGTCGTTCTCGGTGGCCAGGTCGGCGGTCAGCGCGGCGACGGGCACCCCGCGCTCCCGGGCGAGCGAGAGCTCCGCCTCCAGCAGGGCGGTCTTCCCGCTGCCGGGGCTGGAGAGCAGGTTGACGGCCACCGTGCCGCGCCCGGCCAGCGCGGCGCGCAGCGCATGCGCATGCTCCTCGTTACGGGCGAGCACGGCCTGCTGGAGATCGGTGACTCGGCACACGGCGTCAGCCTTCCTGATGGGTCGGGGCGAGCGCGGGTCCATCGGCCCAGCACACGCCCAGAATCTGCAGTTCCCGACCGGCCAGCAGCTCGGTCTCCGCGCCGGCACAGCGCGGGCAGCACAGGTCGGGCGGCATGCCGACCGGCCACTCGGTGCCGCACCCACCGCAGCGGGCGCGGGCCGCGACCGGTTCGGTCAGCAGCCGCGCGCCCGCCACCACGGTGTCGGCACAGGCCAGTTCGAAACAGAACTCCAAGGACTCGGGGACCACTCCGGCCAGCTCACCGACCTGGAGCCGGACGGACTCGACGGCCTCGGCCCCGTGGCTGCGCGCCGCCCGTGCCACCTGCTCCACGACGGCCAGCGCGATCGACATCTCGTGCATCGGCCTCTTCCCGCGCCGGTCGTGGCCCCGCCACCCGACCCGACCACGCGTGCCGACCCCGAGACCCCTTGCTGTGCGACCCATTACAGGGCGGGCCGGGTGCACCGCACCGGCGCCGCGCCGTGGCCGAGCCCCCGGCTACGCCATTCGCCGCACCGGCGGATCGCACCGGCCGGGGGTCCGGGGCCCGGCACGCAGCCTTGCGGCTACATCCGGCGGATCCGCAGATACCGCTTGATGTCCGGCAGGTTGTGGGCGACCACGGCCACCAGCCCGGCCAGGACCGTGCCGCAGATCAGGAACTTCCGCATCAGGGAGCCTTTCTCTTTCCACGGCCCGCCAACGGGCCGACAGCCGCAGGGCGTACGAGGTCGGAGTCCTCGTCGTCCCGTACCAATTGCAGGATCAGCTCGACGGCCCGGTCGACGGCAGCGGCCACCACCGGGCTCAGGCCCAGGTGTTCGTCCACCGACTCCGGCTCGCAGCCGACCACCAGGACCCGCTCCGGCACGCTGCCACCGGTCCCGGCGCTCAGCGTCGCCAGCAGGGCCAGCACCGCGTCCGGCCCCATCCGGTGCCCGTCGAGCAGAGGGGTATCGGGTTCGATCCGGCCGTCCGTCGTCGCCTCGATCAGGTAGAGCGTTCCGGGTGCGTCCCCGCGCTCGGTGGCATCCACCAGTACCAACATCCGGTAGCCGTCGAGTAGTTGGTAGGCCAGGTGGACTCCGCGCACACCGAAGTCGGCGGCCTCCACCCCCTCGGGCAGCGGGTGGGCAGCGAGTCGGCGCACCGTCTCCACGCCGAAGCCGTCGTCGCCGAGAAAGATGTTGCCGACCCCTGCGACGAGCACTCCGCCCGCTGCCGCCACGCCGCTCACCGCCTCTCCAACGGGGTGACCTCGTCCGGCTGGAAGTACCGGAAGCGCCCCTGCGCCCGCCACAGATCCGCTCCCGGGTCGCCGTCGATGGTGACGGCCAGATGGACAGTGCCGTCCACATCCCGCAGGACGGCCTCGACCAGCGCGGTCCGCCCGTGCAGGAACAGATCCTGTGCGTCGGTGCGCCGCCGGCCCGGCTTGAGGAGGACCCGGCTGCCGGCACCGATCGGCGTTCCGTCGACCAGCACCCGGTCGCTCGCCGGATCCACGCTGCGGTCGGCGCCGGGATCCCACCACGGGGTGTCGGGCGCAGTGCCGGGAAAGCCGTCCGTCACGGGCGGTTCGGGTCCGGTGACCTCCCGCAGCGCGCGGACGGCGCCGTGCAGACGCTCCCAGACCTCGGGCGGCAGCGAGTCCGCAAGGTCGATGACCGCCCCGGCCCGCTCGTCCGTGCCACGGGCCTCCCGCTTCTCCTGCTCGGTCAGCGCCGCCGTACGCAGGGCCAGGATCTCGTCGATCTCGGTGGCGTCGTACAGCGCGCCCGGGCTCTCGGGGGCGACCTCGGGATGGTCGGCGAGGATGATCGGCGAGGACAGCACCACGTCCGACCCGCCCGACTCCCCGGCCAGCACCGGCCAGGTGTGCTCGTTGCGGCACTGCGCGACGGCAGGCGCCGCCCACTGCGGCGGATCGGTCATCGACACGAAGGACCCCGCGCTCAGCCCCAGCAGCAGATGTGCCGACACCAGCGAGCGCCGCAGCGCGAGATCGCGGTCACCGCCCTCCGGCTGTGCCCAGCCGCTGCTGTTCTCCACCACGGCGCTCAGTCGCAGCGCGGCACAAGGGCCCGGGACCTCCTGTGCCGTCAGCCGCAGGACGCCGTCGAGCCGTTCACGGCGGCGCACCAGCCGGCCGATGGGCCGTCCGCCCTCGTGCACGATCTCCTGCACCTCACGCGCGGGCAGATCGAACGGGAGGACGACCCCGTCCCCGGCCAACTCGGAGACCGTGACGCCGAGTTCGACCGACTCCTCGACGCCCTCGTCCCACGGCACGAGGACCCGGTCGGACAGCGCGAGCTCCTCGACCGCCTCGAACCCCCGGTCGGCGAGGATGCGCTGCACCGTCCGCTTCTGGACATGCAGGAAGCGCAGCTGCACGGTGAGCGTCGCGCCCCGACGCGGTTCCATCAGGCACTCGGTGCGCTGATGGGAGTGCTCGGAGGCCGAGGCCCCGAACGCGGGCGGGACGAGGACCCCGAACTGCCAGCGCAGCCGGTTCTTGGCCGCCGAAGCCCGGTAGGGGTAGAGCACATAGCCCTCGAACAGCACGGCGTCCGCGATCTGCCGGGCCGCCGCGAACCTGTCCGCCGTTTCCGATCCGGTCACAGCAGGCTCCCCTCGGCCGGGGCGGCCGCCAGCAGGGCCCGCACCGTCGACTCCCAGGAGGGAAGTCCATGACGCGCGCGGTACTCCACCAGCGCGTCCATGGTGTCCCGGGTGAGCCGCAGCCAGCCGCAGCCCGGGAAGTGC
The DNA here is from genome assembly GCF_029892105.1 of Kitasatospora sp. GP82. Classification (GTDB taxonomy): domain Bacteria; phylum Actinomycetota; class Actinomycetes; order Streptomycetales; family Streptomycetaceae; genus Kitasatospora. Next base: position 74,527 of record NZ_JARZAJ010000028.1, on the reverse strand, counting down.
TGCTCGATCATGTCCCGCCACACCTGCACGGGCAGCCGGCAGGACGCCTCCCTGTCCCAGGGCACCGGCTCGACCCGGAAGCCGCCCGTCCCGGTGAACGCGGTGCCGGAGAACAGCAGCAGCAGCGGAGCCTCGCCGTCCTCCAGAGCTCGGAAGTACTGGGTGGCGGCGATGTCCATGTCGTAGGTGCACGGCACCACCAGGTCCGCCTCCGTCTCCCCGGTGAAGCCGGGCACCGTCAGCGACACCTGGGCGAGCTGGATCGGGTTCAGCGTGCTCGACCAGCGCTTGCGCTCGCCGAACAGCACCCCGAGCCGCTTCTCCTCGCCGGCCCCGTAGGGACGTCGGGCGGGTTCGATCCGCAACTGGCACCTCAGCACCAGCGCATGGACCGGCGCACCGCCCCCGGCGACGATCCGCAGCCGGAACACCAGCGTCGGCCCTGCCGCATACGGGTCCGCCCGTACCCCGGTGCAGCTGAACGTCAGCCCGCTCATGACGCACCGTCCTCGGGCAGCGCCCGCGAGCGCTCCTGCACCCGGCCGAAGAACGCCTCCAACTCCGCCTGCGCCTTCGCCCCGCCGTCGAAGCCCTGCCAGTGCAGGCGCATCCGTCCGACCAGCTCGTAGCAGATGTCGATCGGCACCAGGAAGCACTGGGAGCGGCCCGCGGCCCGGCGGAGCAGCAGTGCCTCCACATCGGGTTCCAGCAGCGCGGCCAGCCTGCTGCCACCGAGCACGGCCTCCCAGGTCTGCGGGTCGAGCTCGCTCTCCGTGGGCCCGGCCGGACTGGGATAGAGCGCGACCAGCCGGTCAAGCACCGCGTTGCGGAAGAAGAACACGGTGGAGACCGGGATCCGCAGGGACTCCCAGGCGGTGTCGTCCAACTCGTGCGCGGGGTCGGCGAGGCAGCGGTCCGGTACCTTGCGATAGCGGCCGTCGGCGGCGCCCGGCTGCTGGAACAGCATGGCGCAGGCCGTACAGGTGCAGGCGAGGGCCCGCTCCTCGGTGTCCACCACGTGCCGGTGGCCGGGCGGCAGCTGAAGACCGCAGAACGCGCAGCGCTCCGGCTGCGGCGGCGCGGGCTCCCGCAGCCGCCGCAGCAGCGCCGTGCCCGGCCGGGCGATCTGGCGTACGCTCACCGGACCTCCGCCACGGCGGGCGGGCGGGTGCCGATCTGCAGCAGCGGACCGGGGGCCCGCTCCAGCTCCACGGCCGCCACCTCGGGGGCATGGCAGGAGAGCAGGGCCTCGACGGCCTCCACGGCGGCCTGCGCCGTGGACGCACAGCCGCACGCGCCGCCGGACGGCTGACGGATCGTCAACCTGCCCCGGGAGGGGTCGAAGTCCACCACCTCGACGGGGTGTTCCGGCAGGGCGGACAGCGCCCGCGCGATCCGGGTGCCGACGTCCTCGGGGTGCAGCTCGTGCAGGACCAGCAGCCCGGCCACCGCCTGGTCGTCGAGCAGCGGGGCCAGCGCGCCCGGCGGGAGCAGCTCCACGAGCCGGGCCAGACCGGCGCCGTAGAAGGCCATCAGCTCCCGCACCAGCGCCTCGGCGGCTTCCGCCTGCCCGGAGTCCGCCAGTGAGTCCAGCATCTCCTGCACCCGCAGCCCGGTCTGCTCCGCGCTCATCCGCCCAGCCCGCTCAGGCCGGTGGGGACATGCATCTTCTGCACGGTGCGGCCACCGCCGACGTACATGTGCACACCGCACGGCAGACAGGGGTCGAAGCTGCGCACGGCCCGCATGATGTCGATGCCCTTGAAGTTCTCGGGGCTGTTCTCCTCGAAGATCGGGGTGTTCTGCACCGCGTCCTCGTACGGTCCCGGTGTGCCGTAGCTGTCGCGGACGCTGGCGTTCCACGGGGTCGGCGGGTACGGGTGGTAGTTGGCGATCTTGCCCTCCCGGATCACCATGTGGTGCGAGAGCACGCCGCGCACGGCCTCGGTGAAGCCGCAGCCGATACTCTCGTCCGGCACCTCGAACTTCTCCCAGGTCTGGGTGCGTCCGGCGCGGACCTCGGCCAGCGCACGCTCGGTGAAGTACAGCGCGGCGGCGGCACTGTACGCCTGGAAGTAGGTGCGTGCGCGGTTGCGTTCGAGGGCGTTGCTCCACCGGGGGATCTTCCACTCGAAGGTGGTCTCCGGCTTGGTCATGGTGCGCGGCAGGTTGATCTGCACGCTGTGGCCGGTCGCCTTGACGTAGCCGATGTCGACCAGCCCGGACAGCGCGGTGGACCAGAGCCGGGCGATCGGGCCGCCACCGGTGTCCAGCGCCAGGTAGTCCTTGCCGTCGAACCAGCGCGGGGACATCACCCAGCTGTACTTGTCGTCGAAGTTCCGCTTCTGCGGGGCGGGGATGGTGTGCTGGTTCCACGGGTGTCTGGGATCCACGGGGTTGCCCAGCGGGTCGTGCGTGACGAACTGCTCCTTCCCCTGCCAGTCCTGGTAGTAGGAGCTGCCGAGCAGGATCCGGATGCCGAGGTTGATCTCGGTGAGGTCGTTGGTGACCAGCTTGCCGTCCACGATGATGCCGGGGGTGACGTACATCTTCCGTCCCCAGTCGGTCATGTTGCGGTACGTGAAGTCGCAGTGGTCGGGGTCGTTGAGAGCGCCCCAGCAGCCGAGCATGATGCGCCGGCGGCCTACCTCCTCGTAGCCGGGCAGCGCTTCGTAGAAGAAGTCGAACAGGTCGTCGTGCAGCGGGACGACCCGCTTCATGAACTCGACGTAGCGCATCAGGCGGGTCAGGTAGTCGGTGAAGAGCTGGATGGTGGCGACCGTGCCCACACCGCCCGCGTACAGCGTGGAGGGGTGCACATGGCGGCCCTCCATCAGGCAGAACATCTCCCGGGTGTAGCGGCTGACCTGGAGCGCCTCGCGGTAGAACTCGCCCTCGATCGGGTTGAGCGCGCGCATGATGTCGGCGATGGTCCGGTACCCGTGGTCCCCGGCGTGCGGCGCCTCGGTGCGCTCGGCGAGTTCCAGTACGCCCGGGTTGGTCTCGCGGACCATCTTCTCGCAGTAGTCGACCCCGACCAGGTTCTCCTGGAAGATGTTGTGGTCGAACATGTACTCGGCCGACTCGCCCAGATTGATGATCCACTCGCCCAGGTGAGGGGGCTTCACCCCGTACGCCATGTTCTGCGTGTACACCGAGCAGGTCGCGTGGTTGTCGCCGCAGATACCGCAGATCCGACTGGTGATGAAGTGCGCGTCGCGCGGGTCCTTGCCGCGCATGAAGACGCTGTACCCGCGGAAGACCGACGAGGTGCTGTAGCACTCCGCGACGCGCTTCTGCTTGAAGTCGATCTTCGTGTGGATTCCCAGACTGCCCACGATCCGGGTGATCGGATCCCAGGACATCTCCACCAGGCCGTTGCCTTCGTCGGCCGCCCTCGTCGTCGGTGCCATCGTCTGTGTCGCGCCCTTCTTCAGGTTCTTCGGGACTTCAGGTCTTCTGCTCTTCGGACAAGCGAAGGGCGCCGCACGCGGGACGCGTGCGGCGCCGGAGGTGTCACCAGGGAGGGCGGAAACCGGTCGTCAGCTTGCGCCCGGTGTGGCGCCACTTCGGTTCCTTGTCCACGGTGTGGGCCGTGATCGAACGCAGTCGGCGGATCACCGTGCCGTACGCGCCGCTGGCGGTGGCGGAGACACGGCTGCCGGGCGGCTCGTCCATGAACGGCATGAACTTGTCGGGGAAGCCCGGCATCGTGCAGGCGATACAGATGCCGCCGACGTTGGGACAGCCGCCGACCCCGTTGATCCAGCCCCGCTTGGGGACGTTGCACTTGACCACCGGCCCCCAGCAGCCGAGCTTGACCAGGCACTCCGGGGTGCCGTACTCGGTGGCGAACTGCCCCTGCTCGTAGTAGCCGCCTCGGTCGCAGCCCTCGTGGACGGTCGCGCCGAACAGCCAGGTGGGGCGCAGCTTGTCGTCCAGCGGGATCATCGGTGCGGCCCCGGCGAGCTGGTAGAGCAGGTAGGTCAGCGTCTCCGAGAAGTTGTCCGGCTGGATCGGGCACCCGGGGACGCACACGATCGGCAGGCCCGCCTTGGACTTCCAGTTCCACCCGAGGTAGTCCGGCACGCCCATGGCCCCGGTCGGGTTCCCGGCCATCGCGTGGATGCCGCCGTAGGTGGCGCAGGTGCCGATGGCGACCACGGCGGTGGCCTTGGGCGAGAGGCGGTCGAGCCACTCGCTGGTGGTGATGGGCTGGCCCGTCTCGGGGTCGTCACCGAAGCCGCACCAGTAACCCTCCTTCTTGATCGCCTCGTTGGGGATGGAACCCTCGACAACCAGGACGAACGGCTCCAGTTCGCCCCGGTCCGCCTTGAAGAACCACTCCACGAAGTTGTCCGCGCCCTGCGCCGGGCCGCACTCGAAGTCGATCAGCGGCCAGTGCACCGCGACCTCGGGCAGGCCGGGCAGAGCACCGGTGACGATCTCCTCGATGCTCGGCTGCATCGCTGCGGTCAGCGAGACGGAGTCACCGTCGCAGCTGAGGCCCGCGTTGATCCACAGAATGTGCACCGGGGGCGCCTTGGTGCGCTCCGGCGCTTCTGCAGTAGCCATGAGGATGCCTCCTCGAAAAGGGGATGAGCCCGGCATAACGGACCCAATGACTTACTAACAGGCCCTTGGCACCGATGCGCCGGTGAGAGGGCCGAAACGGTTACGGCCGTCCGCGCCACCCGGCGCAGCCGTCCGGGGAAGTCAGCGGAGCCCGGACAGCTGCGGTGGCGCACCGACGACCGGCTGCTTGCGTACGAAGGCCGACCGCAGGGCGTGGTACGGCTCGCCGGGCTCGAAGAAGCTCCGCCGCATCAGGTCCAGCTCCGCAGCCCGGTGGCCGGCCAGCGGACGGACCGCCTCGTCGCGCTCCCGGGCGGCCTTCTTCACGGCGATCCGCTCCTGCAACCGTGCCGAGGCGGCCAGCAGAGCGGCGAACCGCCCCACCGCGGAGCCGAAGATCTGCGGGCCGCACGGGATCACCCGGTCCACCAGGCCCAGCTCCTGCGCCGCCCCGGCGGTGAGGGGCAGCGCCTGCTCGGTGAGCCGCCGTGCCGTGGTCTCGCCGACCCGGCGCGGCAGCGTGTACGTCCAGTACTCCGAGCCGTGCAGGCCCATCAGACGGTAGTGCGGGTTGAGCAGCGCCCCGTGACGGCACCAGACCTCGTCCGCGGCCAGTGCCAGCATCGCGCCGCCCGCGGCCGCATTGCCGCCGAGCGCGGAGACCACCAGCCGGTCGGTCGTGGTGAGCACGGCCGCCACCAGGTCGTTCATCGCCTGGAGGTTGTCCCAGGACTCCTGTCCGGGGTCGGTCGCGGCCTCGATCACATTGAGGTGGATGCCGTTGGAGAAGAAGTCCCGCCCGCCGCCCAGGACCAGTACGGAGGTCGGTCGGGAGCAGGCGAAGCGGTACGCGTCCAGCAGCCTTCGGCAGTGGGAGGTGCTCATCGCACCGCCGGGGAAGGAGAAGTGCAGGAAGCCCACCGGGCCGTCCTCGCGGTAGCCGAGGTCCGTCCAGGTCCGGCGGCCCTCGGGCAGGCTCAGCGGGGCGGGCAGCTCGGGAAGCCGGGGCGCCCGCTCGCCGAGGACCCGGGCCAGCGCGAGGGTCGCGGGCAGCTTGAACGTCTCCGGGCTGCCGGGTGCCCGGCGCGGCCGCAGCTCCGGGATCCACACCGCGCCGTCCACCGTCGCCCGGCAGACGGCGCCGGCCCGGGACGCCAGCAACTCGCCCGGGCGGCCGCGCAGTTCGCCCTCGGGATGGCCTCCGTGCAGATACCACTCGCCGCCGAGGAGCCGGTCCAGCACCCCGGGCTGGGAGTCCGCCGCCCGCAGCTTGCGCACCACCGCGGCCGTCGGCTCCCTCGCCCAGTCGATACGCCGCAGGCCTTGAGCGAAGTACGGCCGGGTGTGGTCGGCGGCGTGCCAGGCCGGGCCGCGCTGCGGGCGCGGCTCGTACGTGCCGGAGGCGAAACGCTCCACGGCGAGCAGGACTGCCTCCAGCGCGGCGTCCGCCACCTCGTTGCGGTACAGCTCGCTCTTGCCCACCGGAGGCATGGAGCAGTCGGCCGTCGCCCAGACGGCGCCGCCGTCCATCACCTCGTCCGCCTGAAGCACCGTCACACCCCACCGCACGGCGCCTTCGTGAACGGCCCAGTCCAGCGAGGACGGGCCACGGTCGCCCGGCGGACCCGGGTGGACGACCAGACAGGTGTGCGCGGACCAGATGTCCCTGGGGATGACGGACTTCAGCATGGGCGCCAGCAGGAGGTCCGGCGCGTGGCGGCGAACGGCCTCGCGCAGCGGCTCCTCCCCGGGGCCCAGGTGCACCGCCATCAGGTGCCCGCGCTCGCGCAGTTCGGCGAAGACACGCTGAGTCAGACTGTTGAACGCGCTCGCGACGAGCAGAATCCGCATTTCGACCTCCGGGTCGCCCGGCCTGCTACGGATCGTGACGCACGCGATCCGCCGCCCGGCCGAGCCCCGGCTGCGGGGTCACCCGATCGGCCGGTCCGCCCGCCGCCCGCGACCACGCGCAGTTGCCGCGTCGACGGGTCCGCCGAGAGAGAGCGCCGCGACGGATCGGCTCAGTTCGCCGACGAGGCGATGAGGTGGTCGACCTCGGCCGTGGTGGGCAGCGCGGCCTGGGCGCCGGTTCCGACGGTGGCGAGTGCCCCGGCCGCGCAGGCGCGGCGCAGCGCCTCTGCCGGTGTGCTTCGGGCGGCCAGGGCCAAGGCCAGTCCGGCGCAGAACGAGTCGCCGGCCCCGACGGTGTCGACGGCCTCGACCGGAAAGCCGGGCTGCGCCAGTGGCCCTTCGCCGTCCGCCGCGACGGCGCCGGCCGCGCCCAGGGTGATGACCACCAGATCGGGGCCGAGGCTGCGCAGTGCGGCCGCACGGTGCGGCCAGGAGTCCTCGGAGGTGAGCCCTGCGCCCGCGAGCAGGGCGACGGCCTCGGTCTCGTTGACCACCAGGACGTCGCTCTCGCCGAGGAGTTCGCGCAGGTGCTGGTCGAACGGCGGCAGCGGGGCGGCGTTGAGCACGGTCGGTACGCCCACCGAGCGGGCGCTGCGGGCGGCCGCCAGCACGGTGGTCACCGGCACTTCGAGCTGGAGCAGCATCACGTCGGCGTGCGCCGCGTACCGGGCCGGGTCGCCGTCGGTCAGCCGGGCCAGCGCGGCTTCGTCCAACTGCCGATTGGCTCCGGGAGCCAGGGTGATGGCATTCTCGCCGTCCTGCTGAACGACGATCAGGGCCAGGCCTGTTGCGATGCCCGGCAGCGTGCCGACGGCCCTCTCGTCGACTCCCTCGGCGCGCAGGTTGTGCCGCAGCTCGTTGCCGAAGCCGTCGTCACCGACCAGGCCGACCAGGCGGACCCGGCCACCGAGGCGGGCGGCCGCGACGGCCTGGTTGGCTCCCTTGCCCCCGGCGCCCTGGACGGCGTCCGCCCCGGAGACGGTCTCGCCGGGGGTGGGCAGCCGTGGCACCCGGACGGTGAGATCCATGTTGAGACTGCCGACCACGATCACGTTTTCGTCCATGCCGCTCATTGTCCCCCTCGCCGTTCCCGTCGTTCCGACGGCCTGGGAGTGCGCGGCGGGCCGCCGACGCTGTCGGGAACGGAGTCACTCCTGCTTGATCGCCGATACGTCGAACTCCAGGACGACCTTGTCGCCGACGAGTACGCCGCCGCTTTCGAGCGGGGCGTTCCAGGTGATGCCGAAGTCCTTGCGGCTGATGGTCACCGAACCCTCGAAGCCGACACGGAAGTTGCCGGAGGGGTCGCGGGCGCTTCCGGTGTACTCGAAGTCGATGCCGACCGGCCGGATGGTGTCCTTGATCGTCAGTTCGCCGTTGAGACGGAACTCGGTGTCGCCCAGGCGCTCCACGCCGGCGGAGACAAAGGTGATCTGGGGGAAGTTCGGGGCGTCGAGGAAGTCGTTGGTGCGCAGATGGCCGTCGCGCTGCTCATTCCCGGTGTCGATGCTCGCCGCACTGATCGTCACCTTGGCCCAGGAGCGGGTGGGGTCCGTTCCGTCGAGCCGCGCGGTGCCCTCGAACTCCTTGAACGCCCCGTGGACCTTGGTCACCATGGCATGCCGGGCCACGAAGCCGATCCGGGTGTGGGCCGGATCCAGCACGTACGAGCCGGTCAGTTCGTCGAGTGAGGTCGTCATGTCACCTGTCCTTCAAGGTGGTAGGGAGCATCGCTCGGATGCGACTGCGGGTGCGGCGGTCGCGCCCGCCCACGCTAGGCACCGGCGGGCGGGGGCGCTCACCACCGCGCCCGACGGGTCATCCGTCCGGGTCAGCGGTCGTCACGTGCGGGATGCCGACGGCCCGTCAGTCCGTGCGGGTGTGGTCGAACGAGCCGTGGCGTCCGGCTCCGGCCGTGAAGCGGGCCGCTCCGGCCGTGGTGTCGGCCGCGAGCGAGACGGCGCCGTGACGCCACTCGTTGGCCATGGCGTGGGCCTCCGGCAGCCCGTCCTGTTCGAGCACCGACAGCCGGTCGTGGCGCAGACAGGTCTGCGGGAAGTGGCTGAGCTGGGAGGCCAGTTGCTCGGCGGCCGCACGTTCCCGACCGGTGGGTACGACCCGGTTGGCCAGGCCGATCCGATGGGCTTCCTCGGCGTCCACCGGCCGGCCGGTGAGGATGAGGTCCATCGCCCTGCTGGTGCCGATCAGGCGTGGCAGCCGTACGGTGCCGCCGTCGATGAGCGGTACTCCCCAACGGCGGCAGAACACGCCGAACACGGCGTCCTCGGCGGCCACCCGGAGGTCGCACCAGAGGGCCAGCTCCAGTCCTCCGGCGACGGCGTGTCCCGCGACGGCGGCGATCACCGGCTTGCTCAGCCGAAGCCTGGTCGGTCCCATGGGACCCGCGCCCCGGGCGTCGAGGCGATTGGCCCGCTCGGTCCCGACGGCCTTGAGGTCCGCACCCGCGCAGAAGGTGCCGCCCTCGCCCCACAGCACCGCGACCGAGGCGGTGTCGTCCTTCTCGAAGTCCTCGAACGCCGCGGTGAGCGCGGCTGCGGTGGCGCCGTCCACGGCGTTGCGCGCGGCGGGGCGGGAGAGGATCACCGTCCTTACCCGTCCCGCCTGTTCGACCCTGACCGGCTCGTTTGCCACCGCACGCAGTCCTCTCCTCTGGGGACGGCCCCCGCCGTCCGGGACCGCCATCATGCCGCGCTGCGCAGCCGTGGGCCAGAGGCCCGCGAGAGCGGACGCCGGAGCCACGGCCGAGTGCATCCGAGGCTGCTCAGCCGTCGCCTAGGACCCGGCGGCGGATCTCCTGGGCGGAGCCGGCGATGAGCAGGAAGCCGCCCGCCGTCGCGAGCTCCACGTCCCCTGAAGAGCGTCGGGAGAGGTCTGCCGCGCGCCCTCGGGAGCCCGCTGCCGCCGGGTCACGGCCTGTCGAGGAAACCGAGGATCGCGCGGTCGAGTGCACAGGCCTGGAGGAAGGGGACGCCGTGGTGCGCGAGCCCGGGGAGTACCGCGGTCTCGACGTGCGGCAGGTGCAGCCGCGCCACCGCCTCGACGCGCCGGATGTCGTGTGTCCTGCTGGCCCCGGCAAGCAGCACCAGCGTCGGTACGGCCGAGGCCCGCAGCTGCCGGGGCCGCGGGCGCCTGCCCACGATGACCTTGGTGTGCGGGAACTCGGCCGCGAGCCCGTACAGGTCCAGCCAGGCGGGGTCGACCTCCACGCCGTCCGTCTCCCGGGCGAGGAACGCGCGGGCCCGCTGGGCGGTGGGCCGTACGAGCATCGGAAGGGCGCGCAGCAGGTACCCGGGCTTGAACCCGGCGAAGCACTGGGTGGGCTCGAGGAGGGCGAGCCTGCGGACCCGTTTTGGTGCGCGCAGCGCGTACGTGAGGGCGATCCATCCGCCGTACGAGTGCCCGCACAGGTCGGTCCGGTCCAGGCCGAGGCCGTCGAGCACGCCGTCCAGCCAGTCGAGGAGATCGTCGACGGACCGGATGGGGCGCTCCCCGGGCACGCTGCGGCCTGCCTCACCGATCCGGTCGACGGCGTAGACGCGCCGAGTGCGGCTCAGGTCGGCCGCATTGGCGAACCACACCGTCGAGGTGGTCCCGCCGCCGTGCAGCAGAACCAGTGGCTCGCCGTCCACCGGGCCGCATGCGGTGACGCGGGTGGTGCCGTAAGCCGACGTCAGGTCCAGCCGCTCGACGGGCACGGGCCAGCGGTCGAGGACGGCGTCGTACGCCGCGTGAAAGCGAGTCAGGTCTTCGGACACGGGACGCCCCCAGGAAATAGGTTGCCGAGCGAGTATCTCGCTGAGCGAGATACTATGTGCACCGCACCGGAATCGTGAAGGGTGGTACGGAATGGACGAAGCAGAGCCCGGCCTGCAGGTGGTGCATCAGCTCCGTGCGGTCACCGTCGAACTCGACCTGCTCGGCGCCGAGTTCGCGCAGCGCAACGGGCTGCACCCGACCGATCTGCGCGCCCTGATCTGCCTGTTGGACGCGGCCCGGTCGAACACCCCCGCGACGCCCGGCCGGCTCGGCGGGCAGCTCGGCCTGAACTCCGCGGGTACCACGGCCCTCGTCGACCGCCTTGAGCGGCTCGGCCATGTGCGGCGGGTACGGGACAGCCGCGACCGGCGCCGGGTGTTGCTGGAGGTCGACGAGCGGGCGGTCGCCCTCGGGTGGTCGTTCTTCGGTCCGCTGATCACGGAGATGGTCGCCGAGCTGCGGACCTTCTCCGACACGGAACTGGCAACGGTCCAGCGCTTTTTGCTGACCGTGCAGCAGATCCTCGCCGCACAGCGGGACTCTTCGAAGGCGACCGCCTCAAGTCCCCCGCCGCAGAAGGAGCGAGGGCCTCGATGATCCGTCGGTGACGACAGACCCCGCCCGTTCCGGCGGCGTCGTGTGATTCCGCCCGGAGGATCGTCCGTTGCTCGACGATCCTCCGGGCGGGTCCGGGGTGTACGCGGCTTACCGGAAGGTCTCCGGGCGGGCGGCGGTGCCGGACCGGCCTGCGGGCAGGCCGTGCAGCACGGCGGCCCGGCCGTGCTCGGACAGGTGCGGCAGCTTGCCGGCGCCGCCCGCCAGCGGCAGCTGCACCGAGGACTTGGCCAGGTCGAGGGCGACGGTGGGTGTGGTGGAGGGCGGGTCGATCAGGCCGTTGTCCGTTCCGGCCACGATCAGGGCGAGGCGGTGTCCGGCGGGCACGACGTGGTCGGTCCCGGCGAGCTTGAAGGTGATCGAGTACGTCTGGCCCGGCGTGAGTGAGACGCTCCGGTCCAGTCCGGCGTAGTGGCCGAGGTCGGCCCAGCCGCGGCTGAAGACGGTGTAGTCCACCTGGGCGGTGTCGGCCGCGGTGTCCAGGAAGCAGGCGCTGTCGCCGGCGGTGCTGTCGCCCCAGCAGGAGCGGGTGGCCAGGTTGCCGATGCCTTCGCCGGAGCCCTGGTAGTTGCGGATGGTCGCGGGGCCGAGGTCGACCAGCACCGCGCTCAGGTGCGCGCTGTCGGTGGACGGTGTGGCGGTCAGGGTGATGGAGCCGTCGCCCGACATCCGCAGATCCCGGGTGAGCGTGCCGGTGGTGAAGGCGGTCTTGTCGGGAGTGCTGAGATCGGCGTCGGCGGCCCAGTCGTTCTCGCCGCGGGACGGGTCGTCGGTGAAGCTCGCGGTGCCGCTGCCCGGTGCCGTGGTGAGCGCACCGGGTGTGAGGTTGAGCGTGCTGGTCACGGTGCCCGGCGCGGGCCAGGTCCGGTCCTGGGTCCACTGGTCGGGGGAGCGCTCGACGTCGGCGACGGGGCCGTTCTGGATGCCGTTGTCGACGCCCAGGAGGTAGTGGTCGAACCAGTTGTGCAGGGTGTCCACCCAGGCGCCGCGCCGGTAGTCGAACGGATCGACATGGCCGGTCTGGGAGAGCCAGATCTTGCGGTCGACACCGGTGGTGGCCAGTGCCGTCCACCACTGCGAGAAGTTGATGTCGCGGACGTTGAGGTCCTGCATCCCGTGCACCACGAAGACACTGGCGCGTACCTTCGCCGCGTTGGCGACGTAGTCGCGCTGCTGCCACAGGGCGGTCCAGTCGCCGTTGTACGGCGATCCGGCGGCGAGTGCGTTCTGCACGGCGGAGCAGTGCGACGCGGCGGCCGAACTCTCCACCTCACCGGCGAGGTCGGCGGGGGTGCCGCTGTAGAGCGGGGACCCGCTTGAGCGGTAGTAGTCGTACCAGGAGCTGATCGCGGAGATGGGCACGATGGTCTTCAGGCCCTGCACGCCGGTCGCGGCGACGCCGTTGGCGATCGTTCCGTCCCAGGACTTCCCGATCATTCCGACGGAGCCGTTGGCCCAGGTCGGCCTGACGGTGCTGCCGCCGGTACGGGTGCTGTAGCCGCGGGCGCGGCCGTTGAGCCAGTCGATCACGGCCTTGGCCGAGGTGACGTCCGAGGGGCCGCCGACGTCCACGCAGCCGTCGGAGCGGTTGGTGCCGGCCAGGTCGACCAGGACCACGGCATAGCCGCGCGGGACGAAGTAGTTGTCGTAGTAGAGGGGGAACTGGACCGGTCTGCCCTTGGAGTCATAGGTCTTGAGCTGGGACTCGTTGCCGCGCCCGCAGCAGGAGTAGTAGGGGCTGGCGTCCATGATGACCGGGATCTTCAGGCCGGCTGCGGCCGGCTCGCCGGGCCGGATGATGTCGGCGGCGACCCGGTCGGTGCGGCCGTTGCCGTCACCGTCGAGACCGGTGTCGACCCAGACCGTCTCACGGACGGCGTTGGCGTAGGAGTAGACGGGCTGGCTGACGCCCTTTCGGACGGTGCCTGCGGTGCTCGCGTACGCGGCCGTGGGGCCGAGCAACGCCACGGTGAGCGCGGCGAGGAGCGTGGTGACGACGGCGAACGGGCGGGATCGGCGGGTATTCACAGCGCACGAAGGTACGTCCGGGTGGCGGTCTCTCAGAAGGGTTTTGACAAGTCGCAGACAAGAATTTACGAGCCGGAACCAATTCGCCGCCCATCGGGCCGTCTCGCCGGACGGCGGCTCACTGCGGGAGGTGCAGCGTGGCGGTGGCGGTGCTGCCGGGAACCGTGGCCGCAGGAGGGGCATCGGCCGGGCCGGTGCCCCAGCTGCGGGGGGAGGAGGCGAGCCGGTAGTCGAGCCGGGCGCCGTGGGCGAGCGAGGACTGGGTGAGCCAAGTCCGCTTCCAGGGTCGACCGTTGACATCGGCTCCGACGACGTAGCGGGTGTCCTGGTCGGCGCCGGGCGCGGAGATCACCACGGTGCCGCCCTGGCGGTCGCCGAACGGTCCGACGGTGACCGAGGCGAGGGGGAACTGCGGGGCGGTGAGCAGGTAGGTCCCGGTCCCGGCGGCGCCGGGGTACAGCCCGAGGGCGGTCAGGACGTACCAGGCGGACATGGTGCCCAGGTCGTCGTTGCCGGTGATGCCGTCGGGGCTGTTGGTGAAGAGGGTTTCGGCGGCCCGGGTGACGGTCGCGGTCCGATCGGGCCTGCCGGTCCACAGGTAGAGGTACGGGGACAGCAGGTCGGGTTCGTTGTTGGGGTCGTAGGCGGTCCTGCCGAAGTAGTCGGTGGCACCGTAGACCCAGGCCGACCGGGCCGCCCCGGCGGGGTCGGCGAGCAGCCGGGGGTAGGCGAAGAAGGAGTCGAGTCCGGCGGTGGCCGCGTCGTTGCCGCCCAGCAGGCCGATGAGCCCGGCCGGGTCCTGCGGCACCAGCCACCGGTACTGCCAGCCGCCGCCCTCGTGGAAGGCGGTCTGGTTGCTGTCGCCGTTCTCGAAGCCGGAGACCGGGTCGTAGCGGGACACCCAACTGCCGTCGGGGTTGCGCGGTCCGAAGAAGCCGGTGCCGGCGTTCCACAGCGTGCGGTAGTTCTGTCCCCGGGCGGTGAGCAGGGCGGCGTCCGCGTGGTGGCCGAGGGCCTCGGCCATCAGCGCGAGGGAGGCGTCGGCCGCCGCGTACTCCAGGGTTGCCGAGACCGGGTGCTGGCAGTCGTTGTCCTGGCCGTTCTTGCCGGGGCAGCCGTTGGCGCCGAGGTAGGGCACGTAACCGAGCCTGGTGTACTGGGGATTGCCGCTCCGTCCGCTGAAGGGCGAGTCGGCGGGCGGCACTTGGGTGACGTTCTGCAACAGGGCCTGGTAGGCCTCCTCCTCGTGCCCTGCCAGCAGCCCCTTTGACCAGCCGTCGACCAGGAAGGGGGTGACCGGGTCGCCGGTCATGACTCCGGTCTCGCTGTTCTCCAGCGACCACCGCGGCAGCCAGCCGCTCTCACGGTGGATCGCTAGCAGGGACAGGTCGATGTCGCGGGCGACCGTCGGGGTGAGCAGTTCCAGGAGCTGGTTCTGGGTACGCGAGGTGTCCCAGAGGGAGAAGTTGGCGTACGGCGTCCAGTCGGTCGCGGTGTGGATCCTCCCGTCGGCGCCGGGGTAGCGCCCGTCGACGTCGCCGATCAGGTTGGGGTGCAGCAGCGCGTGGTAGAGCGCGGTACAGAAGGCCGCCTTGTGGTCGTGGTCCGCACCGCCGATCCGCACCGAGCGAAGCTGCCGGTCCCAGTCCGCGGTCAGTGCCCGGCGCGTCCGGTCGAAGTCGTAGTCGGGGGTCTCCGCCGCCAGGTTCCGGCGCGCGCCGTCGATCCCGGTGTAGGAGATCCCGACCTTGGCGACGACCTGGCGGTCCGTGTCGGTGCCGAAGGTGAGCCAACCGCCGCTGCCGTGGGCGCCGCCCGTGCCGGCGGAGTCCCGGGAGCCGGGTGTGAGAGTGCTGCCTCGCCAGGTGCCGAAGGAGGTGAAGGGCCGGTCGAAGGCGGCCGTGAAGTAGAGGGTGTGGCGGTCGCTGGTGCTGCCGCAGAACCGGCCGTCCGTCACCTTCCCCTCGACGGTCCGGTCACCGACCACATGGAACTCCGAACTGTCCACCGGCATATGGGCGTAGCCGGTGTTGACCAGCACATTGGCCCGGCTGCCCGCGGGGAAGGTGTACCGCTGCCAGCCGGTGCGCGCGGTGGCCGTCAGCTCGGCGTTCACGCCGTTGGCCAGGCCCACCCGGTAGTAGCCGGCCGAGGCCTGCTCGTCGGCGTGGCTGAAGCGCGTGGCGTACACCGACGGGTCCGAGGAGGTGACGGCGCCGGTGGTGGGCAGGATCGGCACCTCGCCGTTGACGTAGCAGCCGGCGCCGGAGAGGTGTGTCTGACTGAAACCCGTGATCGTGTCGTGCGCGTAGGAGTAGCCGTAGCCGGCACCGCCGGGGCCCAGGGTGTCCGGGCTCAGCTGGACCATGCCGAACGGGGCGGCAGGTCCGGGGAAGGTCATACCGCCGTGCAGGGTGCCGATCAGCGGGTTGACCGGAGCCGAAGGCTGCTCGACCGGCGCGGGCGCGGTGTCCGCCGATGCGGGTGCGGCCGGGGACAGGCCGATCATCACCAGTGCGGCGGACACCACGGCCCGCCCGATGCGGCGGCTGCCGGACCGGGGACGGTGGCGTTGACTGCGGCGCAACGGCATGTCTCTCCCTGGGGCGCGGCTGACGCTGGGTCAGCTGGGCGTAGCCGTTCGATCCTGCCCTCGGCGGACGCGAACATGCCGGATGCACACGCCCGGGGCCCGCAATCGCTCCGCCCGCGAACCGGGTCGGACGCCACCCCGCAGAAAGGCCCGGCCACTCCGGACCTCTGACGGCGGTACAGCCGGCCGGTGTGCGCCCGGCACGGATCCGAGGCGCGACGGCGTCCCGCTCCCGATCGGCGACGACCCGGCCGCGGGCGGCTCCTGGAGCGCCAGCACAATGTCCGTATGACGCGGACGGAGGACGCAGCGACCGCACACGCCTGGGCCGCCCTCGGGGGCAGGCCCGAACTGGTCCGTGGAGTGTCGTACGAAGGGGCCGGCGGCGTCGCTGCCGGCCGGTGGGGCACGGAGCTTCCGATCTGGGCCTGAATGCGAGACCGGGCTCGGGTGCCGTCCACGCAGCCGTCGTGCAGCCGGACTTCGCCGGCCCTTCCTTCGGCCGTCAGTCGGGGGTTTCAATGAATACGCACAGTGAGTCACCGGTCTGTCACCAGGCGGCTTGATCTTGTGTTAAGAACTGATTACCATACGTATGGTTGCTCCGGGCAACTAAGTTGACGGGCTGGGCCAAGGGGATGGCCAGTCGTCCTGGCGGCCCGTCAGACCCGGTTGCGACCACCGACCTACGATCAGTCGGCGCAGGGGACTCGTGCGTCGACGCCAGGAGGGGAATGACGTATGACCAGCGCTACGCAGCACTTCCGAACCTATGTGGAGAGGAACCTCGACTCGCTGGGGGAACGGCCCGAGCGGGAGACCGTCGTCCACGATGGGCGGCGCATCACCGCGGGGGAGCTCCGTGATCTCGTCTACCGGATGGCCCGCGCCCTTCGGGCACGGGGGATCGGTCGCGGACAGACCGTCACCCTGCTGAGCGGAAACCTGCCGGAGACCATTGCCGCTCGCTACGCGGCCAACCTGATCGGTTGCCAGGTCAACCACCTGTACAACAAGCTGTCGGCCGAGGTGCAGGCCGCGATCGTCGGGGACGTCGAGACCCGTGCGCTGATCGTCGACCCCCGGTACGCGGAGCGGGCGGCCGAGCTGATCGCCCAGGTCGAGGTGGCGGACGTCCTGCTCCTCGGCCCCGCGAAGGTGGGGGAGGACCTGCTGGAGCTGGCGGCACGGGAGTCCGCCGAGCCGTTCCAGAGCCTGGCCCGACCCGAGGACGTGTGCTCGATCCGCCACACCGGCGGCACCACCGGCCACCCGAAGGGGATCTGCACCTCCTTCGAGCAGGTGGGTGGCTTCCGCGAGCAGCTCGACGAGATGCAGCAGGAGGACCACCGTCAACTGGTCTGCACCACGCTCGCGCACGCCGCGGGGCATCTCGTCGACCTCACCCTCTCCACCGGTGGCACGGTGGTGCTGCTGGACGACTTCGAGCCCGGCGAGGTGCTGGCCGCGATCGAGCGCGAGCGGATCACCCGGCTCTTCCTGCTGCCGCCCCTGCTCTACCAGCTGCTGGACCACCCCGACATCGCCCACCGGGACACCTCCAGCCTGAGCAACCTGGTCTACGGCGGCTGCCAGGCGTCCCCCGTGCGGCTTGCCGACGCGGTGCGCCGGCTCGGCCCGGTGCTGTTCCAGTTCTACGGCCAGAACGAGGCCGGCGGCATCAGCACCCTGGCCGCGGAGGAGCACGATCCGGACCGGCCGGAGCGGCTGCGGTCCGCCGGCAAGGTGCTTCCCGGGGTGGAGGTGGTGATCCGCGACGAGTCCGGCAACGACCTGCCCGCCGGTGAGCTCGGCGAGATCTGCGTACGGTCCACCAGTGTCATGCAGGGGTACTGGAAGCAGCCCGAGCTGACCGCCGAGGTGCTGCGGGACGGCTGGCTGCACACCGGGGACCTCGGCCACCTGGACGAGGAGGGCTACCTCACGGTCGTCGACCGGCTGAAGGACATGATCATCGTCGTGGGCGGCCACGTCTACACCACGGAGTTGGAGGACCTGCTCAACTCCCACCCCCAGGTGCTGCAGAGTGCCGTCTTCGGGGTCCCCGACGCCGACCGCATGGAGCAGGTGCGCGCCGTCGTCGTGCCGGTGCCGGGCAGCGGGATCGACGAGCAGCAGCTCCGCGAGCTGGTGCGCAACGAGCGGGGCGCCATGTACGAGCCGGCCCGGATCACCTTCGCCACCGAGCTGCCGCTGACCGATGTCGGGAAGCCGGACAAGAAGCTGCTGCGCCGCAACGCCGAGAATCCGACGGCCTGATCCTCCCGTCCCGAAGCCGTCCGCGCACCGGCCGGGCGGGTGGGGACTTCACGCTCTCTCCGACATCCTCGGATGCACCATGTACATGACCGATGACGGAATGTAGTGTGATCCTCCGTCAACCCGTTTGGAAGGGAGGGTAGCGATGGATCGCGAGAAGATCCCCAGAACGATCTGCGCCGTGGACACGTTCGTCATCGACCCGGAGGACGACGAGCAGGAATGCACTCGGCCGTGCTGTCGCAAGGCCGATGCGTCGACGCATTGGGGGCAGTGGCTGCGTCCGGCCTGAGGGCTG
Organism: Kitasatospora sp. GP82; assembly: GCF_029892105.1. GTDB lineage: Bacteria > Actinomycetota > Actinomycetes > Streptomycetales > Streptomycetaceae > Kitasatospora. Next base: position 56,450 of record NZ_JARZAJ010000028.1, on the reverse strand, counting down.
CCGGGATCCGCCCATCGAGGCGCGGGCTCCGGTCCGACTGCCGGACCGAGCCGGTGCTGATCGGAGCCGGCCGGCGGCCGCTTGCCGTCGCCGCCGCTCCTGGCGGAATCGCGGGTGCTGTCGTGGACTTGTGCCGCAGGTCGCCCCGCTGACGCTCTCCCAACGTGTGGCCCGGACGGTCCTCTACCGTCCGGGCCGTACGTTTCCTACGGCCGGCGGCGCCGGCTCGCGGTCCCGGACCGCTTTCGGCCGGGCCGCTCGGTGAGCCGGTTGACCGGATCGGTCCGCACCCGGACCCGATGCGGCCTGTCGCCGCCCCGCTCGCACGGATCAGACTCGGGGACATGACCCGAGCACTGATCGTCATTGATGTCCAGGAATCCTTCCGCGTCCGTCCGCTGTGGGAGACCGTCTCCGACCCGAAGATCGCCCACCAGGTGGACCGCCTGGTGCGGCTCGCCCGCCGGGCGGGCGACCTCGTGGTGTGGGTGCTGCACTGCGAGCCCGGCACCGGCAACACCTTCGACCCCGCCCTCGGCCATGTCCGGCTGATGGAAGAGCTGGAGCGCCGGGACGGGGAACCGCTGATCCACAAGACCTCCCACAACGCCTTCACCACCACCAACCTGCAGCAACTCCTCACCGAGCGCGGCATCCACGAGCTCACCGTCTGCGGCCTCCGTACCGAGCAGTGCGTGGAGACCACCACCCGCATCGCGAGCGACTTCGGCTTCTCGGTCACCTTCGTCATCGACGCCACCGCGACCCACCCAATCCCGCACCGCGGCGCTCCCGCCCACCAGAGCGCCGCCGAACTGCTGTCGGACCCCCGCACCCTGGGCACCGACGAGATCATCCGGCGCACCGAGTACGCCCTCGCCGGCCGCTTCGCCACCATCGCCACCGTGGACCAGCTGGAGGCCGCGGCACTCCCTCGGGCATGATGACCGGATCGTGAACCACATCGCCTTCCTGCTGGTGCCCGGAGTACATCTGCTGGACCTGGCCGGCCCCGCCCAGGTCTTCTCCACAGCCTCCGACTTCGGGCACCCCTACACCCTCAGCTACATCGCCGAACAGACACTGGTCCCCACCGCCCAGGGGCTGCCGCTGGTCGCCCGGCTGGACTGGCCCGACCTCGGCCCCGACGACCTGATCGTGGTGCCGGGCTGGCGGACGCTCACCCTGACGGACGGTCCCGCCATCGGTGCCGCCTCCTTGCAGGTCCTCCGGGACCACCACGCCAGGGGCGGCACCGTCGCCAGCGTCTGCGCCGGAGCCGAGGCGCTCGGTCGGGCCGGTCTGCTCGACGGCCGCCGTTGCACCACCCACCACGATGTGCAGGACGAGCTGGCCCTGCGTCACCCCGGGGCAGTGGTCGTCCGCGACGTCCTCTTCACCACCGACGACCGGGTGGTCACCTCGGCAGGTATCGCCAGCGGCATAGATCTGGCACTGCATCTGATCGCGACCAGGCACGGCCCCGCCGTCGCCGCCCAGGTGGCCAGGGACATGGTGGTCTACGCCCGGCGCAACGGCGACGAACCGCAGACCAGCGCGATGCTCCGGCACCGATCCCACCTCGACGACACCGTGCACCGCGCCCAGGACCTCATCGACGCCCGCTTCGACCAGCCCCTGCCGCTGCCCGCCCTGGCCTCGGCCGTGGGCGTGAGCGAACGCACCCTCACCCGCCTCTTCAGCCGCGCCACCGGCGGCCTCACCCCGCTGCGCTACCAGCAGACCCTCCGCCTCGAACGCGCCGAACACCTCATCAGCCACGGGGCGACAGCCGCCGCTGCCGCCCGCTCGGTCGGCTTCGACGACCCGCGCATGCTGCGCCGGCTGCGCGCCCGCGCAACCTGACCGGCGGCAGCCCAGCGGGCGGTGGCGTGGACGGCCGTCGTCGCCCGCGTTCCCGTATGCCGCCGCGTCGCCGCCGCCCAACTGCCGGAGGCTCTAGGCTGGCTGGACATCGGCTCCGGTACCCCGGCTGCCACCGACCGGGTTCGGCACGGCCCCGCCCGGGGCAGCCCAGGGTGAGAGACAAGGCGTCGGACCGGTCGGCCGATGCAGGCGAACAGAGGAGGAGTCCGAGATGTGCCGCTTGTTCGGTCTGAGCAGCGCACCGCGGCGTACCCGCGCGACCTTCTGGCTACTGGACGCCCCTGACAGCCTCAGCGACCAGAGCCACCGTGACCCTGACGGGACGGGGCTGGGCTACTTCGACGCCGACGGCACTCCGCAGGTGCACAAAGCGCCCATCGCCGCCTACGAGGACCGCTGCTTCGCCGAAGAGGCCAGACTGGTCCACTCCGTCACCTTCCTCGCGCACGTCCGCTTCGCCTCCACCGGCAGTCTGCAAGTCCGCAACACCCACCCCTTCGTCCAGGACGGGCGGCTGTTCGCCCACAACGGGGTGATCGAGGGCCTCGACACCCTCGACGGGCACCTGGGCGAGAACCTGGCGCTGGTCGAGGGCGACACCGATTCCGAACGCTTCTTCGCCCTGATCACCCGTGAAATCAGCGCGAACGGCGGTGACATCACGGCCGGCATCGAAACCGCTGCCCGCTGGATCGCCCGGAACCTCCCCGTCTACTCCCTCAACCTCATCCTCACCACCCCGAAGGAACTGTGGGCGTTTCGCTATCCCGACACCCACGAGTTCTACGTGCTCCAGCGTCCCGGCGGTGGACACCACGGCGACCGGCACCTGGACCACGCCGGCACTGGCGGCCGCCTGCGGGTCCGCTCCCGCGACCTGAGCAAGGCCCCCGCGGTCGTGGTCGCCAGTGAACGGATGGACGACAACCCGCACTGGAGCCTGATGGACCCGGGAGAGTTGCTCCACGTCGGACCGGAGCTCGAAGTCACCCGCCGGATCGTGCTTCCCGACGATCCGGCGAACCGGCTCACCCTCGCCGATCTGCGCCCGGAGGCGGCGGCCTCGCAGAAGGCAGCCTGACGGGTGACGGGGCGGGCCGCAGTGGAGCGTCTCGCCCGGGGCCCGGAAGTCGGCCTCGATCGCGGACTTGGTGATGGTCGGCGTCCGGAGCGGGACGGCGGCACTTCCGGCGCCGGCTGTGACGGGGCCGGGGACGATGGCCGCGTCGCTGAGGACGGCCGACAGGTCGTCGCTGAAGCCTGCGGAGGTACCGGGGGAGGGGGTGGTGCCGGTGTTCCTGACGGTCACGGTGTAGGTGACGGTGTCGCCCTGGTTCACCGGGCCCGCCGGTGACACCGACTTCGCGACGGTGTTAGCAGGTGCCGGCCGGGAGGTTGCAGTTCCCGCTGTCCTGAACGGACGTCGCGCCGTAGAAGGTGTTCCCGGTCGAGGTGACGGAGGTGATGGGCACTGGGGTGGTCGACGCGGCGGTCGGAACGGACGTCAGCTCGTAGATGGCGCCGTTCGGATCGACGGTGAAGACATCGCCGCCGGAGAGATCGGCACCGTACGCCGTGGGCACGGTGCCGATCGGTGTCCTGTGGCGCGATGGGCCTTCAGGCCTGATCGACCGTCAACCGTAGGGTGCGCCCCGCTCCCCCGAACTGCACCACTGCGCCTTCTGGGCGCCCTCCATCGACCGCTCGGTGATGTCCATGGCCGTCGCTGCCTGGCGTACAGTCAGATCACATACCAAATATGGATGTTGGAAAACTAGACCGCGGCGGATGGCCGGAGTCGTGGACGATGATCAACAGCCGGTGGCGGTCGCAGCGCTGGCCGGGCCGAGCGGGGCGCAGGCACGTGAGGCCCTCGCCCTCGAACTCCTCTGGTGGGGCGCCCCGGCCCTGGACGACCCCGGCACCGGTGAACTCGCCCACCTCGCCCGCATCTGCGCCATCGACCGCTCCCGCGCCGCGGATCCCCGGATGCGCGCAGCCGCCGACCTCCTCCACCAGGCCGCCGACGTTCTGGACGCGGCCGACCGCCTGCGCTGCGCCCTGCGGCCGGTGGTCAGCCATCACCTGCGCCACGCCCACCACCTCGCCGTCCAGGCCCGTACGCGGCTGACCTGCGCGGTCGGCCTGCCGCTCCCGTTGCAGGTGCCGGGTGGACCGGCGGTCCGGGCGGCGGCCGGCTGCCGGGTCACCGGTTGAGTCCAAGGAACCTGCACCGCCTGGTCGGCTCCCTCGACGGCCCGGTCGTCTCCCGGTGCTGCTCCGCCGCACCGTCAGCGGGAGCCGTACAGGTCCCTCACACGGGCGAATTCGGCCACCGGGGCGGTGGGTTGCCGCCGACGTGTACGTGTGGCGACAAGGGAGCGCCCTGCCCTGCCGGCTGATTGTCTCTCCGGCCTCACCGCCGCACCGGCCGCGTGGGCCCGGCAGCCCGCCGGGGCCGGGCCCACGGGCGCTCACCGTACGGTCTGGCCGGCCTCGAGGCGCTCGATCGCGGTGCGTGCGGCGTGCACGAAGGCCCAGAAGAGTGGCAGGGTGTTGGCCGCCCGCTTCGCTCGGGTGTTCCGGCCCGCCGCGAACAGCGCGGCGCGCAGGTCCGTGGTGATCTCCAGCTGGGCGCCCATGCCGAGCAGGGTGCGGTTGCAGATGTTGTCCGGGGAGATACCGGCGATCTGCTCCTCGCCCGACGCCGTCGCCGCACGGATGCCGGCCGTGGCGAACTCCTCGGTCAGGTACTGCCGGAAGACCGGGTTGAGGCCGCCCACGAGCACCGCCCGGGCCCTTGATTCCAGACCGGCCTGAGCGGCCGAACAGCCGTGTATGGAGAGCACGTTGAGGCTGCCTGCGCACAGCGAGCGGGCGATGGTGTCGTCGCAGTGCGTCGAGGTGACGTGCAGGACGCCGTTGCCGGAGACGCGCAGGCCTTCGAACATCCAGAAGTCGTGCACCGGCCCGCCGGCAGGGGCAGGCGTCAGGCCGGCCGGGTGGTAGCCGGCGATCGCCAGGCACAGCTCGGAGGTGCCGCCCTCGATGCCTCCGCCGTGCGGGGCGATGACGGTGGTCCTGATGAAGGGTGAACGGGTGGACGGGTCCGGGTCGTCGAGCAGGTGCCGCCGGGACCGGCGGCCGTAGTCCACGCCCTCGACCAGAGAACTGTCGGAGTAGAGGGCGGTGTTGGAGGTGTAGGTGTCGGTGGCGGCCTGCGCAGGAGTGCTGTTCACTGCAGCGGTGGCGGTGGACAGCACGGGCGCTGCGGCAAGCGCCGTGATCAGCGTACGGCGGTTCACGATCATGGAAACGGATGATGGCAGGGGTGGCCGCTCCTGACAATCGGTGCGTAGGCCCTTCGGCCGACCCGGTGGGCGGCGGCCGAACCGGCTTCGGCGAGGCGCGTCAGGCCCGTTGTGCTGACGGGCGGTCACTGATCGGTTCGCCACCCGGATCCTGCGGAACCAGTGTCCCGCTCCGAGGCGGTGGGGAGGCCGGCAGGTCCCGGATTCCCCGGAGCGGGGAGAAGAACAGGATCAGTCCGGCGAGCGGGACTCCCGCTGTGGTGATCCACATCGCTTCGCGGAGGCCGAGGACGGAGCCGAGCGTGCCGCCGAGCAGCGCTCCGACGGGGAGCGTGCCGTAGTTCAGGAACGCTGTGCTGGCGGTGAGGCGGCCGAGCAGGTGGGGTGGGCAGTAGCTCTGCTGGAAGCCCGCCTTGATGACGTTGCCGGCGACCACGCCGGCGGACACGCAGAAGCCGCCGGTCACATAGAGCAGGGTCCCGGCTCCGCCGGTGGTGAGCGGGATGAGCAGGGCCGGCACGGGTACTCCCAGTTCGAACAGCAGCGTCGCGCGCGCGGTGCCGATCCGCCCCGCGACACGGCGGGCGACGAAGGCTCCGACGACGCCGCCCGCGCCGGCTGCGGCGATCAGGGTGCCGACGGTCCCCGGACCCAGACCGATGCCCCGTACCAGGAAGACCACCAGAATCGACTGGTAGCCCATGAGCGCCAGGTTGGAGACGGCGCCGAACAGTGTCAGCGTCCGCAGCCACCGGTCGCCGGCGACCAGCCGCAGGCCCGCCCTGACATCGCTCACCATCGGCCTGTGCCGGCGCTCGGCCCCGCCGGCTCGCGGCTCACGGTGCCGGATGGCTGCCAGGCAGAGCAGCGAAAGGAGGAACGTCGCGGCGTTGGCGAACATCGCGTTCACCGCGCCGGCCAGTTGGGCGATCAGTCCACCGGTGCCCCGCCCGACGATCTGCGCGACTGATGCGCTGCCCTGCAGTTTGGAGTTGCCCTCGGGCTGGTCCGCAGCTTCGAGCAGGCTGGGAAGGTAGGCGCTGTAGGCGGTCTGGAAGAACACCGCCGCCGTGCCGGTCAGCACAGTGATCACCAGCAGGAAGGCCATGCTCAGCCCACCGAACCAGGAGACGACCGGGACACTGGCGAACAGCACGAGGGACACTGCCGCAGCGGCCAGCATGATCGGCCTGCGGCGGAACCGGTCCACCCAGACGCCGACCGGCAGGCTGACGATCAGCCAGGGAAGCCAGGCACAGGCACTCAGCACCCCGACCGGGAAGGTTCCGGCGTGCAGGGTGGAGGCGGCGACCAGCGGCAGGGCCACCCCGGTGACGGATGCGCCGAACTTGCCGGTGGTCTCGCCGCACCACAGCAGCCGGAAGTCGCGGTGGCGCCGCAGCAGGCCACCGCGTGTGCGAGGGCTCACTCCGCACCCTGTTCCCTACGCGGGAAGGACTGGATCTGCACGATGACGGGCAGCGCGCCGGGGGCGGGCTCGGTGCCCGGGGCAGGAGTGTGGCGGGCGATGACCGCCATCAGGTCCCGGTTGAGCTGCGCGAGCTGAGCGGGGGTCATCCGAAGGTCGCGCCAGTCGGAGAAGGTGGCGGCGTGCTGCCACTCGCCGTCCCAGTCCTCACCCAGGTACTTCACGGTGCGGCTGAAGAACTGCTGCGCCAGTTGGTGCAGGTAGACCGCGAGCGCGCCCCGGGTGTCGGGGTCGTCGCGGAACTCGGCGGGGTTGAGCAGCTTGGCGTCGCTGACGGCCCGCCACCACCGCTCGCGCTTGGTGCCGCGCCCGGTCTCCTCCTCGATGTAGCCGTGCTCGGCCAGGTGGCGCAGATGCCAGCTGATGGTGCCGGTGCTCTCGCCCAGCCGCTGGGACAGGCTGGTGGCGGTGGCAGGGCCGTCCAGGCCCAGCGCCTCCAAAATGCTCATCCGCAGCGGATGGGCCAGCCCCCGAAGGCTGCGGGCGTCGATGCGCCGGGTGGGCTTGGCCGCTGGGACGCGTTCGGGTTCCTCGGTCACCCGGGCAGCCTATAGTGCAGAGGACTCTCTGCATAGGAGTCTCTGCAACCAGTCCTCTGCAAAGACGCGACGCCCCGGCCGGCGGGTGTGTCATCGAACCGCGACCGGTGGCGCCGGTTCGACTGTCCGCGCGGGCTCGTCAAGAGCGGCAGGGCTGCGGAGAAGGTGGGTGCGCGAGCTGAACTGAAGCGCGATGCGCTCCACCCGTCGGGTCGGCGGAAAGAATCCGTCTATGCAGGGCACGACATGCTGAAAGTCGTAGATGTCCCGCAGGGATGCGCTCTCGGTGATTTTCTTGAACGTTATCGCCACTTCCCAGTCCAGGGAATACCGCTTGAGCGCTTCCCGCCGGACCGCGTTCATCATGTGCTCCGATATTCCGTTGCCACGGTAGTCCGCACTGACCCACAGGCCGCCGGGGAACCCCACCAGCCCGGATATCCGGGGGGTCTCCGCGGGAAGCACCAGGTCCAGTGTGCCCGCGTGGGCGGCGCACGGTTCTTCGCAGAAGATTTTCATCGTCCGGATCAGATCACGCACATCATGGGTGCGAAACGTCCGGTAGGCGATGCAGCCGGCAATACTGCCGTCGTGATCCTGTGCGCTGATCCAGAAACTCGAATCGGGGGACAGGCGGCTGTGCCTCGGATCGAATGCCGGGTTTACGCCGTCCGCGCCGTCGGCACCGCTCAGGTGACCGCAGAACTCCGAGAAATCCGTTTTCACGGCCAGCGTCAGGCCGATGTCGTCCAGTGACTTCCTGGCCTGTGCAACAACACCGCTCACTGCTCTTCCCCTCCTGGTGATGGTCGTGTCCGTACGGAGCACTCAGGTTCATGGTCCACTACTGGGCGGTGGCGGTAGCGGGCGGCCAAGGCGGCGATGGCTTACTTGCGGGTGCTCAACCGGCCGGGGTGCGAGAGTGCGTTGATCGAGGGCGTACCGACTGAGCTGCGGGTTCGCAGAGGACGCCTCCTGGCCGCCCCCGGTCGTGGGGAAGCAGTAGACATCGCGGTGATACGCGGCGAACTGCCAGCCGGCGTCGGCGAATGCGCCGCTTCCCATCGGCGGCCATGCCGTGGCATCCACGACCTCGCCGCCGTAGTCGATGTCCACCGCATTGCCCGCGAGCTGGCCGCCCCCGAACAGCGAGGCCGGGTAGTACCCCACCGCATCGCTCGCACCGGTACCCCCGAGGTAGAGCCGCCAATTCCCCGCGAAGAGGTACCAGGACACCTCGGTCTCGTACCGCGCGCCGCCCAAGATGCTGGCCGGGCTCGGCAAAATCATGGATGTACGAGGGATTGCTGGCCGAGGAGAGCCCGATCGGATCATCAGTGCGCGGCGTCGGGTTCCCGGCTGGTCCGGTCCGGGCAGGTCCTGGGCCCGAAACGGCGGGCGTCAGGGCTGGGAGCTCGCGGTCGCCGCCAGCCCGATATGCCGCGGAAGTGCGGGGTGGACACATCGTTGGGATGCTGACCGTGTGCCCTCGCCCGGGCACTCAACGTAGTCTTCCCGCGGCCGCCGATGCGGCTCGAGAGGCCGGGGAGAAGCCGCCGCCGCCCTGTTACAAGGGCGCCCTGCAGTCGATGGCGACGGGCTATCAGCGCGTCGTTCAGGAGCTGAGCCAGCTCAAGGGCTGCCTGGCCGCCGGATTCCCGTTCGTCTTCGGTTTCACGGTCTACTCCAGTTTCGAGAGCCCGGAGGTGGCCAAGACCGGCGAGGCTCCGATGCCTTCGCCGAGCGACCAGGTCCTCGGCGGGCATGCCGTACTGGCCGTAGGGTACGACGACAGCACGCAGCGCTTCCTGGTGCGTAACTCCTGGGGCCCCGACTGGGGCCTGGACGGTTACTTCACCCTTCCCTATGCGTATCTGACCGAGCAGGGGCTCTCCTCGGACTTCTGGACCATCCGCGTAGTCACCTGACCAGACCACCCGGTGCCGCCGGCGCCCGGGTCTCCAGCGGCAGGGCGACCTCGGCCGCCTCGACCCCGTCCTCGGTGGTGCAGGGGTCTTCGGCAACCCGCGTTGGCCGGCGGCTCGGCCGATGCAGCGAGCCCAGCTCTGCGGTGGTGCCCGGCAGTTGAAGGTCCACTTCCCGAAGGTCCACTTCCCGAAGGTCCACTTCCCGAAGCTCCGCTTCCGTGAAGGCACCGACCACGCCGGGCACCTTGAGATTCGGGGCGGCAGAGCAGGGTCTGCACCGGAGCTGGAGATCTGCGCCCGGTCGGAGCCGGCCGGTGAGCCCGCGACGGCCGGTCAGTGAAGCCCATCGGGCAGCTTGTCGGTCTCGGCGGTGAGGCCGAGCAGGGGCAGACAGTCGCGGAGAGAGGTCGGCGTGCGGATCAGGGGCGCGAGCCGGGCGCTGCGCGGCCGGTCTCGGAGGCGAGCCGGACGGGTCCGTGGGACGCCTGCGGCTGCGGGATGTCACACTGGCGATCATGACCACCGACCGCCGCAGCCTCGGGCTGCCTGTTTTCTCCGAGTCCGCCACCGACGGCTCCGTTCCCGCGCAGGCCGACGGCCGACGGCCGTCCCCTGTCGAGCAGGGGGCCGACTTCCGCCAGCCGCCCGGCGAGGACGTCGCGGCGCCGAGTACCGCCCGGCGGAACTTTGCCGCCGGCGGACCGACATTCTCGGACTCCGGACGGCCGATCTGACGGCGCGACCGGCAGCACTGCCCGGCTGACGCCGCGCTCCGACGTGGTGGCGGTGCAGCCCTGCGCCGAGGTCGTCGACCGGTACGAGGACCGGGTCGGGGCCGAGCGGCTGCGCAGGCTCACCGCCAGCGGGTGGAGACGAGCGCGGACTCCTCGGCACCGGTCGGGTGCTCACGTCCACCCGTCCGGACCGCCTGTTCGCCGTGGGTGCCTGAGGGCACCGGTCCGGTACGGGCCGACACCGGGGCGTCGTGAGGGGCGCCTGCCCGGTCGCGCCCGTTCTCACGATGGCACCATCGGCTCCTGCGGCGTGCCGATACGGGAAACCTCGCTCCATGCGGTTGGGCAGAACCTGGGCGAGTGCTTGTCGTGATGCCCCGCGTGGAGGTATATGGATTGGGTGGGTGCCGGTCCCGGCGAGGCCCGCGCGATGGCACCGACGCCGTTCCGGCGGGGAGTGGTGTGCACTGGCCCCCGCGGCGCGCGGTACGGCGGCCCGGGCGGCAGCGCCGTGCCGGCCGCACAGGCGCCGATGGCCGCGCCGGACCCCTCGCCCGCCGGTTGATCCCGACGCCGTCAGGGCCGCGCGGCATGCCCCGCCGGCGCATCAGCGACGGAGAGAAAGAGGGACGGAGCGATGGCCAGGCTGATGGTCGACGGTGACGAACTGGTCCTCCGGCTGGCATGGTTGGAGAAGGTCGCAGCCCGGCACGGCGATGTCCGGATGCCACTTGCGGCGGTCGACAGGATCACGGCTCAGCCGGAGGCCTGGCGCGCCCTGCGCGGCGTACGGGAACGCGGCCTGCTGATTCCCGGTGCGCTGTGCCTGGGGGTTTGGCGGCATCCGGGCGGGCAGGACTTCGTTGCGGTCCGCCTCCGGCGCGGGAGCGTGGTCTGCGTCGATCTGCGCCGACCCTCGCCGTTCGCCCGCACCGTGGCCACCTCGGCACATCCACAGGCGACGGTGGCTGCGCTGCGGAGGGCGATGGACCGGGCATCCGCCACCGGGACAGCCGCCCCGGGACATGGCCGCAGCACCGCGCGACCCGAGCCGGAACCGGACGAAGCCCCGCGTCGGCGCCAGTCGGCGCGCCGCTCCGGCCGGGGAAACGCGGCCCTGTGGTGGGCGCTCCCGTGTACGGATGAGGCCCCACCGGTCCCAACCCGCCGCCGGTATCCGGCCACGGGCACGAACGGACAGCGACGGAAAGGACTGCCTCATGCTTCTTGATCGCACGCCGAGCGGGATCGCCGCCTCGGCCGCCGACGAGATCCGTCACCTCAACGAGTGCACGCAGCAGACCGCCGCGTACCCGTACCCAACGGATGTCCACCACACCCTCGGCGCCCTCGCCGGCCTGCTGGAACACCTCCCGCAGTCGCTGCACCAGCTTGCCGCCGGCCTCAACGCGATCAGACCCGAGCACCTCGCGGTCTTCGCGGACCCGCCCACTCCCACCGAGCGCCAGGCCGAGGTCGCCGTGGACCTCGGACACGCCATCGCGGCGATCGAAGGCGCGGCCACTCACCTGCGCCGGGCGCAGCAGACGGCGGCCGAACTGGTCTACACCGGGCCGATCCTGGGCATCTGATCCGACCACCCGGAGCCGGCCGGGCGGTCGGGTGCCGTGTGCCGCGCCCTGTCAGGCCGGTGGGCCTGTGAGCAGGGGCTGGAGCAGCGGGACGTACCGGTCGGCGATCTGCTCGTGCGTCAGCGCGCGCACCTCCTCGGCCTGGACCATCGCGTACAGCGCGCCGGGGCCGAGCAGCACGCCCAGGGCCATCTCGGCGCGAAGAGGGGCGTCCGGGCCGGGAAGGCGGGTGACGACCTGGGCGCGGAAGTTGGCCCTGGCCTCGCGGCCCTGCTCCTCGTGCAGGCGGGAGAAGGCGATGCGGAGGATGGGGTCGCGGGCCTCGCCCTCCTGGGTCGCGAGCAGGTGCAGCACCATGTGGCGGGCAAGGGTGTCCAGCGGGGCGTCGAGCAGGGCGGCGGCGTCCTCCTCGAAGGTGAAGACCTGCGCGAACAGCTGTTCCTTGCTGCCGAAGTACTTCATCACCAGGGCCGAGCTCACGCCCGCGCCGTCCGCGATGGCCGCGATGGTGGTGTCGGCGTAGGCGTGGCGGCCGAAGGCGTGGCGGGCCGCCCGCAGGATGTCGGCGCGTCGGGCGTCCGCGCCACGCGGCCGGGTCGGCCTGTGCGGGAAGCTCTGTGCGGGTTCCTCGACAAGCAGCGAGAGGCCCTGGTCCGCAAGATTCAGGGGGTCTCCGACGCGGATGCCCGCGAGACTCCGACCGCGAGCTCGCTGTCGCTGCTCGGGCTGCTCAAGCACTCGGCGCTGTGGGAACGACGGTGGTTCCAGATCATTGTGGCGGGACGGGTCTTCCCGCACGAATGGCCGGAGCCCGATGCCCCGGATCCGAACGAGGAGGACTTCCGTGTCGACGACGAAGACACGGTGGAGCGCTGGCTGGCCTGTTTCGGGGAACAGGTGGCCATCTCACGGGAGATCACCGCGAGCATGGACCTGGACGCCCAGTGCGCCTGGCCGAAGCTCGCGCACCGCAACCTGCGATGGGTGCTCCTGCACCTGATCGAGGAGACGGCCCGGCACGCCGGTCACGCGGACATCATCCGCGAGACCCGCGACGGCAGTCGCGGCATCTGACGCCTGGGCGTGTCACGGCGTGTCGGGCCAACTGCCGCCGCCGACGATCTCGTCGCGGCCGTCGACACCCACCTGGCCACCCTGGTCGACGCTCCTCCGAGCCGCGCGGGCAATGTCCTCAACGTCTCGCTCCTGCGCAAGGACGAAGGCGGCAGCCACCTCCTCCTCTTCGGTGTCGACATCGGCGGCGTCCCCCGCAACGAGGAGCAGCTCGCCGCCCTCAGCGACACCGCGGCAATCACCGATCTCGGCTGCTTCACCCAGCAGCCCCTCACCGACGTGTAGTAACCGCCGGTGTCCGAGGTGTTCCGGCCGGGCACTGATGCTTCGTTGGTGGCCGGGAGTCACTGCTGTGGGTGCTTTCGACTCAGCGCCGCGGTGAAGAGTGCTGTGTGGCGGGCGATGTGTGCCGCATCGGTGCGGTAGAGGAGGTCGTGTCCGGCGGCGACGTGTTCGGCGAACGCGACGGTGCCGGCGTTGGCCTGCTCGTGCATGTGGCGGACCAGAGCATCCAGGCGCTCCCGGGCGGTGTCGGCGAGTGCGGCGCGATCGCTGTCGTCCAACTGATAGGCGTCGGCGAGGAGTCCGAGCCGACGTGCCTGTTCCTCGACGGGCAGCGCAAAGTCGCCGTTGCCCGGATCGGTGAGGGGCACGAACCGATAGGCGGCGTAGGCGAGGTCCCAGATGCGCGGGCCGGGGTGGGCGGTATCGAAGTCGATGAACGCGATCGGCTTTCCGTCGCGGAAGACGCAGTTGTAGGGGGCGATGTCGCCGTGGCAGATCACCTCGGTCGGCTCTCGGCCGGGCAGGTACCAGGTGGCTTCCGGCGGCGGGGTGAAGCGGGCGGTGGCGTCGTGGTAGTCGCGCAGGAGCACGGCCACGGCCCGCAGGGTGGCATCTGATCGCGCGTAGTCCGGCAGCGGGTAGCTGGCGACGTGGCCGGGCACGAAGTCGAGGATCTCCCGGCCGCCGGTGTCGAGGCCGAGAGCACGTGGGGCACCGGTGAACCCTGCCGCCCGCAGGTGGTCGAGCAGTGCGTGGACGGTGGGGGTCCAGGGGCCGGCGGGGCGTCGAACGGTCGATCCGATCCGCACGACCTGATTCACGCCGCCGCCGACCAGCACCTCTTCCTCTGTCCGCCGGTGCACCGTCATGAGGACTCCTTCTGGTTCCGGTCGGCTCGGCGGCCGTCGTCGGTCCGGACCGCGAGGGCGGCGGCGCGGAGTTCGGTGGCCGACGACTTCGGCCTGGTGAGCGACGTCAAAGGGTAGCGGACGCGCGTCTGCCGGCCGCCGGCTGTCCGGAACGGCCCGGGTCGACGGCGGGGGACTGACCGAAAGTGCCCGGAAGCTGCTCCGCACCGGTCGAACCGGTGACGTCGATGCCGAGCGCTCTGTGCACCGCGGAGTGGAGCAGGTGCTGGGTCACGCCGACCGGGTCGGAAGGCGTGTTCGTTCGCGCATGATCCAGCCCACCACCGGGATCCGTTCCAGCTGTCGGATGAGCAGCAGGGCCGTCGCGCTGAGCACGCTCCAGACCAGCAGCTGCCGCCAGTGCCGCAACGCGCGCCGGCAGCTCGCGCCGATCCGGACGGGCTCGCCGCGCAGGACGTCGTGGACCGCGCAGATCATCGTGGCGTTGCAGAGCGTCAGCACGAACCCCAGCAGCAGGTAGTCGACGCCGATGGCGATCCGCTCCGAGGTGGACAGCGAGGGCTGGACCCCGTGCCGAAGGTACAGCGGCACCGCGATGCCGGTGGTGGTCAGCGCCAGCGCGGCGCCGGTCAGCAGGGGGAAGACCAGCAGGCGCCGGTTCTGCTTCAGCACGTCGAAGGACACGCGGACGGGCTGGACGGTGCTCATGGAGGTTCCCCCGGGGAGGGTCTCTTGGTCGGGCCGGCGTGGCGGCCCGCCGCAGGTTGCGGCAGCCGCCGTGCCGTCGGCGCACCACGTCCCGGAGTGACCGGTGTTGCCCCCCGGGCAGCATGCTGACTGATTTTCGGGCAGCCGGGGTCCGCAGCGGAGCATGGCCTTACCACCCGGGTGCCTTCCGTCGGGTGCCCCGCGCGTCGGGGCCGCATAGCGTGAGAGTCGATCAGGGATTCGATGAGGCTTGAGGACGACGCATGCGAGACAAGTTCCCTGCGGGATCGAGGTGCCCTGGTGAGGCGGGCGCCGCGGCTGTTCCGGAGATGGTGGGCCACCCGGCCGTGGAGGCTGCGGCCGCCCTGCCCGCCGCTGTCGAAGCCTCCGACGCTGCGGTGTCCGGCGTCCCTGGCCGCCTGGGTGAGGAAGGATCCGACGCCTGCGGCCGGACGAGGGCGGAGGCCCCGGAAGTGCCGTGTCAGGCCGACGGCCTCGACAACCAGGTCCGGGTCCCGTGGGTCCCGGGTCGGCCGGCTTCTGCGCGGACCTTTTACGAGCGTGCTCCGGTGGTGGCCCTGGCGGTGGTCCTGTCCGTGTCGGTGGCCGGCACATGGGTGGTCGGCCGGTACTTCCTCGAAGCGGCCGACCTGGGCGTGCCGGCGTTGCTCCTCGCTGTGGTGGCGGTCGCTGCCCTGGTCCTGCCGCTCGGTGTGGCCGCCCACTTCGCCCGCCGCCTCAGGAGTGATCCCAAGGCCGCGGGCCCGATGCTGCTGGGCACTTCGACCGCTCTGCTCATCGGGTCCCTCGACTACGTCGTCCTGCTGGCCCGCTTCCTGAGCAGCCTCACCGGGGCCCCCTGACGGCTGCGGGTACGGGTTCTCTGCCGAGCTGTGGCGGCGCGCGCGTTCACGCCCACGGCATCTGCGACATCGAGTGCGACACCAGCACTGCCAGTCCGCAGGACTGCGCTCAACAGATCAAGGACTTCCTGCCACGACGATCGGCCCCCACCGACTTCGAGCAGCTGAAGTCGAATCTCCGGGCGGACGAACCACCGGCCGGCTGACGCCGCATCGCGATTCGTGAACGCCATCCGTCAGGCCCGCTGATGCACAAAGGGGGGTGGGGCCGACAGCTGCTGCCGTCGGCCCCACCCCCTGCCTGACGCTCGACCGCGCGGCCGGGCCCGAGGAGTGCGTCAGTGCGCGACGGACCCGAACGGCGCCGAGCCGTCGGAGGCCTCGGGCGCTTCGGTGTCACGACCCTGGGGAGCGAGCTTGGAGGTCTGGCCGCCGGCACCGCTGTTGAGGTCGTGGTGCACCGCCGAGGCGATCCGCTGGATCGTGTCGATCCCGTCGGACTCGGTGGCGTTGTCCTGGGTCAGGACCGCCATCCGGTAGTCCTTGCCCGCACCGGTGAAGATGCCCAGGCTGTGCACCCGCCAGCCGTGGGTCGCCCGAGGCAGCCAGCCGTTCTTCACGTGCACGGAGACCGTGGCCGGCGCGCCGAAGGGGGTACCCCAACGCTGGTCGGCCTCCACCTGGCTCATCAGCCCCAGGGCATAGGCCTTTCCGGCCGGCGTGAGCACGCTCGGGTTGCCGGTGAAGACATCCAGCATCTTCAGCTCGTCGGCTGCGGTGATCTGCGTAAGACCCCAGTAGCCATCAGCGCCCAGCTGGGTGTCGTTCATCCCTGCCAGCTTCAGGAAGGCCTGGAGGCGGGGCATGCCCAGGCTCTTCCACAGGTTGGTGGCCGCAGTGTTGTCGGACGCCGTGATCATCTGCTGGAGGTTGGTGTCCTCCCAGTCGGTCAGGTATCGGTGCTCGTCCTCGGCACGGCGCAGCACGGCGCCCATGATGGTCGCCTTGACGACGCTCGCCGAGTCGAAGTGCAAAGAGGAGTGGTAGGCGCAGGACACGCCGGTCTTGGCGTCCGATATTGCGAACGCCACCGTGTCCTGACGGCCCGCCAGGGCGCCCGTGATGTCCTGGGACAGGTGGGCGGCCAGCTGGGGGTTGCGCGCGGAGGAGCATATACCCGGGGTGCTCGGCCGGGGTTGGGGCGCCGCCTGCGCGCCGGCGGACGCGGTGAACACCAGCAGCGTCGCCGCTGCGCCGGCGGCCAGCCCGGCAATCGGTCGGCGTATGCCGATGCGATGGAAAGCTGCCATGAGGAAGGATCCTTTCGGGAAATGAGTAGACCTGCGCCGGTGAGGGAGTCGATCGGTCCGGTGTCCGCAGACGCCACGGACCGCCGGAGGTCGCTCTCCGGAGTGACATGCCGTGCTTCGGGATCACGTAGCCGGTAGTATGCGTGTCCGGCCGTTGAAGTCCGCTACCGGGGCATGGCGGCCGAAGGGGCCGCCCGGCGCTGGAGATTGCGTACCGCCTCGACCGTCCGCGACGAGTTGACCCGACCTGACAGGGTCAAGGTCCGCGGACCAGCGGAGTGGGCCACTTCAGCCCCTTCGCCGGAGGTGCGAAACGGCAAGGGCTGCCCGGGACATGGCATTACGCCTTGTATGCCGGCTGGGCCCAGGGACCTGGTTCGACGTCCGTAACGGCCGATCGCGAGGCGGGCCGACTGCTGCCACAACGGCAGAAGTCGATCCGGTCAGGTACTTGCGTTCGGTCCACGTCGGCCCCCCCAGGTCTGCAACGGCCTCCACCGTAGCGGTACAGGACCGGCTGCACACAAGCGGCCTGCCCGCCGCCGACTCGATCGGAAGAATGCCGGTATCTGCGTCCCGGTCAAGTCAGCTCATCGAATGGATGTTTGGTGCCGACATGGGCCCAGCGTCCTCACTGGCAAACCTGCCGGACCGCCAGGACTGGTTCATCCAAGGCATCACACACCGGTGCGCCCGCCACCCGAGCTCCGTCCTACGACGAGTGGCGGCCGGAGAACGGTAACCGGCATCCGACCAGCCTAGGGCCTGTCCGGTGGCAGGCCCGACGACCGCCCCTGCCCTGTGGGCGGATGCCCTTGGGAACTCCGTGTCCCGGCCCGGCCTTTCGCCGCCCTCGCACGGCCGCCCCACGCGACCCCCGCACCGTCGAGCGGCAGCCGCACCCGAACCCGCCACTCACCGTGCCACGGGCCCGCCTGCGCCTTACCGCCGAGCAGCGCCGTCCGCTCGCGTATGCCGCGCAGCCTGCTGCCGCCGTGGTCGGGCGACGCGCGGCCCGGCAACGGATTGGTCACGTCCATTTCCAGTCGCCGACCGATCACCGCCATCCGCACCCGTATCGGCACGGGGCCCGAGTGCCGCAGCACATTGGTGAGCGCCTCCTGGAGAATGCGGTAGCCCTCGCGGGACACCGGCCCCGGCACCTGCTTCAGCGGCCCCGACAGCTCGGCGTCCACGTCCGCGCCCGAACTGCGCGCCGCCTCCAGCAGCCGGTCCGCCTCCAGCAGGGTTGGCCGCCCGCTCACCGGCTGGGTGCTCTCGCGCAGCACGAGCAGCACCCGCTCCAGGTCCTCCAGCGCACCCCGGCCGATCTCCTCGATCGCGGCCAGGGCCCGTTCGGTGAACTCGGCGTCCCCGGCCGCCCGCGCGGCGCCCGCCTGCACTACGGCGACGGTCAGCGCATGCCCGATGGAGTCGTGCAGCTCCCTGGCGATGCGGGTGCGCTCCAGGAGCCGCTCGGTGCGCTCCTCCAGCAAGGACAGCCGCTCCGCGGTGGAGGGGCCGAGCAGCAACCGGGCGAGAAAGGTGACGAAGTCGCCGAGTGCGACGAGCAGGGCCCAGGTCCCGACGGCCGGCAGCACGGCAAGCGGCGCGTACCACCGGTGCGGCTCCCAGGTTCCAAGAGCCGGCACTGCCACCGGAGCTTCACCGAGGCCTAGGCGCAGCAGGTCGAAGGCGAGCACCGGCCCCCAGACCGTCGTCATCACGGCCACGACCGCGAGGACGAGCCGCGCCTGAAGCCAGAGCACCGTACGCCACCGGTCCCGCCGGGTGGTGGGCCGTGCGTCACCGGGACGCCTGACACGGAGCCGGTTTTCGGTTACGGTCGTCGCTACTGGCGGCATGACCGGCGCCCGGTACGTCCAGCGGGCGCAGACACTGCGACGAGCAGGTCGACGCAGCCTTCCGCGTTGACGTGTCAGCCGTCCGATGCGGTCCGGTACGGGGCCGCGGCGTGTTGGGCGGCGTACAGCAGGGCGGGCTGAAGCTTGGGCCAGAAGTAGCTGTCCTGGCAGCTGTACGGCGGCAGAAAGCCGTCACAGCCGCGGCCGTCACTGTCGCCGACCTCGATCGTGAAGCTCGCCAGGCCGAGTTTGTCGTAGGTCCAGTCGTCGGTGGTGCCGGCCGCGTCGTAGAGGATCTCGCCGGGCTGGCCGTACTGGTAGCCGGTGATGGATCCGAGCCGGGCGGCCATGGCACGCAGCGCGGCGTCGTTCCCGGTGTGCACGGTGTGGTCGAACCCCCAGGGGAAGAGCACCATGCTGGCGTCGCTGTGCATGGTGATCATGACGCCTCGGGTGTCGACCGGTGCCGGGGTCGTGTCGCCGGTGCCGCGCACGGCCGGGTACAGGTTGCGGAAGAGGTTCTCCAGAGCGGAGTTCTCGGTCTCGGAGTTCGCGTCGGGTCCCGGATAGGTCTCGTCACAGGGCTGGTCCGAGGTGCCGCTGGCGCCCCAGTGCGAGTTGGTGTTGCGGTTGAGGTCGATGCCGGTCTGGCCGTTCCAGCCGCAGGAGGTGCCGTTGGTGTCGTCGGCGTTCTTGCGCTGCAGGTTGGGGTTGTCGCCGCCCTGCTGGACGATGTCGACGCCGTCGGGGTTGGCGATCGGCACCACCCACATCTCGGTGGAGTCCATCAGCGCGGTGACGGTCGGGTCGGTCCCGTAGTTGCCCGTCAGGTAGTCGATCCAGCGCCAGGAGACCTCTCCGGTGGTGATCTCCCTGGCGTGGATCTGACTCATCAGGAAGAAGCGGGGCTTGGCCGGGTTCGGATCGAGCCGGCAGTCGCCCTGGGTCAGCTTGGTGATGCAGATGGCCTTCAGGTCGTAGCCGTTCGGCTGCCCGTTCTGCTTGCGCCAGGACTGGCCGTAGGTCACCACGGTGGCCAGGCCGGGATGTTGGGCGGCGGTCTGGTCCAGGTGCGTGTAGTGGGCGTTGACCGTGTGGTAGCCGCCGTAGTAGGTGTCGTTGACGTCTGCCGCGTGGACGTCCTGCGCGCTGGTGCGCCCGCCCGGCAGGGTCCGGTCCACCGTCCAGGTGAATCCGAGCTGGTGAAGACGCGCACCGGCTGCCGCGTCGCCGAGAACGAACAGGTCGTTGCCCTGACGCCGTTCCAGGACATCGAAGCCGCCTGCGAGCAGTTTCTGCGGGTCGCTCGCATCCCGGACGGGGACCCGGAAGACGATCGCCCGAGCTGCGGAGGAGGCGGAGGCGGAGGCCTGAGGCAGGGCGGGCAGCGCGACCGCGGTGAGCGCTGCGACCGCACTCACGGCCAGGAGGACAAGTCGGTTCCTACGCATCGGAGTTGGCCCTTCGCGTGGGGTGAATGGCCCGAGTGCCGACACGGTACTGCCAAAATGACGCCATGTACATGCGAACTCCCTTGTCGGAAACACGACTTGACGACTATGCGATGGCCCGCGCCCATCAGGCCCGCGACGCCGTCGATTCCACACTCCGCGGCAGGGCCGGCTTCGAGGACGGCAGCCCGGTCGAGTCCGGCCACGAGTGCGAGGCCGACTAAAGGCCCCGGCCGGTCGTGGTCCGGCCGGGGCAGAGTGCCGCGCTGTACCTGGTCCCAGGCGGCGAACGCGCACAACTTCGGCTGTGGACAGCCCGTCCGGGGCCTTGAGGCTGATCGGGGCCTCCGCAGCGCCGGACGGGAAGCGTGCCGCAGGCTGCCTAGAAAGTGCGGTCGGTGAACCAGGTCGCCTGGCTCGACGGGTTGTTCAGGTCGAACGTAGTACCGGAGAGGCGCCTGTCGGGGCCGAGGGAGCCGGTGTACCGGCCCTTGGATCCGTTGGACCACCCGATGGTGAAGAAGATGCTCGCGCCGTCCACCGAGCCTTCTTCGATCGTGCCGACGGTGCCGCCGGCGGAGGCGGTCCCGTAGAGCCTCCCGCTGCCGTCCTGAGTCACGTCGAGCGTCACCGCGAACCCGTTGCTCTGATGGAGCTGCCACGTGCCACCGGCATTGAACCCGGCTGCCGCGACGACGGCCACCGCCCTCCGAGCACTGGACGGGGCGGCAGCCGTGGCCGGGGCGGCGCCCGCGAAGGCGAGAAGCGCCGCGACGGCGACTGCGGCGAGAGCGCTGGGACTACTGGTACGCAGAGCAGACATCGGCCCTCCGGGGCAGTTGAGTTGGACGGCCCTGCCGCGTATCGCGCAGGGCTTTGACTCCAGCTCTACCCCCTCCGGTGGACCCTGTGCCCAAAGGTGCCGGAACGAGTGGTGGTGCGGCAGCGCCCTCCCCGGCCTGCCGCACCACCCCGGCGCGGATCACTTCGGCGCGCGCCATACCGGTCCGTAGTGCAGCGCCGACCTGCTGAACGGGCCCGTCAGCCCCGAGAAGAGGCTCGGGGGCACTGCTTCCAGGCGAGGTGGTAGGTGGTGTTGATGTTGCCGTCGGTGGAGTCCATGGTCATGAAGCTGGCCGTCCTGGTCGGGTCGGAGGTGCCCGCGCTCACCCGCAGCTCGGTGTTGATGTTGAAGTTGCGTTCCTCTCCGCAGGGTGCGAAGACGAGGGAGGCGACGTCGACCGAGTCGGTGGCCTGCCAGTTGTTGTCGAGTCCTCCGTTGAACTGGTGGCTGAGCGAGCTGGTCTGGGGGTCGCCCTGGAAGTAGTAGTTGGCCTTCTCGGTGCCGGTCGCGCCGGGCTCCAGGTGGGCGAAGCCGCGGTAGTCGGCGGAGGCGATGGCGTAGGTGAAGCCCTGGGGGACGTGGACGTTGAGGTCGAGCTGGCAGTTCTTGCGGAAGTCGGTCGGTTTGGCGTCGAGGCCGACCTGGGCGAGGTAGTTGCTGTAGGTCACGGTGAAGGCGGTGTTGTCCGGGGAGACGGCGACGGCGGCCGTCCCGGCGGGACAGCCGGAGCCGTTGACCGTTGCCACGTCGATGACGATCCTGTCCGGCGGCGGAGTCATCGACCAGGTGAAGCCCGTTGAGCCGAGCAGCGATACGGCGACACCGCCGACGGCCAGCATGCGTGACAGCATGGCTCTTCCTTCCGATCGCCCACGGATCCCGTGGGACGCGCAGTAGTGGTGAGCAGTGGTGATTCGGCAGGATGCTTGGCACGTCCATGCCACCACGGCTCGGGCGCCCGCGTGCAGAGGCGCGACTGCACTTTACTGACAGACTGTCAGTTCTCCTGTGAGCAACGGATGTTGCGTCGATGGATCACCCGTTCGGCAGCTCCTGGCGGATGCCGCTGACGGTGATGCCCGGCTCGGTTCGGAAGGCCGCGTCACGCTCGACTGCCGGGATTCGGCCGACCTTGCGGGGCGGCTCGTCCGGGGTGCAGCTGCCGGCGAAGGTGGTGACCGCGTCCATGCCGAGGGCTGTGTCGTGTCGGCCGCTCTGAAATGTCGGGTTGCCGGGAGAGTGCTCGGGACCGGGGTCGCTGAGTGGCAGCGCGTCCTGGCCGTCGCACGTCGTCTGCCGGCCGTCGGCTGTCGTCCGTGTCGGGGCAGACCTCGATGTATCCCGTTGACAACGATTGGACGATCTTCGCTGGGGTTGTGGACGGACCTCTGGGGACTTAGGTTAGCCTTCCCTTCATGATCTTCGCTCATCTGGCCGCCTCGGCCGACTACACCACGCCTCCCCTCTGGCGGATTCTGACCAAGTCCGGCTACTTCATCGGTCTGTGTGGAGCCATCGGATCCACGGTGACGTACGCGGCAGCGGTCCGCCCGGCACTTCGCACGCCGGAGAACGAGCGCGGTGATGTCGACGCTCTGCGTCGGCGGACGGCGGGGTACCTGGCCTGGTCCGGGGTCCTCCTGCTCGTGGCCGGCTACTTCCAGCTCGCCGCCCGCCTGGCCCGGGCCGGCAAGGGCATGCCGTTCGGCGAAGCTCTCGCGCCGGGACGGATCCGGGACTTCCTGCGTGCACCCGCGGCGAAGGGGACCTGGGTGGCCCAGGGCACGATCTGTCTGGTCCAGAACGCCGTCCTGGTCCTGGCATCCGCCGCCCTGATCGCGCTGTTCATCCCGCAGGCGCGCCGGTACCTGGACGTGCTCGCGCTGACCGCGCTGCCCCTGGCGCTCGCGGTGACGCTCATCGCGGCGATACCGGCCACCGCGCCGAAGGACGCGGACCACGTGCTCGACCCCCTGTTCGACCAGGTCCACATTGTCAGCGGCACGGTGTGGATCGGCGGTCTGGCCCTGCTCGCCACCCTCGCGGGTACCTGCGGCCGACTGAGCGAGAACGCCGGCGCGCTGTGGGCGGACCTCTGGCGTCGCTTCAGCCTCGTCGCCCTGGTCTGCGTCGGCTCGGTGCTCACCTCCGGCCTGTGGATGAGCTGGAAGCACGTCGGTGGCATCGAGCAGCTGTGGACGACGACCTACGGATTCTTCCTGCTCATCAAGATCGCGTTGGTCCTCGGCATGGTCACGGCCGGCGGCGTCAACCAGTTCTGGCTGATGCCCCGCATCGCCCAGGCCCGCCGCGCCGACCCCACGGCCTCCCTCCTGCACCTGACGCTGCGGCACTTCCCGAAGGTCGTCTGGGCGGAGGTCGCCCTGGGAGCCGCCGTTCTGGCCGTCGTCCCCTTCCTCAGCGGCTCCGCCCGCTCCGAGGCCGGCAGCCCGCCGCCCGTCACGAGCGGCACCATCTTCGCCGTGGGCGCCGTACTGGCCCTCACCCTCGCGGCCTCGCTCCACATCACGGTCAGGACCTCCGACGCCCTCTCCCGGCGGGAGGCCCTGGCCACGCCCTGACCCGGCCGAACCCGATTGGGCCGGGGGCCATGGGGCGGGAATGGGCCGGCGTTGGGGCCGTACACCGCGCGCCGCCCCGGAGGGTGAGCCGCGTTTGCCGCAGTGGTGGGCGAGAAGGGGACCTCCGGGAGCAGCTGCTCACCGCCCGGCGCCGCCAGGAGGAGGCTGACCGCGCCACCGAGGCCGAGTCGCCGCCCGTCGGTGCACCGACACCGCGCACCGTACGGCTGCCTGCACCTCCCTGATGTTCCGTCGCCTCGCCACGGTGACGAACGCTGTCCCGCGATCGCAAGGCCCCACGCTGAGACCCGGTATCGGAACGGCCGTCAGACGGCGGTTGGCCCCTCGGCGGCGAGCGGCTTGCGGGTCCAGCCGGGCGTTGGTGTCTCACCGGGCGATGAGGCGGGCTGTTCCGTGTTGGACCAGCCCGTTCGTTCGTGCTTCCTGCAGGTTGGTGGTGAACACGTCGGCGAGGTCGGCGGGTGCCGTGTCCGGCAGGCTCTGGGGCCAGGTACCGGGCGGGACGATGATGACCACGACGCTGTCCCTGGTCTGAGCGGCGGACAGCCACTCGGGTGAGAGCGGGGCGGGCGGTGCCGGCTGCCACACACGGTGTCCGCCGACCAGGCTGAGCTCGGTGAGAAGGCCGTGGTGTACGTGGACTTCGGCGGTGGTCGGCGGGGGATCGCCTGCGGCGAGGGTGAAGCCACTGGCCATCGCGTCCTCCAGCAGCTGCGCATGCTGGGAGGGCCCGATCTCCAGGATCGCTTCGGCGACCGGCGGCGACTGTGGCGCTGACTCGCGGATGACGAATGCCCACAGCAGCGGTGTAGGCATTCCTCGCTCGCCCGATGCACTGGCCATGTTCTGTGCAACGAGTCGGCGCCCGGGGCGTACCTGCGTGTGGGCACGCATCACCCGATCACCGCCAGTACCCGCACCGATCGGGTCGGCCCAATGGGGCGCCGCCGGCAGCTGCCGGTAGTTTCCCGCTCCTCCATGGGCGATGACGGTCGGGCGGGTCGGGGCCGGTCGGCGTAGATCGGACAAGGCTCCCGGGCGGTCGGGCGATTCTCACATCTCAACTCTTCCGCCGGAGAGCCTCGTTGGTTCCTGTCCTGTCGCACCGTACCTGCCGCACGAGCTGGTTGAGTGGGCCACCATGCTCATCGTCACACGGGAGGGTACCGTCGCTGCAAGCTCCGGCTCTCGCAACGTGCCCTGGTCACGCTGGTGCACGCGTGCACGCACGACACCCCCGCGCGCAGCACGCGGCCGGCCGCCAAGGCGAGGTTGCCGGTCGAGGGGGCCTGGGTCTGCGGCAGGGTGCGGCCAGGTGGTCGCGGGTCCGTGTGTTCAGTGTGTTGCGGTGGGGAGCAGCACGAGGCTTTCGATGTCGTGCGGGTCGGTGCGTGCTGCCAGGACGACGACTTCCTGTGTCCGGCTTCGGTTGATCGGCTGGTGGGGGACGTTCGGTGGGATGTAGACGAAGTCGCCGGGGCCTGCGATGGTGACCTCGGTCAGGTCGGGTCCGTGCCGGACTTCGATCTCGCCGCTGACGATGTAGATCGCGGTCTCGTGGTCCGCGTGGAGGTGTGCCTGCTCGGTGGTGAGCGGTGGGATCACGAGGCGGCTCAGGCAGAGTTGACGAGAACCGACGCGTTCCCTGGTGATGCCCCGTTCCGCTCGGCCTCCTTGCGGGGCTACGACTGCGGGTGGGGTGGGAAGGGCGATGAGCGAGTCGTTGACCTGCTGTCCAGCCGGCGCCGTGGACAGGGAGTCGACATTCGTCACGAGGACCTCCATAGATGAAGTCGGGCGCTCCGACGCTACGGAGGTGTTCCGCGGGCCAAACAGAGATCGTCCGTGAACGGCTTGATCAAGGTCATCTCTGGCTCGTCTCCGATGCTCTGGCTGAGCAGCGTCAGCACCACCGTCGCGGTGGACGCCAGAGCCGTCACCGGGGCGGCGCGGACCCAGGCCACCGAGTACAGGGCCACCGAGAGGACGGCGCCGAAGTGGCTCGACGGCGGTGCGGTGAGGTTCGCCGCCATGCCCAGGACCAGGACGGCCGCGAGCGCCGGAGCCGGGTGGCTGCGCCGGACGGGCAGCGGCAGGGTCGACAGCGCGACGAGGAGGACGCCAACTGCCGTGACGGCGCTGCCTTCGCCCGCACTGCTGACTGAGTTGCCGATCAGGTCCGCGGCGACCGCGGCGACAGCCACTCGGCGCAGGCCGTCGGCAGTTTCCTCGACGGGACTTGACGCCGCCCGGTGAAGGGAGCCGGCTGTGATCGGGAGCGGGACGCCGGAGGAGATCCCGGCAGTCGTGGTGCTGTCAGTTGCCCGGACGGTGGCGGGTAGGAGGACCCGCCTGTTCCGTGTGCCGGGCTGACCAGTCAGACTGTCGCGGAAGTCTGCTGAGCGAGTGAACGGGAATGCTGTGGCCGGGGGAAAGAAGAAGCAGAAGAGACCCTTGAAGGACGGGACGTTCGCACCGCCCAGGCCGGCCGGGGGCAGTCGCAGGCCGCGCCGGGCCGTGCACGGCGGTCCAGGCAGCCGCGGTGCCGACCGCGGGAGGCTCCCGGAGCCGGCCCGCCGCCGGGTCCGCCGGGTCAGCGTCCTGGTTGCGGTGCTTACCCCGCTGACGCTGGCCGGCCTCGCGGTGCTCGCCGCCAATCCGGATTACGGGGCCCTGGCCCTGATCACCGCCGTGCTGGCGCTGCTCGGCGCGCTGGCCGCGCTCATGCTGGTGCGCCCCAGCGGGTGGTTTCTGTGGCCGGGCGTGGCGCTCGGTATCGCACTGCTGGTCCTGCCCTGGCAAGTCTTCAAGTCCGAGGTGATGCACTTGCGCGGTGAGCGCACCGACGTGGTGATCACCGCGACGCACAGCAGCAAGAAGAAGAGCGGCGGGCTGAGCTGGACCTGCGGCATCCGCCGCGCGGACGGGCAGCCGCTGCCGCACGCCAGGCTGGCGGCCCCCGACTGCTGGGGCCAGGCGGTCGGCACCACCGAGACCGTCGTGGTGGACCCGGACGGCTGGGTGCCGCCGGTCTCGACCGACAGGGACTACTCGGGCCTGGGCGTCGGTGTCATCGGTGTCGGCGGCACGGCCGCGCTGTGGGTGCTGCTCGCCCTTGCGGCGGGCCGCCGCGCGCTACGACTCGGCCCCAACTGACGCAGCGTCAGCTGTGGCAGCCCGACTGTCGGGGACGTGGCAGGCCTCTGGCCGCGCCGGAAGCGTGGCCGCCCCTCGTCCATGGTCAGTACGATCATGCGATGAGCGAACCCAATCAGCCGTACCTCGTCCGTACCGAGCGCCTCGATCTGCACGCCGTCACCCTCGACGACCTGGACGCACTGTTCGCCCTGAACACCGACGCCCGTACCTGGGGCCACCAGCCCGAGGGCAGGCATACCGATCCCGAAACCACCCGGGCCTGGATCGAGCGCGCCGTCGCAGCCTGGGACGCCGACGGTCTCGGGTATTGGACCGTACGGCTGCGCGCCACCGGAGAGGTGGTCGGCAGCGGTGGCGCCCAGCAGCACCCCGGTGGCTACTGGAACCTGTACTACCGCCTCTCTCCGGCCCGCTGGGGACACGGGTACGCCACCGAGCTCGCGCGTGCCGCACAGCGCCACGCCGACCACGCCGCCCCCGAACTCCCCTTCATCGCCTGGATCCACGCGCACAACACCGCCTCCAGGGCTGTCGCCGACCGCCTCGGCCTGCACGACTACGGCCTGCGTCCCTTCCCCAAGGACGGCACCCTCACCCACGCCTACGCCGATCGCGAGCCCCTCCTGTCAACCTGACCCGGCCGTGAAGGGGCCGGGCAGCGGGAGGTGTCCGGAAGGGCGGGCTGGGTTGGCGGTGCCGGCTATGAGGTGCAGCTGAGAACCGGTCAGGAGGCGGGTGGCCAGGGAGTACGGGCTGAACGTCACCCAGCCTCCGCCCTGGGGTTGACGGTCCGAAGTGCCACCTGGCTGCTGGCCGACCGGCTCGGGCTGGTCGCCAGGACTCCCGCCGACCTCGTGGAGTCGCGGGTGGGGCGGCAGCAGCGGCCGGGCCAGCCGGGTGATATCCATCGGCTCGGCGCGGTGCTGCGGCAACGCCGCGCGCAGGTGGCGCTGCCCGGCGAGGAAATGCACGGCTTCCTGGTCGGTGTAGGGCGGATGCGTCCGGCCGCCAGAGCCTGGGCCGCGCCGGTGGCGCGGCACTCAGCGGGAGGTACGGCACCGGACCGCGCCGGACTCGGCCGGAGAAAGGTCCCACCCCCTTTCGAGCCACAACTGCGCGCTCAGCTGACGGCAGCGCCGAACCACTTGGGCAGCTGGCTGAGCAGATCCTGCTGATCTTCACTGACCCACGCCACGTGGCCGTCCGGCCGCAGCAGCGCTGCGGGCACGTCCAGTTCCTCGCTGACGTCGACGACGTGGTCGACCCGATCGGCCCAGCCCGCCACCGAGAGCCGGCCGGTCTGGTCGAGCAGTAGCCCGCGGCCGCCGTGCATCAGCTCGTAGAGGCGCCCCCGCTTCAGCCCCACGTCCCGCATCCGCCGGCCGAGCAGTTCATGCCCCTCGCCGAGGTCGTAGCGGACCCCGATCGCAGTGATCTTCTCAATCAGGTACCGGTTCACGTCCTCGAAGTCCATCAGTTCCGACACCAGCCTGCGCACCGACCGTGGACCCGGCTCGGGGGACAGCAGCTCGGTCATCGCGCGCGTGTTGTCCAGCACGTCGGTGGCCACCGGGTGCCGTTCGGTGTGGTAGCTGTCCAGCAGCCCCTCCGGTGCCCAGCCGCGGACCTCGGCGGCCAGTTTCCAGCCGAGGTTGAACGCGTCCTGGATGCCGAGGTTGAGCCCCTGCCCGCCGGTCGGCGGGTGGATGTGCGCCGCGTCGCCGGCCAGCAGCACCCGGCCGGTCCGGTAGCGCTCAGCCAGCCGGGTGGCGTCGCCGAAGCGGGAGAGCCAGCGCGGTGAGTGCGCGCCGAAGTCGGTGCCGGCGAACACCCGCACCCGTTGCCTGAACTCCTCAAAGGTCGGCGCAGCCGCACGGTCCTCGGCCACCCCATCGGCGGGCACGATCATGCGGTACACCCCGTCCCCGAGGGGCATGGCGCCGAACCGCACATGGGTCTTGCGGACTTCGGCCACCACTGCGGCCAGCGTCTCCGGCGGCACGGCCACCTCCACCTCGCCCAGCAGCGTCTCGACCCTGGTGGGCTCGCCGGGGAAACCGACGCCGAGCAGCTTGCGCACCGTGCTGCGGCCGCCGTCGCAGCCGACAAGGTAGCGCGAGCGCAGCTGCGTGCCGTCGGCCAGCTCGGCGGTCACCTCGTGTTCGTCCTGGCTCAGCCCGACCAGTTCGCAGCCGCGCCGGATCTCGGTGCCGAGCTCGGTGGCGTGCTCGGTCAGCAGACGCTCGGTGATGCTCTGCGGGATGGCGAGGACGTACGAATGTGCGGTGTCCAGCCGGTCGGGCCACGGCTTGGCGATGCCGGCGAAGAAACCGCCGACCGCGAACTGCTCGCCGAGCGCGAGGAACCGCTCCAGCAGACCGCGCTGATCCATCACCTCGACGCTGCGCACGTGCATGCCGAGCGCGCGGGACTGCCCGGTCGGCTCCGCCTCCTTCTCCAGCACGAGCACGTGCACACCGTGCAGCCGCAACTCGCTGGCCAGCATCAAGCCGGTCGGTCCGCCGCCGACCACGATCACGTCAATCATCAAAACGCCCGTTCAACGAGATTGGATTTCGGCCAGCCGCTCCGCGCAGTCCGGCGGCACGCACACCCGCACCTCCGCGCCGAGTCCCCGCAACTGCACCGCGAGTCCCACCGGCGCGGTTCGACGTTCCCGCGCAACCCAAACGTCGACGACAACACACGCACTTCGCGAATCCGTTATTTCCGCAGGTTCTGGCCTTGGCCGACCATTCTGTGGCACGACCCGGGCCTTGCCGCAAGGCCCCCGGTGCGCTATACATTGAGAGTGGCAAGGAGTGGGTAACCTCCTTGCCTTTGCCTTTTGTCGTCCGCTTTGGACGGACAAGCTCCTCCCGAAGCGGTGACACGGCGCGTACGGCGATGCCAGCGGTCCAGGAGGACCTCCCATGGGCCTGCGGATGCAGCCGCGGAACCCTGCAGGCGGAGGCGCAGGCCCATCTGGAACGGAACCTGGTGCTGCCTGTCCAGCGATGAACTGTGGCCGGGAGACCTGGGCCAGTGAGCTGGTGAGGGAGTCGCGAGCTTCCTTTCGACTGGCTGTTCAACGACCTGGCGTGGAACAGGTACTGACCGCCCTTGCTGAAGTCCGGTCGAGCGCCATCTGCTGTGCGAGGGCGTCGGCCGCCCTGCTGCTGATACCTCCCACTGTGGCCGGGCGCCTCCGTGCCCGGACGGGGCGCGCGGCGCGATCGGCCGGGCGGCCGGACGAACTCGACGTCCTGCTGAGGTTAGGCTGCGTCAGCCGGAGGTTTCCGAACCCCGCCGTATCCGCGCCGGAGTGGGCTTGTTTTCTCGGTGGTGATCCGCTGGATCGCCTCCTCGGCCCGAGTCGGTCGCTGCCTCGGCCCGTACCGCTGCCGCCAGACAAGATGCCTTCATCCTCGTTGAGTTGACTGTACGTCAATAGATCGAACGGCCGGACAGTCGTGGCCTTCAGCGCCTATGGTTGGCTCGCGGTTGACGGGCAGACGTCTGAGGCAGGAGGCTGGCCATGGAGCCGGAACTGACGACACTGGCGACGACGGCTGCGAACGCCGTGGTGCGGCTTCTCGCCACCGAGAGTTGGGAGTTGGCCAGGCGAACGATCGGCAGGCTCTGGCAGCGCGTTCATCCGGAGCGGGCCGAGACAGTCACGGCGGAGCTGGACGACGCTCGGGCAGAGCTGTTGGCAGCACGTCACGACGGTGACGAGCAGACCGTGCGGACCGAGCAGGCGCTGGTCGACGACTGGTGCCGACGGCTCACCCGGCTGGCCCATGCCGGCGGACCGGAGCTGGTGGACGAACTGCGGCGGATGATCGACGAGCTGGGACCGCAGACTCCCGAGCCCGATGGCACGGGCTCCGGCGATATCCGGATGCGTGCGACCGCCTCGGGGCACGGCCGGGTCTACCAGGCGGGCCGGGACCAGCACATCGTCGAGCGATGAGTACCCCTGACGATCCGCCGCAGGAGCCCCGGATCCAGCAGGAGGCGCAGGCGTCCGGTGACGCCAGGGTCTACCAGGCGGGCCGGGACCTCTTCGCGACCGGGCGCGATCTGCACCTCCATCTGGAGGACGGTGTCCATGGCGCGCGGCAGGTGCTGTCCGGCGGCTCCGGGAGGGAATGCCCGTACCCGGGCATGAGCGCGTTCGGACCGGACGAGTCCCGGTGGTTCTTCGGACGGGAGCAGACGATCGCGGCCCTTGTCTTGCGTCTGACCGAGCGTCTCGGTTCGGGCGGCGCGCAGTTCGTGCTCGGCGCGTCGGGTGTGGGCAAGTCCTCGCTGCTGCGCGCCGGGCTGCTGCCGAAGCTCGCCGGCGGCGCGTTTCCCCGGACGGGGGCAGAGCGGTGGCCGCGGCTGGTGTTCACCCCCACAGCCAGCCCGTTGGCCGAGGCGGCGCGCGCGCTGGCCGGCGCGCTGGGGCTCGACCCGGCCGAGGCCACGGAGTCGGCCGCGGCCGATCCCGCCGGGCTGGCCACCGCCGTGCGCGCGGGGCTGCGCGAGGCCTCCCTGGAGCGGATGGTCGTCGTGGTCGACCAGTTGGAGGAGCTCTTCACCCCCGCCTCCGACGACGAGGAACGACGTGCTTTCGTGGAGCTGATGGCTCGGTTGGCCGAGCCTGGCCAGGACTGCGAACCTGCTGCCCTGGTCGTCTACGGTATGCGGTCCGACTTCTATGGCCGGGCCACCGGCCATCCACTCCTGCGGGCGGCCCTGGAGGACCGGCCGGTCATTCTCGGGCCGTTGTCGGAGCAGGGCCTGCGTGAGGCGATCCTCTTCCCCGCGCGCTTCTCGGACCTGGACGTGGAACCGGGTCTGGTGGAGCTGCTGCTGCACGACCTCGGGGCGACGGCTGACGGGGAGTACGAGGCCGGGCGGCTCCCGCTGCTCGCCCACGCGCTGCAGGCGACCTGGCAGCTGAAGCACGGCCAGGTCATGACCGTCCAGGCGTACCGGGACACCGGCGGCATCCTCCACTCCGTCGCGTCCACCGCGGAACGGGTGTTCGCCGGCCTTGACGAGAACGGGCAGCGGCTGGCGCGCTCACTGCTGCTCGGACTGGTGGAAATCGGTGACGGCACCGACGACGTCCGACGGCGGGCGACTCGGGAGAGCCTGCTCCGGCAGAACCAGGATCCGGAGCGGGCCTCCGCCGTACTGGACGTCATGGTCGGCAGCCGGTTGCTCTCCGAGCGGGACGACACGGTCGAGATCACACACGAGGCGCTGCTGAGAGCCTGGCCCAGGCTCCACGGCTGGCTCAGCGAGGACCGCACGGGCACACTGCTCCACCAGCAACTCGCCGAGGCCACCGAGGTCTGGCTGCAGAGCGGCCGGGACCGGGGCAACCTGTTGCAGGGCCATCCGCTGGCCCGGATACGCGAGTGGGCGAAGAGCCCCGACCGCAGGGCGGAGCTCACGGCGTCCCAGCGTGACTTCCTGGCCGCCTGCGTCCGCGCGGCCAGGATCCGGCGAGCGGGTCTCACCGGCGGGGTGCTCGCGGTGGTCATGGCGGTCGTGGTCGGCGTGATCGCCGTCCGGCAGCACCGGGAGTCGTCGCAG
Source organism: Kitasatospora sp. GP82 (assembly GCF_029892105.1). GTDB lineage: Bacteria > Actinomycetota > Actinomycetes > Streptomycetales > Streptomycetaceae > Kitasatospora. The sequence continues at coordinate 24,344 of NZ_JARZAJ010000028.1, read as the reverse complement.
CGCGAGGCGGTGATCGCTTCCCGCCAGCTCGCCGCGAACGCTGCCGCCATCCGTTCCACCGATCCCGCCGTGGCGCTGGAGCTGAGCCTGGCCGCCTACCACACGTCGCCCACCCCGGAGGCCCGGGATCAGCTGTACACCTCCTACACGACCTCCTATCCGGTCGCGATCGACGACCCCTCGGACAAGAACCACACCGGAAAGGTCGTCAGCCTGGCGTTCAGCGCCGATGGGCGGGTCCTCGCGAGCGGTGACACCAGCCACACGGTCAAGCTCTGGGACGTGAGCACCCCGGCCCGGCCCTCCTTCGGCACCGCCCTCAGCACCGACGGCACCGCCGCGGTGGCCTTCGCCCCGGGCGGGCGCCTGCTCGCCACCCACGGCCACAGGTCCCTACAGCTGTGGGACGTGGCCGATCCGCACCACCCCGAGCTGCTGAGCGGCACTCCCGACGGAACGGACACCGCGTACTCACTGGCCTTCAGCCCGGACGGCCACACCCTCGCCACCGGGAGCGACAAGGGAATCGCCCAGCTCTGGAACGTCGCCGACCCAGCCCATCCCGTACCTGCCCGCACCCTGTCGGCGGACTCCAAGGAGATCACCGGCGTGGCCTTCCACCCAGATGGCCGCACCCTGGCCACGGCGAGCACCGGCGGAAGCGTCCGACTGTGGAACCTGGCCGCCGCTCAGCCGACCGTCCTGTCCACCATGACGGTCGGGAGCGCCTGGAGCCTGGCCTTCCACCCGGCGGGCAGGCTGCTGGTCGCCGGCGGTACGTACGGACAGCTCAACTGCTGGGACGTGACCGACCCCACCCGACCCGCGGCGAAGGAGATGACTGTCGATCCCCTCAGCGGGCGCGGGGACTTCCTGGGCATCGCGTTCAGCGGCAGCGGTGAGGCCTTCGCCGCCGCCAGTACGGACGGCAGCGTGAACCGGTTCCAGTTCGGCCGGCACCCCGACCCCGTCACCGTGGATCTCAACCGGCGGGACAACCTGCACGGCTCGGGTCCGCTGCGCGCCCTGGCGTTCGCCTCGGACAACCACACCATGGCGACCGGCGGCGACGACGGCCGGGTGCGGATCTGGACCGCCCCCGGAGTGTCGATCCCCCAGGGACTGGTCGGCCAGACCGGCGGAGCCCCTGGGACGGCATTCGGCGGCGATGGCCGCACGCTGGTGACCAGCGACGAGGACGGCGGCGTCAAGCTCTGGGACGTCACCGACCGGCACCGGCCTGTCGAGAGCGCCACTCTCCCGCACCCGTGGTCCAAGGGGGCCTTCCTGGCGGACGGCCACACCCTCATCACCCAGCCGGGTGACCAGTCGTCCGTCGGCCTGTGGGAGGTGGGAGACGTTCACCACCCGGTCCTGGAGTCCACCTTCGCCCGGACCGGACCGGCGGACGGCCGTCTCGACGTGGAGGCCAGCACCGAGTCGGGCGTCCTGGTGCTGAACAGCTCCTCCGACGGCGTGGTCCATCTGTGGGACATCGCCGACCGCCGCCATCCGCAGGAGGTGGCGACCGTGACGGTTCCCGATTCGCTGGCCGGGCTCGGTCTCCAGCAGCACGGGCGTGTACTGGTCGTGATCGACGCCACCCAGGGCGTACAGCTCTGGAGTCTTGCGGATCCGAAACACCCGGACGGTCCCCATCCGCTGCCCCTGAAGCTCCACGACGCCTGGGGTGTCGCCGGTACCCCTCAGCACCGGATGCTGGTCATGGAGAAGGATCGTGACGTCCAGGTCGTCGACCTGACCGAGATCAGGAACCCGGTGCCGGCAGGAACGATCCAGGTGGCGGCGGACTCCATCCGGACCTTCGGCGGAGGCCGGTACGTCGTGGCCGCGTCCAACAGTGAAAAGGCCGTCAGCTTCTGGGAGTTGGCCAAACCGAACGTCTGGATTGCGAAGATCCCGCTGAACGATCTCGTGGGTGACCTGGCGGTGAGCGACGACGGCCGCACCGTCGGCCTGGCCACCGGTGGGCTGACCGGTGGTCGGGTGCTGCTGTGGGACGCGGCCGATCCGACGAGAGTGTCCACCAGCTCCGCCCTCACCCTGCTCGGGAGCGACCTGGAGTTCGCGCCCGACAGCCGCACGGTGGCTACCACCGTCCACGACCCCCTCTACGGTGACAGCGTGCGATTCTGGGAGCTGGATTCCGATCGCATGTACCAGGAGATCTGCGCCGATGTCGGCACCCCGGTGCCCGACAGCCAGTGGACAGCCTACGCCGGGCACCATCCGTACCGGCACCCCTGCGCCTGACGTCGAGCCGGGCCGCGGGCACCACTTCTGTTCGCCGAGTACGAGCGGTCGAGGTCGTCGGCCCAGCTGTTGTACGCGTCGAGCCGCCGGGCCTGAAGCGAGCTGCTGGCGTTGGCCGCGGTTCGCCGGCCGGGGCCGTAGTTGGTGATCCAGGCCGGCCCGGTCCGGACGGAGGGTGCGCTGGTCGCGGGTGACGGTGACGTAGGCGAGCATCTGGTCCTCGCGGTGCGGTAGCGGAGCGATGCCGGGAAGCCGCTCCCGCGGTGCGAGGCAGGCGAGGAAGGGGTGCCATGGAGAGTGAGGAGGACATCAGGAAGCATGCACGGCGCCGCACCCGGGCTGCCCGACACCTGCGGTGCCCAGCCATCGAAGGAGAGGTGCCATGGAGAGCGCCAATGACATCCGGCGGTACGCGCGGCGCCCGCACCCGGGCCCGCACCGACCTGATCCGCAGGCACCCCCGCCATCCGCAGCTGCGCTGCCAGCGGGCCGACTGCCCGCAGCCCGACCGTTCGCGACCGTTCCGCCTGCGGGGGCCGGATCCGGGCCCCCGAGCGGATGCTCCGTGCTCGCGCGGTTACCTCGGAGTATGCGCGGCCGGCTGGCGGCGGCGTTGGCCGTGGTCCTGGCGGGTGCTGTCACGATGATCGGCGCGGTCCCTTCGGGTGCCGTCGGCACCGGGGTTCCCATGTACCAGCAGCAGTTGGGAAACGACTGCGAGGCGGCCTCCCTGCGCATGGTGCTGGCCGCGAGGGGCGTGCTGGTGGGGGATCAGGACGTGCTAGCGCGGATCGGCGTCGACCTGACGCACTACCAGGCGGGGGACTCCGGGCCGCTGGCCGGGGATCCCTTCCGCTCCTTCGTGGGAGACCCCGACGGCTCGGAGGCGGACGGCACCGGCTTCGGCGTGTACTACCCGCCCGTCGCCCAGGCCGCACAGTCCTACGGCCTGTCCCTGGAGGCTGCTGGACAAGGGATCTCTCCTGCCCAGCTGCGCACGGAGGTGTCCGCGGGCCATCCGGCGGTCGTCTGGGTGGACTATGGCTGGCGCTACCTCGCGGCGAACTCGTACACCGCTTACGACGGCCGCCAGGTGACCTATGCCGGGCCGTCCGAGCACAGCGTGGTCGTCTCCGCAGTCAGCGATGGCCAGGTCCTGGTCGATGACCCCGCCCGTGGGCAGTCGTGGATCAGCGAGGCCGCCTTTGACGCCGGATACGCGACCTACGGGGAGATGGCGGTCATCGTCCAGTGACGCTCCCGTCCCGGGCCCGGAGATCCGGGGTGCGGCTTGCTGCGACCCGGAAGCCACCCGAGTCGGCCCGCACCCGCGGCTCCGCGCCCGCGCGGCCCGGCGAGCCTCCATCCCCGCGCCCCGGCCGCACCGACGACACCCGCTAATCCCGCACCAACCCCGCTGCGCCTCATCCGCTCCGGACCGAGGGCGGCTGGTGTCTCGCCGACTACTGGAGTTGCCGCTGTGTCGTTGCCGCGCATCGGGGTCGTCATCGTGACGATGGGCACTCGTCCCCGGGAGCTGGACGCTTTGCTCGCCTCGGTGGAGAAGCAGGACGTGCCCACGAGGGGTGTGCTGGTGGGCAATGCGACCCCGCTCACCGAGGTGGACGCTGACGTCATCAAGATCCCGCTTGAGGAGAACCTGGGATGTCCCGGCGGCCGCAATGTCGGCCTGGCAATGCTGTGCGAGTCGGGCGAGGTGGACGTCGTCGGCGAACTCGACGACGACGGGCTGCTCATGACCGCCTTCCTCGGCGGTGGCCATGCGTTCTCGGTGCCGATGCTCAACGAGATCGGCTTGTGGCCGGCGGAGTTTTTCTTCGGGCATGAAGAGTCCGACCTCGCCTGGCGGAGCCTTGATGCTGGTTGGGAGATCCTGTACGAGCCCGAGCTCGTCCTTCAGCACCCGAAGGCCTCCCCGGCTCGGCATGCGGTGTACTACCGGTTCACCGCCCGAAACCGGGTCTGGCTTGCCCGCCTGCGGGAACGGGGTTTGTGACGGATCTTGTGAGCCATCGCCGCATTTCAGAGGCACACCCGCGCTGTTCTGCCAGCGGTGAACACCGGCCCGACCGGGCTCGACGATCACTACAGTCCAGTCTCATGACGACGGTTACAACGCGCACGGTCGAGTACCCGGCCGACGGTCTGACGATGATCGGGTACCTCGCGCTCCCGGCCGGTGTCGACCACCGGCCCGCGGTGCTGCTCGGACCAGAAGGCATGGGGCTCAGCGACGTCGAGCGCCGCCGAGCCGATGCGCTCGCCGAGCTGGGTTACATAGCGCTGGCCTTCGACCTTCACGGCGGGCGCTATTTGGGTGACCCCGAGGAGATGCTGGCCCGTTGCATGCCGCTGCTCGCCGACCCCGACCGGATGCGGGGCATCGGCCATGCGGCTCTCGACGTGTTGCGCGCCGAACCGCGGACCGACCCCGACCGGATCGCCGCCGTCGGCTACGGCACCGGGGGCGCCGTCGGGCTGGAACTCGGGCGCGATGGCGTCAACCTGCGCGCGATCGGGACAGTCAACGCACTGACCACGGGCCGACCGGGCGAGGCGGCGCGCATTCGCTGCCCGGTGTGGGCCGGGGTCGGGTCGGAAGACCCGATCATGCCGCCCGCGCAACGGGAGGCGTTCACCGCCGAGATGCAGGCCGCGGGCGTCGACTGGCGCCTCGCGGTCTACGGCGGCGCCTTGCACGCCTTCCACCACCCGCCGGTCGACCACCCCATGGTCCCCGGCGTCGGCTACCACCCACAGCACGCGCAGCGCGCCTGGCACGACGTCATCGACCTGCTCGCCGAGTGCCTGCCCGTAACGGAGTGATCTGGTCAGCAACCGCGATTCCGGGCCGCGAGCCAGGCCGGTAGACCGCCACCGGCTCCGGTTTGTGGGACATCGTCGCACCCATGAGGGCCGGGCCTGTCAACTGGCAGGCGGGTGCACCCGGGGGTGTGGTTGCTCCCTGGGGCGGTTTTTCGGGGCTTCCCGGCGGCCGATGATGCTCGACCGGGGATGGTCCGAACGTGGTTGTGGTGACAGCGGGTTGGTGTCCCCCTGGGGGGCGGTCAATACGTGGTGTCACATGCACCCATCCGGCGCCCGGCCCAGGCCGGCGCCATGACCGTGGTTCGGGGGACCGGGCTGCTCAGTCAGGTCATCGAGCGCGGCAGGCTGCCGTCTCATGCGGCGGATACGAGCTCACCCGGAGCGTGTGGCTGTCTTGGCCGAGCGGGGGACGGCGGGTCTGCGGCGGGGTGTGGCCTGCTGCTCGTGGACCTCGCGCAGGACGTGGTAGGCCCGGGTGAGGAGCTTGCGGGCCACGGCGGTGGTGGCGATGCTCTTGCCCCGGCGGCGGACCATGTCCTGATAGCCGGGGGCGAAGACCGGATGGCGCTTGGCGGTCTGCGCGGCCTCGCACATGATCCAGCGCAGCCATGGCGAGCCCTGCTTGGAGATGTTCCCGTGGTGGACCGTGCGGTCGGAGTTGCGGACGGTGGGCGTCAGCCCGGCCCAGGAGGCGAGGTTGCGCGCGCACGGGAACCGGCTGATGTCGCCGGCCTCGGCCACGATCGTCAGCGCGGTGAGGGTACCGATTCCCGGCAGTCGGGTCAGCGCGGCCACGCGCGGATCACCACGGGCGATTGCGGCCAAGTCCTGGTCGAGGGCATCGATGGGTGGCTGCAGCGCGTCCATGACGGCGAGTAGGCCTCGACGACCCGGCGGGAGGCATCGGGCAGCGGCAGGCCAGCCAACCAGACGCGGCCCGGGCCGGTGCGGAAACCGCCGGCGCGGTCATGGCCGGGGTCGGCGAGGACGGCATGCACGCGGTTCCTGAGCAGGGTGCGCAGGCGCACCAGCTGGAAGCGGTGGCGGAGCAGGGCGCGTTGCCGGCGCACGTCCAGCGGGGCGATCCACGCCTCCGGCAGGAGGTCCGCGCGCAGCAGCCGGCCGAGCGTGGCCGCGTCGACCTTGTCGTTCTTCAGCCTGGCCGAGGCGATCGCCTTGCACTGCAGCGGGTGGACCAGGTGCGGGTCATAGCCGTAGTCCTCCAGGAGTTCGACCAGCCAGCCCCAGCCATAGGCGGCCTCGAAGGCGACCGGGGTGCCGATCGGCAGGCTCCCGATCACCCCGAGCACGGTCTCGACGCCGTTGGGGACGTTCCGGTTGACCTGGACCTCGCCGTCCTGGCCGATCACGGCGATCTGGGACCTCTTGCGATGCACGTCGATCCCGGCGTAGACAGACATTGCCGGGCCTCCTTCCCGAGCTCGCATCTACCCGGACGATAGGCATCACCGGGCTGAGCACGGAAGGGGGCCCGGCCCTCATAGGGTCAGCTCAGAGAAATTGTGACGAGGTGCTCTGCGAGGGCGTTCCCACTCGGCGGCGGGAACCGGCTCCGCCCGATGACAGGGCTCATCCGGCTTCGGGGACATCCGGGTTGGTGTTCTCCCTGCGCATCATCCTGCGCAGGCTCGCGCGAGCCGCGTCCCGGTCCTCCTCCGCCTCGGCAAGCTTCTCCTCCCGCTCGGCCTTGCCCCGAGTCAGCGCGTCTCTCTCGGCGGTCAGCTCGGCGTTCTGGCGGCTGAGCTCGTCGATGCGGGCCACCAGCTCGCCCGTGCCGACCTGGTCGAGTTGCTGCCCCAGCTGTCGTCGCTGGTGCTCAGCTCGGGCTCCAGACTGGTGAAGGCCTCGTCCAGGATCGGTTCGACGGCGCGGTTCAGTCCGCGCTCTCGGAGAGCACTTCCAAGCTTGAGATTTAGGCCTTCTTCTTACGTCCCTTGGCCTTCCCGGTGTCCGTTTTGACGGTTTTTGTGGCGACGGGGTGTCGTTGAGCTGGGGCGTTCTTGCTCCCTCGGGGTCGGCCGGGGCCGGGGGTGCTGGTTTTCGGCAGACGGCTCGGGGTGCCCAGTCGGTCACGCAGATGCCGATATCCGCGACGCACTCGGTGCGGGCTCAGTCCACGCCCCGGCCGGGGCGGCTTCTCCCACGGCCGGCGCAGATCGGCGATGAGGTGGCGGGCGAGACGGAGCTGGACGTAGGCGACGGCGACGATCCGGGTCCAGCGCAGGGCCTGCTCGGGAGTGCGTACGCGCGCGGCGGTCCAGCCGTGTTCCGACTTCAGCAGTCGGAAGGTGTGCTCCATGTCGAATCGCCGCAGGTAGGACCGCCACAGCACGTCGAGGTCCGGCAGGGTCCCGGTGGAGTCGGTGTGCCAGAGTCACATCGTGCGGTGCGGGCTGCGACCGTCGGGCAGCCGCTCGACCCGAACCTCGATCACCGTGCCCTCGATCACGGGCAGACGCGTGTTGAGCTGCGGGTATTGGTCGGCGAAGTAGCCGTTGCGCTGGACCTTCTGATGCATGTGGTGCCAGGCGCGAACCTCGACACGGCCGTAGCGGCGGGTGTCGGGGACGACGAGCACCTGGTCGGGGCGGCGCAGGTTGACCGGTGCAGTCAGCTCGAAGCGGTGGCCGTGCACGCCGTTTCGGCCGGGGCCGGGCTTGCGCGGTCCCGGGCGGCCGTCGTAGAAGACGCGGTCCCCGGCGATGCGGACCAGCAGTTGCACCGGCACGTTCGCCAGAGCGTGGGTGAGGCCGGAGGCGCTGTAGCCCTGGTCGAGGATGAAGAGCGGTGCTGCCTGGCCGTCAATTCGGAGTCTGCCCAGATTGTCGAGATGGTGCGCGACGCGGCGGATCTGCTCGGCGGTTGCTGACACCGGGCAGGATGCGGGCGGGATGCGGGCCACGTCGACAGGAAGTGTCCAGGAGGTCGAGCCCCACTCCAGGCCGGTGATCCACTGGAACTGCCAGCCGGGGATGGTCTTGCGGTCGCCGTCGCAGCGGCACGGCGGGTGCCCGCGGCCTGGTGAGCACTCCGCGCTCGGCCTGGGATACGTCGAGGCATCGACGTCGAACATCAAGGGGCCGTCCGGGAGTTGGTCTACCAGTAGGGATCGCAGCCGCTCCTCGTCGACCGCTCCGCGGGCCAGGGCGTCGTACAGCGCGCCGTGACCGCGTCGGAAGTTTGACTGCAGTGACAGTTCGACAAGCGAGGTGACGGGACCTTCGGCGCACAGCACGGCGTCGGTCAGGTCGAACAGCGTGTCGGCCCGGGCGGGCAGGCATGCGTAGTAGCCGGCACGGAACCGGGACAATGCGGACAGGGACTCGACGCGGGCTGCGTCATCAACAACACTCATCACAGCGGCCGTTCTTGTGACACTTCGAGCTCGACACTCCGAAGGATCACGGACGGCCGCGCCTGCTGTCAGGAGAACGACGAACCCCGACGAGAGATGATCTTGTCGAGCTTAAATCTCAAGCCAAGAGCGCCGACGCTTTTCCCAGCACGGCCAGGGCGGCGTCGCGCTGGGCGACGTCCTTCTCCAGGCGGGCGACCTTCTTGCGCAGGCGTTCCAGCTCGGCTTGCTCGGCGGCCTTCTTCGGCCGGGCCGGTGAGGTCCGCCGGTCGGTCAGGGTGGCCATTGCCCCGGCGTCGCGGGCTTGGCGCCACTCGATGATGTGGGAGTGGTAGAGCCGCTCGCGGCGCAGGATCGCGCCCTTCTCGCCCTTGGGGGCGGCGTCGTACTCGGCGACGATCCGCAGTTTGTACTCCGGTGAGAACGTCCGCCGCTTCGGCTTCGGTGCCGGGTCGGGATTGGTGGTGCTGGCCATGCCGGGGGAATCTCCTCTGCCTCGCCATCCAGACTAACCCGACATACAGGGCGTCTCAGTCGAGACTGTCGGAGAGGGGGGTCGACCAGGTGGTCGAGCTTGCGGTGTCCAGGGTCGTCGTTCAGCGCGTCGAGGCTCCAAGTGACCGATGGCGAAGGCTCTGTGATGCCGGGGAAGACGTGCATGCTGGGCCGGAAGTCGAACGCGGCATCGAAGCGGTCCCAAACATCGGCGTATTCGGCGCTGGTCAATCGGTGCAGGGCTTCAGCGGTCACCTGGCGAACCTACTGGTCCGACATCTCACTCAGACAGTTGGGGCGCCGACTCCCCGATTAGCACCTCGTCCGCCAGTCGACGTGCGGGATTGATCCATCCTGCCTCGGTCAGCGCCATGAGAATCTCGTCTCCGAACGGGGTGATCCTCATCGGGGTGCGTCTCTGCGCGCGGATCAGAAGCGGTTGCCCGAGGTCCCGTTCGAGATGCCGGATCTGGGTTCCGAGGGTGATGACGTTGAGGCCGAGCTCCTTGGCCGCGTCCGCGATGCTGGGGTACGCAGTCGCCGCGGCGAATCGGAGCAATCGCTGTTCGCATTCGGGCCCGTGTAGGGCTGGGTGAAGGAGCTCGGGAACGTTCTCGAACCTGGACTCAACAGCCAGCGCGGTGCGGTGGCTCGCTCCGCCGCGTGGCCGTAGGGGAATCCGGTGGATGTGTGCCCAACGGGCCATGTTGGAGCCACTCATGCCCTTGTCCCGGGCGATCTCGGGGAGGGTTCGGCCCTTCGTGACGTACTCCTCGAAGAGCCACTCCCGCGAGATGGCCTCGTGGCGGCGCATGTGCTCGCCCTGTTGTCGAAGGGTGATGCCGTACTCGTGGGCGAGGCGGGCGATCACCGGGCTGCTGACCTCGTGCCTCCTGGCGATGGTCTTGAGGGATAGTCGCTGATCCAGGTAGAGGGAGGTGAGCTCCTCGCTGCTGGGCAGGGCCGCAGTCGTGGGGGTGAAGTGGCCGGCGTGGCCCTTCCCCCAGATGCGCGGGGGTGCGAGGAGTGGTGCTGGATTCTGTCGCAGCACGTGGCGGACAGCGCCGGGGCTTGTTCCGAGCGTTTCGGCTGCATCGGTGACGCTGAGTCCGTCGTTGCGGATCAACCGGTGCACGGCTTCGACGTCGGTCTTCGATAGGTCCGGGCCAGGCAGTTGGAGGCCGGTCAAGAGGTCGAGGGGTGGCTCCCATGTGACGGGTTCGTCGCGAATCTGGTGGTCGTGGAGAAAGCCTTGCGCGTGCCGGTCGAGCTCGGCGGCCAGCTCGGGGGTGAGCTGAGCGGCGAACCGGTCCTTCCTGGCCCGTAGTTCGCGGTCTGGTCGATAGGAGGGCGAGGCGAGTGTGTCCGGGAGGCCGCTGAGCTGCTCGAAGAGCAGGCACCGGACCATGCGCGTGCGAGGGTCCTTCCCCGGGCGCGTTCCGGTGCGCTGGCAGATCTGGCTCCATGCCTCGTCGGTCTGGACATCCGACTGCTGCGGCCGACCCGCAAGGGCGAGGCCGAGCGGCCCGGATCATAGCTGTTCAAGCCGCTGCGGCAGGTCATCGAATCGATCAACGAGACCTTCAAGGGCCAACTCGACCTCGAACGACACCGCGGCCGCACTCCCGGCGGCGTGGCCGTCCGCGTTCTGCAACGCATCCTCGCGCTCACCGCCGCCATCTGGCACAACGATCACACCGACCAGCCGGTCATGCGAGCCCTGACCGCCTACGACCACTGAACCCCTTGGAATCGATCATCTAGTGATGGCACGCGGCTGCGAGGATCAGCAGTAGGAGGGCGAGCGTTGTCAGGTGGAGGCAGCCGGGTCGTCTGTCGGGCTTTCTGCGGTTGATCTCGACATGGCCGCCGGGTGGGATGCCGGGGTGGCGTTTGGCGTAGTGGTGGATCTGCTGCTGTTCGCCCTGGGGCCGGCTGAGCCAGGGGGTTTTGAAGCCGCACTCGCCGCACCAGTAGCGGTATGCCATGTTGACTCCTCGGACGTTGCCCTGCCGGAGGGGCGGCGGGTCAGCGGCCGGGGCGGTGGCGGGTGTGGCGGCGTACGACGAGCTGCATCGCGGCCAGGGTCGCGATGCCCACGGCGATCAGGAGCCACGGCATGGCGGGTTGGAGGGAGGTCCAGACGCGGCTGGGGGTTTCGGCCCCGGTGAGGTCCGCCGAACCCAGGGTGTCTTTGCCGAGCCAGGCCTGGCCGGCTTGGGGGTCCTGGGCGGGGGCGCCGAGCGAGGTGCGGACCTGGTCGGTCAGTTGGGGCCACTGGGTGCGGAACTGGGCGGGACTGGCAGGGAGGAAGGAGACGCCGGTGAAGTCGACGCCGCCGAAGACGTAGGTCCGGGTGACGGTTTCGTCGCCCTCGGCACTCTGGTGGGTGACGTTGAACTCGCCCTTGGTGTAGGAGTCCACGAGCAGGCCGCCGAGCAGCCATGTCACCCCGAAGCCGATGGCGCGCCTGCCCTTGGCCTCCCAGATGGCCCGCTGCCCGGGGGAGACGACGGTGTACGGCGCGGCGGCGCTCGCGTACGGCGGCCGGGCGGCGGCCGGGTCGGTGGACGGGGCGGCGTCGTTGTTGTCGGCGGTGGTCATGTGAACTCCTCAGACGATCAGACGATCAGACGATCGGACGGTCGTGCTGGCGCATGGCGGCGACGACCTTGTCGACGAACGCGTTGCGGCCGTCCACCAGGACCAGGGGGATGAGGAACGACGTGCCGTCGCCGGCCTCCAGCCGGTACCCGACGACCCGGCCCACCGTGCTCTGGTCGCCGCGCTGGTGGACGCTCTTGAGCCAGGTCACCTCCGGCCACGCGACGGCCTGGGGGCCGGACCTGGTGGCGTGCACGATTCCGTCCGCGTACAGGTAGTGCGTCCGAGTGCCGGCGACGAGGCCCCGCACGCCGTAGCCGATCCCGCCGACGGCCGTGAACAGGAAGGCGAGGGTGAGCGCGTGCAGTAGCGAGTGGGCGAGGGAGAACGCCGGGGTCCGGGAGGTCTCGAAGCCCAGCGCGAGCGTCAGTACCAGGGAGACGGTGGCGGTGCCCCACCCCACGGTCACCGCGCGCGTGGCCGAGACGCCGCGCCGGACGTCGACAAGCTCGCCGAGCCCCCGGGCCGCAGCCAGCCGGGCGACCTCTTCGGGGACGGTCTCGGGGACGGCCTCGGGAGCGGCCTCGGGGACGGCCTCCGGCGAGGTCCGCGCGCTCGCTGACCGGGCCCTGTGCTGTTCGGTGTCTGCCATACGGATCCGACTCCTCCGTTCTCGCTCGCGCGTCTTCGACACGCGTCATCCCTGGTGGTGATGGGGTGGTGGGGCGATGGGGGGTGGCGGCCCTGCGGCCTGTCACGGTCCGCACGGCCACCCCCCGGCACCACCGATCGTCGGGTTCCCGCTGGTCAGCGACCAGGCCAGAGCACCGGCCATTTATGACCGGCCGTACCGGTAGGCTCACGGGCGGCGATACTGGCGAGTAGGGGGAAGTGAACCGGTGACTGATCAGCTCGGCACGATGCTGCGCCAGCTGCGCCGTCAGGCGGGGCTGACGCAGGAGCATGTGGCGGAACGGTCCGGGGTGAGCGTTCGCACCATTCGCCGACTGGAGACCGGCAAATCCACCGACCACCGGCTGGGCACGGTGAACCTGCTGGCGGACGCGCTGGACCTCGGGCAGGAGGACCGCCGACTGCTGGCGGCCATGCTCGCGAGAGCGCAGGGCGGGGCTTCCGGAGCGGCGGAGGCCGCGCCCGTACTGCCCGAGGCAGAGCACGTACCGCCGCCCTTTGCGGCTCCCGCACCGCTGCCGGCCCACGGTGAGCTCGCCGAGGCAGTGCAGGAGCTGGCGCGGGAGATACGGCGCCGCTGGCGGCGCGAGGAGGAGCAGCGCCGGGTCCACGACCCGTTCCCGCTGCCGGTCCGCTGGCAGCAGGCGCCGACGGGTCTGACGGACCGTTCGGAGAACATCCAGCGCCTCGGGCCGGGCGCCGCGCCGCAACAGGTGGACCTGAGCGGTGACCTGCGGAGCGTGGCGGAGGTCTACCGGCGGATCTCGTCCGGGCGGTTGGTGATACTCGGCCGGGCCGGCTCGGGAAAGTCGATCCTCACGATCAGGTTCGTCCTGGACGTCCTGGCGGCCCGGACCCTCCCCGGACGGGTGCCGGTCATCTTCAGCCTCGGCTCCTGGGACCCGACCACCGCGGCGCTGCGGGACTGGCTGATCGGCCGGCTGCTGCGCGACCACCCGCACCTGGCCCGCCGGAGCCCCGGCGGCTCGACCCTGGCCGCCGCGATGGTCGACGCCGACCTCATCCTTCCGGTGCTCGACGGATTCGACGAGATAGCGGAGGGCTTGCGGCGCGAGGCACTTGAGGCACTGAACGCCACCTCGCTGCCGCTGGTCCTCACCAGCCGCCGCGGCGAGTTCGCCGAAGCCGTCCAGGCGGCGCACGCACCGCTGGTCTGGGCGGCCGGGATCGAGCTCACCGACCTCACCCTCGACAACCTCGTCGGTTACCTGCCCCGTACCGCCCGCGCGGTCGGCCACGGCGACGGCCACGGCGACGGCCACGGCGACGGCCAAGGCCAAGGCCACAGCCACGGCGACGGCAGCGGCGACGGCGGCGCCGGGGCCGTGTGGGACGCCGTCCTCGACGAACTGCGCGCCCGGGAAACCCCGGCCGGCGCGAACCTCGCCGCCGTACTCACCACCCCGCTCATGGTCATCCTGGCGCGCACCATGTACAGCGAGGCGCCCGACCGGGATCCGGCCGAACTCCTGGACACCACCCGTTTCCCCACCGCGCGCTCCCTCGAGGAGCACCTGCTGGCGGGCTTCGTTCCGGCGGTCTACCGGCGCCGCGTCCCAGAGCAGGTCGCCCGCGGCCACCAGCGCCGGCAGCGCAGCTGGGATCCGGAGCGCGCCCAGCAGTGGCTCGGCTACCTGGCCCACCACCTGGTGCGGCTCGATCTCGACCAGCAGGACCTCGCCTGGTGGCGGATCAGCGACTCGCTGCGGCGCTCGACCCGGATCATCGCCGTCGTGCTGGCGACCGCGCTGAGCATCACCCTGGCCGACTGGCTCGTCTGCGCGCTGTTCATCCGGGCCGAGCTCGGCGAGATCCTCCTCCAGGGGGCCCTGATGGGGCCGGTTGCCGGCCTCGCCTTCGGCTGCGTGTACGCGGTCATGGTCGCCTACCGCGGCGGTCCGGCCTTCGAACCGGCCCGCGTGCGGTTGCGGCTGCCCGGGACCCACCGCGGCTTCGGGCGGCGGACGTTCCGCACGTTCGCCGCCCGGTTCGGGGACGGCCTGCTCGGCGGATCGGTCATGGGCGTCGGATGCGCGTGCGCGCTCGCCCTGGAGCGCGCGCTGTATCCGGGGCTCCCGCTCACCAATCCGCACGTGATCGAAGCCACCCTGATCAACATGGTCTGCTTCGGGCTGATCTTCGGCACGGCCGCCGGGCTGGTCTTCGGGCTGATGGCCTCACTCGAGGCGCCGGTGGACGTCACCTCCGCAGCCACCCCGGTCAGCCTGCTGTCCGCCAACCGCGCGACGGTGGGCCGGCAGATCCTCGTCCTGGCGCCACTGCTCACCCTGGCGATCGCCTTCGGCGGGCGCCTGATCATCGACCTGCTCCAGCGCCTGCTGGGGCCGCTGAACTGGGCGCTGTCGGACGGGATCCTCATCGGCGCGGTCGGCGGGATCGGCGGTGCGGTCTCCTACGCCCTCGCCTTCACCGCCTGGGGGCAGTGGGTCGTACTGTCCCGGATCTGGCTGCCGCTGACCGGCAAGCTGCCCTGGGACACGGTCGCCTTCCTGGACGACGCCTACCACCGCGGCGTGCTGCGCCAGACCGGTGCGGTGTACCAGTTCCGCCACGTCCGGCTGCAACACCACCTCGGCCGCACCTTCCGCCAGCAGCAGGCCAAGTACCGGCCGGCCAGCTTCCCCTCCGCGCGGAACGGCTCGTCGTGACGACGCGCGGCCGGCCGTCCCCCTGGCGCGGGCCGGCCGGCGCGAACCACCGACGAGGACAACCAGCACGGACAACCAGCACGGACGACAAGCGCGGACGACCGCGCAGAGGCCCTCGTGACGACCGGCCATGGATGGCCGGTGCCTTGGCCTGTCCGCCGGGTTGACCGGGCACCAGCATCGAAGTGCCCGGTCAGCGGCGCCCCGACGCCGCGTCAACCCGCACCGGAGCCATGACGACCCGTGGATGAAGGAGTCCGATGAAGTCCCTACGTCTGACCGCCGTCAGCGCGACGCTGCTGCTCGCCGCCCTGGCCGGTGTCGGCCCGGCGAACGCGGACACGCCGACCGCGGCCGGCATCCTCAAGGCCGGCGCCCAGCAGGGCGTCGCCGACGGATACCCCGGCGTGATCGGCCTGGTCCGCCAGGGCGACACCACCCAGTACGTGCACGCGGGCACCGGCAACCTCGCCACCGGCATGCCCGCCGACCCGAAGGCGCAGTTCCGGATCGGCAGCAACACCAAGGCGTTCACCTCCACGGTGCTGCTCCAGCTGGAGGCCGAGCACCGGCTCTCGCTGGACGACACGGTCGCCAAGTGGCTGCCGGGGGCGGTCAACGCCAACGGCTACGACGGCACGAAGATCACCATCCGCGAGCTGCTCAACCAGACCTCCGGCCTGCCCGAGTACGCCAACAGCCCGCAGGTGTCCGGCCCCTACGTCCTCGACCTCAACCCGAACCAGGCCTGGGCGCCGCAGACGCTGCTGGACATCGCCCTGGCATCGCAGAAGCCGACCGCGGCGCCGGGCCAGAAGTTCTCCTACGCCAACACCAACTACGTGCTGGCGGGCATGGTGATCAATGCCGTCACCGGCAACAGCGCGGCCACCGAGATCCAGAACCGGATCATCGGACCGCTCGGCCTGACCAACACGACCTTCCCGACCAGCGACCCGAACCTGTACGGCAACTACCTGCACGGCTACGTGCACCCCGTGGTCTTCTACACCAACGACGTCACGGTCTCCGACGTCCAGGTCTTCGGCTCGGCGGGGGCGATGGTGTCGACCCTGGACGACCTCACCGCCTTCAGCCGGGCGCTGCTGACCGGGAAGCTGCTGCCGCCCGCCCAGGAGGCCGAACTCAAGACCACGGTGCCCGTGAACAGCACCGGCACCGCAGGCTACGGCCTCGGCATCGAGCACGCCCAACTGCCCTGCGGCCAGTGGGTCTGGTGGCACAACGGCGCCGTACTCGGCTACTACAGCACCTGGTTGAGCAGCGACGACGGCACCAAGCAGGTCGCGCACGCCAACAACGAGTTCCACCTGCTCCCGGGCACGGCCGGCCAGACCGACACCGACACCGCCCTGGTCAACGCCTACTGCGCGCTCTGACCCCATCACCCGTGCCCCGAAAGGACGACCGATGACATCACTTCTGCTCCGCTGCCGACGGCACGCGACCACGGCCGCCGTCGCCGCGGCCATGGCCGTGACCGCGCTGCTCGGAACCTCGCCCGCGTCCGCCCGGGCGGACGCCCCGGCACCTCTGACCTTCACCAACGGGTTCGGCCTGACCCAGGTCGGCACCCCCGAGGTGCACTCGAGCACCGACTTCACGATCACCGTGACCACCGCGCAGCTCTCCGGCACCCACAAAATCCGCATCTTCCTCCCCCAGGGCTACGCGGCGAACCCCACCGAGCGCTGGCCGGTGGCCTACTTCCTGCATGGCGGCCAGGGCAGCGTGGACGACGCGGCCGCCGCCCCCGCCCTGCACTCGGACTCGATGATCACGGTGGCGCCGGACGGCGGTCTGAAGGGCTGGTACGCCGACTGGGCCATGCAGAACACCGCCCTGGGCGCGGCCAACTGGCAGACCTTCCACACCACCCAGGTCGTCCCGTTCATCGACGCCAACCTGCGCACCATCGCCGACCGGGCCCACCGGGCCGTCGTCGGCCTGTCGATGGGCGGCTACGGCGCGCTGCACTACGCCGAGGCCCGTCCCGACCTGTTCGGGCACACTGCCTCCCTGTCCGGCGGCATCGACTTCGGCATGACGGCGATCCGCGCGACGGTCCTGGCGACGGAGCTCAACCTCACCGGCGCGTGGTGCACCGTGAGCACCTCCGGCTCCGGCCAGTGCACCGGTTTCGGGCCCTACGTCGACAGCGACGCGATCTTCGGCTCGCCCTACCCGGTCTTCAACGCGGACCACATCTGGAACGCTGTCAACCCCGCCGCCCCCGCCAACCTGGCCCGGCTCGGCGGCACCGACATCACCCTCTACACCGGCAACCAGGGGCCCATCGACCACTTCACCGAGATCGCCTCCAACACGGTCAAGGCCCGCCTGGACCGGCTCCGCATCCCCAGCCGCTACGTCGACTACGGCAACGGCTCGTCGCTCTCTCCCACCTGCGACGGCGGCCACGACTACGGCTGCTGGGCCCCCGCCTTCGCCGACTACATCCCCCGCCTCGCGGCCTCGTTCGCCGCAGCCGGCTGAACCCCGCCAGCTGACGGACCCGCCCCCGCTCGCCCCGTGACCACGCACCTCGGGTGAACGAGCGGACGGCCCGACCGGCGCGCCGCTCGCCGGTCGGGCCGTCCGCGTCTCCGGGCACACGCGTTCTTCTGCTTCTCCTACGTCCGCCCGGTGGCGGCCTCGCCGCCGGGCGGACTGGGCCGGGGCGCGGCGATGCCGGCAGTTGCGTGGCTGGTTCCCGGGCCCCATGGGTGGGTGGCGTCGGCGTTCAGCGGCGGCAGGTGTAGATCCCCCAACGCAGGTGACCGCTGCGGCACGCCTCGATCCAGCGCGGCAGGTTGTCTTGGAGCTTGTCCAGATAGGCGGGGCTGATCACTCCGGTCAGTTCCTCCGTGCGCTGTGTGGTTTCCTCGGCCAGTCGGAGGTAGTGCGTGAGCAGGTGATCGCTGAGGTCCTCGAAGTCGACGTGGGCGAATCCGAGTCGCGATGCCTGCCTGCGGTAGAAGCTCGGTGTCGCGAAGGCATCGATGCCCAGCCGCGACACCACCGGACGCAGGGTTTCGGGCGGGCACTCGTCGGCTGCCATGAGGTCGGTGAAGATGAGCTGGCCTTCCGGTTTGAGGACACGGGCGGCCTCGCCCAGGGCCCTTGGCCGGTCGCCGCCGTGGCAGAGAGCTTCCTGGGACCACACGAGGTCGAAGGAACCGTCGGGGTACGGGACGTCCTCGAAGGAGCCGGTGACCACGGTGATGAGTCCT
The DNA here is from genome assembly GCF_029892105.1 of Kitasatospora sp. GP82. Classification (GTDB taxonomy): domain Bacteria; phylum Actinomycetota; class Actinomycetes; order Streptomycetales; family Streptomycetaceae; genus Kitasatospora. Next base: position 6,108 of record NZ_JARZAJ010000028.1, on the reverse strand, counting down.
GCCAGACCGCGCTTGGCGTTGACCTCCCGGTGGCGCCGGTTCTGCATCTCGCTGATGTTGAGCGCGACGGTCCGGCAGCCGAAGCGGTCCGCCAGGTAGCGTGCCGCGCCGCCGTACCCGGAACCCATGTCCAGCACGGTGCCGTCCGGGCCGAGGTGGGTGGAGGACTTGGCGGCGATGCGCTCCACAGTTCGCCGGGAGGCGGCCGCGATCGACTCGTGGTCGTGGGCGTAGATCCCGGTATGGATGTCCTCACCGCCCCAGATCGTGGTGTAGAAGCCGTCGACGTCGTCGGTCTCGTAATAGCGGCGTGCCGCTTCGGCAGCGCTCGCCGGGGTGTCAGGTGGCACGGCAGCCGCCCTTCATCGATGTCCAGGTCCGGATTCGCCGGAACAGGCCAGACCGTACCCAGTGGCGCACATGGTCAAGCGGGTCCTCGGACATCCCCACCGCGACGGGACGGGAAAGGAAAGCGCCACGGGAACCAGGCCGCGACTTCGCCGCAGTGGGTGTCCACGGCCGTCACCCTGTCCGGGCGGGTTCCGGACAACCGCTGGGGGGAAGGCAGTTCAGCCAGCGGTTGGCTGCCACCAGTGGCCATGGCGAGGAAGGCCCGTCCTCGAACAGCAGGTCATTGTCGACCAGGATCGCATCCCCTCGGGGATCACTGGCTTGTGCTCCAGCCCCCAGGCCTCCCAGCCCTCTGCCTTGAAGAACACCAGCTCCACGGGGACAAAGCACCTGGAGGTTCCTACGCGGACACCACGTCCCTGCGCAGCATCGCCGGGCTTGGGACGCCGTGGCTGTTCTGCGACCACGGCCGTTGCGAGCTGATCTGGGACACACATTGCAACAGCGCGCACACCCGCTGGATCCTTCGGAACCGCGGCGTCACCCTCGCCGGGCCGCCGATCACCGACCTTGTTGACGCAGTGCCGCCCCAGGCCCTGCGCGAATCGATGCGCGTGATGCTGCCCGGCCTCATGGCCGACCTGCGGACCTGGGCCCCGTTCGACCATGCCCGGAGCCAGCGGTATGCGGTGACTGTTTACTGCCGGGCGCTGTTCACCCTGCGCACCGGTGAGGTGGCGTCCAAGCGCGGCGCGCTGGAGTGGGCACGTGAGACCCTCGACCCGCGATGGCGCCCCCTGCTCACCCAGGTGATCGGGGACCGGGAGCTGGGCTGGAACCCGGCCGACCCGCCGCGACCGGGCAGCCTCGAAGCGACGTATGCCTTCGCCGCCTACGCGGAGTCCTTCGTCGACTGACGGAGACGGGCCCTGCCGGCCCATGCCTGTCAGGGGCGCGGGCCGGCAGGGCCGGAACCATCACGCCAGCCCAGCGTGAACGAACCTCTTGACCTGCGGGGACGTCCAGGTTCGTTCACCCCGCCCGGCGGCCACAACGAAGGCCGGGTGAGACTGAGCGCCCGATCTGGCCCCTGAGTGCCTGAGGTGGCCCGTCTGAGCATCGCAGTTGGCCCGGCCGGATATGAAGGTCAAGCGCACGGTGGCCATGCACCGGCTGCTCGGGGTCTGTTGCGGAACCGGTGACGTCCCAGGTCAACAGCCCTTCCGCGAGAGCGTCGTGAATGGCTCCCGAGTCATATCGGGCGCTCAGTCACAGGTTGTAGCCGCTGGCGGCGGTGTTGTCTGTCCGAGGGCGCGGGGGCGGGAGGGGACCGGGCTCGGTCGTGGTCGGGCGCTGCGGTCGCCGCGGATGGCGGGGTCGTGTGGCGCGCGTCGGGCCACGGGAAGTTGCTTGGGGCCGTGTCGGACGCCGTAGCTGGGGGACAGCCAGGGGGCGCGCCAGGTGGCGTTCATGGGTGGTTGCGCGTCGGGGAGTTGACGGGCCCGTTCGGTCGGCACCGGGGGTTAGCCCTACCTGCAATGGGCGGATAGCGGGATCCCTTTTGCGATCTTGCCCGGAGATGCTGGGTCCACAGGCCAGTTGTTTCCCGCCGACCCCACAGGAGTTCTTTCGTGTACGAGCACGCAGGGGACAGGTTCCGTTCCACCAGGCAGCGGAGCCATCGACGCGGGGCGGTGTCGACGGTAGCCGCTGTGGCCGCCGGCATCGTGGCGATCGGTGCGCTGGCGACGCCTCCGGCGGTCGCCGACTCCATGCCGGACGGCGTCCAGCAGAGCCTGAACGCGTTGGTGCGCAACGACGGGCTTCCCGCCGCGCTGGCAAGCGTCAAGGACCGCGACGGACGGACCCGTACCTACACGGCGGGCGTGGCCGACCTGGACACCAAGGCCAAGGTGCCCGTCGACGGACAGGTCCGCATCGGCAGCAACACCAAGGCGTTCACCGCCGTGGTCATGCTGCAGCTGGTCGGTGAAGGAAAGGTCGGCCTCGAGAGCCCCGTCGACACCTACCTGCCGGGCCTTCTGCGCGGGGACGGGATCGACGGACACACCATCACCATCCACCAACTGCTCCAGCACACCAGCGGCCTGCCCGACTACGCGGAGGCCCTTGATCTCGCCGCCACGCGACGCCAGTACTTCGAACCCCGCGAACTCCTCGACCTGGCCCTCGCGCGCAAAGCGGAGTTCTCCCCGGGCACGAAATGGGAGTACAGCAACACGAACTACCTGGTCGCCGGCCTGGTCATCCAGAAGGTCACGGGCCGGCCGGTCCGGGAAGCGATCACCCAGCGCGTCATCAGCCGCATCGCACTGCGCCATACCTACTTCCCATCCCCCGGGGACATGACCATCCAAGGCCCCCACCCCCAGGGCTATTTCCCGGAGAAGGCCGGCGGGCCCCTGCGCGACTTCACCGAGATGGACCCGTCCTCGGCCTGGGCCGCTGGTGCGATGATCTCCACCAACACCGACCTCAACCAGTTCTACAGCGTGCTCCTCGCAGGCCGCCTCCTCGCCCCGGCGCAGCTCGCCCAGATGCGCACCACCGTCCCCGCCGACGTTCTGGGCCCCGGCACCCGCTACGGCTTGGGCCTGGAGAGCAGGCCGCTGTCGTGCGGTGGTGTGTACTGGGGCCACGGTGGAACCATTCCGGGATACCGGACCCGCGGAGGCGCCACGGAGGACGGCCGTGCCGTCGACATCGCGGTGACCGCCGTCCCGACCGGCGCAGCCGCGCAGCACCTGGAGGCGGCCGTGGACACCGCCCTGTGCCGCTGAACCGCGCCGGTTGAGCGCAGCTCCCCGGACGGAGCGGTGATGGATACGGTGTCGCAAGCGATCCACGTGGTTGAAGAAGAAGGCTGGCGGCTCGACCGAGTGAGCGCCTACGCGTACACCACCGATAGCGGAAGTTACGGCAGCGTGAGCTACGAGAGAGTGCTGCTGGTATTCCGCCGGGCCGACTCCTGACCGGCTCGGTCGCGGGCGGCCAGTCCAAAGCAATGGCGGCGCTGGCGAGCTCACATTCTCAGCCCTCGCCGGTTCTCCGTGGTGTGTGCGACATCCCGCGAGTTCCCCTGAGCCTTGCTGAGTGACCGAGGCCGTGGCCAGGGGCTTCTTCCTCCTTCGGGTGTTCCGCCGGCCTGTGACGTAACTTCGGGATTCCTGAAGCTTTCTCAGCTCGTGCGACCGATCTGCGGTCTGGTCGAAGGCGAGGAGGCGCGGGTTGGCGGCGCTGGCGGTGGTGCGGGACCTGCGCGAGTACCGGGAGCCGGTCTCGGCGGAGGAGCTGGAGCGGTTCGAGACCGACGTGCTGGCTGGGTGTGCTGGCGCGGGTCTCGGCGGGGCTGACGGACGGAACGATCCGTGGGGACGTCGGGCACCTGGAGCAGGTGAGGACCTGGTTCGGCCGTCCGTTGTGGGACATGGAGCCATCCGATGCGGACGCGTACCTCGGGCGGGTGCTGCGGGGCTCGCCCAGCGGTACCCGCCTGGCCCGCTCCCAGGCTCTGAGCACGAACTTCCTGTTCCTGGAGCTGCGGCACAAGGTCGAGATCCACCGGATGACCGGACGCGTGGTCGAGTGCCCGATCGACGAGATGAACCGCCCGCGCGGCTCCAAGGACGCCCAGCTGTTGGGCACCGGCCCGGGGTGGCAGGCCGGCCTGCTCGCCCACCGACTCGGCGATGCGAACGTCGTCACCGTCGAGGTGGACCCGGTCGTGGCCGAGGCCGCCCGTCGCCGCCCGGCCGCCGCCGGCCTTCACCCGCTGGCCGTCGCCGGGGACGCCGCCGAGGGCTACCCGTCCGCTGTGCCGTACGACCGCGTGACGGTGACGTTCGGGGCCCGCCGGATCCCCTACGCCTGGCTGCGCCAGACCCGACCGGGTGGGATGGTCCTCCTGCCGTGGGGCACGCACTTCGGCAACGGCGACGCCCTGTTGCGCCTGACCGTCCACCAGGGCGGAACCGCCACCGGCCCGTTCCTGCGGCCGGTGGACTTCATGAAGATGCGCTTCCAGCGGCTGGTGTGGCCCTTCCACACCCCCGACCCCGCCTTCGCGGTGGACGAGAGCACCACCCGCACCGCCCTGCCCGACCTGGGCCGGTTCGACCCGTTCCCCCTCGCGGTCGGCCTGCGCCTCCACCACGTCACCCACGCCGTCCAGCCGCGCGACGACGGCCGCACGCTGTGGCTCTGCAGCCTCAGCAACCTGTCCTGGGCCGGCGCCACCTTCCACGACGGCCAAGACGTCGCGCAGGTCCGTCAGTACGGCCCACGCCGTCTCGGGAACGAGTTCGAGGCCGTGTTCCACTGGTGGGTGGACAACGACTTGCCGGGCGTCGAGTGCTTCGGTCTGACCGTCGATGAGAGGGGCCGACGAGGCTGGCTCGACAGCCCGGACAACCCGGTGGCCTGACCGCCCGCCTGGCAGGCCCCGCCGTCAGGGGGCCTGTTGTGACCGTGCTTCGTAGTTGCCAAAGTTTTCAGGGTAGTTGGCCAGGCTGTACGCCGGCCTCGAATCCGGTGATGTTCAGCTGGAAGTGGTGCTCTGGTCCGGGGCGGTGTTGTCTCGGTGGGGTTGGGGGCTCTGCCATGGTCTGCATGGGACAGAGCCCTGGGGTCTGGTCGGCGTTGTGCCGGTGGACGAGCTGTTCGTTCCGCTCGTGCTGGGGCCTGAGGACAGCTGCGGCCTGGATCTGACGGCGGGGTGGGCGCGTCGTTGGACGGTGACGTGGAGCGTCAGGGGCGTCGAGGTGTCGTGCCTGGTCGGTGAGATCGCGGGCGTTCCGGTGGGCCGTGCTGAGCCGGTGCGGCACTTCAGCTGGCATCCCCGCCAGGGCCACCGTCCCGGGTTGGAAGTGCTGGTGACGACGGGGCGGCAGGACGGGTTCGAGAGCCTGGAGGAGCGGAAGTTCCTGTGGGCGCTGGACTTCGCCGGGGCGGTCCTGGATGTGCTGTCGCAGCCGTTGCGGCTCCGGTTCAAGACGGTGGGCGGCAAGGCCCGCTTCCACATCCCGGACTACCTGGTGGTGATGCCGGACGGCCGGTGGCTGGTCGAAGTGGCCACGGTGACTCGTTGATGGCGGGGCCGATGTGTGACCGGCGGCCTTGTGGCAGGTCGGACGCCGCTTCAGCGTTGGGCGACAATCGTCGGGTGACTGAAGCCAGCGTGGTGCACGTTTTCCTCTCGCGCGGCCGGTTCTCCTCTGAGGAGGACATCCGCAACTACATCGACCAGAGGTGGTCGGAGAGCGGTGATGCGGAGCCATCCGTGTTCATGGGCGAGGCCGGAATCACCGAGTTCACCCCGATGTGCGTCGAGGTCATCCACGCCCAGGACATCGGCTACCTCGCCCCGATTCCCCCTGCAGTACTCCTTCGAGACGCCTCGTACGCTGACCAGTGGCTGTCACAGGTCGAGTCAACCGAGCCGGCCGACGCTGCGATCTGTGTCTTCGCTCCCAACATCGTTGGGAACCCGCACGGTACCTCTCTGCGCTATCTCGGCCAGTTCGCCATCCGGGACTGAGGGTCTCTCACCCTGGTCGATCACAGCCACTCGTTGATCACGGCGACAACCACGGTGGCCTCGTAGCGGACCCCGAGCTTGTCGTACCGGGCCGTGGCCACGAGATATGACTGTGAGGATGGTCGGGTGCCGCCCCGGGCGGTGGTCTGGCCCGAGGTACGACTGGCGCTTATGCCTTGAGTTTGATCTGCCGACCACTG
>NZ_JARZAJ010000027.1 GCF_029892105.1 Kitasatospora sp. GP82 | reverse complement strand
AGGGGGGACCCTGTGGGAGAGTAGGACGCCGCCGAACAATTTTTCAGAGAAGCCCCTCCCGGGGATACCGGGAGGGGCTTCTCGCATTTCCGGGCGGACCGTCGCGACAAGTACATCGGGACAACTGCATCAAGACGAGTACACCGAGACAACTACGGGGTCGAAGCTCGAATGAGGAGCTTCGACCCCGAGAAGGTCTACCGGGAGAGGGACTGCCGGCCGCGCAGGACGCCGAAGGGTCCGAGTGGCGGTGTGGGCTCAGCCCTGGGCGCGACGTTCGGCCTTGGCGGCCGCCTCCGCCTCGTCCTCGGCTTCGGCGACCTCCAGGGTGGGGGCGGTGCCGCCGAGGTGGGCGGGGAGCCACCAGGTGTCGTCGGGGCCGCTGGGCTTGCCGGGGTATTCGCGCTGGGCGCGGTCGAGCATCTCGGACATCGTGGCCCGCAGGCGGCGCGTCACCATGACGGGCTTGTCCTGGGGGGTGAGCTCGATGGGCTCGCCGATCATGATGGTGACCGGGACGTGACGCTTCGTCAGGGTCTTCGGCCGGCCCTTGGTCCACAGTTGCTGGGTGCCCCAGAGCACCATGGGCAGCAGCGGGGCGCCGGAGTCGGCTGCCATCCGGGCCGCGCCGGTCTTGAACTTCTTGAGCATGAAGGAGCGGCTGATGGTGGCTTCGGGGAACACCCCGACGACCTCGCCCTCCTTGAGGGCCTTGACGGCGGCCTCGTACGCGGGCTGGCCGTCGGTGCGGTCCACCGGGATGTGCTTCATGCCGCGCATCAGCGGGCCGGACACACCGTGCCGGAAGACGTCGTCCTTGGCCATGAACCGGGTCTTGCGCTTGCCGCCCTTGTAGGCACCCAGCCCGGCGAAGAGGAAGTCCAGGTAGCTGATGTGATTGCTCACCAGGACCGCGCCGCCCTCGGCGGGGATGTGTTCGGCACCCTCGATCCTGATGCGGAGGTCGAGCGCTCGGAAGACGGTGAGCGCCGTTCCGATCACCGGCGGGTACACGAACTCTGCCATGGTCAGCCCTACTTCCCACGGGCTGCCGCCCGGTCCGGTTGTACCCGGGCCGGGAGTGGGGGCCGACGGAAGGGGCGGCACGCCGCGGCGGCCACGGGTGATACACGGAGATAATCCCCCGAAGGGGTGCCCTCTGTCATCTGAGCACGTCCGGAGGTGACGAATGCCGCATCCCGGGGCGTCTTGAACAGGCTGGTGCGACGTAGAAGGTGTGGCGCGGTCAGCGCTGAGTGGCCCCCAGGGCCGCGCGGCCCTGGGTCACGAGCAGGTACATCTCGCAGCCGAGGCAGTACGAGTAGGCGGCGTTGAGGAAGGCGGCGCCGAGGGCGAGCGCGGTGGCGGTCAGCCCGAGCCAGTCGAGGCCGGTCAGGTAGCCGATGGTGCCGACGGTCGCGAAGACGAGGCCGACGGCCTGGGCGAACCGTGGTGGGCGGGCGTCCTCAAGCTCGCCGGGCGGTCCCAGTCGCGGGCGGACGAGTACGCGGTACAGCCAGCTGTACGGCGAGTACCGCAGTCCCGCGAGGCTGCCGATGGCGAAGACGGCTGCCTGGACCGCGAGAAGTGCGCCGCTGCCCGTGATGAGGACGAGGGCGAGTACCAGGCTGGTGAGCGCGGCGGCGAAGCGCGGACCGCGCGGGTCGATCTGCACAGTGGACTCCGGGTGTTGGGGCCTCGGGGGTGAACGCTGAAGGCGGTCGGCCGGAGAGACCGGAGACCGACGGCCGACAGCCGACAGCTGGGACCGGTCAACGACAGCGCGAGGCGGTGGCCCGGCAGAGGTCGACCACGCGGCGGCTGGTGAGCCGGACTTGGCGTCGGTCGATGGAGTCCACGGCCGTGATCCTACGCCCGCCCCGAGGGCCGCCCGGCCGGGTGGGCGCGGATTCCTCCCCAGGGGTGACGGGCCGGGGAACGGGAGTGCGAGGCGGTGGCGCACACTGGGGCGATGACCGGGTTGCTGGTGTGCGCTGCGGTGCTCGTCGTGGCGAGTGCCTTCGGGCTGCTGCGGGCCAGGCGCGACGGGAGGCTGAGAGTGCGGACGAAGGACGGTGCGGTGCGGTTGTCGCCGGACGAGCTGGGGCAGGAGCTGGGGGAGCGGGCGACGCTGGTGCAGTTCTCCACGGCGTTCTGCCAGCCCTGCCGGGCGACCCGCCGGGTCCTGGCGGAGGTCGCGGGGATGGTGGTGGGTGTGGCGCATGTGGAGATCGACGCCGAGGAGCGCCTCGAGCTGGTGCGACGGCTGGAGATCCTGCGGACGCCGACCGTCCTGGTGCTGGACGCGGACGGCCGGGTGATGCGCCGGGCAGCCGGCCAGCCGCGCCGCGCGGATGTGATCGCGGCGCTGGGCGAGGCGCTCTGAGGGGCCGTCCGGAGCCGCTTCCGGCGGGCTGGCGGGGACCCGTCCGGCCAGGTGAATCTTGTCAAGACCGTTCAATCTCACAGTGGATCTGCTGCGCAGTCAGGTGGAGTGGGGCCCGGCCTGGGGCAGGATGGGCGCAGACGGCAGTGCAGCCGTCCCGTACCCGCCCTCCTGGCCCGACAATGGGTAGGGAGGGGCCCGTTGGCCAGCGCGCTTCCGGGGGTGCGGGGCGCTCGGCCGGGGTCCGGCAGCGCTAAGCTACTGGCCAGTAGTGACGGCTAAGCTACTGGCGAGTATGCTGCCAGGGAGTTCCGGACGGGCACAGCAAAAACCGCTGCCCGGAGTGGGCCTGGCGTGTGTCTGCAGCCCACTTGCACAGCCGTAGCCGCCGGACGAGACCAGTACAGGAGACAGGCCGTGAGCTTGAGGATCGTTGTCTGTGTGAAGTACGTGCCCGACGCGACCGGTGACCGTCGCTTCGCGGACGACACCACCACCGACCGGGAGGGCGTGGACGGCCTCCTTTCGGAGCTGGACGAGTACGGCGTGGAGCAGGCGCTCCGGATCGCCGAGGCCCACGGCGACGCCGAGGTGACCGTCCTGACCGTGGGCCCGGACGACGCCAAGGACGCCCTGCGCAAGGCCCTCTCGATGGGTGCCGACAAGGCCGTCCACGTCAACGACGAGGACATCCACGGCACCGACGTCATCGGCACCTCGGCGATCATCGCCAAGGCGCTGGAGAAGACCGGGTTCGACCTGGTCGTCTGCGGTATGGCCTCCACCGACGGCACCATGGGTGTCCTGCCAGCCTTGCTGGCCGAGCGTCTGGGCCTGCCGCAGGTCACCCTGCTCTCCGAGGTCTCGCTGGAGGGCACCACCGTCAAGGGTCGCCGTGACGGCGACGCCGCCACCGAGCAGCTCGAGGCCGAGCTGCCCGCGGTGATCTCGGTCACCGACCAGTCGGGCGAGGCGCGCTACCCCTCCTTCAAGGGCATCATGGCCGCCAAGAAGAAGAAGGTCGACGAGTACGACCTGGACGACCTGGGCATCGAGGCGGACGAGGTCGGCCTCGGCGGCTCCTGGACCGCGGTGGAGGCCATCGCGGCCCGCCCGGCCCGCACCGCCGGCACCATCGTCAAGGACGAGGGCGAGGGCGGCAAGCAGCTCGCTGCCTACCTCGCCGAGCAGAAGTTCATCTGATCCATCTGACCCATTGACGTGGTGACTGCCCGGCCCGAAACGACGGGCAGTCCGGAGAAACAGGAGAGTTTGAGCGATGGGTGAGATTCTCGTCCTCGTCGACCACGCCGACGGTGTGGTCCGCAAGCCGGCCCTGGAGCTGCTGACCCTGGCCCGCCGTATCGGCGAGCCCTCGGCGGTCGTCCTGGGCGCCGGTTCCGCCGCCGCCGACATCGCCGCCAAGGCCGGCGAGTTCGGTGCGGCCAAGGTGTACGTCGCCGACGGCGCCGAGTTCGCCGACCAGCTGGTCGTGCCGAAGGTCGACGCCCTGACGCAGATCGCCAAGACCGCCGGTGCCGCCGCCGTGCTGGTCACCTCCTCCGGCGAGGGCAAGGAGGTCGCGGCCCGCGTGGCGCTGCGCCTCGGTTCCGGCATCATCACCGACGCCGTCGACCTGGAGGCCGGTGACAGCGGTCCGGTCGCGACCCAGTCGGTGTTCGCCGCCTCGTTCCAGGTGAAGTCCAAGGTGTCGCACGGCACCTCGGTCATCACCCTCAAGCCGAACTCCACCAGCCCCGAGGCCGCCCCGGCCGCCGGCGCCGTGGAGAACGTCACCGTCGAGTTCACCGGCAAGGCGGCCAAGGTCGTCGCCCGCACCCCGCGCGTGTCCTCGGGCCGCCCGGAGCTGACCGAGGCCGCGATCGTGGTCTCCGGTGGCCGTGGTGTCGGTGCCGCCGAGGGCTTCGGCGTGGTGGAGGAGCTCGCCGACTCGCTCGGTGCCGCCGTCGGTGCCTCGCGCGCCGCCGTGGACGCCGGCTGGTACCCGCACAGCAACCAGGTCGGCCAGACCGGCAAGCAGGTCTCGCCGCAGCTGTACATCGCGGCGGGCATCTCCGGCGCGATCCAGCACCGCGCCGGTATGCAGACCTCGAAGACCATCATCGCCATCAACAAGGACGAAGAGGCGCCGATCTTCGAGCTGGTCGACTACGGCGTGGTCGGTGACCTCTTCACCGTGCTGCCGCAGCTCACCGCCGAGGTGAAGGCCCGCAAGGGCTGACAGCCCCTCGGGCAGGCCGTACGAAGGGCGCAGCTCCCCGGGACTCCGGGGGCTGCGCCCTTCGGCGTCCCGGGGCCGGGCTCCGGGAGGGTTACCCGGCGGGAGTGATCGGGCGGCGCGTAGAGTCCCGGGCATGGGACTGCTGACGGCACTTGAGGGTGCGTACGGCGATGCCGCCGACGCGCTGCGGATCGACGGGTGCGCGATGTCGCGCGAGCAGCTGCTCGCGGCGGCGACGGTGGTGGCCCACCGGGTGGCCGGAGCCCCTGCGCTGGCCGTACTCGCCCGGCCGACCGCCGAGACGGTGACCGCCGTGGTGGGCGGACTGCTGGCGGGCGTGCCCGTGGTGCCGCTGCCGCCCGACTCGGGGCCCAAGGAGCGCGCGCACATCCTCCGGGACTCGGGGGCGACGCTGCTCGCGGTACGGCCGGGGGACGGTGGCTGGGAGGGCGTCGAGACGCTGCCGGTCGAGATGACGGGGCGCACCGGGGCCTCCAGCGACTCCGGGGGCTCGTACGCGGAGCCCGCGCCGGAGCGTACGGCCTTCGTGCTGTACACCTCCGGCACCACGGGCGCGCCCAAGGGAGCGCTGATTCCGCGTTCGGCCGTCGCGGCGGACCTGGACGCACTGGCCGCGGCCTGGCAGTGGAGCGCCGAGGACACCCTGGTGCACGGACTGCCGCTGTTCCACGTCCACGGACTGGTCCTCGGTGTGCTCGGCGCCCTGCGCACCGGCAGCAAGGTGGTGCACACCGGTCGCCCCACGCCCGGGGCGTACGCCCAGGCGCGCGGCAGCCTGTACTTCGGGGTACCGACCGTCTGGTCACGGGTGGCCGCAGAGGAGTCCGCGGCGCGGGCGCTGAGCGCCGCACGGCTGCTGGTCTCGGGCAGCGCGCCGCTTCCGGTGCCGGTCTTCGAACGGCTGGCGGCCCTCACCGGCCGGGCTCCGATCGAGCGGTACGGGATGACCGAGTCGCTGATCACCGTCAGCACCAGGGCCGACGGCGAGCGGCGTCCTGGCAGCGTCGGCCTGCCGGTCGAGGGGGTGCGCACCCGGTTGGCCGGCGAGGACGGCGCGCCCGTCCCGCACGACGGCGAGACGGTCGGGGAGCTGCAGGTCGCGGGCCCGACCCTGTTCGCCGGTTACCTGAACCGGCCGGACGCCAACGCCGAGGCCTGGACGGCCGACGGCTGGTTCCGTACCGGGGACGTCGCGGTGATCGGGCAGGACGGCTTCCACCGGATCGTCGGCCGGGCCTCCGTCGACCTGATCAAGAGCGGCGGCTACCGGATCGGTGCGGGCGAGGTGGAGGCCGCCCTGCGCGACCACCCCGCCGTGGCCGATGCCGCGGTGGTGGGCGCCCCCGACGACGATCTCGGCCAGGCCGTGGTCGCGTACGTGATCGCCGACGGCGAGGTGACGGGCGACCAGCTGACCGCCTTCGTCGCCGAGCGGCTCTCGGTGCACAAGCGGCCCAGGCGGGTGGTGCTGGTCGAGGAGCTGCCGCGCAACGCGATGGGCAAGGTGCTGAAGAAGCAGTTGCTCGATCGCGCCTGAGCCGGCCCGTGGACGGGCCAGCAAGCGACATGTGCCGCACGGCCGGGAAGTGACGGTGCCGTGGGCGCCCAGGCATGGCCGGGCCCCCGGCGCGGGTACCACCTCGATTGGCGCGGGGCCAGGAGTGTACGGACCGCGCTGCCCGGTGCGCTCGGCACCGGGGCGCGCCGAGGGCAGGGGACGCTGTGATCGTCTGGGTCAATGGCACATTCGGGGCGGGCAAGACGAGCGCCTGCCGCGAGCTGGTGGAGTTGCTGCCCGGGAGCGTGCTGTACGACCCGGAGCTGGTCGGCGCCGGGCTGCGCCTGATGCTGCCGACGGACCGGATGGCCACGGTCGCCGACTACCAGGACCTGGCGTCCTGGCGGCGCCTGGTGCCCGAGGTCGCGGCGGCGCTGCTGACCGAGGTGGCCGGGCCGCTGGTGGTGCCGATGACACTGCTCCGGGAGGACTACCGGGACGAGATCTTCGGTGCGCTGGCCGCCCGTGGGCTGGCCGTGCACCACTTCGTTCTGGACCCTGAGGAAACGATCCTGCACCAGCGGATCGCGGAACGCGAGGAGTGCCCCGGCGATCCCGAGGCCAGCGCCCGGGTCCGTACCTGGTGCCTGGAGCACCTGTCCCAGTACCGGACGGCCAGACGGTGGCTCAGCCGCGACGCCGAACTGATCGACACCGGCAAGCTGACTCCGCGTCAGACCGCCCAGCGGCTGGCCGAACTGGTCAAGGACGGCGCCGCCCGCTGCCCCATAGTCCAGAGCGTCGACACCACCGGGGACACCGTGGCCGCCGCCGTCCTGCTCTTCGACGAGCAGGACCGGGTGCTGCTGGTCGACCCCGTCTACAAACCCTCCTGGGAGTTCCCCGGCGGGGTCGTCGAGCGGGGCGAGGCGCCCACGGACGCGGCGCTGCGCGAGACCGCCGAGGAACTGGGCCTGCGTCTTGAGGCACCCGCGCTGCGCCTGCTCGCCGTCGACTGGGAACCGCGTACCGGACCGCGCCGGGGCGGCCTGCGCCTGGTCTACGACGGCGGCCGCCTGGATGCCGCCGCGCGGGAGGCCCTTCGGCTGCCGCCCGAGGAACTGCGCGGCTGGCGCTTCGTCACCCTGGACGAGGCCGCCGCCCTGCTCCCCGCCGCCCGCCTGCGCAGGCTCGCCGCCGCCCTCGACGCCCGCGAGCACGGCCAGCTCCGCTATCTGGAGGCGGGCCTCCCGGCCGCGGCCGGAGCCACGGCGGCGGGGTAGCGGAACCCGGGCGCAGATGGCACACCGACCCCGCCCCGCCCTGTCGTCGCTGTGCCCGGACAAGGACTCGCGAGCAGGGACCGTGCTGCCCGGCCGGCCGGTACGGGAGGGGTTCAGGCGTCCTCCGTACCGGCCGCTGCCGGGTGCCTCGGGAAATCCCTACGAGGCCGAGGAAGCCGCGTAGTTGCGCAGGAACAGGGCCTCGGTGAGGGCCATCCGCTCCAGCTCCTGCGGATCCACGCTCTCGTTGACCGCGTGGATCTGGGTGGTCGGGTCCTCGACGCCGATCAGCACGATCTCCGCCTGCGGGAAGAGGGTGCGCAGCGAGTTGCAGAGCGGGATCGAGCCGCCTTCGCCGGAGGCCACCATCTCGGTGCCGAACGCCTCGCGCATCGCGGCACCCATCGCCTCGTACGCCGGTCCGGTGGTGTCGGCGCTGAACGCCTCGCCGCCGCTGATCCGGCTGACGGTGGCCCGGGCGCCGAACGGGACGGCCGCCTCCAGGTGGGCGACCAGGGCGTCCTGCGCCTCCTTCAGGCCCGTGCCCGGCGGAATCCGCAGGCTGACGCTGGCCTTGGCGGTGGCCTGCACCGAGGAGGTCGCGCCGACCACCGGGGGAGCGTCGATCCCCAGGACCGTCACCGAGGGGCGGGCCCAGAGCCGGTCCGCGACGGAGCTCGTGCCGGTGAGCGCCACCCCCTCGGCCACCCTGGCGTCGGCCCGGAACTGCTCCTCGGGGTATGCGACTCCCTGCCAGCTCTGGTCGGCCTTCAGCCCGGCCACGGCGACATCGCCGTGCTCGTCGTGCAGGGTCGACAGGACCCGGATCAGCGCCTGCAGTGCGTCCGGCGCGGCACCGCCGAAGGCGCCCGAGTGCAGGTTGCCCGCCAGGGTCTCGATGGCGATCTCGACCACGGTCATCCCGCGCAGCGAGGCGGTGACGGTGGGCAGACCGGGGGCGAAGTTGCCGGTGTCGCCGATGACGATGACATCGGCGGCGAGCAGCTCGGGGTGCTGCTCGGCGTAGCGCTCAAGGCCGCCGGTACCCTGCTCCTCCGAGCCCTCCACGATCACCTTCAGGCCGACCGGGAAGCCGCCGTCCACCTCGCGCAGGGCGCGCAGGGCGGTCAGGTGCATCAGGATGTTGCCCTTGCAGTCGGCCGCGCCGCGCCCGTACCAGCGGCCGTCGCGCTCGGTCAGCTCGAACGCCGGGCTCTGCCAGGCGGCTTCGTCCAGCGGGGGCTGGACGTCGTAGTGCGAGTACAGCAGGACGGTCGGGGCACCCTCGGGGCCCGGCAGCTCGGCGTACACGGACTGGGTGCCGTCCGGGGTGTCGATCAGGCGAATGCCCGTCAGGCCCTCTGCCGCGAAGGCGTCGGCGACCCAGCGGGCCGCCTTCTCGCACTCCTCCACCGGGAACTGGCGAGGGTCGGCGACCGAGGGGAAGGCCACCAGCTCGGCGAGGTCGGCCTTGGCACGCGGCATCAGGGAACGGACGGCCGCCGCCAGGGGCTGCTGGGTCATCAACTTCTCCGAGGGGTGTTCGGGGACGGTCATTCGGGGGTCTCCCGATCATAGGTGGGCCACGGGACGGGCACCGCATGGACCCGAACCCGCTGGGCGGGTCGGGCGGATGCGCGCGGTGGGACCGACCGGAACGCGACGCTGCCGGCCCTGTTGCCGGGCGGTCTAAGATTGTTGCCCGTGACTGACTCCGGTAGCTCCCACGACCAGGACCGTATCGACATCCCCGCCGAGCCCGATCCGCTGGAGGGCGTGTGGGACGTGGTGGTGGTCGGCGCAGGACCGGCGGGGTCCTCCGCCGCGTACGCCGCAGCCGCGCAGGGGCGCCGGGTGCTGCTCCTCGACAAGGCCGAGCACCCCCGCTACAAGACCTGCGGCGGCGGCATCGTCGGCCCCTCCAGGGACAGCCTGCCGCCGGACTTCAAGTTGCCGTTGCAGGACCGGATCCACGCCGTCACCTTCGCCCTCGGCGGCCGCTTCAGCCGTACCCGCCGCTCGAAGCGCATGCTGTTCGGCCTGGTCAACCGGGACGAGTTCGACCTGCGCCTGGTGCAGGCAGCCGAGCAGGCCGGTGCGGTGCTGGTCACCGGAGTGACCGTCAGCGGCGTGGAGCAGGACGAGGAGGCGCACACCGCCTTCGTCACCACCGCCGACGGACGCCGGATCGAGGCCCGCGCGGTGGTCGGCGCGGACGGCAGCGCCAGCCGGATCGGCCGGCACGTCGGAGTGAGCTTCGACCAGATCGACCTGGGTCTTGAGGCGGAGATCCCGGTGCCGGAATCCGTCTCCGAGTACTGGGCCGGGAAGATCCACCTGGACTGGGGCCCGCTGCCCGGCTCTTACGGCTGGGTGTTCCCCAAGACCGACTCCGGCACGCTGACCGTCGGCGTCATCTCGGCGCGCGGCGACGGTGAGCGGACCAAGCAGTACCTGGCGGACTACATCCGGCAGTTGGGCCTGGCCGGGTTCACCCCGAGCATCGAGTCCGGCCATCTGACCCGCTGTCGCGCCGAGGACTCGCCGCTCTCGCGCGGCCGGGTCCTGGTCGCCGGTGACGCGGCCGGACTGCTGGAGCCGTGGACTCGCGAGGGCATCTCGTACGCGCTGCGCTCGGGCCGCCTTGCGGGCGAGTGGGCGGTCAAGGTCGCCGAGGCGCACGGTACGACGGCCGTGCGCCGTCAGGCGCTCAACTACGCCTTCGCCATCAAGGCCGGGCTCGGCGTGGAGATGCGCGCCGGGAAGGTGATGCTGAACGCCTTCGAGCGGCGGCCGCACCTGTTCCACGCGGCGGTCTGCCTGATCAACCCGGCCTGGCGCGCCTTCGCCCGGGCCACGCAGGGGCACACCACTTTCGCCCAGGTGATGCGCGACCACCGGGCGGCGCGCAAGCTGGCCTCCTTCGCGGGGCGCTGACCCGGCAGCCGGGCCTTCGGATCAGACCCTGTCCGGCTGATCCCCGCACTCCTCGGGGGTGCGGGGATCGGCCCGGCGGGGCTTCGGGCGGAGGGCTGCGCCCGGGCCTCTCAACCGGTCGGACATGGTTCTCCCTGTCTGGTGTGGGGATCCGTACAGGGGTGCTTCGGGGGAGTCTCCCGGGCACTGTGGGAGGACTGGACCAATGAGTCAACGGGTCCAGAATGCAGGGGAGTTGACGGACGCTGCCGGAGTTTCGGCCAGCCGACCGGCCGTGCCGCTGTCGGAGCCCCGTGCCGGCGAACCGTGTCCGCTCAGCCGTTCAGCTCGTCGCCGAGCGGCGTACGCGCGTACAGCACCACCCGGCCGTGCCGGGTGCGCCCGACCAGTCGGGTCGCGAACAGCACGCCCAGATGCTGGCTCACCGCACCCGGGGTGACACCCAGCCGGGCCGCCAGTTCGGTGGTGGACCCTCAGCGTCCTCTTCTTCACCCGGGTCCTGGGCTTCGGAGCCGCCCAGGTCGGCGGCGCGCTCACCGCGGCCGGACTGTGCGGGGTACTCGCCAACATCCCCGCGGGGCGGGCCGCCGACTGCTGGGGCAGCAAGCCCGTGCTCGTCACCCTGGTCGCCGTCGAGGCCGTCGGCACCGCCGCGTACGTCGTGGTCCACGCCTATGTCGCGTTCCTGCTGCTCGCCTGTCTGGTCACGGCCGTCGACCGGGGCGCCTCCGCCGTCCGCAACGCGCTCTACGCCGAAGTCCTGCCCGCCGACCGCCGGGTGGCCGGCCGGGCGTACCTGCGGGTCGTCACCAACGTAGGGATCGGAGCGGGCACCGTCCTCGCCGCACTGGCCCTCCAGGCCGACACCAGGTCCGCGTACGTCACCGCCTTCCTCGGCGATGTGCTCTCCTTCGCAGTGGTGGCGGTGCTGTTCTCGCTGATCCCGGTGCCCGCACGGGCCGGGCGCAGGGCTGCCGAAGCGGGTGAGCGGCCCGGGGGCAGGAACCCCGCGCTGCGCAACCTGCCGTTCCTGGCCGTGACCGTCCTCAACTCCCTGCTCGGCCTGCAGTTCGCGATGCTGGAGGTCGGCGTCCCGCTGTGGATCGTCAAGCACACCGAGGCGCCGCGAGTGATGGTCGCCGGCTCGATGATCGTCAACACCGTACTGGTCGTCGCCCTCCAACTGCGCGCCACCAGGGGCACCGAGAAGCCCGAGGCGGAGGGCCGGATCTTCGGCCGGGGCGGATTCCTGGTCGCCGCCTCCTGCCTGGTGCGGGCCCTCGCGAGCGGCGTGCCAGGCTGGGCCGCCGCCCTGCTGGTGGTCGGCGGCGTCGGCCTCCAGGCACTCGGCGTGGTCTTCTCCCAGGCCGCCGGCTGGGCGCTGAGCTACGACCTGGCGGGCGAGGGCGCCCACGGCGCCTACCAGGGCGTCTTCGGTATGGGGATGTCCGCCACCCAGATGCTCGGCCCCGCCCTCGTCACCACGGTCGTCATCGCGCACGGACTGATCGGCTGGACCGTGCTGGCCGCCGTCTTCGTGGTCGGCGGGTCGGCGATGACCCCGACCGTCCGCTGGGCCCGGCGCCGCAACGCGGCCCCGGCCGCCCCGGCCTGAGCAGGGCCTGATCCGCGGTACGAGGAGGAGCGGGCGGCCTCTGGTCACGAGGGGATACCGCAACGCCGACCACGGCGCGGACCAGCGGATTTGTCCCGGGCTCTGGTTCCGGGGTGCCTGCGCATGCCAGAGTCTCCTGCTGGACGGCCGACAACCGCCGGTCGTTCCCAGAGCTTTGCGCACGCCGTCCGACCCACCCTCAGCCGGAAAGCAGGCCCAGCCGCGATGACCCGCGAAGTACCGCTCGTCCGCATCAGCACCACCGACGCCGTCACCACCCTGGAGCTGGACTCCCCGCACAACCGCAACGCCCTCTCCACCCGGCTGATGGCCGAGCTGTCCAAGGGCCTCGCGGATGCGGCCGCCGACCCGGCGGTCAGGGCGGTGGTGCTCGGGCACACCGGCAAGGTGTTCTGCGCGGGAGCGGACCTCTCCGAGGCGACCGGTGCCGACCCGACGGTCGGTCCGCGCGGCCTGGTGGACCTCCAACGCGCCGTCATCGACAACCCGAAGCCGGTGATCGCCATGGTCAACGGCCATGTCCGGGCGGGCGGCCTGGGGCTGCTCGGCGCCGCCGACATGGTCATCGCGGGACCGCTCTCCACCTTCGCCTTCACCGAGGTCAGGCTCGGCCTCGCGCCTGCCGTGATCTCGCTCCCGCTGCGCCCCAAGCTCGACCCGCGCGCCGCCTCCCGCTACTACCTGACCGGCGAGACCTTCCACACCGCCGAGGCGGCACGGATCGGTCTGATCACCGAGGCGGCCGAGGATCCGGAGGCGGCGCTGAAGGTGCTGCTGGACGCCGTCCGGCTCGGTTCGCCGCAGGGTCTCGCCGAGTCCAAGCGCCTCGCCAACGCCGAGGTGGTGGCCTCCTTCGAGCGGGACGCGGACGAGCGGGTCACCCAGTCCGCCCGCCTGTTCGGCTCGGCGGAGGCACAGGAGGGGATGCGCGCCTTCCTGGAGCGCCGCCCTGCCCGCTGGGCCGAGTAGTCCGCCCGGCCGGGGCCGGCAGCCGTCCTCCCGGAGAGGGCACGGCTGCCGGCCCCGGTTTCTGCTGTGATGTTGGTCCCCTGTCGCCCTGGCCGGGCCGCGCGCCAGCTAGCGTGGGCGCATGTCGAACGCCCGTACGCTCCTGAATGCCGTCCGCACTCGAGGGCGCCGAGTGGCCGGCCACCTGGTGCACCGGGGCTGGAAGTGGGTGCAGGGCGTCGGCGCGGTCTCCAACGAGAACCCGGGCCCGTACCGGTTCCGGGAACTCGGCGACGGCACCAAGCTGGCCTTCCCGCTCGGCGCCGTCTTCAACGAACAGTGGATCACCATCGGGCCGTTCTCCATCATCGGCGAGCGCGTCACCATCTCCGCAGGCTTCCTGCCCGGCCTGGACCTCGGACCGGAACCGATCGTCCGGGTCGGCGGCGGCTGCGTGATCGGACGCGGCAGCCACATCGTCGGCCATCAGTCGATCGTGCTCGGCGACGACGTCTGGACCGGA
The DNA here is from genome assembly GCF_029892105.1 of Kitasatospora sp. GP82. Lineage (GTDB taxonomy): Bacteria > Actinomycetota > Actinomycetes > Streptomycetales > Streptomycetaceae > Kitasatospora. Next base: position 83,431 of record NZ_JARZAJ010000027.1, on the reverse strand, counting down.
CCGTACGTCTACATCACCGACACCGCGCACTCGTACCACGACACCGAGCTGCCGATCGGCAAGCAGTGGCCGCGCAACGAGCCGGTCGAGATCGGCTCGGGCTCCTGGATAGGCACCGGGGCCGTCATCCTGCCCGGCGCGCGGATCGGCAGCAACGTGGTGGTCGCGGCCGGTTCCGTCGTCCGGGGCGAGGTCCCCGACCACAGCGTGGTCGCAGGCGCCCCGGCCAAGGTCGTCCGCAACTGGACCAGCGCCGACGGCTGGCAGCCCCCGCTGCGCCACGACCCGCCCAGGCCCCTGCCCGAGGGCATCACGGCCGAACAGCTCCGCGCCCTGGTCGGCTGGGACCTCCGCCTCCCCGACGAGCCGAGCTGACCCACCGCCAGGCGGCGGGACGGCATGCGGACCGGAAAAACCCCTTGCCCGCCGGCACACCCCACTGACACGCTCGGCCGCATGACGATCCGGAAGGCCGGCCTCGCGAAGTCCGAGTGAACCGCTCCATCAGCCGGGAGGCATGGAGCGGCACCTTGACCAGGCTGACGTACAAGACCGCCCGACACGGTGGCGTCCTCGCCAAAGTCCCCGCCCCGGAACCTCCCAACGCTGCTCGATATGCGGTCACACCACACCCGGCAGCCGGGAGAGCCTGGCCGTGTTCGTGTGCAGGAACCCCGGCTGCGGCTGGTCGGGCAACGCCGACTGGAACGCGGCCCGGAACATCCTGCACCTGTACCGGATGGGCCACGCGCTCGTCCCGGCTGCCGGAAGGGCAGCCGTCAGGCGCGCGAACCGCGCCAAGCCCGCTACCGCAAGGCAAGCAGGAATCCCCCGCACTCACGCGGGAGAGCACTTCAAGGAAGCTGGTGGATCGTCACCACCGCCGCAACGCCGTCCACCCGCAGCAGGTCCTCGCCCCGGTCGAGCAGTACGGCGTCGTAGCGGGCCAGCCGGAGGTGGGCCGCGCCAAGTTCGGCGGTGCCGGAGAGGCAGACCAGCAGGACGACGGCGGAGTGCGGGACCTTCACCGGCCGCTGGTAGTCGGCGATTTCGACCTCGGCCCTCGCGCGGCCGCGCCGCGTCATCACATTGAAGTCGACCACCGGGCCACCGAGCAGCCGGCACTCGGTCTCCGCCTCCCCAGAGAAGGCGAACGGCCGGTACGGCTGCGCAAGCCGGTGTTCCGCACCCGCCACCGTCAGGGCCATTCCGGCGCCCTCGACCACCGTGATCACCCGGTCCACGCCCTCGAAGCGGGAGAACGGACCACCCTGCGCGACATCGGCCAGGCTCACCCGCCACACGAACTCGGTCAGCCCGGCACCCGCCGGAAACCCGGCCACCTCGCGGGTCACCCCGCCACCGTTCAGCCACGGCGCCGCCACCCGCTCATCGGCCCGAAGTACCTGAACCGCCATCACTCACCCCGTCCTGCCGGTAGTGCCCCTGTGCTGCGAGCGAGCTTCTCACAGCTGCGCCCGGAGGCTGCCGACAAGTGGACGGGAGGAGGCCGGAACGGCTATGAGGTGCGTCCTGGTTCCTCGTGACCCGTACCGCTGCGGGATCAACGCCTGCGGCTGTACTTCCGGACCAGAGCGCCGTTGTCGAAGGTCCGGACCGAGGCGAGTGCGAAGTCGGTGAGGCGGAAGTCCGAGGCGAACATCGGCATACCGGAGCCGAGTACGACCGGGTAGGTCTTGATGACGAGGTCGTCGATCTCCTCCAGCAGCGCGCCGGCCAGCTGTGCCCCTCCGCAGAGGTAGATCCCGAGCCCGTCGCCCTGCTTGAGCTCGCGGATCCTCCCGATCACATCGTCGGAGACGATCTCCACCGCGGGATCGGGCGACTCCTCGATGCTGCGCGAGGCCACGTACTGGCGCAGGTGCGCGTAGGGGCTCGTGACCTTGACGTCGAGTGCCAGCTGGTAGCTCGCCCGGCCCTGGACGACGGTGTCGAACCGCTTGTTCTCCAGGTCGTCGAGGCCCAGCGCCTGGCGGACGTGGGTCGGCAGGGTCTCCGGGTACTCCGTCTTGAGGAAGTCGAAGAACTCCTCGTCCATGAACCGGGTGAAGAACTCCGCATCACCGCTCGGAGCCCCGATGAAGCCGTCGATCGAGGTGGCGATGAAGTAGGTGAGCGTTCGCAAGCTGATCCTTGAGGTTCGGAGGAAGGGGGTGGCGGCGGGTGTCCCCGGCCAACCACTTCGAATATAGTGCTTCATCTGTAGTGGTTGAACAAGTCCCTTTTTCCGAAGGGATCGAGGAGGTATCGGATGGTCAGAAACCCGGAGCGCAGGACAGCCCTCGTGGATGCCGCCATCGAGGTGCTGGCACGCGAGGGTGCCCGCGGGCTCACCTTCCGCGCCGTCGACGCCCAGGCAGGTGTCCCGGTCGGGACGGCGTCCAACTACTTCGCCAGCCGGGACGATCTGTTCACGCAGGCGGGCGGGCGGATCCAGGTCCGGATGGCCCCGGATCCGGCCGTGGTCGACGAGGCGATGCGCCCGGCACCCACGCGTGAGCTGGTCGTCGAACTGATGCAATGGCTGGTTCGCCGGATGGCCGAGGAGCGAACCGGTTATCTGGCCATGCTGGAACTCCGCCTGGAGGCCACCCGCCGCCCGGCGCTCCAGAACGAGCTCAACCGTGCCGTCCGCGCCGCCCTAGCCGAGAACGTCCGGTTCCATCTGGACGCCGGGCTCCCCGGCGACGCGGACACCGTGCTCGTCCTCCACCTCGCGATGACGGGCCTGCTGCTGGAACACTTCACGCTGCCCGAGGTGCTCTCCGAAACCGAGCTGGACAGGCTGGTGGAGACGGTCGTCACCCGGATCGTGCCCTGACCGACGGAAGCCGGGCCGGTCGATCGGCGGACCGGAGAGCCGGGCCGACGCCGGCCCGGCCGGGGGCGCCGGGCGTCAGTGAAGGGACTGCCGCTGACCGTGATCGGTGTGCCCGTGGGAGCGCGTGGGGCGGACGGTGAAGGCGAGGAGGCCCGCGAGGGCGGAGGTGGCGGCGACGGTGGTGAGGGCGACCGGGAGGGTGGTCGCGTCGGCGAGGAAGCCGATCACCGGCGGCCCGATCAGCATGCCCGCATAGCCGAGGGTCGAGGCGGTGGCGACTCCCCGGGGGCCGCCCGCGGCTCCGGCCTGGGCGATGGCGAGCGGGAAGATGTTCGCCAGGCCAAGACCGACCAGGACGAAACCGGCCAGCGCGACGGGCACGTTCGGCGCGAGGGCGCCGAGCAGCATGCCGGTGCAGGCGGTGAGGCCGCCGAAGAGCATCACCCGGGTCTGACCGAGCCGCATGGACAGCCAGGTACCGCTGATCCGCCCGGCGGTCATCGCGAAGGCGTAGGCCGCGAAGCCGGTTGCGGCGAGGCCCGCACCGGCGTGGACGTCGTCGGTGAGGTGGAGCGTCGCCCAGTCGGCGAGCGCGCCCTCGCCGTATGCGTCGCACAGGGCCGTCAGGCCGAGCAGCAGGACGAGCAGCCGGGCGGCGCCGACGGGCTTCGGCCGCTTCGGCGAGGCGGATCCGACGGGTGCGACGGGTGCGACGGGTGCGACGGATGTGACGGGAGCCGGGGTCCAGGCGGGGGCCGGGCTGCGGAGGAGGGCCGTACCGGCCGGCGCGATGACCAGCAGGCCGAGGGCCCCGCTGAGGCTGAGCGCCCAGGCCGCGCTGAGGTGGCCGGCGAGCAGCCCGCCGACCGCCGCGCCGAGAAGTCCGCCGAGGCTGTACCCCGCGTGGAAGCTCGGCATGACGGGGCGCCGGATCTCGGCGACGAGATCGACGGCCGCGCTGTTCATGCTGACGTTCGCGGCGCCGTAGGCTGCTCCGAACAGCAGCAGGACCAGGCCGAGTCCGAGCACCGAGTGCAGGTGGGCGGGCAGCAGTACGGAGAGGCTGAGTGCCACCAGCGAGCCGACGGTGATCCGGCGGCTGCCGTATCTGACGCAGAGTCGGCCGATCAGCGCCATGGTGGCGACCGCTCCGGCCGATATGCAGAGCAGGGCCAGACCGAGCGCGCTGTGCGAGGCGCTGACCTGTGCGCGGATGTCGGGGATGCGCACCACCCAGGCGGCGAAGAGGAAGCCGTCGACGGCGAAGAAGGTGGTGAGGGCGGTCCGGGCGGCAGACCAGGTGCGGCTGCGAGCGGTGCCGGATCGGCCGATCGGGGGGTTGTGGGCTTCTGAACGGGCGCGGGTTTTGTTTAGGAGCGGCACAAAGTCAGAATAGGGGAGTGCCGCACACACCAACAAGTCCGAATCCGCCCGGTGGAGCCCAGGGCCGCCCCGGCGGCGACCGGGAAGAAGCCGCCCAGGGGAGGCAGGCCGACCGGGAGACTCCGAGGAGCGCCGGAGCCGCCCAGCGCCCGACCACGGCTGCGCGCCACGCGACGCCGGACACGCGCCCGCTCGCGGCGTCGGAGCCAGGCCCGCCTGCGACGCCTGCCCCGCACCGGCGCGACCGACCAGCCGAGCGCCCGCGCAACGCGTCGGCCGAGCGCCCGCGCAACCTGACCGAGCAACCGCGCAACGCTCCGACCGAGCGCCCGCGCGCCGCAGCGGTCGAACGCCGGCCCGGGGCAGGCGATGTGCGCCGGAGCGCGCCTGACCGGGGTCGCACCCTGCTGGGCCCGGCCCTCGCGCTGATCCACACGGGCCGGGCGCCCACCCGGTCCGCGCTCACCAGCGCCCTCGACGTCACCCGCGCCACCGCAGGCGCGGTGAGCGGAGAACTGGAGGCGCTCGGCCTGATCACCGTCGACTCCAGCCCGGCGGGCGGCGGACGAGGCCGTCCCTCGCACCGGCTGGCCATCGACCCGGCGGGCCCGGTGGTGATCGCCGCGCAGATCCACGCGGACGGACTCAGCGTGGCACTGGCCGGTCTGGGCGGGCGACTTGAGCAGCCGGTCCATCTGCCGCTGCCCGGCGCGACCGACCCGGTGCGGCTGCTGCGGGCGGTCGCCCGGACCGGGGCCGAACTCGCCCGGGCGTCGAGCCGCCGCTGCCTGGGCTCCGCGCTCGCGCTGCCCAATCCGGTGACCGAGCCGGACGGCACCGCGCTGGCCGCGCTGCACTTCGCCTGGCCGAGCGGTACGCCGGTCGCCGATCTGTTCGCCGAGCAGATGCGCAAGGCCGACCTCGGCCCCGGTGTCCCGCGTCCCTTCCCCAGCGCGGTCGCCAACGACGCCAACCTGGCCGCCCTCGCCGAGCACCGCCACGGCGCGGGGCGCGGCGCCCGGCACCTGCTACTGGTCACCTCGGGCCACCGGGGCGTCGGCGGGGCGCTGGTCATCGATGGTCGCCTGCACACCGGCAGCGCCGGACTGGCCCTGGAGGTCGGCCATCTGACGGTGGATCCGCAGGGCAGGCCGTGCCAGTGCGGCAACCGGGGCTGCCTCAACGCGGAGACCGATCCGGACGCCCTGTTCGCCGCCGCAGGTCGCACCCCGGATCCGGAGCGCCCGCTGTTCGCCCAGGCCCGCGAGCTGGCCGGGTCGGCCGCCGAGGACCCGGACGCCCTCGCCGCCGTCGAACGCGTGGTGGACCGCCTCGGCCTCGGACTCGCCGGGATGGTCAACATCCTCAATCCCGACCGCATCGTGCTCAGCGGCCTGCACCGCGACCTGCTCGCCGCCGCACCGGAGCGCCTCGCCTCGGTGGTCGCGGACCGCTGCCTCTGGGGGCGCAGCGGCCGAGTGCCGATCGTCCCCGCCGAGGTCGGCCATGCGGGCCTGGTCGGCGCGGCCGAACTCGCCTGGGAGCCGTACCTGCACGATCCTCAGGCGGTCGCGGCCTCCTGACGGCCGTTCCGGCGGGCGAAGGAGAGCCGGGGTCGGCGTTTCTGCCGCTGACGGATGCATCGCGGTGACGCCACGTCAGCCCTGGACGGGCCCCCGACCTGCCGTCCGTGATATCTGTGATCTCTGTCACCTCGTCCACGCAGCGCTACAGGGGTCGCCTGCCCGAGGCTCTCTTTCTGGAGTGCGGTGACGCTGCGTGAAATGATAACTGATCATTCCGCTTTGTATCAAAATTATCATATTGCCAGTTCGTTGCCATCGGTTAGGGTTGTGATCGTTCGAGCGATCCGAGAATGACCCATGCCGTTTTACAGGGGGCGGACGTTGAAAAAATTGATCATCGGCTGCGCTTCGACGGGGGCCAAATTCACCCCGAACAACCACCGGCTGACCGGAGACGTGGTCCTGGACAGTATCTGCACCGGCGCCACTATAAGGACATCGGCGCGGGCGTCGATTGCCGAGGCCGAAGCGCTCTATGGAATGGGATGCCGGTACTACCACTACCATGCCAGAAATCCCCTGACGCACGAACAGACCACCGACAACGAGATCTACCAGGAGATCAGCCGGGGTGTGCAGCGCCGCTGCAGCGACATGCTGATCAGCTTCGGTGCCAGCCGGAACGGAAATGAGGTCCGCGAGCGAATCCTCCGCTTCGGAGAATGGGAACGCGTCAGCCAGTGCGCTGTTCCGCTGCACCTGGGCGGCGCGCATTTCGTCACCATTCAGGCCGCCGTCGAGCTTCAGGTGATCTGCGAGCTAGAACGGCAGCTGAGCCGGCCGTTAAGCCTCGACTACATCTCCGCTCCGGATTTCCTGGAGGCGGTCGAGGGCTATGAGCCGTCCGGTCTCGTCCAGGACGCCCAATTGGAAACCCATTCGACGAGCAAGGGTTCGGATTACGGCAAGACCTCGCCGCTGGTCCAGTACCAGGTCTATCGGAACGCCGTTCAGGCCCGGCAGCGGCTCGGCCTGTTCCACGAGGTGGAGTGGGTGCAGCTGCTCCGGAGCTTCGCCATGACCCGCTACGCGATCGAGCACCCGGCCATTCGCCTGGGCAGTTCCGGGCAGCTGAACATCACACTGCTCTTCGGCTTCTCGCCGCGGCTGCCGTTCCCGGAGAGCTACGCCGAGTTCAGGAACGTCGTCGAGGCGGCGAAGAGCCTGGAGTACGACCTGGGTGAGCCCGGGGTGAAGAAGCGTCAGGTCACCATCACCGTGGGTGCGGCCGTACTGCCGCAGCAGGCCTCCCAGCACTTCAAGCCGCTGGACGTCGGGCCGCGCCGCGGTACGCCCGTCCCGGCGCTGCGCCGCCTCGCGGCGTACGCCGCCCAGCCGGACAGCCAGGTCGACATCCTGCGGGTCGGTATGGAGGACACGCCCTACGCGGTCGACGGAGAGGGGCGGGTGCAACTCTCCGACAATCTCCAACTGCTCAGCCACGCCCTGGAGGAGCTGGATGTCAACGGCGCCGGAGTCGAGCTCGACCATGACGTGATCTTCGAGCGGATGGGCCTGCGGAAGGTCCAGGGCGAACTGCTGTCCGCGCAGCGGCAGCGTCCCCTCGGCGAGGCCGTGGACAGTCCGGCGACGCCGGTGCTGGTCGGATGAGCTCGGCTGCACTCGCCGGCCGCTTCTCCGGGTACCGCTGGGTCATCCTGGCCATCGCGACCTTCGCCCAGGCCAGCGCCTGCTTCTTCGTCCAGGGGATCGGGGCGATCAGCGGCTTTCTGCAGCGGGATCTGCAGCTGAGTACGAGTCAGGTCGGCCTGCTCGTCTCGGCGGCCCAGCTCGTTCCGCTCGTCGGGCTGCTGGTGGCCGGCGAGCTGCTGGACCGCTACAGCGAACGCTGGGTGGTGGGAATCGGCACCCTGGCGGTGGCTCTGGCGCTCCTCGCGGGGAGCCTGGCGACCGGGTACCTGTCCCTCCTGCTGTTCCTGATCGTCGTCGGCGCGGGGTACAGCACCGCGCAGCCCGGCGGCAGCAAGTCGGTGGCCACCTGGTTCGCCGCGTCCCAGCGCGGATTCGCGATGGGGATCCGGCAGGCGGGCCTGCCGCTCGGCGGAGCACTCGCCGCCGCGCTGCTGCCCTATCTGGCGGACCACCTGGGCTGGCGCTCGTCCCTCGCCACCGGCGGGCTGGTGGCGCTGCTGGGGGCCGGCGTGTTCATGGGCTTCTACCGCACGCCGGAATCGCAGGTGCCCGAACCGGCGACCGCGCCCGTCGGAAAGGCGTCCGGCAGGTCGCTCAGGGCGGAGCTGGGCTCACGTCTCGCGATGATCCGCGAGCCCTCGATGCTGAACATCGTGCTGTCCGGCACGAGCCTGATCGCCGTGCAGTACGGAATTCTGGTCCTCACCGAGCTCTACCTGCATGACAAGGCGTCGATGAGGATCGAGCAGGGTGCGCTGTATCTGCTCGTCGCGCAGTGCGCCGGCATCGCCGGGCGAATTTCCCTCGCCGCCTGGAGCGACCGTTGCAAGTCCGGACGCTATGTCCCCGTCCTGGTCTGTATGAGCGCGGTGGTGCTCGGACTCGTCGGGCTGATGACCGTTCCACTGCATTCCGCGCTCGCGGTAGGCGGACTGTTCGCGTGGCTCGGATTCTTCGGGTTCGGCTGGTACGGCCCGTGGGTGACGTACGTGGCGGAGTCCGCGGCATCGGGGAAGTCCGGATTCGCGCTCGGGTTCGCGATGGCCGTGAACCAGATCGCGGTCATCCTCACTCCGCCGGCCCTGGGCTTTCTCAAGGACCTCACCCACAGCTACACGCCGGGCTGGAGCGTACTGGCCGCCATGACCCTGGTCGCTCTGGTCACAACCACCTGGAAAGCACGGGCAATCCGCCGTACGGAAGCCTCAACACGGATGAGAGGGTGAGCAAGTGGCTTACGTGATCGCCGAGCCTTGCGTGGACGTGCTCGACAAGGCATGTGTCGACGAATGCCCCGTGGACTGCATATACGAGGGCGATCGGATGATGTACATCCAGCCGGACGAGTGCGTGGACTGCGCCGCCTGTGAATTCGCCTGCCCGGTGCAGGCCGTCTACCACGAGGACGACGTGCCCGAGAAGTGGTCGGCCTACACCGAGGCCGGTGCGGAGTTCTTCGCCGGGCTCGGCTCGCCCGGGGGAGCGATGACCGTCGGCAGGATCGGCCGTGATGTCGGACCGGCGGTCGGCCTGCCGGAACGAGAAGCGCGATAGCCCGGTGACGACAGCTGTCGCGGGCTTCCGGGCCCTGACCCTGGTGCGGCTGGCGGGTCCCGCGTTCGTGGCGGCCGTCGCCTATGTGGACCCGGGCAATGTGGCCACCAACTTCGCCGCCGGCGCACGCTATGGCTACCTGCTCGTCTGGGTCCTGGTCGGCGCCAACCTCACGGCTCTGCTCGTGCAGTACCTGTCCGCCAAGCTCACGATCGCCACCGGCCTCACCCTGCCAGAGATGTGTGCACGGCGCTTCGGCAGGCCGGCGAGACTGCTGCTGTGGGCCCAGGCGGAGATCGTCGCCATGGCGACCGACCTCGCCGAGGTCGTGGGCGGAGCCGCGGCACTCAACCTGCTCTTCGGCGTTCCCCTGCTGGCCGGAGGGGTGTTCACCGGGCTGGTGTCGTGGGTGGTGATCGTCGTGCAGTCGCGGAGCGGACAGCGGCCGTTCGAGGCCGTCGTCGTCGCTCTGCTGGCGGTGGTGTCCATCGGGTTCGTCTACGACGCCGTCGGCAGCGGAGCCTCCCTGGGCGGGATCGCCTCGGGGTTGGCCCCGCGGCTCGCCGGCGGGGACAGCCTGGTGCTCGCGTGCGGAATTTTCGGTGCGACCGTCATGCCGCACGCGATCTACCTGCACGGCGCGCTGGTCCGCGACCGGCACGGCGACACCCGGGGCCGCGAGTCGCGTCTGCTCGCCGCCACCCGGTTCGACGTGCTGGCAGCGATGGGCATCGCCGGGCTGGTGAATCTGGCCATGCTCGTCGTCGGTGCCGCCGCACTCACCCCAAAGGCCGGGGACTCGATGGCGTCCTCGTACGGCGAGTTGGCCGCCACGCTCGGTCAGGCGGCCGCGGCGTTCTTCGCCTTCGCGCTGCTGGCCTCCGGCTTCGCCTCGACGGCCGTGGGAACGTACGCCGGAGCGGTGATCCTCGAAGGCTTCCTGGGACGCGCGTTCCCGCTCGCCGGGCGACGCCTGATCACGCTGGTGCCGGCTCTGGTCGTGCTGGGTGCCGGCGTCGAACCCGGGCAGGCGCTGGTGATCTCGCAGGTCGTACTGAGCTTCGGCATTCCCTTCGCGCTCTGGCCCCTGGTGGCTTTCACCGGTCGGCGGAAGGTGATGGGCGCGCTGGCCAACCGCGCCGTCACCACCTGCTGCGCGGTGCTCGCCGCCTCGGCGTCCACGCTCTTCAACGGCGCCGCGCTGTGGTTCACCGCCATGGGCTGACGTCCCGCTTGCCGGAGCCGCACGTGCGCAGCGCCGCGGAATCAACCGGCGTGGGGCCGTGTTGCGTTCGGGTATGACGATCTCTGCAGAGGTGCTGCGATACGCCGCGTTCACCGTCGATCCCAACGGCGGCAACCCTGCCGGCGTGGTGCTCGACGCGACGGGCCTCGACGATGCCGCCCAGCTTGCCATCGCCGCCGAACTCGGCTACTCCGAGACGGCCTTCCTCACCCCTGGGTCTGAACGCTCCTACGCCGTCCGGTACTTCAGCCCCAAGGCCGAGGTGCCCTTCTGCGGGCACGCCACGGTGGCCTCCGCCGTGGCGCTGGCCGAGCGGATCGGCCCTGGCCGCGTGGTCTTCGAGACCGGGGCCGGGGCCGTTCCGGTCGAGGTGACCTCCGGCCCCGGCGGAGTGCTGGAGGCCACGCTGACCAGCGTCGAGCCGCATGTCGAGGCGATCACCGACGCGGATGTCGACGAGGCGCTCGCCGCACTCGGCTGGCGCCGCGCCGAACTCGACCCGACGCTGCCGCCCAGGATCGCGTACGCCGGCGCGCGGCATCTGGTCCTCGCGGCGGCGACCCGCCGTCGCCTCGCCGACCTGGCGTACGACTTCGGGCGGTTGGCCGACTTCATGACGGCACGTGACCTGACCACCCTTCAGCTGGTCTGGCGGGAGACGGCCGGCACCTTCCACGTCCGCGACCCGTTCCCGGTCGGTGGCGTCGTGGAGGACCCGGCCACCGGTGCCGCAGCCGCCGCCTTCGGCGCGTACCTGCGGGAACTCGGCGAGGCGGGCCCGACGGACGAGGCCGGCGAGCCGGGCGCCGCCGGGGTGACCGTGCTGACCCTGCACCAGGGCGACGACCTCGGCCGCCCCGGCCGCCTGCGGGTCGAGCTGCGCCCGGGCGATCCGAGGATCCGGGTCAGCGGCGCAGCGGTGCGCATCCCGGACACCGAGACGGCGTAGGCGGCACGGCTTTGCGAGCGAACGCAGGCGCCAGGGCCGGCGGGGCAACGCGCAGGCGCTGCGGGGGCGGCGCGTGGACATGTGCAGGGCGCGGGACCGGGGGGGGGGGGGGGTGCACGCCTGGCGCTGAGTTCCTCCGCCTGCGCCCCCGGAACGCCCCATGCGCTCAGGGCCAGGGCCCGCGTACGTACTACGGCGGGAGTAGGCACGCGCACCGCGTCAGGCTGACGTCCGACGGCGGGTCGCGCGGATAGCCTTCCCGGCATGACCGATGAACGCCCGCCCTGGCGCCCGCCGTGGGCTCGTACCGCGCGGGCGCCTTGGCCGGTGGCCTCCTCGGTGCTGGTGGCCTTCGTCCAGGTGGCCGGGACGAAGGGCGCCGCCGCCCACCAGAGCGGCCGGCCCGGACTGGACGCCTTCGGGTACCTGTTGCTGCTCCTCGGCCCGGCGCTGCTGCTGTTCCGCCGGCGCAGGCCGGCGGTGGTGGCGGGCGCCGTCTCCGCCGTCACCGTGGTCTACCTGATCGCCGGCTACCCGTACGGTCCGGTCTTCCTGAGCCCGGTGGTGGCCCTGTTCGTGGCCGTGCAGTGCGGGCACCGGCGGGCGGCGTGGCTGAGCGCGGCCGCCTTCTACACCGCGCACCTGCTGCTCTCCTACGTCGTGCCGGCCGGTGGGCAGCGCGGGCCGGTGCCCCGGCCCAGCTGGTGGTCGGAACTCGGGGTGGCGGCCTGGCTGTTGCTGATTCTGGCCGCCGCCGAGATCATGCGCTTCCGGCGGGAGCAGATCGCCGCACACCGGGCGGCCCGAGCCGAGGCGGAGCGCCGCCGGGCCGACGAGGAACGGCTGCGGATGGCCCGCGAGCTGCACGACATCCTCGCCCACAGCATCTCGCTGATCCACCTCCAGGCGGGCGTGGCCCTGGAACTCCTGGACAGCAGGCCCGAACAGGCCAGGACGGCGCTGGTGACGATCAAGGCCGCCAGCAAGGAGGCGCTGGGCGAGGTCCGTCAGGTGCTGGGCCGGCTGCGGGGGCCCGACGCAAGTGCGCCGCGCAGCCCGGCTCCTGGCCTGGCCCGGCTGGACGAGCTGGTCCGCCAGGCCGGTCACGCCGGCCTCACGGTGACCGTCCGGGCCGAGGGCACCCCGCGTCAGCTCTCCGCCGGTCTCGACCTGGCGGCCTTCCGGATCGTCCAGGAGGCGCTCACCAACGTGATCCGGCACTCGGCGGCCCGCGGTGCGGACGTCCTGCTGGACTGGCAGGCGCCCGAGGGCCTCGCCGTCCAGGTGGACGACCCGGGCCCGGCCGGGCGCGGCAACGACGCCGACGGCTCCGGCAGCGGACTGGTCGGGATGCGGGAGCGCGTCGCAGCCTTCGGCGGGACGCTGGAGACGGGGCCGCGAGCGGACGGCGGCTTCCGCGTCCACGCCTGGCTGCCGACCGGCGACGCGGGCCCGGGCGACAGCGCGCCCCCGGGCGACAGCGCGCGCCCGTCCGGCGGCGGGCAGGGAGGCGGGCGATGATCCGGGTGCTGCTGGCCGACGACCAGGTGCTGGTGCGCGCGGGGTTCCGGGCGCTGCTGGACGCCCAGCCCGACATCGAGGTGGTCGGCGAGGCGGACGACGGCGGGCAGGCCGTCGAGCTCACCTCCCGGCTCATGCCCGACGTCGTCCTGATGGACATCCGGATGCCCCGCCTGGACGGCCTGGAGGCCACCCGCCGGATCGGCGCCCAGACCTCGCTCGCTCACGTCAAGGTGGTGGTGCTGACCACCTTCGAACTCGACGAGTACGTCTTCGAGGCACTGCGCGCGGGCGCCGCCGGATTCCTGGTGAAGGACACCGAACCGGCGGACCTGCTGCGCGCCGTCCGGGTCGTCGCGGCCGGTGACGCACTGCTCTCGCCGGGCGTGACCCGCCGTCTGATCGGCGAGTTCGCCGCCCGCTCCAAGGCCCCGGCCCAGGCTGCGGCCGACCTGGCCAGGCTCACCGAGCGGGAGCGGGAGGTGCTCGCACTGGTCGGCATGGGCCTGTCCAACGAGGACATCGCCCGCCGCCTGGTGGTCAGCCCGCTCACCGCCAAGACCCATGTCAGCCGGGCCATGGTGAAACTGGGCGCCCGCGACCGGGCACAGCTGGTGGTGCTCGCGTACGAGACCGGCCTGGTCAGACCGGGCTGGCTCGGCTGACCCCACAGCCGCTGCCAGCCGAGAGGCTCCGCCAGTCGGCATTCGTCGGAGTCGGTTGCACTGTCCAGGGGCGCGATGCCCTATGGCGTCCTTTCCTCGGCCATGCAGAGGGTGTTCCCCTCGCTGTCCTTGAACCAGCCGCAGCGCATGCCCTCCGCTTCCGCGACGCCGTTGACGGTCTTGAGGCCCGGCAGGTCGTAGTCCTCGAAGACGACTCCGCGCGACCGCAGGTCGGCCATCTCGGCGTCGAGGTCGGAGACCTTCCAACTGGCCAGGGTGTGGGCGGCCTTCCCGCCGCTGGGTGTCCGATAGACCGAGAACAGGGTGCCGCCGCTCTCGAAGCGGACCTCCTCCTCGCTCTGGACCGCAAGCTTCAGGCCCAGGGTGTCGCGGTAGAAGTCCGTGGCCCGCTCAAGGTCGCTGGCCGGGATCACGGCGTAGACGGGGGCATCTGCCAACATCTCCACCACCTCCTCCCACCAGGCTAGGCACCCTCCGCTCCGGACGACACTCGTCGGCACTCGTCGGCTCCGAGCGGCCCGGCGGACGGCGCAGCCCCGTGCTACTTCCCCGGGAGTAGCACAACTACCGCTGCCGGTACGACGACCGGCAGCGGCTCCAGCGGGATGCTCGAACTGTCCCGGAACGTGAACCACCCCGAGGAGATGCCTTCGATGTCCACCATGCTGTACGCAATGCCGATCGCGGAATACCACCACTGGGCAGGCCCGTGGCTGCTGCTGGTCCCGCTGTTCTGGCTGGCCCTGATCTTCTTCGCCGTGGTGCTCCTGCGGCGTACGGTCCTGCGTCGTCACTGCGCCCCGTTCGGTGACAGCCCGCTCGCGGTGCTCGGCCGCCGCTACGCACAGGGCGAGATCGACGCCGACGAGTACCGGGCTCGGCGCGCGGTGCTCACCGAGCAGCACGAGGGCCGTGGCAAGCAGCCGAAACCGTAGGCGCCGAACGCCGAACCGGGAGTTGACGACGCCGGTCGGGCCCACGCCCGACCGGCGTCGCTGCTTGTGAGCTTCCGGCCCTGCGCTCGACAGCTGCGATAAGCGGAAGCTGGAGGAACTGCAACGATTACTTTTCGTAGTCGATTGTTACACTCGGTTGATTGAATCCGCAGAGCCGAGGAGACTGAAATGGCCGTCGAGACACTGGATGTCGACCGTTCGGACACCGAGTACCGGGCATGGCTGAAGGAGGCCGTCCGCAGGGTGCAGGCCGACGCCAACCGTTCCGCCGACACGCACCTGCTGCGTTTCCCGTTGCCCGAGGAGTGGGGCATCGACCTCTACCTGAAGGACGAGTCGACCCACCCGACCGGCAGTCTCAAGCACCGGCTGGCCAGATCGCTCTTCCTGCACGGACTCTGCAACGGCTGGATCAGACCGGGCAAGCCGGTGATCGAGGCGTCCAGCGGCTCGACCGCCGTCTCCGAGGCGTACTTCGCCAAGCTCATCGGTGTGCCGTTCATCGCGGTGATGGCCAAGACCACCAGCCAGGCCAAGATCGACCTGATCGAGTTCCACGGCGGCAGCTGCCATCTGGTGGGCAACCCGGCCGAGGTGTACGAGGTTTCGGCACGGCTCGCCGAGGAGACCGGCGGCCACTACATGGACCAGTTCACGTATGCCGAGCGGGCCACCGACTGGCGCGGCAACAACAACATCGCCGAGTCGATCTTCGCCCAACTCCGGCTGGAGCCGCACCCCGAGCCCGCCTGGATCGTCGCCACCGCGGGCACCGGTGGCACCTCCGCCACCATCGCCCGGTATGTGCACTACACCCTGCAGGACACCCGCATCTGCGTCGCCGACCCGGAGAACTCCTGTTTCTTCGAGGGCTGGGTCAACCACGACCAGTCCGCGACCTGCGAGAGCGGTTCACGGATCGAAGGGATCGGCCGCCCCCGGATGGAGCCCAGCTTCGTGCCAGGGGCCATCGACCGGATGATGAAGGTCCCCGACGCCGCCTCGATCGCCGCGATCCGGGTCCTGGAGCACCACCTCGGCAAGAAGGCCGGCGCCTCCACCGGCACGGGGCTGTGGAGCGCGCTGCGGATCGTCGCCGAGATGCGGGCGGCAGGAGAACACGGCAGCGTCGTCACCCTGATCTGCGACCCGGGCGACCGCTACCTCGACAAGTACTACTCCGACGCCTGGCTGGCCGGGCAGGGCATCGACATCGAGCCCTACCGGCAGGAGATGGAACGTTTCCTCAACGGAACCGGCCTCCTGGGCTGACAGCCCACCGTGCTCGCCCCCTGCCCGGAGCGGCCCGCAGGGCTCGTCGGCCACGTCGTCGACAACGGCGGTCAGGCGTCAGCTCGCCAGGACGAGTTCGCGGATGTGGTCGCGGGCGGTGGCGGCGGCTTCGGGCGGGAGGGCGGAGTCGGTGACCCAGGTGTCGACCTCGGTGAGGGCCGCGAAGGTGGAGAGGCCGACGACGCCCCACTTGGTGTGGTCGGCGACGGCGACGACGCGGCGGGCCGAGGCGACGAAGTTCCGGTTGGTCTCGGCCTCGGCGAGGTTGGGGGTGGAGAGACCGGCCTCGGGGGAGAGGCCGTGGGCGCCGAGGAAGAGCAGGTCGAAGTGGAGCGAGCGGATCGCCCGGTCGGCGATCGGGCCGACCAGGGCGTCGGAGGGGGTGCGCACGCCGCCGGTCAGGACGACGGTGGCACCGGGGGCGCCGTTCTGACGCTGCGCCCGCTCGAAGACGTCGGCGACCCGGACGGAGTTGGTGACCACCGTCAACTGCCCGATTTCGGTGAGGTGTTGGGCGAGGGCGTAGGTGGTGGTGCCGCCGGAGAGGGCGACCGCGCTGCCGGGAGTGACGAGTCCGGCGGCGGCCACCGCGATCCCCTCCTTGGCGGAGAGCTCAAGCGTGGACTTGGCCTCGAATCCCGGCTCGTGGGTGCGGGCCTCCTCGACCATCACCGCGCCGCCGTGCACCTTCTCGATCACGCCGCCCCTGGCCAGCGCGTCCAGGTCCCGACGGATCGTCATGTCGGAGACGTTCAGCTGCCGGGTCAGCTCGTTGACCCGGACACCGCCGCGCCGCCGCACCTCGTCGAGGATCAGCGCGCGCCGCTGCTCGGCCAGCAGGTTGCTGTTGTCGGTCACGTCCACAGGCTCCCGTCAAGTCGTCCCGGACCATCCTCGCAGATGGTCAGCAGGGCAGATCGGCCGGGACGAGGAGTTGGAGATCCTCGGTGGAGGCGTCCGGGAGCTGGGCGATGCGCATGGCATGGCGTTCGACCATGGTCTCGAAGACCTGCCGGGCGGTGCGGCCGTTGCCGAAGGAGGGACCGCGCTCCAGCGAGCCGAAGTGGTCGAGCAGCGCCGACTCGGTGGCCTCGGCCAGGGCGTACTCGTGTTCGGCGCACTGGGCGCGGGCGATCTGCAGCAGCTCGTCCGCCGAGTAGTCGGGGAAGGTGATGGTACGGGAGAAACGGGAGGAGACACCGGGGTTGGTGCCGAGGAAGCGCTCCATCTCGGCGGTGTATCCGGCCGCGATCACCACCACCTCGTCGCGGTGGTCCTCCATCAGCTTGACCAGGGTGTCGATCGCCTCCCGGCCGAAGTCCCTGGCGCCGTCCTCGGGCGCCAGTGCGTAGGCCTCGTCGATGAAGAGCACCCCGCCCCTGGCCCGGTCGAAGGCGGCCTGGGTGCGGATCGCGGTGGAGCCGATGTGCTCGCCGACCAGGTCGACCCGGGCGACCTCGACCAGGTGGCCCCGCTGGAGCACGCCCAGTGAGGCCAGGATCTCCCCGTAGAGGCGGGCCACCGTGGTCTTTCCGGTGCCCGGGGCGCCCGTGAAGACCAGGTGGCGGCGGAGCGAGGGGGCCTTGAGACCGGCCTGCCGGCGCCGTCGGCCGACCGAGATCAGGTCGATCAGGGTACGCACCTCCTGCTTGACGGTGGACAGGCCCACCAGGCTGTCGAGTTCGGCCAGCGCCTCGTCGGCCGGGCGGCAGTCGGGGATCGGCGAGATCTGCGCCGCCGAGGCGGCGGCCGCCAGCGGTGCGGCCAGGACGGCCTGGGCCGTGGACACGGCGGAGGCGGTGGAGACCTGCCCGGTGCGCGGCGAGGGCAGGTCGAAAGCGGCCGGTACGTCGTCGGAGACGCAGCCCTCGGTGATCGGCCCCGGCTCGGAGAACTCGAAGCCGGCCCGGCCGTTCTGCTCGGCCCGGCAGCGGGTCAGCACCGTACGGCAGCCGTCGATGACGTGGAATCCGAAGCCCTTGCCGTGCGAGACCCGGCAGTCCTCGAAACTGCCGCGCCCCTGCGCGGAGATGTACACGGCGGCGTCCACGCTGCCGCGTACGGTGCAGCCGCGCAGCTCGGGGTCGGCGCCCTTGGTGACGATCACGCCGGTGGCGACGTCGGAGATCTCACAGGCCGTCAGCCGCCCGCCGCTGCCGTGGTCACGGAACCACAGGCCGGTGGCCGCCTCCTGGATGCGGCAGTCGGCGAGGGTGACGGTGGCGCCGCTGCTGACCGAGACGGCCGAGCTGCGGATCCGGCTGAACGAGCAGTCCTTGGCGGTGGCGCGCGAGTCGCGGTCCAGGACGAACAGGGCGTCGGGCAGGTCGTGCAGCGCGCAGTCGGTGAGCGTGAGCTGGGCGCCGTCGCTGACCCAGACGGCGGGGTAGTCGCCGTCGCTGCTGTGGATCTCGCTGGCGAGCGCCTCGGCGTGGGTGCCCTGGTCCCAGATGGAGAGCGCGCCCCGGCCGAAGTCGCGGACGGTGCTGTGCTCCAGGACGAGCCGGGAGCGGCCGCGCAGGTCGGCGGCGTTCTCGGGGAGGTCGTGCACCCGGCAGCCGGTGAGGGTGAGTTCGGCCTCGGTGTCCAGGGTCAGGCCGTTGCCCGAGACCCGGTGGATGGTGCAGTCGGTGAGCCGGCCGACGGCCTGCGCCTCCGCCTGCACCCCGCTGCCCCGGATCTCGTAGATCTCGCAGTCCGTCAGCTCGGCGCCGCTGCCCTGGTCGGCGAGGACCAGACCGGCCCCGCTCGCGTGGTGCAGGCGGCAGCGTTCCAGCCGGGCGCTCGCGCCGCCGAGGACGGCGAGAGAGGCCTGCCCGGCCTCGGCGAGCTCGCTGTCCTCGATCACGGCGGTGGCCTGCGCGCGCAGCCTCACACCGAGGCCCGAGGGGTTGTGCACGGTGCAGCCCCGCAGGGTGGCGCTGGCCCGGTCGGCGATCTCGACGCCCACCGAGGACCTGGCCGCCACCCGGCAGTTGAGCAGCTCGGCGGCTGCCTCGGGGCCGGTGACCAGCACGGCGGGGACGGAGAGCTCGGCGCCCTCGATCACCAGATCGCGCACCGTCACGGCGGCCGTGACCAGCAGTGCGACCCCGCCGGGAGGGTCGATCCGGACGGTGCCCGGTCCCTCGGCGGCCAGGACGGTGACCGGCTTGTCGATCACCAGGCCCTCCCGGAAGGTACCGGGACGGACCGTCAGGGTGTCGCCGGGCTCGGCCACCTCCAGGGCCTCGCGGAGCGTCTCGTACTCTCCGGCGCGCCGCCGCCAGCGAGAGGCGCTGTCCTGCGTGACCCGGACCCTGTGCTCACCCATGACGATCCGTCATCCCACCTTCGTCGAACCTGCCCACCCCGTGCCCACGGTAGCGTGCCCGGCCCGGCTCCACGGACGCTCACCGAGGACAACGAGCGAGCGGACATCCAGTTCCCCGCCGGAGGCAGTACCAGCCCCGCCGGAGGCAGTACCAGCCCCGCCGGAGGCAGTATCGGCCCCGCCGGGCAGTGTCGTTCCCATCGGGCCGGTTCAGCCCCGCCGGTCCGGCTCCGGGCGCGGGCCCTCCTCGAGCACGGTGACCTCGTCGCCGAGGCGGACGGTGCCGAGCAGATCCCCGCTCACGCCCTCGGGGCGCTCGGGGATCAGGTTCTGACCGAAGACCAGCCGCTTGCCGAAGCGGTGGTACTTGGCCAGGGCCCGCAGCGGCTCCTGGGACGGGCGGGCGCCGGTCTCCTGGTCGGTGGTGGTGATCACGCACCGGCCGCAGGGCTTGACCACCCGGAAGGTCATTTCGCCGACCCGGATCCGGTGCCAGCCGTCCTCGGCCCAGGCGTCGGTGCCGTCGACCACCAGGTTGGGACGGAATCGCTCCATCGGGAGAGCGGCGCCCTTGACCTCGTCCCCCGGGTGGTCGGCGGCGATCAGCTCGTTCAGTGCGGCCAGCGAAGCGGTGGTGGTGACCAGCAGCGGGAATCCGTCGGCCATCGAGACGGTGTCGCCGGGGCCGGCGTACTTCGGGCTCGTCGCGCGGCTGAGCGGGTTGTCCAGGTGCAGCAGACGGACGGCGCCGAGCCGGCTCCCGAACCACTGCTGCGCCTCCTCGGCCGCCTGTGCCGCCTCGAAGACCGAACCGAAGATGTCCGCCTTGACGACCTCGGCGCCGTCCGCGCTCGACGGGGCGGCCACCTCGAGACGGGAGCCGTCCGGGGCGATGACGGTCAGCGAACCGTCGGGCGCGGGCAGCGTACGGAACCGGCCGACCGCCGGGTTCTCGCGCTGGGTGTATGCCTTGCCGCGTTCGTCGACGAGCATCCAGCGCCGGTCCCCGGTCAGGCCCCAGGGCTCGACGTGCGCGCTCTCGGGGCTCAGTCGGTAGGCGGACTTGAGCGGGTAGACGTGGAGTCCGGTCAACTGTGGCATAGGCCCATCCTGCCAGTACCGCTGGTGCATATGTACGAGGGCCGTCCTGGTCACAGCCTCGCTGCGACCGGGACGGCCCTCGGTGACGACCCTTGCCCTGCCGGGCCCGGCGCCCTCGTTCGCCGGGCCCTGTGGTTCTCCGGGTGTGCTGCCCCGTCGGTCAGTAGGCGTTCGCCTGGAGACCGGACTGCGGGTTGGTGAACTGCTGGCCCGCGGCCTGCTGGTACTGCTGCTCGCCGTACTGCACCGGGCGCTGCGGCTGGACCGGACGCACGGGTGCGACCGGCGCGGCTGCGCGGAACTGGTTGCCGCCCAGGCTCTGGTCCGCGAAGCCCTGCTGCGCCTGGCCGTTGAAGCCCTGGGCACCGAACGGCTGGCCGCCGAAGCCCTGGCCCGGCTGGCCCTGGCCGACGGACGGCTGCCCGGCGAAACCCTGCGGGGCCGAGGCGAAGCTGTTCTGCCCGCCCAGGCTCTGGCCGCCGAAGCCCTGCCCGCCGAAGCTCTGGCCGGCCTGCGGCTGGAAGCTCTGGACCGGAGCGGGTGCGGGCGCCGGAGCGAGCGGACGCTGGGACGGAACGAGCGGCTGCATGCCGCCGTAACCGGGCGCCGGCGGCTGCGGCGCGGCAGCGTAGGCGGCCTGGGCCGGCAGGTACGCGGTGGCCGGTCCGCTGTTGCTCGGCCCGGGGCCGAGCGCGAGGCGGGCCGGGGGCAGCGCGGGCAGGTTGCTCGCGGGGCTGTCGAAGCTCTGCGCACCGAAGCCGGGCGCCGCCTGGCCCGGTGCGCCGAAGCCCTGGGCTCCGGGACCGTAACCGGTCGCGCCGTAGGCGGGGGCCGAGGCGTAGCCGGAGGTGAGGGCCGGAGGCAGCGCCGCCGGCACGTTGATGGGGGCGATCTGCGGCACTCCGCGCTCAGCGACCAGGCTGTCGTAGATGGGCGTGCCGGAGGAGTAGGACGGAGAGGGGTAGCCGACTCCGTCGTAGGAGCGGGGCGAGGTCATGGGGCATACGGTAAGCCCAACTGTGCCTGCTGAGGAGACTGGGAGGCCCAGGAGTTCGAGTGTTTACAGAGTCTTCGCTAGGACAATCCGCTCGAAAGTATGTAGATCCGACATTTCAAGGATCCGATTCGGCCAGATCTGACGCCTGACGGGCAGTCGAACAGTGGACGAACGGCATCTTCCGGACGCATTCCGGCCTCCCGGTGCACATCCGAGGGCGCGTGGACCCCCTTGGCGAGCCCCCATCCGGCGCCCCCGTCGTGCCGCTCGGCCCGGCAGCGGGCCTGCCGGGCCGAGCGGGGACGAACGACCCCTGGAAACAGGCCGTGAGGGCGTGGCCGCGGAGGCTTGAACCGGCGTCAGCGGGTATGCAGGGCCTGGGCGGGGAAGCCGGGGCGTCCCGCAAGTCCGGAGGTGCAGTGGGCGCAGCGGGTGGCGGCGACCGGGACGCTGCTCAGGCACTCGGGGCAGTCGGTCGTGGTGACCGGGGTGTCCTTCACCGGGTGGAAGCGGTCCTGCAGCCTGCCGACCGGCACGACCACGACGAAGTAGATCACCACCGCGATCAGTACAAAGCTGACCAGGGCATTGAGGAACGCGCCGTACGGGAAGGTCGTTCCCGCGATGGAGAAGTGCTTCTGGCTGAAGTCGCCCACGGCCCCGGTCGCGACGCCGATCAGCGGGGTGAGGAAGGCGGTGACGAACCCGGTGACGACGGCGGTGAAGGCTGCGCCGATGACGATACCGACGGCCAGGTCGACGACGTTTCCCCGCAGCAGGAAGCTGCGGAATCCCTTGAACACCGGGAACTCCAAACTCGGGTGATGGCGGGAGGGTGATGGGGCGAGGACGGGGCCGATGGGCCCGGCGGATGATCCTGCCGACTCAACGGGCCTGCGGTCCAGCCGAGTTCACCTGATCTGCCTAACCGTCGCAGCCATGTCCCAGTCTCGAATGCGCTTGCCCGTCCGAAGACCCGGCCGGCGCAGCCCGGTTCACCGATTCCGGAGATGATGCGTCGTCAATGATGCTGTCGGGCAGGGTTGCTGGCCGAACCGTACGCATGCTGTCGCGCGGGTGCGGCTCAGGAGTCGACTCGGACGGACTGCCCCCGGCCCGCCTGCCGCCGCTCGTCCATCGGCCGGGCGCCGGCGACGACCGGGGCCACCGTGCCACCGGCCCGCCCGCGCCGGGAGCGGGAGAGCACCAGGTACAGGACCGCCGAGACCAGCCCGGAGAGCAGGAAGCTGATGTCGATCCCACCCGTCAGCGGCAGCGTAGTCGCCGAGCAGGGTGATGAAGGCGATCGGGCCGCTGAGGCCCGCCGAGACCACGGCCAGCAGCCACGTCTGCCAGAACCCGCCCAGCAGGTAGTGCCCGTGCGCGGAGGCGTCGAGATGCGGGGCGAAGGCGAACAGGCCTGCCACCAGCAGGACGGACACCCCACGGCGGTCCCCAGCGCCAGCGGGGCGGTGCTGGCCCAGAAGGAGAGCCCGAAGGAGACCGGGAGCCAGCCGAAGACGACCACGCCGAAGGCGAGGTCGGATCCGACCAGGATGCTCAGCACATCACGCGGTGTGCTGGTCCGCTCGGCCTCGGGGGATCGTCTCGACACCATGCTGTTCAAGCAGCGAGGCGGCAGGGGATTGCGACATGCGGGGTGGTCTTTCCATGCGCTCTGCACAACGGCCGGAGGGGCGGCCGCCGGTCGCACGGTGGGAGGGGATGCACCGACCTTGTTCATGATTCGACTCGGGGCGATTCGGGTAAAACGGACGATCGTCCACAGCGCCAGGGGGAACGCCTGTCCGGGTCTGTACGGACATACGGTGCCAAGCGCTCTCAAACTGCTCCGAACGGGTGAGGAGGCCGTACGCGCCCGCCCGGTGATGGCCGATAGCTCTCCGTAACTGGCAGGCTGACGCCCGTGAACTCTCTGCTGCGCACCGCCGCCCTGATCGCCCTCGCCGGTGGACTGCTCACCGGCCCCAACGCCGTCGCCGCCCCCGACGTCCCGCACGACGGGGCCCACTTCGTCCATCTGGGCCACCCCCAGCCCGTGCGGGCCGTCGGACACCGGGAGGCGGTCGAGTTCTTCTGGTACGACTGCGTGCACTCCCACCAGCTGGAGGCCCCGCTCGAGCAGTGGGCCGCCCGGCACAGCTCCGACGTCACCCTGCGCCGCGTCCCCGCGGTCTGGCCCGGCGGACCGGCCGAGCAGGTCCAGCTGGCGCACGCCCGGCTGTACTACACGCTGGAGAGGCTCGGCGAGGTCGACCACCTGCAGCTCGCCGTCTTCCGCGCGGTGCGCGGGCAGAAGGCCGATCTGACCACCGAGGAACTGGCCACCGCCTGGGCTCAGCGACAGGGCCTGGACGCCGCGAAGTTCCGCGCCGCCTACCGCTCGCCGGAGGTCGACCGGTCCGCGAAGGGAGCGGCCGACCTCCTGGTCCGCTACCGGGTGAGCGAAGTCCCCACGGTCGTGGTGGAGGGCGGCGACCGGACCTCCCCGAGCAAGGCGGGCGGCGTGGAGCAGATGCCGGCGGTCATGGACGACCTGGTGGCCCGCCACTGAGCACCGGTTCGTTTCGGCACTTCGGGGCCCTGTGGTCGCCCGGCCGGCCACAGGGCCCCGGTACGCCGTCGGTGTGCCGGGGCTACTCGGCCCGTCGCAGCACCAGGGTGACGAAACCGAAGGTGCCCCGGTAGCCGCGCAGCCACCCGGTGCGGTGCTCGGCGGCGACCGCCGCAGCCTCTGCGCTGTCCGGGTCCTCGGGGTGGTCCAGTGCCCAGGCGGCGAGCGAGCCGGTCCAGGAGAACTCGTAGTCGTCCAACTCCGGCCGGCTGCTGACGTACCCGTACACGGGCGTCCATCCCGCGGCGACGACACGGTCGACGGTGGTCGCCAGATCGTCGTAGTCGGTGGCGGCCATCCCGCCCAGCCCCGCCAGCGCCGCCTCGTCCGGGTCCTGCGCCCAGAACGCCTCGCCGACCAGCGCCAGACCGCCGGGCGCCAGATGCCGGTCGATCGCGGTGAGCGTCGGCAGTAGGCCGCCGAAGGCGTGCGTCGCGCCGACGCACAGCACCGCGTCGAAGGGCTCGGGGTGGCTGAACTCCCTTGCGTCCTGGTGGTGCAGGCCGAGGCGCTGCGAGACACCGAGCGCCGCGGCAGCCTGCTGGGCGATGGTCAGCCCCCTGGTGTCCAGGTCCACACCTACGGCATGCAGCTTCGGTCGCGCCGCCAGAGCGCGCAGCAGCCACGGGCCCTCGCCGCAGCCGAGATCCAGCAGCCGCTCGGCGTCGCCCGTCAGGGCGCGGTCGAGCAGCCGCTGCACCGAGTCGTCGAAGAGCGGCGCCGCGATGGGGTGATCGGTGTGGGCGATGCGGGAGATCAGGTGACGGTCCATCGGGCCAGTGTGTGGCAGCGGGGTCGCAGTGTCGCCCCATTTACGTCGTGCCGGGCGCACCGTTTCCGGCGGAGCGTCAGTACGTCCTCCCCTTCCAGGCGGCGCCTCGGCCACGCCAGTGCTGCACGGCCGAGTCCACCGTCATCAGCAGGTAGAGGAAGGCCGTGAACGGCAGCAGCAGTGCGGCCCGGGCGGGCTGCCGGTAGTAACGCAGCATCGGCAGGAAGGTGCCCGCCATCAGCGCCCACGCCGCCCCGCCCGCCAACGCGACGGCGGGCCGACCGGCGAACAGCCCGGCCAGGGCCGAGGCCGGAGGCACCAGATAGACCAGCCCGAGTCCGAGCACCGTCCCGAGCAGCAGCGGCGGCGAGTGCCGCAGCTGGGCGTACGCGCTGCGCGAGACCATCCGCCACAGCTGCGCGAGCCGCGGGTACGGGCGGACGCTGTCCACCTGGTCGGCCAGCCCGAGCCAGATCCGGCCGCCGGTGGACTTCACCGCGCGGGCCAGCGAAACGTCGTCGATCACCGCTCCCCGGATCGCGGCGACCCCGCCGGCCCGCTCCAGCGCCTCCCGCCGCACCAGCGAGCAGCCGCCCGCCGCAGCCGCCGTTCGCGCTCCGGGCCGGTTGCTCCACCGGAACGGGTACAGCTGCGCGAAGAAGTACACGAACGCCGGGACGATCAGCCGCTCCCAGCCGGTGGCCACGCGCAGCCGGGCCATCTGCGAGACCAGGTCGAGACGGTTGCTCTCGGCTGCGGCGACCAGTTCGGCGAGCGAGTCCGGGCCGTGTGCGATGTCGGCGTCGGTGAGCAGCAGGTACTCCACCGGGCCCGCCAGGGCGACGCCGTGCCGCAGTGCCCACAGCTTGCCGGTCCAGCCGGGCGGAAGTGCGGGTGGGACGGCGACGGACAGCGGCAGACCCTCGGTGGTGGCCAGACGCTGGGCGAGAGCGCCGGTGCCGTCCCCGCTGTGGTCGTCCACCAGGATCACCCGCGCCCGCCCGGGGTACTTCTGCGCGAGCAGGCCGGGCAGACTCACCGGCAGCACCTCGGCCTCGTCCCGCGCCGGGACGACGATCGCGACCTCCGGCCAGCGCACGGGCGGACGGCGCGGCGGCAGCCGCTGGTCGGTCCGCCAGAACAGGCCGTGGCAGCACGCCAGCCAGAGCCACCCGACCAGAGACACCACCGACAGCCACAGCAGCACGGTCACCCCGGCAGTCTGCCCCACCCCCGTCCCGAACCCCCGCCTCCCGCGCCCAGCCACCCCCGTCCCGAACCCCCGCCTCCCGCGCCCAGCCACCCCCGTCCCGAACCCCCGCCTCCCGCGCCCAGCCACCCCCGCAGACCGTCGCCCGCCTTCTAACAGGACGCCCCTGCCACAGGTACATCCCCGAGGAACGCGGACGTCCGGGCCGCACCCGTCCCGGCCCCACCGCCGACGGACCACCGCAACGAGGTGCCTTCAAGCCCCCCACTCCTGCGCCGCAGGCGCCTTCCGCAGCGCGTGCCGAGGACGGCCGTCCGCCGCAGCCGCACCCCCCGAATCAAGTAGAGTCATCCCCTGTGAAGATCGCACTGATGGACTCCGGACTCGGCCTGCTCGCCGCTGCGGCAGCCGTGCGAAATCTGCGGCCCGACGCGGACCTGGTGCTCTCCTCCGCCCCCGACACCATGCCGTGGGGCCCGCGTACGCCGGAGGACGTCACCGCGCACGCCCTCGCCTGCGCGCGGGCGGCCGCCGCGTACCACCCGGACGCCCTCGTGGTCGCCTGCAACACCGCCTCCGTGCACGCCCTGGAGGCGCTGCGGGCCGAACTGGAGCCCGAGCTGCCGGTCATCGGCACCGTCCCGGCAATCAAGCCGGCCGCCGCACTGGGCGGGCGAGTCGCTATCTGGGCCACCCCGGCCACCACCGGCAGCCCGTACCAGCTTCGGCTGATCAAGGACTTCGGCGGCGCAGCCGAGGAGGTCACGGAGATCGCCTGCCCAGGGCTGGCCGATGCCATCGAGCACGGGGACGACGCCGCCATCGACGCGGCCATCGCGGACGCCGCCTCCCGTACGCCTGCCGGCACGGACACCATCGTGCTCGGCTGCACCCACTACGAACTGGTCGGGGACCGGATCCGCGCGGCCGTCGGCGGCCCCGGTGCCACCGGGCCGGTCTGCTTCGGCTCGGCCGAGGCCGTCGCGGCCCAGGCACTGCGAAGGATCGGCGACGCCGCCCTCGGTACCGGCACCGCCCGCCTGACCGTTCTGCACAGCGGCCGGGTCGCCGAACTGTCGGCCGCGGCCGCCCATTACGCAGAGGGCCGTCTGCTCGCCACCCCCGTCCCCGCAGTGAGCTGACCGCACTCGACCGCCGGACAGGCACTCGACTGCCGACCCGCCCGGCCGATCCTTCAACGGGCGCGGACCCTGCGGTTCCTCAGGGCCGCGCCCGCCCGAGGGGTGCAGGGCCGGCCGCGCACCCGGGACCGGCCGGACAGGGCCTGGACGCGGCGCCCGCAGCCCCGGCCCCGATCCGGCCCCATCGCCCCCTCGGCCGGCATCGGCGGATCAGTCCCCGGGGTGCCTGCGCCAGCGCTGCACGGCTGGTTCCAGTCCGGAGAGGATGGTGTCGAACCGGCGGGTGGAGGTCATCGAATCCACCTGCAGACGGCTGATCCGCAGCGGGTGGACCGGCAGCCGGGGACCGAGGCGGTGGTCCGACAGGAAGCCCAGCCGGTAGCCGAGCGCGCGCAGCACCGCATCGGCCCGGGGGTCGTACCCGCCGTTGGGGTAGGCGAAGGCCGTCGGTGCCTCGCCCAGCCACTGGGTGAGGACCCGATGCGCGCCCATGATCTCCGCAGCCACCGTCGCCTCGTCGCAGCGGCCCAGGCAGGGATGGCCCATGGTGTGGTTCCCGATCGCGACCTTTGCCGATCGCAGGGTCCGCAGGTCGTCCGGAGTGAGCTGCTCCTGACCGGGGGGACGGTGCCGTGAGCTGACCCGCAGTTCGTGCAGAGTCCGGCGACGGTCCGGATCGGGCAGGGCCTTGAGCCGGTCCAGCAGTTGTTCGGGACGGCCGTCGGTGGGCAGCGAGCGGGCCTGGCCGCCGTGCTGCGCCAGGAACGCGGCCTCGTGCCACCAGAACGGCCGGTCGGTGCCGATCAGTTCGGCGATCACGAAGGCCGCGGCCGGGATCCGACGCGCGGCCAGCGCGGGCAGCGCATGGGTGAGCACCGTACGGTCGGCGTCGTCGAAGGTGATCAGCACACTGCGCGGCGGCAGCGGCCGGCCCTCCGAGATCGCGCGCTCCACGGCCTGCAGGGAGACCGGCGTGGCGAGTCGGCGCAGCCGGTCCAACTGGGCGCCGAAGGACCGAGGGTCGGTCACCCCGTGGTACGCGAGCACGGCGAGGCGTTGCGCGGCGCGGGCCCGGAACAGCGGCTGCGCGGGGGAGAACCGCAGCCAGCCGCCCCGGTCCCGCTCGGGCGGCGGGGCGGCGGGGAGGCCGGACGGCAGCAGACCGGTGGGGCGGTCGGCGAGTCGGCTG
The DNA here is from genome assembly GCF_029892105.1 of Kitasatospora sp. GP82. Lineage (GTDB taxonomy): Bacteria > Actinomycetota > Actinomycetes > Streptomycetales > Streptomycetaceae > Kitasatospora. The sequence continues at coordinate 55,403 of NZ_JARZAJ010000027.1, read as the reverse complement.
GTGACGGTGGTGGTATCGGGATGCGGCACAGGTCCCCCTCGGTCGCCGATGCGGCGTGGTGGCACCGCCGGAGCGCCGTACCCGGTCTCCGGCACCAGGGCGCGGCGGCTCCGCACCCGGGATCTCCGGCCCGGCGGGGGACTCCCTACCCACGCCTGGGACGGTCCTGGATGGTCCAGCTGAATCAGTGGTCTGGGTCGTTCGATGTAATGGAGACCACCGAAGGCCGCTGATGGTTGTACGGCGGCAATGGATTTTTGCGGTGGTGCGCGCGACGCTCAAGGGGCGCGCGGCGGCCCGTTGGCGCTCGCGCGGGGGCGCGTGGCGGCACCACCGCGTCGACGAGCTCGGATATACCGTGGGTGCCATGGGAGAGACACGACGTGACCGGCCGCCCGGCCGCCTGGCGCGGCTGTTCAGCGGTGGCGCCCTGGAGCGGCACCGCCTGCTGCTCAGCCTGGTCGGCGCGGCCTGCGTCGGTGCCGGAATCCTGGTGGCGGTCGCCGTTCCGGAGAGCGATGGTCCGGCCTGGGCGATGGCGGTGGCCGGCTGCCTGGCGGCGGGTGTCCTGCTGCTCGCCCGGGTGGTGTTCACCCTGATCAGGGCCGGCCGGGGGCCTGCGCTGTAGCGGAGGCGCTGTTCCGTGCGCCGGGCGCACTCGGGCCCCGGCAGTCAATCGCCCGGCAGTCGACCTCGTGCGGGAGCGTGTTCGTGCGGGTGGTCGCGCACCGGGCCGTCGGCGGGATTCGTGGTGCTGCTCGGCGCATAGGCTCTGCGCATGGCTATCCCTCCCTTTCTCACCGAGCTCCGCTCATTCGTCGGCACCCGGCCGCTCTGGCTCTCCGCCGTCACCGCCGTGGTCATCGACGAGCAGGGGCGGCTGCTGCTCAACCGGAGGACCGACAACGGCCGCTGGGCACTGGTCGGGGGCATCCTCGACCCCGGCGAGGAGCCTGCCGACGCGACGGTGCGGGAGTGCCGGGAGGAGACCGGTGTGACGGTCGAGCCGGAAGCGCTCACCTCGGTGACCGTCTCCCCGATGCTGCACTACCCGAACGGTGACCAGGCTCAGTACCTGGACCTGACCTTCCGCTGCCGCCCGGTCTCCGGCGAGGCCGGAGTGAACGACGACGAGTCCCTGGACGTCGGCTGGTTCGCACTGGACGCGCTGCCGGAACTGGACGACTACAACCGCCAACGGCTCGATCTCGCCCTCGCGTTCGACGGCGGGACGGCCTTCGCCCTCTCGGGCCGGGCGCCCGCGCTGCCGGGCGATCCGATCTAGGACCTGTCCGGCCCGTCCCGGACACCTCGTCAGCCGCGCACCAGGTGGAGCACGGCTGACGGGCGCGGTGCCGTCAGAGCTTGTGCTGGCGGTACATCTCCTCCGCCGCGTCCAGCACAGCCGCGAGATCGCCGCCCGCCGTGGCGGTGGCCACGGCTGCGACCGCGCCCTCCACGAACGGGGCGTTGGCGAAGCGGACCGGAAAGGGCAGACCGTGCTCGTCCGCCTCGGCCAGCAGGGCCCGGACGGTGCTCACCGCACTGCCCAGGTCGGAGAGGACGGCCACCCCGTGGCCCTGATCCACCCGCCGGGCGGCCGCCGCGATCAGGACCGCGCTCGTCCCCGGGCCGTCGCCCAGGCTGCCGCCCGTGGTGGCCACGGGGGCCGGGTCATCGCTGTGGGCCAGGGCCACCGCCAGCGCGCCGGTGGCGGCGGCGAGTTCCTGGCTGTGCGAGACCAGCACCACGCCGACCCGGCCGTGACCCGCGGGACGGGCCGGACGGGCCGGTCCCGTCTCGGCGGCCTGCTCGGCGTGCGGCGCGGAGGGCGCGGTAGAGATGGGGATCACATCGGCCTTGGGGGCGTCCCGGCGGTCCATCGGCTGCTCCTGTCGGCCTGGCTGGTGGCTGGGTCGTGGCGGGGGCGTGGCTTGGGCGGGTGTGCTGGTGTTTTCGGACTGCTGGGGTGTCGGTACCGTGCCGGGCTGCCCGGCGGGGCGTGAGACCAACACTCTCGCAGCCCGGCGCGTCCGCCGGGGCGAACCGAGGCCGTGTCACGCGATAGCACAGTCCTTGCCACGGCACGGCTGGAACCGGCCTACTGAGCCCGGTCGGAGGAGAGCTGGGCGCAAGCCCTTCCGCGCGGGGCGGGCGTGGCTAGTCTGGGCTTTTGGACGACGTCGGGAGGAGCACGGAAGTGGCCACTATCGGTACGAGCGTGGAGAGCGGCGGTACGGGGACTCTTGAGGGCGGCCGTAAGCCCCAGTTGGACCTTACCGACGCCGAGTGGCTCTCCAGCAGCCAGGGCGTGGGGGATGTGCAGATCGCCTTCGTCGAGGGGTACATCGCGATGCGGGACGGCCGTCAGCCGGAGGGGCCGGTACTGGTCTTCACCCCGGCGGAGTGGCGCGCCTTCGTACTCGGTGCCCGGGACGGCGAGTTCGACCTGACCTGATCCGATCCGGACCCGCAGAGGCCCGGCCTGATCCGCTTCGGCTCTGTCAGGTCGGGCCTGTCTGCTCGGTGCCCGCTTGCCGGAGACCCACACGGCTCGCGCGGCTCCCACAGTTCATACGGCTCATACGGCTCATATGGCTCACGGAGTTTCACCGGGGGTCTCGGCGGATCTTCGGCAGGTCATCGGCAACTCCTCGGAGGGCGCCGGGAACCGAGAAGGTGCGCGCCGGGAATAAATCTGGCGGCCGAAAACTCGTTGACTGCTGGACAAGTGACGGCCCACAGTATGAAGCAGACAACAGACGCCGTGCCGACCGCCCCCACGCGGCCGTACACGGCGCCTGCTGTGCAGCCCGGCACGAGTGCCGAGCACCTCCCGTAGGTGAATCCCCGCACGCACCCGGGTGCGTCGGCCGATCCCGGTCTCCGAAGAGACCGGCAGTCGCCGGGAGGCGTGGCCCCAACCGCCCGAGAGCGACTCAGGCGTTGGCACCGATGCCCGGGATCCGCACGCCCCCACGCGGCGGTTTCCTGGGCAGGTCCGCGAGTGCGACGGGCCTGGGGCCCCGCGAACCTGGCTTTTGGTGTTGTGTGTTGGTGCTGGGTGGTCTGTGGACAGCTGGAACTGCTTCGGCGGTTCTGGTGTGTGTCGCACCGCGGTGTGCACGGTTGAAGAAATGCGCACGAGGGCGCGCTGCGACATGCCGCCCCCCGGTGGATCGAGTCCACAGCGGCTGTCGTGCAGAACCGAACGTAGCTCGGGTGGTTGCTCAGAGTCAACATTGGTCTCTGAGCGTGGATCTCGTCCGGACCCCGACCCACCCCGTGAACCGGCCGCTGACAGGCACGTACGATGGGTGTCATGTCATTTCTCCGCCGTCGCTCCGGCTCGCCCGCAGGACCGGACTTCGACGTGCTCGCGATGGACCCGGGAGACTGGCCCGGCCATTTCGGCGCCATGATCATGAGTGCCCAGGACGGCTCCTGCCAGGGCATCTTCCTGCGGTACGACCTGTTCGGCGGCCGCGGCCCGGCGATGTTCATCGGGAACCTGCCGGAGGGATCGCCGGCCAGGGACACGGCTGACGGAGTCCCGTTCGAGGTCCGTCAGCTGCTTGAGGCGCTGGAGAACGAGGAACCGGTCGAGTTCGTCTCGGCGGAGGACTTTCCGGTCATGCTCGGCGATGACCTGTTGATCGTGAAGAAGGTCAAGGTCAGCGAGGAGCGGGTGTTCTGCGCCCAGTTCGGGCGCAGCGACGGCGTCCAGGTCACCATCGCCTCCTGGGACCGGCCGATTTCGGACGATCTCTACCAGCTGTTGAAACCACTGCCCGCGGACATGTTCCAGCAGGGCTGATCGCCTCCCTGGGCGGCACCGGGAGGCAGGCCCTCCGGACGGGTGCCCGACACTGCTTGACGGTTTCGATCAATGCTTCGTACAGTCACGAGCATGTCGTGTCGCCGTCTGCTGCTGACCCGCCGCAGCTATCTCGACCTGCGGCGCACTGCCAGCGCAGCGTGTCCCGGCTGCTGAGAGGGAGCCGCCCGCTCCCTCGGCGGTGCCTGCCCGGCTGACCGATCGGCCGGGCAATCCTTGTTTCGGGGCGCCGCTTCCGGAACCGCACGCCAGTGGGGCGTGCCGCCCGCAGTCTGCCGAGCTTCACGCTGCCGCCCCGGAGGCCCCAGCATCATGACCACACGTTCCGCCGATCCTTCGACCGACGGCCCGTCACCTGTCGCCGAGGCCCTGGCCCGCCTGCCCCGGGTGGTCGACCTGCTCGCCGCCCGCGCCGAGGAGCACGACCGGGACGCGACCTTCCCGTACCAGGGCGTCGAGGCCCTGCACGAGGCCGGGCTGCTCACCCTGACGGTGGCTCAGCGGTTCGGCGGCCCTGGTGGGACGCTGGCCGACACCGTCCGGGTGCTCGGCCAACTCGGGCGCGGTGACGCCTCGGTGGCCGTACTCGCCGCGTTCACCCTGCTCCAGCACGCCGAGCAGGCCAGGGCCGCGCGCTGGCCCACCCCGATCTACCGCAAGCTGCTCGGTGAGTCCCGGCGCGGACCGGCGCTGGTCAACACCCTGCTCAGCGAGCCCGGGGGAGCCCCGGGGCTGCCCGTCACGGTGGCCCGGCGGGGCGCCGACGGCACCTGGGAGCTGACTGGCCGAAAGACGTACTGCACCGGTTCGGAGGCGCTGGCCTGGATGGCCGTCTGGGCCAGAACCGACGAGCCGGCCCCGCGGACCGGCCTGTTCCTGGTACGCGGCGACAGCGAGGGCATCGAAGTGGATCCGGTCTGGGACCAGCTCGGGCTGCGCGCCAGCGCCGGACACGATGTGCTGTTCACCGGAGTACGGGTTCCTGCCGAGGCCGCGATCGGCCTCGCCGAGGCGGGTGGGCCGCGCTCCGAGGCCCAACTGGCCGCCGAGCGGCTTGATCTGGCCTGGCACGATCTCGCGCTGTCCGCCGTCCACCTGGGGGTGGCGCGTGCGGCGCAGGACTGGCTGGTGCGTTTTCTGAGCCAGCGGACTCCGGCCAATCTGACGGAGCCGCTGGGGAATCTTCCCCGCTATCGCAGCGCCCTCGGCGAGATAGAGAGTTCACTGATCGCCGCCGAGGAACTGCTGGCCTCGCTGGCCGCCGGGGTGGACCGGGGCGGGCAGACGGCCGTGGCCCGCAGCGCGGCGGCCCAACTGGTCGTGAACCGCGCCGCGATCGGGGCCGTCCAGCAGGCCGTCACCCTGACCGGGAACCCCGGTCTGAGCCGCCGTCATCCGCTGGAGCGCTATCTGCGCGACGTACTCAGCGGGCGGGTGCACTTCCCGGCCGACGAAGTGGTGCTCGACGCCGTCGGGCGCGCCGCCCTTGAGCGCGGAGCGCGCCGGGCACACTGAGTACCTCAAGGGCGCCCGGGTGCGACAGCAGGCGTGTGCCCAGATCTCTGCGCGCTAGGCGTACGCCCCCCGAGGATCCGGGAGGGCATGCCCTCAGTGCCCTCAGGGGCGCGGGATCCTGAGAGCACCTGCCCTCCCGCGCCCCCGGAGAGGTGATTCAGCGGGTGCCCACCGCGGCCCGGACCGCGCGGCGGGCGAGCGCGGCGTCGTCGTACAGCCGGCGGATCATGATGCGCTGTTCCTCGCCCGCCCCCGGCACATCGTGCAGCCGGATCTCCCGCATCAGTACGAGCACCAGGTTGACCAGGAAGGCATCCCGGGCCACCGTGCCGCCGGACTGGGCGAGTTGGCTGATCTGGCGGCGCGCGGCGGTGTCCCCGGAGAGCACGCTCCACAGCACCGCAAGGTCGTACCCGGGCAGGTACCACCCGGCCTGCTCCCAGTCGAGCAGAACGGGACCAGAGGGGGCGAGCAGCATATTGCCGAGCAGGGCGTCGCCATGGCAGAGCTGCCAGGGGGTGTGCTGGACACCGTGCAGCAGCTGCCTCAGGTCACCCGCATCGCGGTCGGTCAGCTGGCCGACGGAGTGGAAACGGGCGATCTCCAGCTGGTAGTCGAGCGGCTTGCCGAAGACGTCCGTCGGCGGGCGCCACAGGTTGAGCGTCCGGACGGCGCCGAGCACCGCGCGCACCTCACCGGGCGTCGGCGCGTTGACCGGGTGCCGCTCCCGCGAGGCCGGGCGGCCGGGGACGCGCTCCAGCACCAGGACGCAGCGGTCGTGGTCGGCCGCCACCAGCCGGGGCAGCCGGACCGGCGGACGGTGCCGGACGAAGGCCCGGTAGACCGCCACCTCGTGGTGGAAGCGCTCGACCACCTGGATGTGCTGCTCGCTGCGCAGCGCCTGCGGCGCCACGCACTTGGCGACCACGGGGGCCCGGCCGATGGTGCCGGCGATCAGGATGTGCTGGCTGCCCTCCCGGAGCACCTGGCGGGGGAGGAAGGCGGGGCATATCCGCGAGATGTTGGCGACCGCGGCCCGCACGGCGGGGGTCTGCAGGGTGGCCGGGTCGACCCGGTCCACCGAGGGGTCGATGTGCCGGCCGCGCAGCAGCCGCTCGGCCCCGGTGCGGGCGGTGATCGGGTCGGTCGGCCGCGCCGGGAGCTGGCCGACCAGGCCGCCACGGCCGGCCAGTGCGCGTGGGTCGCGGAGGTCGGCACCTCGCGGGGCCGGACCCTGCCCCGGGCGGCCGCCTTGTGCTGCGTTGGGGGGGCGCAGCGCGGTGCGGGTCTGGGCGGTGCCGCTGGTGGCTGAGGAGTACATGGGGTGGTGAGAGTCCCTTCCTGTCCGGTGGTGGCCCCTGCCGGTGAGAGCCGACGCCATGACTTCTACGGACGTCCCCCGCGGTGCGGTTTCCTGGCGCACCGAAGGGGCGTGGGGTGGAACGCAGGCGCCGGGCACGGACAGCGCGGAGACGGAACTCCGCTTCGGTGCCCGCGGCTTCCGCACCCTGGGGAATGCGGAGGCCGCGACCGCCGTGGCCGTGCCCGGCGCCTGCGCGCCACCCAGCTGCGCCACCCCCTCGGATGAGGCCACGGGAGGGTCCGTTGACGGCCAGTCGGAGAAGGCCCTGGCCCGGTCATCGGCCGCCCCGACCCGAAGTCGAGGTGGCGCACTCCTACCTGACACCCGATCGCCACTGGTACACCATCTGGCGGACCCTGGCGAAGCCTGGCGAATGGTCGCGTGGCACATGACAGCGCACTAGGGTCGAAGCAGCCGAGGAACCTGGGGGCTTCACGTGAGCAAGGGGCCGAACACCAGACTCGCCGACCTTTTCGCCCTGACCGGTTGGTCCAAGGGCGAGCTGGCCAGGCTGGTCAACCGGCGGGGGGCGGCGATGGGTCAGCAGCACCTGTCCACCGACACCTCGCGGGTGCGGCGCTGGATCGAGCAGGGGGAGATCCCGCGCGATCCGGTGCCGAGGGTGCTGGCCGCCGTGTTCACGGAGCGGCTCGGCCGTGTCGTCACCACTGAGGATCTCGGTCTGGAACGACACCGGCGAACCAGGTCCCACGCGACGCAGTCGGCAGAGCCTTGGGAGTCGGATCGAACGGCCGCGGTCCTCACCGAGTTCACGGGAATGGACCTCATGCTCAACCGACGCGGATTTGTGGGGGCGTCAGCCGCGCTCACAGCCGGTGCCGTCATTGCCGACAACCTGTACGACTGGCTCAGCGGTCCCGACGTGGCCTACGCGGCGGAACGTCCCGGGCCTCGGAAAGTGATCACCCAGGGCGGGGCCCGCCCGGTGGTGGACGTCTATGAACCGGGCCCGGTGGGCGCCGACGAGGTGGCCGCGCTGGAGCGTTCGGTGGAGGTGTTCAGGGCCTGGGACGCCTCGCGCGGCGGCGGCCTCCAGCGCAAGGCGGTGGTCGGCCAGTTGAACGAGGTCGGCGGCCTGCTGACGCACGAGTTGACCCCGCAGGTGAAGCAGCGGCTGTGGACGGTCGCGGCCAACCTGTCGGTGCTGGCCGGGTGGATGTCGCACGACGTGGGCCTGGAGCCGACCGCACAGCGGTACTTCGTGATCGCGGCGCAGGCCGCCAAGGAGGCGAAGGACCGGCCCCGGGCCGGTGAGGCGATCTCCCGGGCCGCCCGCCAGATGCTGCACCTCGGCCGCGCCGACGACGCCCTGGAACTGATGCAGCTCGCCCAGGCCAGCAGCGGTGACCGCGCCCTGCCGCAGACCAGGGCCATGCTGCACACCGTCGAGGCCTGGGCACAGGCCTCCCTCGGTCGCGCGGAGGCGACCCGAAGAGTGCTCGGCGAGGCCGAGGACCTCTTCGGGCAACGGACCGACGACCCCGCACCGAGCTGGATGATGCTCTTCGACGAGGCCGAACTGCACGGAATGCAGGCCCTGGTCTACCGCACGCTCGCCGAGCACGACCCCGGCGCCGTCCGGCTGGCCGAGCTGCACGCCCGGCAGGCGATCGAACAGCGGGCCAGGAACGGCCGGGAGCGTTCGGCCCTACTGGACCGGATCACACTGGCCTCGGTCTACTGGATTTCCGGGGAGCCGGACGAGGCCCAGGTGCAGGCCAAGATGGCGCTTGCGGCGATCAGCCAGACCTCCTCGATACGGACCTGGGACCGGCTGCGCGAGATGTACCGGCTCTCCGCCCGGTACCAGGGCGTCCCGGCGGTGGCGGAGCTGCGCGAGCAGATCGAATCGGTGATGCCGCAGCGGCCCCGCACGATCTGACCGAGTCCGTAGGCGGCGCGGCGGTGGCTTGAAAGGGTCATGGCCGCGCCGCCGCAGTGTGGGAAACGAACGTATGCCCGGGATGATTTTCCTCCATTCTGTGCCTGTCTTGTGTCGAAACGGTACGGAGGGTCTGGTTCCGGCGATCGACGGGCAGTCTGCAAGCGGTCGGCCGGGAGTCCCGCTCCGTCTTGTGTGCGTAAGGAGCGCCCAGGCGGTAACCTTCGGTGATTCTGGCGCCCGGGGCGCCCACGCAGGACCGACCAGTAACCCCCGGCGACGGAAATCCCGTTGCCACTACGACCGCCGCAACGGATGCTGACCTCATGTTCGAGCCAGTGATAGCGCCCAGCGCCAGCCTCCTCGGCCTCCTTCAGCGAGGCCGTGGTGACGGGCAGCTGCATGCGCTGGCAGCCGACCGCGCCGAGGCGCTCGCCGCCCTTGAGGAATGCGTCACCCGCGACCCACGCTCCGACTGGCAGGTGGAGAACCGGTCCCTCTACTACGCGCGCCTCTACATGGAGCTGGAGGCTCCGCTCGCCGGTCTCGAAGAGCATCTGCACGACCCCGCCGACATCTTCGACCAGGACGAATGCCGCACCGGCCTCGCCCTCGCGGTCCTCGGCCACCTCGCCGCCTACGGGCGCCGCGACGCCCTCGACCTGCTGCGCGGCTACGTCGCCGTGGGCGCCAACTGGGCCTGGGCCCTGGACGAACTGGCCCTGCGCGACGACGACCGCTCGCTGCTCTCCCTCGCCCCCGCCGTCCTCGGCCGCTTCCCCACGGACGAGCGCGGTGAGGCCGAGCTGCGGGCGGCCATCCGCGCCGCCTACGAACCGCGGCCCTGGCGGCTGTGGGCCGCCCACCACCCCAGGATCGCCGCCGCGAGCGAGCAGTCCCCCTTCGACCTGTGGCAGCGCCAGCTGAACCGCAGCGGTGTCACGCCCGGCTGGAGCACCGCCGATGTGCTCGCCTGGGCCGACCAGTCCGATCCCGGCTGCGGAGAGCCCGGTGCTTCGGACTCGGGCGCTTCGGAGGCCGGCGCGGTGGCCCGCCGAGCCGCGGCAGCTGCTCGCTGCCTCGCCGCTGTCGTGCGACCCCAGGACCGCGAAACCCTGCTGGACGCCGCCCTCGGCGGTGCCCCCGGCGCCAGGGTGGCCGCCCTGCGCTACCTGGTGGACCAGCGGGACACGGCCGCCGCAGCGCTGATCGAGGCAGCCGCCGCCGACATCGACGAGCGAGTCGTCACCGCAGCCCTGGAGCTGCTCGGCCGGATGCGCGGAGCCGAGATCCTGGGCCACGCCCGCCGCTGGGCGGACCTGGGCACCGGTGGCGCCGACAGCGCCCTCGGCGAGGCCGCCGTCCAACTGCTGGCCGACGCGGGGGAGCCCTGCGACGGTCCGCTGGTGGTCGACGCGCTGCGCCGCTGGCTCTCGGTCCGCGGGGTGGACGGCGCGGGTCTCGGCACCCTGGTCGACGGAGCCGGACGGCTGGCCGCAGTCCAGGCGGTCCCCGCCCTGCGCCACATCTACGGCGAGGCGGTCTCCTCCGAACTTCGCGGCCGCGCCGCGCGGGCCCTCGCCGTGACCGACTCGCACTTCGCGCGCGGCATCGCCGTCGAGTGTCTCTGGGACTGCGAGGAGAACACCCGCGAACTCGCCGCCAGGCACGTCACCACCACCGGTGACGTACGCGTCCTGGAGCGCCTGCGCCGCCTCGCCGCCGACCCGGCCGAGGAGGCCGAGGTCCACGCCGCAGTGCGCGGCCGGCTGACCTCACGGGATCGTACGTAGGCTCGCTCGCCCGCCGGTCCGGCCGCGAACGGCTTGTTGATCCGGTGCGAACGGTCCTTTGGCGCCGGGGTACGGGCCGTCGACCGTGAGCGGGACGGCTCCCGCCGGAGGCCTGACAGGCCGTCGGCCCGGCTGCTGAGGTCCCGGGGCGGCAGAGCTCGGCGCGCCGATCCGATCGGGAACCGCCGAGTGGCGGAGGTCCCGTATCCGGGGCGCGGTTCGGCGGGGCATGATGGCGGGGCCGTTCCGCCTTCGCCGCTGTGCCGCCGACCGTTCCGTCCCCCGTCGCCCGTCCTGCCAGGAGCAGCCGCTCTCATGAACCGTTCCCGCTCCGTCGCCCGCGCCGCAACGCCGATTGCCGCCCTGGCGGCTGTGCTCGGGCTGGCGAGCCCCGCGCTGGCACATATCGAGGTCGAGTCCGAGGGCGCCCGGGCGCTGGCCGTGAGTGCGGTCGTCTCCTTCAATGCGGAGGGGGAGTCGGATACGGCGGGTATCAGTCAGATCCGGGTGGTGACTCCGCCCGGCGTCGCGCCCGGCGATGTGACGCTGGCCCAGGGGCCGCAGGGGTGGACGCTCACGCCTGCCGCAGACGGGTACACGGTCGCCGGTCCCGCGCTGGCGCCCTCCAAGGCCGCCGACTACAAGATCAAGGTGCGCCAGCTGCCGGACACCAAGGAGCTGATGTTCAAGTCGCTGGTCACCTACACGGACGGCCACATCGACCGCTGGATCGAGCTGCCGCAGGGCGGGACCACCCCTGAGCACCCGGCGCCGGTGCTCAAGCTCGCCGCGGCCGCCCCCGGCGCCACTCCGCTTCCGGCCGAGCCGAGCGCAAGCCCCTCGGCTTCGACCGCGCCCTCCGCCGAGGCGAGTGCCCCGACCGCCGCTGCCGGCACCCCCGCCGCTGCCCCCGCCACCGCAACCGCTTCCGCGTCGGTCTCCGCAACGGCGAGGAAGTCCGACAGCAGCTCGTCCTCCAGCAGTGCTCCAGTGATCATCACGGTCGCGGTGGTACTGGCAGCGGCGGTCGGCGGTCTGCTCTGGCGCCGCCGCCACCCCGCCGGCAGCTGAGCCCTGCCCGGCCTGCCGGCTCCCGGCACACGCGCCGGTTCACGGCACCTGCGCCCGAGTACGGCTCGAACTTGGCTGCGCCTGCGGGCTGTTGACGATAACCCGCTCGTTCCGCAAGGCTGCCGTCCGCCGGTGAACGGCGACCGCCGTGACCCGGCGGGCCGGTTGCGTTGATGTACGGAATCATCGGCTTCCGGTGGACGCCTGGCCCGCCGGTTCGTCGCCCCAGCCGCGTTCCAGCAGGGCGAACACCTCGCGCAGCACGCGCTGAGGATCGTCGCGGTCGCGGAGCAGGCCGAGGCTCTCCAGGGAGAAGCGAGCCGGAGCGGCAGCAGCGAGGTCGTCCTCCGGGGCGCCGGTCGGCCGCGTGCGGGCATCGGGGCGGCCGGTGAACTCCTCGATGAGCCACCGCGTGACGCCGGGAGCGAGGAGTGCGTCGCCGGCTACGGACGTGCTTCGCGGTCGAGGCTGCGCAGTGGGCTGAAGCGCAGTGGCGTACCCGGGCGGGCCTGGGCGGCGGCCGCGAGGTCGGGGGCCGGGACCACGCCGATGACCGGGTAGCCGCCGGTGGTGGGGTGGTCGGCGAGGAAGACCACGGGGAGGCCGTCCGGTGGGACCTGGACCGCGCCCAACACCATTCCCTCACTGGGTAGTTCGCCCTCGCGAGTCCTGACCAGGGCCGGGCCCTCCGTGCGCAGGGCGATCCGGTTGCTGGCCGGGGCCACCCGGTAGCGGGCGCGTGCAAGACCGGCCACCGCCCCGGCGGTGAACCAGTGCGCGCGAGGGCCGGGCCGCAGGCGCAGCACCAGCTCGGCCGGGGGAGCGGGCAGCGGCACCAGGTCCGCCCCGGGCCAGGGACCGGCCGGTCCGACGGGCAGGACATCTCCCACCGCGAGCGGTGCCGGGCCGAGTCCGGAGAGCAGATCGGCCGAGCGGCTGCCGAACACCGTGGGTACCGTAAGGCCGCCCGCCGGTGCGAGGTAGCTGCGCACCCCGTACGTGGCAGGGCCCACCTCGACCAGCGCGCCCTGCGGTACCGCCACCGGCCCGCCCCATGCGGCCGGCCGCCCGTCGACTCGTACGGGTGCGGGCGCGCCGGTCACCGCGAGGACGACCGGAGCCAGGGCCCGCAGTGCGACGCCGCCGAGGGTGGTCTCCAGGGCGGCCGCGCCCGGCGGGTTGCCGACCAGCCGGTTGGCCGCCCGCAGGGCAGGCTCGTCCAGCGCGCCCGCGCGTGGCACGCCCAGGTGGGCCACGCCGCGCCGACCGAGGTCCTGGATCGTCGTCAACGGTCCGGGGCGCACCACAAGTAGCCCGCTCATCGCCTGCCCCCTCGCTGCTCAGTGCTGCTCTGACTGCCGGGCCGGGGGCAGACCGGCCCGGGCGTCCGGGGCGGGCGGATTGCGCTCGACGTCCCGGGCCGCCCGCGCGGCGGGCCCGAGGGCGGTGGGTCGGCCCGGGACGCCCAGGCTGCCCCGGGTGGGGGCGAACCGTACCCGGGTGCCCGGGGCCAGCAGGGCGGGTGGTTCGCGTTCGACGTCCCAGAGGGGGAGCGCGGTGCGACCGAGGAGCTGCCAGCCGCCGGGGGAGGGGCGCGGATAGACGCCGGTGAACGGGCCCGCCAGGGCTACGGCTCCCGCCGGGACGGAGCTGCGCGGGGTGGGCCGCCGGGGCACCTCGTACTGTCGGGACAGGCCGGTCAGGTAGCCGAAGCCCGGGGCGAAGCCGCAGAACGCCACCCGGTACTCGGGCTCGCTGTGGATGCGGACCGCCGCCTCCGTCGAGACGCCCCACAGTGCGGCCACCTCGGTCAGATCGGCCCCGTCGTAGACCGTCGGCACCTCGACCAGCGAGCCCTCTGCGGGTGGCCGCGGCGCCACCGCCAATCCGGTCAACTGCCGTAGCAGCGCGGGGCGGTCGGCGACACCGTCCAGCAGTACGGTCCGGGCGGCGGGGACGATCTCGGTGATCTCGGGAAGCTCGCCCCGGCGTGCCAGCAGTTCGGTGTAGAGAGCGGTCGCCCGCTCGATGCCGTCGGTCTCCACGAGGACGGCATCCTCGCCGACCTGACGCAGCGTCAATCCTTCTGCCGTCATCCGCCACCTCCTGCCATCATCCGCGATCCCGGGCCATCGCCCGTGATCCCCGGGGCCATCCCCTGCCATCCCCCGCCGGGCTCCGCCATCCCCTGCCATCATCCGCCGGGCGCCGCCGCCGAGTTGCCTCTCGGTGTCCCGGTTGCGCGCCGAGGTCTCGTCAGGAGAACGGTTCGACCCGTACGCCCGCCGAGGCCAGCGCCCCGCGAACCCGCCAGGCGAGCTGCGCCGCGCCCGGGGTGTCACCGTGGACACACAGTGAGCGGGCCTCGACAGCGACCGGTTCGCCGCCGACGGCGGTGACCAGGCCGTCCCTGGCGATGCCGACCGCGCGGGCGATCACCGACTCCGGGTCGTGCACCACGGCCTCCGGGTCGCGGCGCGGCACCAGCGTGCCCGCCCAGGTGTACGCCCGGTCGGCGAAAGCCTCGGCCACCACCGGGAGTCCGACCCCCTCGGCCACGGCCAGCAGCCGCGAGCCCGGCAGTCCGAGCACGGGCAGTGGTCCGTCGCACACCGCCCCGGCCCGCAGCACTCCGGCGACCACCGCCTCGGCCTGCTCCGAGTCACCGGCCACCTTGTTGTAGAGGGCGCCGTGCGGTTTGACGTACGAGACCCGGGAGCCGGCCGCGCGGGCGAAGACCTGGAGGGCGCCGATCTGGTACGCGATCTCGTCGGCCAGCTCCTCCGGAGGGACGTCCATCGCACGGCGTCCAAAACCGGCCAGGTCACGGTAGGAGACCTGGGCGCCGATCCGCACTCCGCGCTCGGCGGCCAGCGCGCAGACCCGGCGCATGATCGACGGGTCGCCGGCGTGGAATCCGCAGGCCACGTTGGCGCTGGTCACCACGGAGAGCAGGGCCTCGTCGTCGGTCAGGCTCCAGCGTCCGAACCCCTCGCCGAGATCCGCATTGAGATCGATCACCGCATCGGCCACGCCACGCCCGCCTCCCGCGTCCTGCTGCTGCCGCGCCTGCCCACGCCCGCTGTTCGGGTTGATCGTAGGGCCTGGCCGGTGGCCCGGGTGAACCTGACCCGTAGCAGGAGCGCGCACCGTCCGGTGCGCGCTCCCTCGAGTGGCGGAACGTTTCACGGAACAAGCCCTCGTGCTGCACCGGAGTCTGTCCGGCCGGGGTTCTCCGTCGGCGGTCACCGTGCACTGCCGCAGGGATGTGCGGAACCGTGCGGGCAACTCTGTAAGCAGGGAGAGGATTTGCCGCCGGGTTCCCGCGCCCGGACGCGGTGCGGGGCCGACCGCATGCCCGGAGGGCGGCGCCCGGAGAGCACCGCCCGCGGGGTCAGGCTGCCAGCGGACTTTCACCCCGCGGCGCAGTGGCCCGCTCCAACCGCTGGATCCCGCGCAGCACGATCAGCAGGGGAACCACGCCCACCACGCCGAACGACATATCGACAAAGCGCCAGTACAGCGGAATACCCCGCAGTGGCCCGCAGATCAGCGCCAGCGGAATGATCCCGGCGCAGGCGATCATGGCCCACCTGATCACCCAGACATTGCGGACCGGATCCTGCAGCGGTCCCCAGAACGCCACCGCGATCACCAGGTGTGCGAAGGCGAGCCAGTCGGTGCCGTAGGCGAGGAAGGGGTAGCGCGTGTTGGTGTCGGCCAGCCCGTCGCGCACCCGCTCCGCCCAGGCCGTCGTCTCCGGGAAGGCGCGGCCCAGTGGCGAGCCGCCCACCAGCTCCGCCAGCCAGCGGGACTCGCTCTCCAGCGGGAAGGCGGTCAGTCCGCTGAGCACCAGGCAGACCACGAAGATCCACAACCACGTCCTGACGCGTCGCAGCTCGGCCGCGCCCTGCGCCGGACCCCGATCGTCCGACGCACCCCGATCGTCCGTCATCCTCGTGCACCCCCAGGTCGAAGGAGCGGCCCGGGCCTGCTCCCCGGTCGCTCGGTCCCTGACTCTAGGCCTGGAATTGAACACGTTCAACATTGGGCCGAGCCCCTGGGAACCGGGACAAGCGGGCTCGTTTCGGACCTTGTGGGTGCGAACCTCTAATCTTGTCCCCCGTGACCGCCATCGCAGATCAGAGCGCCGAGTACGAGTTCCGGCCGCCCGCCGCAGCCACCCGGCCCGCCCCGGGCCCGGCCGCCGACGAAGGACTCGCCCGTCGGCTCAAGGCGCTGGCCTGCACCGCCCCGCTGCACGACCTCGACAACCGCAAGGTCAACCTGGCCGGCGAGTACAGCTCGTACACCATGGCCGAGGTCGGCCTGGCCGTCATCGACCTGGTCACGCTCAACATGGACTTCGACACCGGGGCCGACCGGGACGCCGTGCTCGCCCGTCTGCTGCCCCGGGCCGCCGCACAGAACCCCGGCCGCGCCGCCGCCGAGCACGAGCGGGTCGCCCGCTGGGTGCTGGAGTCGCTGATCAACGTCGGCAGCGTCGACCGGGGCTTCCGCGCCGTCTACGGCACCTTCGGCGCCGACGGCGAGTACGTCCGCCGGGACTACGACTTCAAGCTGATCGAGGAGGTCCCGGGCCTCGACGGCGGCGTCTACCTGCGCACCACGGACGAGGCGGTCAACGTCCTGGTCGGCGCGCTCGACACCGATGTGACGTCCGCTCAGATCGCCGCCGAGGTCAAGCTGGAGGTGCTGATCCGTCGCGGCCGTCTGGCCGACGCCCAGCTCGCCGCCGAGCAGGCCCGCTACCGCACCGTCCAGTACGCCGAGACGCTGCGCCGCGCCCTGGAGGCCACCCGGCGCAACGTCCGCGCGGTGGACTGGATGCAGGCCATCCCCGATCTGATCGACGAGGCCCTCGACCACATCGCCGACCGCTACCGGCACGAGAACGCGATCCTCACCAACATCCGCAAGGCCCGGGACGAGACGGAGGAGCCGGAGCACAAGCGCCGCGCCGCCGAGCTGGTCGACATCGTCAAGGACTGCATCCGGCGCCACACCCAGTTGCAGACCCGCCTGCTGGAGGCAGGCCCGCTGTTCCGTGCCGAGCAGGACCGTCAGGCCTTCGCCACGCCCGGTTCGTGCAGTGGTATCGACCTCTACGGCCAGCTGCTCGCCCCGCTGCTCGGCCTTCCGATAACCGAGGCGATCCGGCCGACCGACGCCTTCTTCGCCCGGGGCGCCGGTCTGCGCACGCCGGTCTCCGTGCGCGTCGCCGACCTGGTGGACCTGCTGCTCACCCCGCCCGTCGAGCGCGAGCACCTCGGCGCCGAGCTGCCCGACCCCGACCTGGTCGCCACACCCGACGACAGCCGCTTCTCCGAGGCCCAGCTGGAGGCCGCGCTGGAGCTGCTCGACCTCCCCGCCGACGCTCCCCGGCGCCTCTCCGGCCTGCTCGCCGAGGCCCGCCACCAGGACCCGGAACTGCCGTACCTGGTCGCCCTGCTCGCCGTGCACGCCGCCAGCCCGCCGGTCGGCACGGCCTACCGGCAGGGCGAGGAGCGCCTGCTCTTCGCCGTGGACGACGGCACCCGGCTGGACGACCCCGAGTTCGGCGGCGCCGACCTGATCGTCGGCAGCGCCCTGCTGGACGCCATCGGCATGGCGGCCGACCGCAAGGACGCAAAGTGACGACGCCGGCCCCCCGCCACGGACGCGGGGAACTGCGCGAGCCGGCGGGCGCCGGACGTTCAGCCGGGGCAGGAGAGCACTCGGCACCTCGCGTTCTCCCGTGGAGCGGGTGCCACTTGCCCGCCGGGCGACGGTGCGGCGTCGGTGTCCTCCGCTTGGCGCGGTTCCGCGTGCCCCTTGGGAGTTGCCCCCAGCCCCCGAGCTCATGTACTTCAGGCCACCCCCGCACCGTCCGCAAGGAGCACCGCCCGTGATCACTCACCCTGACGCGTCCTGGGCGCCCGAACCCGAGCCCGCCCCGGCCCCGATCACCCCCGCCGACGTGGCCGACGCCGCCCGGCTGGTCTCCTTCGGCCTCCAGGCCAAGCTGCTCCCGGCCCGTGACGCCGAGTACGCCGAGCTGATCCGCCGTCACCGGGAGGATCCGGCCTTCGCCCGGCTCGCGGACGCGGTGGCCACCGGTATGGGCCTGGTCGTCCTGGAGGTCTCGCCGCGCGCGGGCATGGCCGTCGCCGCCGCCGAGGACTCCGTCTTCGCCGTCCGGATGGGCGACTACTCCCGCCGGGCCTCCTCCGAGTCCACCGACCGCTTCCTGCACGGCCTGGCCCACCTGGCCGTGGCCGCGATGGCCTTCCCGCGTCCCGAGGATCTTGCCGACGACGGCTACCTCGGCCGGGTCAGCGTCAACGGTGTGGACGCCTTCGTCCGGCAGGCCTGCCGAAGGCTCGAACAGCAGGCCGAGGCCGAGGGTGCCAACACCGACCCGGCCAGCGATGCACCAGGACTGGAGTCCGCCTGGCGGGTCTGGGCCCGCCGCAGCGCCACCGGTGCCACCAAGGACGCCCGCCGCCTGGCCGGTTCCACCATCGGCATCGTCTCCAAGGCCGTGCTCTTCCTGGTCGACTCCGGCTTCCTGCAGAAGGTCTCCGACGACTCCGGCGGCACCTACCGCACCACCGCGCGCTACCAGCTCCAGGTCCGCGACCTGGCGGGCAGCGCCGCCATGGCCGAGCTGCTCGACCTCGGCGTGGTCGCCGTCGGCGACGGCGCCGCGACGCTGCTGCCCGCCGACCACAGCGAGGACCTGGTTGCGGACGCCGGCCTGCCCTTCCACGCCCTCTGAGCAGCCACCCCGCCCAGCTGCTCCGCCCAGCCCCGCTGAGCAGCTACGCTGTCCAGCCCCTCCGTCCAAGTCCGCCGCCCAGATCCTGAGTTCAGCTCAGCCCCAGCACCCTGTTCAGCCCAGCCCCAGCGCTCTGATCAGCTCAGCTCCAGGAGAAACCGCACCTCATGTACGAGCTCAACCGGGTCCGCCTCTACTCGATCGGACCGGCCGGCGCCCGCTACGCCGACACCGTGCTCGACCTGCGCGGGGTCGGCGAGCCGGTGCCCGAGCCCGCGCCGCAGCAGATCGGTCTGTTCGGCGAGGACCCGGACGGCCCGCAGCGCCGCCCCGCGCCCGCCGGTGTGCTCTTCCTGGAGAACGGCGGCGGCAAGTCCGTCCTGCTCAAGCTGATCTTCTCGGTGATGCTGCCAGGGCACCGCAACACCCTCGGTGGCGCCAGCTCCGGTGTGCTGCGCAAGTTCCTGCTCGCCGACGACTGCGGGCACGTCGCCCTGGAGTGGCAGCACACCGTCACCGGTGAGCTGATCGTGGTCGGCAAGGTCAGCGAGTGGCGCGGCCGTCAGGTCTCCTCCGACCCGCGCAAGTTCGCCGAGCTCTGGTACTCCTTCCGTCCGGGACCCGGCCTGACCCTGGACTCGCTCCCCGTCGCCGAGCGGATCAACCTGGCCGACCAGAAGGCCCGGGGGCGGCGCCGCACCATGAAGGGCTTCCGCGACGCCCTCACCGAGACCGGCAAGGCCCACCCCTACCTCGACCTCACCTTCGAGGACGGCCACGACCGCTGGACGGAACACCTCGGCGAGCTCGGCCTCGACCCCGAACTCTTCCGCTACCAGCGGGAGATGAACGCCGACGAGGGCGAGGCGGCCGGTCTCTTCGCGGTCAAGCACGACTCCGACTTCACCGACCTGCTGCTGCGGGCGGTCACCGACACCCGCGACACCGACGGCCTCGCCGACCTCGTCCACGGCTTCGCCGCCAAGCTCGGCCGCCGGGCCGAACTCACCGCCGAACGCGACTTCACCGCAGGCTCGCTCGATCTGCTCCAGCGCATCGTCGACTGCACCACCGCCCGCGAGAGTGTCCGCGAGACCCACCGCACCGCCGAGCGCCGCACCCGCCGCCTCGCCCACGCCCTCGCCGCCCGGGCCGGTGCCGAACGCGACCGCGCCCACGACCTGGCCGTCGAGGTCGCCGCCGCCGCGAGCGCCGTCACCGCCGCCGAGACCGACCGCACCAGGCACTCGCTGATCGTCGCCGAACTGACCCACCGGCACGCCACCCTGGGCCTCGCCGCCGCCACCACCGAGGCCGCCGCCCTGCGCCGCGAACTCACCGAGGCCCGCACCCTGCACTCCGCCTGGCAGGCAGCCGAGGCCGTCCTGCGCCACCGCGCCGCCGCCGACCGGGTCGCCCGCGTCGCCGCCGCGATCCGCGAGGCCGAACTGGACGCCGCCCCCGCGCTCGCCGCGCGGGCCAAGGCCGCAGGCGCCCTGGCCCGCGCGCTGGAGACCGCCGCCGTCGCCGCCGAGACCCGCGCCGACCAGGAGGAGCTGCGCGCCGAGGAGTTGCAGAGCCACGGCTCCGCCGCCCAGGCCGAGGCCACCGCCGCCGCGACCGCCGCCCAGAAGGCCAGGAGCGAGGAGGAGCACCTGCGCCAGCGCCTCGCCGAGGTCGAGCAGGAGACCCAGGCCGCCGTCGAGGCCGGCTGGATCGACGCCGACGCGGACGCCGCGATCAACGGTCAGGCCGACCCCGCCCGCGCCGCCCTGCACGCCGCCGACGCCGAGAAGGCCGCCACCGCAGCGCTGGAGAAGGCCCGCGCCACCGCCGAACAGTCCGCCGTCCGGGTCCGCGAGGCAGCCTCCCTGGAGGCCAAGGCCGAACTGGCCGCCGCCCGCGCCAGCGACGCCCTCGGGGCCACCCGGCGCGCGCTCGCCGCCGAGCAGCGCACTGCCGCACAGCTCGCCGCCGAACCCCGGCTCGCCGACCTGCTCTCCCTCACCCCCTACCAGGACGGCGCCGAGGAAGAGGAGGGCTTCCTCACCCCCGCCGTCCTCGACGTCACCGCCGACGACCTGCGCGAACAGCTCGACCAGGCCATCGCCACCGCCGAGCGCACCCTCTTCGACCTGCGTACCGCCGCTGCCGACGACTCCCGGATCCTCGCTGCCCTCGGCGACGGTGGCCTGCTGCCGCCCGGCCCCGACGTGCTCGCAACCGTCGAGTACCTCGGCGAGCACGGCATCCCCGCCCTGCCGGGCTGGCGCTACCTCGCCCAGTCCGTCGACCCGGCCGACCACGACGCGATCCTGGCTGCCCGTCCCGAGCTGGTCGACGGCGTCGTCGTCACCGACCCCAGCTCGCTCGACCGGGCCCGCGAGGCGCTCCAGGCCGCCGCCCTGCTGCCCCGCTCCACCGTCGCCGTCGGCACCGCCGCGTCGTTGGTAGCCCCGATCGCCGACGAGCCCGCGTTCTTCCTCGTGCCGCCAAACCCGGCCATGCACGACGAGCGCGCCGCCGACGACGAGCGCCGTGAACTGCGCGGCCGCGCCACCGCCCGCGAGGAGCACATCCGCGAACTCGCCGCCCGCCTCGGCCACGACCGCGCCCTCGCCGCCCGCCTGGCCTCCTGGCACGCCAGCTGCCCGCCCGGCACCCTCGGCGAACTCACCGAAGCCGTCGCGGCCGCCGCCCTCGCCGCCGAGACCGCCGGCGCCGAACTCGCCACCCTGCGCGCCGAACACACCGAGGCCGAGACCGACCACACCGCCGCGGCCACCGCCCACGAGGAGCGCCGCGAGGCCGCCCAGCGCGCCCGACGCCGCGCCGACGCGCTGGCCGGTCTGGCCTTCCGCCTGCGCGAGCGCGCCAACTGGGCCCGCCGCCGGCGCGAACTCACCGAGGACGCCGCCGAGTGCGAGCGCCGTCAGGCCGTCTGCGCCGAACGCGCCCGCACCTGCGATGAGGACCGCCGTGCCGCCCAGCGCGCCGCCGACGACGCCCGCCGCACCGCGCGCACCCTGCGTGCCGAACGCGCCGAGATCTCCGCCGGTACCGAGATCGACGAGCCCGACCTGGCCCCCGCCTCGCTGCCCGCCCTGCGCGAGGCGTACCGGGCGGCCTCCCAGCTGTACGAGAAGGTCGGCGTCGGCGCCGATCTGCGTGCCGAACAGGCCCGCGCCGAGGGCGACGAGGCCGCCGCCGCCACCGAACTCGACCGGCTCACCAACAAGGTCCGCACCCGCGCCGAGGAACTGCTCTCCAGCCCCGACGGTGCCGACGGCCCCGCCCGCCAGGCGGCAGTATCCCGGGCCGAGGAACTCGTCGCCACCATCGAGGCCCGCAGCCAGGCCGCCAGCGAGCAACTCGGCCGCCTGCGCGGCGAAGCCGAGCGCTCAGCCCCCGCCGACGGCGCCGAGGCCCACACCGAGCTGCCCGAGGACCTCGTCCCGACCGACCCCGAGCACGCCCAGAGTCTGCTGCGCACCGCCACCTCGCTGCTCGCCGAGCGCCGCGAGCAGGTCGAGACGGCACGCCTGGAGTGCGCCGACCTCCAGCGAACCCTGGACGCCGCGCAGAGCGCCGCCGCCGACTTCGACGAGGCCGCGGCCCAGCTCCGCGACGGTCTGCGCGACAACCCCGAGGAGCCCGAGCAGAGTTCGGAGCCCTACCTCGGCAGCCTCACCGAGGCCCGCGCCGCCGCCACCGACACCCGCCGTACGCTGCGCGCCGCCGCCACCGAGCTGACCGCCGCCGAACTCGCCGTCCGCGACGCCGCCGACGCGCTCATCCGGCACGCCAACGCGGCCCGTTACGAGGCCGTCCGTACCCCCGCCCGCCAGCAGATCCGCGAACTGCCCGCCGCCGCCCTGCCCGACCACGCCGCCGCCTGGGCCACCGCCTTCGCGCCCCGACTGCGTGTCCTCACCGACGAGTTGGCGCAGTTGGAACGCAACCGGGGCAGCATCGTGGACCGACTGCGCGGCCTGGTGGAGAGCTCGCTCACCACCCTGCGCGCCGCCCAGCGGCTCTCCCGCCTCCCCGAGGGCCTGGGGGAGTGGTCGGGGCAGGAGTTCCTGCGGATCCGCTTCGAGGACCCGGACCACGCCGTACTGGTCGAGCGCCTCGGCGAGGTCATCGACGAGGCCACCCGGGCCGCCGTCAAGAAGAACAGCGACCTGCGCCGCGACGGAATGTCCCTGCTGCTGCGCGGGGTTGCCGCCGCGATCGGCCCCAGGGGCGTCAGCGTGGAGATCCTCAAGCCGGACGCGGTGCTGCGCGCCGAGCGCGTCGGCGTCGGCCAGATGTCCGACGTCTTCTCCGGCGGCCAGCTGCTCACCGCGGCCATCGCCCTCTACTGCACGATGGCCGCACTGCGGGCCAACGACCGGGGCCAGTCCCAACTGCGCCACGCCGGAACGCTCTTCCTGGACAACCCGATCGGCCGTGCCAACGCCACCTACCTGCTGGAGCTCCAGCGCGCGGTCGCGGACGCCCTCGGGGTCCAGCTGATCTACACCACCGGCCTGTTCGACACCACCGCGCTGGCGGAGTTCCCGCTGGTCATCCGCCTGCGCAACGACGCCGACCTGCGGGCCGGGCTGAAGTACATCTCGGTGGAGGAACACCTGCGCCCCGGTCTCCCGGCCCCGCAGGACCCGGAAGGACCGGCCATCCACGGCGAGATCACCGCCACCCGGATGTTCAAGCGCCCGGCGGAGGCGAGCGTCTGAGCCTCAGACCGACCGGCAGTAGGGAGCGCCGCTCCTTGACCCGCGCTCCCCATTGCCGGTCGGTCCTGGACCCCCCGATCGCCGGAGGGTCCAAGGGCCTGGCCGGCAGAGTCACCGGCCAGGCCCTCCTGGGTGCCGCGTTCCGACGGCTGTCTTCCGGGAGGACGACTGCCGTCGGGAGGCGAAAAGCCCGGCCGGCTACGCCGCCTGGTTCATGACCTGGGCCAGCTTCGACATTCCTCGAGAGGTGTGGGACTTGACCGCCCCGACGGAGATCCCCATGATCTCGGCGATCTCGGCTTCCTTGAGGCCGTGCCAGTAGCGCAGGACCAGGGCCTGTCGCTGACGGTCCGACAGCGCCTGCAGGGCGGTGAGAACCCGGCGGCGGTCGTCCCGCTGGATCACGGACAGTTCGGCGGAGCAGACGCTCTCCTCGGCCGGTTCGGGGTGTCGTAACGCATGTCGGTCGACAACTCGCAGGTGGCGCAGCCGCATACGGGAGAGATTGAGCACGGTGTTCCGGAGGTAGCAGGAGGCCGAGTCCGGAGTCTGGAGGGTGCTCCAACGCCGGTGCAGTTGGCAGAAGGCCTCGGCGGCCACGTCCTCGGCCTCCTCCTGGCCGAGGCCGAGGGCCGTGGCGAGCCGTACCAGCCCGGGGAAGTGCCGGTCGAAGAGTGCGACCAGGACGCTGTCCCGCTCGGCCGCGTGGGGTTCTGTCGCTGCGCTGTTCTTGTCGAGGCGGAGGGCGTCCGCCTGCTGGACGGTCAGGGGCCAGTGTTGTCCGAGGTCCTGCGCTGACCGTCTGGAGAGCTTCGGTGCCCACCGGGATGCGGTGGGCTTCAGCTTCGAGGGAGCCGAGAGTACGGGCATCGTTCCATCCTCACGTCGGTTGTCCGGAGCAGGTTGGCAGCCTGGGTGGATCGGCTGTCCGCCGTCATGGGGCAAGTCGGCAGCCCACCAGGCTTGGTGGCGAGGGTGAGCAGAGCGGGACGGTGCGAAGAGGGAGCGGGGCCGGGGCATGACGATTGCCGGGCGCGCACGAAGCAGTGCGCTCCCTCGGGACGCTTCTGGGGGCCGGCCGGAGCGGGGGCCACGGGTGGTGGCGGACCCGGAGTCGGGTGGCCGCCCGTGGCCCCCGCCGGGCAGGGTCGGTCGTCGGTCGTTGGTCGTCGCTCGTTGGTCGTTGGTCGTCGGTCGTCGGTCCGAGCGCGGGAGCCCTCAGGAGTGCGTGGCCGTCAGCGCCCGATGGCGGCTGTTGGCGACTGATACGGCGCCGATCACGGCGGCGGTCACCATGACCACTCCGAAGAGTGTGGTGCTCGTGGTCATGCCGATGCCGTCGCTCAGATAGCCCACGATGACCGGGAGTACCCCGGCGGGGAGGTAGCCGCCCACGTTGAGGGCTGCGTTGGCCTCTGCCAGGCGGCCGGCGGCGACACCGGAGCCGAGCAGGGAGAGGCCGCCGAGCTGGCTCATCCCCTGCCCCGCGCCGGCCAGCAGGGCGGCGGCGAACAGCGACACGACCGAGGAGGCGAGCACGGCGACGACGGTCGCCGCCATCCCGGCCGCCGTACAGACTCCGGCGGTGACCAGGACGGTACGGACCCGCCCGCGCCGCATCGCGAACTGGACCGCCGCGCCCGTCCAGAACATCACGAAGGCCGTGGCACCGGCCACGATGCGGTCGGTGGTGCCGAGCAGCCCCGCCAGCAGCGAGGGGCCCATGGCGAGTACGAACGACGTCCCGGTCATGCCCGGTGCGAAGACGGCCAGGCCGAGCAGCAGATGGGGGCGGTTGGCCCGGGGCACGGAGGGCAGCCGCACCCAGGGCAGCTCGGCGGCCGGTCCTGTGCTGCGCCGTGGCAGGCGCAGCACCACGGCCAGGGCCGAGACCAGGAAGGCGAGTTCGATGAGGAAGACCGTCACCGTGGGCCACGGCAGCAGCTCCGACACCAGCCCGGAGAGCAGTGGTCCGGTACCCACACCGACCACCATGGCCACCGAGCCCACCAGCGCGGCGAACCTCTTCTGCGTGGGCCCGGCAGTCTCGGACACGGCTGCCATTCCGGCGGACACCATCGCGCCCACCGCGAGCCCGGTCAGGACGCGGGCGGCCAGCAGGGCCGCCACGCTGGCCGCCGTCGCGTAGATCACGCAGGCGACGGCCGCCAGCAGCAGCGCGGGGATCAGCACCGGCCTGCGGCCGATCCGGTCGGAGGCGACGCCTGCCACCGCCAGTGCGGCCAGCAGCCCGACGATGTACGCGGCGAAGACGACCGTCAGAGTCCCGGTGGAGAAGCCGAGCCGGTGCCGCCACACCACCAGGAGGGGAGTGGGGACGTTGGAGAGGATGAAGACCGCCGTCACCGGCCAGGCCGTCAGCCAGACGCGTGCCCGTGCGGCGGCCTCCCGGCCCCCGCTGGGGGCCGGGACCACGGTGCTGTCCGTTGTCATCCCACACCGACGGGCTGTGACAGCGGCCGGCGCAGGGACGGGAGCAGTTCCCCGGCGATCCGGTGCATGGCGGCTCGGTAGCTCTCCTCGCCCAGATCCGAGGTTGCCAGCCGGAACACGACGTGGCGGGCGCCGGCGTCGAGGTAGCCCTGCACCCACTCGGCAACCTGCCGGGCGGTGCCGCCGTAGATGCCCTGGGTGGTTCGCATGGTGGGCAGGTCCAGCCGGTAGTACGAGCCGACGAAGTCCTGGAGGGTGCGTTCGGCCCGTTCGGCGTCCTCGTCGACGGCGATCGTCAGATAGACCGCGGGGGTCACCTCCTCGGCGGTGCGGCCCGCCTCGGCTGCGGCCTCCTGGACCTTCGTCCAGCCCTCCGCGAACTCGGCCGCGGTGGTGCTGGTCGGCATCCAGCCTGCGTAGCCGGTGCCGGCCCGGCGCAGCGCGAAGTCGGTGGCACCGGCCAGCCAGAGCGCCGGGCCGCCGGGCCGCTCGGGTACCGGGAGCAGCACGACGTCGTCGATCCTGTGGTACTTGCCGCGGTAGGAGACCGGCTTGCCCTGTGAGGTCCACAGCAGGCGGCAGATCTCGGCGGTCTCGGCGAGCCGGCCGACCCGCTCCTTGAACGGCACGCCGTAGGCGGTGAATTCGGCCTCGGTGGCGGCGGAGCGGAAACCCGCGCCGACTCCGGCCACCAGGCGTCCACCGGAGAGCCGGTCGAGACAGGCGAGTTCATGGGCGAGCTGGACGGGGGAGCGGAGCGGGAGCAGGACGGCCGTGCCCAGCTCCACGCGTGCGGTGACGGCGGAGGCCGCCGCCAGCGCGAGCAGTGGGTCCATCCGTGAGCGGGCCAGCGGGGACTCCCCGGCCCAGATCGAGTCGTAACCCGACTCCTCTGCGAGTGCCGACAGCCCGGCCAGATGCCGGGCGTAGTGGTTCTGTGCGATCACTGTCTCCCGGCCGGGGAGTACCACGCCGAATCTCGGCCCGTCGGTCGTGGTGGCTGCGCGGTGCGGCATGACTCCTCAATTCCCGAGCTGTGAAGCGGTGTTGTCCGGCACTGTGTCGGCGCCGGGCCGGACCGGACGGTGTCGTCCGGTCCGGCGGTCACCAGGTGGGGTCGGGGACGATGCCCTCGATCTCGACCAGCAGGTCGGAGCGGCAGACATCGGCGTGCAGATAGGCGATGCCGGCCCGGGCCGAGAACGCCTCGGCGCACTTGGCGCGGACGATCGGCAGGTGCTCCGGATGGCGTACGTAGACCTTGAGGGAGTCCAGGTCCGTCAGCTCGTAGCCGTGGTCCAGGCCGCTGCGGGAGAGGTTGGCCGAGCCGATGAGCTCCGCGATGTTCTCCAGGGTCACCTTGCACTGCTGGTCGACATCACCCGCGTGGACGGTCTCGTGGCCGAGGATGCTGGCCGTGCCGGACACGAAGAGCGTGCCACGGTCCTCGGCGGAGCCCGGCAGGAGGCGGGTGGCGCGCGCGAAGCTCGGCGGCTTGGGCCCGTACTCCTGCGGGTAGTGGTAGGCGGGTGTCTGCCGGTGGTTCTCGATGTGCCGGACGGCTCCGCTCCGGCAGGCCAGGAACGCGAATCCGATGCCGGTGCCGTGCATTCCGATGCCGGTGGCGGCGGGCATGCGGCCGGTGCCGTCGCCGTAGGAGGCGAAGGCTTCGGCCCGTCCGGCGACGAAGTCCCGGTAGATCTCCACTCCTTCGGCGTTGTTCCCGTTGATCGCGCCGACGAAGTTCCACATCCGGAAGATGTGCGGGTAGCCCAGCTCGTCGATCAGCCGGAAGGCCGACTCGTAGGCTGAGCGGGAGTGGTGCTGGTAGACCCCGAACTCCGGTATGTGGCCGATGCAGTAGAGGTACTCGCCGTCGTGGGCGAAGGCCAGTCCGTGGTCGGTGCCGTGCTCGGGGCGGGAGTCGGTGGTCCATACCTCCTGGACGGTGTCGAACCCGGGGGAGGCGGTGCGGATTCCCAGCTCCGGGTGGCCGTCGGGGTGGAGGGCGGCGAAGGAGCGCGTGCCGAAGGTCATCGCGCCGAGGACGTGCCGCCCCTCGGGGGCGGCGTAGTCGGTGCCGAGACCGCGTAATTCGGAGCGGAGGCCGCGCGCGCTCGCGCGGTCGGTGTCCGTTCTCAAGGACTTTCCCGTCGTTTCGTCATGCGGTGGGCGAAGCGGCGCAGGGCGGTGGGGAGTTCAGCAGCCGTCGATGCCGCAGGCGGTACCCGACTCGATCCGGCTCTCCGATTCGGCGGCCGCGATCGCCCGGCGGATCCGTTCCGGGTCGACCACCCCCTCGATCCGCTGGGTGCCGCCGATGATCAGGGTGGGGACACTGTGGATGTCGTTGGCCTCGGCCAGCCGCAGCGCCTTCTGGTGGGCCTCGGTGTACGTCCCCTCCTCCAGGGCCGTCCTGAACTCCTCGACCGGAAGGCCAAGTTCGCCGGCGAGCCGGACCAGCACCTCGATGTCGCCGATGTCCAGGTTCTCCTGGAAGAACGCCCGCAGCAGGCGCGGGGTGTACTCCGTGCCCTTTCCGTGCGCGGCGGCGAACTGGTAGCCCTCGAAGGCCAGTCGGGTGTACGGCTGCGGGGAGATGTCGGGCAGCCGGATGGGCACGTCCATCCGCCGGGCCATCGGGTAGACCGACCGGGCCCAGACGGTCTGCAGGTACTCGCCCTCCGGGTACAGCGTGGGCACCGGGTGGGGGCGGAGCTCGAAGGGCATCCACTCGATCTCCACGTCCAGACCCTCGATGGCCTTGCGCAGTGGCTCCTCGGCCAGCAGGCAGTACGGGCAGACGTAGTCGGACCAGACCTTGATGGTGGTCGTCATGAGTCGTTCTCCTCTCGGAGTGCGGCGGTTAGGACCGACCGGTCAGTGCGAGTGGCGGGCCAGGTAGTCGTCGAAGGGCTTGCGCGCCCCCTCCACCGGTAGCGAGGTGACCTTCATCGGCCAGCTCACCGGGTCGGTGGCGAAGATGTCGTACGAGCGCCGGTAGTCGAACCCGCCCGCGGCGGCCAGCTGGCGGTCGGCCGCGTACACCACATGGCCGATGTTCGAGTAGAGGGCCGTCAGGTAGCAGAGCGCACAGGGTTCGCCGGAGGCCACCAGTACGGAGTCCGCGACCACGTACATACCGTGCTGCTTGATCGCCTCGCGGATCGCGACCACCTCGGCGTGGGCGGTCGGGTCACGGTCCTCGCGTACCCGGTTGACCCCGGTGCCGAGCACCTGGCCGCGGTTCACCACGAGTGCGGTGAACGGGATTCCGCCGCGTGCCACGTGCTCGACGGAGAGCCCGACGGCCTGGCGGACGTAGTCGGACAGTTCCGACTCGGGGCTGGGCAGTGGCATGGTGCTCATGCCCCGGCGGCGAGCTTGAGGATGAGGGCGCCGCCGATGATGGCCGCGAAGGAGGCCAGCTTGGCCGGGGTGATCTTCTCCTTGAAGATGATGGCACTGAAGATCACCGTGCCGATGGAGCCGATGCCGGTCCACACGGTGTAGCCGACACTGACGTCCAGCGTCCGCAGCGCCAGGCTGAGGGTGAAGATCCCGCCGGACGCGGCGAGCAGGGTGAACACCGACGGCCACAGCTTGGTGAAGCCCTGGGTGGCGTTGGTGCCGAGCGCGAAGGCGATCTCGAAGACGATGGCGATCGAGAGGAAGAGCCAGGCCATGACGTTGCTCCTTGGGGGATGCGGGGAGGGGATCAGACGGTGATGACGGACTTCGGCTCGGCCTGCGGCTCGGAGTCCTTGCCCTTGGTGAGCTTGTCGGAGATCTTGAGACCGAGGACGCCGCCGATGATCAGAACGAAGGCGAGCACCTTCCAGGCGTTGAGCGGCTCGTGGAAGATGATGGTGCCGAAGACGACGGTGCCGACCGAGCCGATGCCGGTCCACACGGTGTAACCGACGCCGACGTCCAGCGTCCGCAGCGCCTGGCTGAGGAAGAAGATCCCGCCGGCTGCGGCCCCGACCGTCAACAGGGACGGGCCCAGCACGGTGAAGCCGTGGGTGGCGTTGGTCGCGAGCGCGAAGACCACCTCGAAGACGGAGGCGATGAGCAGGTAGATCCAGGCCATGGGAGAAGCTCCGATTCATTTGTATGTACGAGCAAGCTCTGCTCCAAGAGCTTGCATGCACATGTATTCTTGTGTCAAGTGCCACCGCTCGACGGGCCGGACCTCGGCGAGCCGGCGAAGAAAGAGGAGGCCCTGTTGACCGCGGTATCCACAACCCCTCGTGCCGTCACCCCCGCGCCCGAGGCTGCGCCCGACGACGCCATGTGGCAGCACGCCACCACCCTGCACGCACACGTGGAGGAGCGGCTGGCCGGCGTGCTCCAGCGGCAGCACGGCCTCGGCCTGTCGGAGTACCGCGCGCTGGCGAACCTCGCCGTGGCCAAGGACAGCGAACTGCGGATGCAGGAACTGGCCGACAAGGTCGGCCTCAACCAGAGCTCGGTCACCCGGCTGGTCGCCCGCCTGGAGAAGGCCGGCTTCACCTACCGCGACCTGTGTCCGGACGACAAGCGCGGTGTCTACACCGTCCTCACCGACCTCGGCCGCAGCCGCCACGCCGAGGCCGCGCCCACCTACGAGCAGACGCTCAGCGCGGCGCTCGACGAGGCGCAGCAGGCCTCCGAGGCACTCGGCTCCCTGGTGGCCGCCATGCGCGCGGCCTTCGCCCCGACGTCCTGAGGCCTCGCCCGGCCGTCGCCCGGTTTCCCGACCGCGGAGTGGTCCACGGGCGGGCCGCGGGCCGACATGCCTGACCGGGCAGGCCGCGGCGGGGTGCGGGCCTGCCCGGTCAGGGGCGGGGCGTGATGGTCAGTTCAGGGCGGCGACCGGGCTCGTCCCGGTGGGGACCTGCTGGTGCGCGCGGTAGCGCAGGAAGCCGGGGATCTGCTCGGCGCGACGGGGGGAACCACGGTGCAGAACCATCCCGAACACGTGGGTGCCGTCCTCCCACCAGCAGATCAGGGGCTCGGTGTGGCGCTCCCCGTCGGGGCCGGAGAACTCCGCGAGGTAGCCGTGGGCCGGCAGCAGTGCCATCGTCACTTCCTCAGCTGGTGGGAACGGCGCCGAACAGTCGGCCGTACGCGTTGATGTCCTTGGCGGCGGCCCCGGCCCCGGCCGCGTGCAGGGCGTGCCAGAGCAGGACCTGATTGGCCGTCAGTACGGTGAAGCCGAGTTCGGACTCCAGCTCGGAGATCACGCCCACCGCGCGGATGCCGTTGCCGGCGACCAGGACGGCGTCCGGTCGGTGGCTCGCCACCTCGCTGCGGATCCAGGCCGAGAGCCCCTCCGGAGTGATCTCCCGCTGGTTGCTGGGCAGCCCGCAGGCCCCATGGTGGACCACGTCGAAGCCGTGTGCCTCGAAGTACCAGGAGCCCATGGCGGAGAGCTCGTCGTCGAACCACGGCGGGTTCACCAGGGCCAGCTTGGTGGCGTCGAGCGCCCGCAGGCCCTCGACCGCCGCTGCACAGGTGCCCACCAGCGGTATGCCCCTGGTGCGTTCGGCCAGCCTGGTGAACAGCTTCCGCTCGCCCTCGGGCCCCAGGACGTAGGACGAGCTGGTGAAACCGAGGGCGATCACATCAATCGGTGCCGCGGCCAGCAGCTCGGTGGCCTCGTCCACCAACGGGGGCTCGGTGAAGGCCTGCACCGGCGAGTGCGGGATCTTGGGGTCCATCTCCCCGCCGGGGCGCATCGCCCCGAAGTGCAGTCGCGAGCCGTGGATGAAGACGTCCTGCGGGGCCATCGCCTGAAGTTCCGACTCGGGGCCGACGTCCGCGTGCGGTACGACGACTCCCACCCGCGCCCGGGCCTGCCAACCGTCCGTCTGGGCCTTGCTCATGCTTCTCTCCTCCGCTGCTCTGCTCGATTCCCGCTGTCCGCTCCGGACCTACGCCCCGGACCTACGCCCCGGCCTCGTCGGCCAGCGAGCCGCTGGCCACCGTGCCGGAGCCGGACAGGAACTTCGGGTGCTTGGCCCGCATCTGCGACATGACGAACTCGTACGGCAGGTCGTCGAACTCGCCGTGCATCTGCAGGAACTCCATGTGCCGGCGGCCGTCGCCGTCGAACGGGTGGTACAGGCTGTCGGC
Source organism: Kitasatospora sp. GP82 (assembly GCF_029892105.1). Lineage (GTDB taxonomy): Bacteria > Actinomycetota > Actinomycetes > Streptomycetales > Streptomycetaceae > Kitasatospora. The sequence continues at coordinate 23,826 of NZ_JARZAJ010000027.1, read as the reverse complement.
GGTGCCGTCGAACTCAAGCGGGGTCATCCCGTAGAGCCGGCACAGCATCTTGTTGAACACCGGGGTGGCCTTGACCCACCGGCCGTCGAGGTGGACGGAGGTCAACGCGTGGAAGAAGACGTCACCCCCGATGTGCTCCCTGAGCCGGTCGGAGGCCAGGTGGTTGCGCACGTCCCCGAAGACCAGGCGGCTCGGGACGCCGACGGCCCGTACCGCGGCGGCGTACAGGACCGACTTGTGCAGGCAGAAGCCCTGGCCCTGGACCGCGATCGAACTGGCCCGCAGGCCCGTGCGCGAGAGGTCCGTCCCGTACACCTCGTAGAAGACGTCGTCCCGTACCGCGTAGTACAGCCGGACGGCCTTCTCGCGCGCAGAGGTGTCCTTGTCCTTGATCACCCGGTCGACGAAGGACCGGATCTCGGGAGCCTCGTAGTCGAGGAATTCGGTGGATCGCAGAAGGTTCGCATGGTCGTCCGCGGCGACGGTGGTGGCCGACATGGTTCTCCTTGGGTGGGTGGCTGGTGACAGGCCGAGCACTGCTGCGGGCCCGGAGTACCGCTTGGGGCCGGAGTACTTCTAAAGGCCGAGCATCGAGGCGATCCGGGTGCGCTGGATCTCCGAGGTTCCCGAGTAGATCGTTCCGGACAGGGCGTTGCGCACGTCCAACTCCAGCCCCGTCTCGGTGAGATAGCCGGAACCCCCGAAGAGCTGCAGTGCGGCCAGTGCAGTGGCCTTGTTCGCCTCGCTGACCACGACCTTGGTGGCGGCGACGTCGATGGTCGCGTCCTTGCCCTCGACAACCTTCTCGGCGGTGTCGTAGAGCCACTTGCGGGCGGTCTCCACCGAGATCTTCATATCGGCGATCCGGTGCGAGACCGCCTGGAACTTCCCGATCTCCTGGCCGAACTGACGCCGGGTACGGGCGTATTCGAGGCAGCGCGCGAGCCGGTGCTCCATCTCGCCCAGGTTGATGCTGAACGAGAGCAGGATCTCCCGCTTCATCACGTAGTCCAGGACGATGAACCCGGCGCCCGCACCGCCGATCAGGTTCGCCGCCGGTACCCGCAGATCCTCGAAGCGGAGCTCACCGAACGGCGAACTGCGCAGCCCCATCTTGCCCATGGCGGGACCGACCGACAGGCCGGGCGTGTCGCGCTCCACCAGGAAGACGCTGATGCCGAGCGGGCTGCCGGCCGCCCCCGTGCGGACGTACAGCAGGAAGACGTCGGCGATCGGGGCGTTGGTGATGAACTTCTTGCTGCCGTTGAGGACGTAGTGGTCGCCGTCCCTGACGGCGGTCGTCCTGATGTTCATGACGTCGGAGCCGTACTCGGGCTCGGTGATGGCGTGTGCGCCGATCCGGGAACCGTCCACGATCCCCGGGAGGTAGCGGTCCTTCAGAGCCTGGCTGCCGAAGTGCTGGAGCGGGACACCGGTGCTGACGATCTGGGTGGAGACGGAGAAGTTCAGCCCGGCGTCCCGGGAGGTCCGGCCGAGCTCCTCCAGGGCGTACATGGTGGTCGGCAGGGACTGCTCCAGGCCGCCCCACTCCTTGCCGAACGGCAGCCGGAGCAGATCGGTCTCCCGGATCGTCTTCCACCTGTCCCAGGGGAACTCCTCCCGCCTGTCCCACTCGATGTGATCGGCACTCAGGGAGTCGGCCCACGGTCGCAGGCGGTCTCTCAACTCCTGCTGCTGCTCGGTCCAGTCGATCATCGTGCCGTTCCTTCCAGTCCTTGTCGGGTACGGGCGTGGCAGGGCCGACCGGCGCACCCCGGGAAGGGGCGCCGGTCGGCCCATGTCAGGCGATGAGCCATGACCCTGGGGTCAGTAGCGCGAGAAGCCGTCCTCGCTGAGGCTGTGCGTCTCGTCACCGCGCAGCGCGGGGGTGAAGACGCAGATCAGCCGGAAGTCCTCGTCGTCCGAGGCGATCAGGTAGTGCGCGTCGTGCTTGTCGAGGGCGTACATGGTGCCCGGCTTGATCTCGATCCGCTCGCCGCTCACGGTGCCGACCGCGCCGCTGCCCTCGACGCAGTAGCAGGCCTCCAGGTGCCGCTCGTACTGCAGCGGCGAGGACGTGCCCTTGTAGACGAGGGTGTCGGTCAGGCTGTAGCCCATCCCGTCGGCCTCGGTCAGCAGTCGGCGGCTGACGCCGTTGCCCCACTCCACGGCCTTGACGTCGTCCAGGCTGCGAATGATCATCTCGTGCTTCTCCTGAATCTGGTGATGTGCGGAAATCAGCTGTACGGGATTCAGCTGATGAGGGAAGGCCGATCAGCGAAGGCCGGTCGGCTGGTCAGGCGACCGGCAGTGTTCTCCGGGACTCGTCCACGAAGTTCCGGATCGCCTCGATGCTGCGGAAGTTCTCCGGAGCGATGGCGATGTCGTCCAGCGGGAGTCCATAGGTCTCGGCCACCCAGGAAATAACCCGGAGCAGGCCGAGGCTGTCGATGACGCCGTTCTCCACCAGGTCGTAGTCGTCGGTGAGTTCCGCTGGATCGGTGTCCGGCAGGAACTTGGCGGTGATGAATTCCTTGATCTCGGCGCTCGTCGTCATGAAACTGTCGTCTCCATTTCCATCCGTCGCTGCTTGATGAGATTCCGGTCGGGCTTTCCGGTGGGCGTGCGCGGCAGTGAGTCGTCCGCGACGACGACCGTGGCGGGAATGGACGGGCGCGGCAGCAGCCGTGCGCAGTGCGTGCGCAGGGTGAGGCCGTTCAGCGAGCTGCCCGGCTCGCGTTGCACGACGGCGTACAGCCGTGCGCCGGCCAGTTCGTCGGGGAGGGCCACCACCGCCGCGTCGCGGACCTCGGGGTGGCCGAGGATGACCTGTTCGATCTCCTGCACATTGGTCCGTACACCACGGACCTTGACGTAGAAGTCGTCGCGTCCCTCCAGCAGATGGACGCCGTCCGCCCGCCGGGTCACGATGTCGCCGGTGCGGTAGTACGTCCGCCCGGTCCCGCCGTCCGGGTGCGCGGCGAACACCCCCTCGTTGCGACGGGCCTGAAGATAGCCCGTGGTCTGGAAGGGCGTGGACACCAGCAACTCCCCGGTGCACTCCCCGTCCAGGGGCTTCCCGTCGGGGCCGACGACGATGGCGTCCACCCCCGGCAGCGGCCGCCCGATGGGGATCCGCTCGTCGGGTGCGAGCTCCTCGACCACGACCTCGTGCCGGAAGCTGTCATTGGTCTCGGTACAGCCGAAGATGTTGTGCAACCGCGCCGAGGGGAAGACCTCGGGGAGGCGGACCAGCAGGCCGTGCGGCATCGCGTCGCCGGTGAACACCACGTGCGCCACGCTCTTGTACGGCCGCTCGTCGCCTCGCCCGCCGTCGGCGAGCAGCCGGTAGAACATCGGCACGGCCTGGACCAGATGGACGGGGTGGGTCTCCAACAGCTCGGCCAGATAGGTGGAGTCGGTGGCCCGCGACTGATCCACCAGGACCACACGGCCGCCGACTCGCAGCGGGGCCCAGACATCGAGCAGCGACAGGTCGAAGTTCAGCGGGGCGTAGCTCAGTACCGCGGTGTCGGCTCCGAGTTCGAACTGCTCGGCGCTCCAGCTCAGAAAGCGGTCGGCCGCTTCGGTACCGATGGGCACGATCTTGGGAGTTCCGGTCGAGCCGGAGGTGGTGAGGAAGAGCATGGCCTCGTCCGGGGCCGGCAGGACGAATCCTGCGGCCGCCTCGGCCGAGGCCGGTACGGAGCGGATTCCCAGTACGGCAGGTCCCTCGGCGGAGCGCTCGGCCGCCAGGACATGCGCACAGGAGGACTGCTGGCAGAGCAACCGCAGTACGTCCTGGCCCAGTTCGGGCGAGGGCAGCAGCACCTGCCGACGGTCCATCAGGCAGGCCAGCAGCAGTCCGACGGTCTCCGGTGTCTTCACGGCCGGGACACACACCGGCCGCCCGGTCGACACCCGGAGTTCCGCCATCGCGGAACGCAGTTCCAGTGCCAGATCCAGCAGGCGGTGGTAGCTGATGTGCTCGTCGCCGAATACCAGGGCACACGAGTCGGGGCGATTCCCGGCCTGTTCGAGAAATAACTCTAATAATTTCCGTGAAGGCATGGCTGATGGCCTTTCGCGGTGCGTTTTTGTGTACGCGGAGATCCCTTTGGGATCTGCCAGGGGAAGCTTGGACGGGCAGGTCAGCTCAAGGATTCGGCCTGGCTGGAACGGCCGGACGGCCGAGGAATAGCAGTCCGCTGCGGCCGTCCTGGCAGGCAGCGTGCAATGCGAGAAATTACCATGTGCGGCATGCTGGAAACACCCCCGTTTGATGCGAACTCGCGAGTCCTTTGCGATTCTCGTGCTCGATCGCTGGAAATAGTACACGAGCGTGCCTGTTTTGCAGTGACGGAGATCACAGTGGCGAGTTCGGAGGGTAATGTAAACCTATTTCGCTGCTGGGCAACTGGCAACTGATATCAATGCGGATCATTTCCGTGCAGGAGTCGAGGCCGGGAGGTGGGGGCGTGCGTATGCGGAGCCGGTGGCCGGCGGGGGGAGTCTGCGCCAGCGTCGGCCACCGCGCCGTGTCCGTGGGTCGCACCGTCCCGCTGTGCGGGCCATGGGTGTCAACTCGCGTGCCCGAGCAAGGAGTTGGTGGCCACTGCGCGAGCACCGCCGCGTTGCGGCGGTGCGGGGCCGATCGCGTCCTGCTCGCCCCGGCGCCGGTCGCGCGGCCGCCTGCCACCGGGCTCAGCGGCTGCTTCCGCACCCCGGCGGCCGGCCGGCACCGCCACGTACCGGTCCGGCCGCTCGTCGACTTGAAGAATTCTTCACATTCATAGATCCTGTACGCGTGACCGATGTGTTCGCCCAGGAGCTGCGCGAGCAGCTCGACCAGGCGCGCCTCGACCTCGCGAGTGCACGCGAGGCCGGGGACGACGACGGCGTGGACGCGTACCGGGGGCGAATAGCCAGCCTGCTGCGCATTGCCGAACGGCACGGCATCGACATCCCGCACACCCGGTACGAAGAGGGGGAGGAAGAGGACTGAGGATGCCGGTCCCGCTGTACCAGGCGAAGGCGGAGTTCTTCCGCACCCTCGGTCACCCGGTCCGGATCCGTGTCCTGGAGCTCCTTCAGGACGGCCCGCGCCCCGTCCGTGAACTCCTCGAGCAGATCGACATCGAGGCCTCCAGCCTCTCCCGGCAACTCGCCGTGCTCCGCCGTACCCAACTGGTCACCGTGACCCGCGAGGGCGACGCCGTGGTGTACGAGCTGGGCACTCCCGACGTCGCCGAGCTGCTCCGCGCCGCGCGTCGGATCCTCACCGACCTGCTTGCGGACCAGGGTGAGCTGCTCGTCCAGCTGCGCAACGGCGCGGCCGTCGAACCCGGGGGAGTCCACCGGTGACCGACGCCGGGGCGGACTGATCTTCACTGTCGGCAAGCACTGACCCGGATGTCGCCGTTACTCGCCAAGACGTGCCCGCTGGGCGAGCGCGCCGTTCAGCACACTCTCCAGCAGGCCGGGGAAGAGCCCGTCCAGCTCCGCCCGGCGCAGGCGGCTCATCCTGGCCGTGCCCTTGCGGTACTGGCGGATCACCCCTGCCTCGCGCAGCACCTTGAAATGGTGCGTACTGGTGGACTTGCTCACCGGCAGGCCGAATGCCTGGCAGGTCATCTCGTGCTGCTGGACGGCCAGTTCGGTGACGATGCGCAGTCGGCAAGGGTCCGCCAGGGCATGCATCACCGACTCCAGGCGGATCTCCTTCGGGGCGGGCTCCGGCAGCACGCCGGACTCGTCGGGGGCGGCTGGGGCCTCGGGGGCGGCTGAGGTCTTCTGGGTCACCTCTCGATGGTACGAGAGTAATCGTAGTTTGACAGATGTCGTACTACGAGAGTTATCGTACGACTGTCTTCGGAGCCTCGCTCACCCCGTCCAAGGACCCCAAGGAGCAGTCGTGAGTGCCCTGTTCGAGCCGATCACCCTCCGTTCGCTGACGATCCCCAACCGGATCTGGCTGTCGCCGATGTGCATGTACTCGGCCGCGGCCGAGGGGCCCGAGATCGGCGTCGCCACCGACTTCCACCTTGCGCACCTGGGCGCCCGGGCCGCCGGTGGGGCCGGTCTGGTGATGGTCGAGGCCACCGCGGTGCGCCCCGAAGGCCGGATCTCGCCGTACGACCTCGGGCTGTGGAACGACCGGCAGCAGGAGGGGCTGGCCCGGGTGGCCGCGCTGATCAGGCAGCACGGCTCGGCCCCGGGGATCCAGCTGGGTCACGCCGGGCGCAAGGCGTCCAACGACCGTCCCAGGGCGGGCGGCGCCGGCCTCTCGGCGGAGCAGGGCGGCTGGGAGACGGTCGGCCCGTCCGCGCTGGCCTTCAGTGCGGACAGGCCGGCACCGCACGAGCTGACGGTCGATCAGATCCAGGACGTGGTGCGGGCTTTCGCCGACGCGGCGAAGCGGGCTCTGGCGGCCGGATTCCAGGTGGCCGAGGTGCACGGCGCGCACGGCTATCTGATCCACCAGTTCCTCTCCCCGTTCAGCAACCACCGCACCGACGGCTACGGCGGCTCCTTCGCCGGCCGCGCCCGGCTGGCGCTGGAGGTGGTGGCGGCCGTCCGTGCGGTGTGGCCCGAGGAGCTGCCGCTGGTCTTCCGGGTCTCGGCCACGGACTGGCTCGACGGCCGGCCGGGCTGGACGCCGGAGGAGACCGTCCGGCTGGCCAAGGAGCTCCAGGCCATCGGCGTGGATCTGTTCGACGTCTCCTCCGGCGGCAATGTCCCCGACGCCAGGATCCCGCTCGGCCCCGGCTATCAGGTGCCCTTCGCCGCCCAGGTGCGCCAGGGCAGCGGTGCGGCCACCGGTGCGGTCGGCCTGATCACCGACCCGGCCCAGGCGGAGGAGATCGTCGCAAGCGGCCAGGCCGATGTGGTGCTGCTCGGCCGCGAGCTGCTGCGCAACCCGTACTGGCCGCTGCACGCCGCCCGCGAGCTGGGTGCCGAGCGGCGCTGGCCCGAACAGTACGACTACGTGGTCGGCCAGCGCGGCTAGCGGCTAGGTCCTGTCCTGGTCCGGCGGAGCCCGGCCCGGTCAACCCTGAAGCGGCGTCCGGTGGGGATCCGGGCGCCGCTTCGTCTCCCGGCTCCCGGCCGGCGGCGAGGCCGAGCCCGGGCCGCGCAGCCGCTGAGCGGCGATCTGACGTGAGATCAGAATCTCCAGCAGGCACCAGAGTGTGCCGAACACCCCGAGTCCGGTGGTCAGCAGAGCCGGTGTCAGCAGCCAGCTGTGTCCGTAGGAGGCCACGACCGCCACCATCAGGCTCACCAGAGTGCACGAGAAGATCAGCCAGGCCCGGACGGCGGCGGACCGTACCTCGTCGGGCAGGCGGCGGCGTGCAGCGGACATCGGCGACCCCCAGGCGCGGACGGCATGCTGAAGCGGGGCGGCCCACGGTGAAGCACCCCCGTGCGACAGACTGCCCCATTCGGCGTCAATCATTCCCTCAAAACGCCGAATCATGCCCAAAACGGGCATAAGGATCAGTCCACGGTTACGTTCAGCTCTTCGAGCGCCCCCACCACGATGGTGCGCATCGCCTGCTCGGCCTGCTCCGCATCGCCCGCGCAGATCGCGTCCGCCACCTCCCGGTGCAGCCGCACCGCGTACGGCCGCGGCTGGTGCGGCATCAGGTGATGCTCCGTCCGGCCCGTGAGCACCGCGCCGACGGTGTCGCCGAGATGCGCGAACATCTCGTTCCCGGACGCCCGCAGGATGGTCGCGTGAAAGGCGATGTCGTGCTGCAGAAAGCTCGTGAGGTCGGCCGCGCGGGCGGTGACGGTCAGTTCGACGGCCAGTGCGCCGAGTTCGCGCCGCTGGTCGTCGGTGGCCTGACGGGCCGCCAGGGCGGCGGCGGCCGGCTCGACCGCCACCCGCAGCGAACCGAGCGAGCGCAGCTGGGCCGAACGGTCCGCCCCGGCCAGGCGCCAGCGGATCACCATCGGGTCGAAGACGTCCCAGTCCGACTTGGGCTGCACGGTGATGCCCACCCGCCGCTTGGACGTGACCAGCCGCATCGACTCGAGGATGCGCACCGCCTCCCGGACCACCGTGCGGGAGACGCCGTATCTGACCTCCAGCTCCTCGCTGCGCAGCACCGTGCCGGCCGGGAGTTCGCCGGAGGCGATGGCTGGTCCGAGGTCTGCGAGGAGTCGGCCGGGCAGGCCCTGGATGTCCATCCGTCCAGGGTAGAGGCCGCCGCCGAGGCGACCGGCCGCCAGGCATAGAAAGTATGACGATTGCGTTCCGGAGTCTTGAATAAGTCATATCTTTAGGCGAAGGTTGCAGCCGAGCAGGCAGAACAGGAGCACCACCTATGGCTCTCAGCGTCGAGATCCAGCGCCCCATCGTCGTGGTCATGGGCGTTTCCGGAGTCGGGAAGACCACCGTCGCCCGGCTGCTGGCAGAGCGGCTCGACCTCCCGTACGCCGAGGCCGACGACTTCCACCCGCCCGCCAACATCGCCAAGATGACGGCCGGAGTCCCGCTCGACGACGAGGACCGCAGGCCCTGGCTGCGGGCCCTCGCCGACTGGCTCGGCGACCGCGCCCAGGACGGGACGGGCGGCGTCGTCACCTGCTCGGCACTCAAGCGGCAGTACCGCGACATCCTGCGGGCCGGCTGCCCGGACGCCTTCTTCCTGCACCTCAGCGGCGGCCACGCCCTGATCGAGGACCGGCTCGCCCACCGCACCGGGCACTTCATGCCGTCCTCACTGCTCGACTCCCAGTACGCCACCCTCGAACCGCTCCAGCCGGACGAGCACGGCACCGTACTGGACGTCGCCCACACCCCCGCACAACTCGCCGAGCTGGCTGCGGCCGCACTCGGACCGACCCGCGCCCCCTACCGCCGGTCGCTCTGAGCCCGCTCGCCTCCGGGCGTTCCCGAATCCGCAGTACCCACTCATCGCCGTACTCCCTTGTTCCCCGGCGGCCCGTAGCTCCCGGCAGCGGGGCCGCTCGGGCCCGGGGCGGAGTGCGGCCCGTCAACGGAGACTCCGAGTGACCCTCACCCCCACTCTCCTCGCGGCCGCCCCACCGGCCCTGCCGCACACCAGCAGCAACGGCCTGCTGCTGGCAGCCGTGCTGATCGGCATCGGCGTGATCGTCCTGCTGATCACCAAGCTGAAGCTGCATCCCTTCCTCGCCCTGACCATCGGCTCCGGGGTGCTCGCCGCCGTCGCCGGTGCGCCCTTCGACAAGCTGACCAACAGCTTCGTCACCGGCTTCGGTGCCACGGTGAGCGGCGTCGGTCTCCTGATCGGCCTGGGTGCGATGCTCGGCAAGCTGCTCGCGGACTCAGGCGGGGCGAACATCATCGCGGACACCGTGCTGTCGCGGTCCAGCAAGCGGATGCTGCCCTGGTCGATGGCGCTCATCGCGGCCGTCCTCGGGCTGCCGCTCTTCTTCGAGGTCGGCGTGGTGCTGCTGGTCCCGATCGTGCTGCTGGTCGCCCGGCGCGCCCCCCTGTCCTACGGAGTGAGCGTTCCGCTGATGCGGATCGGCATTCCGGCGCTGGCCGGACTCTCCGTCCTGCACGGCCTGGTGCCCCCGCACCCGGGCCCGCTGGTGGCCGTCGACGCGCTCAAGGCCGATCTCGGCGTGACCCTGGCACTCGGCCTCCTGATCGCCGTCCCTACCCTGATCGTCGCCGGTCCGCTGTTCGCCCGCCTCGCCGAGCGCTGGGTCGGCCCGCTGGAACTCCCCGCCGAGACCACCCCGGTCGAGAGCACGCGCCCCGAGCACACCCCGCGCTTCGGCGCGGTGCTCGCCACCATCCTGCTGCCGGTCGTCCTGATGCTCGGCAAGGCCCTGGCCGACGTGGTGGTCGACGACCCCAAGGCCGGTGTCCAGCGCTTCCTCGACTTCGTCGGCTCGCCGCTGATCGCCCTGCTCGCCGCCGTGCTGCTGGGCATGCTGACCCTCGGCAGGGCCGCCGGCTTCGACAAGGCCCGGATCTCCACCACCGTTGAGAAGTCGCTCGGCCCGATCGCCGGCATCGTCTTCATCGTCGGTGCGGGCGGCGGGTTCAAGCAGACCCTGATCGACGTCGGCGTGGGCAACGCGGTCACAGACTGGTCGGCCAAGTGGCACATCTCAGCCCTGCTGCTGGGCTGGCTGATCGCCGTACTGATCCGCCTGGCCACCGGCTCGGCCACCGTCGCCACCATCACGGCCGCCGGGATCGTCGCGCCGCTCGCCGCCGATATGTCCAGCACCCATGCGGCGCTGCTGGTGCTCGCCGTCGGCGCGGGATCGCTCTTCTTCTCGCACGTCAACGACGCCGGATTCTGGCTGGTGAAGGAGTACTTCGGGATGAGCGTCGGTCAGACGCTGAAGTCGTGGTCGGTGATGGAGACGGTGATCTCGGTGGTCGCCATCGCACTGATCCTCCCGCTGAGCCTCGTCATCTAGGGCTGCTTCCGACGTACCGTCAGTATCCCTGCCGGCCACCGGAGACGGATGACGTGCTGCCCGCGCGATCGGCCTGACCACCGCGTGGCGCAGCCTTCGGACCGACCGGTGGCGGGCACGCCGAAGGGCGGGTACCCAACCCCCGGGTACCCGCCCTTCAGCAGTCGGGATCAGCCCTGGCGGCGCTTCCCCAGGAAGGACTCCACCTGCTCCCGGATCTCCGGGGTGTCCAGGCCGCGCACGGTCATCGTGGTGCGGCGGCGCAGGACGTCGTCCGCCGTGTACGCCCACTCGCTGTCGGCGGCGTACGCGACCTGGGCCCAGACGTCCGGGCCGTCCGGGTGGATCGGCTCGCCCAGCTCGGGGTTCTCGGCGATCATGTGCGCGATCTCGAAGGAGAGCGTGCCGTAGTGGCTCGCCAGGTGCTTGGCGACCAGCGGCTGCATCCGCGAGCCGGGCTCGCGGTCGATCAGCAGACGGTGCGCGACGGCGTTCGGCGCGCCGACACCCGGCAGCGGGACGGTCGCGGCGATCGGCGACATGTCCTCGGCCAGACCGGTGCCGGACACGTGCGCCAGCTTCTCCAGCACGGTGCGGCCGATGTGGCGGTAGGTGGTCCACTTGCCGCCCGCGACCGAGAGCATGCCGCCCCGGCCCTCGGTGACGACCGTCTCGCGCTTGGCGGCGGCGGTGTCGCCGGGACCGCCGGGCAGCACGCGCAGACCGGCGAAGGCGTAGGTGATCAGGTCGCGGTCGAGGTGCTCGTCACGGATCGCGTGGCCCGCCTCGCCCAGGATCTGGTCGATGTCGGCCTCGGTGGCGCGCACATCGCGCGGGTCGCCGGTGTACTCCTCGTCCGTGGTGCCGAGCAGGACGTGGTCCTCCCACGGGATGGCGAAGGAGACACGGTACTTGTCGATCGGGATGGTCAGCGCGGCACGCCACGGGGTGCGGCGCTTGACCACGACGTGCGCGCCCTTGGAGAGGCGGATGCTCGGCGCCGCGCCCGCGTCCTCCATCTGGCGCAGGTGGTCGACCCAGGGGCCGGTCGCGTTGAGGACGAGCCGGGCGTTGACGCCGAACTCGGTGCCGTCCAGGCGGTCCTTCAGGTCGGCGCCGGTCACCCGCCCGGCGGTGAAGCGCAGACCCGTGACCTCGGCGTGGTTGAGCACCACGGCGCCCGCGTCCACGGCGGCGCGCACCGTCATCACGGCGACGCGCGAGTCGTTCATCTGGTGGTCGCCGTAGACCGCGACCGAGCGCAGGCCCTCGGTGCGCAGCGCGGGCACCTGCTGGGCGGCGTGCGCGGCGGTGGAGACCCGGCCCATGCCGTCGCGGAAGGCGGACAGCGCCGAGTACAGGAAGACGCCCGCGCCCAGCTTGGTGGCGCCGTGCGGGCCGCCCTTGTAGACCGGGACGAAGAAGGTCAGCGGGTTGACCAGGTGCGGGGCCACGTCGGTGGCCAGGGCACGGCGCTCCTTGTGGTTCTCGGCGACCAGCTTGACCGCGCCGGTCTGCAGGTAGCGCAGACCGCCGTGGACCAGCTTGGAGGAGGCGCTGGAGGTGGCACCGGCGAAGTCGCCCGCGTCCACCATGGCGACCTTGAGGCCCGCCTGGGAGGCGGTCCAGGCCACGGCCGTGCCGAGGATGCCGCCGCCGATCACCAGCAGGTCGTAGGTCGCCTTGCCCAGCAGCTCACGGGTCTCGGCGCGGGAGGCGGTGCGTCCGGCGGTGCGCTCGGCGCCCAGGGTCGGGATGGTTGCCATTGGTTTTCCTTCGCGATCATTGAATCTGGTGGCACGGAACGCTGTGCCTCCGCTACGCCCTGTCATGCGCCGCAAGGCGCCGGGCAGGGCTTGTCCGTCATGAGTCCGCGTGAGCTGACAAGTGAGAAGCCTCCTCCCCCCAAGGGGAGGAGGAGGAGTCACGGTGTGTGTACGGCGCTCAGCTCAGCTCTGGTGCTCGTCTTCTTCCACCCACCCCATGGTGCGCTCGACTGCCTTGAGCCACTTCTTGTACTCGCGCTCCCGGGTGGCGTCGTCCATGCGCGGCGTCCACTCGGCGGCGCGGTGCCAGTTGGCCCGCAGGGTGTCCAGGTCCGGCCAGAAGCCGACCGCGAGACCCGCCGCGTAGGCTGCGCCGAGCGCGGTGGTCTCGGCCACGTACGGGCGCTCGACCGGGGCGTTCAGGACGTCGGCGATGTTCTGCATCAGGAGGTTGTTGGAGGTCATGCCGCCGTCGACCTTGAGGGCGGTGAGCTCGACGCCGGAGTCCTTCTCCATGGCGTCGACCACCTCGCGGGTCTGCCAGGCGGTGGCCTCCAGGACGGCACGGGCCAGGTGGCCCTTGGTGACGTACCGGGTCAGACCGGCGATCACACCGCGGGCGTCGGAGCGCCAGTACGGGGCGAACAGGCCGGAGAAGGCCGGGACGAAGTAGGCGCCGCCGTTGTCCTCGACGGTGTTCGCCAGGGTCTCGATCTCGGCGGCCGTTGAAATGATTCCGAGTTGATCCCTCAGCCACTGCACCAGCGAGCCGGTGACGGCGATCGAGCCCTCCAGGGCGTAGATCGGCTTCTCGTTGCCGATCCGGTAGCCGACGGTGGTCAGCAGGCCGTGGTAGGAGTTGACGATCTTCTCGCCGGTGTTCAGCAGCAGGAAGGTGCCGGTGCCGTACGTCGACTTGGCCTCGCCCTCGTCGAAGCAGGTCTGGCCGAACAGCGCCGCCTGCTGGTCGCCGAGTGCCGAGGCGACCGGCACGCCCTCCAGGTCGCCGACCGCGTGGCCGTAGACCTCGGCGGAGGAGCGGATCTCCGGAAGGACGGCCAGCGGCACCTCCATCGACTCGGCGATCTTCTTGTCCCAGGCGAGGGTGTTCAGGTTCATCAGCATGGTGCGGCTGGCGTTGGTGACGTCAGTGACGTGCTTGCCGCCGTTGACACCACCGGTGAGGTTCCAGATGACCCAGGTGTCCATGGTGCCGAAGAGGATGTCCCCGGCCTCGGCGCGCTCGCGCAGGCCCTCGACGTTGTCCAGCAGCCAGCGGATCTTCGGACCGGCGAAGTAGCTGGCCAGCGGCAGGCCGGTCTCGCGGCGGAAGCGGTCCTGGCCGACGTTGCGGCCCAGCTCGCGGCAGAGCGCCTCGGTCCTGGTGTCCTGCCAGACCAGCGCGTTGTGGACGGGCTCACCGGTGTTCTTGTCCCACAGCACGGTGGTCTCGCGCTGGTTGGTGATGCCGACCGCGCGGATGTCGTCCTTGGTCAGTCCGGCCTTCTCCAGCGCGCCGCGGACCACGGACTGCACACGAGTCCAGATCTCGGTGGCGTCGTGCTCGACCCAGCCCGGCTGCGGGAAGATCTGGCGGTGCTCCTGCTGGTCGACGGCGACGATCCGGCCGTCGGCGCCGAAGATGATGCAGCGGCTGGAGGTGGTGCCCTGGTCGATCGCGGCGACGTAGTTGGCAGTCATGGAAGTCCTCGGCTCGGTAAAGAGGGTGATGGGGTAGGGGCCGGTGCGCCTGACGCAGTCTTCAGTCCCCACCCGGGCGAGCGGGGCAAACCCCGTTGGTACTGCTGGAGGCCGTGTCAGAAGGCGACGTGGTACAGCCCGCCGGCGAGCAGACCGCCGATGACCGGACCGACGACCGGGATCCAGGCGTACGACCAGTCCGAGCCGCCCTTGTTCGGGATCGGCAGCAGTGAGTGCACGATGCGCGGTCCGAGGTCGCGGACCGGGTTGATGGCGTAGCCGGTCGGGCCGCCGAGCGAGAGGCCGATGCCGACCACGACGAAGGCGGTGATCAGCACACCCATGCCGGACTCGCCGAGGCCCTTGTTGAGGCCCTGGGTGAGGATCGCCATGCAGAGCACCATGGTGGCGATGATCTCGGTGATCAGGTTCTGGATCGGGTTCCGGATCTCGGGACCGGTCGAGAAGATGCCGAGCGTGGGCTCCTCGTTGGCCTGGAACTGGCCGAAGTAGGTAAGCCACACCAGCACGGCGCCGATCATCGCGCCGAGCAGCTGGGAGCCGAGGTAGACCGGCACCTTGCTCCAGTCGCCGCTGTCGACGGCGAGGGCCAGGGTGACGGCCGGGTTGAGGTGCGCGCCGGACTTCGGGGCGACCATGTACGCGGCGATCATGACCGCGAAGCCCCACCCGAAGGTGATTGCCAGCCAACCTGCGTTGACGGCCTTGGACTTCTTGAGCGTGACGGCGGCGCAGACGCCACCGCCGAGGAGTATCAGCGCGGCAGTGCCGAGAGTTTCGCCGACGAAGATGTCGCCGTTGGAGAAGGCGGACACACAGACTCCTTTGTCTGTTTGGCTCCTTTGTCCATGTGGCCCGGAGCAGGTGGGGGAGGGCACGTCACGGCGGGGGAGTCCGCGACGGGTGGGTGCTTCCCGTCCCGGGGGTGCACCCTGACGGTGAAGTGCCCGGGGATCTCCGGACACTGTTCGACAATGTCGACCGTCATGCGGAAGCTTCCCCCTGGTGTCGCCCCCGCGTCAAGGCCGGGTGACACTCCTGTGACCCATTACTCACAGTGATCGGAAATCCTCGGCGAGGAAGCCGCTCAAATCATGCAAAAAACAGACAGAACGTCAGAGCGCGGGCAGGCTTGTGCCTGCCCGCGCTCTGACACGCAGTGAGGGGAGAGGATCAGAAGCGGCCCGCGCCCAGGTCCCGCGAGATGGCCCGCGCCGCGCTGCGCACCGAGGCGACCAGGGAGGGACGCACGAACCCGTCCTCGCAGACCCGCTCCACCGCGCCGCTGATGCACACCGCGCCGACCGGGTTGCGTCGCCGGTCCTGGATCAGCGCACCGATCGAGGCCACGCCCTCCCAGGTCTCCTCGATGGCGTCGGCCCAGCCGCGCTCGCGGATCAGCGCGCACTCGGCATCGATGTCGCCGAGTTCGGTGAGGGTGCGCGAGGTGTAGCCCTCCAGCGGGCCCTCGTTCAGCTCCCCGCGTGCCACCGGGTCGTACGCCAGCAGGACCTTGCCCAGCGCGGTGCTGTGCAGCGGCTGCATCGAGCCGACCTCCAGCACCTGCCTGGTGTCGTCGGGCCGGAAGACATGGTGGACGACCAGCACGCCCTGCTGGTGCAGCACCCCGAGGTAGACCGTCTCACCGGCCGCGCGGGCCAGGTCGTCCGCCCAGACCAGGGCACGGGCGCGCAGCTCGTGCACGTCCAGATAGCTCTGGCCCAGCCGCAGCAGTTCTGCGCCCAGCTGGTACTTGCCGCTCTCCGGGTCCTGCTCGACGAAGCCCTCCTGCTGCAGGGTGCGCAGGATCCCGTGTGCCGTCCCCTTGGCCAGACCGAGCGCCGTGGCCACCTCGGACAGGCCCAGCCGACGCTCACCGCCGGCCAGCAGGCGCATGATCGCGGCTGCCCGCGAGAGCGACTGGATCGGGCCGGGCATGTGCACCTCCGCTGACAGACGGTCGACATTGTCGACCGAAGTGGTATCGCCATGAGTCTGCCAGGCCGACGGCCGGGCGCGCACGTTTCCCCGGAGTTGCCGTCAGCTGTACCGGGGGTGCGGACTGTCTGAACGGGGCGTGCGGTCAGCCCCGGAGCGCGCGTACGGACTGCGCGAGCCCCGCGATCTGGTCCTGGCCGACCCGGCAGCAGCCGCCCACCAGTCGCGCACCGTCGGCCAGCCAGGATGCCACCCGGTCCGGACGGAAGGTCGGCCGGCCCTGCCAGCGGCCGGCATCCCAGTGCTCCCCGCTGTTGGGGTACACCACCACCGGCTTGCCGGTCGCCTGGGCGGCGAGTCCGACGGCCACGTCCGCATCCCGCGGCGAGCAGCAGTTCACCCCCACCGCCAGCACCTCGGGCACCTGCGCCGCCAGTGCGAACGCCTCCGCCAGCGGCTGCCCGGCCCTGGTCCGCCCGCCCTCGATGCTGAACGACAACCACGCGGGCACCCCGAGACCGCCGAGGACGCCCAGCAGCGCCTCGGCCTCGTCCGCGTCCGGGATCGTCTCTATCGCCAGCACATCGGGACCGGCCGCCGCCAGCACCTCAAGACGAGGCCGGTGGAACGCCGCCAGCCTGGCCACGCTCATCCCGTACCGGCCCCGGTACTCCGAGCCGTCGGCCAGCACCGCACCGTAGGGGCCCACCGAGGCCGCCACCCACAGCGGCCGGTCGACCGCCGCCTGCCGGGCAGCCTCGCGTGCCAGCTCCACGCTCCGGCCGAGCAGCCGCCCGGCCTCCTCGCGACCGACGCCGCGCCGGGCGAAGCCCTCGAAGCTCGCCTGGTAGCTCGCGGTGATCGCGACACTCGCACCCGCCTCGTAGTAACCGAGGTGGGCCCGGGTGATCGCCGCCGGATCGTCCGCCAGCAGCCGCGCCGACCAGAGCTCGTCCGACAGGTCGTGTCCGGCATCCGCCAACTGGTTCGACAGCCCGCCGTCCAGCACCAGCGGCCCGGCGGCGAGCGCCTCGGCGAAGGAGACCGGCCGGACGGGGGGAGCGGCGGACACGGAGGGCCTCCTGGCAGCGCAACTGGGGGTGCCTGCACTCTAGGGCCTGCCGGGCCGGGCCCGGGTACGACGTCAGCCGTGCACTCCTCGGGGGCACCCCCGGCCCTGCACGGTCTCCGTCCGCGGAGGGGCCCATCCACCGGATACCCGTGAGCCCCGGACGACCCCGGCGGCTCCCTCCTGCGCGGTCCGCTCCACCGCAGGTCAAAAACGGTTGGCCGGTTGTCAGACGGATGCGCTAGGTTCTGCTCAGATCGAGAACGACCGGGGCTCCGCGGGGGAGGTGCGGCATGGCCACAGGGAGGGTGACGCCCGATCAGCAGTGGTCGGCGGCCTACGATCCGTGCGCCTACGGACTCATAGCCGTCACGGTCGACGTGGTCGCGCTGACGCTCTGTCAGGGCAGGCTCAGCGTCCTTCTCGTGCGGCGGGGCGAGCCTCCCCACCAGGGGTGCTGGGCGCTGCCCGGTGGCTTTCTCCGCGCGGGGGAGGAGAGCCTGGAGACGGCGGCGGTGCGCGAACTCGTCGAGGGGACGGGCCTGCACCTCACGGCGGACGCGGACGCGGCGCTGAGCCGCATCCACCTGGAGCAGCTCGGTACGTACGGAGACCCGGGCCGCGACCCGCGGATGCACGTCATCTCGGTCGCGTACCTGGCCTTCGCTCCCGATCTACCGGCCCCAGAGGCCGGCACCGACGCGGCAGTCGCCGCCTGGCACCGGGTCGATTCCCTCGACCTCGCTGCCACCCGGGCCTCCGGCCCGTCCGCCGAGGCCCACGGGGGTGGCGTCGGCGGACGGACCGGAGCCGCTCCGGGCACCCACGGCCACCACGGCGGCGTCTTAACCGAGCCGCCCCGGCCGCCCGCACCCACCATGGGCCGCACCCGCACCGCCCTCGCCCTGGACCACGCCCGGATCCTCGCCGACGGCCTCGACCGCGCCCGCGCCAAGCTGGAGTACAGCCCGCTGGCCACCGCCTTCCTCGGGCACGACTTCACCATCCCCGAGCTGCGCGCCGTCTACGAGGCCGTCTGGGACGAGAAGCTCCACCCGGGCAACTTCCATCGCAAGGTCCTCTCCGTGCCCGGCTTCGTCGAGGGCACCGGCGCCACCTCCCACCGCGGCGGAGCCAGAGGCGGCCCCCGCGCCCGCTGCTACCGCTCGGGCGACGCCCAGATCCTCCACCCACCCCTGCTCCGCCCCGCCCGCGAGGACGAAGCACCCGCAACAGCCGGGGCATGCCTGGTTCCCAGACCGCTACCATCCACCTCATGACGACCCAGCAGGCCCGCCGCAGCCCCTTCGGCCCCGGTACGCACTGCCACTGGTGCGGCACCGCCTACCCCTCCGGCACCGTTGCCTGGCCCCGCACCTGCCCGGGCTGCGGCGAGATCAGCTACCGCAACCCACTGCCCGTCGTGGTCACCCTGCTCCCCGTCACCACACCCGAGGCCCAGGCCCTGGTCGTCATCCGCCGCACCATCGAGCCCGGCTACGGCAAACTCGCCCTCCCCGGCGGCTACGTCGACTACGGCGAGAGCTGGCAACAGGCCTGCGTACGCGAACTCCACGAGGAGACAGGCATCGAGGCCGAGGCCGACCTGATCACCCTGGTCGCCACCGACTCCGACCAGGCCGGCGGCTACCTCTGCCTCTTCGGCCTCCTCCCCGCCCGTGACCTCGCCGAGCTACCGCCGTCCAAGCCGACCGACGAGACCGACGGCTGGCAGCTGATTCCCGCCCCCGTCCCACTGGCCTTCCCGTTCCACACCCGCGTCTCCACCGCCTGGTTCCAGGGCGCCTACGCCCATCCCTGACCAGGCCCTGCCGGGTTCCCCCACCAGGAGTTCAGCACTCCGACCAGCGGGACTCTGGCGCTGTCGACGATCACGTGGCATGGTCTGCACCGTCAGCGCCAGTCGGACGGGCTCCGCCACAAGCAGACCCGTCCCCGCCCAGGCCGGGAGACCACCACCGTGAGCACCCCAACCCAGGACCAGCCGCTCTGGCGGCCCGACCCCGCTCGCGCCGCCGCCACCCAGCTCGTGGCCTTCCAGACCTGGGCCGCCGAACACCACGGCGCCCCTGCCGCCCCCCTCGCCCCCACCACGGACGACGACCAGGCCGCCGCCCGCTATGCGGCCCTGCACACCTGGTCCACCGAGGACCTGGAGCGCTTCTGGACGGCCGTCACCCAGTGGTTCGACGTCCGCTTCTCCACTGCGCCCGAGGCCGTCCTCGCCGATACGGCCATGCCGGGTGCCCGCTGGTTCCCCGGCGCCCGCCTCAACTACGCCGAGCACGCCCTCCGCCATGCCAAGCCCGCTCCGAACGGAGAGAAGGGGAATCACGCCGACCAGCCGGCCATCCTCCACCTCGACGAGACCACCGAGCAGCCCACCGCCCTCAGTTGGGCCGCACTGCGCCGCCAGGTCGGCTCGCTCGCCGAGGCTCTCCGAGCCCAGGGCGTGCGCCCCGGCGACCGCGTCGGCGCCTACCTGCCCAACATCCCGCAGGCCGTCGTCGCCCTCCTCGCCACCGCCGCCGTCGGTGCCGTCTGGACGTCCTGCGCCCCCGACTTCGGCGCCCGCAGCGTCCTCGACCGCCTCCAGCAGATCGAGCCCGTCGTACTCTTCGCCGTCGACGGCTACCGCTACGGCGGCAAGGACCACGACCGCACCGAGGTGGTCGCCGAGCTGCGCCGCGAACTGCCCACCCTTCGCGCCGTGATCCACGTCCCCCTCCTGGGAGCTCCCGTCCCCGAGGGTGCCCTCCACTGGGACGACCTGGTCGCCGCGGACACCGATCCCGTCTTCGAACAGGTCCCGTTCGACCACCCGCTCTGGGTGCTCTACTCCTCCGGCACCACCGGCCTGCCCAAGGCCATCGTCCAGAGCCAGGGCGGCATCCTGGTCGAGCACCTCAAGCAGGCGGGCCTGCACCTCGACCTGGGCCCCGAGGACCGCTTCCTCTGGTACACCTCCACCGGCTGGATGATGTGGAACTTCCTCGTCGCCGGCCTCCTCGTCGGGTCCACGATCGTCACCTACGACGGAAGCCCGGGCCACCCCGACACCGGTGCCCTCTGGTCCGCCGCCGCCCGCACCGGCGCCACCGTCCTCGGCACCTCCGCCGCGTACGTGATCGCCAGCCGCAAGGCCGAGCTGCACCCGGGCCGCGATCTCGACCTCAGCGCCGTCCGCTGCATCGGCACCACCGGCTCCCCGCTCCCGCCCGACGGCTTCCAGTGGATCTACGACGAGGTCAAGCAGGACGTCTGGCTCGCCTCCGTCAGCGGCGGTACCGACGTCTGCAGCTGCTTCGTCGGCGGCGTCCCCACCCTTCCGGTGTACCTCGGCGAGATCCAGGCCCCCTGCCTGGGCGCAGCCGTAGAGTCCTGGGACGTCCAGGGCCGCCCGCACCCCGGTGAGGTCGGTGAACTGGTCGTCACCAAGCCACTCCCGTCCATGCCCACCGGCTTCTGGAACGACCCCGACGGCCATCGCTACCGCGACAGCTACTTCGAGATGTACCCGGGCATCTGGCGCCACGGCGACTGGATCACCGTCACCGCACGCGGCACCGTCGTCATCCACGGCCGCTCCGACTCGACCCTCAACCGCCAGGGCGTCCGAATGGGCTCCGCCGACATCTACGAGGTCGTCGAGCGCCTCCCCGAGATTGCCGAGTCCCTGGTCATCGGCCTGGAGGAGCCGGAGGGCGGCTACTGGATGCCCCTCTTCGTCGTCCTCGCCCCCGGCGCCGCGCTCGACGACTCACTCCGTGCCCGGATCCGTACCACCCTGCGCGAGCAGCTCTCGCCGCGCCATGTGCCCGACGAGGTCATCGCGGTGAACGGCCTTCCGCACACCCTCACCGGCAAGCGGATCGAGGTCCCGGTCAAGCGCCTGCTCTCCGGCACCCCCCTCGACCAGGCCGTCAACCCGGGCTCCGTCGACAACCTCGACCATCTGCGCTTCTTCGAGACCCTCGGTCGCGAGCGCCGCGCCTGAGGGCACCCGTCCCGGTCGAACGACGAAGGGGCGCCCCGCTGCGGGGCCGCCCCTTCATCACCTCGTCACATCACCCGGCATCACTCGCCGGAGAGCACCTGCTGCGCCGCAGCCCGTGCCTCCTCGGCGGTGTCGGTAGCCCGAGCCGCCTCCGCCGCCCGCTGGCACTGCGCCAGCGTGTACTTGGCAAGAGCGCTCCGCACGTAAGGAATCGACGCTGCGCCCATCGACAGGCTGGTGACGCCGAGACCCGTCAGCACACAGGCGAGCAGCGGGTCGGAGGCCGCCTCGCCGCACACGCCGCAGCTCTTACCGGTGGACCGTGCCGCATCGGCAGCAGCGGCGATCAGATCGAGCAGCGCGGGCTGCCACGGGTCCTGAAGCCGCGCCAGCGCACCCACCTGACGGTCGGCGGCGAAGGTGTACTGAGCGAGGTCATTGGTCCCCAGCGACAGGAACTCGACCTCCCGGAGGATCGAGCGGGCGCGCAGCGCGGCCGAGGGGATCTCCACCATCGCGCCGAACTTGGCCGACAGCCCCGCTTCCCGGCAGGCATCCGCGAACGCCTTGGCATCCACCCGGTCGGCCACCATCGGCGCCATCACCTCAAGGTGCACCGGCAGCCCCTCGGCCGCCTTCGCCAGCGAACGCAGCTGGCTCTGCAGCACCTCGGGATTGTCGAGCAGGGTACGAAGACCCCGCACACCCAGTGCCGGGTTCGGCTCGTCGACCGGAGTCAGGAAGTCCAGCGGCTTGTCGGCACCGGCGTCCAGCACCCGCACCACGACCCGGCTCTCCGGGAACGCCTCCAGCACCTTCCGGTACGCCTCGACCTGCTTCTCCTCACTCGGAGCCTTCGCCGAGTCGTCGAGGAAGAGGAACTCCGTCCGGAACAGACCGACACCCTCTGCGCCCGCATCCAGCGCGGCCGGCAGGTCGGCGGGCCCACCGACATTGGCGAGCAGCGGCACCTTGTGACCGTCCGAGGTCTGACCCGGGCCGGACGAGGCGGACAGCGCGGCCTTCCGCTCGGCAGCGGCCTGCCGCAGCTCGGCCTGCTTCTCCTCGGACGGGTTGACCAGAACCTCACCGGTGCTGCCGTCCACCGCGACGACCAGGCCCTCGATCAGCTCGGTCGCACCGGGCAGCGCGACGACGGCCGGGACACCCATCGCACGGGCGAGGATGGCGCTGTGGCTGGTCGGCCCGCCCTCCTCGGTCACAAAGCCGAGCACCAGGGTCGGGTCCAGCAGTGCGGTGTCGGCCGGCGCCAGGTCGCGGGCGAACAGCACATACGGCTCGTCGCTGTCCGGCACACCCGGCATCGGCACACCCAGCAGACGGGCGACGATACGGTTGCGGACATCGTCCAGGTCGGCGACCCGGCCGGCCAGGTAGTCACCGGCGGCGGCCAGCAGAGCCCGGTAGGCGGCGAAGGCGTCGTACACGCCGCGCTCCGCGCTGCTGCCGACGGCGATCCGGCGGCTGACATCCGCCATCAGCTCGGGGTCCTGCGCCATCAGCGCCTGGGCCTCCAGTACGGCCTGGGCCTCGCCACCCGCCAGGTTTCCCCGAGCGATCAGGTCCGCCGCCACGGCATCCACAGCCGCCTGCGCGCGAGCCTGCTCGCGCGGCGCGTCCTCGGTCGGGATCTGAGTCGCGGGCGGTTCGAGGACCGCAGTGCCCATGTGCCGGACCTGGCCGATCGCGACACCATGGCTGACACCTACGCCGCGCAGCGCCTGTTCCATTTTCTGTGTTCCTTTCACCCGTACTCCGGCCGTTCGCCACTCCTCGTGGCTTTCGTCGGGGCCGGGCCGGGCTTGTCCGTCACGGGGTCACTACGGGTGGTGGCCGCTCGGCGGCCTGGATAGTGCGGTGCGCCGTCCCACGCGCCAGCACGCGGGACGGCGCACGATGCGCATGTACCCGGGATCAGTTCCAGGTGAACAGCGTGCCGCCGGTGGCGACATCACCGGTCTCGACAACCTCGCCGAGCTGCTCGGCCGAGGCCTCCAGCGCGACGATCGGCGAGATCGGCGACTTCCCGGCCGCCTCGACCGCGGCCGGATCCCACTTGATGACCGGCTGACCGCGCTTGACCTGGTCGCCCTTGCTGACCAGCAGCTCGAAGCCCTCGCCGTTCAGCTGCACGGTGTCGATCCCGAGGTGCGTCAGCACACCGTGACCGTCCTCGTCCATCACCACGAACGCGTGCGGGTGCATAGACACAACCAGACCGTCCACCGGAGCCACCGCAGCGGTGGGCTCCCGGACCGGGTCGATGGCAGTGCCGGGGCCCACCATGGCGCCGGCAAAGACGGGGTCGGGCACGGCAGCGAGCCCAACGGCGCGACCGGCCAGCGGCGAGGTCACAGTGGTCATGGTGGAGCCTCCCAAGTACGGAGTACAGCGTGCCGCCGCGGGCAGCGACGGAGACATCGACTGAAGCCTAAATCATGCCAAGTTGGGACATATCGCAAGGATCTCGCGGGTGCGCCACGTGCGTCCCCCGGCTGTACGCCGCGCCAGTGTCGACGGCCCCCGCGAGTTCAAGTGGTCTAGTCCTCTTGGCCAACGCGCCGCACTCTACGGCATCTGGCTGAGCGTCGACGATCGCGGAGACCTCCAGCCTCCGCGGGCCGCCCGCATCTGATCGGGTGACACCCGGTGTGCCTCGATTAGGCACTGGCGTCAGGACGGGCTATCGTTGCTCAGGTCGCCGCGCTTCAGCGGTGAACAAAGCAAGTCGGATCAGTAAACCTCTGGTTAACACCGGGAAAATGGATCTGATAAGCTGGGAACACGAAAGAACGAAGCGCCCGGAGGGCCCGCTGGAAGGCGGCTCGAAGGAAGCGTCCGTTCCTTGAGAACTCAACAGC
>NZ_JARZAJ010000026.1 GCF_029892105.1 Kitasatospora sp. GP82 | reverse complement strand
TGGCTGCCAGTGAGGCCTGTTCCCCCTCCAACGCGCTCATACCACAGCAACGAGCCAAAGAGCGGGAAGCTACGGGTTAATGCTCTGCGAGCCCTAACTTCCCGGCCTTGGGGAAACTTCAGTCGGTCCGTGTGGGTGGAGTTTCTGCTGGCGTGGATCGGGTTGGCGGTACTGGGGCGTGTGCCTTGGCGTTTTATGAGTTTTCTGGCCGATGCTCACGAGCGAGGTGTGCTCCGGCAGGTGGGAGCGGTGTACCAATTCCGCCACCTCGATCTCCAGCGTCACCTCGCAGGATCTGGGAACTAGTACTCCAGCAGGAATTCTCCATTTCCGCTGGTCAACGGTCTGGGAGTGGGAATCGCGGTCGGGCGGGTGCGGGACGTTCGGTCGAGTCCCGCCTCACGCCGGAGGAGCTGCGAAGGGGCCACGGACCAGGCAACTCCCGGTGATCTTGATGGCTCTGATGCCCTGCTATGGTCCGAACCCGTGACGGACAGGGTGCAGAAGCAGTACGAGGCGATGCGTGGGCACTTCCACCGGGCCGCGGGGCAGCACGGATTCACGCTCGACCCCGCCCAGGAGTTCCCGGTCGAACGACTCAGCCGGCTGGCCGGCGAGCTGGCCCACCCGGCCTGGCGGCTGCGCCGCAGTCCGCGGCATCTCTACCTCTGGGGCCCGGTCGGCCGCGGCAAGAGCTGGCTGGTGAACACCTTCCTCGACGGGCTGCCGACCCCGCGCAAGCGGCGGCTGCACTTCCACGACTTCTTCCGCCGACTGCACGAGGGTGTCGCCCACCACGCCGAGAGTCGGACCGCGGACGGCGCGGCGGTGGACCGAGCCGTGGACGAGCTGCTCGGCAACTGCCGGATTCTCGTCTTCGATGAGTTCCACGCCCACGACGCGGGTGACGCGATGCTGGTCGCCCGTCTCCTCCGCACCCTGCTGGACCGGCGGATCACTCTTGTCACCACGTCCAACTACCCGCCCGCCGGGCTGATGCCCGACCCGCTGTACCACCACCTCTTCGAGCCGACGATCAGGCTGATCGAGGAGCGGATGGACGTGCTCGATGTCTCCGGGCCGGTCGACTTCCGGCTGCAGCCCCGGTCGGACCGCGCTCACGGGTTCGACCTCGGCGCCCGTCTCCGCCCCGGCGACGAGACCTCGGTCGGTCTCACTCCGCCCCGGCCCGAGGAAGCGGGTTCGGTGGCCGCCCACCACCGTGAGCTGTCGGCCCGGGCAGTCCGCGAGGACCACGTGTGGTTCGGCTTCCAGGAGCTGTGCGAGGGCCTCACCGCCGTCGCGGACTACCTCGCACTCGCCGACCGCTTCCCCACCATCGTCCTCGACGGCGTCCCACCGCTCACCGAGGCATCCCCCGACGGCCGTCGGCGCTTCGCCAACCTGGTCGACGTCTGCTGCGACCGCGACGTCCGCCTGGTCCTGATCGGCGCTGATCCGCTCGCCGGCCTCTCCACCGGCTCCACCCTCATGCGCGACCTCGACCGCACCGCCAGCCGCCTCGCCCTCCTCCGCTGGCCGGCTCAGGAGGCCGCCGGCTGAGCGCCCACCGAGCAACCAGCGGGAATGGAGAAGTCCTGCTGGAGTACTAAAACGCCTCCAACCTCATCCAGGTCGCACTTCCGACCAAACTTTTTTCCACCCCGCCGCACCGCTGGCCGCACGACGGCCCCGCGCCGCCCGCTCACCCCGGCGAGCGGCGAGTTCACGCAGCCGCAGGTGATGCACGGTGGTGTCGAGGGCGAAACGTCGTACCACCGGGCGAGAGCTGCGAGCAGTCGGTCGCGCAGGGCCGTGCTCGGCTCGGTCGGCCGGAGGCGTTCACCCCGGCACCAGGACGACCGGGTAGGGCGGCCCGAGGCACGGGCGGCACCACCGCAGCCGACCACGGCGGTGCGGACCCCGCCGGATCGAGGCTCAGCCGGCCCAGGGAGTGGAGGACGGCCGTGGTGTCCGTGGTGTCCGCATGCCAGCCGCCGTCCTCGCACCACAGAACGGCGGCGGCACCGGCGGCGCGGGCCGCCGGGCTGAGCCGGTCGGCCAGTGCCACCGCGGCCTCCTTGTGCGGGGAGGTCACCGTCAGGCCGCGCAGTCGCAGTCGCCACTGCAGGTCGACCAGGTCCCAGTGGGCCGCGGCGCACAGCAGCCGGCCCCGCCGCTCGACCGCTCCCCCGTCGTAGCGCCCGCCCTGGCGCCGCGTACGCAGTGTGTACGTCAGCGGGCCGTCGACGTACCGCCGCAGCCGGTGCGGGTCCGGGTCCCCCACCAGATCGGCCCGGACCTCGATTCCCACGGACCGCCCGGGACTCGCGGCTTCGCCAGGACCGCCGGCCTCCGGGGCGAGCGGGCTCAGCCGGCTCCCGTCGAGATCCTCCGGGGCGGTTGTCACGGCAACCAGCGCGGCCCGGCGTCCGGCGCCGCTCAGCTGCACCACTCGGTGTACTCCTCCAGGCGGGCCCGCTGCGGGACGAACCGGTTTACGGGGGCGCTCTCGTCCGGGTAGCCGACGGCGAGGGTGCTGACGATCAGCGCGCCGGACAAGGCGTCCCGCGCACGCTCGGCGGCCACCGGGTCGAGCAGTGGCAGTCGGTCGGCGACGTCCGGCTGCGCGGGCTCGCCCCGGTCGAACGCCTCGCGCAGCGTCCGCATCACCACCTCCAGAGTTCCGCCCGTCAGTACGCCGACCCGCCATGGCTGGGTGTTGCGGCTGGACGGAGCCTGGCCGGCCGCCAGCAGAACGTCGGTCAGTACACCGTGCGGGACGGCGCGGTCCAGGTAGGCGCGCTTGCGGTGCCGCCCGACTATCACCGACAGAGACTCAGCCGTCCCCAAGGCGGCCTCCCGGGGCGACCGAGAGTCCGGCGCTCGCCACCCGCAGTGGTGCCACACTGAAACCCGGTGGCAGTGCTGCCAGTTCGGCCCGGGCAACCGCCTCGGCCATGGCCGAGCGGCAGGTGTTGGCGCCGCAGACGAAGAGCAGCAGCCGACTCCGGCGGCCTGCCGTCAGGGCCGGGACGGAGAGCGCCAGCGCGGGACAGGGAAGCCGGCTTGCCGAGCAGCGCGAGTGCTGCGCAACCGAACTGCACACGGCGGCCACCGCCGGCATCGGTCTCCGTGAGCCTGTGTTCAAGCGAATCCGACGCTCGGCCACCTTGCTGAAGCGCCAGGTCTACCGTGAGTTTGCCTCGGCTGCTGTGTGCCACGTGCCAAGTCGCGGCGCCCGCACGATCAGCAGACGCGCGCCTGCTGCCCCGGCATGGCGGGCCGGACGTTGCCAGAACCGGTAGGCAACGGGCAACCCCTGCCGGGGGCGTCGGCCGATGGCGAACCTGGCAGGGTGCGAGCACGGTTGTGTCCTGGTCAGCCCGGTGATGGGCCTCTGTCAGACAATCCGTAGGTGGTATCGTGCACTGTTAATAGGGGAGGGCACTGTGGCGATCGAGCTGCCCGGCGCGGTGGAGTCGTTCTTGCAGTTCATCGGGATCAACTGGCCCACGGTGAATGAGGACAAGGTCCGTGAGTTCGCGTCGCATGTAAGGGAGTTCGGCGAGAACCTGGAGTCGGCACACCAGGGTTCGACGGCGACGATCAAGCAGCTGGGTGCCTCGTACGAGGGGGCGTCGTACGAGGCGCTGCTCGCCAAGTGGGCGGATCTGTCGAACAGCCATATGGACGAGTTGGTGCAGGCGACTCACGCTGTGGCGACGGCGCTGGACGTGGCGGCCGATGTGATCGTGGCGATGAAGGTCGAGGCGATCGCCGAGCTGGTGGTGATGGCGGCGGCGTTCGTGGCGGACCAGGCGGCGGCGGTGGCGACGTTCGGGTTGGCGGAGGCCGCGGTGGTGCTGATCGAGGAGGCGGCGAAGAAGGTCGTCAACTTCCTTGAGCAGCAGCTGGAGCAGTACATCATCGGGAAGGTCGTCGAGGCGGCGATCAATCCGTTGGTGGAGGTGGTGGGGCGCGCGGTGAGCGGGATGGTGTTCCAGGCTGCGGAGTCGGCGCTGGGGGTGTCCGGTGGCGGGGCCGGCGGTGGTGGCGGGTCGGCGGGTTCCGGGTTCCGGATCCATCCGGAGGAATTGATGGCTCACGCGCAGACGATGCAGGACCACGCCGACACGGTGGCGGCGCACGCCGAGCTGTTCCGGTCCAAGATGGCGGGGGTGAGCTTCGAGTGACCAATCAGATCGTCAAGGCCTTGGAGCACGGGGCGCAGAAGCTGGGCAAGACGCTGGGTGAGGACGCCGGCAAGGCGGCGAAGGACCTCTACAGCTCGGCGGGCAACAACCTGAAGAAAGTCGCCAAGAACACCGCCGAGACGGACGCGAAGCACGCCGACGAGTTGAAGAAGATTCTCGGCGGTGGCAAGAAGGACGTGCCTGGCGTCAAACACGGCGATGGAGGCAGCAGCCGCGGGTCCGGCGGCGGCCGGGGCGGCAGGGGTGGCAGCGGCAGCGGGCCCGGCGGCGGCCGGGGCGGCGGCAACGGCGGCGGGAGGGGCGGCGGCAACGGCAGCGGCGGCGGCCGGGGTGGAGGAAGCGGCAGCGGCGGCGGGAGGGGCGGCGGCAGCGGAAGGGGCGGCCGGGGCGGTGGAAGGGGTGGTCAGGGTTCCGGTTCCCGGCCGCTGCGGAATGACGCCAGGCCTCCGCGCGAAACCGCCAAGCCCATCTCCACCCGGGTAACGCGCAGCGACCCCGTCGACATAGCCTCCGGCGAGATGCTGCTCGCGCAGACGGACGTCGAACTCGGCGGCGCCCTGCCGCTGTTGCTCACCCGCACCCACATCTCCTCCTACCGAGTGGGCGGCTGGTTCGGCCCCTCCTGGGCCTCCACCCTCGACCAGCGGGTCGAACTCGACGCCGAGGGCGCCCTGTTCGCGGCCGAGGACGGCATGGTGCTGCACTACCCGGCGCCCGACCCGGACGAGCCCGTGCTTGCGCTGGAGGGTCCGCGCTTTCAGCTGGAGCGTGATCCGGAGAGCGGCACCGCACTGCGGATCACTGACCCCAGGGCCGGAGTGACCCGGTACTTCGACCTGCCGCCCGGTGCGCAGCCCGATGCCTCGGGCACGCTGTACCTGCCGCTGGTCGCCCTCACCGACCGTAACGGCCACCGCATCGAGATTCTGTACACCGACTCCGGCACACCGGTGGAGGTGCGCCACTCGGGCGGCTACCGGATCGCGGTCGACACCGCCGACTCGCGCATCACCGGATTCCGGCTGCTCGGCGCGGGCCCCGAGTACGGCCCGGACGCCGATGCACTGCCGCTGGTCGGTTTCGGCTACGACGGCAACGGCAACCTGGCCGAGGTGGTCAACTCGTCCGGGCAGCCGGGACGTTTCACCTACGACGGGCAGGCGCGGATCACCAGCTGGACCGACCGCAATCAGCGCCGGTACCGCTACCTGTACGACCGTGCGGGGCGGTGTGTACAGACCCGCGGCGACGGCGGCTTCCTGGACGCGGTTTTCGCCTACAACACGGAGCAGAGGACAACCACCGTCCGGGACTCGCTGGGCAACAGCACCGTCTACCAGCTCAACGAGCTGGGCCAGAGCGTCATGGAGACGGATCCGCTGGGACACACTGTCCACCGGGCCTGGGACCGGTACGATCGCCCGCTCAGCCGCACCGACACCCTGGGCCGCACGGTGTCCTTCGAGTTCGACATCGACGGCAACCCGGCCGCCGTCACCCGGCCCGACGGCAGCAGGACCACCATCGTCCACAACGAGCTGTACCTGCCGGTCCACCACGTCGGCCCCGACGGCGCCACCTGGTCCTATGCCTACGACGACTGCGGCAACCCGACCGAGGTCGGCGACCCCACCGGGGCGGTCACCCGCTACGGCTACGACGAGCAGGGCCACCTCGCGACCGTCACGGACGGCTCGGGCGGTACCACCCTCGTCCGCTGCGATGCAGCAGGGCTGCCGGTCCAGGTCAGCGATTCCCTCGGCGGGACCCGGACCACCGTCCGCGACGCCTTCGGCCGCCCGGTCGAGGTCGTCGACGCCGTCGGAGGCCTCACCCGCACAACGTGGACGCCGGAGGGCCTCCCGCTTTCGCGCACCGGGCCGGACGGCGCGGTCGAACGCTGGGAGTGGGACGGCGAGGGCAACCTGCTGCGCCACACCGACGCTCTCGGCGCGGTGACCGTCCACACGTACACCTACTTCGACCTGCCGGCCTCCCGCACCGACCCGGACGGCAGCCGGTACACCTTCGAGTACGACACCGAGTTGCGGCTCACCAGGGTCACCAACCCCCAGGGCCTGCACTGGGACTACACCTACGACGCACTGGGCAATCCGCTGTCCGAGACCGACTTCGACGGCCGCACCCTGCGGTACGAGTACGACGCCGGCGGCCAGCTGACGGCCCGGGTCGGCGCGCTGGGCCAGCGCACCACCTTCAGCAGGGACGTCCTGGGCCGGATCCTGTCGAAGGACGTCGACGGAACGGTCACCCGCTACACCTTCGACTCCACCGGCCGGCTGCGGTCCGCAGACAGTCCCACCAGCGTCCTGGAGCGCGGTTTCGGCCCCGACGGCACAGCTGTCGAGACCGTCGACGGGCGCACCCTGACCGTGCGGTACGACGCCCAGGGCCGGCGCACCGCCCGACGCACCCCCGCCGGGGTCGAGAGCAGCTGGACGTACGACGGCGAGGGCAACCCCGCGGACCTGGGCTTCGCCGGCAAGCATCTCTCCTTCACGTGGGACGCGGCGGGACGGGAGACCTCGCGCCGCTGGGGTTCCGAGGTGAGCCTGCGCCAGACCTGGGACGGGGCAAACCGGTTGACCTCCCAGCTGCTGGAACTGGACGCCGCGGACGGATCGGCCCCAGGGGCCGGCGCACCGGGCGGCCGCATCGTCCAGCGTCGTGGTTACACCTACCGCTCCGGCGGCGGCCTCTGCGGCATCGACGACCACCTCGCCGGCCCGCGCGCCTTCACCCTGGACGCGGTCGGGCGCGTGACCGCCGTGACCGCCAGGGGCTGGACCGAGTCCTACGCCTACGACGCGTCCGGCAACCTCGCCGACGCCCGCTGGCCCGCCTCGCCCGCCAACTCCGGCGCCGTCGGCCCACGCTCCTACAGCGGAACGGAACTCACCCGCGCGGGCTCGGTGCACTACACCTACGACGGCGCGGGCCGGGTGACCACGCGTCAGAAAACGGGCGGAGCGAGCGGCTCCGAGCGCTGGACCTACACCTGGGACGCCGAGGACCGCCTGGTCGCCGTCACCGCCCCCGACGGTCAACTCTGGCGCTACAGCTACGACCCGCTCGGCCGGCGCACCGCCAAGCTGCGCATCGCCGAGGACGGGACCACCGTCCTGGAACGGACCGACTTCACCTGGGACGGCCCCAACCTCTGCGAGCAGACCACCCACGCCCCCCACCTCCCAGGCCCGCACACCCTCACCTGGGAACACGACGGCCACTACCCGCTGGCCCAGGCCGAGACCATTGTCACCGGGGCGGACGCCTCCCGGAATGAGACCAGCCGCCGTTTCTTCGCGATCGTCACGGACCTGGTGGGCACCCCCACCGAGCTCGTCGACACCTCCGGGGGCATCGCCTGGCGAGCGAGGACCACCCTGTGGGGTGCCACCACCTGGCCTTCCGGCAGCAGCACCTACACCCCGCTGCGCTTCCCGGGCCAGTACTTCGACCCCGAGACCCGCCTCCACTACAACGTCAACCGCTACTACGACCCGGAAACCGCCCGCTACACCTCTCCCGACCCGCTCGGCCTGGAGCCGTCCCCGAATCCGGCGAACTACGTCGTCAATCCGCACACCTGGCTGGACCCACTGGGTCTCGCCATGTGCGAGATGGATGTGGTCCGGGTGTACCGGAAGGAGAAATGGGATTTCCGGGGAGCCCCCGGCAAAAGCTACCGTGTCGAGGTCGACAAGCATGGAAATGTCACGATCCCCCAGCCTCCGAACACAAGCCTCTACGTGAACATGAGCGGCGACCGGCACCACACCGACCACTACCAGAACGGCCCTGAACATGGGCCGAGCGGTGGCCGCGTGCAGTCCTTCGAGGTACCGCTGAGTTATGTGGAGAAGGTGCACAGCGAGGCTCTCCCACAGAACCCGAATCACTTCAAGGGAGACCTTGGAGGTGAATCCTGGAAGGACTACAAGAAGAGGTTCCCGGAGATATCCGACCCGACCCAGGGGCCCCACCTCTACGGAATACCGGGAAGTCGCCTGTCCGAACTGGAGTCGCATATAATCCCGGGGAGCGGACTCTCCGAGCCGTTTTCCCAGCACGGGTGGACGGCTATGAAGGACGGTAATCCGCTCACCTGGGAGCAGCAGAAGACGGAATGGGACAGTGAGCGAGGGCACACGCCCTGACCCGGGCCGGCGCCAGAGGGGACTTAGGAATGGACGAGAACGAGGCATCCCGGGGCAAGGACCCTCTGAACGAGGAGGAGCAGGCGCTCCTCGACGAGCGCGACCGGATCGGCACCCGCCCGCAGGAGGATGCCGCCCCGCCCGGGCTCAGCTGCTTCGTAGCGACGGTCGAGGGGTCGGCGCAGGAGTACGCGAGCCGGCTGCGTGCCGTCCTGGGCGCTGCCCTGGACGGAGCCGTCGCCCGGTCCGGGATCGGCAGGGAGATCACTCCCCGTCAGGTCCCCGAGTGGTTCGCCGCGATCTGCGACGGCCAGGACGGCGAGCGGGTCGCTCCCGACTTCGCCCGGCGTGGCAGTGAGCGGTACACCGCTGCGGGCCACGGCAGTTCCTGGGACCTGCCGGACTGGCTGGACAGGTTCGACCCCGACGATCCCTTCAGGACGTGGTCGTGGTGGGACCTCACCCAGGCCGGCGATCACACGCTGTCCCTGTGGGTCGATGCGGGGGGCGAGGACTTCTTCGCGTGCGACGAGCTTCGCTGGGCCGCCTACACCTCCGGGGCGGTGTCCGTCGTCGGCCCCCGGCTCCTGAAGTTGGACGGGTGGCTGAGCGAGCCCTCGGTCTGACCAGCACCCCGGCCGACCTGGAGTACCGATGACCGAACCCCTGCTGCGTCAGATCCGCGCCTCGCACGACGAGTACAGCCTCGTCGTCTACCAGGCGTACCCCGCACCCATCGCCGGGGCCGCCCTGGCGGCGGGCACCTTCGTGGCCCCGTTCAAGCGCGAGCGGATGACGTGGATCAAGCCGTCCTTCCGCTGGATGATGTACCGGTCCGGTTGGGGCACCAAGCCCGGACAGGAGCGTGTGCTGGCCGTCCGGATCAGCCGCGAGGGCTTCGAGTGGGCCCTCGCCCATGCCTGCCTGAGCCACTACGACCGCGACCGCCACACCTCCGCCGAGGCCTGGATGGCGAAGCTCGCCGCCAGCCCGGTGCGCATCCAGTGGGATCCGGAGCGCTCCACCGACCTCGGCACACTGCCCCACCGCGCCATCCAGATCGGGCTGACCGGCGAGGCCGTCGACCGGTACCTCGACGAGTGGATCCTGGACCTCACCGATGTCACCGCCCTGGCCCACGAGGCCCACGCCTTGGTGCAGGCGGGACAGCCGGAGGCGGCCGACGCCAAGATCCCGGTCGAGACCCCCTATGCCCTGCCCGGCCACCTCGCAGCGCGGATCGCCGCCACCGGCTGAAGGGATCCGACGAGGGGGCGGCGGCCCTCACGCCCCTGGGATGCCCCGTCCTGACGGGTCACCTACTGGCGGACGCTCCAAGTCGGTTGGGTGTCCCCCGCAGCAGAGCGGATCACTTCCCTACACGGCGCCGACCCCATCCACGTCGTCCCCCTGACCAAGGTTTCTCCCCGCCGCTCCCGCCCCGCACTCGGGTCCCCCCGGCGAGTCGCGCTGTCCGAACCTGCCGCCGGAACCACCACCACGCCATCACACCGCCTCCCCGGCCCCACTCGTGACCGCAGCTCGACTCGCTTAGACCGGTCGTGAGGTGTCTGACAGACAGTCAGGCCACCTCGTGGAGGACTCGTGCGGAATCCGGCGCGCATCGAAACCCGGCAGGCCCCGGCCTCGGAAGCTCACCCAGCGCCAGAAATCGCGACTCCAACCCGCCATGACGTCAGCGGGGCCGTCCAACGCAACCCCGCCATGGCTGAACACCAAGATCAAGAAAGCTGAAGAACAGGCTACGATGTGCCCTCGGGCGGTGCGCACGGCAGGCCTATCGCAGACGGTGCGGGGGCATGGGTGCTGATCGGGGAGCGGATTCGGGCCCTGCGCGTGGAACACGGCTGGTCTCTGTCACAGCTGTCGCAGCTCGTTCACTACAGCAAGAGCTATCTGAGCCGGGTCGAGAACGGTTCCCGCGCGCCGTCCCTCGAACTGGCCCAACTGTGCGACCAGGTCATGGGTACGGACGGTGAGTTGGCCCGGCTGGCCGCGGCGGTACCGCCGGCTCAGGACCGCCGGGAGCCAGCGGCTGCGACGGCTGCGGCTGCGGGGAGCCGCAAGCGGCCCGTCCCCGCTCAGCTCCCCGCCGCCGGGGAGATGTGGGGCCGGCACCGGGAGCTGGCCCGCGTCGAGGCGCTCCTCGCACAGCACCACGGCTCCGCCGTGATCGCAGTCGACGGGATGGGCGGCGTCGGCAAGACCACCTTCGCCGTCTCGCTGGCTCGGCGCCTGAGCCCTTCCTACCCCGACGGGACGCTCTTCGCCGACTTGCAGGCGCACGGCCCGGTCGGCGCCCCGGCGATGCCGGGTGACGTGGCCGCCGGGCTGCTGCGCACCCTTGGGACGGCCCCGGAGGACATAGCCGTCGAGCCGGCCGAGCAGACGGCGCTGCTGCGAAGCGCCCTGGCCGAGCGCCGGGTGATCGTGGTACTCGACGACGCGGCCTCGGCTGCGCAGGTGGCACCGCTACTGCCCGGGACGGGGGGCAGTCTGGTAATGGTCACCAGCAGGCGGCGGCTGATGGGTTTGAGCGTCCGGCACGGCGCGCTTCGCCTGAGCCTGGAGCCGTTGGCCACCGATGAGGCTGTGCTGCTTCTGCGACGGACGCTCGACCGCCGCGCAGTGCCGACCGCGCAGAGCGGATCGGCCGGTCCGACTGCTGCTGAAGCGAGCGGATCCGATGGCGCTGATGCGGTGCTGGCGGCGATCGCGCAGCACTGTGCGTATCTCCCGTTGGCGCTGCAGATCGCGGCCGAGCGTATGGCTGGGCGGGGACCCGCCTTCGCCGCCTCGCTGGCCGAGGAACTGGGGCGCGCGCAGTCGCGGCTGGACGTCCTGGCGATACCGGGAGAGGCCGAGACCGCAGTGCGTTCGGTGTTCGCCTGGTCGTACCGGATGCTTCAGGTCGAACAGGCCCGGGCGTTCCGGCTGTTGGCACTTCATCCGGGCGCCGTGGCAGGGGTGGACGCCGTAGCCGCGCTGCTGGGTGAGTCCTCTGCCGTCGCCTCGCGGCTGCTCGGCGAGCTGCACGCCGCCCATCTGGTGGCGGAGGTCGCGCCGGGCCGTTTCCGGATGCACGACCTGCTGAGGGAGTACGCGATGGAACGTGCCGAGGCCGAGGAGTCCGCGGCGGCGCTCGGCACCTCCACCGGGCGGCTGTTCGCCTGGTATCTGCACTCCGCCGAGGCTGCGGCCGACCAGCTGCTGGGACAGGGGCGCCACCGCGCACCGATCGGCCCTGCGCCCAAGGGCTGCGAGCCCCTGCGCTTCGCGTCCACCGCCGAGGCGCTGCAGTGGTGCGAGAGCGAGCGTGTGAACCTGCTGGCCTGCTCTCGGGCCGCGCATGCGGCAGGAAGCGTGGTGGGTTGGCAACTGCCCTACGCGCTCTGGGGTTTCTTCTTTCTCCGTTACCACCACCACGACCAGCTGGGCGCCGGGTTCATCGCCCGCGCAGCCACCACCGCTGACGGCGGGCCGTTGGCCGAGGCGTGCGCCGAAGTGGTTCTGGCCAGTGCTCGTGCCGGGCTGCGAGAGCACACGGCCGCCGACGGACACTACCGCCGAGCGGTCGACCGATTTGCCGCCGCCGGGGACGCCGTGGGCGAAGGGAGTGTGCTGCTCGGGTACGCCATGTCCTGCATGCGGCAGGGCCGCGCGGCGGAAGCGGCCGGGCACGTGGACCGGGCGCTGGACCTGTTCACAGCCGAGGGCAACACCTGGGGGACGGCGTTGGCCCTGTCCGGGCTCGGCGAGGCGCGACTCGCGCAGGGCCGTCCGGGCACGGCTCTGGCGCCACTGGCCCAGGCACGCGAACTGCACCGCGCACACGGCTCGTTGTGGCTGCAGGCATCGGCCTGGACGCTCACCGGCACCGCGTACCGGGACCTGGGCGAACACACGCGCGCCGAGGAATGCTACCGACAGGCCCTGGAACTCCACGGCCGTACCGGAATGCTCGCCGGCACCGCGCAGGCCCTGCACCAGCTCGGCACCTGCTTGAGCATCCAGGGGAAGCCGCAGCAGGCGCGGCGGGCCTGGCTGCGAGCGTGGGCGATCTACGAAACACTGGGAGATCCCCGCGAACAGGATGTCCGGAACTGTCTCGCCGGGCTCGCACCCTGCCGGGTAGCGGACGACGGCGCCCCGGGGCTGTCGAACCCGCGCAGGCAACGGGCGACCAGGCTCCACGGCTCCCCCTCACGACGAGGCTGACCGGGCTGGAGGGCACAGCACTGCCTGGCGGAGGCACATCCGCACCGCGCACCGCCGTTCGCGAGGGCCGCGCGGTCAGCCCGACCTCCCAGGCCCGCAAACGGTGTTCGCTGCCGAGTCGAGTTAATTCCTGAGCAAGACAAGCAAGTTGAACATGAGGCAGTCGATGGGGTGAGTCGGCTCCTGTCACGGCAACGCCGCCGGCGAGAGCTTCTTCGCCGTGCTGAAGGAGGGGACCGGTACCCGGATCCGGCCGGACCGTGCCACCGTCCGCGCGGAGGTCTTCGCATTCGTCGAGACCTTCTACAGCCGCAGGCGCCTGCGTAAACATCGTTCGAACTGCCCCCGGCAGAGACCGCCGGGGGCAGTCGGTGGAGCAGAACGCCTCCGTGCGCCTCGACGCCCGCGAGGCAGAGCAGAGAGGCCGGGGCGACAATGCCGCTGTTCAGCCCGCTCTCCACCGTGAGCACGGCATCCCGCTGCTCAGCGGTTTCTGGATAGCGGGAGGGAACCGGTAGGTGCGCGGTCGCGTGTAGGGAGTTGGACTGCCTTGTGGCGGGCCGTTCCGTGCGCCTTGTCGGCGGCGAACGTGCCGCCGCCCAGGACGCCGGTGGCCAGCTTGGTGAACGAGCCGGGTCCGTGGCGGACTGGCCCAGGCCCTCGGCAGACTCTTCGAGTACGGCCTGTACGTGTCGGACTGGTACGACGCCTGCGACCTGGCCGACCGCGCCAGGATTCCGGACGGCGGCCTGCCCTGTCCGGCACCGACGACCATCGAGGCGAAGGCCCTGCGGTTCACCTACCGGGAGTTGTTCAGCCTGCAGGCCGCCGCCTACACCCCGACCGACCCATCGACAACGTAGGGGGCCACCTGAGGAGGCATCAGCCACAAGCCCCCGCACCGACCGGCGAGCTGATCCTCACCGCCCTGTCCGAGCTACGGATCAGACCCGGCACCGCCACCAGCCCACCCACCGTCCTGATCACCGAAGGCATCCAAGCTCAACTCCTGGACCTGCTCGACGTTGATCCAACCCGCCCACGCTGGCTGGACACTCGATTCCCCACCTGCGAAAGACAGGCCTAGTCGGGCGCGAATGCGCTGAACCGGCCGGGGCCGTGGACGGACAGGCGGCCGAAGACCTCGCTGAGAGCGGTGTGGCGCTTCTTGAGGTGCCCGTGGCTGTTACGGCTCAGGAGACGGGTGAGTGACACCAGTCGCCGGTTCTCGGCGAGTTCGACCAGGTGGCCCTCCAGGCAGAGCAGGTCGAGTTCGGCGGTGAGGAAGGCGGCGATCGCGTCCTCGGCGCTGGAGACCAGCGGTTCGTCGTGGATGTTGAAGCTGGTGTTGATCAGGACGGGGATGCCGGTGCGTTCCTCGTAGTCGGCAAGGACCTGGTGCAGGAAGGGGTCCTGGTCGCGGCTGACGACCTGGGGGCGTGCGGTGCCGTCGATGTGCACGACGGCGGGTGCCGCGGCCGCGACCGCCCGGCGGACGGGCAGACAGATCGTCATGAACGGCAGGCAGTCACTCACATCGCTGGTCAGCCCGTCGAGGTCGCACACGTCCGGGAGCCGTTCGATCCGCAGCACCGGCGCGAAGGGCATGAACTCGGTGCGTGCGAGCTTGCTGTTCAGGCGGTCGTTCACCCCGGGGTCGGTGGCGGCACTGAGGATGGAGCGCCGGCCCAGAGCCCGTGGACCGAACTCCTGTGCTCCGCGGACCAGCGCGACGGTACGGCCCTGCGCCAGGACCGCCGCGAGGTGGTCGGCCAGCGCGGCGGGTTGCGGCGTCCGGTGGACCACGCCCAGTCGGTCCAGGAGGTCTCCGATGCTGTCGAGGTCGCGGGTCGGAACAGGGCCGACGGCCATGGACGTGGGCCTGACCGTGGGCTTGGCCATGGCGACGGCCAGATCCATGGCCGAGCCGGCGTCCTTCGCGAGGGCGTCGTGGGCGGCGGCTGCGGCTCCGATGCACAGACCGTCGTCACCCATCGGTGGGGCGACGAAGACGGCGGGGAAACCCAGGGAGGCCAGCCGCTGGTTGGCGCGGACGTTGGCGAAGACACCGCCGGACAGGAGGAGCGGAAGGCGTCTGCCGTGTTCGGTGGCGAGCCAGTCGGCGACCGCGAGGAGTTTCTCCTCCAGCAGGTCCTGGGCGGCGCGCGCGATGTCGGAGTCGTCGTAGGGAAGTTCGCTGCGGTACGACCGGGCGAGATAGCGGTTGGTCTCACAGGCCGGTGCCCGCCCCTCCTCCTCAAGGAAGCCGATCCAGTCGTACAACCGGTGCTCGCTGTCCTGGATGCGCCGGTGCAGGTCCCACACCCGCTCGCGGCAGTCGGCACTGGGCCGACCGTGTGCGGCGAGGCCGGTGACCTTGCCCTCGTGGCGGCCCGGGGTGAAGCCGAGCAGCGCGGTCACATCGGAGTACAGCCCGGCCAGCGCCCGGTGTTCGGTCACCGAGGCCGCCGCGAGCCGGGTCACCTCACCGCGTCGGACGTGGTGGACGCCCATGGTGATCGGGCAGGTGTACGCGCCGTAGTCGCAGGTGAGGGCGAACGCCTCCGGATAGCGGGAGAGCACGAGACCGGTGTAGGCGTGCATCGCGTGATGGTCGAAGAAGTGCAGTGGCCGGTCCAGCGATTCGAGGCGCTGGCGCCAGACCGGTGCGAACGGTGCGACGTCCCACCCGGGCGGCACGGGGTGCAACAGCTTCGCGAGGTGCTGATCGGTGGCCAGCCGGTCCGGGCACGGGTCCAGGTACGGGACGCCGATCGCCTCCACCCCGGCCAGGTCGACACCGGCCAGCGCGCAACGGGGGAACCGCCCGTCCTGCTTGATCCGCGAGAACCGTTCCTCGCTGACCGCGTAGGTCAGTTCCCCGGCTTCGTCGAGCAGACAGATCGCACTGTCGTGCATCCCGTTGTAGTTGATCCCCAGGATCCTGCCGGTCCGCAGCGCACGTGAGTGAGGCATACCGTCATGGAAGCAGCTCGGCGGCCCGTTGCAGCGTGGGACACGGCCCGGTGCTCCGCTGCTGCGGCGATGGCGCCTGCGGCTCGTGCCGGACGCCCGGTCAGGCGGGATCCACTGCCCGTCAGCGGTCCGGTCCAGGGCCGCCTCGGCGGCCGGGAGGACGAAACAGGTACCGATGCGCGCAGATTGAAGTCCATCACCGGTCACATTCCCACGTCGCGGCCGGTCATAGCGGTGACGAACGCAAGACTCCGCCGGAGCAGCCCGCACCGGCAGATGCCTGATGCGAGCATTTCCGACGTCCACCGCCTGCCTCGTCGTCACCCTCCTGGCCGCCGCCATGGCGGGCCTCTCGGCCGCCGCCGTCTTCCCCCGCGCCACGTGGGTCGTGCAGCCCCTGGCCGACTACAGCGTCCCCCACGATCACCGAGATCCACGTGATCGCGGAGCCGGACCGCCTCCGTGAAGTCGATCTCGCCGTCCTCGACCACTGACACGACTCCGACGCCCGGCGCCGCCCGGCTCACCCGCCGGTCGGGCTGGATCAGGCGGGAGACATCGTCGGTTCGTCGGCGAGGTAGGGCGGCGCGGGGTCGTACTGGATGTACCGGCGGACCGCGCGTGCGTGCTCGCGTCCGTGGATCCGGCCGATCAGCCACAGGGCCATGTCGATCCCGGCGGAGACACCCTGACTGGTGATCAGGTTTCCGTCGACGACATAGCGGGCGTCGCGGACCACGGTGATGTCACCACGCGACTGCAGGGTGTCCTCGAAGGCATGGTGGGTGGCCACGCGCCGGCCACGGGCAGGGCCGGCCTCGTGCAGCAGGAGGGCGCCGGTGCACACGCTGGTGACCCAAGTGGCCTCGGCGGAGGCCTTGGTGATCCATTCGATCAGTGCGGAGTTGCTCACCTGAAGGCGAGTGCCGTTGCCGCCGGGGACCAGCAGCACGTCCAGTGGCGGACATCTGTCGAGCGTGTGGTCGGGGAGCACCCGCATGCCCTTGTTGCACCGGACCGGGCCGAGGGCCTCGGCTACCAGAACGACGGTGTCGGCATGGTCGCGCAGCATCGAGGAGGCGGTGAACACCTCCCATGGTCCGGCGAAGTCCAGTT
This sequence comes from Kitasatospora sp. GP82, assembly GCF_029892105.1. Taxonomy (GTDB): domain Bacteria; phylum Actinomycetota; class Actinomycetes; order Streptomycetales; family Streptomycetaceae; genus Kitasatospora. Next base: position 80,650 of record NZ_JARZAJ010000026.1, on the reverse strand, counting down.
CCTCGGCGCCTTCGAAGATCAGCAGCCCGTAGGTCGTCACACGTACTCCTCTGTCGAGTGGTCGGAAGTCAGCAGTCGGTGGATCGGAAGCGGTCACGGTAGTCGGACGGCGCGACGCCGAGGTGGCGATGGAACGCCCGCCGCAGCGTCTCTGCGGTGCCCAGGCCGCATCGCCGGGCGATGGCCGCGACCGGCTCCTCACCCTCGGCCAGAGCGCGCCGGGCTGCCTCGATGCGTACCCGTTCCACGTACTCGGCCGGGGGCACGCCGAGTTCGGCCGTGAACCTTCGCTGGAGGTGGCGAGGGCTCAGTCCGGCGCGGCAGGCCAGGTCACCTATGCGATGCCGGGCACCGGGATCGGCATGGATTGCCGACACGACGCAACGGATCGGGTCACTGGACGGCTGGCTCGACCACAGCGGGACGCTGAACTGCGACTGGCTGCCCGGACGGCGCAGGAACAGCACCAGCTCCTGGGCGATGGCGTGCGCGATGTCCCGCCCGAGATCGTCCTCCACCAGCGCGAGCGCCAGATCCATACCGGCGGTCACCCCGGCCGAGGTCCAGACCCGCCTGTCACGAATGAAGATGGGATCGGTGTCGACGGTCAACTCCGGGTACTCGCACCGAAGTTGGTCGGCGCGACTCCAGTGGCTGGTGACCCGGTGGCCGCCGGCCAACCCGGCGGCCGCGAGCAGGAACACCCCACTGCACACCGACGTCACCCGGCGCGCGGTGGCACCCGCGGCGGCGAGCCAGGCGACCAACTCCGGGTCCACCCGGGCTGCATCGACCCCGCTGCCTCCCACCACCACCAAGGTGTCGATCCCGTCCGGGCTCAGCTCAGCGACGCTGTCGTCAACATATACCTGCAGGCCGCTGTCCGAGCGCACCCGTCCGGCGACGGGGCTGACGATCTGGCAGACGTAGTCGGGACAGCGTCGGCCTGCCTGCTGGAACACCTCGTACGGCCCGGCGAGGTCGAGCGACTGGTACCCCTCAAAGGCCACAAACACGATTCGTCGTTGGTACACGCCTTCATCCTGCGTTCCGGCCAGAACGGCGTCAACGACATGCACCCCACACTTCGCGCCATCGGCCGCCCGCTGGCCGGCGGCAGTCCGACCAGGCAGTTCGTCAAATCCGACGCGAAGTGTCGGCACCTGATCTCAGCGCCCCGTCGCTGGACAACGGTGGCGAGGGGGCAGCGGTACCGGCGGAGGCCCGGTAGCCGGCGGTCGGCAGCACGTCGAGCGAGGCGAGGTGGGTGACCGCTCCGGAGTGGTCGAGGCCCCCGGGCCCGTCGACTGATAGGTGACTGATTCGCCGCCGGACGGCTCCGGCATACCGTCAGGGACGTGACGGGGAGCGAGTGCAGATCCGGCTCCGTCCCCGAGTCTCCCGATCACCCAGGACCACCGGAGGTCGCCATGCCAGCCTACGCCGTCGCCGTCGTCCACCGAGTCGAACACGGCCCCGACATCGTCGAGTACCTCGAGCGGATCGACGCCACCCTGAAGCCCTTCAGCGGCCGCTTCATGGTGCACGGCGGCGAGGTCGAGCCCGTCGAGGGCAGCTGGAAGGGCGATCTGATCGTCATCCGGTTCCCCGACCGCGACCACGTGCGCGGCTGGTACGACTCGCCCGCCTACCAAGCGATCCTCAAACTACGGACCGATCACATGACCGCGGACGTGTTCTTCGCGGACGGCGTACCGGCGGACTACGAAGGCGCAGACAAGCTCCGCAAGTGAAGCGGCCTCGGGCCGGAAACCGACGGCGTCCGCTGGGGCCGCCTTGCTCGCCACCGGACGCCCCTTTCGCGGCCGGACGTCCATGGTCCACCCCGCAGGGCGCATCGGGCACGCGGCCGTGCGGGTGGCACACGGCGGCCGGGCGGGTGACTGCCCCACCGCGCCTGCCGCAGAAGCCGACGGACGGTGTGCATGGGTGGAAGGGCGGCGCTGCGGCGCCCCGTCCCTGTCGCCAAAGGTATGGAGTACCCGTGCCAACCTGCCCGTCACTGCCCCGGTCCACCGTGAAACTGCTGCTCCTGCTGCTGTGCATGTTCGGCATTCCGGCCGGGCTTGCTCCTCGCGCGTTCGCCGCACCCGGCCACCGCAGTGCCCTCGCAGGCGCTCGGGTGGCGGACGGTGCGGGGGGCGTGGACTGGGACCGCATCGCCCGGTGCGAGAGCAGCGGACGCTGGAACACCAACACGGGCAACGGGTTCTACGGCGGCCTGCAGTTCGACCAGGGCACCTGGCGCGCCAACGGCGGCCTGGCCCATGCCCCGCGCGCCGACCTCGCCACGCGCGAGGACCAGATCGCCGTCGCCGAAAACCTCGCCGGACGGCACGGCCTCGCCCCCTGGCCCGTGTGCGGGACCCACGCCCACCACGCCGGCACACACCCGACCGGCGCAGTCGGCCACCACCGGTACACGGGAGCGGCACACACCACTCCCCCAATCGCCGACGCCCCGCAGGCCGACGACACCGGCACCGACAGCACTGGCACCGACGGCACCGACAGTCGGACGGTCCAGGAGAACGACACCCTCAGCGCCATCGCCGACAGCGAACACGTTCCAGGTGGATGGGAAGCCCTCTACCAACTCAACCGCACGACCATCGGCGAAGATCCCGACCTCCTCCTCCCCGGCCAGATCCTGCACCTGCCCGCATGACAGACCGTCAGGTCGGTGCAGAAGCAGGCACTGGCAACGGCCGAGGTGTTGATGGGATGCCGGACCGTCCACAGCTCCGCGGATCGCATGCTGGAGTCTCAACGCGCCGGGCGAGATGTTCATCGAGTGTGTGGAACTCACCTCGCCCCGTAATGTCAGCAGCGCAGGGCGCTGTTCAAGTGAATTGGCGGATCGGATCGTTCTCACACGGTGGGAACCAGGAAAGCTCCGCCGAAGGAATTCCGAATGAACCTGAGGATCCGTTCAGGACGGATTCTTCCGGCACATCGGTCAACGGACTTCAGCAGTTTCAGAATTGACTTATCATGAACTGATGCACCTTCTGATGGTCGAAGACGAGGAACGACTCGCGCAGTCCCTCAGCCAGGGCCTGATAGCCACACTGCGCCGCAAGCTGGACCGGGCCGGTACACGCTGCCCGATCGAGACCGTCCGCGGCATCGGCTACCGGCCGGCTCCCCGTGCGAACTGACCGGCCGCTGCTGGGGCGGCTGATCCCCGGGGTGCGGATGCGGGCCGCGCTCGCCGCACTGGCGGCCTCGGCGCTGGCCTTCGGCGTGGCGGCCTTCTGGGTCGGCCGCGCCGTGCACGGCGACCTGGAGCGCAAGGCCAGCAACCGGGCGTTCACGGCGATGGAGAATGTGTGGGCCAAGATCCCGAAAGGCCCCGACGAGGCGTACCAGGACGCGACGTTCGTGGTGATGACCCGGGACGGGCGCTGGCTGCGCTCCAACAAGCTGAACGAGGTCTATCAGCATCAGGGCTACGGCGTGGGCCTGGTGCCGATCGACCCGGAGGAGGACCGGCGCAACATCGAGTACGACCTCGCCCACCGGAGCCACAGCCTGTTCAACCCGGTCACGCTGCACTTCCCGGCCGGGATGGCTCCCGACCGGGACTCGGTGTTGTTGAAGGGGCGGTCGGTGCAGTTCCACCGGGCGCTCACCGCGTCGTACAACAGCACGCAGCTGGAGCAGTACTCCGGCGTCAGCGGGCTGCCCGCCCAGCGGCTCACCGTCTACGTGATGATCGACCCGCAGGAGGCCGACCAGGCCGCCGCCACGGTCACCCGGGTCCTGGGCTGGTACCTGGCTCCCGGCGCCTCGCTCTTCGTCGCACTGATGGCCTGGCTGGCCACCGGGCTGGCGCTGCGCCCGGTGGAGTCGATCCGGTGGCGGATGGCCGAGATCGGCGACGGCGCCTACCACCAGCGGGTCCCGGTGCCCAGGGCGCGGGACGGGATCGCCCGGCTGGCGGTCACCACCAACGTCACGCTCGGCAAGCTGGAGCGGGCGCTGGCCGAGCAGCGCCGGCTGGTCGCGGACGCCTCGCACGAGCTGCGCAGCCCGCTCGCCGCCCTGCGCAGCACACTGGAGGTCCCGCTGGCGCACCCGGCGCAGGCCGACTGGCCCGCGGTGGTGGCCGGCGCGCTGACCGACACCGAACGCCTCCAGGAACTCGCCGACGACCTGCTGCTGCTCGCCCGCACCGAGGCGGCCACCGCCGACGGCACCGTCGAGCTGCACGACCTGATCACCGAACAGCTCGCCGAACGCACCCACACCGACCCCGGCCTCGCCTTCCGCTTCGAGCCGGCCGAGGCCACCGTGCCCGGGCGGGAGGTGCTGGTCGGCCGGATCCTGCGCAACCTGCTGGACAACGCGGCCCAGCACACGGCGACCGCCGTCACCGTCCGGCTGCGTACCGCCGACGGCTGGGCCGAGCTGACCGTGGACGACGACGGACCCGGCATCCCCCCCGAGGATCGCGAGCGGGTCTTCGACCGCTTCGTCCGCCTGGACACCGACCGCAACCGGGCCACCGGCGGCGCCGGCCTGGGCCTCGCGCTGGTGCGCACCATCGCCCGCTCGCTGGGCGGCAGCGCGGCGGCGGAGGAGCCGCCGGGCGGAGACGGGGGGCATCTGGTGGTACGGCTGCCACTGGCCGGTTAAAGCCCCTCGCGGGTCGGCCTCCGGGAAGGAGCGGACCGGGGCCCGCCTCGTCGCGTGCCAAGCGGTGAGCGCCCACGCCAACGGCCCGGCCCGCTCACGCGCCACCCCCCGCCACGGTGTCGGGCCGGCCCGACTGGCGGCCCCGTGCGCGGTCGGACGAACTGGTGACCGTCAACCTTCGGTGCGATCGGCCCACTTCGCCGAGAAAGGGCAACGCGCGCAGGATGCCTCCGGACAGCGCGACAGGCGGACCGCCGATCTCGGCTTGGCGGTGCTGGGCGGCAGCGATGGCCGCCTGGCCCTGGGGTCCAACCGCCCCGGCCTCGGCGTCGCGGCAGATCCACCGGCACGATGGCCGGCGGTAGGCACCCGAACGTTCGGTCAACACTGTGGTAGCCATGCGTAGATGTGTCATGTACGCTGCGTGCTGCTGGCATGGAACGACGCTAGGGCCCGGCCGTCGCCCCGTGGGGGGAGCGCCGACCGGACCCTGTTGCCCAGCTGAGGCCCGGTTGCTGCTCCGTGGGGGGAGTACCGACCGGGCCTGCCAGCTGTATACCCGGTGAGACGGACCTGCTTGCATGACAAATGCCTGCCTCCTGGCCGGCTTTGTGCCCATCCGTCCAGCAACCGCGGTGCCGGCTGCGACCGACCGGGGCCGGTGGCCTCGCCGTGGCGCACTGCCGAGCACTTCGTGCCATTGGTCACGGTGAGAACCGGATGCGGCCTGACGACCAACCAGGCCGAGCAGGACGCGCTCACGGCACCTCTCGACAACTGCTCCCGCCCCGGCGGTGGCCGCACCGCCGAACCGGATCCCACGACGCCCCAGAACGGCTGACACGACACATCCGGTCGCCGACAGGACATCGATGTGAAAACTTGGATATCAGGCGAAACGTATCGCAGAGAGCAGAGAGAGGAGAGGTCATGTCATCGAAGCGACGCCGTAAGAAGAAGACACGTCGCAAGAGCGCCGCCAACCACGGTCGACGGCCCCAGTGCTGAACGAGGACACTGCACCGTACGTGGACCGACAGGTCCGTGGCGTCGTACCGCCCGGCACACCGAACCGTCAGGTCAACGGCGGCCGCGAACACGGGGCCGCAGGCACGATGCGGGCTGCCGAAACGAGGCGGCACCGTTGACCGGCCATGGTGTGTGCTGGGGTCCGTGGAGTCGACGTGGGGTATCGAGGGATGGCAGCCGAGGTGGCGCAGCTTCCGCAGGTAGGCGGCCTCTTCGGGGTCGAGCGGAGGGTCGACGCTGATACGGCCGGTGAACTCGGTGCGATAGCCCGTGCTGTGACTCCTCGAGTGGTCGGCCACAGGAAGCGACCGCGGGCAGGTCGGACAGGTACCGCGCGCCGGCGGCCAACGGCGCGCTCCGCCACCGAGTTCCTTGCCGCCCAACAGGGCGCGACGGCTTGCGAGTTGCTCCCGACGACTTCGGCTCCGGTCCCGAGCAGCTCGGAGTTTCACACTGAGCTGCTCGGTAAGACCGTCAGGCCCTCGCCGGTACACCCCGAGGTGCCCGGCTGAACCACGGGTGAACGGAGGCAACTAGGGTTCTGGGATGCGTATGTATCTCTCCTCCTTTCGATTGGGCGACAGTCCGGACAGGCTGCTCTCGCTGCTGGACGGGCGGGGCCCGGCCGAGATCGCCGTGATCGCAAACGCCATGGACGCCCAGCCCGAGCACGAACGGCTGGCCGGCGTGGAGCGCGAGGTCGACGCGCTCACCGCGCTGGGGTTGCGGCCGACCGAACTCGACCTGCGCGAGTTCTTCGGCCGGCCCACGGACGCCGTCCAGACCGCACTCGCCCGGTTCCCTGCGGTCTGGCTCCGCGGCGGCAACGTGTTCATGCTCCGATACGCTCTCGCCCGCAGCGGCGCGGACGCGGCGCTGACCGAGCTGCTGCGACGGGACGCGGTGGTCTACGCCGGCTACAGCGCCGGCCCGTGCGTGCTCGCTCCCAGTCTGCACGGACTGGACTACTGCGACGATCCGCAGGTGGTCCCCGAGACCTACGGCGACCCGGTGGTCTGGGAAGGACTGGGCATCCTCGACCAGGCCGTGGTGCCCCATGTCGACTCCCCCGGCCACCCGGAGACGGAGGCTCTCGGTGTCGTCGCCGCAGGCTACCGTGCGGACGGCACCCCACACCTCACCCTGCGGGACGGGCAGGCTCTCGTGATCGACGGCGAGGACACACGCATCCACTGAGCGGCAGCCTGCCGACGACAGGCGTCGACGTATCTGCCGGACGTCGCGATCTGAGGAGCGGGACCGTCTCGGCGAAGAGACGCCGACCGGGTCGGCCCACGACCGGCCGGGCAGCGCATGGGCGGGCAACGCATGGGCGGGTCCGTGCCCGGTGTGCGGGGCTCGCCTCCTGAGTTCGGCGCGCGTGATCGGGGCGGAGCTGGTCTGCTGGTTCGAGGGGCTGTCGTACCCGTAGCCCGGGGAGATCCAGATGAGCAGCTATCGAGTCGCCCAGGTCGCCGCCGTCGGCGAGCCGTTCGAGATCGTCGAGCGTGAGGTGCCGCGGCCAGGGCCCGGCCAGGTACGGATTGCCGTGGACGCCTGCGGGATCTGCCACAGCGACAGCGCCTTCGTGGACGCCCTGTTCCCGGGCGTACGGTTTCCGCTGGTCCCCGGGCACGAGATCGCCGGGCGCATCGAGGAGCTCGGCGAGGGAACGCAGGACGGCTGGCAGGTGGGCGACCGGGTCGCGGTGGGCTGGTTCGGCGGCAGTTGCCACCACTGCACGCCCTGCCGACAGGGCGACTTCGTCGTGTGCGAGAACCTGAAGGTCCCCGGGTGGGCGTACGACGGGGGCTACGCCGAGGCCGTGATCGCGCCGGCCGACGCCCTGGCCCGGATCCCCGACACGCTGGCGGCGACCGACGCGGCGCCCATGGCCTGTGCGGGGGTGACCACCTACAACGGGCTGCGGCGCAGCTCCGCCCGGCCGGGTGACCTGGTCGCCGTTCTCGGTATCGGTGGCCTGGGCCATCTGGGAGTGCAGTACGCGGCCGCGATGGGTCTGGAGACCGTGGCCATCGCCCGTGGGGCCGGCAAGGCCGACTTCGCCAGGCAGCTAGGCGCGCACCACTACATCGACAGCACCGGGGACACCCCCGTCGGGGACGCGCTGCGGTCCCTCGGCGGCGCCAAGGTCGTCCTGGCCACCGCCGCCAACTCCGCTGCCATCACGGCGACCGTGGACGGGCTGGCCCACCGCGGCGAGCTGGTGGTCATCGGCGCGGACCCCGCCCCGCTGGGCATCAGCCCGACCCAGCTCCTCATGCGCGGCATGATCGTCCGCGGCCACCCGTCCGGTACCGCACAGGACGTACAGGACACCATGGCGTTCAGCGCCCTGCACGGGATCCGCCCGATGGTCGAGATCGTGCCGCTGGAGCAGACCGACGAGGCTTACCAGAAGATGCTCTCCGGCGGCGCACGCTTCCGGATGGTGCTCGCCATCCGCTGAGGTCGCACCTGCCGATTGATCATCCGCCCGGTTCAGAGCGTATGCCGGCGCTCGTGAGGGTCCCGCCGACTCGATCTCGTCAACGGCCGATCATCCGGGTGCTTTATCGCGAACTTGAGCGCGCGGTAGCCACCGGTGGAGTCGCCCATCACCGCCCAGCCGTGCACGTAGTCCTTGCCGAGCGTCTGCACGCCCAGCGGCTTGCCGTCACCGGCGAGCTTGTCCTGGATCGTGACCGAGCCGTCCTGGCCGGCGCCCAGCAGTTCCGCCCAACTGCTGTAGAAGGAGCCGTAGTTATTGGCGACCAGGGCCAGGGTGCAGACCACCGCGAGCTGGGTGCCGAGGATGGTGGCGATCCGGCCGAGCACGGCCGCCCAGCCGCGCTTGGCGAGCCTCGGCCAGAGCCGGACCGTCCCGGCCATCATGAGCAGCGAGACCAGTACGGAGAGCGCCAGCACCGTCGGCATGGTCAGACCGGTCAGTGAGGATTGTCGTAGCTGCTCGGTAGTGTCACGTCCCTTGTAGATCCCGAAGCGTAAGGATGGCCACGGTGAGCGGAAACGACACGCGCCAGGTCGGTATCCACCTGTTCGACCAGTGGACGGCGATGTGGAACCTCAACCTGGATCTGGCCGAGAAGATCATGGCACCGGAGTTCACACTGCGCTATGCCCAGGCGGGCGCGGATGGAGCGCACGGTACGCGGTCGGCCGCCGCGCTTGGGCCGGGACCGGGTGGTGTGGCGGCGGGCGATCAGGTCACGGTGCCATCGAAGAACGGTGTCCGGCCGTACCAGCAAGCGCATCCGATGCAGCGCGTGCGCCGGCAGCCGGTGCAGCAGGGCTGCCGGGAAGACCCGGTCGCTCGCCTCGAACCGTACCCGCTGTCCGCTCAGCTGCCGCTCCAGCACGGTGATCTGATGGCGCAGGGCCAGGATCTCCACGTCCTGGCGGCGGGGTTTCAGCCTTGGGCCAGGGTGCAGGGTCGGCTGTTCCCGTCTTCGGCCCCCCGTTAGCGGCCGTCAGGCTTGGGGATGAGGCCAATCGGCTACCAGGCCGGCGAGTACCGCCTCGCTCAGGGCGTGCACCGCGGACTTCGGGCGGAGCATCACGGTGAACTCCTTGACCCGGCCCGTCTCGTCGAACCCGCACCCCGGACGACAGCCGGGAGCGCCGCCCCCGCACAGGTCAGGACTTCGCCCCGGGTCCAGCGGCACCGCGTGGTAGCCGCTCCGCGCGCACCGTCCCCGCGACACCGAGAAGCCGCCGAACTCCTCGGGATTCCGCCGGACAAGGTGCCAACCGGCAACGCTCAGATCGTCCACATTGGCCCGCCATTGCTGGCGCCGTTGTTGATATGGCGGGAGGGCCTGCCCTGCCGACGCCCGTGCGCTGCGCGCGCGACCTGGGCATTTCGGCAGTCATGTCAATCGACAGTGATGCCATTGGGGCTATCTTGACGGTATGACTGGATCCGACGGTGCCGCCCCCCTTGGCCTGCGGGAGCGCAAGAAAGCCAAGACCCGGCGGGAGCTGCGCTCCGTGGCGGCGCGTCTGTTCGCGGAGCGGGGCTTCGCCGAGACGACGGTCGCGGAGATCGTGGAGGCCGCAGGGGTGTCCCCGCGGACCTTCTTCCGCTATTTCGACAGTAAGGAAGACCTTCTTCTGCCGGACATGGCGGAGTGGTTCGACAGCTTTGAACTGGCGCTGGAGCGCCGACCGCGGGAGGAGCCCGTGCTCGCGGCGGTGCGCGAGGCCATGCTCGCCGCGGTCGCGACCGCCCCGCGGACCACTCTCGTCGCCCTGGTCCATCCGTTCGAGGGCGCCGAGGCCGTCATCACTGACCGGCTGGTGCGTGCCTTCGCCGAATTCGAGGAGCGCCTCGCGCGGTTGCTGGTGGATCGGTTGGCGCCGGGGCCGGATGTTGATCTACGGGCGGCGGTGATCGCGAACGCGGCCCTGTCGGCGGTCCGGGCGGTGATCCGCACGGTGCGCCGGCGACGTGAGACCGAGGACATGCCGGTCGGCACGTTCGCCCGGCTGCTGCCGACTGCGTTCGCCGCTCTGGCCGAGGCTGGCGCGGAGCTCTGAAGACGGGGCCCGCAGCGCCCCGCCTTCAGAATCCGCCCCCGGGCACTACCGCTTTCAGGGACCGCCGGTGGCGGTGGCGTGTTCCGATGGGGTGGGGTGGGCGACGAGTTCGCGGTAGGGGCGCAGTTCGCGGGGGCTGTTCCAGCCGAGTGCGCCGGTGACGCGTCCGTCGTGGCTGTAGAGGGCGACGAAGGAGCGCTGGGCGGGGTCGCCGTGTACGACGGTGATCTGTGCGCCGGGGGTGCAGATCCCGTGGGCCTGGATTTTGGTGTCGTACTGGTCGGTCCAGAAGTATGGGACGGGCGCGTACGGTTCGTGGGCGCCGAGCAGGTTGCGGGCGGCGGTGATCGCCTGGTCGGTGGCGTTGGTGCGGTGTTCCAGGCGTATCGGGGCGTCGAGCTGCGGGTGGTGCCAGCGGGCGACGTCACCCGCCGCGTAGATGCCGGGTGCGGCCTGGCAGTAGGCGTCGCAGGCCACGCCGTCGGTGATGTCCAGGCCGCTGGTGCGCAGCCAGTCGGTGGCGGGTGTTGAGCCGATGGCGACGACGACGGCGTCGGCTTCCACGAGGGTGCCGTCGGTGAGGGTCAGGCCGGCCACCCGGCCGTGGGAGGCGACCAGGGAGGTGGCGCCGACGCCGGTGCGCAGCCGTACGCCGTGGTCGGTGTGGAGTTGGCCGACCAGGTGTGCGATGTCGCCTCCGAGGCGTTCGGCCAGTGGGGCCGGTCCGCGGCAGATGAGGGTGACGTCCAGGCCGAGGCCGCAGGCGGTGGCGGCGACCTCGGCTCCGGTGAATCCCGCGCCCACGACCGCGAGGCGGGGGCGTTGCAGCAGGTGGGTGCGGAGCCTGTGGGCGTCGTCGAGGGTGCGCAGTACGTGGACGCCGGTGAGGTCGTGTCCTTGGGGTAGGTGGCGGGGTGTGACGCCGGTGGCGATGATGAGGGCGTCGTACTCGATGTGTTCGCCGTAGTCGACTTCGATGATGCGCCGACTGGGGTGCAGGGCGGTGGCGCGGCGGCCCAGCAGGAGGTCGGCGTCGAGGCGGGTGTGGTCGTCGGGGCTGCGCAGGGCGGTGCGTGTCGGTGGCCAGATACCGGCGAGGACCTGCTTGGACAGGGGCGGTCGGTCATAGGGGAGGTGTGGTTCGTCACCGATCAGGGTCAGGTGCCCGTTGTAGCCTTCGCGGCGCAGGGTCTCGGCCGCGGTCAGCCCGGCGGCGGAGGCGCCGGCGATGACGACGTGGCGCGGGGTGGTGGTCATTCGGCTTCCAGGCGGATGGCGGCGGCCGGGCAGCGGGTGGCCGCGTCGCGCACGCCCGCGGCCAGGTGGGCCGGCGGAGTGGGGTCGAGGAGGATGGCTATGCCGTCGTCGTCCTGGTCGAAGACGTCGGGGGCGGACAGGACGCAGGTTCCGGCGCCGCAGCACTTGTCCTGGTCGAGGGTGACGCGCATGGTGGGTTGTCCTTTCACCAGGTGACGGGCAGTCGGTGGACGCCGTAGATGATCATGTCGTCGCGGTAGGGCACCTGCTCTGGCGGGACGGCCAGGCGCAGGGTGGGGAAGCGCTGGATCAGCGAAGTGAGGGTGATCTGGAGTTCGGCGCGGGCGAGTTGCTGGCCCAGGCACTGGTGCGGGCCGTATCCGAAGGCCACGTGGGCGGCCGGGTCGCGGGTCACGTCGAGGCGGTCGGGGGCGTCGATGCCCAGGGCAGGGTCGCGGTTGGCGGAGGGCAGGGCCGCGATCACGTACTCCCCGGCGCAGATGAGCCGGCCGCCGAGCGTGACATCCTCGGTCGCCACCCGGGTCAGGCCGAACTGGATGATCGTCAGGTAGCGGAGCAGTTCGTCCACCGCGCCCTGGACCAGGGACGGGTTGTGATGCAGGGCGGCGAACTGGCCGGGGTGGTGCAGCAGCGTCAACGTGCTCAAGGCGATCATGTTCGCGGTCGTCTCGTGGCCCGCGATCAGCAGCAGCGAGCCCAGGATGGTCAGCGCCTCGTCCGTCAGGGGACTGTCCTGGTCGGCGTCGGCCTCCTGGATCAGGGTGCTGAGCAGATCCTCGCCGGGCTGCTCGCGCTTGGCCGCGACCAGACCGGCGATGAACAGGCCCAGTTCCAGGCGGGCCGCTTGCGTCTGCTCGGGTGAGGCATCGATGGCCAGGAGCTGTCCGGCCAGGCCCTGGAAGGTGTCGCGGTCCTCGTAGTCCACGCCGAGCAGTTCGCAGATGACCAGCGAGGTCACCGGAAGGGCGAGTTCGGCCACTAGGTCCACCGGCCCGCCGGAGCGCTCCATCGCATCCAGGCACTCGTCGACGATCTGCTGGATCCGGGGCCGCAGCGCCTGGACCCGCTTGACGGTGAACGCCCGCATCACCGGGCGCCGGTAGCGCGTGTGTTCCGGCTCGTCCAGCCGCAGCAGCGCCCCCGGGCGCGGCTTCTCAAGCATCGCCGGGACCGGACGCACATGCGGCGCACCCATGCCCAGGCTTGAGCTGAACCGCGGGTCCGCCAGCATCGCCCGCACGTCCTCGTACCGCGTGACCAGCCAGCCGGACCCTCCGCCGGGGAACGCGATCTGGCTGATCGGAGCGTTCTCGCGCAGCCGCGCGTACTCGGGCGCCGGACTGAAGGGGCAGGTACGCACCCGCGGCATGCCGGGCAGCGGTGATACGGCGTCATTCGTTGTCGGTTCGTTGACGGTTGTCTCATTCATGGAAGCCTCCAGCGGTTTCCTCAAGGGGTCGGCGCGTTTCGCCGGGGCGGCCCGCCGACCCGGCCCCCCGCCGATGCAGGACGGGCCCGCCCACCGCGATCACCAGGAACAGGCCGAGCGCGACGATCGACTGCGCCTCGGACGTCCACCGGGCGAGCAGCCACTGGGCGCCGAGCGCGACGGCGACCAGCAGCACCTTCGCCGGGAGAAGGATCCGCAGGGGCACCCGGTCCAGGACGCTCCAGCCCACGCGGCGGATACGCCGCCGACGGGCCAGCTGCAAGAGCGCCATCAGCGCCGCCATGGTGGCCAGGACCTGCAGACCGTGCTCCCACGCCGGCTCGCTCCCACCAGTCGCCCAACGCCAGGCCAGAAAGGCTCCGACAAGGGCGTAGCCGACGCGAATCACGCCGCTGTGCGGGCCCTGGCCCACAGACTCGATGTCCGCCATGAAAGCTCCTTCTCGCGGCGGCCGCGGGGACGCCATCGACAGGCACAGGCCACACTCAGAAAGTGGCAGTAGTGCCAGTATAGACAAAGTGGCACAACTGCCAAAATAGCCTGAGCGGCACGGCTTCCGACTCGACACGATCAGCGGGGCCGCGGTGGGAGAAGAGGTCGCGTAGGGGCCGTGCCAGCCCCTGCTGACCTGGCCCTGGGGGCAGGTCAGCTCCCGGCGGTCGAAGTCGATGCGGAAGTCGTCCCGACCGAAGCCCTCCTTCCTGCGGTGCCGGCGGGTGGGTTGCCCGGAAACGGGCCGATGAGGGCGACCTGATGCTCACGGACGGCCTGCTCCATGTGGACCACGGAGGTGTAGCCACCGTCGACCAGGTGCTCGGCGGGAAGCAGGCCGCGACGCCTCAGCCGGGTGTGATTACCGGGCAGTACCTGGGCGTCGTTCGTGGTGGCCGCCGTGGTGGCCACGTCCGTGATCACGCGGGTGCCGTCGGGTGTGCAGGTCTCGGTGAGGTGGGCGACGAAGCCCTTCCAGCGGGTGGTCTGTCCCCGGCGTGCGTAGCGGGCCGTCAGGTCATAGGGGGAAACGACCGCGCGGGACGAGGGTGGCAGTCCGCCGCTGTCGTCCGTGCGCCAGCGCAGCCGGCCCTCCGCGTCGCGGTAGCAGTCCTGCACGACGATCTGCCGCAGAGCCTGGACCTGTGGGCCGGGGACGGGGCCCGGACCGTGCGGCCGTAGCGGCGGCCCCAGTCCTCGGCGACCAGGCCGGCCAGCAGGTGCGGGGCGGGGCGGCGAGTTCTTCCAGCGCGGCCCGCATCGCCTCGGTGATCAGCTCCAGCTGGGTCAGGTCGCGCACCGCGGCCAGAACATGAGTGGAGTCGGTGCGCTGCGTGGTGCGTTCGCGCACGAGTCCGGCGTCCTTCAGACGTGCCGGCGCGAGATCGAGCAGGCGGTCAGCACGGTCGCCCCGGGTGAGGCGCTCGCGGAAGTCAGCCAGCACGCTGTGGTGCAAGCCCGGGTCGTCCAAGTCCATGGCCAGGGCGTATTTGAAGTCGATGCGGCGGCGCACCGCCTCGACCGCCTGACGATCGGACAGGTCGAGCAGGAATTGGAGTACACAGACGGTGGCCAGTTGCGCGGGCGAGAGGCCGGGGCGCCCATCGCGCGGGTACCAGTGGGTGAAGTCCTCGCCGCGCCACAGCCCGTCCAGCCGGTCTTCCACCCACATCGCCGTCGTACCCTTCGGGCTGCTCGCCCGTGCGACCTGCGCAGTGAGGGAGGGGACCCGCACACCGGAACGCGGACGGACGGACACTGGCGCCCCAACTATCGCGACGATCTCGAAGCGACCCCGTGCATGCGCCGTGATCTCCTGGTCACGCCTAGCAACTTCAAGATCCCCGAGAGAGTCAAGCTGGGCGCTGGTCAGCAGGAAGCGCAGGGCCGGTCGCTCGATCCGGCCCGGACCGAAGGGGACGGACTGGGTGGCCGAGCCGAGCCAGGCCCGGCCCAGCCGGGGCCGAAGCCGGGCACTCTGCCGCGCCGGCCAGTGCGTGGCCCGGGCGGGTTCCGGCGACGATCCCGCCGCGGGCCATCTGTGCCAGGCGTGCGGCGAGGTGCGGGAACAGCGGCAGCGCGTTGTCGGCGGCGATGGAGCACCGGGTGTTGTCGGTGAGCCCCGGGTAGCCGGCGAGGCTGCGGCTGTTGGCGCTGATGAGGGGTTCGGGGCTGAAGGGGTAGTCCGTGCCGAACAGCAGGTGCCCGGGGTCGGCGATCTCCAGCAGGGTGGACAGTGCGTGGGGGTTCGCGCCGAGGGCAAGGTCGTAGTAGAGACTACGCAGCTGCGCCAGCACGGTATCGGGGTCGAGGTTCGCCCCGGGGGTGAGAGCGGGCTGCGCCGCGAAGGCGGAGAGCCGCCAAGCGAGCGCCGGTACGGCCCCTCCCGCGTGGGGGAGGATGATCCGCAGGTTCGGATAGCGGGCCAGCGCACCTGTGTAGAGGAGGTGGGTGACGGTGCGGGCGACGTCGAAGACGAACTCGACGAGCGGCGCCGGGTGCCCGAGCCCGGTCTCCGCGAAGCAGGCCGGGGCGGTGGGGTGGAGCAGGACGGTGGCGCCACGCCGGTCGAGTTCGGCCAGGACCGGGTCAAAGGCGGGCTCGCCGAGGTAGGTGGCGGCGTAGTTGGTCGCCAGGATCACGCCGTCGAGTGCGAGGCCGTCCAGGCTGTGGTCGATCTCTGACAGGGTCGCGTCCACGTCGGGCAGTGGCAGGTGCGCCAGGGCGCCGAAGCGAGTCGGGTGCCGGTCGATGATCTCGGCCGCCGCCTCGTTGAGGCGGCGAGCGAGCCTCGGTGCGCCAGCGGGGCCGGCGAGATGGTGCGCGGTGGGTGAGGGAACTGACAGGACTTGGGCAGTCACCCCCTGGCGGCCCATGAAGTCCAGCGCTCCGGCCAGGCTCCACCCAGGGACGGGGATGCCCCCGTCGAAGCTGGCCAGGCCGGCTTCCTGGACGGCTTCCAGGTAGGCGCCGGGCAGGAAGTGGGCGTGGACGTCGATGCGGGTGGTGGCGGCCATGGTGCTCTGCTCCTCGCCGCAGGGTCTGCTGGTCGCCGGTGCCAGCTCCGATCGTCGGTTCACTGGGCCCACGGCGGCGGGAACGTCGCGTCGCCGACCGTGGCCTTCATCCCGACCGAGGTCGCCGCGGTCAGTGTCGCCGGGTTCTCGGGACAGGCGTTGCGGATCTGCAGCGGCGTGTTCGCGGGGACGATGATCGCGTCGCCGTCCTGCGCGGTGACCTCCACGCCGCCGACGGTGGCCGAGACCTTGCCGTTCACGACGACGAAGACCTCCTCGCGGTCCATCGAGTGGATCTCGCTGGCCGCGTCCGGGGCGATCTCCAGCGCCCAGATCGCGAGCTCCGCGCTCCCGCGGGACGGCACGGCCAGGGGGCGGAAGGTGAAGCCGTCGCGGGCGAACGCCGCGGCGTCGGCGATGGTCGACAAGGGCATTGGTTTCCTCCGGCAGATAGTCAACTGGGCTGACTAGTCAGACGCTACGCCGGGCATCGGATAAGGTCAACTCAACTGACTATCTAGGGTGTGCAAGCGCCCGCGACCCGCAAGGATCCTCATGGACGACCGCCGCCCCGGAGAAGTCCCGCTGCTGCTCGCCATGACGTTCCGCGCCATGACCGACCACCTGCACGCCCGCCTGGTCGAACTCGGACGCGAGCCCCTGCGCCCGGCGCACGGCTATGTCTTCCGCTATCTCGCCGACCACCCCGGTGCCACCGTGGTCGATCTGGCGGCCAGGCTCGACGTGACCAAGCAGTCGGCGTCCAAGACCGTCACGGAACTAGCCGACTGGGGCTACCTGGAACGGCGGTCCCACCCCACGGACGGCCGTGCGCAGATCCTCGTGCTCACCGAACGCGGCCGGGAGTACCTCCACCTCGCCGATGAGCTGTGGGCCGAGTCCGAGAAGCAGTGGGCCGCCGTCATCGGTGCCGACCGCCTCGACGCCGTCCATGCGGACTTGCGCGCCTACCTCGACCACGTCTACGGCGACCATCGGATCAACATCCGACCGGTCTGGTGAGAGCTCGCGGCCCCGGTGGTGATGAGGCTGCTCGCGGGGACGGTGGGCGGCGCAGCGGGCGAGGCCCGGTGCGGGCGCCACCTCGGCGGCCGCGCTCGGAGTTGATCCAGATCGTGTGACCCTCGCGTGGGTAGACGACGAATTCGTGCTCGACCCCGAATCGGCGTAGTGCCCGGTGGAAGAAGGTCGCCTGGCCGAGCGGCACATTGGTGTCGTCCTCGCCGTGCAGGATCAGCACCGGGGTGCGGATCTTCGAGGCGGACGAGATCGGGCTGAGCCGGTCGTGGTGGTGCGGGCCGTTTCCCTCCCAGCCGAAACTGCCGCCGAGCCCCGCCTCTTGGGCTCCCAGCTCGCCGGTCGCGGCGAGCATGCCCCAGTCGCTGATCCCGGCGCCCATCAGAGCGGCCTTGAAGCGGTCGGTCTGCCCTACCGCCCAGGCGGCCATGAATCCGCCGTGGCTCCATCCGCCGATCCCGAGCCGATCCGGATCCGCGACCCCGTCGGCAATCAGCAGGTCGATCCCGCTGACGATGTCGGTCCACTCGTCCAGGCCGAACGCGATATCCACTGCCGTGCCTGCCCCAACGTGAACGCGACGTCCGGAGTCCAGGCGGGACGGATGCCCTTGTCGCCTGCAACGGCGTGCACCCGGGGGCGGGCGTCAGCGGGTCCGCGTACCGGCCGGGCTCGGGTCGACCCCAGGCGGTGCGGGCCACGCTGTCATCAAGAACGGGAGTTTCCCCGGGCCTGGAGGAGCAGGGGCAGCAGCGAGAGCGCGACGATCAGTGCGACCGCCGCCAGCAGGTACCGGTCGATACCCGGCACCGCGGCCCCCAGCCAGTACCCGGCCAGCACAAGGCTCTGCGACCAGGCCAGGGCCCCGGTGATCTGCCAGACGGTGAAGGTGCGGACGGGCACTTCCAGCATCCCCGCCAGGGGGCTGAGCACTGTACGGACCATCGGCACGAAACGGCCCAGCACGATCGCCTTGCGATAGCCGTAGCGACGCAACAGCTCCTCGCCTCGGAGCACCACCGATTTCAGCCGAGGGCTCCGGCTGCGCGCCAGGGCCGTCCGGCCCCCGCGCCGCCCCAGGAAGAAGCCGAACTGCGCCCCTGCCACCGATCCGACGGCCGCGCAGACCATCACCTGCCAAAGCGACAGATGCGGCCCGGGGTGGTTTCCCCCGGCGCAGAACACCCCTGCTGGAAAGAGCAGCGTGTCCCCCGGCAGGAAGAAGCCCACGACCGGCAGCCCCGACTCGGCGAAGAGCACGATCAGCACGGCCAGTGCGCCGAAGGCCGCGAGCAGTGACGCCCCGCTCGTCGGGTCCACGGCCAACAGCACCCCACTCACGGAGGCCCGGCCGTCCCGGGCCCAGGGCCCACGTGCAGTCCCGCGCGAGAACCGAACACGTCATGAACCGTACTCCCACAACCGACCGCCCACCTCCAGTACGCCGCCGGGCACGAGCCGGGCACGGTGTCCAGGGAACAGAGCCGCGGCCGGATCGGACCTCGGCAGGTCTCTTGACGGTGGCGTGGAGCGGTGCCGGGCTCCTGTGCTGCCGTCCGGTCGGCGGTGATCGTCCGCAAGTACCGCTCTGCTCGTTCCTTGCCTTCTCTCTCCTATCCGAGTGCGGCATGCGCAGCGGATCGCGGTCGGGGACTCGTGCCAGGCGACGTACGGCCTCGACGAGAAACGGCGCTCGATATCGGCGAGGCCGGCGTAGATCATGTCGCCGTCCTCGCGCCGTGCGACCCCTCAAAGCGCCCACCTCCGCAGAGTTGCCCTCCTGCTGGCAGCCCTGCCCGAGGACTGCGGCCCCGCGGCGCTGCACCGTCCGGATCCCGCCACGAACGCGTAAGCACACCTTCGGCGTCCCGAGGGCGCGCTGTCGGCGCCGGGTCTCCGGGGCCTGCGGCCCGGCGGGATCGCGAGCGCCGGACGTACCCCGGCCATCGAGCAGAGAGGGCCGCAATCCCTGCGGGCCCCTCCACCCGAAGAACCGTCCCCCTCAGGAAAGGTGCCGTTCATGACCCTCGACCTGGCCATCGCCGCCATCCTCAACCAGGCCAACGCCTCCACCGCCAAGCCCATCCGGACGACGACCGAGCACGCCGAGGTCGACGTGCCCGGTGCACGTGCCGTCGTTGCCGACCAGGGTGTTGGGAGCGCAGGCGTCGCCATGGCAGACGACGAGTTCGCCAACCTGGCGAACGACCGCTGGCGCCGCCTCGGCCGGTCCGGTGAGCACCCCGACCGCCCCGGCATCGCCGACCGCGCCGACCCGCACGACGCGTACCGGTCCATCGAGCTGCGGGACGAGCTCGTGCGGGCACTGCACTCTCTTCCGATGGGAATGCGCACCGTCGTCGTCCTGCACTACCTCCATGACAGGCCCTCGCCCAGGCCGGTCTGCAGTACGAGAGGTTGCTCCCTGAATAGATAACTGTCAACATAGACACATGTCGAAACTGGAGCTTCAGGTGATCGACCGGACGGCGTGCGGTTCGCCGATGGTCCGCGAACCGCTCGGCGAAGAGGCCGCCACCGACCTGGCGAGGATGTTCAAGGCCCTCTCGGACCCCGTGCGGCTGCGACTGCTCTCCCTGATCGCCTCCCACGAGGGCGGCGAGGCGTGCGTCTGCGACCTGACCGGGCCCTTCGACGTGTCCCAGCCGACCATCTCCCACCACCTGAAGGTGCTGCGCGAGGCCGGCCTGGTCGGCTCCGAGCGCCGTGGGACCTGGGTCTACTACTGGGTACTGCCCGCCGCCCTGGCCCGCCTCTCCTCCCTCCTCCAGACTCCGGCGGCAGCCCCGGCCGCCACCGGAGGCACCGGATGACCGAGCCTGCTCCGCTGGGCCGCAGGACGGCCGCCGAAGCGCTCGGCACGGCTGCGCTGGCCGCGATCGTGGTCGGCTCCGGTATCCAGGCCACCCAGCTCAGCCAGGACGTCGGCGTGCAGCTGATGGCCGGCTCCCTGGCGACCGTCTTCGGCGTGGGCGCGCTGATCGCCCTGCTCGGCCCGATATCCGGCGCCCACTTCAACCCCGTCGTCACCCTCGCCACCTGGTGGACCGGCCGCCGGACCGGCGACGGCCCGGGGCCGCGCGAGGTCGCGGCCTATGCGGGCGCCCAGATCGCCGGTGCGATCGGCGGCGCCGTCCTGGCGGACGCCATGTTCGCCAAGCCGCTCGTGACCTGGTCCACCCACGACCGCTTCGCAGGCCACCTGTGGCTGGGCGAGGTCGTGGCGACCGCCGGCCTGGTCCTGCTGATCTTCGGTCTGGCCCGGACCGGCCGAGCGCACTTCGGGCCCGTCGCGGTCGCCTGCTGGATCGGGGCGGCGTACTGGTTCACCTCCTCGACCAGCTTCGCCAACCCGGCCGTCACCATCGGCCGGGCCTTCAGCGACACCTTCGCCGGGATCGCCCCGGCCTCGGTCCTCGCGTTCGTCGCCGCCCAACTCGTCGGCACCGTGGTCGGGTTGGGCTTGCTCGCCGCGCTGTTCGGCCACCCCACCCCGACGGACGAGGACGCCGTCGTCCCCCACGGCGAGCACGAGCCCGCCGCTCCCTCCCCCGGCCGCTGAACCGGCCCCGCCGGAGCAAGGAAGAACACCCGTGAGCACTGCCGTCCCGTCCGTACTGTTCGTCTGCGTCCACAACGCCGGCCGGTCCCAGATGGCCGCCGCCTTCCTCACCCACCTCGGCGCCGGCCGTGTCGAGGTCCGCTCGGCCGGTTCCGCGCCGGCCGACAGCGTCAACCCGGCCGTCGTGGAGGCGATGCGCGAGGTCGGCATCGACATCGCCGCCGAGACCCCCAAGGTGCTGACCGTCGAGGCGGTCCAGGCCTCCGACGTGGTGATCACCATGGGCTGCGGTGACGCCTGCCCGCACTTCCCCGGCAAGCGCTACCTGGACTGGAAGCTTCAGGACCCGGCCGGCCAGGGTGTCGAGGCCGTCCGCCCGATCCGCGACGAGATCCAGCAGCGCGTCCACGGCCTGCTCACCGAGCTCGGCGTCGAGACAGTCGCGTGAGAACCGCCGCCGTGCGCATCGGCACCTGTGCCACGCACTGAGGACAGCGACACGTCAAGACGGCGGGCGCGACGATCGGTGACCGGGGGCCAGCTGAGAGGCGCCTGCGGTCGTACCCCCATAATGCTGATCGCCTCGTCTTGTGTTGTGTTCATCCGACGGCACGAGGCGATCAATTCGCTTCATACCAGGGGGAATCCGACCCTGCGAACACTTCGCGCCACCGCCTGCTCGGCCGGCCTGACGGCTACCACTCTCACCCTCGCGCTCGCCCTTCCGGTACCCGCGGCCTCGGCCGTGCCCGGCACGCTGTACTCGGACAGTGGCTCCCACCCGTGCGGCATCAGGACATGCACGGCGAAGCCGTCCGGGTTTCCGTTGATCTTCGGGCCGAGGAGCTCGTACGTCCCGGGATCCACCGGGCCGCCGTCGCCGACGGCCTCGGCATGGAACCTCGCGAACGGCGATCCCGACACCGGCTCCCATCCGACCGTCTTGCCAGTGACCTCGTCCGTCTCCATGAGCAGGTAGCCATCAGGCGCCTTCTTCCCGGGCTTCACCTCGTGCCGGGCCCACCACCGGCCGGCCTCATCGAGCATCACGCACGTGCCATCCCACTTTCGTGTGGCCCGGCCTTCACCGTCGAGCACCCACCGGCACCCGGGGTGCACCACAGGCAGCACGTGGGCACGGTCGTCGGGATCCCGCCGGAAAACGGTCGGGGTCTTGCGCATGTGAGGTCCTTCCGATGGATGGTCAAGCACGGGATCCACTGAGGACCAGAAGCAGCCTCAACGCCACGAGCCTCTCGGCACCGGCGGCGGCGGACACCAGGGCGCCCCCATTCCGCAGGTACATCGGCAGTTCTCCCAGGCTCGTCGGCTCAACCAACATGCCCGGAGCCGGACTTCCGTTCGACATCCCGTCAGCCCTTCCAAGGCATGCTGCGAATGTGCTGGTCACGGTCACTCGTCGAGAGAGGCCGTCACCGGCGATCCGCTCGCCCGCCGGAGCGACGAACGGGCATCCGGACACGTTCGTGGTGGCCACCTGCCGACGTCCCTGTTCACCGACGCGCTGTCATCACCATGGGGTCTCTCCCAAAACCTCACACCCGGCACCTGTCCGCCGATCGGGTGGCATGCCTACTGTCTCCTGAGGCTGGTCGCGTCCAAGGCGCGAGACAAAGTACGGAAAGATGACGATGAACTACTGCGCGCCTTGCCGCCGCCACCTCAACGGTGCACTGTCCTGCCCCGGCTGCGGCATGCCGGCCTCGGCCGCGGCCCCGGCTTTCGTCAGCGAGCCGATGCCCGGCGCGACCGGAGTCCCCGCTGCCGAGCCGAGACCCGGGCCGACCAGGGCCGACGCCCGTCGCAACCGGCGCAGCAGACGCAAGTCCCGGCGGGGCGGGCGGGTGCTCACCGCCACGGCTGTGGTACTGGCCATCGGCGGTGCGGGCGCGCTGGCGCTGAGCTCCCCGCAGTCCGGCCAACCGGCCGCGCTGACCCCCACTCCCGTCGAGAACAGTCAGCCGAGCACGGACCCCGCGACGGCCGCGCCCACCCCGCTGCCCGTCGCTTCCCGCACTTCCCCATCGCCCGGCGCGACCAGGTCCACCGCCCGCCCGCGGCCGAGCGGCACCTCGTCGGGCTCGGCTCCGGCCGCCACCGCCTCGGCGCCACCCGGCTCCGGTTCGACGAGCGGTCCGAAGCCGTCCGCTTCACCCCGGCCGACGAAACCCACGCCGTCGCCGTCACCGACCTGTACCCGCTTCCTGTTCTGGTGCAGCTGAGCCCGCCCCGGCAAGCCTGACCCGCCGACGCCCGGACTGAACGTCGAAGCGCCGCCTGCAGCGGACCGGCTGGGCTCGAAGGACTGTGCGTGTGATCGCAGTACGAGGGGCGCAGTGCTCGTCGGTCGCTTCCGGCGATCCGTCATGGCAAGCCGCTGCGGCAGGGGACCGACCGGATCCGACACCGCCGGATCCGGGCCCGCACGCCTTATGGCGGGTTCGAGCAGGGGCAGCTCCGGAGGGCCTCGAACTGACCACCAGCTGCTGCACGTTGGCCGGCGAACTCTCTGATTTGCCGTCAGATCGGTAGGTGGGAGCCGCCAGGGCCCCTACCGTGCTCGGCGTGGAGAGTGAACTGATTGAGGAACCTCGGCGGCGGTGTGCGCATCCACCCCACCGGATCGCGGAGCCGGACCAGTAGGCGATGGAGGACCTGCCGCCTGCAATGAAAGGGGAGGTCATGTGGGGAGAGCTGATCGGCCTGGGAATCTTCACGTTGGTGGTGGGCTGGGCCATGAGCTTCGAGTACGTCAGCGCACGGCTTGCGCTACGCCGAATACGCAAGCACCGCCGGGCCCTGTTCCCGGGCTCCGAGCCGCCTCGTCGCCGGAGGAAATGGCGTAGGCGTGGGCAGCCCCGGTAGCTCGGCCTGTCCTACCCTCCTCCAGGTTCCTGTTGCCTACGCACGCCATCCGGTCGGCGGCCTGTAGGCGGGACCCTGCAGGTCGGCGACTCGGTCCTCGGCCGCAGTGGCCGCGCTCTCTCGGCCGGTCGTCCTCAACACCTCGGTCAGCCGCTGTCCGAGCGCGGTGACCGCCGGTTCCTCGTCCGCCAGCCGCTGCCAGCAGTACAGGGCATTGCGGACTGCGAGCTGGACCTGGGGGTTCTGGGGGTGGGTCCAGTTCAGCCGGTGTTCGGCGGTGGTCACCCACAGCTCGGCGGCTCGTACGGTCGCGCCGGCAGCGGTGGCGGCGGTGGCCCGGACCTCCAGTACGTCGCCCATCGCCGCCGATTCCCGACCTGCCGACCGCAGGATGTCCTGCTCCCAGTCCGTCGTCAGTTGGGCGGCGATGTGGTGGTTTCCGTTGCGCACCGCCTCGGCGATCGCCGGGCGCCGGTCGACCGCCGGGTCCACCGGGGTGAAGGTCCTGGGCGGCTCCGACCTGGTGGCCACGGCTTCGGCGCGCTGTGCCGGTCGGGGCCGGGTGTCGGTGCCGGGCTCGACTGCGGTCTGTGCGTCGAGGACGATGCTCCCGGGGGTGAGATTGGCCTGAGCCAGGGCGAGCGGGTGCAGGTCAGCGATGTGTTGCGAGTCCGAGGCGGCTCCCAGCAGCCGTGCGAGGGCCATCGTGTAGGAGGGCGGCTGCAGTGTTCCACGCCGGGCCGGTGGGGCGATCACTCCCCACCGGCGGATCTGTGTCGGCAGAGGAAGGTCTTCGAGCTGGAGGGGGACACAGGACGCATCGGCGACCAGGTCCACCATCACGGCGGTGGTACCGGACTGACGGGTGGCCAGCTCTCGTGCGAGCCAGGCCCAGGGCAGTGCGGTGTAGCGGACGGTGGCGTCGGTGGTGTCGGACAGCGCGAAGTGGACCAGTCGTTGCCGGTGGTCCCTGATGAGCTGGCCGCACAGGTAGACCAGCAGCGGGCCCCGAATGCTCGCGGCCTCCCGTATCCGGGCGAGGACGGCCTGCGGCTCTGCGGGGTTCATCAGTGGTACGACGTCCACGGCCCCGGTCCAGCCGGCCAGTAGGGCCCTGGTCGGCACCGTCGAAACCTCGGCAATCCCGAGCTCTGGGTCGAGAAGCCGCCGGCGAGAGGTGCGCGGGGCGGCGGCCAGCAGCAGCACCGCACCCCGGGCCGTGGCCTGGTCCTCCCCGTTGATCGTCATGGCGTCACCGTAACGGTAGGGCCCGGGCCGTGTGGACGGCCCGGGCCCTACCGTTGGTCTGTCCGGCCCCGGGCGCGGGGCGGCCCGGGCGGTGGCTGCGCCGGCGCGCAGCAGGGTGCGGTCAGGCCAGGCCGAGGTTCTGCAGGGCGGTGGTCCAGTCGGTGGCGATCGCGTTCTGCGCGTCCACCAGCGGCACCGAACCGTTGCAGACAGCCGTCTTCAGCTTGTTCTCCACCGAGTCCTTGGAGTACGCCGTCACGCCCACGCCCGTGTCGTATCTCGGCTCGGGCCACAGGTTGTTCGGGTCCTTCGGTGCGCCGCCGAGCTCCAGCGGTATCAGGTGGTCCTCCTCGTAGTCGCCGGTGTAGGTGTCGCTGTAGCCGTACGCCGCGATCTGCCGCACCTTCAGCGCGTTGGTGTACGAGGTCGGCGGGCGCACGGTACCCGTCCACCCGGAGACGCAGATGGTGGAGCCGATGGTGTCCTGGGTGACGTCGGGGTTGGTGGCACCCGGGGTGCAGGCGGAGTCGGGCAGCGGCAGGTAGCCCTGCGAGCAGGACGCGGCGGCCGCGTGCGCGGAACCGGTGCCGAGCACGAGGCCGCCGAGCGCGAGGGCGCAGGCGGCGGCGGGGGCCAAGAGGCGTGGGGCGGAGTGCATGGGGAGCTCCGTAGAGGGGGGCTCGGGCACTGGAACCCGAGCGGTGTGGGCATGACATCACCCCCCTCGGGCCGCCGACAGGGCGCGCCACGAGAACTCCTGATGTCGAGTCAGCAACGGTTCGATCAACGCGCGGAGACCGCATCTGACATGTGCTTTGTCGAGGTGCGGAACGAGAGCCGGGGGCGGCGCCCCGTCCGGCGGCATCGACCGGCCGGCCCGGCCATCCCCTCGTGTGGCCGGGCCGCGTTCCGGGTGAATCGTCAGCCACGCACCGTGAAGTGGCCGTGCGTCATCCCGATGAAGGGGACGGTTCCCTGGCAGTCGGAGACCGGTGCGCCGAGGGCACCCCAGAGCCAACCGGCCCGGCTGGTCCGGCCGTTGTCCTGGAGAGTGAGCGAGACTCGTGTGCCGAGGAGTTGACGCCCGGGGAACCACGGTGCCTGGCCGCCTGTGATGACACCGGTGGCGATCGCGTCCCGGCCGCCTGCGACAAGGCAGGTGATGTCACCCGTGAAGTCGGCGACCAGGCGGCCGTCGACGTGGCGGTGGACGACATGGAAGTGCCCGGTGCCGCCGGCCGGTTGACCGTTCACGGCGGTCCGGGCGTCGATCTCGATCCGGACGTCGTCCCCGGCGAACCCGATGAAGTCCTTGGTGAGCGTGGTACCCGCGGTACCGGACACCCGCACCGCACTGCTCGGCGAGCCGGCGGTGCTCTCGGGAGCGGGCGCAGCGGCAGCCGAGGGAACGTACGCGGCGAGCGTGCCGAGTACCGCGAGTGCGACGGCGGTCGACGCCCGGGCCCGCGCCGTGCGGCGGCTGCGGTGCGGACGTCGGCCAAGTACGGAAAGCTGCATGGCTGTTCACTCCATTCGGTTCGACTTTCGGCGTCGCCACCACTGTCGCGCGTCTCACCGTTCCGCCACCTCCCCCTGCGGGGTGAACCCGCTCCTCCCCACGACCGAATCCGCCCTCCCCCCTGCGGGTGGCGGACCGGCGACCGGCGACCGGCGTCCGGCTCGAACGCCCACAACGGTCGGGATACCGAAGACGGCCGCACCCGCGCCGCCATGGACCGCATCCTCAACGGCACTCCCGAGCGCTCCGACGAAGGCCGCTGACCGGCGGACCCTATGTTGTGCCGTTGTCGAACCCGGTGATCGTCCGGTGCGCGGCGGTCGAGCTCGATGGCATCGGCCCTGCCGAGGGCCACTCACCTTGTGTCACCATCACTCTGCAGCAGCGATCTTGGGAAGCGGTGGAGCAGGCGCAGCCACCAGCGCCTGCCCCTCCCGCTCGGCTCGTGGGTCCGCCGTACCCGAGGGCTCCGTGAGCCGTCGTCACGCGGGCAGGCCGATGGCCCGCTCGCGGTTGCGGCGCTGCTGGATGACCACGGCACCGACGAGCAGCAGCCCCTGGGCGACGTTCTGCCAGAAGCTGTTGATGCCCTGGATTGTCAGCCCGTTCTGCAGTGCGCCGAGCAGTGCGACCGCCAGCAGCGTCCCGCCGACACCGCCCTTGCCTCCCTTGAGGGCACAGCCGCCGAGCGCGGCAGCGGTGATCGACTGCAGTTCGAGCCCCTCGCTGCCGGACACCGGCTGGCCGGAGCCGGTCCGCGCGGTGAGCAGGACGCCGGCCACCGCCGCCACCGTGCCGGTGAGCGCGTAGACGGAGACCAGGTACTTGTTGAGGTTGATGCCCGCCAGGCGGGCGGCGGTGTCGTTGCCGCCGATCGCGTAGATGTTGCGGCCGATGTCGGTGTACTTGAGCAGCACGTGCACTCCGACGGCGACCAGGATCAGGATCCACACCATGGTCGGCAGTCCGGCGATCTTCCCACGGCTGAGGAAGATGAACAGCGGGTCGTTGAGGACGTAGCCCTGGGCCCGCCCGGCGGAGACCAGCTGGGCCACTCCCTTGTAGGCGGCCAGGCCTGCCAGGGTGGCGATGGTCGGGTTGACCCGGCCGTAGATGATCACGATCCCGTTGAGCAGGCCGACCGCACCGCCGACCAGCACTGCCGCTCCGATGCCCAGCAGCGCGCTGGACCCGGTGGAGGTGAAGGCCATGGCACTCACGACGGAGGCGAGACCCGCCTGGGAGCCCACCGAGATGTCGAGGCCGCCGCAGATGATCACGACGGTCTGAACCACCGCGAGCAGTCCGGCGATGGTCACCGCCTCCGCGATGACCTGGATGTTCTCCCAGCTCAGGTAGTTGCCGTTGAGTGAGCCGAAGAGCACGAGCACGACGGCCAGGGCGCCGACCAGGCTGAGGTTCTGGCCGCCGACGGAGCCGAGCAGTGTGCCCAGGCCCGCCGTCCGGCCGGGTTCCGGCTGGGCGTGTGGCTGCTCGGTGGTGGAGGCGGTGCCGGTGGTCATCGGGAAACTCCGGTGGGGGTGTCGGGTTCGGTACGGGGGGCTCCGGCCAGGTCGTCCGTCATGGCCAGGGCGAGAACGGCCTCCTCCGAAGCCTGGGCACGGCCGAGTTCGCCGGTCACCCTGCCGTTCTGCATCACGACGACACGGTCGGCCAGGCCGAGCACCTCGGGCAGCTCGGAGGAGATCACCAGAACGGCGCTCCCGGCCCGGGCCAGGTCCGCGATGATCTGGTAGATCTCCGCCTTGGCGCCGATGTCGACGCCCCGGGTCGGCTCGTCGAGGATCAGCAGCTGTGGACGGCGTGCCAGCCAGCGGGCGAGCACCACCTTCTGCTGGTTGCCACCGGACAGGGTGCGCGCCTCGGCCTCGATCGAGGGGGCACGCACCCGTAGGCGGTCCGTGTACTCCTGTGCCAGCGCCCTCTCGTCGCGGCGCCTGACGAAGCGCCAGCGGCTCAACCGGTCGAGGCTGACCAGGGAGGTGTTGTCGCGGATGGTGCGCTGCAGGAACAGCGCCTGGGCCTTGCGCTCCTCGGGCGCCAGGCCGAGTCCGGCCCGGATCGCGTCCTTGGGGCTGCGCAGCCGCAGCAGCCTGCCGCCGAGCCGGATCTCGCCGGAGCGGATCGGCGCGTCGCCCGCCAGTGCGAGGGCCAGCTCGGAGCGGCCGGCGCCGATCAGCCCGGCGAGGGCGACCACCTCGCCGGCCCGCACCTGCAGACTGACGTCGTGTACGTCGTCGGTGGTCAGCCCGCGCACGTCGAGTACCACCTCGTCGGTGGCGACGTCCTGACGGACGAACAGGCTGGACATGTCCCGGCCGACCATCAGCCGGACCAGCTCGCGCTCGTCGGTCTCGGCGGCCTGGAGCACCCCGCTCAGCGCACCGTCGCGCAGTACCGCGATCCGGTCGGCGAGACGGAAGATCTCCTTCATCCGGTGCGAGACGTAGATGACGGCGATGCCCTGGTCCCGCAGTCGGCCGATCAGCGCGAAGAGCGCCTCCACCTCGTGCTCGGAGAGCGAGGAGGTCGGCTCGTCGAAGGCGATGGCCCGGGTCTGCACCTCCCCGGTGAGCGCACGCAGGATTTCCACCAACTGGCGTTGTGCTGCTGTGAGTTCGGAGCCGAGGAGGTCGGGGTCGAGGACCTTGTCGAAGCCGAGCCTGGCGAGGTCCGCAGTGATCCGGCGGCGCAGTTCGGCGCGGTCCAGGCGGCGTCCGGACCGGCGCGGCAGGCTGCCGACGTAGACGTTCTCGGCGACCGAGACGTGAGGGATGATCTCCGGTTCCTGCGGGATGATCCGGATTCCCGCGCGGCGGGCGTCGATCGGCGAGGCGAGGTCGAGCGGTGTGCCGTCCAGCAGCACCCGGCCCTCGGACGGGCGGTGATCACCGGTCAGGATGCGCAGCAGGGTCGACTTGCCGGCACCGTTCTCCCCCATCAGGGCGGTGACCTGCCCGGACGGGAAGTGGAGAGTGACGCCTTGGAGCGCCTGGACACTGCCGAAACTCTTGGCGACCCTCTCGGCGGCGAGGCCGGACGGCGGCGCGTCGGCGGGCGAGAGGTCGAGTGCGGTCATCGGGGCCTCACTGGAGGTGCGGTACGGACGGGGCTGGTGGGCCGGTTCGGTCCGGTGCGGTGCGGCGGGCGTGGGCTCTCGCCTTCTGCCGCACCGAGCCCGGTCCGGCAACGGCGGTCAGCTGCAGGTCACGCCGGAGGTCTGCCAGTCGGAAGCGTCGACCATCTTGGTGGGGGCGAACGCCTCGGCCGGGAAGTCCTTACCGTTCTTGAGCTTGTCGTACATGGTCTCGACGGCAAGGGCGCCGACGTCCTTGCCGTTGATGAACAGCGCGGCCTTCATGCCCGAGGGCTTGCCGGAGCCCCAGTCCTTGCAGGCCAGGTAGGCGCCGAGGCCGATCCCGATGATGTTGTCCGGGCTGATCCCGGCGTTCTGCATCGCGGTGACGCCGCCCTGGACGTTCTCGTCGTTGCACCCCCAGAGCACCCAGTGCTTGACACCCGGGTTGGCGGTGACAGTGGCCGCGATCTTGTCCTGGGCACCGGTCGGGGTGTTGTCGGTGGCCACGTCGATGTTCTGGACCGTCGCGCCCGCAGCGGAGCCGAAGGCTGCCTTGGCAGCCTTGACCCGGTCGCCGCAGACCGTCACGTCCTGCTTCCAGGCGGAGACGGTACGGGTGTCGGCGGCGCTCCAGCCGGCCTTCTTGAACTCCTCGGCAGCCCGCTTGCCCACCTCGCCGCCCATCTGCTCGCCGCTGAACCCGATCCTGGGCACCAGGTTCGCCTTGTCGCATGCGGCGGGGTCGGGCCCGGTGGTGCAGATCTGGTCGTCCGAGGTCAGCAGGGCGACCTTGGCATCCTTGGCGGTCTGGATAACCTGCGGACCGACGGCAGGGTCCGGGACCACGACGATCAGGCCGTTGCTCTTCTGGGCGATCGCGGACTGCACCTCGTTGACGGTCTTGTTGGCGTCGCTGCCGAGGTTGACCACCTTGAGGTCGACGCCCAGTTCGGCGGCCTTCGCCTTGGCCCCGGCCGCCTCGCCGACGAAGTACTCCTGGTCCCCCTGCTTCTGGAGGTAGGTCAGGGAGATCTTGCCATCGACCTTGGCGACCTGGCCGCCGCCGGAGGCAGTCGACTCCTGACCGGTCGAGCAGGCGGTCAGACCGAGGGTGAACACCATGCCCAGCACGGCAGCGGCAGCCTGGCGATTGCGGGAGGAATGCATGGATCGGCTCCTGAAGGTGGGACAGCCCTGATCGGATCAATGCAACACAACCGACCAGAAACTAACTTGATCAAACGCATCGGCTCACAGGAAACGCCCCATTCACACGTTCGTCAAGAGCCTCCCCAGGCGGACGCCGTTTTGAGATGCTCCCGTTACCGGTGCCGATACCCCAGCGGCGAACCGTCGCGGGGAGCGGCCGAAGTGACGCGTCATCATGGGTGATGCGGTGCGTTCTGTTGATTCGAACGGACGTGGCCGGCCCCCGGTGCACTGCGGCCGGCCCCGGCGCGACCGAGCCGAGGCTGCCGCGGGCTGCCGTCGGCCGTCAGGAACCCTCGGCGACGATCACTCGACCGACCCGCTCGGCAGCGGCGGCCCGACGTTCCGGAGACAGTTCACCGTCGGTGACCAGGACCTCGATCTCGTCGAGAGTGGCGAAGGTGGCCAGGCCGACGGCGTCCCACTTGGTGTGGTCCACGACCGCGACCACCCGGTGTGCGGAGCCGATGAAGGCGCGGTTGGTCTCCGCCTCGGCGAGGTTGGGCGTGGTCAGCCCGGCTTCGACCGCGATTCCGTGGCAGCCGAGGAACAACACGTTCACGTGCAGCGACCGGATCGCCTGATCAGCAAGCGGGCCGACCAGGGCATCCGAAGGGGTGCGCACGCCTCCCGTCCGCAACACGGTCGCCGCGCCCGGCCCGCCGCGCCCGGACTGTTCGAGGAGCTCCGCGATCCGGACCGAGTTGGTGACGACCGTCAGCCCCTCGACCTCGGTGAGGTGCTGCGCGACGGCGTAGGTGGTCGTCCCGGCGCCGAGGCCGACGGCCATTCCCGGCTGGACCAGTGCGGCGGCGGCCCGCGCGATCGCGTCCTTGGCCGACAACTGCCAGGAGGACTTGGCCTCGAAGCCCGGCTCTCTGCTGCTGGGCTCGTCGGCGCGAACCGCCCCGCCGTGCACCTTGTCGACCAGACCCCGCCGGGCGAGAGCGTCCAGGTCCCTCCGAACGGTCATGTCCGAGACGCCCAGCTCGCGCGTGAGCTCGTTGACCCGCGCTCCACCCCGCTGCCTGATCCACGCCAGGATCAGCGTGCGTCGCTGCTGAGCCAGCAACTGTGCACTGTCAGTCATACGGCACCCCAATCAACAGGCACAGCTGCCACCAACTGCTCTCGTTCACACAACTATCAACATCATCGTAGGTGGCCGGTCGGACCCGGCACCTCACATGGACGTTGACTGATGGTGGATAGTGTTCAATTATGTTGCAACTGGTCCTTGCCGGTCGGATCGAGGGTTCCCTCGGCAAGGACCAGCAGCGAGAGGAAGCCGTGAACAAGACGACGACCAGGCTGGCGGACGGCCGCGAGCTCATCTACTTCGACGCGGACGACTCCGCCGTGCGGGACGCCCCCGACCTGCGGCCGCTGGAGCGGGGCGCCCCGCTCTCCGAGGTCCGCCGCGACCCCGCCACCGGCGACTGGGTCACCATCGCCGCCCACCGGCAGGGCCGGACCTACCACCCCCCGGCCGACGAGTGCCCGCTCTGCCCCTCCCGGGACGGCCGCCTCAGCGAGATCCCCGCCGCCGACTACGACGTCGTGGTCTTCGAGAACCGCTTCCCCTCACTGGCCCGCAGCACCGCGACCGGCGGCAGCGGCAGCCCCGACCCACTGCACCTCTCCTCCCCCGGCACCGGCCGCTGCGAGGTGGTCTGCTTCACCGCCGACCACGGCCTCTCCTTCGCCGACCTCACCGAGGCCAGGGCCCGCCTGGTCCTGGACGCCTGGACCGACCGCACCGCCGCCCTCGCCGCCCTCCCCGGCGTCCGCCAGGTCTTCTGCTTCGAGAACCGGGGCACCGAGATCGGGGTCACCCTGGCCCACCCGCACGGCCAGATCTACGCCTTCCCCTTCACCACCCCACGCACCGTCAAGATGCTCACCGCCGCCACGGCCCACCGCGCCCGCACCGGCCGCAACCTCTTCGAGGACCTGCTGGCCGCCGAACGCACCGACCCCGAACGGGTGGTCCTCGCGGGCGAGCACTGGACGGCCTTCGTCCCGTACGCCGCCCGCTGGCCCTACGAGTGCCACCTCTACCCCAACCGCAGGGTCACCGACCTGACCCGCCTGACCGAACCCGAACGCGCGGAGTTTCCCCTGCTCTACCTCGAATTGCTGCGCCGTTTTGACCGGCTCTTCATCCAACGGGGGCAGACTGCCCCGGTCGCACCGACGCCGTACATCGCGGCCTGGCACCAGGCCCCCACCCGTGGGGGTGACGAACTCGCGCTTCACCTGGAGCTGTTCACGATCCGGCGTACGGTGGGCAGGCTCAAGTTCCTGGCCGGGGTCGAATCCGGAATGGACGCGTTCGTCAACGACGTGTCGCCAGAGGCGGCGGCACAGCGCCTGCGGGAGGTTGCAACGGCAGCGGTTTCCCGGTCCGCGAAGTGATCGAGGCGGTCTGCCGGGCCATCGGCCGCGAAATCCCGGTCGCCACCGCCGACCACCACCCGGGGAATCCGTGAGCGACTTGCCGGCTGCGAGCACTCGGCGCAACTGCTCGGACTGCGCGCCCTGCGCGACCTCCGGTACGCCGGGCTGGACTCCGTGTCGGGCGGGCTTCCGGCCGAACTCCGGCTGCTCGTACGGCACGTGGTCACCGAGAACGCCCGCGTCCGGCAAGCCGTCGCCCTGCTGGACGCGGGCGCCCCGGCCGGCCTCGGCCCGGTGCTGACCGCCGGACACGCGTCCCTGCGCGACGACTTCCGGGTCCCCTCACCCCGCGGTGGAGCCCCGGGACGCTCCAAGCTCCCCAAGTCTCCTGCATGTCAGTCGAGTTGGGCCCTCGTCAGTTCCTCGGCCGGTCAGGCCCCACTCTCCTCGGATGTTCGGAAGTATTTCATCCTGCGTGAATTCATCAAGACTCCACACAGGATTGTGTTGACTATTGACTCATTGTGTTGATTTTGGTTCGCTTGGCCACGCACTGCGCAAGGCGTCAGATCCGCCGTACCGTCCGCCTTCCTCGGACTCAGGAGAACCGATGCGCAAGACGTGGGCCGCCCTCATCGCGGCCGCGCTGACAGCGGCACCCCTAGCAGCTGTCCCCCTCACCGCAACCCCGGCCGCCGCCCTCGACAACGGCCTGGCACTCACCCCGCCGATGGGCTGGAACGACTGGAACGCCTTCGGCTGCGACGTGAGCGAGCAGCTCGTCGAGCAGACCGCCGACAAGATCGCCTCCAACGGGCTGCAGGCCGCCGGCTACCGACAGGTCAACATCGACGACTGCTGGATGACCAAGACCCGTGACGCCGACGGCCGACTCGTCCCGGACCCGGCCAAGTTCCCGCACGGCATCACGGGGGTGGCCGCCTACCTCCACGCCAAGGGCCTCAAGCTCGGCATCTACGAGAGCGCCGGCACGCTCACCTGTGCGGGGTACCCGGGCAGCCTCGGCCACGAGCAGCAGGACGCCAACTCCTTTGCTGCCTGGGGCGTCGACTATCTGAAGTACGACAACTGCTACAACCAGGGCGTACCGGCCAAACAGCGCTACCAGGCCATGGGCGACGCCCTCGCCAGGACCGGCCGGCCGATCGTCTACAGCCTCTGCGACTGGGGCGAGGAGGACGTCACCGGCTGGGGCGCCTCGGTCGGCAACCTCTGGCGCACCACGGGCGACATCGACGCCTCCTACGGCCGGATGCTGTACATCTTCCAGCAGAACCTGAAGGCCGCCTCCGTGGCCAGGCCCGGCGCCTGGAACGACCCGGACATGCTGGAGGTCGGCAACGGCATGACGCCGACCGAGGACCGGACGGAGTTCTCGCTCTGGGCCGAGATGGCCGCTCCGCTGATCGCCGGCACCGACCTGCGCAGTGCGAGTGCCGACACCCTGGCCGTCTACGGCAACAGGGAGGTCATCGCCGTCGACCAGGACCGGCTCGGCAAGCAGGGCACGCCCGTCAGCATGGCAGGCGGCCTCGACGTGCTGGCCAAGCCGCTCGCCGACGGAAGCGTCGCGGTGACCCTCTTCAACGAGAACAGCGCACCCGCCGTCATCTCCACCACCGCCTCCGCGATCGGCCTGCACACGGCCAAGGCCTACACCCTCCGGGACCTGTGGGCGCACACCACGACCGAGAGCGCCGGGACCATCAGCGCCACCGTGCCGGGCCACGGCACCGTGATGTACCGGGTCGCGCCCACGAGCAGGCCCGGCCAGCACGCCCCCAGCGTGGTGCTGAACACCGTCGTACCGTCCTGGTCCGCCGGCACCTCCGGCACGGTGACCTCGACCTTCACCAACAACGGTGTGCAGGCCGCCCGCGACGTCCGGCTGGCGGTGGAGGCCCCGGCCGGATGGACCGTCACCCCGCTCACCGGGACCCGCTTCGCCCAGGTCCCCAGCGGCCACCAGGCCATCGCGGCGTTCCGGGTGACCGCACCCGCCGCACTGCCCGCGCCGATCACCCGGGTCACCGTGACCGGCACCGCATCGGTGCACGGTCCGGGTGGCGCTCAGGCGGTCACCGCACCCGACCCCGTGGAGCTGTCCACCCCCGTGAAGGCCCCGCTCAGGACCTTCTCCGACACCACGGCGGCCTTCGGCGCCCAGGACGGCCGACTCGCCATCGACGGTGCGGGGGCCGACCTCTGGTACGACACCGACCAGTACAGCGCGATCTACCAGCCGGGCGCCGAGCACGACGGTTCCACCACCGTCGTGAAGCTGACCGCCCAGGCCGCCACCAGTGAGTGGGCCAAAGCCGGGATCATGGTGCGCAACGACATCACCAAGCCCGGCTCCTCCCCCGGCTACCTGATCCTCGCCGAGGCTCCCGGCAAGGGCTACGTCCTGCAGTGGGACAGCACCGGCAGCGGTCGTCTGGACTCCAACAGCGCCCCGAGCAACCAGGGCAGCGGCACGGCCGTCTACCCCAGCTGGCTCAAGCTGGTCCGCTCCGGGTCCGCCTACACCGGCTACTTCTCGACCGACGGCACCACCTGGACCCAGGTCGGCACGGCCACCCTCCCCGGGGTGACGGCCACCCAGGACGTGGGCGTGTTCACCACCTCCCACAGCGAAGGCACCAGCGGCGAGGCCGACTTCACCGCTCTCACCCAGAGCTGACCCCGCCCGGGGCGGAGCGGTCCCGGCCTCTCCGCCCCAACCTCCCACCCCCACAACAGGCTTGGAGCCCCCACATGCATGCGCTCTCACGCCAGACGCGCCCCCGCCGCCCACGCCGCCGCAGCGCCGCAACTCTGCTCTCGCTCTGCCTCGCACTCCCCGCGCTCGGTGCCTCGATGCTCACCGCCGAGCCCGCCCATGCCCTCGACAACGGCCTCGCCGCCACCCCGCCAATGGGCTGGAACAGCTGGGACACCTTCGGCTGCAACGCCGCCGAGCAGACCGTCAAGGACACCGCCGACTTCATGGCCTCCAGCGGTATGCGCGACGCCGGCTACCAGTACCTCACCATCGACGACTGCTGGATGAGCCGGTCCCGGGACAGCGGCGGCAACCTCGTCCCCGACCCGCAGAAGTACCCTGACGGCCTCACCGCCCTCGCCTCCTACGTGCACGCCAAGGGCCTGAAGTTCGGCGTCTACGAGAGTCCGACCTACCACACCTGCCAGGGCTTCCCCGGCAGCCTGGGCCACGAGCAGCAGGACGCCCGGACCTTCGCTTCCTGGGGCGTGGACTTCCTCAAGTACGACAACTGCCTCGACAGCGACCCCGCCCGACGGGTCGGCGACGAGCGGCTTCCGCTGCAGACCCGCGACGGCTGGATGCGCGACGCCCTCGCCGCCACCGGACGGCCGGTCGTCCTCAGCCTCTCGCTCCAGCCGGCGGCCCAGGGCGAGACGCCCTGGGTGTGGGGCAGGAGCACGGCCAACATGTGGCGCATCGACGGCGACCGTGACGCCTCCTTCGCCGGCCTGACCAGGCTGGTCCACACCGACCTCGACAAGTCCCAGTACGCCGGACCGGGCGCCTGGAACGACATCGACATGCTGGAGACCGGGAACTACGCCTCGGCCTCCTCCGACCCCAACCAGCGCCTCAGCTACGACCAGGAGAAGTCCGAGCTCTCGGTCGCCGCTGTGCTCGCCGCCCCGCTGATCTCCGGCGCCGACCTGCGCACCGCAGCCGCGGCGGGCGGCTCCGGCTTCCCGATCAGCGGGCAGGACCTCGGTGTCTACCTCAACAAGGACGTCATCGCCGTCGACCAGGACCGGCTCGGCAGGCAGGGCACACCCGTCAGCACCGGCAACGGCCTGGACGTACTCGCCCGTCCGCTGGCGGGCGGCGACGTCGCCGTGGCCCTGTTCAACGAGACCTCCGCCCCGGCCGCCATCTCCACCACCGCAACCGCCGTCGGCCTGCCGGCGAGCAGCACCGGCTACACCCTCGACGACCTGTGGGCGCACACCACGTCCACCAGCACCGACGGCACCATCAGCGCCACCGTCCCCGCCGGCGGCACCGTGCTCTACCGGGTGGCCGCGCGCCCGCTCACCACGAGCCCGGCGAAGCCGCTGGTCTCCGCGTCCTCCGGCCGCTGCCTGGACGCCTGGAACAACCAGACCGCCGCCGGGACGAAGATCGAGATCTGGGACTGCAACGGCGGTGCCAACCAGCAGTGGTCCGCCACCTCCAACGGCGACCTGCGAGCCTACGGCGGCAGCCGGTGCCTGGGCACCGCGAACGGCAGCCTGGCGTGGGGTACTCCGGTGGTGATCCAGCCCTGCGACGGCAGCGCCGGTCAGAAGTGGCACCTCAACTCCGACGGTACCGTCACCACTCCCAGCCAGTACGGCCTCTGCCTGGACGTCACCGGCGGCAACGTGCCGGCCGGCAACGTCAACGGAACCGCAGTCGAGGTCTACGGCTGCGACGGCGGAGCGAACCAGCGCTGGACCACGCAGTGACCGCCTGACCAGCAAAGCCGTGCCCCCGGATGCCGGCAAAGACCCCGGCGTAGCGTTCCCATCCGTCCAGCGCGGATACTCGCCGACGCCAGGCTCGCGCCTCGGAGAGGAAGCACTGATGCCGATCGCCCGTTCGTGCTCCGGTTCGTCAACTCCCCGAACGAGGGCGGGGGATCCGCGTCGCCGACGTGCGTGAGGAAGAAGTCTCGCTGGACGGATCCGGCTCGCGGTCCACCCGGACAGCCAGTACCGCCGGCTGACGACCTCTGCATGCCGGAAGGCCGAGACCCGGCCCCCTCCGGTCGCGGGGAGGGCCTTGCACAGGGGGGCAGGACCGGGTCGGGGGGCCTGCCCCGGTCCAGCCGGTACCGGGAGCGGTGCCGGCCCGCCACGGGTCCGCCGCAAGGGCGAACCCGACAAGGGAAGAGGGAGTACCTGTGTCAGCTGCTCGCAGAAGGCTGGTCGGTGCGCTCGTCACCACGGTGGTGGCGATGGCGGGCGGCAGCGCCCTGACGGCACCGGCGTCCGCGAAGACGCCAGCTCCGCACGCCGCCACGTACACGGTGGCCATCGGCTCGACCGGTTCGTACGCCTACCCCGACGACACCCCGGCCGGCGCCTACACCGACAAGGACGGCACGTTCTACTTCCAGCAGTCCCACTCGCTGTACGGCGCGAAAGACTCCCGGCAGTGGGACTTCTACACCGGCACGGACTTCGACAACGCCACCCGCTCCAGTGCGATCAGCGACGCGGTGGACCCCGCCGACGCCAAGGACAGGAACAACGACACGACCTGGCGGTGCAACACCAGCCCGACCGGTGTCCGGGCCACGCCCGCGGCGTCCGGCTCGGGCTACTCCCAGCCGAACTACTGCGACCTGGTCGGGGTCTGGGTCGACCCGGACACCGGCAACTGGTACGGCCTGGTGCACAACGAGTTCACCCCGCAGCCGTTCGGCGACGGACTGCACTACGACTCGATCGACTACGCCGTGTCGACCGACCAGGGGAAGGTGTGGACCATCAGGGGCCACGCGATCACATCCCCCTACAGCACCACCCGCAACGACACCACGGCGTTCCCGAACCAGACCTACGACTACGGTGACGGCGACCCGCGGCTGTTCGTCGACACCGCTTCGGGCTACTTCTACGTCTACTACGGCTCGCGGATCGTCCCCAAGGGCGGTGTCGGCGGCAGCACCGGCGGCCTGGCGCACGTCGCACGCGCCCCGCTCTCGTCCAAGATGGCCACCGGCTCCTGGCAGAAGTGGTACGACGGCTCCTGGACGCAGCCCGGTGTGGGAGGCATGGAGAGCAACATGGTGCCGGTCACCGCCGCCACCCCCACGGGCTACACCCCGGTCGGATCCGACTACGACCCGGCCAACACCGGCACCGTGGACCAGCAGGTCGCGGCGGGCCAACTGCCCGCGAAGTCGGACCTGTTCATCATGAACATCGCCTACGACGCCTACCTCGGCCGGTACATCGGCGAGCCCGAGGTCGTGTCGGGGACGGCACCGCAGCGGTTCTACGCGACCGACGACCTCGCCACGCAGAAGTGGACGCTGATCGGTGACTCCGGCAGCTACACCTCGGGCTCCTGGTACCGCTGGCTGGTCGACAGCGCGAACAGGACCAACTCCACGATCATCGGGAAGGGCTTCCGGTCCTACTGCGCGATCGCCTGCGCCGGTTCGGACGGCGAGTACGCCAACGTCACCATCGACTCGACCGCGCCCGCCGCAGCACCGTTCGACCCGACCAGGACCTACCGGATCAGCAACGGCACCGGCCGCGTTCTCGCGCAGCTCTCCGGCAGCTCCGCCACCACCTCGCTCGCCACCGCCACCGGATCGGACCTGGGGGCCTGGGTCTTCACCGGCAGCGGAGACGGCTCCTACCGGATCACCAACTCCGCCACCGGCCGGCTGCTGGGTGTCGACTCCGGCTCCACCGCCGGCCGGGCCTGGGGCGCCACCTTGACCGTCACCGCCACCGGATCCGGCGGCCCCACCGTCGGACAGCAGTGGTTCGTCATCCCCAACGCGCCCGCCGACGGCACCTACCGTCTGGTCAACCGCTACAGCGGCCTGGTGATCGGCCTGTCCTCGGACACCGGCCGGCTCACCGAGACCACGCCTGCCCGCTCCTGGACCGACACCACCGGCGACGCCGTCGGCGGCTCCCGCACCGCCGCCGAGCAGACCCTGACCGTCACCCCCGTCGGCTCGACCGGAGGCGGCAACCTCGACGGCACCCACACCCTCGTCACGGGCGGCAGGGCCCTCGACGACCCCGGCCACAGCATGACCGCCGGCACCCGGCTCATCACCTGGACCGCCAACGGCGGTGCCAACCAGAACTGGCAGTTCACCCAGCAGCCCGACGGCACCTACCAGCTCGTCAACGCCGAGTCGGGGCTCTGCGCCGATGTCAACGGCGGCTCCACCGCCCCGGGTGCCAAGGTGATCCAGTGGACCTGCACCGGAAACAGCAACCAGCACTGGACCATCGCGCAGCAGGCGAACGGCACGTACACCGTCGCCTCGGCGAAGAGCGGGCTGCTCCTCACCACCGCCTCCACGTCCGACGGGTCCCCGCTGACCCAGCTGGCGAACACCGACTCCGTGCTGCAGCAGTGGACCATCAACTGATCCCGGCCCGCAGAACGGTCCGGAAATGAGGCTCTTCTGCTCCATCCGTGGGTCGGTCTGGAGCGCCCGGCGCTGCCCCGCCGCCAACTCGCGTGATCACACCCACAGGTGCAGCAGAAGAGCCGGAAATAGCCGGCCCGAGGCGTTGGCGACTGCCAGACTCGCTCCATGCAGGTGATCATCGAGGACATGGCCAACCGCCTGGCCGAGGTGCCGGGCGTAGTCGCAGTGCTACTGGGCGGCAGCCGGGCACGCGGAGAGCACCGACCGGAATCCGACTGGGACCTCGGCGTCTACTACCGCGGCGAGCTTGACCTCGCCGCGTTGCGCGCGCTGGCCGGACCCGACGTGGAGGTAGCCGGCCCAGGCGGCTGGGGACCTTGGGTGAACGGTGGTGCCTGGCTGCAGGCCGGCGGCGTGGCCGTGGACTGGATCCTGCGGGATCTGGACCGGGTCGAGCAGGTGTGGGCGGACTGCCGCGAGGGCCGGTACGAGGTGGGCGTGCAAGCGGGGCACCCGCTCGGGTTCTGGTCACCCTGCTACGTGGGCGAGGTAGCGCTGGGCCAGGTGCTGGCCGACCCGACCGGCGAGCTGACGGACCTGCGGCGGCGGACCGCGACCTACCCCGAGCCGCTGCGAGAGGCGTTGGCGGCGGGAACCTGGGAGGCGGACTTCCTGGTCGCCGCCGCAGCAAAGGGCGCGGCACGGGCGGACACGCTCTACGTCTCGCTCTGCCTGTCCCGGGCCATCGGCGTGCTGGTGCAGGCGATGTACGCCGAGGATCGGCGTTGGTGCCTCAACGAGAAGGGCGCGCTGGCTGTCGCCGAGGCACTGCCGGGCGCGCCGGCCGGCTTCGGCCCGCGAGTCCGCAGCCTGCTGGGGAAGCCCGGTGAGACTGCCGAGTTGCTGGCGGCAACAGTGGCCGAGGCACGGGTACTCGTCGAGGAGACCCTCGCCTCGCTCAGGAGCCGCACCGAGTATCAGCAGCACACACCTCGGGCCCAGGGCTCCCACACGCTGCGGAGGTGACCCGGGATACGCGAAGACCTACTGGCGGACGCCCTTACCCGGACAGATTCGAGATCTTCCGAGTCGTCATCAACGCAATCATCACCGCTTGGAGGCTCCGCAAGTAGACACTCACCGGAGCCAGTTGCACTGTCCGGGGATGCCCCGTCCTGATGGGTTACCTACTGGCGGACGCTCTCGGCGGAGATACGAACGAGTGTCCACTCATCACTGCCGTACGTACGGGAAGCCCCTCGCCGGTGGGTGACGGAGAGACAGCAAGTCGGCCAGGTCGGGACCCAGGCCCTCGGCGAGCGGGCGACCGGGCATCATGGTGGCCGGGCGGGCAGGCGCGAGAAGAGGTGGGGACAGGGATCGTGGAACCGGAGCGGGCTCGACTGGTCGGTGCCGAACTGCAGATCTGCACGCTGCACGGCGTCGGCCCGGACGGGACTGGGCTCTGAGCAGGATCGGACAGTCAGGTTCGAACCGAAGTGGACCGCGCCGGTCATGGGGCCGGAATGGCTGATACCGACCGTTGCGCGGTACACGTTCTTTCTGAAGGATAGTGAAGAGTCGCCAGTGGATTGAGCGAGCCCCTGTTCGATTGATTGTCAGGGGCGGAATCACGAGGGGTTCTTTCATGCGCATTCGTAGCGCGGCAGTCACACTTTTCTTCGTTGCCGTGACGGCTCTGACCGGGGCCGGAACCGCCGGCGCCACGCCCGGCCACGCCAACCCGTGGAAGACCACAACGATGGCGGGAGGCAGCGGTCAACCGAGCCCGAAGGCCAGGGCGGAAGGCGAACTGTGGTCCCCCAAGGGCCTGAACGTCGGCGTGTGGAAGACGTGGAACAGCGACGGGCACGGCGGCTACTCGGGCCAGTTCCAGTGGGTCAAGAGCGACAACGGCGTGTGGGTCCAGATGCGCATCACCTGGGAGTCCGGCCGGCTGGAACAGAAGAACATGACATTCGGGAAGCTGTACTCCTACAACGGCGCGTACGACGTCTACATGCGCGCCTGCGACTCCAGCGGTTGCGGCGGCTGGTGGTGACCTCGCCCTGGGCGACCTGACGGTCCGTCCAATGAGCCCTCGGCCTCGGACCGCCGAGTCGGGTGGTTTCCTCAGAGGCAAGAGCAACGCGGGGCTTGAGGTCAACACAGGCCGCGGCCACGGAAGATGACGGTGTGAGCGGCTGTCCGGCCCTTGGTGGGTGTCTGCTGGCGTCACCATGCACGTGACCGACCGAAAAGGTGAGACCCCTTACCGGCCTATCAGGCTGGGCGGTCCCCCCTCTCACGGCAGTGCGGTTCATCTGACACAGGTGGCCCTGGGAACGCCCGCAGGCATCCCGAAAGGCGACGAAACCATGCGTTTCACCTCGCAGACGACCTCGAACGGCGTCTCGGAACGTCTCTTCACCCTCGACGACGTCCCCGGCGTGCTCTGGTCACCAGCCGATGCCGCAGGCCACCGTCCCCTGGTGCTGCTGGGCCATGGCGGCGGCAAGCACAAGACGGCCCCTTCCCTGGTGGCCCGCGCGCACCACTACGTGACGGCCTGCGGCTTCGCGGTGGCGGCCATCGACGCGCCCGGGTACGGAGAGCGGCCCATCGTCCAGGAGGGCGAGCGGTTGATGGCAGGAATCAGGGAACGAGTGACGGCGGGCGAGCCCATCGGCCCGCATCTGGCCCGCTACAACACAGTCCTGGTGGCGCAGGCCGTTCCCGAGTGGCGGGCCACCCTGGACGCCCTCCAGGAACTCGACTGCGTCGGCGCGAACGGGCCCGTGGGCTACTGGGGCGTGTCGATGGGCAGCATGATCGGCGTGCCGTTCGTCGCGGCCGAACCGAGGATCACCGCCGCCGTCTTCGGCCTCGCGGGCTCCGAGGCCCTGGCCGAGACGGCAGCCCGGATCACCGTCCCGGTCGAGTTCCTGCTCCAGTGGGACGACGAGCTGGTGCCGCGCGACGCGGGTCTCGCACTGTTCGACACCTTCGCCTCCCCCGAGAAGACGCTGCACGCCAACCCAGGCCGCCACGCGGACATACCCGCGTTCGAGCTGGAGAGCTCGGAGCGCTTCTTCACCCGCCACCTCGTCGAAAGCGGCGATTCCGCGACGGCCGGGTAGCCGCCGGCTGCGCAACGCGGGTCCGGCTGGTCCGGTCTCGTGCGCATCGCCGGGGCCTGCCGCCGCCTCTTCCCCTGTTCCGCCGGCGCCGGGACGACACGCCTCACCTCGGCAAGGGACGGCGGGTGCTCACCTACCGGGGTGTGCCGAAGCGGCGCGAGGCGATGACGGACCGTCATGTCCGGTCAACCGACAAGGACACCGGCCATCGCCCGCATATTGACATGGGCGCGCAATACCGGCTTAACCTGGCAGGCACTACCGCTCAGTAGCGTCAGCGTTGGACCGGACAGCGGAAGGCGATGGCACCCTCGCCCCCCCAGCGAGGGCTAGCCCCGCAGCGCCTGTTCCGGGAGTCGCACATGCCCCCGACTGCGCCGTGACTCAACACCGGAGAGCCCATGAGGCCCACTTCCCCGCTGGCCGACATCGTCGTCGGGATCACCCCCTTCCATGAACCGGACGCCCGGCTCGCCGAGGCCGTGTGCCGCGCGGGCGCACTGGGCGTGCTGGACCTCGGGCGCGGCGACCGCCGCTCGCGCGAGGAGCTCGCCGGACTCCGTGAGAGAGCCCCCGGCCGGTTCGGCGTCCGAGTGGGCCCCGGCTGCCAGGTCTCCCCCGACGAGTTGCACTCCCTTGGCGGAGCCGGCCCGCACACCCTGCTGCTGTCCCTGGACACCCCCGGTTGGGACCTCGCGGCGCTGGCCGCCGAGTACCGCCTGCTGATCGAGGTGACCGACCTGGGGCAGGCACTGGCCGCCGTCCGCGTCGGGGCTCACGGGCTGATCGCACGCGGCAGCGAAAGCGGCGGCCGGGTCGGGGAGTTGAGCACGTTCGTGCTGCTGCAGCAGCTGCTGGCGGATCCCGGGATCGCGGTGCCGGTGTGGGCCTGCGGCGGGATCGGGCCGCGCACCGCTGCGGCGGCGGTGGCCGGCGGGGCGGCCGGGGTGGTGCTGGACAGTCAGCTCGCGCTGCTGGCCGAGTCCGCGGCACCGGAGGAGGGCGCGGCGGCCGTGCGCGGCATGGACGGGTCCGAAACCGCCGTCATCGACGGGCGGCGAGTACTGCGGCGTGGCGGCCCGGGCGGATCGGCTACCGAGCTGGCGGTCGGACAGGACGGTTTCCTGGCGGCCAGGTTCGCCGAACGCTGGGGAACGGTCGGGCGGGCGGTGCGAGCCGTACGGGAGGCAGCACTGGACGTGCTGCGGGCGCCGGCCGCTGCGGCGGCGCTGCTCGGGCCCGGGGCGGCGCTGGGCCGGG
Source organism: Kitasatospora sp. GP82 (assembly GCF_029892105.1). GTDB lineage: Bacteria > Actinomycetota > Actinomycetes > Streptomycetales > Streptomycetaceae > Kitasatospora. Next base: position 36,105 of record NZ_JARZAJ010000026.1, on the reverse strand, counting down.
CCCTGGGCAGCCGACTGCCGGTGGCGCAGGGGCCGATGACCAGGGTCAGCGACCAGCCGGGCTTCGCGGCGGCCGTGGCCGCGGCGGGCGCGCTGCCGTTCGTCGCGCTGGCGCTGGCCGGGCCGGAGCAGACCCGCGAGCTGCTCGCGCAGACCGGCGCCGAGGCCGACGGACTCCCCTGGGGCGTCGGCGTGCTGGGCTTCGCTCCGGAGGCGGTGCGCAGCGCCCAGCTGGCGGAGGTGTTGGCCGCGCGGCCCAGTCATGCCGTGATCGCGGGCGGGCGGCCTTCGCAGGCAAGGATGTTGGAGGAGGCAGGGGTCCGCACCTTCCTGCACGTTCCCTCCCCCGGCCTGCTGAAGCAGTTCCTGGACGACGGGGCGCGCAGATTCGTCTTCGAGGGCTCGGAGTGCGGCGGCCATGTCGGGCCGCAGCACAGCTTCCCGCTCTGGGAGGCGCAGTTGGCAGTGCTGGAGGACTTCCTGGACGCCTCGCGGGACCGGCAGCCGGTGGAGGTGCTGTTCGCCGGGGGCGTGCACGACGAGCGTTCTGCGGCGATGGTGGCGGCGATGGCCGCGCCGCTGGCGGACCGAGGCGTGGCGGCGGGCGTGCTGATGGGCACGGCGTACCTGTTCACCGAGGAAGCGGTGACGTACGGCGCCGTGCAGCCGCAGTTCCAGCGGCAGGTGGTGGCGGCGCGCGGGACGGAGCTGCTTCAGACGGCTCCCGGGCACGCCACGCGATGCGTGCCGAGCCCGTTCACGGCGGAGTTCGCGGAGTTACGGGAGCGGCTGCGGGCGCGGGGAGTGCCGGACCGGGAGGCCTGGGCGCGGTTGGAGCGGTTGAACGTCGGTCGGCTGCGGATCGCCAGCAAGGGCGTCGACCGGGTGGCGGGCGAGCTCACCGCGGTGGACGAGCAGGGGCAGTTGGCGCAGGGGATGTTCATGGCCGGGCAGGTCGCCGTCCTGCGCTCGGCCACCACGACGCTGGCTGAGCTGCACGCCGCGGTCAGCACCGGCGCAGCCGGTTTCCTGGCCGCCCGATCCGCAGAACTGACGGAGCGTCTGGGCCTGGCCCCCGGCGACGCGGTGGAGCCTGCGCCGGCGCCGCTGGAGATCGCGGTGATCGGCATGGCGGGCATGTTCCCGCAGGCTCCCGACCTGCCCGCGTTCTGGGCGAACGTGCTGGCCGGGGTGGACGCGGTGACCGAGGTGCCGCCCGAGCGGTGGGACCCGGCGCTGTACCACTCGGCCGACGGCGGGCCGGGTACCACGCCGTCCAGGTGGGGCGGCTTCCTGCCCCGGATCCCCTTCGATCCGCTGAGCTACGGCATCCCGCCGTCCGCGCTGGGGAGCATCGAGCCGGTGCAGCTGCTGGCGCTGGAGGCGGCACGCCGGGCGCTGGCGGACGCCGGGTACGACGGCGGCGGTGGGAACGGCGGGCGGGCCTTCGACCGCTCCCGTACCAGCGTGGTGTTCGGCGCGGAGGCGGGCAGCGATCTGTCGAACGCGGGCGTGCTGGGAGCGTTGCTGCCGGCCTACCTGGGCACGGTCCCGGAGGCGATCGCGGAGCAGCTGCCCAGGCTCACCGAGGACTCCTTCCCTGGGATGCTGGCCAACGTCGTCTCCGGGCGGATCACCAACCGGCTCGACCTGGGCGGCGCCAACTTCACGGTGGACGCGGCCTGCGCGTCCTCGCTGGCGGCACTGGACGCGGCCTGCACGGGACTGGTCGCGGGCACCAGCGACATGGCACTGTGCGGCGGCGCGGACCTGCACAACGGCATCAACGACTATTTGCTGTTCGCCTCGGTGCACGCGCTCTCGCCGACCGGCCGGTCCCGCCCGTTCGACGCCTCGGCGGACGGGATCGTGCTCGGCGAGGGCGTGGGCTGTCTGGTACTGAAGCGGCTGGCGGACGCGGAGCGGGACGGCGACCGGGTGTACGCGGTGGTCCAGGGCATCGGCAGCGCGAGCGACGGCCGTTCGCTGGGCCTGACGGCGCCACGGCCCGAGGGGCAGCGGGCGGCGTTGGAGCGCGCGTACCGCGGTGCCGGGGTCGGTCCGGCCGAGGTGGGCCTGGTGGAGGCGCACGGCACCGGGACCGCGGTCGGCGACCGCACCGAACTGGCCACGCTGAGCGAGGTGTTCCTGGAGGCGGGGGCGGCGCCGGGGAGTTGCGCGCTGGGGTCGGTGAAGTCGCAGATCGGGCACACCAAGTGCGCGGCGGGGCTGGCCGGCCTGATCAAGGCGTCGCTGGCACTGCACACCGGGGTCAAGCCGCCCACCCTGCACCTGAAGCAGCCGAACCCGGCCTGGCAGGCCGGCAACAGCCCGTTCGCGTTCCATACCGAGGCCCGGCCGTGGGCCGCGCCGCCGGCGCAGCGGGTGGCCGGGGTCAGCGCGTTCGGCTTCGGTGGCACCAACTTCCACGCAGTGCTCCGGGGTTACGACGGTTCGCCGCCGGTGCACGGGTTGCAGCAGTGGCCTGCCGAGCTGTTCACCTTCCGGGGAGCCGACCGGGAGCGGGCGCTGCGCGGGGTGGCGGAACTGCTGCGCCTCGCGGAGGCGGACGGCTCGCCGTGGCGACTGCGTGACCTGGCACTGGCCGCCTCCCTTCGGGCGGAGTCGGGACACGGGCCGGTGCAGGTCGCGCTGGTGGCCTCGGGCGTCGCCGAGTTGGCCGCCCTGCTGCGTCGGACCCTGGCCGGGGAGCACGATCCGGTGGGCGGTCTTCACCTGGCCGAGGAAGGGCATGCGGCGGACGGCGAGGTCGCGTTTCTCTTCCCCGGCCAGGGCAGCCAACGCCCGGGCATGTTCGCGGAGTTGTTCACGGCGTTCCCCGGGGTGCAGCGGCATCTGCGGCTGGGCCGGGCGTACGCGGACGTGCTGTACCCGCCGACGGCCTTCAGTCCCGAGGCACGGGAGAAGCAGCGCGCCGCGGTCACCGACACCGGGGTGGCCCAGCCCGTGCTGGGCATGACCGGTCTGGCGGCGTACGAGCTGCTGGCACTGGCCGGGGTGCGTCCGCAGCTGGCCGCGGGCCACAGCTACGGCGAGTTGGTCGCGCTCTGCGCAGCCGGGGCGCTGGCGGCGGAAGACCTGCCGGCGCTCAGCGCCGAGCGGGCGAGAGCGATCCTGGACGCGGTCGGCGAGGGGGCGGACCCCGGCTCGATGGCGGCGGTGTCGGCCGGGGCCGAGCAGGTCGAGCAGGTGCTGGTGGCCGCCGGGCTGGCGGGACGCGTGGTGGCGGCGAACCGCAACGCACCGCGGCAGACGGTGGTCTCCGGCGCGACCCCCGAGGTGGCAGCGGCGACGGAGCTGCTGCGCGAGGCCGGGTACGAGGTGAAGCGGCTGCCGGTCGCCTGTGCCTTCCACAGCCCGCTGGTCGCGGGCGCGGGCGAGCGGTTCGCCACCGCACTTGCCGGCCGTACGGTGCGGGCACCGGAGTTCCCGGTCTGGTCGAACCGGACGGCTGCCGCCTACCCGGTCGATCCGGCCGCGGTGCGTGCCGAGTTGGCAGCGCAGATCGGCGCTCCGGTGCGCTTCGTGGAACAGGTCGAGGCGATGTACGAGGCGGGCGCCCGGGTGTTCGTCGAGGCCGGTCCCGGGTCGGTGCTGACCCGGCTGGTGTCGGCGGTGCTCGGGGAGCGGCCGCACCGGGCGGTGCCGGTCGAGGGGCGGCGCGGCGGACTGCCCGGCTTCCTCGACGCGCTGGCCGAACTGGCCGTCGCGGGTGTGCCGGTGCGGACCGGCCGGCTGCTGCGCGGCCGTGACGCGGTGGACGCGGGCCGGGCGCGGGTACCGCACCGGCCCGGTTGGACGGTGGACGGGCAGCTGGTACGCACCGCTGCCGGAGAACTGCTGCCCGGTGCGCTCGCACCGGCTCGACCCGTACCGGAGGCTCTGGTGGCACCACAGGACGATCAGGCGAACGGCCGCCGGTTCGGCGGGGACGCACTGGTGGCGGACTTCCTCAGCAGCAGCCGGGAGATGATCGCGGCTCAGCGGGACGTGCTGCTGACCTACTTCGGCGCTGCGGGCGAGCCGGCCGCAGCTTCGCTTCCGCCGCTCTCCCCGCTCTCCCCGCTCTCCCCGCATACGCCGCATACGCCGCATACGCCGCTTCCTGAGACGGCGACGGCGGCGCTGCCCGAGGCGCCTGCCGTGCCCCCGGCCCAGCCGACCATCGGCGCGGCGCCGGCCCTCGGGGAGGCCGACGTGCTGCGCACCGTGGTGGAGGTGATCAGCGAACGCACCGGCTACCCGGCGGACATGATCGAGCCTCACCTCGACCTCGAAGCCGACCTCAGCATCGACTCCATCAAACGCACCGAAATCATCGGCCAACTCGCCCGCCGCCTGGCCGCCGGCCCCGGGGCCGACCTCGGCGCAATCGGCGCACTCGGCGACGAGGAGCTCGAAGAGCTCGCACGTGCCCGCACCGCCGCAGCCATCACCGACTGGCTCACCACCCGTCTGGGACCGCCCCGGGCGGAGCCTCCAGCGTCGGCGGCGACGGCGCCGCAGCCCGAGGCGCCGACGGTCGCGGGCCACGAGCCCACGCGGCTGCGGTTCGCGGCCGTGCCGCTGGCAGAACCCGTCGGGGCGCCGCAGTCGCTGGCCGGCAGACGCTTCGCCCTGCTCGGTACGGACGGCAGCGGAGTCACCGAGGCCCTCTCGCTGCGGCTCGCCTCGTCCGGTGCGCAGATGCTGGCTCTGGACGCCGAGCACCAACTGTCCGCGGCGGACGGCCCGGTGGACGGTGTGCTGCTGCTGGACCCGCTCGCCGAGCACGGGGCGCCGGTGCTGCCGGGCTGCGTGCCCGCGCTGCAGGCCGCGCTGGCCTGCTCCCCCCGGTGGCTGCTCGCCGCCCGCACGGCGTCGCCGTCCGGCGGTGGCCGGGCGGACGGACTGCGGGGGCTGTTCCGCACCTTGGCCCGCGAGTACCCGCAGGCAGCGGTCCGGCTCGTCGAGTTCGACGCCGCTGCGGATCCGGCCGACGCGGCGGACGCACTGGTCGGCGAGCTGCTGGCCGGGGACCGCGAACCGGTGGTGCTGCGCGGTCCGTCCGGGCGCCGGGGCATGGCGCTGGTGGAGTCCGACCTCGGCCTGCTGGGCAGTACCGGGGCGGGGCCGGCCGGCGACGGCGTGGCGGAGGCCGCCGCCCTGGGCCTCGACCGGGACGCCGTGGTGCTGCTGGTCGGCGGCGCGCGCGGGATCACCGCGCGGTTCGCGGCGACGCTCGCGGCGGCCTCGCACTGCCGGCTGGAGCTGCTGGGCCGCACCACGCCGCCGGAGGGCCCCGAGGATCCGGTGACGGCCGCTGCCCGCGACCGGTCCGCGCTGCGGGCCGCGCTGGCCCGCCAGGGCGTGCCACTGCTGGAAATCGACCGCGCCGCCTCCCGGTTGCTGGCCGGGCGCGAGGTCGCGGCGACGCTCGACGAGCTCTCCGCGCTGGGCTCGCGGGCCCGCTACCAGGCCGTGGACGCGGCCGACCCGGTGGCCCTGCGGCAGGCGGTCAAGGAGGTGTACGCCGCGTACGGGCGGCTGGACGGCGTGGTCTACGCCGCCGGCGTGATCGAGGACAGGGTGTTCGCGGAGAAGGACCGGGAGTCCTTCCGGCGGGTCTTCGCCACCAAGGCGGACGGCGCCCGGGTGCTGCTCGACGCGTTGGCCGAACTGCCGGGCGGCCCGCGGTTCACGGTGCTCTTCGGCAGCGTCGCCGCCGCCCTGGGCAACCGCGGCCAGGCCGACTACGCAGCGGCCAACGACGCCCTGGAGGAGCTGGGCACCCGCTGGTCGGGCCGCACCGGGCGCCGGGCGCTGACCGTGCACTGGGGTCCGTGGGCGCCCTCCGGCGAGCACGGCGGCATGGTCTCGCCGGAGTTGGCGCAGGACTACGCCCGACGGGGCGTCAGACTGATAGATCCGGCTGCGGGCAACCTGGCGCTGCTGCGCGAGCTGGCCTGGGGCGAGGAGTCGGCCCGGTCCGTGGTCTACACGGCGTCGGGCTGGTGACCCCGCCCGCGGCGAAGCAGACGGATCATCAGCTGCCGCCGGTGGCCGTGGTGGGCATGGCGGTGCTGCTGCCCGGCGCCCCGGACCTGGCGACCTACTGGCGGAACCTGGTCGGCGGGGTCGACGCGATCACGGACGTCCCCGAGGGGCGCTGGGACGCGGGCTACTACGACCCGGGGGCGGCCGCCGGACCTGCGGCCCCTGACCGGCTCTACTGCCGGCGCGGCGGCTTCGTGGACGCGCTGGCCGAGGTGCAGCCGACCCGGTTCGGCATCATGCCGAGCTCGGTGTCCGGCACCGAGCCCGACCAGCTGATCGCGCTCCAGGTCGCCGCCGCCGCCATCGCGGACGCGGGCGGCCCCGAGCGGCTACCCGATCGCGACCGGGTCGGGGTGATGCTGGGCCGGGGCGGGTACCTGACGCCGGGCCTGGTCCGACTCGACCAGCGGGTCCGCAGCGCGCACCAGGTGGTGCGCACCCTCGGTGAGCTACTGCCCGATCTGACGGCGAGTCAACTCGATCGAGTGCGCGAGGCTTTCGTCGACCGGCTGGGACCGGACCGGCCGGAGTCGGCGATCGGGCTGGTGCCCAACCTCGCCGCCTCCCGGGTGGCCAACCGGCTCGATCTGCGGGGCCCGGCGTACACGGTGGACGCCGCCTGCGCGTCCTCGCTGGTCGCGGTGGACCAGGCGGTCGGCGAGCTGGCGACCGGGCGCTGCGACGCGGTGCTGGCGGGCGGAGTGCACCACTGCCACGACGTCACCCTGTGGAGCGTGTTCGCGCAGCTGCGGGCGCTCTCCCCGACCGAGCGGATCCGCCCGTTCCACCGGGGCGCCGACGGCATCCTGATCGGCGAGGGCACCGGTGTGGTGGTGCTCAAGCGGCTCGCCGATGCCGAGCGCGACGGCGATCGGGTGTACGCGGTGATCCGCGGCACCGGCGTGGCCGGCGACGGCCGGACGGCGGGGCTGGCCAACCCCGACCCGGGCGGCCAGATCCGGGCGGTGCGGGCAGCCTGGCGGGCGGCCGGGCTCGACCCCGCGGCGCCCGGCGCACTCGGCCTGCTGGAGGCCCACGGCACCGCGACCCCGGCCGGGGACGCGGCCGAACTGGCCACGCTGGCCGATGTGTTCGGCCCGGCGGCGGTCAGGGCGGAGCGGGCCGTGCTCGGCTCCGTGAAGTCGATGATCGGCCACACCATGCCGGCTGCCGGCATCGCCGGGCTGGTCAAGGCAGCGCTGGCGGTGCACCACGGGGTGCTGCTCCCCACCCTGCACTGCGACGACCCGCACCCCGCCCTGGCCGACACCCGCTTCCGCACCATCGGCACCGCGCAGCCGTGGGAGACCACCGGCGGCACGCCTCGCCGCGCCGGGGTGAACGCCTTCGGCTTCGGCGGCATCAACGCCCATGTGGTGCTGGAACAGGCCCCCGGCCCGGCCCGGGCCCGCCCGAAAGCCGGGCGGCCCGCCGTGACCGTGGCCGAACCCGAGCGGGTGCTGAGGCTCGCCGCCGACGGGCCCGAGCGGCTCGCGCAGCTGCTGACCGCCGACGACTCCGCGGTCCTGGCCGCCGGCCTGCCGGAGCGGGGCGGGCCCGCGCCGCGCTGCCGGGTGGCGGTCGTCGATCCGACCGGGAAACGGCTGGCGCTGGCCCGCCGCGCGTTGGCCGGGGAGCGAGCCTGGCGCGGGCGGGGCGACGTGTGGTTCGTGCCCGAACCGCTCCTCGGTACCGGCCGGGTGGCGTTCCTCTTCCCCGGTCTGGAGGGCGAGTTCACCCCCCGGGTGGACGATGTCGCCGACCACTTCGGCCTGCCCCGTCCCCTCCCGGCCGACGGCGCCTCGGGGTCCGCCGCCCGGGTGGGCGACATCGGACGGCACGGCGTCGGCGTGGTCGCCGTCGGCCGACTGCTGGATGCGGCCCTGCGCCGCATCGGTGTGCGACCGGACGGCGTGGCCGGGCACAGCGTCGGCGAGTGGACCGCCATGATCACCAGCGGCCTGTACTCCGGCGCCTCCGTGGACTCCTTCCTGGAGTCCTTCGACCCCGACACGCTGCACGTCCCCGGGCTCTCGTTCGCCGCGCTCGGCGCCCCGGCCGACCGGGTGCTCAAGGCGCTGGCGACGGTCGACGGCATGGCGGAGGTCGTGCTGTCGCACGACAACGCGCCGCAGCAGTCGATCGTCTGCGGTCCCGAACAGCCCGTCACGGAGCTGGTCCGCTGGTTCCGCAGGCAGGGCGTGCTCGGCCAGGTGCTGCCGTTCCGGTCCGGCTTCCACACGCCGATGCTGGGCCCCTACCTCGGACCGATCCGGCAGGCGGCCGAGCGTTTCGAGCTCCACCGACCGACCGTGCCCGTGTGGTCCGGGACGACTGCCTCGCCGTTCCCGCCGACCAAGGCCGGGGTCCGCGCGCTGTTCATCCGCCACCTGCTGGAGCCGGTGCGGTTCCGGCCACTGGTCGAAGCCCTGTACGCGGCCGGCTTCCGGGCTTTCGTGCAGATGGGCACCGGGCAGCTGGGCTCGCTGGTGGGCGACACCCTGGGTGACCGGGAACACCTGGTGGTCGCGGCCAACTCCCCGAACCGTGACGGGCTTTCGCAGCTCCGCCGGGTCGCAGCCGCGCTCTGGGCGGACGGCGCGGAACCGGATGCGGCGGCCCTGCTGCCCGCCCGTGAGGCGGTGCGGGAGAGGCCGCACCCGACGGTGCGGCTGGACCTCGGCGGTACGCTCGTCTCCCTGGCCCCGGCCGCCCTCGGCACGCTCCGCGCCGACCTGGCGCCCCGTCACCGGCGTGCCGCACCGCTCGATCCGGTCGCCCGTGGCACGTCGGACCTGTCCTCGCTCGCCGCCGGCTCCCCACTGGCGGCCGGACTCGACGCGCTGCTGCGCGACACCGAGCGGACGGCGGCCGAACTGATCAACGCGGGGCGGAAGGCCGGGGCGCGCACCGCACCGCCGCGCCCGCCGACCCCACTACGACCGGTCGGCCCGCCCGCGGCCACGCCCGCGCGCACCAGCCGCCTGCACATCTCCCCCACCGCGATGCCGTACCTGCTCGACCACTGCTTCTTCCGGCAGCGCCCCGACTGGCCCGATCTGACCGACCGCTGGCCCGTCGTCCCGGCCACCACGATCGTGCAGCACCTCACAGACGCCGCGGAGCGGGCCAGGCCCGGTCTGGTCGCCACCGGCGTGCACGACCTGCGTTTCGGGCAATGGGTCCCGGCTGCGACTCCCCTGGAGGTGGAGATCGCCCTCCAGGACGCCGGGCCCGGCCGCCTGACCGCCGATTTCGGCGGATACGCACGCGGCACCGTTGAACTGACGACAAGTCATGTCACGCCTCCCAGCCCGTGGCCGGTTGATCCGGCAGCCGAGCGCCGACCGGAGCTGACGGCCGCCGGACTCTACGACGAGCGGTGGATGTTCCACGGCCCTGCGTTCCGGGGTCTGACCGAGCTGACCGCGATCGGCCGGACGCACGTTCGCGGCGTGATCACCGCACCGCCCGCCCCCGGGGCGATCCTGGACAACGTCGGCCAGCTGCTCGGCTACTGGATCATGGCCAGTCGCGCCGAGCGCACCGTCGTCTTCCCGGTCGGCATCCGCCGACTCACCTTCTACGGGCCGCCACCGCGGCCGGGCACCGAGCTGCACTGCCACATCCGCATCACCGACCTCACCGACCTCGCTCTCGAAGCCGACGTACAGCTGCTGTCCGGCGGCGCCGTCTGGGCGGAGGTGCGCGGCTGGCGGGACCGCCGCTTCGACAGTCACCCCGACACTCGACCCGTCGAGCGCTTCGCCGACCGCAACACCCTCTCCACACCGCAGCCCGGCGGCTGGATGCTGCTGCACGAGCGCTGGCCGGACCTCGCCTCCCGCGACCTGATCATGCGGAACCACCTGGGCTCCGCCGAGCGGGCCCGGTACGAGCAGCAGCAGCCTCGCGGCCGGCGAGCGTGGCTGCTGGGCCGGATCGCGGTGAAGGACGCGGTGCGGCGCCGGCTCTGGGAGCAGGGCGAGGGCCCGGTCTTCCCCGCCGAGATCGCGGTGTTCAACGACCCGTCAGGGCGCCCGCGGGTGTCCGGGCTGCACGGCCGGACGCTACCGGGCCTGAATGTCTCGCTCGCGCACCGGGCCGAGGCCGCGGTGGCTCTCGTCCGACCGGCCCACCCGGGCGGCGGCTCCGGAGTGGGCATCGACCTGGAGGAGGTGACGGAGCGTCCGGCCCAGACCCTGAGCGTCGCGCTCGGGCCGGCCGAGCTGGAGCTGCTGGCGGCCTGCCACGCGACGTACGGCGGCTCCCAGGAGCTCTGGTTCACCCGGTTCTGGGCCGCGAAGGAGGCGGCGGCCAAGGCCGAGGGCACCGGACTGCGGTACCGGCCGCGCGACTTCGCGGTGGTCGCCGCCGACCCGTCCGCCCTGCTGGTCTCGGTCGGAGGATCTGCTGGACCGCGCACCCACCGCGTGCGGTGCACCCGGCTCGGAAACCCGCCCGGCCTGCCGCGCCGCGACTACGTCGTGGCCTGGACAGACGGCACGGACGACCCCGAACACCACGAAGGGACACCGGAGAAGTGACCAGCAGCGCACCGACCGAGGACCTGCACCCGCCCACCGAGCAGGAGGTTCTCGCCGAGATCACCGCCATGCTGGCCGCGGTGCTCGACGAGTACGGCCTCGACGAGGCCGAGGTCACCATGGAGTCCCGGTTCACCGAGGACCTCGATCTGGAGAGCATTGATCTGGTGACCCTGGCCGGGCGGCTCCAGCAGCGCTGGGGCGAGCGGGTGAACTTCGCCGAGTTCCTGGCCGGCCTGGAGCTCGACGAGATCATCGGCCTGACGGTGGGGCGGTTGGTCGGCCATGTCGTGGACCGGCTGCGGACCGCCGGGCGGAGCTGACCATGGCCCTCCTCGAACTCGACGGGCTCCCCTTCCACGTACAGCGGCTCGGCCCGCAGGACGGCGGCCCGGCCGCCGCCACGGCCGTACTGCTGCACGGGCTGCTCACCGACAGCCTCGCCAGCTTCTACTTCACCCTTGCCCCCGCCCTCGCCGCCTCCGGGGTGGAGGTCCTGATGTACGACCAGCGCGGCCACGGCCGCAGCGGTCGGCCGCCGACCGGTTACCGGCTGGAGCAGTTCGTCGACGACGCGGGGGTCCTGCTGGACCGGCTGGAGATGACCGGTCCCGTCCACCTGGTGGGCAACTCCTTCGGTGGCACCGTGGCGTTCGGTCTCGCCGCCCGGCGCCCGGCGCAGGTCAGGAGCATCCTGGTCATCGAGTCCGAACCGGCCTCCGGGGCCTGGGCCGCCAAACTGGACGGCATCCTGCGGCAGGCCGAGACCGAGCTGGTCAAGCGGTCCACGCTGGCCTGGGTCGCAGCGAAGCGCGGCGCGCACACCGCCCGGCTGGCCCGCTCGGCCGGCCGGCTGCTGGCCACCACCTCGCTGGCCCGGGACATCCCGGCCAGCCGGCTCCCCAGTGAGGCGGAGCTGCGCACGATCCGCTGCCCGGTCCTGGCCGTCTACGGCAGTGAGTCGGACCTGGCCGACCAGGCCGCCTGGCTGGACGAGCTGCTGCCCGACTGCCGGAGCACCTTCGTCCCCGGGCGGGAGCACTCCGTACTGATCGAAGCCCCGGACACCGTGCGCGAACTCGCTCTGTCCTGGCTGCGCGAGCACGGCACCGAGCTGCGCGGCCCGGCCGCGCGACGTGAGGGGAGCGTCCGGTGACCCGGTTCCTCTTCGTCGTCCCGCCGCTGGTCGGGCATGTGAACCCGGCCGTGGGCGTGGCGGGCGAGCTGGCCGCCCGTGGGCATCCGACGGCCTGGGCGGGACTGCCGGAGCTGGTCGGCCTCCTGGCTGGCCCGGACGCCGAGGTCTTCCCCTGCGCCGTGCCGGCCGGGGCGGCCCCGGGCGGCACGGTCGAGCGGCCGCCGGAACTGCGCGGCCCGGCGGCGCTGAGGTTTCTGTGGGAGGACTTCCTGGTCCCGCTCGCCGAGGCGATGGCCTCCGGCGTGGCGGCGGCGGTGGCACGGTTCGCCCCCGACGTCCTCGTGGTGGACCAGCAGGCGGTCGCGGGCGCGCTGGTCGCCGAGCGGCTGGGCCTGCCGTGGGTCACGTCGGCGACGACCTCGGCGGAGTTCACCGGCGCGCTGGACGGCATGCCGCTGGTGGACGCCTGGATCTGCGGCCTCCTCGCCAGTCTTCGCAGACGCCTGGGAGACCCGGCGGAGACGGCCGACCCGCGCTTCTCCCCGCACCTGACGCTCGCTTTCACCACCCCGGAACTGACCGGGCCCATCGCCGCACCGCAAGGCCCGGTCCGCTTCGTCGGTCCGTCGATCACGGCGCGTCCCACCACCGCGTCGTTCCCCTGGGAGTGGCTGGACCCGAACCGCGCGACGGTACTGGTCACCCTGGGGACGGCCAATACCGACGCAGGCAGGGAGTTCCTGACGGCCTGCCGGGATGCACTGCGAGCCCGCGCCGCACGGCTGCAGGCGGTGATCGTCGACCCGGGCGGCCTGCTTGGCGCCCCCGCACCCGACCCCGACATCCTGGTGCTCCGCTCAGTACCACAGCTGCACCTGCTGGCGCGCACCGCCGCCGTGGTCTGCCACGCCGGTCACAACACCGTCTGCGAAGCCCTGTGGCACGGCGTGCCGTTGGTGGTCGCCCCCATCCGCGACGACCAGCCGGTGGTGGCCGGCCACGTGGCGGCGTCCGGCGCCGGTGTCCGGGTGCGGTTCGGCCGGACCAGCGCGGCCAGGCTCGGCCGGGCCGTGGACGCGGTCCTCGACGATCCCGCCCACCGGGCCGCGGCACGGCGCATCGGCGCCTCCTTCCAGGCCGCGGGCGGCGCGGCCGCCGCCGCCACCCACCTTGAGCACATGCTCGGCCCGGACCCGCAGCCGACGGACAGGGAGCACCGATGACCACCAGGGACGCAGGCCCCACCATCGGCAATGCGGCGGCCCGAGCCCGGCGGGTGGCCGCCCTCCGCCCCGCCTACCGGGCCGAACTCGCCGACGGGACGGACCGGTTCTTCGAACCGCGCCGCACCGACTGCCCCTGGTGCGGCTCCACCCGGCTGCGGGTACGGCTACGCACCACCGACCTGCTGCAGCACAAGCCGGGACGGTTCGTGCTGGACGAGTGCCAGGACTGCGGGCACGTCTTCCAGAACCCCCGACTGACCGGCCCGGGCCTGGAGTTCTACTACCGCGACTTCTACGACGGTCTGGGCGAGCAGCGGCTCGGCAGCGTGTTCGGCACCCGTGCCGGGGCCTACCGCAGCCGCGCCCGCTCGGTGCTCCCGTTCGACGCAGCACCGAGAAGCTGGCTGGATGTCGGCACGGGGCACGGACACTTCTGCGAGACCGCCCGCGAGGTGTTCCCGCTCACCTCCTTCGACGGACTGGACCTCAGCGAGGGCGTGGAACTGGCCGAGCGCCACGGCCGACTGGCCCGCGGCTTCCGCGGCTCGCTCCCCGAACTGGCTCCCGGGCTGGCCGGGCAGTACGACGTGGTGAGCATGTTCCACTGCCTGGAGCACAGCGCCGACCCGGCAAGGGAGCTGACGGCCGCCCGGGAAGCGCTGCGCCCCGGCGGGCTCCTGCTGATCGAGGTCCCCGATCCGCAATGCCGCTATGCCCGCCTGCTGGGCCGGTGGTGGCTGCCCTGGCTGCAGCCGCAGCACCTGAACCTGGTGCCGGCGCCCAACCTGCGCCACCGACTGGGCGAACTCGGCTTCACCGTACTGCTGGAGCAGCACGGCGAGCCGCACGACCCGGTGGACCTGCTGGCCGGCTGCTGGCTGCTGCTGGACGCGGTCGCACCGCGCGAGGACGCCCCCTGGCTCCCGGGGGCGCCACCGGGGCGACTGCCGCGTGCGCTGCGCGGCGCACTCTTCCTGGCCGGCGCTCCGGCGCTGCTGCTCGCGACCTTGCTCGACCACCTGGTCGCCCGCTTCGCCGACCGCGCCGGACTGTCCAACGCCTACCGTCTGCTCGCGCGCCGCGACGGCCCGCAGGGCTCCGCCGAATGCCCCAAGTGATCGCCCCCGGAGGCTTCCGACGACTTCTCGGCTCTGGCGCCCGAGGAGATGGAAGAGGTCCGACCGTGATGGTCGGAGTCCGGCCGCGGCTGGAGGCGTCCGCGGTATGCGGCACGGATCGTGCGGAGGTGTGATCTCCGGTCGTCACCCGGCCTTCCCGGTGATGTAGTCCTCGGTGGCCTGTTGTCGCGGGGTGCTGAAGATGCGCTCGGTCGGGCCGACTTCGACCAGTCGTCCGGGCTCGCCTGCGGCCGGTACGGTCAGGAAGGCGGTGGTGTCCGCTACCCGCGCTGCCTGCTGGAGGTTGTGGGTGACGATGACGACGGTATAGGTCTGTTTGATCTCCTTGATCAGGTCTTCGACGGTCAGGGTGGCGCTCGGGTCCAGGGCTGAGCAGGGTTCGTCCATGAGCAGGATCTCCGGCTCCACCGCCAAGGCCCGGGCGATGCACAGGCGTTGCTGTTGGCCGCCTGACAGGCGTCCGCCCGGTGCCTTGAGCCGGTCCTTGACCTCGTGCCAGAGCCCTGCCCTGACGAGGGCCTGTTCGACGAGGTCGTCGTGGGAGCCCCGGCCGAGGCGCCGGCCCAGATGCAGACCGGCCAGGACGTTGTCGCGGATCGACATGGTGGGGAAGGGCGTCGGTCGTTGGAAGACCATGCCGACCCGTTGGCGGATCTCGACCGGGCTGATCTTCGCCGTGTAGATGTCGACGTCGTCCAGCAGCACGCTGCCGGTCACGCCGGCGCCCGGGACAGTGAGGTGCATGCTGTTCATGCAGCGCAGCAGGGTGGATTTACCGCTGCCTGAAGGGCCGATCAGGGCTGTCACCTGGCGCGGTTCGATCTTCAGATTCACGCCCGCCACTGCGGGACGGCCGTGGTAGGAGGCGGTGAGGTCGACCACCTCGATGCGGGCCGCGGCCGCCGGGCAGGTGGACGGGTCGGTGGACGGGCCGGTGGGTGAGGTCGGGGGTGCCACTGCGGGCTCCTTCGCGAGCGGGCGGCCGGGGGCGGTTCCGAGGTTCGGAGCCCCGCTTCATCGCGCGCTGTGGGCGATGCCGCGGCGCCCGAGGAGACGCGCACCGAAGCTGAACGCCAGCACGATGAGGACGAGGGTGAGTGTGCCCGCCCAGGCACGGGCCTGGGCGGTGCGGAAGCCGGTGACGGCGTTGTTGAAGATCTGCAGCGAGAGGGTGGACATCCGGTGGGTCGGGTTGGTCTCGACGAACAGATCGTTGCCCAAGGCTGTCAGCAGCAGCGGTGCGGTCTCGCCCACCGCGCGGGCGACCGCGAGCAGGACGCCGGTGGTGATGCCGGAGCGGGCGGTGGGCAGCACGATCGAGACGATGGTGCGGGCGTGACTGGCCCCGAGCGCCAGGCTGGCTTCACGCAGGTCGTCCGGAACCAGGCGCAGCACCTCGGCGGTGGCGCGGATGACGAGCGGAAGCATGACCAGGAAGAGTGCCGCTGCCCCGGCCAGTCCCGAGAAGCCGAAGTTGACCACCCACAGCGCGTACACGAACGCCCCGGTGACAATGGACGGCAATCCGATGAGCACGTCGGTGAGAAAGCCCGCCGCCCTGGCCAGGCGGCCGCCGTACTCGGCCAGGTGGACGGCGGCCGCGATGCCGATCGGCGCCGACAGGGCGGTGGCGATGCCCACGATGATCACGGAGCCGATGATGCCGTTCACGAATCCGCCGCCGGCCTGTGCGGGATCACCCGGCGGCGTCCGGGTGAGGAAGGTCGGACCGAGGTACCTCAGCCCTTGGCCGGCCACGTAGGCCAGAACCCACAGCAGCAGGGCGACTGCGGCGACTGCGGCGAGTGCCAGCACAGCGGTCACCGCGGCGTTGACGGCCAGGCCGCGCCGCGCACTGCGGCGGCCTGGGAGGGTGGACGGACCGGCTGCCATCTATGCGCTCTCCTCTCCGCTGCGCCGTACGACGAGTCTTCCGACGACGTTGACGCTCAGGGTGATGAGCAGCAGCCAGGCCGCGACCACCATCAGGGACTGGAGGTGGAAGGGCTCGGTGGACTCGGTGAACTCGTTGGCGATCACCGAGGGCATCGTGGCTCCTGGACCGAGCACGCTCGTGGTGATCGAAAGGACGCTGTTGCCGATCACCATGGTGACCGCGATGGTCTCTCCCAGGGCCCGGCCCAGGCCGAGGACCGCGGCACCGGCAATACCGGAGCGCGAGCGGGGAAGGACGGCCATCCGCAGTATTTCCCACCGCGTCGCGCCGAGCGCCAGAGCGGATTCCTTGTCGGTGGTGGGGACGGTGGCGAAGACTTCGCGGCAGATCGCCGTGATGATCGGCAGGACCATGATTGCCAGGACGATCCCGGCTGCCGCGTAGGAGACACCGAAGAAGGGACCGGCGAGGACGGGCCCGAGTACCGGCGTGGAACCGAGCGTCTGCGACAGCCGGGTTCCGGCCGGGCGGATGGCCGGGATGAGGGCGAAGATGCCCCAGAACCCGTAGACCACCGAGGGAATCGCGGCCAGGAGGTCGATCAGGCCCGACAGCGGCTTGCGCAGCCAGCTCGGCGCGATCTCGGTCAGGTAGAGCGATACGGCGACCGCCACCGGCACCGCCAGCGCCATGGCGATCAGCGAGGTGACTGCGGATCCGTAGACGAACTGCGCGATGCCGTAGGGGTTCGGGTGCGCCGAGGAGGCGGTGGCCTCGGACGGTGCCCACCGGTCGGAACCGAGGAAGCTGAGAACCCCGTAATGGCGCAGCGCGGGCCATGCCTGCCGGAGCAGGAAAACGGCAGTGGCCACCAACACGACGATCACGAAGGCCGACGCGGCTGTGACAGCGACCCGGAAGGCGGTGTCGCCGCCCGGCCACCGGGCGCGCATCCGCCGCGGTGGGGCGCAGGTGTCAGCGAGGCGGGTCATCTCTCTCCCTGGGGTCCGTCGGATCCGGTGGTGGGCAGCCCGGGAGTGGCTGCCCACCACCGGGCCGTGGTTACCGGATGGCGGGCCGGCCGTTGACGGTCACCTGTTTCAGCTGGTTGACGGCCAGCTGCTGCAGGCCCGTGCCGAGTGGCGCGTAGTTCAGGTCGGCGGTGAAGTCCTGGCCTTTGGAGAGCACCCAGCCCAGGAAGTTCACGAGGGCGGCTCCCTTGGCCGCGTCCGTCTGGTTCTGGTGGATCAGTGCGTACGTGGTGCCCGAGATCGGGTAGGCCTCGGGGTCGGTACCGTCGGTCAGCGACGTGTTGAGGTCCGGCGGGAACGTCACACCGTTGACCGCTCTGGTGACGGTGGCGACGCAGGGCTGGATGAAATTGCCTGCCTTGTTCTGTACCTGTCCGTATGTGCTGTTCTGTGCCAGTGCATACTGAAGCTCCAGGTAACCCAGCGCGCCTTCGGTCTGGTTGACCTGTCCGGACACTCCCTCGTTGCCCTTGCCGCCGATGCCGGTCGGCCAGGCCACCGTCTTGCCCGTGCTCCCGCTCGGGCCGCCGAGCGTGCTCACCCACGTCGGGGACGCCTTGGTGAGGTAGTCCGTCCAGATGTTCGTGGTACCGGAACCGTCGGAGCGGTGCACCACCGCGATCGGCTCCTTCGGCAGCTTCACCTGGGGGTTCAACGCGGTCAGGGCCGGGTCGTCCCACATCCTGATCTTTCCGGCGTAGATCTTCCCGAGGACGTCGCCGGTGAACTTCAGCCCCGAGCTCACACCGGACAGGTGGTAAGCGGGCACGACCGCGCCCAGGAGCAGCGGCAGCTGCAGGATCGGGCCCTTGGCCTTGGCCTGGTCGGCCACGCTCATCCCGGTGTCGCTGGCACCGAAGTCCACCGTCCCGGCCAGGATCTGGGCTACACCGCCACCCGATCCGATCGACTGGTAGGCGACCTGCACACCCGAGGACGTGCTGTACGCCTTGGTCCAGTACGACATCATCGGCGCGATGAATGTCGACCCCGCCCCCGAGAGGGTGCTGGCACCACCGGGCAGGTCCGGGAAAGGCGCCGCGTAGCCCGGCCTGCTGTTGTCGGCCCGGTCGCAGATCCGGGTGCCGAAATACGTACCGGAACCGGAGCTGCTGCCGGCCGGAGGGTTGTTGCTGACGTCGTTCGTGCTGCCGCAGCCAGTGGCGAGCAGCGCTACCCCGACGACCAGGACCAGCCCGGTGAGCGCCTTGCGAGCCATGGGATCCATTCTCTCGCTGATTGCAGGGTCGGCTCCGGGGTTGTGGAGACCCGCCCAAGGCGCGGGTAGCGGCCGTCGTCGGCCGCCGCAGCCATCATCGTCGGGTCGTTCCGTGGCTGCGCCGGGTTTGACGCGCCGTCCGGGAAACGGACGCAGCCGACAATCACCCCGGCAGCTCACCCGACTCGCGATCGGCGGGTCGGCGGCGGACCCGTGCGGCAAGGAGCGAGATGTCGTCCTCCGCGGCCTGGGGCATCAAGCCGTCGAGGATCTCGTCGAGCAGTTCGTCGAGGTCGCCGGCCACCGGCAACCGCAGTCCCGCGAGCCGGGCCAGGGAGGCGTCGATGTCCTCACCGCGCCGTTCCACCAGGCCGTCCGTGTAGAGGAGCAGTACCTGACCGGGCCGGAAGGCCCCGGTGAACAGTTCGTATCCGCCGAAGCCGGTGCCGAGGGGTGGTCCGGTCGGGACATCGACGAGTTCGGTGTCGCCGTCCGCGGCGAAGACGGCAGGCGGGAGGTGACCGGCGCTGGAGTAGGTGCAGCGGCCACGGGCCGGATCGGCCAGGGCCAGAAGACAGGTGGCCGGCCGGCCCGACTCGTTCTCGGAGATCATGGCGTCGAGCTGCCGCAGGATCCGGTGGGGTGGCAGGTCGGTTGCGGACACGTAGCGGAGCATCGAGCGGTAGCTGCTCATGTCGACCGCGGCCTCGACGCCATGGCCCATCACGTCCCCCATGACCAGCAGGGTCCGTCCGTATGCCAGCCGGACCGTCTCGAACCAGTCGCCGCCGACCATGGCGCTGGTGCCGGACGGCAGGTAGCGGGAGGCCAACTCGAGGTTGGGGTGCGGGCTGCCCGGCTCGGCGAGCAGAGCTCGCTGCAGCTCCAGCGCGATCTTCTGCGAGTGGGTGTAGCGGCGGGCGTTGTCGATACTCATGGCGGCACGGCCGACGAGGTCCTGGATGATCACCACGTCCTCGTCGGTGAACCCCGGGGTGTCCCCGGCCCGGGCCAGGGACACCGTGCCGATGGCGTGGCCCCGGGCGGCCAGGGGCACCACGAGGGTCGAGTGAATTCCCGCGGCCCGGTGGGCTGCAAGGCCCTCCGCATCCGGCGGCGAAAGGCCCGACTCGTCGCCGGCGAGCAGATTCTGCACGATCGGATGGCCTGTCTCCAGGCACCGTTGGATGGCCGAGCCCTTCTGGTATCCGACGGACTCACCGGCCAGTCCCAGCTCCTGCGCACGGCTGCGCAGTGCCGGCACGCAGGCCCACGCGGTTCGGCGCAGCTGCAGTGCCTGGGTCCTCGTCGGGCCGTGGCCCTCCGCCGGACCGGCCGGCAGGACTTCGACGGTCGCCAGGTCCGCCAGCAACGGGACAAGGAAGTCCGCCAGCTCCTCGCAGGTGTTGTCGATGTCGAGGGTGGTGCCGATCCGGCCGGCGGCGTCGTCGAGCAGCGCGAGGCGCACATGAGCCTGCTCCAGCTCGTGCTGCTCCTGCAGGGAGTCGGCGGCCTCCAGCACGATGCAGACGACGCCGACCACGCTGTCGTCGACCTCCAGCCGGTGGTAGGCGCGGTGCCACTGGCAGCCTCCATGGGAGGAGCCGGCCAGGGGATGGCCGCCGGTCGTCGATTCCCGGGGCTGCCCGTCACGCAAGACCTGCAGGAGTACCTCCGTGCTGCTGCCGATGCCCGGCTGCTCCTCTCCTACGCACCGGCCGACAAGGTCGGCAGCCGGTACGCCGGTCATCCGGGCGAGGGCGGGATTGACGTAGCAGTAGCGCAGCTGCACATCCACGATCGCGACACCGGCCGGCGTACCGTCCAGCACACTCCGCAACACCTCGTCGGGGTCGTCAGCCGAGAGGGAGGCAGCCGCTGCGTCGAGGAGGGCCCTGGCGCTGTCCCGGCCGGAGGTGTCGCTGCACACCCGCCTGCCTCCTCGTCTGCCGTATCGGAAGTGCATGGTCCAATCGTCGGACCAAGGTGGATGATCTGCCTATGTTGCTATGGGAAATGTCTGTCAGAGGCATCAGTGATCCTGTGCCGGGCGACACCCTGGAGCGAGCAGCACCTGCCGGGCAGTACTGGGCGGGGGTCGGCCGGGTCAGGGTGGGAAAGGGCCGCAGCGACTCGCAGCGCTCCACTCGACCGCAGAGGACGGGGCCCGTGTCGGCGGCGGCCGCTCCGCTGCAGCCAGGGCCGGTCATGGGATCCGCGTGATCATCGGGGACGTGCGCGGTACGGGCCTGCCCGCCGTCCACACGTCGCCGGTGCGGCGCGCTGACCGGCGCCGTGTTTCGAATGTGTCCAGTGACGGGCAGGAGGAGCGGGACACAGGGCCGATCGGTAGAAGCAGCCGTAGTACTACATCCAGGCCGCGACGATCGGGGTGATCCAGTCCTGCTCGAAATTACGAGCGTGGAGGCCAGGGGCCCTGATCCGCTCTGTGGGCGGCGCGGCGGCAGCGGCTCGGAATCGGCGCCGTGACCAGGGCCAGGCAGCTCACGGCCGGCCGCGCGACCGAGACGATACGGCGTCTGCGGATGCTGGTCGGACCGGTGGCGATGGCATGAGTAAGGCCCCCTGGTGCGCAGGACTTCGCCAGCCGCTTCCGCATCGTCAGATGCCGTCGCTCCCAGGGAGGGTTCGTGGTGATAACCGGGTGCCATACGTCGATCACCGGGTTGTCAGCCGCAGTTGTGATGCGGGGCTGCTTACGATCGTTCAGCCGCCCACCGCTTCGGCCCCTGCGGGCAGTGGCGCCACCTTGCTCGCCGTCGCCAACATCGGTAAGAACGTCGGTACTTGTACCAACACGCCGACGTACGACAGCCTCGGCGGTTCCCGGTTCGAGATCGGCTGTTCCGACGGCGTCAGCGGCCGTCCCGCGTACTGATGCGCGGACTTCGGCATGGTGGGGACCCCGACACCGGCCGGCCAGGGCAGCGGCTCGGCGCGCAGCGCGGGCACCTTCACCCATACGCGGGCCCGGTCACCGCGTACGCCCCGAACACCGGCGTCGAGTAGGGCGGCTCCTGCTAGGGCCTGTCTGACCCGGTCCGGCTGACGACCGCTCGTTCCCGGCACGGCGTACCGGCAGCCACCGCGGCTGCCGGCAGCCCGCTGCCGCGGGCGGTACCGCACCCTTCCACCCAGACTCGTGCGTAGAGGAGTCATTGTGATCTTTGCCGATACCGCGGGGATCGGCCTGCTGTTGCACAGCTATCCGCCCGAACTCGTCGACGAGGCCGTGGCCTCCTGCGGGCGGACCGAGCAGCGCCGACGACTGTTGTCGGCACGCCTCATGGTCTACTTCGTCCTCGCCATGGCGCTCTTCTCTCCGGCGCCCTATCTCGACGTGATGAGCAGGCTGACCAGGGGGATCCGCCGCGGCGGACTCTGGGGGGACGAGCAGTTGCCGAGCGCCGAGCGCCTGCCGAGCAAGGCGAGTATCTTCCAGGCTCGCGAGCGGCTGGGATCCGCGCCGCTGCGGGAGCTGGTCCGATCGGCCGTCCAACCGATCGAGACCCCTGACATCCCCCACGCCCACCGGTGGGGAGAACAGCTGATGCTCCTTCAGGAGCAGACCGTCGAGCTGCCGAAAGGCACCGACCTCGGCCCGAGGCTGAAGGTGGTCGGACTGGTCGAGGGCGGCAGCCGTGCGATCGTGAACGTCGTGCTCGGCGGGGACGGGACGGAGCGCGCGCTCTTGCGTTCCGTCCCCCCGGGCACGCTGCTGATGGTGGCCGGGCGCCCGCTCACCGATGACCTGTTACGGGCCGTGGCGGCGGTGCGCGCAGAGGTGGCCTGGCTGCCACCTGCCGGATGGCGGCGACTCGAGCCCCACCGATGGCTGCCGGACGGCTCGTTCCTGACCGTCATGGGCGGTCGGCAGTTGCGGGTCGTCGGATCCGGGCTGGTCACCACGGCGCTGGACCACGAGCTCGCCCCGGCCGCTGAGCTGCTCGCCCTGGACTCGGCCACCGCCGGTGAACGTGAGGTGCTCCGCGGCGTCCTGCTCGGCTCCGACCGGAAGAAGGGCCCATTGACCAGTAAGACCGCGGAGGGCATCCGACAGGAGGTATACGGACGGCTGCTGGTGCACCACGCGTTGCGCAGAATGCCCGAATGCCTCACATAGGTGCCGAGTCGCACCGAAAGGCGGATACGGTGGTGATGGCCGAGCTTCATACAGAACGTCTGCTTGTTCCACGCGCTAACCAAACGGCGTTGCCCGGCTCGAATGCCGGTGGGTAACGTTCTCAATGCCAACGGGGGAAGCCCGCATATTGGCAGAACATTCGAGTACGTCAACGATGGAGGGGAACCAATGCGCATCAAGAACATTCTCGCGCTCGGTATCGCCGGCGCCGCGCTCGCGACTTTCGGCGCCGCGGGCGTCGCGTCCGCGAATGACGTGACGCTGTACGAGAACTCGAACTACGCCGGCGGGACGGTCGACGTGTACTCCGACGTCTCCAACTTCGCCGGCTGGACCTTCAGCAACGGCGATGCGGTCAAGAACAACGCCGCCTCGGCCTACAACTGGGGCCCGGGCGCGGCCAGCGTCTTCTACAACTCCAACTACGCCGGCAGCTCGGACTACCTCGCCCCGAACTCCGGCGAGAACCGTCTGGGCTACACCTACAACGAGAACGCCTCGCTCAAGTTCTGGTGGTAGAAGCACTCCGGTGGCCGGCCGGGGCAGCTGCCCCGGCCGGCCACCGGCCGTGTCACCGCCGAGTCGGATGAGGAGTAACCAGGCATGCACGGTCGTTCCCCGCTGTCCCGCCCCCTTGCCGCAGCCGTCGGCGCCTGTGCGGCGCTGGCAGTGCTGTCGGGATGCTCCGCCGCCAGTGCCGACGGCACCGGTGCGCCGGCGCCGTCCCCCACTCCGACGACCGTGGAGAGCACCGACCTGCATCTGCCGATCGCCGACTACATTCCGTCCCAGGCCGACCAGACCCTGTACAGCAAGGGCGCACAGGTCGTCCTGCAGGAATGCATGAAAGGGTACGGCCTTTCCTTCCCCGACCATTATCTCGGCCCCAAGAGCGCGCCGAGCACGATCACCGAGATGCGCTACGGGGTGACGAGCTCGGCTCGGGCGAAAACCACCGGCTACCATTTCGGGCCGGCCGATCCCGGATATCTGGACTTCACGCCACCGCCGGATCAGCCGGAGAACCGGGACCAGGGGTACCAGCTGGTCCTCAAGGGAAACGGAACCCCCGGAAAGAACGAAGGGACGCCAACGACCTATCGCTCGATGACGGTCCCGCCGGGTGGCTGCATGGGTCAGATGACGAAGAAACTCTCGGCCGGTGCGACCTTTCTTGGGGAGGCCGACCTGGTGAAGCAGATCAATGCCAAGGGATTCTCCCAGTCCATGCAGGAACCGGCGGTTCAGGCCGTGTTCAAGGACTGGTCGTCGTGTATGGCCGGCAAGGGGTACCACTATGCGACGCCGATGGACGCGGTGAACGACCCGGCGTTCGGGGGGCCGAAGCCGGCGCCGGGCGAGCCGCAGACGGCCCAGGCCGATCTGGCCTGCAAACAGCAGTACAACGTGGTAGGCGTCTGGTACGCCTCCGAGGCGAACCAGCAGCGGGCCCTGATGGCGCAGCACGCGGGCGAGCTGCGGACCATCAAGGTGCAGATGCAGCAACAGATCGCGGTGGCCTCCGACGTGTTGAGGTCCGCGTCCCCTTCACCCTCGCACTGAGGCGATCCGGGCCCGTACCCACGGGGCGGCGGCGATCGTCACCGGAAGGTCGACGCGCACGTGGCAGCCGGCACCGAGCAGCAACGGGACGAGTACGACCTCCCCGTCCAGCGCGGCCAACGCCTCGTCCAGCGAGGGCTGTACGAGGTCGAGGTACCCCACCTCGATTCGAAGATCGGGACGGAGCACCCGGACCTGGTCCAGCAGTGCCTCGGTGGTCGCCACGCCCGCCCGGTCCCGGGTGCCGTGCGCCACAGCCAGGAGCGTCGGGGCCTGCGTCACGTACTCACCGCCAGCCGGTACCCCCGCTTCGGGATCGTCCGTACCAGCCCCGCGTGCGGGCCGAGCGCGCCGCGCAGCCGGCCGACGGCGGCCTCCACCGCGTGCTCGTCCGGCGCGGACCCGGCCCAGACCCGGCGCAGCAGGTCGGCGCGGCTGAGCACCCAGCCCGGACGTTCGGCGAGCGCGCGCAGGACGGCGGCGGGCACCGGCGGCAGCCAGAAGGCCTCGCCGTCGACCAGCACCGCGTTGCCCTGGAGTACGACGGTCTGCGTTCCGGTGTCCAGTTCGCGCCGGTTGCGGGCGGGAAGAGCCTCCGCGATGGTGCGTACCAGGGAGCCGAGGCGTCCGCGTTCAGGCGAGACGGTCGGCACGCCGACGTCTTCCAGCGGCCGGGCGCAGAGCGGCCCGACGCACACCGGCATGACGTCGTCGCGCAGCGCGGCCAGTACCTCGGTCCGCAGCCCGACCTCGTCGGCCGCGTCCAGGAAGGCGGTGATCGCGGGCGCGCTGGTGAAGGTCAGGGCGTGCACCTCGCGGCGTACGGTCTGTTCGACCAGCCGCCGCACGGCGTCCGGGTCTTCGGGCGGGGCCCAGCGGTACACCGGGACCTCGATCACCTCGGCGCCGCGCTCCCGCAGGGCCGCGGCGAACCCGTCGAGGGGTGCGCCGTGCTCCTGGACGGCGATCCGGCGCCCTCTCAGCTCCCGGGCGAGCAGCCAGGAGAGCAACTCGTCGCAGGCCTCGGAGCGGGGCGAGTAGGTCTCGTCCAGGCCGCTGGCGCGGACTGCGCCGGTGGCTTTGGGGCCCCGGGTGAGCACGACGGCCTCCTGGCACGCCCGGGCGAGCCGGGCTCCCTGGCCCCAGCCCTCGGCGGTGCTCATCCAGCCGCGCCAGCCGACGCCCGTAGTGGCCACCACGTAGTCCAGCGGGCCGGCCAGGCACCGCCCGGTGGCGCGGCGCAGCGCCCCGTCGTCGTCGAGCGGAAGGATGCGCAGCGTGGGCGCCGCGATCACCCGCGCACCCCGGCGCCTGAGCAGCGCGACGAGTTCCTCGCGGCGGCGCGCGGCGGTGACGCCGACGGTGAAACCGGTCAGCGGGCCCGTCGATTCTCTGCCCGGCGGCTCACCGGCGGCCGTTGTTGCAGTTCCCATGGTGTGCAGGTTCAGCCCACAGGGTTTCGCCCGCATTGCACCGCCGTCACACGGGCGTTAGGTGAATGCCGATTGATGTTACGGAAGATGTCGTTCGTCCGACCTTGTCCCGGTCGTGCCGTGAAGGACGCGAACCGGGAGCGCAACACGGGCGACCCGGCGGCGTAATGGTCAAGGCCCGCAGTGCGCAGGGCGGCCCGTGCCGGGGTGGCGTCGGCCGGCAACGGCGAGTCAGGCGGTCACGGCTCGGGGTGGCCGGCAGCTGGGGATGCCGAGACGACCTCGGCGATGAGCAGGGCGACGTCGTCGTGGCTGTCGGGGTGGCACAGGGCGGTCAGGAGCCGGTCGCAGGTTGCTTCCAGGGAGAGTTGGGGGTCGGCGAGCAGGTCGAGGAGGGCCCGGAGGCGGGTGTCGATGGGTTCGTAGCGGGTTTCGACCAGGCCGTCGGTGTACAGGACGAGGCGATCGCCGGCGTTCAGGTCGAGGAAGGTGGCCTCGTAGGGTACGCCGCCGACACCGAGCGGTGCGCCGGTGGGCAGGTCCAGCAGTGCGGGGGTGCAGCCGGGGCGGGTCAGGACGGGGGGCAGATGGCCGGCGAGTGCGATGCGGCACTGTGCCGTGTGGGGGTCGTGGACGGCGTAGACGCAGGTGGCGATGGTCTCGTCCATCCCTTCGGTGATGTGGTTGAGGTGGTGCAGGACTTCAGCGGGGTCGAGGTCGAGGTCAGCCAGAGTGCGGGTGGCAGTGCGGAGTTGACCCATGGTGGCAGCGGCGTTGATGCCGTGGCCCATAACGTCGCCGACGACGAGAGCGGTCTTGTCACCGGCCAGTTTGATGGCGTCGAACCAGTCGCCTCCGGCCTCGCCGACTGTTCCCGCGGGCTCATAGCGGTAAGCGACCTTGAGGCCGATCGGTTGTGGTGGCGTGCGTGGGAGCAGGTGGCGTTGGAGGGTCAGGGCCGCGTGGCGTTGCATCTGGTACCAGCGGGCGTTGTCGATGCACACGGCGGCACGAGCAGCCAGTTCGCCGGCCAGGATGCAGTCGTCGTCGTTGAACGGCTGCGGGTTTCGGGTGCGTTTGAGGTCGAGTGCGCCGAGGACCTCGCCGCGGGCGATCAGCGGCACGGCGAGATAGGAGTGCAGGCCCGCGCGGGCCAGGAGGGCGGCGGCTTCGTCGTCGCGAGCGATGTGCGGCAGGTCGCCGGCCTCGACGTGGGCCACGAGTACCGGCCGGCCGGTGGCCACGCAGCGGGTGATCAGACGATCCGCGGCGTAGGCGGCGATCTCGCCAGTAGGGCCGGCGGCGCTGACCGCAGGATTGGGGTACGCCGCAGCTACCGCCAGGGACCGGAAGATCGCGGGCGCGGCGGCAGGGCCCGCGGTGCTGGTGTGGCGGCCGTCAAGGACCGAGTCCAGGACGTCCACCGCAGCGACATCGGCGAGGTCAGGCACGGCTATGTCAGCCAGCTCGTCGGCAGTCCGGACGAGGTCGAGGCTGGTACCGATGAACACCGAGGCGTGGGCGATGATGGCCAGCCGCCTGCGGGCTTCGGCGGCCTCCGTGGCCGCGCGGTGCCGATCGGTGGCATCCACCACCGAAGTCGCCAGTCCGATTACCCGCCCGGCCGGGTCCTCCAGCCGGTAGTACGACACCAACCAGGCGTGCTCGGTCTGCGGGTCGGCGGCCGTGCGGCCCACAGCGAACTGATCCAGCAGCGGCGTGCCGGTGGTCAGTACCTGGCGCATCGCGGACTCGACGGCCTCGGAGTCGAGAAACGGCAGTGCCTCGTGGACAGTGCGGCCGATGTGTTGCTCGGCGGGCAGGCCGTTGATGCGCTCCAGCGCTGGGTTGACGAGTAGGTACCGCAGACCGGTGTCGAACACGGCGAGCCCGATCGGGGACTGGGCCACCAGGCGAACGGAAAGTGCCAGGTCCCGCTCCACACTGCGTAGCGTGGCCTCGTCGGTGGCGATCCCGAGAGCGTACCGGCCGCCGCGCTCGTCCAGCAGCCGCATGTTGCGGAATTCCATCGGCCGGGTACTGCCGTCCTTGTGCAGCAGCGGGAAGACTCCGGCCCAGCTCCCGCCGCCGCCCATGACGTTTGCGAACAGCTGGAGGATCAGATCGACATCTTCCTCGGCGACCAGCAGCTTCGCCGCGTACCGGCCCAGGGCCTCCTCTGCGCTCCAGCCGAAGAGGTCCTGGGCCTGCGGGCTCCACAGCACGATCCGCCCATCCGCGTCCAGCACAATGGCAGCCACGCCGAGCACGTCCAGCAGAGCGCCGGGAGCGGACGGATAGACGCCGACCGGGCCGAGCTGGGCTGGAGACGCATCGGACGCGCTCATTCCAGGCTCCTTCCGCCTGCACCAGGTAGCGGCAACCTCGTGCCGGTCCAGGCCGTTCCTCTCCCCCGCCTTTCGCCTCGGTGCCCTCTATCGTCTCTCCGCACCGGCCAGCTGCACAGCCCGCGAGAAAGGCGGCACAGTCGGTCGTCTCCGCCGGTCGGCCGAGGACGAGGTCCTGGCCTCGGCATGCTTCCCCGGCCTTCGCCACATGATCCGGGGTGAGAACCTCTCGCACCGCGTAAACGACTCACCCCGCACCCGCATGTCCTCCGAACGCCTTCCATGCCCCGAACGCCACCACCACGCTGACGACGCCGGCGAAGAACACATCCCCTGTCCGCTTCGCGTACCGGCGACCACCCGATCGGGTGCTCGGCAAGGCCGAACGGCCGCGTCGCCCGGTCCGGCGCCGCCCCGACCGGGCGCAGCGGACGGCCGAGCAGCTCGGGGACGCTGGAGCGGCGCAAGCAGGTCCGGCATCACGCTGCGCGGGCGCTCGGCGGCTTCGGACTCCTCCACCCGGAACCGCTCCGACCAGGCCGCCGAACTCGGACAGAAGGCGTTCTCCGGCGTCATGCATGCGAAATCCGTAGCAGCGTGTGAACCACTACTCCGATGCGCCTCGTCCCACTACATGCGGCCGTGGATGGCTTCGGGGTCGGTGGCCGGGAGGGCGGCACGGGCCTTCGCGGTGGTGGCGGGCGCCGGGGTCACATAGACCGGGGCGGGGTCGGACTCGGGGGCACAGGTCTTGGCGATGAGGCCGTTGCCGGTGGGGAGGCTGCCGTCCCTGAGGTAGGCGGTGAAGGTGTCGTCCAGGCAGGCGTTGCCGTGGAACAGGATCTCGTGGAAGCTGCCGCCGTTCTGGACGACCAACTTGGAGCCGGGCAGCGCCTTGTGCATCGCGACACCGCCCTCGTAGGGGGTGGCGGCATCCTCCGTGGCCTGGAAGAGCAGGACGGGCGGCAGGCCCTTGCCGGTGATCTTCAGTCGGCCGGCCGGGGCGCCCTGGTAGGGCCAGAACATGCAGGCCGCGTTGTACCACATGTTGTCGTAGGCGTAGAAAGGTGCGACGGCGTTGACCTTGGCCTGGTCCTTCTTCCAGAACTCCCAGTCGCGCGGCCAGTTGTTCTCGGTGCACTGGACCGCGTTGTACGCCGGAAACGTGCCGTCGTCGGCGCCCGGGGCCGCGTAGCGGTTGTAGGCGATGTTCAGCGGGCGGGGGTCGTTCTTGGTGAGGTAGGCCGACAGCACGGTCGCCATCCGCGGCCAGCGCAGGAAGTTGTAGCCGCCGCCGTAGAAGGTGTCCTCGAACTCGGCGGGGCCGATCTTGCCGGGGGCCGGGGCGGCGTCCACCGGGTTGTCCCGCAGCGCGGCCTCGACCCGGTAGTACTTCTTCTCCACGGCGGCCGTGTCGGTGCCCAGGTGGTAGATCGAGTCGGCCTTGGCGGTCCACGCTGCGAAGGCGTCGAAACGGCGCTGGTGCTCCTTGTCCTGCAGGATGTTGTGGTCGTACCAGGTGATGCTCGGGCCGACGATGCTGTCCAGCACCATCCGGCGCACGTGCGAGGGGAACAGTTGGCCGTACGTCGAACCCAGTGAGGTGCCCCACGAGCCACCATAGAAGTTGATCTTCTGTACGCCGAGCGCCCGCCGGATGCCGTCCATGTCGCGGGCATTGTCGACGGTGGTCATGTGCGGCAGGAGCCAACTCCAGTTCGCGGCACAGTCGGCGGCGTACTTGGCCGACTTCTCCAGCCACGCCTGCGAGGTGCCCTGGCCGACTTGATAGTCCGGCCGCTCGCCGTCGAAGTAGTGCGCGTCGCAGGTGACGTGCGGGTCGCTGGCGTTGGTGCCGCGCGGGTCGAAACCGATCCAGTCGTAGGTCGAGGCGACGTCCTGGGGGACCTTTCCGGAGATGTAGGCGGGCATCCACAGGCCGGAGTCGCCGGGACCACCGGGGTTCAGCAGGATCGGCCCCTGCCGCTTGTCCTTGGGCGCGGTGGCCGGGAGCCGGTTCACCTTGATTTTGATCTTGGCGCCGCTCGGGTGCGCATAGTCCAGTGGCACTTCGAGCATGGCGCACTGCAGCGCAGGGGCGGTGGCGTCGTTGCAGGAACTCCAGGCGAGCTTCCCTTGAGCGATGTCCTCGGAAGCGGACGGGGAGGCGGAGGCCGGCGTGATGCCCGCGAACGCTCCGCCGATGGCAGCGACGGCCGCAGCCGCCGAAATCAGGGCTATGACTTTCCTCATGAGGAGCATGATGTGATATGTGCAATGTTACAGCCAGTGCAGCTGACGACGCGTTACCAAGCTGTGACCACAAGGGCATTGGGACTGCCGGGCTCGGAAAGTCATCGCCGCAGGCGACCCGGGGTAGGGCAGGGCACACCGCTGGAGATACAACGACGAGACCGACTCGGCGGAAACCCTCCACGAGTACCAACACGCCGCTTGACCCCGGCGGAGGATTAATCGGCACCCGCAGGGCCACCGACACGCCAGATCTTTCCAGAAACCTCACCAATCGCGTCCGCTCCCTGCACACCTCGGGAACTAGGCTCCCGGAGCACACGATTCCGCTTGTGCACTTGAGCAAGGCCACCGGCCGGTGCCGGTGCCATCGCCACGTACGGAAAGATCGCATGGACAACTGCTCGTCCTGTGGGGGTCGGCTCGACAGCGCTCAGCCCTGCCCTGGCTGCGCACAGCCCGCAGCCGACGCCCGGCCCGACGACGTGGCGGAGCCGCAGAGAGCCGCAGCCGACGCCCGGCCCGACGACGTGGCAGAGCCGCAGAGAGCCGAGGCCGACGTCCGGCCCGGGGAACCGGCAGAGCCGTTGGAGGCGGCGGCCGACGTGCCGCCCGCCGACGGCGGGCTGAAGCGCTGGCAGCTGGCTGCCGGCATCGGCGCCGTGGGCCTCGCGGTCATCGGCTTCGCCGCGATCGCCCTGTACTCGGGCGGCTCAGACGGCTCGGCGACTCCCGCCGTCTCGCCCAGCGTGCAGCCGACCCCGTCCGAGCAGACCACCCCTCCGCCGAGCGACCCCTCCCCCAGCCCTCGCCCGAGCGGGCATCCGATCTCGGCGACCCCGAAGCCGCACGCGACGTCGGCCGGCCCCTCGACCCGGCCGTCCACCTCGCCCGCGCCGGTCCACGCCTCGGCCGTCCCGGTCGCCCAGCCGACCTCCCCGGCCACCCACCCGAGCCGCCCCGAGCCGACCTCGGCAGCGCCGAGCCCGAGCGACAGCACGAAGCCGAGCTGCACGCCGATCCTGTTCTGGTGCACCGGCTGAAGCCGCCACCCCGTACGGATGTGCCGCGTGGCCTCTCGTCCGCGGCGGACAACGCCGAGATCCTCGCCCTGCGCCACGAGGTGCCCCCCGGCAACGGCCCACCGCAGTGCCCGGAACCAGCGAGGCCACACACCGGTGACAATCCGCCTGGCCTGCATTCGGGCGACGACACGCCCGCCGAGCCCAGGCCCGAAGGCGCCGAAGCTCAGTCTTCCCCGGCCGCCGCAAGCGGATTCGGAAGGCCGGATGAGACATGGCAGCGCGGCGGCTTCGCATCCTGGAGGACATGTTCGTCTACGCCGACGAGGGCCCCACCCGGCGATACCGGGTGGGGCCCTCGTGGGATGGGCCTACCTTGGGTCAGCTTTGGACGAGCTTGCCCATGGCGTGGACTTCCTGGACGTCGCCGGTGTTGAAGAAGCTCCACGGCACCGTGAAGAAGCCGCCGTCGCCCCAGCCGCTGCCCCAGCTGTTCTCGATCCTCACACCCTGGTCGTTGTAGGCCACGATGGTCACCTCGTGGCCGCCGACGACGGGGTCGCTGCCGGAATCACCGGGCAGGTAGCTGTAGTTGGCCGCGGTCTGCGGGTCCATGTCCATGAAGCTCTGGTGCACCTGAAAACCGATCGGCACGGGCATGCCGCGGGATATCGCGTCCTTGATGGCCGACTCCGCCCCCGAGCCGCTGGTGGGCAGCTCGTTGAAGCCCGACAGCTTGTACTGCCCGGCGCTGGCGCGCTCGTTGGCGTCCGGCTGGGTGGTGTAGTCGAAGTCGCCCTGCCAGTAGTCGGACTTGGTGTCGATGCCCTGCTCCTGCTCCATCGGCAGCGCGACACTCGCATAGGTGCCCTGGTCGTTGCCCTGCGCGATCTGCGAGTAGATGAACATCGGGGCCATCGGGGCGCCGCCGATGGCCTGCTCGTTCATCAGGACGCCGTAGGCGGAGTACCCGGTGGCCCAGGTCACGCAGGAGCCGACCTGGCCCTGGTCACCGGGCGAGAGCGCGTACTGGCTCAGGTCTGCGCTCGCCGGTGCGGCGCCGGTCCGGGCGAACGGGGCGAGTGCGTTCAAGTCGGCTGTCGCGGAAGGGTGGACGGCGTGCCGGTGGGCCTTGAGGGCGGCAAGGTCGAGGCCCAGGCCGTGCAACCGGTGGGAGTGGTGGACGGCCGGGTGCTCGGCGGTGGTCGCCGCCGTCGCGGTGGTCGCGGTGGTCAGGCAGGAGAGCGCGACGGCGGTGGCTATGCCGATCGTTCTGGTGATGCGCATGCGTGGGCTCCTTGGGGGCTGCCGGCTGGGTCACAGCAGGCACGCCGTGCTCGCCACACGTGGGGGCGTGGTGAACACGGAGAAGCGAGTGTGGGGGTCAGGCCGAGATGACGATTCGTCACCCCGTGCCTGGGGATCACCGTAGAAGAATCGCCATGCTCCCGTCATGAGCAGTTCATGCCAATGACGTGAACCCGCCATCGTAGGACGCCAGTTGACAGACCGTCCTCGAAAGCCACCCTGCAGCTCCACGCCCGGCTTCACGAGCCCCTGCCACTCCGAAGCCCTGTCCAGGAGCGTGAGCGGCCTGGCGCGCGGCGCACCCGCACCGGGCGTCCGCGACCAGACGCCTGTCCCCCGGGATGCCCTCACGCACCACCACCGCAGTCTGCGCCACAGCCGATTTGGCGAACAGTCAGATCACCGGACTGCGGCCGCTGTTGGTCGATCAGGCCGGTGTACGGTTCGCCCGGATCCGGGCCCCTCGACCTCGGCCCGTCGGAGCGCCGTCGCGGCCGCCTGGAACGATGCCCCGGGTGCCGGCAGGTGGCCAGGGACACCACGGCACAGGCGGCGCCGAGCAGGGCCCGGTCCTGTCGGCCGCCATGGCGAGGGATTCGCGCACGGTCACGGGTTCACGCGGCTGCCCAACGAGCCGACGGCGATGCCGATCGCGTTACGGCAGGGGCATGAGCCGGTAGAAGACGGCGGTGACCAGGTCGCGGGCGTACTGCGGGTCGAGGAGGCCCGGGCGGAAGAGGACGCGGTACATCATGGGTGCCACGACGTGGTCCATCACGGTGTCGGTGTCGGGCACGTGCTCACCGCGCCGTGCGGCGCGAGCCAGGATGGCCTCGACCTGTTCGATGGCATAGGCCGAGCACTGCCCGGCGTTGCTTCCGTCCGGGTCGCCCGCGAGAGCATCGCGGATGTAGGAGCGGCCCGGCGGGGAGGACATCTCCTCGATGAAGTCGACGGCCCAGTTCTCCAGGTCCTCGCGCAGGTTCCCGAAGTCGGCCGGCGGTGCCTCGGGGCGCAGCCGCTCCACCGCAACGTCCGAGAGCAGTTCCTGGACGTCTCCCCAGCGGCGGTAGATCGTCGACGGGGTGACACCGGCGCGCGCGGCGATCTGGGGGACGGTGAGGGAGGCGCGGCCTTGTTCGGCTTGGAGCTCAAGCACAGCCGCATGCACCGACTGCTGGACGCGGGCGCTGCGACCTCCGGGGCGGACCGCTGATCTGGGGCTCATGCGTCAATCTTAACGCAAAATCCTTGCGTTAATCTGTGGCATCTCCCCTCCGGCCAGGCGAGATTCGGCCGGAGGGGAGATGCCGTGGCAGAGATCGCGTCACGCGGCCGGATCGAGCCGCCCGACTTCGAGAGGCAGACCGGCCCGGAGGGCACAGCGGGCCGCCTCCCTTGGAATGAGATCTGGGCTGGGCCTGGAGGGGCCCTTTCACTGCAGGGACGCGCTGCGGTTCACCGCTGCAAAAGCTGATTATTTGCGTTAGTGGGGCGTAGGCGATACCGTCCACTAAAGCAAAGAAAGTGCTTTAGGCCAGGTGGAAGGTTCTCCCGGCCGACTTCACCTCCCCTGCCTGTTCACCCGGAAGAGACCTCGGATGACTCAGCCCGTGCCCTCGCACACCCCTGACAGTGCCGCACCAACCTGGACCGTAGGCGATCTGCTCGTACGCCGAGTCGACGAAGTCGCCCTGCCCCCGCAGACCGGCTCCTGGCTGCTGCCCGCCGCCACCCCCGACATCGTGAACCGCACGCCGTGGCTCCAGCCGCACTTCGCCACACCCGACGGCGTTCTTCACCTGGCCAGCCACAGCTTCGCCTTCGAGGTGAACGGCCTGCGCGTCCTCGTCGACACCGGAATCGGCAACGGCAAGACCCGGGCCAACCCGGCCTGGCACAACCTGGACACCGCCTATCTCCAGCGGCTCACCGACGCGGGCTTCGCGCCCGAAAGCGTGGACCTGGTCATCCTGACCCACCTGCACACCGACCACGTGGGCTGGAACACCCGTAACGACGGCGGCACATGGGTCCCCACCTTCCCGAACGCCCGGTACCTGACGTCCCGCACCGAGTGGGACTACTGGGCGGACGTGGACATGGAGGAGGCACGGAAGCAGATGTTCCACGACTCGGTCCACCCGATCCGCGACGCCGGTCTGCTCGACCTGGCCGACGTACCCGGAACGGGCGCCGTCGTGGCTCCCGGAGTCCGCCTGCTGCCCACTCCCGGCCACACCCCGGGGCAGATCGCCGTCGGACTCCGCAGCGCCGGGCAGTCTGCCGTCATCACCGGCGACTGCGTTCACCACCCCGTACAGCTGCGGCACCCCGACATCACCAGCTGCGTCGACAGCGACGCCACCCAGGCCGCCCGCACACGCAGGGAACTCCTCGCCGCGCTCGCCGACACCGAAACCCTGCTTCTGGGCAGCCACTTCCCACCACCGACCGCCGGCCTGGTGGTCTCCGAAGGGCGCGGCTACCGGCTCGTGCCCACTCCCGGCACCGTCACGTCGTCCTGACCGGGCAACCGGCCACCGCGAATCCCTCAGCACCTTGACCGATCATGCAACGGTCGAGCTCACCACGACACCTGCCGGGCGCCGGCAGGCCCACGGCTGAGAAGGTGGATTTCCTCGTCGGCCTGGTCCAGCGGCACGGTCTCGACCATCGGGCGGATCCCGTGCGGGGCGCTGAACGCCATGGTGTTCTGCGCGTCCCGCGCGGTCCCGCCCAGGTGGCCGCGGACGAGACTGCCGGCCGTGGTGTTCCAGGCGGCGGTGTCGGTGGCGGTTTGACGGGCTCCGGCTTCAGACTTGCGCCATGCCGCCGTCGACGCTCAGGTCCATGCCTGCACAGAAACTGCTCTCGTCCGATGCGAGGAAGAGGGCGGCCGCGGCGACTTCCTCGGGGCGTCCCATGCGTCCGAGGGGGATGACCGATGCGAAGGCCGCCCTGATCGCGTCTGCGCCTTCCTTGGAGTCTGCTTGGCTGTCCATGATCGGGGTGTCGATCGGGCCGGGGCTGAGGGTGTTGACCCGGATACCGCGGTCCTTGAGCTCCTTGGTCCAGGTGCGGGCGTAGGAGCGCACGGCGGCTTTGGTGGCGCTGTAGGTGGTGTATCCGTCGAGGCCGGTGTAGGCGGCGATCGATCCGACGAGGATGATCGATCCGCCGTCGTTCATCAGGGGCAGCGCTCCCTGGGCGGTGAAGAGGGTGCCGCGGGCGTTGAGGTTGAAGGTGCGGTCGAAGCTCTCTTCGGTGATCTGGCCGAACTCCTGTGGGTCGACCCGACCCGAGTTGGCGACGACGACGTCGATCTTCCCCTTCTCGTTCGCGATGGTCCGGAAGAGACGCTCGAGGTCGGCGGAGACGGTGACGTCGCCATTGACGGTCGTGACGTTCCTGCCGATCTCGTCTTTCGCCTTGTCCAGTTCGGGTCGGCGCCGCCCGGTGATGAACACGTAAGCACCTTCCTCCACGAACCTCTGCGCGATCGCGAATCCGATACCGCTGCTGCCGCCGGTGACGAGGGCGACCTTGCCGTCCAGCCTGTTCATGGCTGTGACCTTTCCTGTGTGAGTCATGCGGGTTTCCCGGGGTCGGTGGCATCGACGCTCAGGCCGTACACGGTGTTGCTCATGAGTGTTCTCCCTCTCAGAGGGTGTTCGATACCGATTTAGGCTGCCGCGAGGGGTCTCGGTCGGAGGTATTGCCCGACTTTGTCGGGGCTGGCGGTCAGGCGAGTGGTCAT
>NZ_JARZAJ010000025.1 GCF_029892105.1 Kitasatospora sp. GP82 | reverse complement strand
GAGCCGTCAGCTTCCCCTTGGCATGCTGCGCCTCGGTCGCCTTCTCGCTCGGGCCCCGGCGGACCTTCTCCCGGAGGTCGTGCAGCTCGGCCACCAGTTCCGGTACGGTCATCGTCTCCTCCTCCGCGCGACGCAGCCCGGCGTCGGCTGCGGTCACGCTGGGAGAGACGCCTCGCGATGGACTGGAGACCGGGTCAATGAACCCGGGTGACCTGGGCGCCCGCCCGATCGCCCCGTCAGGCCCACCGGTAGTCGGCCGAGAGCGCGAGGTGGGTCGGCACCAGTTCGAGCGCCGGGTTCCCGGCCAGGATCGCCTGGTGCAGCCGCTGCACCCGGGGCGAGGGCTCCAGGCCGATCTCGTCGATCAGCGTGGACCTGAGCCGCCGGAACACCTCCAGCGCCTTGCCGGAGCGGCCGGCCCGGTACAGCGCGATCATGTGCTGGGCGTGCAGGTTCTCGTGCGTCGGATGCTCGGCGGTGAGAGCGGTCAGCTCACCGAGCAGCTCGGTGTGGCGCCCGAGCCGGAGGTCGGCCTCGATGCGCAGCTCCAGCGCGCCGAGCCGCTCCTCCTCCAGGCTCAGGCACTCGATCCCCAGTTGCCGGCCCTTGGGCACGTCCACCAGCATCGGACCGCCCCAGAGCCCGAGCGCCTCGTGCAGCAGCCGGCAGCCCGTCCGGTCCTCCCCTGCGGCCAGTGCCTGCTGGCCCCGGTCGATCAGCGCACGGGCGCGGTGCACATCCACCGCGTCGGCCGGCAGTGCGAGCCGGTAGCCGCCGTAGACGGTGGCCAGCAGGTCCTTGGCCGCCGCGCCGGTCTCGTCGCCGAGGGCCGCGGCGATCCGTCGGCGCAACTGGAGCACATAGGTCTGCAGCGTGGTGACGGCACTGCGCGGCGGGCTCTCGCCCCAGAGCTCCTCGGTCAGCGCGTCGACCGTGACGATCTGTCCGGCCCGGACGGCGAGCAGCGCCATCACCTGCCGCGGCTTGGCCGCCGCGGGAAGCACGCCAACGTCACTGATCCGGGCCCGCATCGGCCCGAGCAGCCTGAAGTCAGCAATCACGGTCTCCCTCTCATGGCGTCCACGCGGTCGCGTCCCGAAGGGCCGGCGTCCGTTCAGGACCAACCCTCAGGGGACCTCAAGACGATCGCATACGCCCCGAGCCCACCGGGAGTGTGAAGTTCCCGAATCCTGCTGTGACTTCCTCATGTCAGAGCGGTGAAGGAGGCACTGGTCAAGGATTGCTCGGATTTCGTTTACTCCTTGCCTGAGCCCGGCTCCAGCATCCATGGATCCACGGTCGGCAACGGCCGCATCAACGGAGGAAGAGCATGTCCGTCAATGAGGACTGGCGTTTCGCAGAGCTGATCGTGCGTGCTTGGACCGAGCCCGGCCTGCGTCGCCGGTACGAGGAGAATCCGCATCAGGTGCTGGCCGAGGCCGGCATTCCGACGGTCCCCGGCGAGGCGGTACCCGCGCTTCCGGTCGTCGAGGAACTCGACGTGGTGGTCGACCTGTTCGACCTGCTCCCCGCCGAGGCACCGGCCACCGCCATGTGCCTCAGCATCAATGACACCGAGCCCACCGCCGTCCTCGCGGGTGCGGAGGCCCTGACGATATGACCACCGACGGGGGGAACGGGCGCGCGCCGCTGATCGGCTTCAAGCGCCACCTCCGGCCGGAGGTGGTCCCCGGTGATGCCGTCTATCTGATGTCCGAACACGGTGTGACGGCCGTCAGAGGGCCGCACCTGGCGGCCCTGGCACCGCTGCTCGACGGCACAAGGGACCTGCCCACGCTGCTGAACGAGGCGGCGCCCGTCGTTCCCCCCGCACAGGTCGCCCAGCTGGTCGGCCAGTTGACCCGGTGCGGGCTGCTCGACCACCGCGCGAACACCGGGCCCGCCGACGCCGCCGACAGCGCGGCCAGGGCGTACTGGGAGCTGGCCGGTGGTGGCGCAGGGGCCGGGACGGAGGCAGGGACGCTGCGGATCGTGACCGTCGGCGAGCTCGACGGCGCGCCGCTGCACACCGCCTGCCGCGGCGCGGGGATCACCCTCGCCGAGCCCGGCGAGGGCGCCGCCCTCGATCTGGTGGTCTGCGGCGACTATCTCGACCCCCGGCTGCGCGAGCTGGATGCCGAGCGGCGGGCGGACGGCCGTCCGTGGCTGCTCGCCAAGCTGTACGGCACCACCCTGTGGGTCGGCCCGGTCTTCCAGCCGGGTGCCACCGCCTGCTGGAACTGCCTGGCCCACCGGTTGCGCGGCCATCGCTGCGCCGAGACCCCGGTCCGGCTGCGGCACGGCGGCGATCCGGTACCCGTTCCGCAGGCCGCACTCCCGGTCACGATCCAACTGGGCGCCCAGATCGCCGCCCTGGAGTGCGCCAAGTGGCTGGCCGGCCACCGCAGCGGCGAGTACGACCGCGTGCTCACCCTGGACACCCTCACTCTCGCCAGCCGGTCGCACCGGCTCACCCGCCGACCGCAGTGCCCGGACTGCGGAGACGCCTCGCTGATGGCAAGTCAGGCCGAGCGGCCGGTGGTGCTGACCAGCCGCCGGCGCGCGGTCCAAAGCGGCGGCGGCCACCGGGCGATGTCCGCACAGAGCATGCTGGACCGGTACGGGCACCTGCTCAGCCCGGTCACCGGGGTGGTCAAGGACATCCGCCGCGACCCGCGCGGCCCCGAACTGCTCAACGTCTACCGCGCCGGCCACAACCTGGCGCTCGGCCCCCGGCACATGTCCGAACTCCGCGCCTCACTGCGCCAGGAGAGCTCCGGCAAGGGCCGGACTCCGCTCGACGCCAAGGTCGGCGCACTGTGCGAGGCGGTGGAGAGGATCAGCGGCCTCTGGCAGGGCGACGAGGCCCGGGTCCGCGGCTCACTTCGCTCCCTCGGTCCCGATGCCGTGCATCCCGGCAGCTGCCAGCTCTGGGACGAGCGGCAGTTCGCCCAGCGGGCCGGGTGGAACGCCGGCGGCCACCCGTTCCACCAGGTGGCCGAGCCCTTCGACCCGGACGCGGTGCTGGACTGGTCGCCCGCCTGGTCGCTGACCCGGGGCCGTCATGTGCTGTTCCCCAGCACCCTGCTCTACTACGACGTCCCCGACCGGCCGGGCCGACGGATGGTCCGCGCCGACTCCAACGGCTGCGCGGCCGGCAGCACGCTTGAGGACGCCGCACTGCAGGGCCTGCTGGAACTGGTCGAACGCGACGCGGTGGCCCTGTGGTGGTACAACCGGACCCGCCAGCCGGCCGTCGACCTGACCGCCTTCGGCGACCCGTGGACCGCCGAGGTACGACAGGCCCATGCCGAACTCGGCCGCGAGGTCTGGGCCCTGGACCTCACCTCGGATCTCGGCGTACCGGTGGTGGCGGCCCTGTCCAGGCGCACCGGCCGCGCCCACGAGGACATCGTCTTCGGCTTCGGCGCCCACCCCGACCCGGCGATCGCCCTCTCCCGAGCGCTCAGCGAGATGAACCAACTGCTGCCACCCGTCCTCGAAGCCCGCCCCGACGGCACCGGCTACGGCTGCTCCGACCCGGTGGCCCTGCACTGGTGGCGCACCGCCACCAGGGACGGCATGCCCTACCTCGCCGCGGACCCGGCCGCTCCCGCTCGTACGCCGCTCGACCACGGCTACAGCCCGGCCACAGACCTGCTGGAGGAACTCCGGAGTCTGCAACGAGCCCTGGAGCACCGGGGCCTGGAGGTCTGCATACTCGACCAGACCCGCCCCGACCTGGGGCTACCCGTAGTGCGGACCCTGGTCCCGGGACTCCGGCACTTCTGGCCCCGGTTCGCTCCGGGCCGGCTCTTCGACGTCCCGGTGTCGTTGGGCAGACTGCCGCGCCCGACGCCCTACGAGGAGCTGAATCCGATACCGCTGTTCGTCTGAACACCACCCCCGCAGGAGCAACCGTGCAACCCGTCCCGCCCTCCGACAGTTCCTCGCCCGCCACGTGGATCGAGCTGTGGTCGCTGAGAGAGGACATCCTGCTGGAGGAACAGCCGGACGACGACTCGGTGGTCCTCCGTTCCCAGTGGGGCGACCTGCACATCCCGCGGCCCGGCGCGGTGCTGACGGAGGCACTGCGCCGGATGCAACTCGGCCCCGTCCAGCTGGAGAACGTCCCGGGCACCGAGGAACTGGCCGCCCGGGTCCGCCTGTTGACCGCACTGCGGCAGCTGGGCGGCCTGGTGGTCCGCTCCATCGGGGCACCGGACGGCGAGCAGCCGCTGCTGTCCGTGGTACCGACGGCCACCGGTGTCCGGCTCGATCCCGTCCTGGTGCCGGAGGACCGCCTGCTGCGGCTGTCCCGGTTCGCCGCCCTGCGCTCCACCGGGCGAGTCAGCCTGCTGGAGTCGCCGCTCTCCCCCTTCCGGGCCGCCTTCACCAGGCCCGAGGCCGGCTGGCTGATCGCCTCACTGGGCCGCCCGATCACCCTGGAGCGGGCCGTCGAGCGGCTGCCGATCGCCCGGCCGACCGCCGTCGCGCTGCTCTCCCATCTGGTCGCGACCGGCATGGTCGAGGTGGCCGAGCAGGTCGCGCAACCCCACGATGCCACCTTCCCCGAGGACCACGACCCGGCGCTGCTCCCCTGGTCCCACGACGACCTGCGGTTCCACTGGAGCAGCCGTCCAGGACCGCACGACCGGCAGTTCGG
Source organism: Kitasatospora sp. GP82 (assembly GCF_029892105.1). Lineage (GTDB taxonomy): Bacteria > Actinomycetota > Actinomycetes > Streptomycetales > Streptomycetaceae > Kitasatospora. Next base: position 93,081 of record NZ_JARZAJ010000025.1, on the reverse strand, counting down.
CGCCACCTACCCGCTGCGCGGCCGGCAGGACCAGCCTCCGGTGCTCAAGCCCGCGCCGGCCGGCCCCCGGATCTCCCTGCCCAGGCCCGACCCGGGGAAACCCGACTGGGACACCTCGCTGGCCGAGGCGCTGGACCGGCGGCGGTCGGTCCGCAGCCACGGCGAGCAGGGTATGACGCTGCACCAGCTCGGCGAGCTGCTCCACCGGTCGCTGCGCGTCCGCAGCACCGGCGACCCCCTCTCGGCCGATGTCCTGCCGCAGGCCTCCAGCCGCCCGTACCCCAGCGGCGGCGCCTGCTACGAGCTGGAGTTCTACCTCACCGCCGGACGCTGCGAGGGCCTCGAACCCGGCGTCTACTACTACGAACCGCTCGGCCACGAGCTGATCCGCCTGCCGTCGGACGAGCGGCTGGGCACGGCACTGCTCTCCGAGGCCCAGACCGGCACCGGGATGGCCGCCCCGCCCGACCTGCTGCTCACCATGACCGCCCGGTTCGCCCGGGTCTCCTGGAAGTACAGCGGACTGGCGTACGCGCTGACGCTGAAGCACGTCGGCGTGGTGCAGCAGACGCTCTACCTGATGACCACCGGCATGGGCCTGGCCGGCTGTGCGCTGGGCACCGGCAACACCAGCCTCTCGGCCGAGGCCTTCGGTCTCGACTGGCGAACGGAGTCGGCGGTGGGCGAGTTCGTCCTCGGCTCCCTCCCCGCAGGGGACGAGACGCGTTAGCCGCCCCGAGGAAGTACGTTCACCACCCCATGGCCTGACGTCGGGTCAGTCATGCCCTCCGAGACGAGGTGTGGACCAGCACGTCACCCGGAATTCGCCCGAGCGGGTCATTTCCGCCCTACCATCGACCGGACGTCAGCGGTGACCGGAGGGAGAGCCATGACAGGCAAGGCCAGAGCGTCGGACTTACTGTCGTCCGACACCCCGGCTCAGGCCAGTCCCGAAGATCTCATCGAGAACCCGGGCAGGCAGGAACCCTGGGTGAGAGTGCTGGGCATCGAGGCTCCCGCACCGCACTTCGCGCTGGGGGTGGTGTGGACAGTCATAGCGGCATTCCTCACCATGCAGATTGTGGACATCCTTGAGGAGGCCATCACACCGTTCACCGTCACCTGCTGTCTGACCGTGCTGCCCGCCACCATCGGTCTCCAACTGGTGCACACCCTCCCCCGGTACCGGCGCATCCGGGCCGGGTACGGGCGGTGGACCCTGCTCGCCCAGGCACTGCTCACCGTCGTGCCCTCGCTGTTCCTCGGCTGGCCCTGGGGCGGGATGGGCGGATTCGTCGGCGCGTCGATGCTGTTGCTGCTGCCGCTGCGGGCAGCGCTCCCGGCCTTCGGCGCCCTGATCGCGGCCATCGGCCTCGGCACCGCGCTGACGGCGCACGGCACCCTGACCAACGTGCTGTACATGATGGTGTCCACGCTGGTCACCGGCATCATCCTGTACAGCCTCTCGCTGCTCGCCAATCTCACGCTCGCGGTCCACGAGGCACAGGAGGACATCGCCCGGGTCGCCGTCATCAAGGAGCGGCTGCGCTTCGCCCGGGACCTGCACGACCTGCTGGGCTACAGCCTCTCCGCGATCACTCTGAAGAGCGAGCTGGCCCACACCATGGTCAACCGCTCGCCCGACCGGGCCCGGGCGGAACTGGAGAGCATCGTCGAGCTCTCCCGCCAAGCCCTGTGCGACGTACGCGAGGTGGCCCGCAGCTACCGTTCGATGTCACTGCTGACGGAACTCTCCTCGGCCCGATCGGTGCTCTCGGCCGCCGGGATCGACGCCCATCTGCGGGTGGAGTGCGGACGGCTGTCGCGGGAGGCCGACACCGTACTGGCGACCGTGCTCCGCGAGGGCATCACCAACGTGATCCGGCACAGCAAGGCGTCGCAGTGCACCATCGAGGCGGTCGCCCAGCACGGCGCGACCAGCCTGCGGCTGGCCAACGACGGTGTCCCCACGCGCGAGCGGGAGCGCGACCGGGACCACCAGGACCGGCTCTCGCGAGGCAGCGGCGGCCTCGGCAACCTGGCCGCCCGGCTGGCGAAGGTCGGCGGGACACTCTCGTCCGGAGTACGCGAGGACGGCTGGTTCCACCTGGAGGCCGCGATCGCGGCAGAGCCGCACGAGACCACGGACACCGAAGAACTCGCCACCCGCGATCGCCTAGCACCCCCAGGGGCACAAGACCGCGCACGCCCGCCGTGCGCTCCCCGGGGGCGCGGGGAACTGCGCGAAGAACCACGCACGACCTCGGCGATGAAGCACTCGATCAGCCATGCGCCGCCCGGGGGCGTCCGCGACTAGACCCAGCCGGCCTCGCGGGCGATGCGTACCGCGTCGAGCCGGTTGCGGGCGTTGAGCTTGACCACCGTCGACGTCAGGTAGTTCCGTACCGTCCCCACCGACAGATACAGCCTTCCCGCTATCTCGGTGACCTCCGCGCCGTCGGCCGCCAGCCGCAGCACCTCGGTCTCGCGCTCCGTCAGCGGGTTGTCGCCGCTGTCCCAGGCGGCCACCATCAGGTCGGGGTCGACCACCCGCTCGCCCTGCGCCACGCGCCGGACCGCCTGGGCCAGTTGGCGGGGCGGGGCGTCCTTCAGGATGAACCCGCGCACTCCGGCCGCCAGGGCCCGGCGAAACGTTCCTGGACGGCCGAGACTGGTCAGGATCAGCGTCCGGCACTCGGGCATCACCTCGTGCAGCTGCGCCGCGGCCGTGATGCCGTCCGTCCCGGCCAGGTCGATGTCGATGACGGCCACATCGGGCTTGTGCTCCAGGGCCGTCGGGACGATCTCGTCGCCGTTGGCCAGCTCCGCGATCACCTCGATGTCCTCTTCGAGGTCGAGCAGCGCCACCAGGGCGCCCCGCACCATGTGCATGTCCTCGGCCAGCAAAACCCTGATGATCACAGGAACTTCCCCCGACTGTCAGCCCCAGGACGACTCGAATATCGTTCGACGGCGCCCACAGAGGATGCTATCCGCACAGACGGCAATCAGCTGTGCTGTTGCCCCAGGAGCCCCACCGAACTTCGACGAGCCGGGGCCGGACCCGCCCCCGGCCGGCCCGGCCCCGGCCGATCCTCCAACGGGCCGTCAGCGCAGCTGGAGCTCCCGTTGCAGCCGTTGTTCCAGGGGGCTCAGCGGCTCCCCCGGACAGAGTCGCTCGGGATGGCCCGGCGACGGGCAGGACAGCCTCGGCCGATCCACCATCTCGGCCGGGACCATCGCACCGAAGAACGACCCGACCGCCATGAGCCCGTGCACCGCGGGTGAGTTCAGCAACCTCGCCAGGCCCCGCACCACCGGGCCCCTCATCATCAGGATGGCCATCGTTGGAATCTCCTCCTCCCGGCCGGGGTCCGCGCCCGGCCAGGAGAAGCCTGTACGCCGGGGCTCAAGGAGCGCTCCAGCGCCGCACAAGAAGTCCACTCCATGCCTCATATGCTCGCGATCAGAGCGATCAGAGCAATCAGAGTGAATATTCACAGGCCATGACGTGAATTTATGCGCATACCAAAGGTGAACAGGTCCACAAACCTTGCGATCGAATTTGCTCCCATGCTGAGACCATGCAATAGTCGGACATGTCCGGATGCACTGCATCCATCGACAAGCCACGGCCTCCCACTGACCCGGTTCGGCCGTCGCCACTGCGCGGCACGCACCCCCTTGGCCGGCGCAGTGACCATGCAGGGGCCCCCGAAGACCACACATCAGGTGGACCGGGGGCCCCGCATTGTTCCCAGGACGGTCAGACGGCGCGCTCGCGGACCTTGAGCTCGAACCAGACGCCCTTGCCGCGCGGCAGCAGATCGGCGCCCCAGCGCTCGGAGAGCGCGTCCACGAGCTTTATCCCGTAGCCGTTCCCGTTGCCCGGCTCGGCCAGGATCAGGCAGGGCAGCGCCCGCGAGGAGTCGCGGACCTCCACCCGCAGCCAGCCGGGCCGCCGGGCGAGCCGCAGCCCCACCGTCCGCCCGCCGGTGTGCCGGACGGCGTTGGCCATCAGCTCACCGGAGAGCAGTTCGCCGACCTCCAGCAGCTGCGGCAGCTGCCAGCCCTGAATCACCGAGAGAACGACCCGCCTGACCACCCGGACCAGCTCGGGCCGGGAGGGCAGGCAGACCTCCTGCTCGGCCCCGACCTGCTCGCAGAGCCAGCCGAAGTACTCCTCCTCCACCTGCCGAGGAGTGAGCCGCTCCAACGTCTCCAGGGCCAAGGATCCTTCGCCTGACTGATCATCAGCAACCGGGCCCACTCCCGGAGGTGACGTCCATTCCGCTTCGCCCCATCCCGCCATGCGCCAATCATTGCGGAACGCATGCGGCCGCGTACGGACAATGACGAAACGATCACTATTTATTTGGCATATGCCATCGGCAAGTCAGGTTGGACTAACCGGGGTTGGCGGGCCGCTACCACTTGCTCCAGGCCAGGTTCCAGCCACTCAGGCCGTTGTCCGGGGCCACCTTGGCGCCCTTGGACCTGACCACCGTGACCGGATCGCCGATCAGCGAGGAGTGGAAGAACTTACCGGCGTTCGAGTTCTCGTTCCCGTAACGGGTGTCCGCCACACCGATGCAGCCGTGGCTGGCGTTGTAGTGGCCCATCGCGTCGGTGGCCCAGGAGTTGCCGTGGACGAACGTCCCGGTGTCGGTGAGCCGCATCGCGTGCGGCACGTCCTTCAGGTCGTACTGGTCGCCCTTGCCGGCACCGTCCGGCGACTTCATCTCGACGTGCTCGTCCTTCTCCTCGATCACCATGATGCCGTTCCAGGAGTCGAAGCCCGCCTTGCCCGCGGTGATCGGCACGGTGCTCACCGTCCGGCCGTTGCGGGCGACCTTCATGGTGTCCGCGGTGGCGTCGACGGTGGTGCGCTGGTCGCGGCCGATGGTGAAGGTCTGGTCGCTGTCCACCCCGCCGTAGATGCCGGGAGCCACCTCGACGTTCTTCAGCCGGTAGTGCACCGTCACCTTGGTGCCCGGCTTCCAGAAGTTCTCCGGCCGGAAGTCCACCCGGTTGCCGCCGAACCAGTGGCCCTTGACCTTGGAGCCGTCCGAGGTGTCGAAGCTGATGCCCTTGTCGACCGCCGCCCTGTTCTTCACCGCCTTGCGGAAGTTGAGCGAGACGATCATCCCGATGCCGTACGTGCTGCCACTCTCGACATTGTCGTACGGGCCCGCGTCCTGCCTCGGCGCCGCCACCGGCTGGGCAGCGGCCGCCGTTCCGGCCCCGCCGCCGACGACCGCGCCGACGACCGCGGTGGTCAGCACCAGCGTCCCGGCGGCCATCCTCTTGCTTATCTGCTTCATGTCCCTGTCCTCCCCTGTGAGTTCGTACCGGCTGTGGCCGGTTACCAGTTCTTCCAGTCGACGTTCCAACCACTCAGACCGTTGTCCGGCGACACCTCGGGGCCCTTGGACTTGACCACCGTGACCGGGTCGCCGACCAGCGAGGAGTGGAAGAACCTACCGGCGTTCGAGTTGTCGTTCCCGTAACGGGCGTCCGCCACACCGATGCAGCCGTGGCTGGCGTTGTAGGAGCCCATCGCGTCGGTGGCCCAGGAGTTGCCGTGGACGTACGTCCCGGTGTCGGTGAGCCGCATCGCGTGCGGCACGTCGGACAGGTCGTACGACTCCGCCGCGCTGACACCGCTGACGCCCTGGGAGCTCATCCTGGTGCGCTCGGCCTTCTCCTCGATCACCATGGTGCCGTTCCAGGAGTCGAAGCCCCGCTTGCCCGCGGTGATCGGGATCGTGTCGACCGTCTGACCGTCCTTGACGACCGTCATGGTGTCCTCGGAGGCGTCCACCGTGCTGCGCTGGTCGCGGCCGATGGTGAAGGTCTGGTCGCTGTCCACCCCGCCGTAGACGCCCGGGGCCACCTCGACACTCTTCAGCCGGTAGTGCGCGGTCACCTTGGTGCCCGGCTTCCAGAACTTCTCCGGGCGGAAGTCCACCCGGCTGTCGCCGAACCAGTGACCCTTGACCTTGGAGCCGTCCGAGGTCTCGAAGGTGACGGCCTTCTCCACCGCGGCCGTGTCCTTCACCGACTTGTGGAAGTTGAGCGAGACGATCATCCCGACGCCGTACTCGGCGCCGTTGTCGATGTTGTCGTACGGGCCCGCTTCCTTCTCCGGGGTGAGCGTGCCGAAGGTGCTCTCCGCCTGCGTGGACAGGCCGTTGGCGTCCGCCGCCTGGGCCCTCACCCGGTACTGCGAGGAGACCGACAGGCCCGCCGCCGGCACCCAGCCGGCGCCGTCCGCCGAGATCGCACCCGCGACCTCCTTGCCCGCCTGATCGGTCACCGTGACCTTGCTCAGCCTGCCGCCGGCCACCGCCACCTTGAGCACACCCTGCGGCTTCACATCCGTCGTGCCGCTCTTCGGCTCGATGGATATCTGCGCCGCCGACACCGTCGGCTTCGGCGCCCCCGCGACCTCGGTGGCCTGCCCCGAGGCCCCGCTCCCGCCGCCTGCGCTGCAGGCCGCGGTGGTCAGCACCAGTACCGTCGCGGCCAGCCCCCCGCGCATCACCTTCATGTCCCCGTCCCCCCTGTGAGTTGCCCTACCGACGAACCGACGAACTGCTGCGACTACCAGCTCTTCCAGTCGAGGTTCCAGCCGCTCAGACCGTTGTCGGGCTTGACGTCCTCGCCGACCGAGTTCTTGACCGTCACCACGTCGCCGATGATGGAGTCGGCGTAGAACTTGCCGGCCGAGGTGCTCTCGCCGCCCTGGTCACCGGGGGCGTCCTGGAGACCGATGCAGCCGTGGCTGACGTTCTCGTGCCCGAAGACGCTCGCGTCCGACCAGTTGTTGCCGTGCACATAGGTACCCGAGTCGGTCAGCCGCAGCGAGTGCGGGACGGGGTGCTTGTACGGCGAGCCCTCCAGGCCGGGAACGGTGGAGGAGTCCATGATCGCAGAGCCCTCGCGGGCCTCGATCACCATCGTGCCGTTGTAGGCGTTCCAGGACTTGGGCTCGGAGGCACCGGTGCTGATCGGGATGGTCTGTACCACCTTGCCGTCCTTCTCGACGGTCATCTGGTGGGTCGAGGCGTCGACCGTGCTCTCCTTGTCACGGCCGATGGTGAAGGTCTCGTCGCTGTCCACCCCGCCGTACACGTCGGGGGCGACCTCGACGCTCTTCAGCTTGTAGTGCACGGTGATCTTGGTGCCGGACTTCCAGAAGTGCTCGGGCCGGTAGTCCACCCGGCGGCTGCCGAACCAGTGCCCCTTGAGGACGGTGCCGTCCGAGATGTCGAAGGTGATGCCCTTCTCCACCGCCGCCTTGTCCTTGACGTCCTTGCCGAAGGAAAGCGAGATGATCATGCCGACGCCGTAGGTGCCGTTGTCGTCGACGTTGTCGTGCGGGTTGGCGGTCTTGGCGGGGGTGAGCGTGGTGAAGCTGCTGTCGGCGGTCGCCACCACGCCCTTGTCGTCCGCCGCCTGGGCGCTCACCTTGTACTGCGAGGAGACCGCCAGGCCGGCCGCGGGCACCCAGCCGGCGCCGTCCGCCGAGATCGCACCCGCGACCTCCTTGCCCGCCTGATCGGTCACCGTGACCTTGCTCAGCTTGCCGCCGGCCACCGCCACCTTGAGCGCGCCCTGCGGCTTCACATCCGTCGCACCGGCCTTCGGCTCGATGGATATCTGCGCCGCCGACACCGCGGCCTTGGACTCGGCCGGCTTGCCGCCGTCCGAGGAACCGCCCTTGCCGCTGCTGCTGCATGCGGTGGTCAGCGCCAGTGCGCCCCCAAGCAGTCCGGCCACCAGAGCCCTGCTCACCGACTTCACGTACGTCCCCCATCCCTGGATCCCAGCGGTATACACGTCGCATCCGCCCGATAAGTTGCGCCCGAAACGGGCAATCGAGTCACGAAAAGACAACGGCCCGGCCACTCGGAGGAGCGGCCGGGCCGTGCTGTCCGAGATGGCTGCCCGACTGTCACCAGCTGGCCCAGCTGAGGTTCCAACCGCTCAGCCCGTTGTCCGGCTGGACCGTTTTGCCCTTGGAGTTGACCACCTTCACCACATCGCCGATCAGCGAGTCCGCGAAGAACTTGCCGGCGACCGAGGCGTCTTCACCTCCCTTGGCGTCCTGCATCGAGATGCAGCCGTGGCTGGCGTTGGACTTGCCGAAGGAACTGCCCCAGTAGTTGCCGTGCACATAGGTGCCCGAGTTGGTGAGCCGCATCGCGTGCGGCACGTCCGAGATGTCGTACTCGGAGCCCTTGACGTTGGAGACGGTGGCGGAGTTCATCCGGGTCACCTTCTCCCTGCTGGAGATGACCATCGTGCCGTTCCAGGACGGGTTGTCGTCGTTCCCGGCCGTGATCGGGACGGTCTTCACCGTGGCACCGTCCTTCTGGACGGTCATCTGGTGGGTGGCCGCGTCGGCGGTGCTGATCTGCGAGCGGCCGATCGTGAACGGCTCGTCCCGGTCCACGTCGCCGTAGACCCCGGGCGCGACCTCGACGTTCTTCAGCCGGTACTTGACCGTCACCTTGGTGCCCGGCTTCCAGTACTTCTCCGGACGGAAGTCCAGGCGCTGGCCGCCGAACCAGTGGCCCTTCACCACGGTGCCGTTGTTGGTCTCGAACGCGATGTTCTTGACCACCTCGTCCTTGTTCTTGACCGGCTTGCTGAAGTTCACCGAGATGATCATGCCGACGCCGTAGGTGCCGTTGTCGGAGATGTTGTCGTTGGTGGAGACCGTCTTGGCCGGGGAGAGCGTGGTGAAGCTGCTGGTCGAGGCCGCGACCAGACCTGCGGAGTCCTTGGCCTGGGCGTTCACGGTGTAGACCGTGCCGACGCCGAGTGCGGCGCCGGGCTTCCAGCTCAGGCCGTCGGAGGCGATCTGTCCCGGCACCGCCTTGCCGTTCTTGTCGGTCATCTCGACGTTGGTCAGGGTGCCGCTGGCCACGGTGACCTGGAACCCGGCCGGAGTCACGTCGGTGGCACCGTCCTTGGCCGAGACCGTCAGCACGGCAGCCGAGGTCTTCGGCGCCGGAGTGGCATCGGCCCCGCCTCCGGCGGCGTCGCCCTTGGCCGAGGAGGTCGCCGAACCGCCCGAGCTGCAGGCCGCTCCGAGCAGCAGAACACCGCCCATGACCAGCGCGACACCGGCCCGACGGCCGGCCCTGCGGGCCCGGCTCCGTCCAGCGGCAGTGCGGGTCGTGTCTATCGCGGCGTCGACCGCCTGAACGGGCTCCACTGCTGCTCCCCTCCCGGTATCCATACCTGGTATACGCACTGTGACCCGGTTGGGTTGCACCGAGCCGGAGACTTCTGCCGCGCGCAGCCTTCGGGGCAGGACCTCGGTCGGGCGCGCCAGGTCAGGATAACTGGGCCGTCTGGGTGAATCCTGAGTGGAGGTCCTGCGTCGTCAGTGTGCGGATGTCCGGGCCGTCGGCTGCCACTGACCCCACGGCAGGTCCCAGCCGCCCAGTCCGTTGTCCGCGGACACGTGCTCGCCCTCCCTGGCGCGCACCTCGACCACGTCGCCGACCAGTGAGTGCCCGAAGAGCCAGCCCGCCGGACTGTCGGGCGAGCCGCCCTTCTCGTCCTCCAGGCCGATACAGCCGTGGCTGGTGTTGGCGCTGCCGAAGAGGTCCCTGGGCGACCAGTAGTTGCCGTGCACGAAGGTGCCGGACTGGGTGAGCCGCATCGCGTGCGGCACGTCCTTGATGTCGTACTCGTCGCCCAGGCCGACGGTCTGCGAGTTCATCCGGGTGACCTGGAACTTCTCCGAGATCACCATCGTGCCGAGGTAGGTGGGGTGGTCGGGGCCGCCGGCCGAGACCGGCATGGTGCGCAGCACCTGCCTGCCCTGGCGCACGGTCAGCATCCGGGTGTCCAGGTCGACCGTGCTGATCTGGGAGCGGCCGATGGTGAAGTGGACCTCCTTCTGCTGGGTGCCGTAGTCGCCGGGCGCGCCCTGCACGTCCTTGAGGTGCAGGGCGAGGGTGACCCTGGTGCCGGGCGTCCAGAACTTCTCGGGGCGGATGTCGATCCGCTGGTTGCCGAACCAGTGCTCGCCGAGCGGTACCGGCGGGTCTGAACTGACGGCGACGGCGCGCTCGACGGCGGCCCGGTCGGTGATCGGGCGGCTGAAGCGCAGCGAGAGGGGCATGCCCACGCCGACCGTGCTGCCGTCCTCGGGGGTGAAGAAGGCCGCGAAGGTGTGGGCGGAGGTGACGGTGGTGAAGGCGGTGTGGCTGACGGCCTTCAGGCCGTCGGCATCCTCGGCCACCACCTCCAGGGCGTAGGGGGTGGTCACGGCGAGTCCGGTGTCCGGGGTCCAGCTGGTGCCGTCGGGGCTGGTCCGGCCGGTCAGCAGGTTGCCCTTGCCGTCGGCGAGGCGGACGGAGGTCAGCCTGCCCTTCTCCACCGTCACCTTGACCGGGCCGTCCAGCGGGACGTTCTGGCTGCCGTCCGTCGGGCTGGTGGTGATCACCGCGCGGGAGACCGCCGGCGCCGACGCGCCGAGCGGAAAGCCGGAGCAGCCGGTGAGGAGGCAGAGCCCCAGAGTCGCCGCATACCGTGCCCAGACCCGTACTGCCGGGTGCATGTTCCGGCCCTCCCAGCTCAGTTGTTCTCGTCGGTTCCGACCGATGCCGGGCATAACGACCCGCATTGCCGGGTGGACACGAGGGAACGATTTCAACCAGCGGACGCCAGAAGGACTAACAGAGGGACAGAATCGTTCACAGTCCGTCATGGGGCACGCCATCACGTGACAGCGACAGCCGATCAGGGAAGAAGAGGGAGGCGGGGAACGGGACTCCCCGCGCTGGGAGGGTGCGGCATGGCGGCGTGGCAGGAGCAGGGGCAGCGGGAGACCCTTCGACGTACGCCCGCCCGAGCCCGCCCCGACGGCGCCGCCCCCGACCCCCTCACGGCCGCCCCCTGGCCGGGCAGCTGGCAGCCGCTCGGCGCCCGCTTCCGGATCGACCCGGCCGGCAACCGGGGCACCAACTTCGCGCTCTGGGCGGCCGGGGCCGAGGCCGTGGAACTCTGCCTCTTCGACGAACAGGGCCGGGAGACCAGACACCCGCTCACCGAACAGACCTTCCAGACCTGGCACGGCTATCTGCCCGGCGTGCTGCCCGGCACCCGCTACGGCTACCGGGTGCACGGCCGCTGGGACCCGTGGACGGGCGCCCGCTGGAACCCGGCCAAGCTGCTGCTCGACCCGTACGCCCGAGCCGTCGACGGCCACTACACCAGCCATGACGCCGTCTGCAGCGCCGTCCGCGGCTGGCCCGAGCGGGACGTCGGCGACACCGTACGGGACAACCGGGACTCCGCCCCCTATGTGCCCAAGGCCGTGGTGGTCCATGACGACGACGACTGGTACGACGACCAGCGGCCCAAGACCCCGTGGGCCGAGACCGTCCTGTACGAGCTGCACGTCCGGGGTTTCACCATGCGCCACCCCGGCGTCCCGCCCCAGCTGCGCGGGACCTACGCGGGGCTCGCCCACCCGGCCGCGCTGGAGCACCTGACGGGCCTCGGCGTCACCGCCGTCGAGCTGCTGCCCGTGCACCACCACGTCAGCGAGGACCACCTCCAGCAGCGCGGCCTCACCAACTACTGGGGCTACAACACCCTCGGCTACTTCGCCCCGCACGCCGGATACTCGGCGAGCGGCAGCCGGGGCCAGCAGGTCGGCGAGTTCAAACGGATGGTGCGCGCCCTGCACGCGGCCGGCATCGAGGTGATCCTCGACGTGGTCTACAACCACACCGCCGAGAGCGGCGTGATGGGTCCGGCCCTCTCACTGCGCGGCATCGACAACGGCGCCTACTACCGCCTCGACCGCAGCCGCCGCGGCTACGCCGACTACACCGGCTGCGGGAACACCCTGGACACCCGCCAACCGCACGTGGTCCGCCTGATCACCGACTCGCTGCGCTACTGGGTCACCGAGATGGGCGTGGACGGCTTCCGCTTCGACCTCGCCGCCGCGCTCGCCCGGGGCAGCGACGGCGTCGAGATGCACCACCCCTTCCTCGCCGCCGTCTCCCAGGACCCGCTGCTCAGCCGGGTCAAGCTGATCGCCGAGCCCTGGGACGTCGGACCCGGCGGCTACCAGGTCGGCGGCTTCCCACCGCTGTGGGCCGAATGGAACGACAAGTACCGCGACACCGTCCGCGACTTCTGGCGCGGCGCCCGACCCGATGTACGAGAGCTCGGCTACCGGCTCTCCGGCTCCTCCGACCTCTACCAGCGCGGCGGCCGCCGCCCGTACGCCTCCGTCAACTACATCACCGCCCACGACGGCTTCACCCTGCGCGACCTGGTCTCCTACCAGCGCAAGCACAACGAGGCCAACGGCGAGGACAACCGGGACGGCACGGACGACAACCGCTCCTGGAACTGCGGCGCCGAGGGCGAGAGCGCCGAAGGCGGCGTGCGTGAACTGAGGCACCGCCAACTGCGCAACATGCTCGCCACCCTGCTGCTCTCCACCGGTGTCCCGATGCTCACCGCGGGCGACGAGCTCGGCCGCACCCAGGGCGGCAACAACAACGCCTACTGCCAGGACAACGACACCAGTTGGCTGGACTGGTCGCTGCTGGAGGAGCCCGAGTGGCGGGCACTGCACCGGCTGACGGCCCGGCTGATCCGACTGCGCCGCGAGCACCCGGTACTGCGGCAGCGAGCCTTCTTCTCCGGCCGGGCCGCCGTCCCCGGAGGACAGCGCGACCTGGCCTGGTTCACCGCGCGCGGACGGGAGATGACCGAGGCCGACTGGTTCGCCCCGACGGCCGTCCTCGGCATGCTGCTCTCCGGCACCGCGATGTCCGAACGCGACGCGCACGGCTGCGAACTGACCGACGGCAGCTTCCTGCTGCTGCTCAACGCCGGCGACCGGCCGGTCCCCTTCACCCTCCCCGGCGAGCCCTGGGCCTCGGCCTACCGCACCCTGGTGGACACCGCCACCGACGACCCGCCCGGGGCCCGGCACCCCGCGCTCACCGCCGTCACACTGAGCGGACGCTCACTGCAACTTCTGCAAACGCCCGCCGTGCCGTGACGGGCCGGTCCCGCTCATGGCCGATTCCGGCTGTCAGGGGCAAAAACCGGATGATAAATGTCAACTGCCCCGCCTACCCTCACGGCGATGGCCACGAACCAGAATCCCGTCCCCATACGCCGGTCCACGGTGCGCTCGCTGCTGCGGCTGTGGCCCTACGCGCGCGAAGTCCGCTGGCGGATCGCCGCTTCGGTCGCCGCCGCGCTCATCGCCTCCGTCAGCGTGCTGGTGGTCCCGCTGGTACTCCGCAGCATCGTGGACGGCCCGATCGCCGACCACGACCTGAACGCGCTCTGGCCGCTCGCCGGACTGCTCCTGCTGCTCGGCCTGATCGAGGCGGGCCTGTTCGGTGTCCGGCGGGTGATCGTGGCCCGCCCGCTCGCCCGGGTGGAGAGCGCCATGCGTGGCGACCTCTACGCCAAGCTCCAGCGCCTGCCGATCTCCTTCCACGACCGCTGGCCGTCGGGGCAGTTGCTCTCCCGGGCCACCTCCGACATGTTCACCATGCGGCTCTTCCTGGCCTTCCCCATCGTCTTCCTGATCGTCAACTCCCTGGTCTTCCTGACCGGTTCGGCACTGATGTTCGCCCTGGACTGGCGGCTCGGCCTGATCGCCCTGCTGCCCATGCTGCCGCTGATGCTGCTCACCCGTCACTTCGAGCGCAGTTACGCCGCCATCGCCCGCCGCGCCCAGGACCAGAACGGCGATCTGGCCACCGTGATCGAGGAGTCCATCCTCGGCATCCGGATCCTCAAGGCGTTCGGCCGCCACCGCACCATGGCCGAGCGCTTCCGGCAGCAGAGCCGCGAACTGCGCGGCACGGAGCTGGAGAAGGCCGATATGCTGGCCAATCTGTGGGCCGTGATCACCGGCCTGCCGGAACTCGCCCTCGGCTGCGCCCTCGCGGTCGGCGCCGTCCGGGTGGCCAACGACGAGCTGACCACCGGAACCCTGGTCGCCTTCCTCTCCACCGCGCTCGCGCTGCGCTGGCCGGTCGAGTCGCTCGGCTGGCTGCTCGCCTACGCCAACGAGGCCGCCACCGCGACGGACCGCTTCTTCGAGGTGCTGGACGAGCCCGAGCACCCCGAACAGCCCCTGGGACTCCCCGTCGTGGCCGACGAGGGCATCCGGTTCACCGGCGTCCACTTCCGCTACCCGGACGCCCCCGCCGACTCCCCCGACCTGCTGCGCGGTATCGACCTGCACATCCGGCGCGGCGAGACGCTGGCCCTGGTCGGCGCCACCGGCAGCGGCAAGACCACCCTCACCGCGCTGCTCCCCCGCCTCTACGAGGCCACCGGGGGCCGGATCACCCTGGACGGCCGGGACATCCGGGACATCCCCCGCCACCGGCTGCGCGAACTGGTCTCGGTCGCCTTCGAGGAACCGACCCTGTTCTCCGCCTCCGTCCGGGAGAACGTGCTGATGGGCTCCCCCGACGCCACCGCCGAGCAGCTCGACGCCGCCCTGGCCACGGCTCAGGCGGGCTTTGTCGAGCGGCTCCCCGCCGGGGTCGAGACCCAGGTCGGCGAGCAGGGACTGAGCCTGTCCGGCGGTCAGCGCCAACGCCTGGCACTGGCCCGCGCGGTGGTCGGCGAGCCCGGCTTCCTGGTGCTGGACGACCCGCTCTCGGCCCTGGACGTGCACACCGAGGCCCTGGTCGAGCAGGCGCTCCGTCAGGTGCTCGGCGGGACAACCGCACTGGTGGTGGCACACCGCCCGAGCACCGTACTGCTCGCCGACCGGGTCGCCGTCCTGGACGAGGGCCGGATCACCGCCGTCGGTACCCACCAGGAGCTGATGAAGAGCTCGCCGACCTACCGCGAGCTGATGTCGGGCGAGTCCGCTTCGACGCTCGAAGGGAGCCCTGCCCGATGACCACCATTGTCGAGCCCGCCAAGCCGGCCGAGCCGGACGAGCCTGCCAAGAGCCCCGCCGAGGCCGACGAACTCCCGTCGCCCGGCGAGGACGAGGACATCCCCGTCCCGCCCGGCGCCGCCCGCGCCCTGCTGCGTGAACTGCTCGGCCCGCACCGCCGCCGGATCGCCTTCGCGATGCTGGTGGTGCTGGTGCAGCAGGCCGCGCTGCAGTCGGGGCCGCTGCTGGTCGCCTTCGCGATGGACCGGGGCATCCCGGCGCTGCGCGACCACGACAGCGGCCCGCTAATCGCGGTGGTCGCCGCCTATCTCGGCTGCGGCGCCCTGAGCACCGTGCTCCAGCGGATGTTCATCCGCCTCAGCGGCCGGATCAACCAGGACATCCTGCTCGACCTGCGCGGCCGGATCTTCCGGCACGCCCAGCGGCTCAGCCTGGACTTCCACGAGCGCTACACCTCCGGCCGGATCATCTCCCGGGCGACCAGCGACGTGGACGCCCTGCGCGAACTGCTCTCCGAGGGGCTCCAGGAGCTGCTGACGGTGATCCTGTCGGTCTGTTACATCAGCGTGGTGCTGGTGGTGATGGACTGGCGCCTCGGCCTGGCGGCCCTGATCTCCTTCCTGCCGATGTACCTGAGCATCCGTTCGTTCCGGCGCCGCTCGCTGCGGGTCTACCGCCGGTCGCGGACGGCCGTCGCCGGGGTGATCGTCAAGTTCAGCGAGACCATGAACGGCATCCGCCCGGTGCAGGCCTTCCGCCGCGAGGCCGCCAACAACGAGTCCTTCGGCACGGTCAACCGCCAGTCCGCCATCGCCACGGCGGACGGCCTGCTGGAGATGGCCAGATACGTCGGCGTCTCCCGGGCCGTCGCCAACACCTGGATCACCGGTGTCGTGGTGCTCGGCGCCTTCCTGGTCGACGACGGCAGCCTGGCGCTGGGCGTGCTCACCGCCTTCGTGCTCTACCTGCGGCGGCTGTACGACCCGATCGACCAGCTGGCGATGTTCCTGAACAGCTACCAGTCGGCCGCCGCCGCCCTGGAGAAGATGGCCGGACTGCTGGCGCACGAGCCGACCGTCGCCGAGCCCACCGAGCCGAAGGAACTGCCGGCCGGCCCGGAGGCGGGCGGACGAGCAGCGGGCAAGGGCCGCGAGGTGTCCTTCGAGCAGGTCCGCTTCGCCTACCGGACGGGGAAGGAGGTACTGCCTCCCTTCGACCTCGTGCTGCC
Source organism: Kitasatospora sp. GP82 (assembly GCF_029892105.1). Taxonomy (GTDB): domain Bacteria; phylum Actinomycetota; class Actinomycetes; order Streptomycetales; family Streptomycetaceae; genus Kitasatospora. Next base: position 76,918 of record NZ_JARZAJ010000025.1, on the reverse strand, counting down.
GGCCGGACAGACCACCGCCGTGGTGGGCGCGACCGGTGCGGGCAAGTCCACCCTGGCCAAACTGCTGGCCCGGTTCTACGACCCGACCAGCGGCCGGGTCACCCTGGACGGCGTGGACGTGCGCGACCTCTCCACCACCGAACTCCGGCGCGGGGTGGTCATGGTGACGCAGGAGTCCTTCCTGTTCTCCGGCACGGTCGCCGAGAACATCGCCATCGGCAGGCCCGGAGCCTCCCGCGAGGAGGTCGAGCAGGCTGCCAGGGAGATCGGCGCGTACGAGTTCATCGCGGCGCTGCCCGACGGCTTCGACACCGACGTCCGCAAGCGCGGCGGCCGGATCTCCGCGGGGCAGCGCCAGTTGGTGGCCTTCGCCCGCGCACTGCTCGCCGACCCCGCGGTGCTGATCCTGGACGAGGCCACCTCCTCGCTGGACGTCCCGGGCGAGCAGGCGGTGCAGCGTGCGATGCGTACGGTGCTGGCGGGCCGAACGGCCGTGATCATCGCGCACCGGCTCTCCACGGTGGAGATCGCCGACCGCGTACTGGTGATGGACCAGGGCCGGATCGTCGAGGACGGCACCCCGGCCGACCTGATCAGCGGCCAGGGCCGATTCGCCAACCTCCACCAAGCCTGGCGCGAAAGCCTGGTCTGACACCCCCCGGGAGTGCGCACGACAAGGCTGACCCCGAGGGGCGCGGCTCGGTCGCGCACAGCCGACCCGCGCCCCTAATGCGCTGCCGCCGCAGTAGAGCGTTCAGCGCAAGGGGCCGGTGTCCATTCCCGAGGTCTCCGCCGGGAGGGCGATCAGGCCAGGCTCGGCCGGGGAGGCGAGCAGGCGGTGGGTGGGCAGGACTCGCACGGTGTAGCCGAACGGGCCGGTGCGGCAGAGTTCGAGCGAGCCCTCGTAGCGCTGGCGGCCGTCCAGGTCCGGGCCGCCGGCGGGCTTGAGCAGCAGGACCAGGCCGTCCGAGATCGCATCGCTCTCGTCCACCCGCCCGGAGACCACCTGGACCTCCACGTCGGAGGGCTCCAGCGCCCCGAGCGAGACCTGCACCCGGAGCATGAGCGTGGAGCCCAGCTCCTGGGCCTCGGCCAGCCCTTCGGCCTCGACGTGTTCCACCCGCACGGCCGGCCAGCCCTCCCGGACCCTGGCCTTCCACTCCGCCAGCTCCCGGGCCCCGGCGTTCGCGGCCTCCCCTGGTGCCTCGGCCAGCTCCCGCCGGGCCACGGCCGCCGGTGCGTACAGCCGCTCGACGTACTCCCTGACCATCCGCCCGGCCAGTACCTTCGGGCCGAGGGTGACGAGGGTGTGCCGGACCATGGCGATCCAGCGGTGCGGCAGCCCGTCCGCGCCCCGGTCGTAGAACCGGGCGGCGACCTGGTGCTCGATCAGGTCGTAGAGCGCGGCGGCCTCGATGTCGTCCCGCCGCTCGGCCTCGACGCTGTCCGGGTCGAGGGTGCCGCCGACGCCGTCGGCGGTGGGGATGGCCCAGCCGTTCTGGCCGTCGTACCACTCGTCCCACCAGCCGTCCAGGATGGAGAGGTTGAGGCAGCCGTTGAGGGCCGCCTTCATCCCGGAGGTGCCGCATGCCTCCAGCGGGCGGAGCGGGTTGTTCAGCCAGACGTCGCAGCCCGGGTAGAGGTGCTGGGCCATGGCCATGTCGTAGTCGGGCAGGAAGACGATCCGGTGGCGTACCGCCGGGTCGTCGGCGAAGGCGACCAGCTGCTGGATCAGCCGCTTGCCGCCGTCGTCGGCCGGGTGGGCCTTGCCGGCGACCACGATCTGCACCGGCCTGGTCGGGTGCAGCAGCAGCTCCCGCAGCCTGGTCTGGTCGCGCAGCATCAGGGTGAGCCGCTTGTAGGAGGGGACGCGCCGGGCGAAGCCGATGGTGAGCACGTCCGGGTCGAGGGCGGCGCCCACCCAGCCGAGCTCGGCGTCGCCCGCGCCGCGCTGGCGCCAGGAGGCGCGCAGCCGGTGGCGGGCCTCCTCGACCAGCTGGCCGCGCAGGGTACGGCGCAGTTCCCAGATCTCGGCGTTGCCGATCCGCTCCAGGTCCGTCCAGCGCTTGGCCTCGCCGGTCATCATGGCGTCCTCGGCGCGTTCCAGGCCGAGTTCGGTGGCGCCGAGCCTGACCACGGCCGGGTCGATCCAGGTGGGGGCGTGGACGCCGTTGGTGATCGAGGTGATCGGCACCTCGGTGGCGTCGAAGCCCGGCCAGAGCCCGTTGAACATGGACCTGCTGACCTCGCCGTGCAGGGTGGAGACGCCGTTCGCCCGCTGGGCCAGGCGCAGGCCCATCGCGGCCATGTTGAACAGCTTGGGGTCCCCGTCCGCCCAGGTCTCGGCACCGAGGGCGAGCACCTGCTCGACGGGCACCCCGGCGAGCGCGGCGTCGCCGCTGAAGTGACGGGCCACCAGGTCGCGGTCGAAGCGGTCGATCCCGGCGGGTACGGGGGTGTGGGTGGTGAAGACCGTACCGGCCCGGACGGCCTCCAGGGCGGCGGCGAAGTCCAGTCCCGGGGAGTCGGCCCCCTTCTCCCGCTCGGTGACGAGCTCGCGGATCCGCTCGACGCCGAGGAAGCCGGCGTGGCCCTCGTTGGTGTGGAAGACCTCGGGCTCGGGGTGGCCGGTGAGCCGGCAGTACGTCCGCACGGCGCGGACGCCGCCGATGCCGAGCAGCATCTCCTGGAGCAGCCGGTGCTCGCTGCCGCCGCCGTAGAGGCGGTCGGTGACGTTGCGGTCGGCGGCGCTGTTGGGCTCGATGTCGGAGTCGAGCAGCAGCAGTGGCACCCGCCCGACCTGGGCCTTCCAGATGTGGGCGGCAAGGGTGCGCCCGGCCGGGAGGGCCAGGTCGACCCGGCAGGGGCTGCCGTCGCTCTCCCGGAGCAGACTGACGGCCAGCTCGTCCGGGTCGAGCAGCGGGTAGCGCTCCTGCTGCCAGCCGTCGCGCGAGAGCGACTGGCGGAAGTAGCCGTGCCGGTAGAACAGGCCGACGCCGATGATCGGTGCCCCGAGGTCGCTGGCGGCCTTGAGATGGTCGCCCGCCAGGATGCCGAGGCCGCCGGAGTACTGGGGCAGCGCGGCGGCGATGCCGTACTCGGGCGAGAAGTAGGCGATGGCGGCGGGCAGCGGGCCGCTGCCGTCGCCGGGTGACCGGGCGGACTGGTACCAGCGCGGGCCGGTCAGGTAGTCGCGCAGGTCGTCGTGGAGGTCGCCGAGTCTGCGCAGGAAGCGGCGGTCGGCCGCCAGCGCGGCCAGCCGTGTCGCCGGGACCTCGCCGAGCAACCGCACCGGGTCCTCGCCGACCGCGGCCCAGACCTCGGGATCGACGGAGCGGAAGAGCTCCCTCGTCTCCGGGTGCCAGGACCAGCGGAGGTTGAGCGCGAGTTCGTGCAGCGGCTGGAGTTGTTCGGGCAGGACGGTGCGGACGGTGAATCTGCGGATTGCCTTCACGCCGTGAAGCCTAGACCCCGGAAAGGTGGTGATGGACCGTCAACTGTCGTAGTGCGCACCCGTTCGGGCTATTGGTGAGATCACATTCGGCGCACTCGGCCGTACAGGGGGCGCACAGGGGCGCAAACGACCTGCTGGACGCGCTCCTGGCGCGTGAACAGTCGGGAACAGCTACGTTTCCGCTGGCCGATATGCCCCTGCCTACCGTCCGAAATCGCGCGCTTACCCATACGCAGGGCTTGCCGGTGGTGCGAGGATGCACAAAGGTCGTTGGTACCGCGGGGAGTGCGATCCGGGTGGCGCCTCCCTGCTGCCCCACGGCCGGAAAACTCTTGCGTTGACGAACCATCACAGCCTTCTTCGCCCATTCGGCCTCAGCCGCGGTCCTCACGCGTGTCCTGGCCCTCCGTTCGCTCGTTCTCGAGTGGGCTGGGTCGCTCCGGGGCGTGCTCCGAGGACTGCGTGCCGGGACGCGCGCACGGCGGCGCGGGCAGTTCTTCCGGCCGTACGTCCTCCCTCACCCATGCAGTTTCCCCGGTACTCCCCTTGGCTCCGCACCGGCCTGCGGGAGCTGCCGCCGATCTCGGGCAGGAGTTTGGCATGCACGGCGACACGCGGGACCAGTCCATCTCGGTGGCGGGCGAGCCCGACACCCCCTCCGAAGCGGAGCCGCCACTGCCGGCCCCACGCGCGGCGACCCGCCGGACTCCTGACCGTCAGACTGCGGCCGACAGGACCGCCACCCCCCGCAGGGCCGGCAAGACCACCACCCCCCGGAAGGCAACCTCCCGAAGGGCTCCAGCCCGCAAGACGACAGAGAGCGACACCGTGATCGGCCGCATCCCCGTCCTGGACGTCACCCCGCTGATCGACGCCGGGCGCCGCCCGGCCAAGGCCGTGGTCGGCGAGAGCTTCCTGGTCACGGCCACCGTCTTCCGTGAGGGCCATGACGCGGTCAACGCCAATGTGGTCCTGCGCGACCCGCGCGGCCGCAGCGGCCCGTGGACGCCGATGCGCGAGCTGGCGCCCGGTACCGACCGCTGGGGCGCGCATGTCGCCCCGAGCGCCCCGGGGCGCTGGTCGTACCTGGTGGAAGCCTGGGCCGACCCGGTGGCGAGCTGGCGCAAGACGGCCTCGGTGAAGCTCCCTGCCGGGATCGACACGGCGCTCGTGCTTGAGGAGGGCGCGCAACTGCTCGAACGCGCCGCCGGTGGTGTGCCGAAGAAGGAGGGGCGCGCGCTGGTCCTGGCCGCGGTGGACGCGCTGCGCGATCCCGGACTGCCCCCGCTCAGCCGCCTGGCCGCCGCCCTCGCCCCCGAGGTGACGGACCGGCTGGCCCGCTACCCGCTGCGCGAGCTGGTGAGCGCCTCCCGCCCGCTGCCGCTCCAGGTGGACCGCCCCCGGGCGCTGTTCGGGTCCTGGTACGAGTTCTTCCCGCGCTCCGAAGGCGCCGTGGTGGACCCGGACGGCAACCTTCCGCCGGTCTCCGGCACCTTCCGCACGGCCGCCGAGCGGCTGCCCGCGATCGCCGCGATGGGCTTCGACGTCGTCTATCTGCCCCCGATCCACCCGATCGGCCGCGCCTATCGCAAGGGCCCCGACAACACCCTGACCGCCGGTCGGCACGACGTCGGCTCGCCCTGGGCGATCGGCTCCCCCGAGGGCGGCCACGACGCCGTCCACCCCGACCTGGGCACCGTCGAGGACTTCGACCACTTCGTCTCGGAGGCGAGCGCCCTCGGGCTGGAAGTCGCCCTCGACTTCGCCCTCCAGTGCTCCCCCGACCACCCCTGGGTCAACAAGCATCCCGAGTGGTTCACCCATCGGGCCGACGGCACCATCGCCTACGCCGAGAACCCGCCCAAGAAGTACCAGGACATCTACCCGGTCAACTTCGACCAGGACTTCGACGGCCTGGTCAAGGAGACCCTGCGGGTGCTGCGCCACTGGATGGCCCACGGGGTGCGGATCTTCCGGGTCGACAACCCCCACACCAAACCGGTGGTGTTCTGGGAGAAGGTCCTCGGCGACATCGCCCGTACCGACCCCGACGTACTGTTCCTCGCCGAGGCGTTCACCCGGCCCGCGATGATGCACACCCTGGGGAAGATCGGCTTCCACCAGTCCTACACGTACTTCACCTGGCGCAACACCAAGCAGGAACTCACCGAGTACCTCACCGAACTGGCCGACGAGACCGCCGCGTACATGCGCCCCAACTTCTTCGCCAACACCCCCGACATCCTGCCCGGGTATCTGCAGACCGGCGGCAGGGCCGCCTTCGCCGTACGCGCCGCGCTCGCCGCCACCCTCGCCCCCACCTGGGGCATCTACGCGGGCTACGAGCACTACGAGAACGAGCCCGCCCACCCCGGGTCCGAGGAGTACCTGCACTCGGAGAAGTACGAGCTGCGCCCACGCGACTGGAACAGCCCCGACACCCTGGCCCCGCTGATCACCACCCTCAACCGGCTGCGGCGCCGGCACCCCTCCCTCCAGCAGCTGCGGAACATCACCTTCCACCCCACCGACAACGACCGCATCCTCGCGTACTCGAAGAAGGCCACCACCACCGACGGCCTGGTCGACCACGTCATCACCGTGGTCAACCTCGATCCGCACCATGCCCAGGAAGCCACCATCACCCTCGAAGGCGACCACAGCCTGAGCGTGCACGACGAACTCACCGGCGCCGCCTACACCTGGGCGAGGCACAACTACGTCCGACTCGACCCCACCACGGGCCCGGCCCACATCCTCACGGTTCGGAGGAACCCTCAGTGACAGTCAACGAGCCCGTCGCCGACACCTTCGCCGAAACCTCCCCCAAGAACCTCGACCCCGAGTGGTTCAAACGCGCGGTCTTCTACGAAGTCCTGGTCCGCTCCTTCCAGGACAGCAACGGCGACGGGGTCGGCGACCTCAAGGGGCTCACCTCCAAGCTGGACTACCTGCAGTGGCTGGGCGTGGACTGCCTCTGGCTGCCGCCGTTCTTCGCGTCCCCGCTGCGCGACGGCGGCTACGACGTGGCCGACTACAAGTCGGTGCTGCCGGAGTTCGGCGACCTGGCCGACTTCGTCGAGTTCGTGGACGCCGCCCACGCCCGCGGCATGCGCGTGATCATCGACTTCGTGATGAACCACACCAGCGACCAGCACCCGTGGTTCCAGGCCTCCCGCAGCGACCCTGACGGACCGTACGGCGACTTCTACGTATGGGCGGACGACGACAAGCAGTACCCCGACGCCCGGATCATCTTCGTCGACACCGAGAGCAGCAACTGGACCTACGACCCGGTCCGCAAGCAGTACTTCTGGCACCGCTTCTTCTCCCACCAGCCGGACCTGAACTACGACAACCCCCGGGTCCAGGAGGAGATGATCGCCGGGCTGCGGTTCTGGCTGGACCTCGGCATCGACGGCTTCCGCCTGGACGCGGTGCCGTACCTCTTCGCCCGCGAGGGCACCAACTGCGAGAACCTGCCGGAGACTCACACCTTCCTGCAGCGGGTCCGCAAGGAGATCGACGCCGACTACCCGGACACCGTGCTGCTCGCCGAGGCCAACCAGTGGCCCGAGGACGTGGTGGACTACTTCGGCGACTTCGCCTCCGGCGGCGACGAGTGCCACATGGCGTTCCACTTCCCGGTGATGCCACGGATCTTCATGGCCGTGCGCCGCGAGAGCCGCTACCCGGTCTCCGAGATCCTCGCCAAGACGCCGACCATCCCGGCCGGCTGCCAGTGGGGCATCTTCCTGCGCAACCACGACGAGTTGACCCTGGAGATGGTCACCGACGAGGAGCGCGACTACATGTACGCGGAGTACGCCAAGGACCCCCGGATGCGCGCCAATGTGGGCATCCGGCGGCGGCTCGCCCCGCTGCTGGAGAACGACCGCAACCAGATCGAGCTGTTCACCGCGCTACTGCTCTCGCTACCGGGATCCCCGGTGCTCTACTACGGCGACGAGATCGGCATGGGCGACAACATCTGGCTGGGCGACCGGGACGGCGTCCGAACACCCATGCAGTGGACGCCCGACCGCAACGCGGGTTTCTCCTCCGCCGACCCGGGCAGGCTCAGTCTGCCGCCCATCATGGATCCGGTGTACGGCTACCAGGTGACCAACGTCGAAGCACAGCAGAGCAGTTCGTCCTCTCTGCTGCACTGGACGCGTCGCATGATCGAGATCCGGAAGCTCAACCCTGCGTTCGGCCTCGGCAGCTACACCGAGCTGCCCTCCAGCAACCCCGCGGTGCTGGCCTTCGTGCGCGAGTACGAGGGCGACCTGGTCATGTGCGTGAACAACTTCTCGCGGTTCGCGCAGCCGACCGAACTGGACCTGCGACGGTACGGAGGGCGGTACCCGGTCGAGTTGATCGGCGGCGTGCGCTTCCCGTCCATCGGCGAGTGGCCCTACCTGCTCACCCTGGCCGGGCACGGCTTCTACTGGTTCCAACTGCGCAACCCCCGCGCCGCATAACGCTCGTGAGAACGGCGGCCGGCCGAGCACTCCCCGCGCGAACGGGGATGGGCCCGGTCGCGAAGTAACGATCCATCCGGCTTCACCCCCGGGGGCGCGAGATCCACCACCCGCGCCCCCGGGCTCTCTGCACCATCGCGTACGGAGAACAGCCCAACGGCCACCCACACTATGGCGTGACACCCGAGCCCACCTCGCGTGCCGTCGCCGTCGCGCCGCCGAAATCCGGAAGACTGACGGACCCGGCCAGACCCGTCGGGCAGTCGGCCCGCTTCCGGGGAAAGGGAGTCATGTCCGAAACCTCCCGTTCTCAAGCCCATGTGCACAGCGATCCCTCGAACGGTGCCCCCGCGCCCGTCGGGACGCGCGGCACCGGGGTTCGGAGAACCAGCCCCGGGGTCAGCGAGCTGGTCCAGGCCGCGCTGCCACTGATCGCCGCCTGGCTGCCCAGCCAGCGGTGGTACGCCGGCAAGGGGCGCGCGATCACCGGGCTCACGCCTGTGGTCGGCACACCGCTCCAGGTCGGCGACCCGACGCTGCTGCACCTGCTGCTCAGGGTCGAGCACGCCGGTGACGGGTCCGCGGCCTACGGCGACATCTACCAGTTGCTGCTGGGCATCCGCTCGCAGCCGTCCACCCAGATCGCCCCCTCCGCCGTGCTCGGGCGGCTCAGCGGAGGCCAGCACGACGGCGCGATGGTCTACGACGCGGTGCACGACCCGGAGCTGACTGGGCGCCTGCTGGAGCACATGGCCACCGGTGACCGCTTCGGCTCGCTCTCCTTCCGCCGCACCCCGGGGCCCGGCCTGCCGAGCAACCTGCCGGGGCGGGCCTCCACCGCCGAGCAGTCCAACAGCTCGGTCATCTACGGCACCTCCTTCATCCTCAAGCTCTTCCGCCGGATCAGCCCCGGCACCAACCCTGACCTGGAACTCTCCCTCGCCCTCTCCCGGGCCGGTTCCACCCGGATCCCTCGCGTCGCCGCCTGGTTCGAATGCCGGCTGGAGCGATCGGAACCGGCCACCCTCGGCCTGCTCCAGCGCTACCTCCCCGACGCCGAGGACGGCTGGGAACTCGCCCTCGACCAGGTCGCCAGGCTCAAGGGCGACCCCTCGCCGGGCAACTTCGCGATCGAGGCCCACCGACTCGGCCGGGCCACCGCCGAGGTGCACCGGGTGCTCGCCCGCACCATGCCGGTGGCCCGGCTCGACCGCGCCCAGGTCGGCCTGCTCGCCGGGGCGATGGCCGACCGGCTCGACAGCGCGGTGGCCGCCGTCCCCGGCCTGCTGCGCTACCGGGCCGCGCTGCGCGCCGCCTTCCGGCAGCTGACGGCCGACCACCTGGACGGACTGCCGGTCCAGCGCATCCACGGCGACCTCCACCTCGGCCAGGCGATGCGCACCCCGCACGGCTGGGTCCTGCTCGACTTCGAGGGCGAACCTGCCAGGCCGCTGGCCGAACGCCGCCTCCCGCAGCCCGCCCTGCGGGACGTCGCCGCGATGCTGCGCTCCTTCGACTACGCCGCCGCCCACCTGCTCGCCGGGGCCCCGCCCGACCCCGAACTGGCCCACCTGGCCGCGGCCTGGGCGGCCCGCAACCGTACGGCGTACTGCGCGGGCTACACCGCGGGCGGCGGAAGCGACCCGTCGGCCTCGCCGGAGCTGATGCGTGCACTGGAGATCGACAAGGCGGTCTACGAAGTGGTCTACGAGGCCAGGCACCGGCCCAGCTGGCTGCCCATCCCACTGGCCGCCATCAACCGCCTGGCTCTGACCGTCTGACCTGCCGATCCCCCCCGCCGACAACCGAACACCCCCCACCAGTACGGGAGTCGGCACCCGACCCCGATGTCCAGGAGGCCCCAGCCGTGACTCCGCTCGGCCCGAAGCCCGACCGCACCACGCCCGCCGTGCCCGCCACCTTCCTGCCAGGGCGGGCCGGGGGGTCCGGCGAGAGTGCGCCGGTACGGTCCGCCGCCCCGGCCCGGGCGGAACGGCCCTCGGCCTCGCCCCCTGACTCGCCCCCTGCCGCGGCCACTCCGGCCGTCGAGCCCGACCGGGCCGCCCCGGCCTCGACCGGGCACGCGGCGCTCCGGCTGCCGGAGGCCCCGCTGCCGCCGTCCGAGATCGAGCGTCTGCTCCGCGGCGAGCACCACGACCCGCACTCCCTGCTCGGCGCGCACCTGACCTCCGAGGGCGTCGCGATCCGGGTGCTCCGCCCGTTCGCCGAGCGGGTGGTGGTGGAGACCGAGCACGGGCCGGTCGAGCTGACGCATCTTCAAGGCGGCCTGTTCACCGGACTGCTGTCGGGGCGCACCCTCCCCTCGTACCGGCTGCTGGTGACATACCCCGGCGGCGGAGCGCTCGCCCAGCACGACGGCTACCGGGCCAGGCCCACCCTCGGCGACCTCGACCTGCATCTGATCTCCGAAGGCCGGCACGAGCAGCTGTGGCAGGCGCTCGGCTCGCACGTGCGCGAGGTGGACGGGATCAGCGGCACCGCCTTCGCGGTCTGGGCACCGAACGCCGTCGGGGTCCGGCTGATCGGCGACTTCAACCACTGGGACGGCACCGGCCACCCGATGCGCTCGCTCGGCTCCTGCGGCATCTGGGAGCTCTTCGTCCCGGGCCTGGGCGAGGGCACCCACTACAAGTACGAGATCCACACCCGACAGGGCTGGGTGCTCGGCAAGGCAGACCCGCTCGCCCGCGCCGCCCAGTGCCCGCCGGACACCGCCTCCATCGTGCACGTCTCACGCCACGAGTGGCGAGACACCGAGTGGCTGGCCCGCCGGGCACACGCCGTGCACCACCGCACCCCTATGTCGGTGTACGAGCTGCACCTGGCCTCCTGGCGCCCCGAGCTCACCAGCTACCGCCGGATCGCCGAGGAACTCCCCGTCTACCTCAAGGACTTGGGCTTCACCCATGTGGAGTTCATGCCGGTGATGGAGCATCCCTTCGGCGGCTCCTGGGGCTACCAGGTCTCCGGCTTCTACGCCCCCACCGCCCGGCTCGGCACCCCAGACGACTTCAAGTACCTGATCGACACCCTGCACCAGCACGGAATCGGCGTGATCGTCGACTGGGTGCCCGCCCACTTCCCCAGGGACGACTTCGCCCTCGCCCGCTTCGACGGCGAGCCGCTGTACGAGCCCGCCGACCCGCTGCGCGCCGAACACCCCGACTGGGGCACGCTGGAGTTCGACTACGGCCGCACCGAGGTGCGCAACTTCCTTGTCGCCAACGCCGTCTACTGGTGCGAGGAGTTCCACATCGACGGCCTTCGGGTGGACGCCGTCGCCTCCATGCTCTACCTCGACTACTCCCGCGAGGGCGGCGGCTGGACCCCCAACCAGTACGGCGGGCGCGAGAACCTGGACGCCGCGTCCTTCCTCCAGGAGATGAACGCAACCGTCTACCGCCGCTGCCCCGGCGTGGTCACCATCGCCGAGGAGTCCACCGCCTGGGACGGCGTCACCCGCCCCACCGACAGCGGCGGCCTCGGCTTCGGGCTGAAGTGGAACATGGGCTGGATGCACGACTCGCTGGTCTACATGTCCAAGGAGCCGGTGCACCGCAAGTACCACCACAACGAGATCACCTTCTCGATGGTGTACGCCTACTCGGAGAACTACATCCTGCCGATCTCGCACGACGAGGTCGTCCACGGCAAGCAGGCGCTGGTCGCCAAGATGCCCGGCGACTGGTGGCAGCAGCGCGCCAACCACCGCGCCTACCTCGGCTTCATGTGGGCCCACCCGGGCAAGCAACTCCTCTTCATGGGACAGGAGTTCGCCCAGGGTGCCGAGTGGGACCACGAGCACGGCCCGCAGTGGTGGGTGCTCGACGAGGGCTGGCCCTCGGCCGAGGAGCACCGCGGCGTCCAGCGCCTGGTCCGCGACCTCAACCTCACCTACCGGGACGCCCCCGCCCTCTGGGAGCAGGACACCGCCCCCGACGGCTTCCGCTGGCTGGACGGCGGCGCCGCCGAGGACAACCTGCTCTCCTTCGTCCGCTACGCCGCCGACGGCACACCGCTGGTCTCGATCAGCAACTTCTCCCCCGTCGTCCGCCACTGCCACCGTGTCGGCCTGCCGCTGCTCGACACCGGCGAGCAGCTCTGGGCGGAGGTGCTCAACACCGACGCCGCGGCCTACGGCGGCAGCGGGGTCGCCAACTCCCGTCCGGTCAAGGCCGATCCCACCCCCTGGAACGGCCAGCCCCGCAGCGCCGAACTGATCCTGCCGCCGCTCGCCACCGTGTGGCTGCGACCGGCCTGATCCGACGTCTGCGATGGCTCCCCGATGAGCAGTCGGTAAACACTCAGGGAACGACATCCGCGCGCCCGAACCGCTGTAGTACGTTCACGACGGCCGACCTCCGAACGCGTGCACGAGACACCGTTTCGGCATCCGGCCCTGCCCGCCGAGAGCCGTACCGCAGAGCCGAGAGTGTGTGATGTCGTCCCTGACCTACATGGAATCCGTCGGTGTGGGCCTGCTGCAGGGCGTCACCGAGCTCTTCCCGGTGTCCAGCCTCGGCCACAGCATCCTGATACCCGCGCTGATCGGCGGACAGACCCAGCGCGACCTGGACGTCACCGCCGACGGCTCGCCGTACCTCTCGGTGCTGGTCGGTCTGCACCTGGCCACCGCACTGGCCCTGGTGGTCTTCTTCCGCCGGGACTGGATCCGGATCATTCGCGGGCTGTTCAGCTCGATCCGCCAACGCCGGGTCCAGACACCCGACCAGAAGCTGGCCTGGCTGCTGGTGATCGCCACCATCCCGGTCGGTGTCGCCGGGCTGGCGCTCGACCACCTGCTGCGCGACGCCCTCGGCAAGCCCACCCCGGCGGCGGCCTTCCTCGCCCTCAACGGCCTTGTGCTGCTGGGCGCCGAGCGTCTCAAGCGCGGCGGGACCGGCCGGCGCAGGGCCGGGCAGTACCCGGCCCACATCCCGGGCGGCGACCCCGCGCGGGAGTCCGACCGCCGGATCGCCCGGCTGAGCTACCTCCAGGGCACCTGGATCGGCGCCGCCCAGATCCTCGCCCTCTTCCCCGGCATCAGCCGCTCCGGCGTCACCATGAGCACCGGTGTCCTGCGCGGCCTCGGCCACGAGGACGCCGCCCGGTTCTCCTTCCTCCTCGCCACACCGGTCATCCTGGCGGCCTCCGCCCTCAAGCTTCCCGAGCTGCTGGCGCCCGAGAACGCCGCCGTCCGCGGCCCCCTGCTCGCCGGAAGCCTGGCCGCCTTCGTCGCCGGGTACGTCTCGGTCCGCTTCCTCACCAAGTACTTCGAGACCCGCAGCCTGACCCCGTTCGCGGTCTACTGCACCGTGGCCGGCCTCGGCTGCCTCGCGTACCTGAACCTCTAGGGCCTGCCCGACAGCGAAGGGGCAGCGCCCCTGGGTGGTACATGGCTGATCGGGTGCGTTACAGCCCCGGGCGGTGCATGGTTTCTCGCACAGTTCCTCGTGCCCCTGATCGTGCAATCGGGACTTTGGTCCCTTGCGTTCGGGGGTCCCGGTGGGTGCCGACGGGCTGCTCGGGTGCAAAGGTATGGTCGATATGTCTTCTTCTTGCTGACCATGCCGACGAAACGGAGATAGCCACGTGGCGCGCAGCGTGTACGTGACCGGGATCGACCGGGGGGACGGTCGGCAGGCCGTCGAACTCGGGGTCATGGAACTGCTCACCCGCCAGGTGGACCGGGTCGGCGTCTTCCGGCCGCTGGTGCATGCGGCCGGACCCGGCGAGCCGGGTTCCGACCATGTGGTGGAGCTGCTCCGCAGCCGGTACCGGCTCGACCTCCCCGCCGCCGAGCTGTACGGCCTGACCTACGAGGAGGCCGCCGCGCTCCAGGCCGCCCAGGGGCAGGACGAGCTGGTCTCCACGCTGGTGGACAGGTTCCGCGCGCTGGAGCGCAAGTGCCAGGCGGTCCTCGTACTCGGTACGGACTTCGCCGACACCAACATCCCGGACGAGCTGGCCTTCAACGCCCGTCTGGCGAACGAGTTCGGGGCCTGGGTTCTCCCGGTGGTCGGCGGCCACGACGAGGACCCGCAGGCCGTGATCGCCGAGGTCCGCAACGCCCACCGCGCCTACCGCGACCTCGGCTGCTCCACCCTGGCGATGATCGCCAACCGGGTCGCGCCGAGTGCCAAGCAGCAGGTCCAGCGGGTGCTGGGCGAGAAGCTGTCGATCCCCTCCTATGTCATCCCCGAGGAGCCGGCGCTGGCCGCGCCGACCGTGGGGCAGCTGGTCGAGGCGACCGGCGCCGAGGTGCTGCTGGGCGATGCGGCGGGACTCGCCAGGGACGTCCGGTCCTTCGTCTTCGGCGGCGCGATGCTGCCGACCTTCCTGGACGCACTGACCGAGGGCGCCCTGGTGGTCACCCCCGGGGACCGCGCCGACCTGATGGTGGGCTCGCTGGCGGCGCACGCCGCCGGTGCCCCGCCGATCGCGGGCGTCCTGCTGACGCTCGGCCAGCACCCGGGCCCGAACGTGATGGCCCTGGCCGCCCGCCTCGCCCCCGGCACCCCGGTCGCCGTGGTGCCCGAGGGCAGCTGGCCGACCGCCGCCGCGCTGACCCACCTGGAGGGCCGGCTCGGCCCGTCCAGCTCACGGAAGGCCGAGATCGCCCTCGGCCTGTTCGAACTCCACGTGGACACCGTCGAGTTGACCAGGCGGATCGAGCTGAGCCGCTCCGAGCGGGTCACCCCGATGATGTTCGAGCACGAGCTGCTGGAGCGCGCCCGCGGCGACCGCCGCCATGTCGTGCTGCCGGAGGGCACCGAGGAGCGGGTGCTGCGCGCCGCCGAGGTACTGCTGCGCCGCAACATCTGTGACCTCACCCTGCTCGGCGAGCCGGAGACGATCCGCCGCAAGGCCGCGAGCCTGGGCATCGACCTGCCGCACGAGGACGCTGCGGCCGACCGCGCCCGGGTGCGGATCGTGGACCCGGCGACCAGCCCGCTGCGCCGGCAGTTCGCCGAGCTCTACGCCAAGCTGCGCGCCCACAAGGGCATGACCGTCGAGCTGGCCCTGGACGTGGTCACGGACGTCTCCTACTTCGGCACCCTGATGGTGCAGGAGGGCATCGCCGACGGCATGGTCTCCGGCGCGGTGCACTCCACGGCGGCGACCATCCGCCCCGCCTTCGAGGTGATCAAGACCTCGCCGGGTGCCTCGATCGTCTCCTCGGTCTTCTTCATGTGCCTGGCCGACAAGGTGCTGGTGTACGGCGACTGCGCGGTCAACCCGGACCCGGACGCCCAGCAGCTGGCCGACATCGCCATCCAGTCCGCCGAGACCGCGGTCCAGTTCGGCGTCGAGCCGAGGGTCGCGATGCTCTCGTACTCGACCGGCACCTCGGGCTCGGGCGCGGACGTGGACAAGGTCCGCAAGGCCACCGAGATCGTCCGCGAGCTGCGCCCGGACATCCTGGTCGAGGGCCCGATCCAGTACGACGCCGCGGTGGACGCCCATGTCGCGGCCACCAAGCTGCCGGGCTCGCCGGTGGCCGGGCGGGCGACCGTGCTGATCTTCCCGGATCTCAACACCGGCAACAACACCTACAAGGCCGTGCAGCGCTCGGCCGGTGCCGTGGCGGTCGGCCCGGTGCTCCAGGGGCTGCGCAAGCCCGTCAACGACCTGTCGCGCGGCGCCCTGGTCGAGGACATCGTCAACACGGTCGCGATCACGGCCATCCAGTCCCAGAACGCCTCTGCTGCCGAAGGAGCCCACCCGTGAGCGAAGGCACCCGGGTTCTCGTCCTCAACGCCGGCTCCTCGTCGGTCAAGTACCAGCTGATCGACATGCTCGACGGCACCCGGCTGGCCTCCGGTCTGGTGGAGCGGATCGGCGAGTCGGGCGGGCGGCTCGTCCACACCCCGCGCAGCGGCCTCAAGCGGGAGAGTCTCCAGGTCTTCCCCGGCCACGACGCCGCCCTGAAGGCCGTCGCCGAGGAGCTGGCCGCCGACGGGGTCGGCCTGGACTCGCCGGAGCTGGCGGCGATCGGGCACCGCGTGGTGCACGGCGGGAAGCGGTTCACCGTCCCGACGCTGATCACCGACGAGGTGCTCACCGAGATCCGCCGGCTGATCCCGGTCGCCCCGCTGCACAACCCGGCCAACATCACCGGCATCGAGGTGGCCCGGGACCTGCGCCCGGACCTGCCGCAGGTCGCGGTCTTCGACACGGCCTTCCACGCGAGCATGCCGGAGTACGCGGCCAGATACGCGATCGACAGGGCGGTGGCCGACGAGCACCGGGTCCGCCGCTACGGCTTCCACGGCACCTCGCACCAGTACGTCTCCCGGGCCACCGCCGCGCTGCTCGGCAAAGACCCGGCCGAGGTGAACGTGATCGTGCTGCACCTGGGCAACGGCGCCTCCGCCTCGGCCGTGTCCGGCGGGGTCTGCGTGGACACCTCGATGGGCCTGACCCCGCTGGAGGGCCTGGTCATGGGCACCCGTTCGGGCGATGTGGACGCGGGCGTGGTCTTCCATCTGCACCGGGTCGGGGGCATGAGCATCGACGAGATCGACGACCTGCTGAACCGCCGCAGCGGCCTGCTCGGCCTGTGCGGGGACAACGACATGCGCGAGATCATGCGCCGGGCCGAGGAAGGCGACGCGGACGCCAGGCTCGCCTTCGACACGTACATCCACCGGCTGCGCAAGTACATAGGCGGCTACTACGCCGTGCTCGGCCGGGTGGACGCGATCGCCTTCACGGCGGGCGTCGGCGAGAACGCCGCACCGGTCCGGGCGGCGGCGACGGCGGGCCTGGCGGAGCTGGGCATCGCGGTGGACGCCGAGCTGAACTCGATCCGCTCCGGCGAGGCCCGGGTGATCTCTCCGGAGTACGCACGGGTGACCGTCGCCGTGGTGCCGACCGACGAGGAGCTGGAGATCGCGCAGCAGACCTTCGCCCTGGTGCACTCCGCAGTCTGAGCAGGTGTCAGGGTCGGATCCCACCGGGCGTCCCACTCAGCGAGACGGTTCGTTGGCGATTCCTCATCTTTCGCGCCGAATGCGCCTATAACACGAACGGATAGACTGACCGATATGCGCCGAGCGAAAATTGTCTGCACCCTGGGTCCGGCGACGGACTCCTACGAACAGCTGAAGGCCATCGTCGAAGCGGGCATGAACGTCGCCCGACTCAACATGAGCCACGGCTCGCACGCCGAGCACGAGGAGCGGTACCGCAAGGTCCGCCAGGTGTCCGAGGACACCGGCCGCACCATCGGTGTGCTGGCCGACCTCCAGGGCCCGAAGATCCGACTGGCGACCTTCGCCAACGGCCCGGTCACCGTCGACAACGGCGACGAGTTCACCATCACCACCGAGGACGTGCCGGGCGACCAGCACATCTGCGGCACCACCTACAAGGGCCTCCCGGGCGATGTGAAGCCGGGCGACCCGATCCTGATCAACGATGGCGTCATCGCCCTCGAGGTCGTCAGCGTCGACGGCCCGCGGGTGAAGACCGTGGTCATCGAGGGCGGCGTGCTCTCGAACAACAAGGGGATCAACCTCCCCGGCGCGGCCGTGAACGTGCCGGCCCTGTCCGAGAAGGACAAGGACGACCTGCGCTTCGCGCTCCGCCTGGGCGTCGACATGGTCGCGCTCTCCTTCGTCCGCAACGCGGCCGACATCGAGGACGTCCACAAGGTCATGGACGAGGTCGGGATCCGCGTCCCGGTCATCGCCAAGATCGAGAAGCCGCAGGCCGTCGAGGCCATGGAGGAGATCGTCCTCGCCTTCGACGCCATCATGGTGGCCCGTGGCGACCTCGCCGTGGAGTACCCGCTGGAGCGGGTGCCGCTGGTGCAGAAGAAGCTCATCACGCTGGCCCGCCGCAACGCCAAGCCGGTCATCGTCGCCACCCAGATGATGGAGTCGATGATCCACGCCTCGCGGCCGACCCGCGCCGAGGTCTCGGACGTCGCCAACGCCATCCTGGACGGCACGGACGCGGTCATGCTCTCCGCCGAGTCCAGCGTCGGCAAGTACCCGGTCGAGACGGTCAAGACGATGAGCCGGATCGCCGAGAAGGCCGAGGAGGAGCTGCTCGCGCAGGGCCTCCAGCCGCTGAACCCGGGCCGCAAGCCGCGCACCCAGGGCGGTTCGATCGCCCGCGCCGCCTGCGAGCTGGGCGACTTCCTGAACGCCAGGTCGCTGGTCGCCTTCACCAAGTCCGGTGACACCGCGCGCCGCCTCTCGCGCTACCGCTCGCCGATCCCGGTGATCGCCTTCACCCCGGACGCCGCCACCCGCAACCAGCTCTCGCTGAGCTGGGGCGTCGAGGCGTATGTGACCGAGCAGGTCGCCACCACCGACGAGATGGTGGTCCAGGTCGACCAGGAGCTTCTGAGCATGAAGCGGCTCAACGAGGGCGACACGGTGATCGTCACCGCCGGTTCGCCGCCCGGCATCCCCGGCAACACCAACATGGTCCAGGTGCACCACCTGGGCGCCCGCGCAGGTCTCTGACCTGCGGGCCGCCGTGCCGAACGCCAGTGGGGCGCGCTCTCCTTCGCGGAGGGCGCGCCCCACTGGCGTTTCCCGGGGCCGCTACTGGCCGTAGGGGAGGTTGTCGTTGTACATCTGCATGCCCGGGATGCTCAGGGTGCCGCCGAACTGGCCCGCCTGGACGGCGGTGACCTGCTTCATCTCCAGGTCGAGCGGGATAGGCACGCTGCCGATCAGGTCGTACAGCCACTGCGGCAGGGTGTCCGGCGTGAGCGTGATCTCGCCGAGGTCGATCGGGAGCGGCAGGCCGAGGATCTTGCTGAGGTGACCGGAGAGCCGCTCCACGTACATGGTCACCTCACCGTCGCGCATGGTGGAGGTCGAGCCCGGGGCGCCCTTCACATGGAAGGTCATACCGTTGCCCTCAAGTGTCGACATATCGAGATCGCCGATGTCGACCCGGTCCACGACGAACTTGAGCACCCGCTTGGTGGTGGTCTGGGTCCGGACGTCCACCAGGCCGTAGAACTTCGCGCCGTACAGGCCGAGGGTGGACGAGTGCAGCGTCCAGTTCTGCTCGGGCACGAGCCGGTTGGGCTCCGCCTTGCCGGCGCTCAGCGCGCGGGTGTCCACCTGGCAGTTGGGGTTCTTGGTGGGCGAGGCGGAAGGCGAGGGGCTGGAACTGGGCGTCGCGGTCGGGCTCCCGGACGGCGCCGGAGAGGCGGTCTCGGAGTCGGAGGCGGACGGAGACGAGGACGGCGACGGCGACTCGGCGGCGGGGGTCTCGGCCTCGGGCACGCGGGTCTTCGCCGGAGGCGGGCCGGGAGTGGCCGACGGGCTCGGCGCCGAAGTGGCCTTCGGGGTCGGAGCCGGGGTCGGGGTCGGGCTCCGGTGACTGCCCAGGTGCAGGATCGGGTCGAGGATGTCGTCCAGGATCCCGGCCGGTCCGACCGAGTCGGCCTTCGGGGTCGGCGAAGTGGTCGCCGCCGCCTGCTGAGGCCGGGGGTGCGTCGTGGCGGTGGCGCTCACGGTCGGCGACGGCACAGTGGTCGGCGTCGACACCGGAGCCGGCTGCTGCGTCTGCGAGTCGGGCTGCGCGGTCGGCTGCTCACTTGGCCGGGCGGCCTTGGTGGACGTCGGCTTCGGGTCCGGCACCGGGGTGATCTCGCTCTTCGGCACCGGCGTCTCTTCGAGAACCGTGTCGGCAGCGGTGGCGCAGCCCTTGTCCTTCTGGACGTCGGCCATGGCAATGCTCGGGATGGTGCCCATCAGCAGCGCCGTCGGCACAGCGGCTATCGCCACCGCCCTGCCCCGCAGGCGGCTGCGCACCTTGACCCGAGGCGCAGCGTGCCGGGGCCCGGCCACCCGGGCAACCGCCCCTTCGTCCCGGTCGCTCACCGCTGCTCCCCGGGATCGGCCTTCTCCACGGACACCGCAGGCTGACCGGGCTCGGCAGCGCCGTTCTCCGCCGCACCTGCCAACTCGTCCGTCAGGACGGCCGGTTGCTTCAGCGGGGCCCAGGAGCACAGCAGCCCTCCGGCGACCAGCCCGAGCAGCAGGCCCACGCCGAAGCCGCCAAGGTTGGAGACCGGAACGGAGACCAGGGACAGAATGGTGACGGCCACACCGCAGAAGATCCGCACCAGCGGCTGGAACCAGGCCGTCACGCCCAGGGTCATCATCAGCAGCCCGATGAGCAGCGAACCGGCACCGGCAGTGGTGGCCATCGTGACGGTCAGCTGCCCCAACTGCAGGTTGGCATAGGGGAGGTAGAGGATCGGGACGCCGGCGATCACGGCCAGCAGCCCGCCCCAGAACGGGCGGGAACGGCGCCAGGCCCGAAATCGCAGTCGGAGCCGACCGAAGCCGCTAGCCCCTTCGGGCCACTCGATGGCAGTTGCGCTGGACACGATGCGAGCTCCTCGATTGCGGTAACGAGGGACGAACAGTTGGTACGACAGGGACGGCGGCACCGCCACCGCCCCTGCCACAGTGGCCTGTTGGCCGACGGCGGAGCACCGTCGGCCGTCAGTGGCCTAGAAGCACTCGACGCTCGGGCCGTCGCCCTGGGCCAGGCCCAGCTTCAGGCCGTTGAGCGAGAAGCTGCTGGCCGAGGTCGACCAGGCGGTCTGCTTCACGTTGGTCAGGTGGGCGTGCGTCGCGGCCTGGCCGAACAGTCCGGGCATGCCCTTGGCCGGGCTCGGCAGGGTCGAGGCGTCCTGACCGATGTTGATGTTGTCGAACTGGGCGTCCGCCTCAAGACTGTTGAGGCCGATCACCAGGTTGTCGGCCTGGACCCACTGGTCCTTGTTGTCCCCACCGGCGTGCAGCTGGAGGGTCCACTTGCCGAGCCCGAAGGGGAGGTCGGTGGACACCGACTGGCACAGGTGCTTGATGGTCGCGTGGCTGAAGGTCGAGACGGCAACGGCCTCGTGAGCCTTCGGGTTCTGGTCCTGGGCGTTGGTGTGGTGGAGGACATCGCCGTACTGGGCGAAGTTGTCGCCCTGGAGATCGTCCGCCTGGACCTTGAACTTCTGGCCGGAGATGCTGAACGACGCGGCCAGCGCGTTGTTCGCCAGGCCCACGCCGATCGCCGCGGTGGCCGCGATACTGGGGACCATCACGAGTGCAAAGCGCTTCCAGCGGGTCTTGCCGAATGTCTGGGACATGCGTGTCCTCCTTCTAGGACGTACATCTCCGACCGCGCCCGGTGCGCCCCGCACCGACCTGGGCCTGGGATGGGAGAGAGCTACGTCCTCGGTAGCGGAGAGCGCCGTGGGCATCGGCGGACCCGGGCTCGGCCGCAACCACGGCACTCCCGTTCCCGGCACCCACTGTCTTCGCGACAGCGGGTACGACCGATGACACCGGCGACCACCCCCGAGCGACAACCAGCGACCGCGCGGGGATGCGCGGCCGTGCGAAGGACAGGAACCGCATGTGGGATCTGCGGATACCCCCCTGCCCTCAAGCCTCAGGACCGAGCCGTCGGCTGCCCGGTGGGGATCCCCTCGTAGGGGACCGGGCGTGGCTGATCGTGCTTGAATCCCGGCCCGAACACAAGGGGTTCATTACTGACGGGTAATCCAACAGCGACTGTCGCCGATCATGAAATCGGACGAAACGGCACGCAGAGTGACAATCGAGCAGATGTACGTCACCGAAATTCGGCGGAAACACGGACGAAACAGCTCCGGCGGTCACCAGAGGTGACCGCCGGAGGGCATTGTCAAGATTTGATAAAGGTCGGAATTTTTGACCGCTTTGTCGTCAAATCCCCAGCGACACCGCAGGTCACCCGCCGTGCCACCAGGGCCCGGCAGGTCGCACGCGGACCGGCCGCCCGCGTCAGAACAGCACCCGGGCCAGCGCGGTGCGGGCCTTCGCCACCCGGGGGTCCTCCGCACCGATCACCTCGAAGAGCTCCAGCAGCCGGAGCCGGGCGGTATCCCGGTCCTCGCCGAAGGTCCTGCCGACCGTGTCGACCAGTCGGCCGAAGGCATCCTCGACGTGGCCGCCGACCAAGTCCAGGTCTGCGGCCTCCAGCTGGGCGGCGACGTTCTTCGGATCGGCGGCGGCCGCCGCACGGACGGCCTGCGGGTCCAGCGCCTCGACCCGGCGCAGCAGCTGCGCCTGGGCCAGGCCCAGCTTGGCCTCGGTGTTGCCGGGCTGGTCGACCAGCACGTTCTGGTACGCCTGGATGGCACCGCCCAGGTCACCGCGGTCGAGCGCGTCGTGCGCGGCGGACAGCGCCGGGTCCTCCGGTACGCGGGGGGCTGCCGGACTCTCGCCCTCCGGGGCGACACCGCCACCGACGATGCCGAAGCGCTGCTCGGCGACCGCGATCAACTGATCCAGGATCTTGCGGACGTTGGCCTCGTTCTCGGCGCCCTGGAAGAGCGGGACGAGCTGACCGGCGACCACGGCCATCACGGCCGGGATGCCCTGGATGCCGAACTGCTGGGCGATCAGCTGATTGGCGTCCACATCAATCTTGGCGAGCACGATCCGCCCGTCGTACTCCTCGGCGAGCCGCTCGAGGATCGGGCTGAGCTGCTTGCACGGGCCGCACCACTCGGCCCAGAAGTCGACGACCACCGGCACCTCGGCCGAGCGCTGCACGACCTCGGTCTCGAAGGTTTCCTCGGTGACATCGATGACGAGCTCGTACGGCGCCCCCGGCGGGGCCACCCCGGCCGCCTCAGCGGCGGCGTTCTGACGAGCTCGTTCCACCCTGGCCTGCTCGGCCTTCTGGGCGGCGTCACCGGCCGCCTTCACTGCGGCGAGGTCCACCGCACCACGCAGGGCGGCACTGTTCAGACGCGAATTCCGTGGCTGCATGGCTCTATCCTCCCCCGTCCGCACGGGTGACGTGCGCCAACCGCCGGAATGGGTCGCACCGAACCGACTTCTCCGCCCCCGTCGGGAGCCCTGCTCCCATGGTTCAAGCGTTGCAGAGCCGACGCGGATCCCCACCCGCGCCGCGCGCCCGCCCGATCCCTTGGGCCGGAACGCGAGGTTGCCGCTCTTTCGCTACGAGTCGTAGCGTAACTGCACCCGGGGTCGGTCCCGCAAGACCCCCCGGGCATTGCGGGACGTGACCTGTCCCACTTTCCCGCACGCCCGGCTGCCGCCGGGGGGACAAATCGTTACGGTTACCAGACCCACCCACGTTACTCACCGGTAGATCGCACGCAAGTGCATCGCACCGGCCCAAGCAAGGAGGCTCGGTGGCCCCCACCACCCAGCAGCCCGCTGCCCACGACCAAGCCGTGTCGCCGCCGCGCGGCAAGGGCCGCCCCCGCAGCGCAGCCGCCGACCGGGCGATCCTCGACGCCACCCGCGAGGCCCTCGCCGAACTCGGCTGGGGCGGGCTGACCATGGGCCACGTCGCCGCCCGGGCCGGCGTCGCCAAGACAACTCTTTACCGACGCTGGCCGTCCAAGAACGAACTGGTGGTCGATGCCGTCGCCAGCCTCTTCGACGAGCTGGAGATGGCCGACCTGGGCAGCCTGCGGGCCGACATCGAAGCCGTGGTCGCCCAGTTCGCCGTGCTGCTGGCCCGCCCGGAGAGCCAGGCCGCGCTGCTCGCCCTCTTCGCCGAGGGCTCCCGCGACCCGCAGCTGCGCCGACGCGTCCGCGAACGGATCGTCGAACCCCAGAAGTGCCTCGTCCAACAGGGCCGCGCCCAGGCCCAACTGCGCGGCGAACTGAGCCCCGACCGCGACGAGGCCACCGCCTCCGAGGAGATCGACATCATCTTCGACACCATCGCGGGCACCGTCGAACACCGCCTGCTGGTCAGCGGCCGACCCATCACCCCCGACTGGATCAGCCGCTTCACCACCCTGCTGCTCAACCCCCTCCCCGGCCTGACCTCCACGAGGGCCGACCAGGACCAGGGCTGACACCGCCGTCGAGCCCTGCCGAGGCGGCGTGGCGTCAGCCGGCCGTCGGGGCACCGCCGAGGGCGGCGGTGGCGATGCGCTGGACGTAGCGGGACTCGGTGCCGTTGAGGTTGGTGGGGTTGAGGGAGTAGACGATGCGGCGGCTCAGGTCGCGGGTGGCGAAGACACCGCTGATGTAGCCGGGGCGGGAGCCGGTCTTGCCCCAGACGACGATGCCGTTGGCGGACTTGACGCGCATCAGCCCCATGCTCAGGCAGGCCCTTCCGGGTCCTGCCGGGGTCTGGCAGTGGCTGTTGTCGAAGTTGGGGACGTCGGGGACGGTGAAGAGCTCGGCCTCCTGGGCGGGGGGCAGCAGACGGCCGCGGAAGAGCGCACCTATGAAGTGGTCGAGATCCCCGGCGGTGGAGATCATGCCGCCCTCGGCCCAGGGCCAGGGGCTCTGCTGCGAGACGTCGACCGGGTGCGTGCTGCCGTCAGGGGCCTTGACGGTCAGATAGCCGTGGGAGTGCGGTCCCGGCAGACGCGGGTCCTTGGCGTCCGGGACGTAGGTGTCCTTCAGGCCGAGGGGGCGAGCGATCCGGGACTGGACCTCCTGGGCGAAGCTGCGCCCGGTGATCTTCTCGACGAGCAGCCCGGCGACGAAGGTGTTCATGCCGTTGTACTGCTGCGCGGTGCCGGGCGCGAACTGCATCGGCTGGCCGGCCAGCGCGGCGACCACCTGCCGCGGCGTCCAGCTGTCGAGGCGGTGGGCGGCGAACCACTCGGGGCTGCCGTCGCCGAAGCCGGAGCTGTCGCCGCGCGGCAGACCGCTGGTGTGGTCGAGCAGTTGGCCGACCTTGATCGGCGGGAGGTCGGCGGGAAGGACGCCCGGCAGGTACTGCTGGACGGTGCCGTCGAGGTCGATGCGCCTTTCGGCGGCGAGCTGGAGCACCACCGTGGCGGTGAAGACCTTGGAGATGCTGCCGATCCGGAAGTGGCCGTCCTGTGGCACGGGCTGGCGCGTCGTCAGATCTCCCACGCCCGACGTACCGGACCAGTCGCCCGCGCTGCCGGTGACGCGCACCAGCGCGCCGGTGACGTCCGCGTTCGGCAGCCCGTCGATGGCCTGGCGGAGGGCTGCCGGATCGAGCGGGGGAAGCGGCGCGGCGACGGCGCCGGCTCCCGGCGCGGCGACGGGGGCCGCCGAGGCGGGCGCGGCCGCACCGGTGACCAGGGCGACCAGCAGGGCACCTGCGGCGGCCACGGTCGTCCAACGGGTACGGCTCGCGCGGGTGCGGCTCGCGATGGGGTTCACGGTAGGGCTCCGGAATGGTCGTGGTCGGACCGGCGGTCCACCGGCCCGACCACGAGTGTGTTCCGCGCGAGTACGGCCGATCATCAGGGACTGTCCCTGAGCACACCCTGAGCGCACCCCGAGGACGACGTCCGAGCTGACCCGGAGTCAGGACGGGGAGTCAGACCTGGTAACGGCCCGGGGCGAAGGCACCCAGGTTGGCGGCGACCCAATCGGAGGTCAGGCGCAGCCCCTCGTCGAGGGAGATCCGCGGCTGCCAGCCGGTCAGGGTACGGGCCTTGGTGTTGTCCGAGAGCAGGCGTTCGACCTCGCTGCCGCTCGGGCGCAGCCGGCCCGGGTCGACCACGACCTCGGCGTCCTTGCCGGAGGCGGCGATCAGCGAGCGGGCGAGGTCACCGATGGAGATCTCGGTGCCGGTGCCGAGATTGAGGACCTCGCCGAGCGCGCGGTCGGCGGTGGCAGCGGCCAGGAAGCCCTCGGCGGTGTCGGTGGCGTAGGTGAAGTCCCGGGTCGGGGTGAGCGAGCCGAGCCTGATCTCCTGCGCACCGGAGTGGAGTTGGGCCAGGATGGTCGGGATGACGGCGCGCGCGGACTGCCGCGGCCCGTAGGTGTTGAACGGCCGGACCACCGTGACCGGCAGCTCGAAGGAGTGCCAGTACGAGAGCGCCGCCATGTCGGCGCCGATCTTCGAGGCGGAGTACGGCGACTGCGGCTGGAGCGGGTGCTCCTCGCTGATCGGCGCGGTGATGGCGGTGCCGTACACCTCGCTGGTGGAGGTGTGGACCAGCCGTGCGCCGTGCCGCAGACAGGCGGCGGCGACGTTCTGGGTGCCGACCACATTGGTCTGCACATACGCCTCCGGCGACTGGTAGCTGTACGGGATGCCGATCAGTGCGGCCAGGTGGAAGACCGTCTCGCAGCCGTCCACGGCGTCCAGCACCCGCCCGGCGTCACGGACGTCCCCGGCCGACATCTCCACCTCGCCACTCGCCAAGTACGGTGCGAGGTAGCCGCGTTCGGCGTACGGCTTGTAGTGCACCAGCGCCCGCACCCGGGCACCGCGCTGCACCAGCAGGTCCACCAGCGTGCTGCCGATGAAGCCTTCGGCGCCGGTGACGAGCACGCGCTTGCCGTTCCAGTCGTTCATGCATAGCTCCTGATGAGAGGGGAGGTCCGTCCGATGGTGCGGAGCACCTTGGCGGCGAGGAGGTCGGCGGCGCGGGCGTGGGTGCCGGGGTCGGCGGCGCGGCCCATCGCGGCCAGGCGCAGCGGGTCGGCCAGCAGCGGTTCGGTGATCGCGGCCAGCCGGTCGGCGGTGCACTCGCCGTCGGGCAGCAGGACGCCCGCACCCGCGTCCGAGAGCACCCGCGCGTTGTGGGTCTGGTGGTCGTGCGGCGCGTGCGGGTACGGGACCAGGACGGCGGGCAGGCCGATGCTGGCCAGTTCGGCGACGGTCGACGAGCCGGCCCGGCAGACCACCAGGTCGGTGGCGGCGTACGCGAGGTCCATCCGGTCCAGGTAGGGCACCGCCCGGGCGGTCGGGGAGGATCCGAGCCTCGCCCGCACCTCGTCCAGCGCGGCGGGCCCGGTCTTGATCAGCAGCCGGACGTCCGACCGCCCGCGCCAGCGTTCGGCGAGGCCGACCGCCGCTTCGGTGAGCCGGGCCGCGCCGAGGCTGCCGCCGTTGAACAGCACCAGCCGTGCGCCCGGTGGCACACCGAGCCGCGCCCTTGCCTCGGCCCGCAGCGCTGCCCGGTCGAGCCCGGCGACCGCGCCGACCAGCGGCATCCCGACCGTCTCGGCCCGGGCGCCGGGCGGCAGGTGCTCCCTGGTCCGGTCGAAGGCCAGCGCGAGGTGCGGGGTGAGCCGGGCCGCGAAGCGGTTGGCCCGGCCGGGTACGGCGTTGGACTCGTGCACCACGCTGGGCAGCCCGGCCATCCGGGCCCCGACGATGACCGGCGCGCTCGGGTAACCGCCCATCCCGACCGCGACCTGCGCGCCCTGCTCCCGCAGGATCTCCCGGCACTGAGCGCCGGACTTCAGCAGCGCGGCGGGCAGCAGATAGCGCTTCAGGCCGAGCGAGGCGTCGAAGGGGATCATGTCCACGGTGTGCAGCCGGTAGCCGGCTTCCGGGATGAGTCTGGTCTCCAGGCCGCGTTCGGTGCCGACGAAGGAGATCTCCGCGCCCGGGTCGGCCCGGCGCAGCGCCTCGGCGAGGGCGAGGCCCGGGTAGATATGGCCGCCGGTACCGCCTGCGCCGATGACGACCGACAAGTGTGATGTCCGCATGACACCGACGGTCGCGAGTCGGCCTAAGAGAGTTCTAATAGCCTGGTTTGAGAGGCTTGTCTCCATGAGCAGCGCCCCCATGAGCAGCGTGCCCGCGAGCAGCAACCCACCCAAGGTCCTGGTGGTGGACGACGACCCCGAGGTGCGCGCCGCCGTCGAGGACGGTCTGGCCGTCGCCGGCTATGCCGTCCGAGGGGCCGCCGACGGCCTCGCCGGGCTGACCGAGCTGTCGGCCTGGCAGCCGGACGCCCTGGTACTGGACCTGATGATGCCCGTCCTGGACGGCCTCGCGGTCTGCCGTCGCCTGCGGGCGCTCGGCGACCGCACCCCGATCCTGGTGCTCACCGCCCGGGACTCGGTCAGCGACCGGGTGGACGGCCTGGACGCGGGCGCCGACGACTACCTGGTGAAGCCCTTCGCGCTGGACGAGCTGACCGCCCGGCTGCGCGCCCTGCTGCGCCGGGCCGCACCCGTCGAGTCGGACCACCGGTACGTCCTGGGCGATCTGACGGTGGACCCGGTCACCAGAACCGGCAGCCGGGCGGGCCGGGCGCTGGAGTTCTCCCGCACCGAGTTCGCACTGCTCGAACTGCTGCTGCAGAACCCGGGGCAGGTACTGCCGCGCGAGCTGATCATGGCGCGGGTCTGGGGCGCGGACTTCGGCCCCGACTCCAACTCCCTTGCCGTGTACATCGGTTACCTGCGCCGCAAGCTGGAGGCCGCCGGCGAGCCACGACTGGTGCACACCGTACACGGCGTCGGCTACCGGCTGGACGCGCCATGAGGGCCCAGCACGCCCGCTGGCGCCGCCGCAGACCGCTGCGCACCCGGCTGGCGCTGGCCACCTCGGCTGCGGTCGCACTGGTCACGCTGGGGGTCTGCACGGCCGGATTCACCATCATGCGCTACGAGTTGGTGCACCAGCTGGATCTCCAGCTCACCCAGCACGCCACCCTGGTCCAGCAGCAGAACCGGGGCGAGGGCCCGCAGGTGCTCTACGCGGAGTGCGGATACCTGGCGGCGCCCGCCTGCACCCAGATCGTGTCGGCCGACCCGGCCAGGGATCCGGCCACGCCGTACCTGCTGCCCGTCGCCCCGGCCACCCGGGCGGTCGCGGCGGGGCAGCGCGGCGGCTACTACAGCGGCATCACGGTGAGCGGGCACCCCGCCCGGATGCTGACCGCCCACTTCGCCCCCGGCAAGGCGGTGCAGGTGGCACTGCGCTCGGACGCCGTACAGCAAGGGGTACGCCAGGCCGGGGAGTTGATGGCGGCGGTCGCCGGGGCCGGGGTACTGCTCGCCGGGGTGCTCGGCTACGCGGTCGCCCGCACCGGCCTGGCGCCGGTCGCCCGGCTGACGGCGACGGCCGAGCGGATCGCGGCCACCCGGGACGCGACGGTCCGGATCGACCTCCCCGAGGGCCGCAGCGAGGACGAAGTCACCCGGCTGGCAGGGGCGTTCAACGCGATGCTGGGCGAGCTGGAGCAGTCGGTGGCCGCCCAGCGCCGACTGGTCGCGGACGCCTCGCACGAGCTGCGCACCCCGCTCACCGCACTGCGCACCAACGCCGAACTGCTCGCCAAGGCCGAACAGTTGACACCCGAGCAGCGCGGCAGGGCGACGGCCGGGCTGCAGCGGCAGCTGCGCGAGGTGACCGGTCTGGTGAACGACCTGATCGAACTGGCCAGGGACGAGGAGCCGCAGGCACTGGTGGAGCTGGTCCGGCTCGGCCCCCTGGTGGCCCACTGCGTGGAGACCGCCCGGGGCCACTGGCCCGCCATCGCCTTCGAGTACGCGTCGCAGGGTGACCCGACACTGCCCGGGGTGCCGGCCCGGCTGGTGCGGCTGGTGGGCAACCTGCTGGACAACGCGGCGAAGTTCAGCCCGCCGGGCGGCCCGGTGGAGGTGACGCTCACGGCCGGTGAACTGACCGTCCGCGACCACGGCCCCGGCATCGCCCCGGAGGACCTCCCGTACGTCTTCGACCGCTTCTACCGGGCCTCGGCGGCCCGCGCCCTCCCCGGCTCGGGCCTCGGCCTGGCCATGGCCCGCCAGATCGCCCGCGCCCACGGCTCCGAGCTCACGGCACACTCGGCCCCGGGCGGCGGCGCGCTGTTCCGCCTGGCGCTGCCCCCGACTGCGTGAACCCTCACGGACAAGGGGCAACCCCTCAGCGGCAAGGGGCAACTTCCAAGGGGCGCGGGGCTCTGCCTGGTCGCCCCTCAGCGCTGAGGGGTTGGTGTCAGAACGATGCGGTCTCGCGGTAGATGCCCCACTCGGCGCGCAGTGCGTTGCAGATCTCGCCGAGAGTGGCCTCCGCGCGGACGGCGTCGAGCATCGGCGGGATCATGTTCTCGCCGGAGCGGGCGGCGGCGAGCATCGCGTCCAGGCCGGCCTTGACGGCGGCCTCGTCGCGGGCGGCCTTGCGGGCACCGAGGACCCGCACCTGCTCGCGCTCGACCTCGTGGCTGACCCGGAGAATCTCCAGTTCGGGGGTGACGCTGCGCGGATGGCAGTTGACGCCGACCACGCGCTTCTCGCCCTTCTCCAAGGCCTGCTGGTACTGGAACGCGGCCTCGGCGATCTCGCCGGTGAACCAGCCCTCCTCGATCCCGCGCAGGATGCCGGAGGTCATCGGCCCGATCGGGTGGTCGGCGCTGCCCTTGTCGAGGATGCGCTGGAAGATCTCCTCGGCCTGGGCCTCGATCCGGTCGGTGAGCGCCTCGACGTACCAGGAGCCGCCGAGCGGGTCCGCGACGTTGGCGACGCCGGTCTCCTCCATCAGCACCTGCTGGGTGCGCAGCGCGATCTCCGCGGCCTGCTCGGACGGCAGCGCGAGGGTCTCGTCCAGGGCGTTGGTGTGCAGGGAGTTGGTGCCGCCGAGGACGGCGGAGAGCGCCTCGACGGCGGTGCGCACCACGTTGTTGTACGGCTGCTGGGCGGTGAGCGAGACACCGGCGGTCTGGGTGTGGAAGCGCAGCCACTGGGCCTTGTCGGTCTTGGCGCCGTAGCGCTCTCTCATCCAGCGGGCCCAGATCCGGCGGGCGGCGCGGAACTTGGCGATCTCCTCGAAGAAGTCGAGGTGGGCGTCGAAGAAGAAGGAGAGGCCGGGGGCGAAGACGTCCACGTCCAGGCCGCGCGACAGGCCCAGCTCGACGTAGCCGAAGCCGTCCGCCAGGGTGTAGGCGAGTTCCTGCGCAGCCGTCGCCCCGGCCTCGCGGATGTGGTAGCCGGAGACCGAGAGCGGCTTGTACGCCGGGATGTTGGCGGCGCAGTGCTCCATCAGGTCGCCGATCAGGCGCAGGTGCGGCTCGGGGGCGAAGAGCCACTCCTTCTGCGCGATGTACTCCTTGAAGATGTCGGTCTGCAGGGTGCCGTTGAGCACGCCGGGATCGACGCCCTGGCGCTCGGCGGCGACCAGGTACATGCAGAAGATCGGGACGGCCGGGCCGCTGATCGTCATCGAGGTGGTGACCTCGCCGAGCGGGATGCCGTTGAAGAGCACCTCCATGTCGGCGGCGGAGTCTATGGCGACGCCGCAGTGGCCGACCTCACCGAGCGACTTGGCGTCGTCGGAGTCGTACCCCATCAGGGTGGGCATGTCGAAGGCGACGGAGAGGCCGCCACCGCCCGCCTCCAGGATCATCCGGTAGCGCTCGTTGGTCTGCTCGGCGTTTCCGAAGCCCGCGAACTGGCGGATGGTCCAGGTGCGGCCCCGGTAGCCGGTCGGGTGCAGGCCGCGGGTGTACGGGTACTCGCCCGGCCAGCCGATCCGCTCGAAGCCCTCGTACGGCTGCCCGGCGGGCGGGCCGTAGACCGGGGCGACGTCGTCACCGCTCAGGGTGGTGAAGTCCGCGTCGCGCTTGCGGGCCTTGTCGTAGCGCTGCTGCCAGCGCTGCCGGCCGGCCTCGATCTCCTCGGCGTCCATCGACTCCGAACTCCACTCCGTACGGCCGCCACCGCGAGGGGACGACACAGCTACTAGGACGTCCTACCAATTTACTCGGACGTCCTAGTATCTGTCGATGGCCGACCCGGCCGAGCAGCGGCACACAACGCCGAAGGGCGCCCTCCCCGACTGCGGGAGAGGGCGCCCTTCGGCGTTGTGTGCAGGTCAGGCGTTGACCGGCTCCGGGCCGGCGACCAGGGGCGCCACCTCGCGGGAGACCCTGCGCTCGACGAAGAAGGCGGCGGTCGGGATCGTCCCGGCCAGCAGCACCCAGGCGAGCTTGCCGAGCGGCCACTTCGCCTTGCTGCCGAGGTCGAAGGCGAGGACCAGGTAGACGACGTACAGCCAGCCGTGCGCGATACCGACGGCGGTGGTGAAGCCGGCCGCACCCGAGATGCCGAGCACGTACTTGGCGATCACACCGAGGGTCAGCAGGATCAGGAGGACACCCGTGACGTAGGCCATCGTCCGGTATCGGGTCAGCACACTCTGCTTCATGCCATCGAGAGTAACCGTCCGCTTCGGGTGCCTTTGCCCGACCCCTACTCTGCGGACGCGTCCTGCGGGGCGGAGAAGTCCCCGGCTGCCACCCGCAGCGGCCTGAGCAGCTCGAAGACCTGCTCGCACTGCTCCTCGTCGTAGCCCTCCAGGCCGAAGTCCATCGCCATCAGCGCCCTGGTGGCCTCCTCGACCACGCTCCGGCCGCGCTCGGTGATGGCCGCGAGCACGCCGCGGCCGTCCAGCGGGTTGGGGCGGCGCGAGACCAGATCGGCCCGCTCCAGGCGGTCGATGGTGTTGGTGACGCTGGTCGGATGGACCATCAGCCGCTCGCCGATCTTGGAGAGGGAGAGCTCCCCGGTCCGGCTGAAGGTGAGCAGCACCAGAGCCTCGTACCGGGCGAAGGTCAGCCCGAAGGGCTTGACCACCGCGTCCACCCGGGAGAGCAGGATCTGGTGCGCGCGCATCACCGAGGTGATCGCCGCCATGGCGGGGACATTTCCCCAGCGGCGCGTCCAGAGTTGGTCGGCGCGGGCGATCGGGTCGAAGTCGAGAGCGAGGGGCTTGGCCACCTCCCCACCGTACCGGCGCTCCCGGAAGCAGGTGCCCGGTGTCCACGATGGTGGACGGCGGCGGCACGGGCCGACCTGCCAATGCCGCAAACCAGGACATAAAGCCGGCACAAATTCGCGCCAATGTTGCGACGGGCAGTCGAAGTTAGTCGAATTTAACGGCCATAAGGTCTCGATTTGTTCAAATACCGCCCGGCAGTGGCGACGATATGCCCGATTCCTCCGCTAACCTGACGCTCTTTCAGCAGCGTGGAGCGCCAATGACGTGGCGCGATTCTGCCAAGTCCTGCTAAATATTTGTCACTCCATCAGCATGGTCGCCATGCTTCTGGCCGGCCCCGTACGGCATAGGCCGCCCCACCCTCCGGCCGCTGCCGCCCGACCGCACGGAGCAGCACACGTCAGCGCCCGTTTCGCCCCAGTCGGCACCAATCCCTGGCGCCCCGGAACGAGGCACAACCGCGCAAAAGCGGTTGAAATGGAAGGAATCCATAGTTGAAGCGAAAGCTTAGGGTTGGCGCCGTTCTCTCCGCCTCGGCGATTCTCGCCGGTGCGATCCAGGTCGGCACCGGAACCGCGCAGGCTCTGTCCGCTCCCGCCGGTGACGCAGTGGCCACCCAGCAGCCCGCCGAGCTGATCGCTCTCGCCGACACCCAGGCCTCGGCCGCCGCCAAGGCGCTCGGCCTGGGCAGCCAGGAGAAGCTGGTCGCCAAGGACGCCGTGGTCGACGCCGACGGCACCCGCCACCTGCGCTACGAGCGCACCCTCGGCGGGCTCCCGGTGATCGGCGGCGACCTGGTCGTGCACCAGGACGCCAAGGGCAACATCACCTCGGTGGACCGCGCCCTCGACGGCAAGCTCGCGCTGGCCAGCCTGACCCCGAAGCTCTCCGCCGGCCAGTCCGCCGCCAAGGCGACCGGCGCGGTGAAGGCCACCGTCGGCATAGCCGAGGACGAGGACAGTGCCGCCCTCAAGGAGATCGGCTCGACCGGCTCCCCGGCGCTGGTCGTGTGGGCCACCTCCGGCACCCCGCGCCTGGCGTACCGGACGACCGTCGAGGGCGTGCGCACCGACGGCACCCCGAGCCGCCAGCAGCTGGTGACCGACGCCACCACCGGCGAGGTGCTCTCCACCCACGAGGAGATCCAGACCGCGGGTGCGGCCGGCACCGGCCGGGGCATATCCGACGGCACCGTCCGGCTGACCACCACGCCGTACAAGACGTGGTTCCAGCTGAAGGACCCGACGCGCGGCAACCAGTACACCACCACGCTGAAGAACGGCACCTCGGGCAAGGGCACGCTGTTCATCGACACCGACAACCGCTGGGGCACCGGGCAGGTCAGCAACAGCCAGTCCGCCGCCGTGGACGCCCAGTACGGTGCGGCGGCCACCTGGGACTTCTACAAGAAGACCTTCGGCCGCAGCGGCATCCGCAACGACGGTGTCGGCGCCTTCAGCCGCGTCCACTACGGCCAGAACTACATCAACGCGTTCTGGGACGACAGCTGCTTCTGCATGACGTACGGCGACGGTGCCGGCAACACCCACCCGCTGACCGCGCTGGACGTGGCCGGCCACGAGATGACCCACGGCGTGACCTCGCACACCGCGGGCCTCAACTACTCGGGTGAGTCCGGCGGTCTGAACGAGGCCACCTCGGACATCATGGGCACCGGCGTCGAGTGGTTCGCCAACCTGCCCGCCAACCCGCCGAACTACCTCATCGGCGAGAAGATCAACATCTTCGGCAACGGCGCCCCGCTCCGTTACCTGGACAAGCCCTCCAAGGACGGCCGCTCCGCCGACTACTGGTCCCCCTCGGTCGGCAACCTGGACGTCCACTACTCCTCGGGCGTCGCCAACCACTTCTTCTACCTGCTGTCCGAGGGCAGCGGCGCCAAGACCATCAACGGGGTCAGCTACAACAGCCCCACCTACAACGGCGCCGCCGTCGCGGGCATCGGCCGCGACAAGGCCCTGAAGATCTGGTACCGCGCGCTGACCACCTACTTCACCTCGACCACCGACTACAAGGCCGCGCGCGTCGCGACCCTGAAGGCGGCCGCCGATCTGTACGGCGGCACCGGCTCCACCGAGTACAAGCAGGTAGCCGCGGTCTGGACGGCCGTCAACGTCGGCTGACGACTCGTCGTATCACCGCAGCAGCCGGGCTCCCGTCAACGGGAGCCCGGCTGCTGTGCGTTGCCGGCCAGGACACGGCTAGCAGCCAGGTCATGGGCAGGACAAGGGAACATCTTGGCGAAGTCCCGCCAACCTCTGTTTCCGGTACATACCAGGACATCAAATGTTCACAATGTTACGGCAATGCACATACCAGGGAGGCCGGTTACTCGATTTCGGCCGTCGTTCCGGCTCCGTTCGAACAGGAACCCTCTGCCCCGCCCCGGCGTTTTGCCCGATTGGTCCGCTTGTCTGACGCTCCATCACCAGCGTTGTAGGGCTGCGCGTTGGCGGGAGTTTGCCAATCGTTGCCGTAGACCTGTCATTTCATCAGCGCGATTGTCATGCTTCTGGCCAGCCCCGTACGGCACTCGGCCGCCCCACCTCTCCGGCCGATGCCACCAGACCGCACGGAGCAGCACGTCAGCGCCCGCTTCCGCCCCAGAAGGCACTAACCCTGTGCCCCGGAGCGCGGCGCGACCGCGCAGAAGCGGTAGAACCGGAAGGAACCGAAAGTGAAGCGAAAGCTGACAGTCGGAGCCGTTCTCTCCGCCTCGGTGATCCTCGCCGGAGCGATCCAGGTCAGTGCCGGCACGGCTCAGGCCAGCCCTTCTCCGATCGCCGGGACCTTCACCGGCCAGCAGCACGCCGAGCTGATCACTCTCGCCGACTCCGCGGCCCCCACCGCGGTCAAGGCGCTGGGCCTGGGCAGCCAGGAGAAGCTGGTCGCCAAGGACGTCGTCGTGGACGCCGACGGCACCAAGCACCTGCGCTACGAGCGCACCCTCGGCGGGCTCCCGGTGATCGGCGGCGACCTGGTCGTGCACCAGGACGCCAAGGGCAACATCACTTCGGTGGACCGCGCCGTCGAGGGCAAGCTCGCCGTCGCCAGCCTGACCCCGAAGCTCTCCGCCCAGCAGGCGGCTGCCAACGCGGCCGGCTCGGTGCAGGCCACCATCGGCGCCCGGGGCGACTCCGACGAGGCGTCGCTGTCCTCGGTCGGCAAGACCGGCCAGGCCACCCTGGTCGTGTGGGCCACCTCCGGCACCCCGCGCCTGGCGTACCGGACGACCGTCGAGGGCGTGCGCGCCGACGGCACCCCGAGCCGCCAGCAGCTGGTGACCGACGCCACCACCGGGGAGGTGCTCTCCACCCACGAGGAGATCCAGACCGCCAATGCGAGCGGCACCGGCAAGGGCGTCTTCGTCGGCACCGTACCGCTGACCACCAACCCCAGCGGCAGCACGTACCAGCTGAAGGACGCCACTCGCGGCGGCCAGTACACCACCAACCTGTCCGGCAGGACCTCCGGCACCGGGACGCTCTACACCAACTCGACCAACACCTGGGGCAACGGGCTGGCCTCCAACACCCAGTCCGCCGCCGTGGACGCCCAGTACGGCGCGGCCGCCACCTGGGACTTCTACAAGAACACCTTCGGCCGCAGCGGCATCCGCAACGACGGTGTCGGCGCCTACAGCCGCGTCCACTACGGCAAGAACTACGTCAACGCGTTCTGGGATGACAGCTGCTTCTGCATGACGTACGGCGACGGCGTCAGCAACACCCACCCGCTGACCGCCCTCGACGTGTCCGGCCACGAGATGAGCCACGGTGTCACCGCCGCCACCGCGGGCCTCAACTACTCGGGTGAGTCCGGCGGTCTGAACGAGGCCACCTCGGACATCATGGGCACCGGCGTCGAGTGGTACGCCAACCTGCCCGCCAACCCGCCGAACTACCTCATCGGCGAGCTGATCAACATCAACGGCGACGGCACGCCGCTCCGCTACATGGACAAGCCCTCCAAGGACGGGGCCTCGGCCGACTCCTGGTCGTCCTCGGTCGGCGGCCTGGACGTCCACTACTCCTCGGGCGTCGCCAACCACTTCTTCTACCTGCTGTCCGAGGGCAGCGGCGCCAAGACCATCAACGGCTTCAGCTACAACAGCCCGACCTCCAACGGCTCCACCGTCACCGGCATCGGCCGCGACAAGGCCCTCAAGGTCTGGTACCGCGCGCTGACCACCTACTTCACCTCCACCACCGACTACAAGGCCGCCCGCACCGGCACCCTGAAGGCGGCCGCCGACCTGTACGGCGGCACCGGCTCCACCGAGTACAAGCAGGTAGCCGCGGCCTGGTCCGCCGTGAACGTCAACTGACCCGACGCCTCCGGTGAACGCAGCGGCCGGGTGCCTCTCCACGGAGAGGCACCCGGCCGCTGGTCGCGTCGACCGTCAGGCGGTGGCAGGCACGGCCGTCTCGCCGCGCTCCTCCTTGGCCAGCATCCGCTCGGCGAAGAAGCCACCCGTCGGGAGCACCGACAGGACGAGGAGCACTGTGCCGCGCTTGGCATCCCAGCGCTGCTGCTGCCAGGCGAGCACCAGGAAGACCACGTAGAGGATGAAGAGCACGCCATGGACCATGCCCATCACGGGCACGGCGTCGAAGCTGGTGGTCCGCTTCAGCACCGAGCAGATCAGCAGCAGGATGAAGGAGAGGCCCTCGGGGCCGGAGACAAGGCGCAGGCGGTGGACGGCGCTGCTCTTCACGGTGACTACCTCATGAATCGGGGGTCGGCGAGCAGGCTTGTGAACCGACGCACAAGCCACCAGCCCATTATCACCGACCTGACATACCGCCCCGGGGCAGGGGTGCGGAAGCCTCCGGGGAAAGGGGTAGCCCGCGCCCCGGAGGGGTTCGCCTCCGCTGTGAGGTCCTATCCTGCTGCGGCACGACCTGACGGTCAGGTCGGCCATGATCACGAGGATCACGGGGGAAGTACCGTTGTTCAGCATCGACTGGAACCGCCGCACCTGCTCACGGCGCGGCCACACCACCTACGCACCCGACGAGAACGAACTGCGGACGCGCCTGCACGCACAGACCGCACTCGGCGAGGCGTGGCGCTGCCTGCGCTGCGGGGACTTCGCACTCGGCGCCCCGCACGCCTCCGGCCCGGCCGAGGACGCCCCACTGGTGCCGCGCGGCAAGGCGCTGCGCGACCTGTTCATCCTCCGCTTCCTGGCGATCGAACGGCTGCTGCGCGGTGTGCTGATCATCCTCGTCGCCTGGGCGGTGTGGAAGTTCTCCAACAGCCAGGATGCGGTCAAGGACCTGTTCAACCAGAACCTGACCGTCTTCAAGCCGGTCACCGACCACTTCCACTGGGACCTTGAGCACTCCCCCATCGTGGACACCATCCGCAAGACCTTCGACTACAGGCGCAGCACCCTGCTGACCGTCGCGGGGGCGCTGCTGGCGTACGCGCTGATCGAGATCGTCGAGGCGTTCGGGCTCTGGCTGGGCCGCCGCTGGGCCGAGTACCTCACCGTGGTGGCCACCGCGGCGTTCCTGCCGCTGGAGGGGTACGAACTGTCGCACCACGTCACCGTGTTCAAGGTCTGCACGCTGCTGCTGAACATCGCTGCGGTGGTGTGGATCCTGCTCTCCAAGCGGCTGTTCGGGCTGCGCGGCGGAGTGGTGGCCTTCGAGGCGGAGCGGCACTCGGCCTCGCTGCTGGAGGTGGAGCACTCGGCCGGGGCCGTGCCCGCCGCGGTCTGAACCGGCGCCGCACCGCGCCCGCATTGTCCCAGCTGCGTACCAGTTCACGGCCGGTGGATGCCCCGGGGCCGCCACGACCGCTACATTCGGCCGGTGGCACAGTTTCGACTCCAGGGCTCCAGGGTGCTCGCCGTAGACATGGCGGGCGACTCGGTGAAGGCCCGCAACGGCTCGATGGTCGCGTACACCGGCCAGATGAACTTCAAGAAGCTCACCGGCGGCGGTGACGGCCTGCGCGGCATGGTCGCCCGCCGCCTGACGGGCGAGCAGATGACGGTCATGGAGGCGAAGGGGCAGGGCACCTGCTACTTCGCCGACCAGGCCACCGAGGTCAATCTGGTGCGCCTGAACGGCGAGGCGCTGTACGTCGAGGCGGACAACCTGCTCTGCACCGAGGCCACCCTGCACACCGGGACCAGCTTCACCGGTCTCAACGGGATGGCCTCGGGCAACGGCCTGTTCACCACCAAGGTCGAGGGCACCGGCTGGGCGGCCCTCACCTCCAACGGCCCGGCGATCATCCTGCGGGTCACCCAGGGCACCCCGCTGCGGGTGGACCCGGGCGCGTACGTCGCGCACACCGGGAACCTCAGCCGGCACCTGAAGTCGGGCGCGGGCTGGACCACACTGATCGGCGAGGGCGGCGGCGAGGCGATGCAGGTCGAGTTCACCGGCGAGGGCCTGGTCTACGTCCAGCCTTCCGAGAAGGCGACCTTCGGAGGGGACGTCTGATGCCCTTCACCAGGATCAACGGCAAGATGGTCGAGGCCGCCGTCTTCCCCGGCCAGCAGCTCTTCAGCCAGCGCGGCGCGATGATCGCCTACACCGGGGACGTCACCTTCAAGCCCAACCTGATGGGCGGCCAGGGCGGAGTGATGTCGATGATCGGACGCCGGGTGGCCAACGAGGACACCCCGCTGATGACCGTCGAGGGCCGGGGCAGCGTGCTGTTCGGCCACGGCGGCCACCACGTCCACCTGATCGACCTGGCCGGCGACACCCTCTATGTGGAGGCCGACCGGCTGCTCGCCTTCGAGGGCTCGCTCCAGCAGTCCACCATGTTCATGGGTGCGCAGGGCGGTGTGATGGGCATCGTGCGCGGCCAGGTCACCGGCCAGGGCCTGTTCACCACCAAGCTGACCGGTCACGGCTCGGTCGCGGTGATGGCCCACGGCGGCGTCATCGAACTGCCGATCGCCCAGGGCCAGCCGGTGCATGTGGACCCGCAGGCGTACGTCGCACATCGGGGTGACGTACGCAACAAGCTGTCCACCGCGCTGGGTTGGCGCGACATGATCGGGCGCGGCTCCGGTGAGGCGTTCCAGCTGGAGCTGTCCGGCCAGGGCACGGTGTACGTGCAGGCGAGCGAGGAGAAGCTCTGATGTCCTACCCTCCCCAGCAGCCTTATGGTCAGTCGCCGTACGGACAGCAGCCTCCCCACCCTCAGCAGCCGTACTCGGCGCAGCAGTACCAGCAGTCCTACCAGCCCACCCAGCCCGGCATTCCGATGCCGCCGATGCCGCCCGCGCCGCCGACCGCTCCGACGCCGCAGCCCGGCGGCAACGGCCCGGTGGTGTACGACGCGCACAGCCTGCCCGTCAACGACAACGTCAATCCGTACGCCTTCTCGGTGGACCTCAACGGCCCGTACTACCTGCAGAAGGGCAAGATGATCGCCTACTACGGCGACATCCGGTTCTCGGGCATCGGCCGGGGTGCGATCGACCGGCTGCTGGAGCAGAACTTCAACTCCCCGCTGCACGCCGCCGACTGGGTGGTGGCCGAGGGCCGGGGCAGGCTGCTGCTGGCCGACCGGGCCTTCGATCTGAACTCCTACGACCTGGAGAACGGCAACCTGACGGTCCGCTCGGGCAATCTGCTGGCCTTCGAGCCCACGCTGGCACTCAAGCAGTCGATCATCCCGGGCTTTCTCACCCTGATCGGCACCGGCAAGTTCGTGGCCGCCTCCAACGGTCCGGTGCACTTCGTGGAGCCGCCGATCCGGGTGGACCCGCAGGCACTGGTGGGGTGGGCGGACTGCCCGGCGCCCTGCCACCACTACGACCACAGCTACCTGCACGGTGTGATCGGCGGGATCCGGCACCTGACCGGACTCGGCGGGGCCTCCGGCGAGGAGCACCAGTTCGAGTTCATCGGGGCCGGGCAGGTGCTGCTGCAGTCCAGCGAGAAGCTGATGGCGGAGCGCTCGGTGGGCCAGGTGGACGCCGAGGAGGGCGTGCCGGGCGGCGGCGTACCGCAGCAGCCGGGGCACGGCGGGCAGCAGCTGCCCAACATCCCCGGTCTGGGCAACCTCGGTGACCTGGGCCGACGATTCGGGCTCTGATTTACCGCACTCATCATATTGTACAACATTTAACAACCTCGGTTATGCTGTTCCCATGGACATGCACAGCACCGAAACGGCGGTCTCCTCCTCCCACCCGCGCGGGGAGGAGGAGACCCCCTGGCTCTCCGCCAGGGAGCAGCAGTTCTGGCGTGCCCACCTGGAGGTCAGCCGACTCCTCGACTACCAGTTGGGCCGTGAACTCCAGCCGCACAACCTGGCGAGCAACGACTACGAAATCCTGGTCGTCCTCTCCGAGTCACCCGACCGCCGGATGCGGATGACCGACCTCGCCACCGCCACGCTCCAGTCCAAGAGCCGGCTCTCGCACCAGATCACCCGGATGGAGAACGCCGGTCTGGTCCTGCGCCAGGACTGTCCCGGCGACCGGCGCGGCCTCTACGCGCACCTGACCGAACAGGGCTGGGAGACCATGCAGAAGGTCGCCCCCGACCACGTCCGCAGCGTGCGCCACCACTTCATCGACCGCTTCACCCCCGAGCAGATCGACGCGATGTACGCAGCACTCGCCCCCGTCGCCGAGCACCTGCGCGCACTGCGCGGCCGGGCCTGACCAAAAGCCCTTCAGGGCAAGGGTGAGGTTTTCAGGGGCGCGGGGCTCTGCTTGATCAACTGCGTGCGCGAACCGGAAGACCCGTGCCGCACCGACCTCCGGTGGTTAACCTGCACCGCCCCACCGGAAGGTCACGAGGTGCAACTGGCCCAGCGGGCCCGGCTGAACGCAGTCACCTTCCGATTTCGCGCAGTTCCTCGCGCCCCTGTTGGTTCATCCGCGCCCCTGAAAGGCTTCCCTGCGCCCCGCCGGGGTGGGGCCTATGTGGTGGTCAGGCCGGAGACCAGTTCGTCGGCCGCGCCGTACGGGTCCAGGGTGCCTGCGGCGACGCGTTCGGCGAGGGCGTCCAGGTGGCGGTCGCCGTGGAGGGAGCCGATGCGGGCGCGGAGGCCTGCCAGGGCGATCGCCTCGATCTCGTCCGCGGCCCTGCGGCGGCGGCGGACGGCGAGTTCACCGGTCTCGGCCAGCCAGGCGCGGTGCTTCTCCAGGGCCTCGACCAGCTCGTCCAGGCCCTCGCCGCGGGCCGCGACGGTCTTGACGATGGGCGGCCGCCAGTCGCCCGGCTCGCGGGCCTCACCGAGGCCGAGCATGTGGTTGAGCTCGCGGGCGGTGGCGTCCGCACCGTCCCGGTCGGCCTTGTTGACCACGAAGACGTCGCCGATCTCCAGGATTCCGGCCTTGGCCGCCTGGATGCCGTCGCCCATGCCGGGGGCCAGCAGGACGACCGAGGTGTCCGCCTGTGCGGCGATCTCCACCTCGGACTGGCCGACCCCGACGGTCTCCACCAGGATGACCTCGCAGCCGGCCCCGTCCAGCACCCGCAGCGCCTGCGGAGCGGCCCAGGAGAGCCCGCCGAGGTGGCCCCGGGTGGCCATCGAGCGGATGAACACGTCCGGGTCGGTGGCGTGCTCCTGCATCCGGACCCGGTCGCCGAGCAGTGCCCCGCCGGAGAACGGCGAGGAGGGGTCGACGGCCAGTACCCCGACCCGCTTCCCGAGCCGCCGGTAGGCCGAGACCAGCGCGGAGGTGGAGGTGGACTTGCCGACCCCGGGCGAGCCGGTCAGGCCGACGGTGTACGCCTGCCCGGTGTACGGGGCGAGCGCGGCCATCGCCTCGCGCAACTGGGGAGCGGCGTTCTCCACCAGCGTGATCAGCCGGGCGACCGCCCGCGGCCTGCCCTGGCGGGCCTGCTCGACCAGCGTCGGCACATCGACCATCAGAGTTGCTCCTCGATCACGACCTCGACCACGACCACGAGTCCGCCACAGGCGGATGGGGCTGCCGGCCGCTACCGGCCGCCGACAGCCCCGACGCTATGTCAGACGATCAGCTCTGCGGAACCCTCACGATCAGGGCATCGCCCTGGCCGCCACCGCCGCACAGCGCCGCCGCACCCACGCCGCCGCCACGGCGCTGCAGTTCGAGCGCCAGGTGCAGGACGACCCGGGCACCGGACATGCCGATCGGGTGGCCGAGCGCGATCGCACCGCCGTTGACGTTGACCTTCTCCTCGGTGACGCCCAGGTCCTTCATCGACTGGTGGGCGACGGCCGCGAACGCCTCGTTGATCTCGATCAGGTCGAGGTCCTCGACCGTGATGCCCTCCTTGGCGACCGCGTGCTTGATCGCGTTGGACGGCTGCGACTGGAGCGAGTTGTCCGGGCCGGCCACGTTGCCGTGCGCGCCGATCTCGGCCAGCCAGGTCAGGCCCAGCTCCTCGGCCTTGGCCTTGCTCATCACGACCACGGCGGCGGCGCCGTCGGAGATCTGGGAGGAGGTGCCGGCGGTGATCGTCCCGTCCTTGCTGAAGGCCGGGCGAAGCTTGGCCAGGCCCTCCGCCGTGGTCTCGGCGCGAATGCCCTCGTCCTGGCTGAAGAGGACCGGCTCGCCCTTGCGCTGCGGGATCTCGACGGGGACGATCTCCGCCTCGAAGAGGCCGTTCTTCTGCGCGGCGGCGGCCCGCTGGTGGGAGAGCGCGGCGATCTTGTCCTGCACCTCGCGGCCGATGCCGAGGCGGGTGTTGTGCTTCTCGGTGGACTCGCCCATCGGGATGTTCTCGTACGCGTCGGTGAGGCCGTCGTAGGCCATCGCGTCGAGCAGCTCGATCGAGCCGTACTTGTAGCCCTCGCGGGACTTGGGCAGCAGGTGCGGGGCGTTGGTCATGGACTCCTGGCCGCCGGCCACCACGATGTCGAACTCGCCCGCGCGGATCAGCTGGTCGGCGAGGGCGATCGCGTCCAGTCCGGAGAGGCACACCTTGTTGATGGTGAGGGCCGGCACGTTCATCGGAATGCCGGCCTTGACAGCGGCCTGCCGGGCCGGGATCTGGCCGGCGCCGGCCTGCAGCACCTGACCCATGATCACGTACTGGACCTGCTCGGCGGCGATGCCCGCCCGCTCCACGGCGGCCTTGATGGCGAATCCGCCCAGATCAGCGCCGGAGAAGCCCTTGAGCGAGCCGAGCAGCCGGCCCATCGGGGTACGGGCACCAGCGACGATCACTGAAGTAGTCATAGGACGAGCCCCTTCGCGCGTCAAGGCCAGGAGGGTGTGGGGACGCCGCTCAATGTACTGACCCGTAACCCGTGCGTCACCGCAGCGAA
Organism: Kitasatospora sp. GP82; assembly: GCF_029892105.1. Taxonomy (GTDB): domain Bacteria; phylum Actinomycetota; class Actinomycetes; order Streptomycetales; family Streptomycetaceae; genus Kitasatospora. The sequence continues at coordinate 33,217 of NZ_JARZAJ010000025.1, read as the reverse complement.
GGTGTGATCAGGAGCACTGGCACTCTCCAGTCAACACCGTGTCAGTGCGGCCTGGGTGAATATTGTGAGCAGGCTCGCACGGTGTGCTCTGGCGCGGCTTCGGCGCGATGCGCTGCACTGTTGGCACCCTTACCGCGACTGCCCTCGGAGGCCCCGCCGTGCTGACCCGCATCGACCACATCGGCATCGCCTGCTTCGATCTGGACAAGACCGTCGAGTTCTACCGCAACACCTACGGCTTCGAGGTGTTCCACAGCGAGGTCAACGAGGAGCAGGGGGTGCGCGAGGCGATGCTGAAGATCAACGACACCGGCGACGGCGGCGCCTCCTACCTCCAGCTGCTGGAGCCCACCCGCGAGGACTCCACCGTCGCCAAGTGGCTGGCCAAGAACGGCGAGGGCGTGCACCACATCGCCTTCGGCACCGCGGACGTCGACGGTGACGCCGCGGACATCAGGTCCAAGGGCGTCCGGGTGCTCTACCAGGAGCCGCGCCGGGGCTCGATGGACTCGCGGATCACCTTTCTGCACCCCAAGGACTGCGGCGGTGTACTGACCGAACTGGTCACCTCGGCAAGCGCGTCGGAGCACGCGGAGCACTGAACGACTCGTCAGTAACCTTGGAAAGGACCCACGCCCCCGTTCCCCCCGGAGCCGCGCACACTACAATGCCCAGGTGCACTAAGGCTCCGGGGAGGACCGGTCCGGTGGGCACGGCCAAGGGCGGGAAAAGCCGAGTATCCGACGGCTGGTCCTGTTGTAGGGGAATCCCTTACACGGGCACGGGCTGAACAGTCGCAGTTCGGATCTGTCACCATTCTCCACTAGGCAAGAGTTCGCTCAGGAGTCCACCCGGACGGCGGAGCGCGGAAATCCGCGTACCCACCTGCCGAGTGCTCCGACCGCGGCACCCGCCGCGGCTGCAAGGACCAGTCGGTCCGGCCCCCAGCAGTACGGGGTCCGGGCAGGCCGGGTCGAGGACGCGACCAGGGGATGGATGGGACCGCGGAGTGCGGGGCAACGACCGCTACGAGGGTGACGATCACCTCTCCCAGTTCGAGGCCGAGATGGAGCGGACTCGCAAGGAGCGGGACAAGTCCATCGAGCATGCCGAGGACCTCGCCTACCAGGTGGAGGTGCTCCGGGCCAAGCTGCACGAATGCCGACGGCAGCTCGCCCAGCCACGCGCCTTCGACGCCGTTTCCGGGCAGGCCGAGCAGATACTGCGCACCGCGGAGATGCAGGCGCAGGCGCTGCGCGCCGACGCCGAGCGGCAGCTGCGCGAGTCGCAGGCGGCCACCCAGCGCCTGATGGCCGAGGCCGCCGACCGCACGGCCCGTCTTGAGGCCGAGCTCGCCGCCCGCCGCCGCCAGCTCGACGAGGAACTCGCCGATCTCCGCCGCAGCGCCGAACGGCACGTCAACGAGAACGTCAGCTGGGCCGAACAGACCCGGGCCGGCACCGAGCAGGAGGCCAAGCGCCTCCTGCAGGACGCCCGGGCCGAGTCCGAGCGCATGGTCGCCGCCGCCCGCGCCGAGGCCGCCGCCCTCGCCGACCAGGCCCGCGCCCAGACCGCGGCCGACGTGGACGCCGCCCGCGGCGAGGCCCAGGCCGCCGCCGAGGCCGCCCTGCTGCGCGCCCAGACCGACGCCGAACGACTGCTGCGCGCCGCCTCCGAGCAGGCGCAGCAGGCCAGCGCCCAGGCCGAGGAGCTCCGCGACAGCGCCGCCAGCGAGGCCGGCCAGCAGCTGGCCGTCGCCCGCGCCGAGATCGAGCAGCTCAAGCGGCAGGCCGTCGCCGACCAGGAGCGTGCCGAGGCCGCCCTGACCCAGGCCCAGGCCGAGATAGAGCGGCTGCGCGCCGAGGCCCTGGCCGAGGCCGAACGGGCCCGCCAGGAAGCCGCCGAACTGCACGCCCAGGCCGAGGCCGCCGCGACACGCCTGCACGCGGAGGCCGTCGCCGCCGTCGAGCAGAAGGTCGCCGACGGCGAGGCCGCCAACGAGCAGCGCTCCCAGACCGCCAGGGCCGAGATCGCCCGCATGGTGGCCGCCGCCACCCGCGAAGCCGAGCTGATCAAGGCCGACGCCGCCAATGCCAAGGCCGAGGCCGACGCCGCCAAGGCGGCCGCCGCCGAGGAGAGTGAGCGCCTGCGCGGCGCCGCCGGGTCCGTCGCCACCCAGCTCCGCTCCGAGGCCGAGGCCGCCATCGCCGAGCTGCGCGCCGAGGCCGAACGCGAACTCGCCGCGCTGCGGGCCGAGGCCCAGGCCGCCGCCGAGGCACTGCGCACCGAGGCGCAGGAACAGGGCCGCGCCGAGGCCGCCAAGGACGCCACCATCCAGCTGTCCAAGGCCGCCAAGCAGGCCGAGGAGGTGCTCTCCCGCGCCTCCCAGGACGCCGAGACCACCGTCGCCGCCGCAGCCGCCGAGGCCGAGCGGATCCGCACCGAGGCGGCCACCGAGGTCGACCTGCTCCGCGAGCAGGCCCAGGCCGCCGTCGAGCAGGCCCAGAACGCCGCCCTGGACGACGCCGCCGGCATCCGCGAGCAGATGGAGCGGATGCACGACGAGGCCGCCCGGCTGCGCGCCGAGGCCGAGGAGCTCCGCGCCCACGCCGCCGCCGAGGCCGAACGCGTCCGCAGCGAAGCCCGCCGTCAGGCCGTCGTCCAGATCGAGGAGTCCGCCAAGCAGGCCGAGGAACTCCTCACCAAGGCCAAGTCCGACGCGGACGAGCTGCGCGGCACAGCCGCCAGCGAGGTCGAGAAGATCCGCGACCAGGCCAAGGCCCAGGCCGTGGAGATGCAGGGCCGCGCCGAGCAGACCCTCGCCCGTGCCCGCTCCGAGGCCGAGAAGCTCGCCGCCACCGCCGAACAGCAGCGCCAGGAGGCCCTTGCCGCGGCGAAGGCCGCCGCCGCCGAGAACCGCGCCGCCGCCGAGCGGGAGACCGCCGAACTGCGCCGCGAGGCCGCCGAGTACGACCAGCGGGTGCGCGCCGAGGCCGCGAGCGCGGCAGAGGCCGTACGGGCGGAGGCCGCGAGCGCGGCCGAGTCCCTGCGGGCCGAGGCGGCCGACTGGGCGCAGGCCCAGCGCTCCGAAGCCGAGAACTGGGCCCAGGACCGGCGCTCCGAGGCCGCGAACGCGGCCGAGCTCGTCCGGACCGACGCCGCCGACTGGGCCCAGGCCCAGCGCTCCGAGGCCGAGGACTGGGCCCAGGGTCACCGCACGGAGGCCGAGAGTTGGGCCCTGCGGGAGCGTGGCGAGGCCGAGGCCGCCGCCAACGCGCTGCGGGAGGAGAGCCGCCGCGCCTACGACGAGGCGGCCGCCGGACTCCAGCGCGAGCGCGAGGAGACCGCCGAGCAGCTCGCCGCCGCGGAGGCTGCCCGGGAGGGCGCCGAAGCCCAGGCGGCCGAACTGACGGAGCGTACGACCGCCGAGACCACCGCGCTGCGGGAGGCCGCCGAGCAGGCCGCCGCCGAACTGCGCGCCGAGGCCGAGCAGACCCTGGAGGCCGCCCGGACGGACGCCGCCGAGCAGCTGGCCGAGGCCGAGAGCGCCGCGCAGACCCTGCGCGAGAAGGCCGGGAAGGCGGCCGAGTCCCTGCGCGAGGAGGGTGCCCAGGAGCTGGCCGACGCCCAGGAGCACGCCGCCGAACTGCGCCGCGAGGCCGAGGAGTTGCACGAGCGGACCACGGCCGAGGCAGCCGGGCTGCGCGAGCGGACCGCCGCCGAGGTGGCGGAGCTGCGGACCCGTGCCCTTACCGAGGCGGAGGAGGTGGCCGCCGCGGCCGCCGCCGAGGCCGAGCAGGTGACCACCGCCGCCGAGCGCCGCGCCGCCGAACTGGTCGGCGCCGCCGAGGACGAGGCCGCCGAGACCCGTCAGTCCGTCGCGGGTCTCCACGAGGCCGCATCCCAGCAGATCGCCGAACTGCGGGCCCAGGCCGAGCAGGAGACGGCGGAACTCCGTGCCCTGGCCGACCGCGAGACCGCCGAACAGCGCGAACAGGCCGAGGCGTACGACCGCGAACTCCGCGCCCAGGCCGAGCAGGAGACCACCGAGCTGCGGGAGCGGACGGCACAGGAGCTGGACGCCGACCGGGAGCTCGCCGCTGCGGAGATCGCGCAGCAGCGGGCCGAGGCGCAGGCGTACGACGAGCAGTTGCGCGCCGATGCGGAGGCCGAGCGGCAGAACGCCCACGACTACGCCGAGCAGCACCGCGCGGAGGCGGAGGCCCAGGGCCGGCAGACCGTCGCCGAGGCGGAGGACCGGGCGGCGGCCGTCATCGCGGAGAGCGAGGAGTTCGCGGCCGCCCTGCGTACCGAGGCCGAGGAGTACGCCCTGGCCACCCGTACCCTCGCCGAGGAGTACGAGGCGGCGACCCGGGGCCGGGCCGACGCGTACGACGCGGAGACCCGCGAAGCCGCCGAGCAGTACGACAAGGCGACCCGCGATCAGGCCAGCTCGGTGCTGGAGAAGGCGTTCGCGGATGCCGAGGCGCTGGCCGAGGACGCCCAGACGGCTGCCCTCGCCACCACCGCCGCCGCCGAGGAACAGGCGGACGCCATGGTCGCAGCCGCCCGCAAGGAGGCCGAGCGGCTGGTCGCGGCGGGCGAGACCGCGGGTCAGGCCGAGGTGGAGAAGGCGCGTTCGGACGCCGATGCGCTGCTCTCCGAGGCCCGCCGGGACTCCACCGCGATCCGCGAGCGCGCCGAGGAGCTGCGCGAGCGTACGGACGCCGAGATCGAAGCGCTGCACGAGCGGGCCCGCAAGGAGAACGCACAGGCCATGAAGTCGGCCGGCGAGCGGGTGGATGCGCTGGTGACGGCGGCGCAGGAGCAGCTGACCGAGGCCGAGGACCAGGCGGTCGCGACCGTGGCCGAGGCCGAGGACCGGGCCACCGCCCTGGTCGCGGCGGCGGAGGATCGGGCGTCCGAGCTCACCTCGGAGGCTTCGGCGGAGGCCAGCAAGGTCCGGATCGCCGCCGTGCGCAAGGCCGAGGGCCTGCTCAAGGAGGCGGAGCAGAAGCTCGCCGACTCGACGTCCAAGGCCGAGCAGCTGCGCGGCGAGGCCGAGGACCGGCTCAAGGCCGCGCAGGACGAGGCGGAGGAGCAGATCGAGGCGGCGTCCGCGGAAGCGGAGAAGCGGCTTCGCCGGGCGGACGAGAGCGCCGACGAACAACTGCGTCTGGCCAAGGAGGAGGCGGAGCGGCTGCTCGACGAGGCCAAGACCGAGGCTCAGCGCGTGACCGATCAGGGTCGCCGGGAGTTGGAGGAACTGGTCCGCCGGCGTAAGGACATCAACACCGAGATCTCCAGGGTTCAGGACGTCCTGTCAGCTCTGGAAGCGTTTGAGGCACCGTCACCTGCTGCTCAGGAGACGGCCAACGGGGGATCGAACAGTAAGAAGCCCGGGTCGGGCGGCCGCGACGGCGGTTCGAAGACACGGGCCGGAGTGGGCGCCCCTCGATCGGGTGGCAATCGCTCCGGAAGCGCACCACCCGATTGAGCGGACATTGTCCGCGAAGCATCGGCATTTCGCTGATGACACTCCGGTAACGTGTCAGGATTCCCTCAACTCCCTCAGCGGTCCGACGACAGGAAGACCAAAGTCCCATGAGCGACAGTCACTCCCCTCACGGCTTCGACCTGGTACGCCGTGGGTACGAGCGCGCCCAGGTCGACGAGCGGATCACCAAGCTGGTGGCCGACCGTGACAGTGCATTGGCCCGGATCAACGCCCTCGAGAAGCGCATCGAGGAGCTGCACCTGGAGACGCAGACCGCCCAGGCGGCGGTGACCGATGCCGAGCCCTCGTACGCCGGTCTCGGTGCCCGGGTGGAGAAGATCCTCCGTCTTGCCGAGGAGGAGGCCAAGGACCTGCGCGACGAGGCGCACCGCGCCGCCGAGCAGCACCGCGAGCTCGCCGAGGCGGCCGCCCAGCAGGTGCGCGCCGAGGCGGAGAACTACGCCAAGGACCGCAAGGCCAAGGCTGAGGACGAGGGCCTGCGGATCGTCGACAAGGCCAAGGGCGACTCGGCCCAGCTGCGCGCCGAGGCCAACAAGGACGCACAGAACAAGCGCGAGGAGGCGGACGCCCTCTTCGAGGAGACCCGCACCAAGGCCGCCCAGGCCGCGCTGGAGTTCGAGACCAACCTGGCCAAGCGCCGCGAGCAGTCCGAGCGCGACCTGGCGGCCCGTCAGGCCAAGGCCGAGAAGCGCCTCGCCGAGATCGAGCACCGCGCGGAGCAGCTCCGCCTGGAGGCCGAGAAGCTGCGGACGGACGCCGAGCGCCGCGCCCGCCAGACGGTGGAGACGGCCCAGCGTCAGTCCGAGGACATCGTGGCCGACGCCAATGCCAAGGCCGACCGGATCCGCAGCGAATCCGAGCGCGAGCTGGCGGCGCTCACCAACCGTCGCGACTCCATCAACGCTCAGCTGACCAACGTGCGCGAGATGCTCGCGACGCTGACCGGCGCGGCCGTCGCAGCCGCCTCCCTGCCGACCGACGACACCCTGGGCGTCCCCGCTCAGCAGTCACGCTGACCCAACCCCCAGTGGCCCCCGTCCTCCACCCCGGACGGGGGCCACTGCCATACCCAGCCCTGCGGCACGCGAAGCCGCACGCATTTCTTTGGGGGCGCGAGGAACTGCGCGGGCGCGCCGAGGGGCGCGAGGCCGTGCGGGCTTTTTTGGGGGCGCGAGGAACTGCGGGTTGCCCCTTGCGTCTAGCGAATCCGTCCGATCCTGCGGAGCAGGCCCCGTACGGCCGCATTGAAGGTCTCGGGGGCCTCCAGTGAGCTGAAGTGGCCCACGCTCGGGATGACCGTCAGCTGTGCGTCCGGGAGGGCCTCGGCCATCAGCCGGGCCTCGGCGAGCGGGGTGAGGGCGTCCTGTTCGCCGACGATCACCGCGGCGGGGACGGTCACCCCGGCAAGGACGTCCAGCGAGTCCTGGCGGCCGGCCATCGCGCGCTGCGCCCACGCGACGGCCTGCGGGGACGCCTCGGCGATCATCTCCCGTACCCGCGCGGTCAGTTCGGGTGCGGTCGCGGGGCCGAGCACACTCTCCTCGAACCTGTCGTCCACGAGCAGCTGCACGCTGTTGCGGGCCAGCACGGCCTGCGCCATCCGCTCCCGGTTGGCGCGGGCCTGGGCGGTGTCGGCGGTGGCCTTGGTGTCGGCGAGCAGCAGCCCGGCGAGGCGTCCGGGGTGGCGGCGGGCGAAGGCCATCGCGGTGTAACCGCCCATCGAGAGACCGCCGATCACCGCCCGGTCGATTCCGGCGACGTCCAGCAGGCGGGCGACGTCGTCGGCGACCAGGTCCAGCGAGGGGGCGTCCTGGCCCAACTCGACTGCTCCGAAGCCACGCTGGTCGGGAGCGAGCACCCGGGCCTGCTCCCCGGTCGGGCCGGGGAGCAGCTCCAGTTGGGCCTCCCACATCCGGGCGGAGAGCGGGAAGGCGTGCAGGAGGACGAGCGGGATACCGGTGCCGTTCTCACGGACTGCCGGAGTGCTGGGGAGCGTCATGCAGCCACCGTAAAGCGGCGCGCCGAGCGGCCACAGCCAACGCACCCTTATGTCCGATTTGTCATATCCTGCACGGAGAGTGAGGGAGCACACCATGATCGAGTTGCACGAGCTGAGCAAGCGCTACGGCGACACCCTGGCCGTGGACGGGCTGAGCTTCCAGGTACCCCGGGGCGTGGTCACCGGTTTCCTGGGGCCGAACGGTGCGGGCAAGTCCACCACGATGCGGATGATCCTCGATCTCGACCGGCCGACCAGCGGCCGGGTGACCATCGACGGCAAGCGCTACGGCCAACTCAGCGAGCCGCTCAAGTACATCGGCGCACTGCTGGAGGCCAAGGCCGTCCACCCCGGCCGCACTGCCTACGACCACCTTCTCTGGCTCGCCCAGAGCAACCGCATCCCCGCCCGCCGGGTGAACGAGGTGCTCGACCTCGTCGGCCTTGGCTCGGTGGCCCGGAAGCGTTCACGAGGCTTCTCGCTCGGCATGGGCCAGCGCCTGGGCATCGCCTCCGCACTGCTCGGCGACCCGGAGATCGTGATGTTCGACGAGCCGGTCAACGGTCTCGACCCCGAGGGCATCCTGTGGATCCGCAATCTGATGAAGGGCCTGGCCTCCGAAGGCCGTACCGTCTTCGTCTCCTCGCATCTGATGAGCGAGATGGCGCTGACCGCCGACCACCTGGTGGTGATCGGCCGGGGCCGGCTGCTGGCCGACCTGCCGATGCCCGAGTTCATCAGGCAGAACTCCCGCTCGGCCGTACGGATCCGCACCCCGCACGTGGAGCAGCTGCACACCGCCCTGGCCGGCGCCGGGCTGCGCGCCGAGACCGGCCCCGAGGGCAGCTACGAGGTCGTGGACGGCAGCCTGGCCGGGATCGGCGAACTGGCCGCCGCCCACGGCGTCGTCCTGCACGAGCTGAGCCCGCAACAGGCGTCACTGGAGGAGGCGTTCATGCAGATGACGGCGGACTCGGTGGAATACCACGCCGGTGACGGCGAGGGCCGCGACGCGGCAGGCGCCTGGGGTGCCGCGTGGCACCCCAGGAACGGCCGGCAGGCGGCGAATTGAGATGACGCCCTTCCCCGCGATCCTGCAGTCCGAGTGGACGAAGATCCGCAGTGTCCGCTCCACGGTCTGGACCCTGGCGCTGACCTTCGTGGTCACCATCGGCCTCGGCGCGCTGCTGTCCTTCCTCACCGGCAGCAACTTCCAGCAGTTCGGCGAGAACGGCCGCTCCCCCTTCGACCCCACCGGCACCGCCTTCTCCGGGATCATGCTGGGCGAGCTGGCCATCATCGTCTTCGGCGTGCTGGCGGTCGGCAACGAGTACAGCACCGGCATGATCCGCCTCACCCTGGCCGCCGTCCCGCAGCGCGGCACACTGCTCACCGGGAAGGCGGTGGTGCTGGGCGCACTCGCCCTGGCGGTCTCGCTGGTGACGGCCTTCCTGACCTTCTTCGTCGGCCAGTCGCTGCTGGGCGACCACTCCACCGCCCTGGGCGCACCGAACGTGCTGCGCGCGGTCCTCGGGGCGGCGTTCTACCTGACCATGCTCTGCCTGTTCGCGGCCGGCGTCACCGCGATGCTGCACAACCAGACGATGGCGCTGGGCGTCCTGGTGCCGTTCTTCTTCCTGCTCTCGCCGATCCTCTCGGCCGTGCCGAAGGTCAAGACCCTGGCCCACTACTTCCCCGACTACGCGGGCCAGCGGATGCTGCTGGTGTACGAGCAGCACGGCCAGCCCTACGGGCCGTGGACGGGCTTCTTCATCTGCCTGGCCTGGACGCTGGCGGCCCTGGTCGGCGGCGCGCTGGTGCTCAGGAAGCGCGACGCCTGACCGGCCTTCAGTAGCGAGGGGCGCCGCGTCCGCGCTGGATGTCGGCGCCCCGCCGCTCGCGGGCGCTCCAGCAGGCGCGGTGCCAGTGCCGCCGGTCGTCCACCCCCGCGCCGTGGCCGGGCCAGGCCACCACATGACCGATCCCCGGCGGGATCTCCTGGTCGCAGCCGGGACAGCGGTAGTAGCGGCCCGGCGTACCGGGCACCGTCTGCACCACCCACTCCTCGCCCGCGTAGCTCTCGGTGCGCCGCAGCGAACTGCCGAACGGCCCGGACTGGGACGGCACCTCGGCGGCGCTGTTGCTCCGGCTGCTGCTGATCCGGTTACGGCGGGGCGACACGTCAACTACCTCTCGGCGGTCTCACACGGTCTTCCAGGGTACGGGGCGGCAACGGGGCGGCGGCAACCCCCGGGAGCCGCAACTGCGGCCTCTATCACGCCTCGACCGGGCGCTCCCGGGTTTCCCCCGAGATCCACCCGATCTTCGGGGTTTTTCGCGAACCCGCGTGCCATTGGCACATGACATCGGTTACTCACAAGGGGACACAGCGGGGCTCGCAGACCCTGCGGCACCCGAGGAGGCCACCCGATGACCAAGACCAGCCCGCGACCCGACACCCACCCGTCGGCCGGGGCGGCCCGCAGGCCCCTCCCCGAGCCCTCCGACGGGCGGTCGGCCGCCACCGACTCGATCCGGGTCGGTGCCTTCCTGCTCTCGGCGCAGTTCCCCGGCCAGAGCCATGCCGAGGCGCTGGAGCGCACCGTACGCACGGCGGTCGCCGCCGAGCGGGCGGGTCTGGACAGCGTCTGGCTGGCGGAGCACCACTTCGTGCCGTACGGCGTCTGCCCCAACGCCGCCACGCTGGCGGGGATGCTGCTCGGCCGTACCCGCCGGATCGGGATCGGCACGGCCGTCAGCGTGCTCTCCACCGTGCACCCGGTGGCCCTCGGCGAGCAGGCCGCGATGCTGCACCTGATCTCGGGCGGCCGGTTCACCCTGGGTGTCGGGCGCGGCGGCCCGTGGATCGACCTGGACGTCTTCGGCAGCGGAGTGGCCGCCTACGAACAGGGGTTCCCCGAGCGGCTCGACCTGCTGCTGCGCTGGCTGCGCGGCTCCCGGGTCGGCGCGAACGGGCCGCAGTTCAGCTTCCCCGAGGTGGCCGTGGTGCCCAGAGCCGCCGAGGCCGCCCCCGCCCCGGGTCCGGCCCGGGTGCCCGATCTCGCCGAGTGGCTGGGCCTGGACGCGGCGACGGGCGCGCTGGTGCGCTTCCCCCGCCAGCGGCGGGACGGCAAGGCCGGTGACTCCCCGCTCTGCGGCCGGCCGCAGAGCGGCCCGCCGGTGATCGTCGCCTGCACCTCGCCCGACAGCGTTCGGCAGGCCGCCGAGCGCGGTCTGCCGATGCTGCTCGGTATGCACTCCGGGGACGAGGACAAGCAGCAGATGCTGGCCGCCTACCGGACCGCCTGGCGGGCCTGCGGGCGCGGCGAGGAGCAGCTCACCAGGATCGAGCGGGAGCATGTCGCGGCCGGGGTGGTGCAGATCGAGGACCGCACCTCGACGGCCCGGGCCAGCCTGCTGCGGGCGATGCCCGGCTGGTTCGAGTACGGGCTGGGCGCTCACCGCACGGTGGACGGACGGGAGCGGCGGATGCGCGACCCGCACGAGTACACCGAACTGCTCTGCGACCTGCACGCGGTGGGCACTCCGAAGCACTGCGCGGACCGGCTGCTGGCCACCGCCGAGCGCACCGGCCTCCGCCGCTTCGCCCTGCTCGCCGAGGGCTCGGGCAACCGCGCGGCCACCCTGCACAACATCTCCAGGCTCGGCGCCGAGGTACTGCCGCAGCTGAGCTGAGCGACCGCCGCGGAACGCGGGCGGGCCACCCCGGGTCTGCTGTCCCGAGGCGGCCCGTCGAGGCACCTGGAGAGGTACCGGATGCCGTGCCGTCGGCCGTGCCGGACCGTACGGGCGCGTCGGCCCGGCTGGTCAACAGTCGCGCATCTCCGGCGACTGGTTGAGCAACTGGGCCCGGACGGAGGTGAATCGCCGATAGCGCTCCTCACTGTCCCCGGACGACGTGAAGACCGCGACCCGGTGGCAGTTCTGGAACGCCAGCTTCACTCCGAAGTGACGCTGCAGGGCGCCCCGGATCGCGTCGCTGGCCATCGCCCGCAGCAGCTGGCCCCGGGCCTGCTCGCTGGGCGGCGGTACCTGGTTGTCGGCGAAGTCGGTACCGTCGACCTGGACCTGAGCGACCAGCGAACTGATCAGCTCCCAGGCGTACGGGAGGGAGACGCGGACGCAGTCCACGAACTCCCGCTCGTCGACCTCTCCTCTCTCGGCCTTCTCCAACAGGGCCGGTGAGACGTCGAGCGACATGGGTTCTCCTCTCGCGGTCCACCACGGCGCGGCCGCCGCGGTGGTCGTGCGGTTGGTGCGGATGGTGCCGTGCCGTGCTCAGCCGTTGCCCGGTTGTGCGGGGTGGCGCACGGCGACTGTGGCCCGGCCTGGTCGGTTCCAGGACGGGCTGACGCATGAATGACGCTGCAGTGACGCTTGAGTGACACAGGAGCTGACCAAAGGACTGACACATGGTCAGGCCGACGACGGTGCACGTCGCGCTCCGACGGACCGGGCGGCCCCGGGGTGCGGCGGATGCCCGGCGGCCACCGGGTTGTGCGACGACCGCCCACCACAGAGTGACAGGCGATTGTCAGCGCGGCTGGAGAATCTGTCGCATTGCACCGGAATAACCGTCCGAACGGCCAGATTGGCCGGATCCCGTCGGATCGTTCATCTCACATCTCCATCCCCGTTGGGTGGACCCCGGTGGCCGTACCGGCAACTGCCGTGGGACGGGCGCGCCAAGGTGCCGGACTCCATGGTTCGCCGAGACCGGGGTTTCTTCACCCGACTATCGCGGAATCGCTTCAACTGGCCTCGGTGGGCTAGCGTGGTCGACCGTGCGTCTCGTAATTGCCCGTTGCTCAGTCGACTATGCCGGTCGGCTCTCCGCCCACCTCCCGTCCGCGACCCGGCTGATCCTGGTCAAGGCCGACGGCAGCGTCAGCATCCACGCCGACGACCGTGCCTACAAGCCGCTCAACTGGATGTCGCCGCCGTGCAGCCTCAAGGAGGCCGACGGCACCTGGACGGTCGTCAACAAGGCCGGTGAGAAGCTGATCATCACCCTGGAAGAGGTGCTGCACGACTCCTCGCACGAGCTCGGGGTCGACCCCGGACTGGTGAAGGATGGCGTCGAAGCCCACCTCCAGGAGCTGCTCGCCGACCGGATGGAGGTCCTCGGCTCCGGCTGGTCGCTGATCCGCCGCGAGTATCCGACCGCGATCGGTCCGGTCGACATCCTGTGCCGCGACGCCGACGGGGCCACCGTCGCCGTCGAGATCAAGCGGCGCGGCGAGATCGACGGCGTCGAGCAGCTGACCCGCTACCTGGAGCTGCTCAACCGCGACCCGCTGCTCGCCCCCGTCAAGGGCATCTTCGCCGCCCAGGAGATCAAGCCGCAGGCCCGGGTGCTCGCCACCGACCGGGGCATCGGCTGCGTCGTCCTGGACTACGACGAGCTGCGCGGTATCGACGACGACAAGCTCAAGCTCTTCTAGGCCCTGCGGATCGCTCCGAGGCGGGGGGGGCCCCCCCCCCCCCCCCCGGGGGGGGGGGGGGGGGGGGGGGGCGGGGGGGGGGCGCCCCCCCCCCCCCCCGCCCCCCCCCCGGTTTGTCCCGGCCCCCCCCGCCCCCGAGGCCGGCGGCGGGCTCCCGCTCCACCCCCCCGGGGGCCGCTTTACCCCCCCCCCCCGGACCAGCCTCCCCCCCCGGGGGGGGGGCGGGGGGGGGCCCCCCCCCCCCCCCCCCGGGCCGGGGGGGGGGGGGCCCCCCCGCCTCGGCTACGGGGTACTCGGCGAGGACTCCCCGACGGTCTGCGGCGTGGTCGGGGTGGAGGCCGAGGGTGCCGGCGAGTGCGACGGCGGATCGCTCGGCGGGGCCGAGGACGACGGCGGCGCGGAGCTCTTCGAGCCGGTCGAGGACTGGCTGGCGGAGGGAGACGGCGTGCCACCCGGCCGGCTGTGGCTCGGCGCGGGCGCCGAGGTCTGCGGGGCCGGCGGGTCGGTGACCGGGTACCAGGTCCGGTCCGAGGTCGGCTCCCCGCTGCTGCGGCCCTTCTGGCCGCCCGTACTGCCGCCTGTCGGCACGGAGTTGCCGTCCCCGGGAGCGGAGGCGGCCGGGCTGCCCGCCGAGCGCGGCACGCTCGCCGAAGGGGACGGGCCGGTGCTCCCCGTCATGGGCATGTGCTGGGTGAGCGAGCCGTCGTCCGCCGGACCGTCCGGCTGCACCGTCCTGCTGCCGCCCGCAGGGTGCGGCCCGGCCAGACTCAGGCCGACCGCCGTCCCGAGCACGCCGAGCACCAGCACGGCCGCACCTGCGGTCAGTACCGTCCGCCGGGTGGGCTCCGGAACCCGCGTGGCCCGGAAGCGCCAGGGCACCTGGGCCGTGATCGCCCGGATCGAGGGACGGCGTCCCGCCGCCGAGGGCACGCTCTCGACCACCGGGAGTTGCAGGGTCTCGGTCCGCAACAGGTCGAGCATCCGCCTGGCCGCCGCGCTGCCGCGCGTCTCGCCGACCGCGGCCCGCAGGGCCACGGCCGCCTCCAGCGCGGTCCTGGCCCGCTCCGGCTGCCCCTCGCACAGGGCCAGCACCCCGAGCTCGTGGTGGAACCACGCCTCGTCGGCCGTCGAGCCGAGCGATCTGGCGGCCTCGAGACCCAGTTGCAGGGCCCGCTCCCACGCGCCCCAGCGCAGCGACAGCGCGAAGGCCGGTGCCGCCGCCCTGGCCAGCTGAAGCATCTCCTGCGGCCGTCCCGCCGCCCGGTCGGCCAGCATCGCGCCGATCACCACCTCGGCCTCGGCGGCGATCTGCCCGGTACTCACCGAGGCGTTCCCGACCCACCAGGAGAAGTGCCGGGCCGCGCCGGACGCGATCGTCCTGGGCTCCCAGTGCGGCTCCAGCAGGTCCAGCACACCGGAGGCGAGCCGATGGTGCCCGCCGATCGAGACGGCGAGCCCGCAGTCGGTCAGCTCCCGCAGGGCGCGCTCCCCCAGGCCGACGTCGATCAGCGCCGGCAGATGCGGTGCCGTAGGCAGCTCACCGCCCAGCGCGACCGCCAGCCGCAGCACCGACTGCGCGGGCTCGCTCAGCCCCTCCGCCAGCCGTACCGCGGGCGAGGCGCTCTCCACCACCGAGGGCAGCGGGACGGTACGGCGCAGCTCGCTCTCCAGCTCGGCCGGGTCCTGGGGCTCGGCCATCTCCTTCACCAGGCCGAAGAGGCTGTGGCGCTCCTGCCGGGCCGCGACCAGCCCGTCCACCTCGGCATCGCGCCGGCGCAGCAGCGCGGCCGCCTGGACGAAGCGCAGCGGCAGACCCTCCGACTCGAACCAGAGGTCCACCAGCCAGGCCCGCTCGGGCTCCTCCAGCGGCCGCCCCGCGAGCCGGGCCACCAGGCCCAGGCAGGCAGGCCTGGAGATCCCGGCCACCAGGTGGTCCTCCAGTCGCGAACCGGGCGCCGACAGCGGGCTGCCGGGGGCGACGGTGATCAGGAAGGCGCAGTCGGGCGCGGTGGCGAGCAGTTCCTCCAGCTCCTCGGCGGGGAACTCCACGTCGTCGATCACCACGATCGCGCCGACGTCGCCGAGCAGGACGGGCAGCTGGTGCCGGTCGGGGCGGTAGCCGGGGTTCTGGAACGTGGCGGCGAAGAGGTCCTGGAGCAGGTCCTGGGCAGTCCTGCGGTAGCCGTTGAGCCGGACCACACCGTCCGGGGCGATGCCCCCGGCAGCCTCGGCGACGGCCGCCAGCAGCGCGCTGCGGCCCGAACCCGCCTGGCCGGCCAGCCGGACCGACCGCCCCTGGGAGAGCAGGTCGAGCAACTCGGCCACCTCGGACTCGCGGTCCAGCAGTGGCGTGTCCGTCCTGGCACCGCCGGGTGCCGACGGATCGACGGACGGGCTCGGGCCCGGTGCGGGCCTGGCGTTCGGGCGGTGGTCGGCCCGGCGCAGGACGGGGCGCCACTCGTCCGGGCAGGGGCGGGCCTCGGAGCCGTCCGGGGTGCCGACGGTGAGCAGCAGATCGCCGGAGACCACCTCACCGGTCCTGGGCCGCAGTCCGTCCTGCCGGAGGTCTCCGGTTGGCTGTCCCACGTTCCGCTCCGCCCATGCTCGGCCGTCCGGCCCGCCGAGGCCGCGACGCAGTTCCCTGACCGCTCACCGGACCACTGCAGGCCCCGGCGGCCGTACTCCTGAGCGCAGACTCTCGCACACTCGAACGCCGGAGCCCATACCGGTCCCTCCTCCGTCGCGATGACAGTCCGCCACCTGAGCGCGCATCACCCCGCCGAGAGCCTGCGCTCCCGAGGACCCCGGCCGGCCGGGCGGCGCCCCGCCCCTCAGAGGTACGGCGCGACCAGCGGGTTCGGCGGCGTCACACCGAGCGCGGGTAGGGAGGTGCCGTACGGGTCGGGGACGGTGCCCTCGACGGCGAGGATGCGGTGCAGGCGGGTGGCCACCAGGAGCCGCTGGAGCTGCGCCGGAACGGCCCGCAGGACGAGGCGCCGCCCGAGCCGCCCGGCCCGCCGGTGGGTGCCCATGATCACGCCGAGTCCGGTCGCGTCCCAGGACTCCAGACCCGACAGATCGAGCACCAGGTCCCCCTGGCCACCGTCGACCGCCTGGTGCAGCCGGACCCGGGCGTCGGCGGCGCTGCGGACGTCGAGGCGGCCCTGGATGGCCAAGCCGCCGTGGTCGCCGGTGATGCGCACGCTCTCCTCCTCCGCTCTGCCGGTAGGGGCTGCCGGGGCTCCGTTCCGGGCGGACACCTGGTCGCGTCGCGCACCGGGGGCCACGCCGGCACTCCCCCTCATCTGACGGTGAAGCGGCTGTGCAGGTTGCTGGTCACTGTCAGATCTGAAGCAACTTCACTCGTCCGAGGGAATATACGCAGTCGAACCCCATACCCACGCTCGATTACCGCCCAAATCACCCGTCTGCGGCAGAGGCGTGAGCAAACTCACCCACTGCCCCCGCCGCAGAGGGCCGCTCGGCCTACTTCTCGTACGGGTAGAAGCCCCGGCCGCTCTTACGGCCGAGGTCCCCTGCGGTGACCATGCGAGCCATGATCTCGGGGGCGGCGAACTTCTCGTCCTGGGTCTCGTCGTAGATGTTCCGCGCGGCGTGCAACAGGATGTCGACGCCGGTCAGGTCGGCGGTCTGCAGCGGGCCCATCGGGTGGCCGAAACCGAGGCGGCAGGCGGTGTCGATGTCCTCGGCGGTGGCGACGCCCGACTCGTAGAGCTTCGCGGCCTCGACCACCAGGGCGGTGATCAGGCGGGTGGTGACGAAGCCGGCCACGTCGCGGTTGACCACCACCACCTCCTTGCCGACGCCCTCGGCGAAGGCCCGGGCGGTGGCCAGCGTCTCGTCGCTGGTCTTGTAGCCGCGCACCAGCTCGACCAGCTTCATCAGCGGCACCGGCGAGAAGAAGTGCACCCCGACCACGCTCTCCGGGCGGTCGGTCGCGGCGGCGATCCGGGTGATCGGGATGGCGGAGGTGTTGGAGGCCAGCACCGCACCTTCCTTGGCCAGCTTGTCGAGCTCACGGAAGACGCCTTCCTTGACGTCCAGCTGCTCGAACACCGCCTCGACCACGATGTCGGCCTCGGCAACCGCGCCCAGGTCGGTGGTGGTGGTGATCCGTCCGAGCGCCGCCTCGGCCTCCTCGGCCGTCAGCCTGCCCTTGGAGACGAACTTCTCGTACGAGGCACGGATGCCGTCCAGACCGCGCTGCAACGCGGCGTCCGTCACATCCCGCAGCACCACCGGGTGACCGGCCTGGGCGGAGACCTGGGCGATACCCGCGCCCATGAGTCCGGCGCCGATCACGGCGATCTGCTGGGTGGATGCGTTGCTCATGGCTGTCTCCCGAGTACCGATTGCCGCCCTGAGTCGAAGCGTGCGGCCCAGGGCGGTGCCTGAAGGCGGCTCAGGGCAAGGATCACCCCCCAAAGCCGCGCCGCTCACGCGCCGGACTCTAATGCCCCGGGGCTCTCCGTGGTGAGATTGTGCAGTGTGATCTGCGCCCGACCTCCGAGAGGTGAACCGTGCGCACCCTGGCGTTGATGCTGATCTCCTTCGCGGTGATGGGTGTCCTGGTCCTGCTGCTGCGCTGGACCTACGGCACCGGTACGTCCCTGGTGGCCCGGCCACCGCGCACCGGGGCACCCGAGGAGTACGGACTGATGGTCCCGGTGGCCACCCCCGCCGACGAGGCCGAAGCCCGGCGGCTCGCCGCCCTGCTGCGCTCCGCCGGCCTGAAGTACAACCTCGTACACACCAGCGACGGCCTCCGCCTGATGGTCTGGCCCGCCGACGAGCACCCCGCCCTCCGCGCCCTCCACCTCAACTGACCAGACCCCTCGGGAGCGCCACGACGCCGCACACATCCCCCGGAGCAAGGGCCGACCAATCAGGGGCGCGGGGCCCCTGAAGGTCTGCCCGACAGCCCTCTGAAGAGCCCAGGGCTCAGTACTGGTCTGCGGTCAGGCCCAAGTCCTGGGCCAGGATGGCCGCTTGGACCCGGCTGCGCAGTTCGAGCTTGGCCAGGATCCGGCTGACGTGGGTCTTGGTGGTCGCCTCGGCCATCTCCAGGCGGGTGGCGATCTCGCCGTTGGAGAGTCCGGCGCCAAGGCAGGCCAGCACCTCGCGCTCCCGGGGCGTCAGCCCCTCCACCGCGGCCCTGGTCCAGGGCTGGCCGGGCCGGTCGGGGCGGGCGAAGGTCCCGATCAGCCGCCGGGTGACGGAGGGCGCGAGCATGCCGTCCCCGCGCGCGACCGTACGGATGCCCTCGATCAGGGTGTCCGCCTCCAGGTCCTTGAGCAGGAATCCGGCCGCCCCCGCCCGCAGCGCGCCGTAGACGTACTGGTCGAGGTCGAAGGTGGTGAGCATCAGCACCTGAGCCGCCCCGGCCTCAACCACCTGCCGGGTCGCGGACACCCCGTCGAGCCGTGGCATCTGAACGTCCATCAGTACCACGTCCGGCTTGAGCTCCAGTGCCAGGCGTACCGCCTGCTCGCCGTCGGCAGCCTCACCGACCACCTCCAGGTCGGGCTCGGCCCGCAGGATCATCACCAGCGCGGCCCGCACCGCCGCCTGGTCCTCGGCCACCAGTACCCGGATCGTCACGGCTCCTCCTCGCCTTTCGGCTCCCTGGGCAGCACAGCGCGTACCCGCCATCGCCCGCTCTCGGGGCCGGCCTCCAGACTGCCGCCGAGCAGCCCGGCCCGCTCCCCCATACCGACCAGGCCCGCCCGCGCCCCGGGCGCGGCCGGCACCTCCCCGGCACGGTACGGACTCTCGGTGACGATCTCCACGTGCTCCGGACGGTACGTCAGGCTGAGCCGGACGACGCCCGGGACGGCGTGCTTGAGCGCGTTGGTGAGCGACTCCTGGACGATCCGGTAGGCCGCCAGTTCGAGCGGGGCCGACAGTTCGCCGCGCTCGCCGTCCTCGGCCAGCTCGAAGTCGAGACCGCCCTCCTGGCCCGCCGCCCTGGCCTGGGTCAGCAGGGTGTCCAGGGCGTCCAGCCTGGGCGCCTCGTAGGTTCCCTCGTCACCGGAGCGCAGCAGGCCGATCATCCGGCGCATCTCGGCCAGGCCCTGGACGCTGCTCTCCCGGATCACGGCCATCGCCGCCAGCAGCGGATCGTCCACCGCCCGTTCCTGGCGGCGGGCCAGCGACTGGGCGCCGGTCGCGTGGATGGCGATCGCCGAGAGGTGGTTGGCCACCACGTCGTGCAACTCGCGGGCCATCCTGGCCCGTTCGGCCACCACGGCCTCCCGGCGGTCCAACTCGGCCAGCAGGGCGGTCTGCTCGGCCCGCAGCCGCTCGGTGTCGGCGCGTTCGCGGTGCTCGCGCAGCAGGTCGGCGGTCCACACGGGTGCGATGAAGATCAGCCCGGCGAACCCGGCCACCAGCAGGGCCTGCGCCACCGTGGCGTACATCAGCACCAGGGTGGACAGGAGGACGGTGGTCCCGCCGCCGGTGAGGTGCAGGATGGTGGACATCCGACGGCTGCCGTAGAGCGTGGCGGCATACAGCAGATCGGTGTACATGATCACCGCGGCCATGTTCGACCCGGCGAAGAGGTTCAGGGCGAAGAGCATCCCGCCGAGGCTCACCGTCCACACCGTGCGGGTGCGCCGCACCAGTTCGAGACCGGCTATCGCCACCAGCGGCAGCAGGCTCACCGCTACCGGGGCACGGGTCCGGTCGTACGCGCCGAACGCCGTCAGCACCAGGCCGCCGAGCAGGCCGGCGCCGGCGATGAGCAGGTCCTCCTGACGCGGCCCCAGACTGATCTTTCGCACCCCACCATCTCATCACCCCCCGACCTGCCGGGCGAGGACCGGCCGGAGGAGGGCCCGTACATCGAAGGGTGCAGCCGCAGATCGCCGTCGGCGACGAGGCGGTTGCCCGCACGGACCGGCCAGGCTTGACGGCGTACCCCGCCGAGAGGAGCCAGCCGTGGCCGTGTCCGTCGTCATCGCCGGCGAGGCCGGCTTCTGGGTGGTGCTGGTCCTCGCCCTGGCAACCCGCTATCTGCTCGGGTGGCGGCGGGTCGGCACGGCCCTGCTGCTGGCCGTGCCGCTGATCGACCTGATCGTGCTCGGCGCCACCGTGCTCGACCTTCGGCACGGTGCGCCCGCAGAGTGGGCGCACGGCCTGGGCGCGGCGTACGTCGGTTTCTCGGTCGCCTACGGGCACTACCTCGTCCGGTGGGCCGACGCCCACGCCGCCCACCGCCTCGCCGGCGGTCCGGCCCCCGTGAAGCCTCCGAAGTACGGGGCCGCCCGGGCCGCGCACGAGTGGAGGATCTTCGCCCGTACCCTGGTCGGCGCGGCGATCACCGCCGCCCTGATCGCCGGCATGATCGCCCTGGTCGACGACACCGCCCGGACCGCCGCCCTCACCCGCTGGTACGGCACCATGGCCTGGGTCACCGGCATCAGCCTGGTCGTCGCCGCCAGCTACACCGTCTTCCCCAAGCGCCGCTGACGGCCTACCGGTTCTCCCCCGGCACCCACAGCACGTCGCCCCGCTCCTTGTTGGCCACCCTCGCCAGGATGAACAGCAGGTCCGACAGCCGGTTCAGGTACTTCGCCGTGAGCGGGTTCACCGTCTCCCCGTGCGCCTCGATCGCCGCCCAGGTCGACCGCTCGGCCCGGCGCACCACCGTGCACGCCAGGTGCAGGTGGGCCGCCCCCGGCGTGCCCCCGGGCAGGATGAAGCTGCGCAGCTTCTCCACCTGCTCCAGATAGTGGTCGCAGTCGCCCTCCAGCCGGTCGACATAGCTCTGCAGCACCCGCAGCGGAGGGTACTTGGGGTTCTCGACCACCGGCGTCGAGAGGTCCGCCCCCACATCGAAGAGATCGTTCTGCACCCGCGTCAGCACCGCCACCACGTCCTCGGGCAGTGCCCCGGCCGCGATGGCCACTCCGAGCGCCGCGTTGGCCTCGTTGGCATCGGCGTACGCGATCAGCCGGGGGTCGGTCTTGGTCGTACGGCTCATGTCACCGAGCGCGGTGGTGCCGTCGTCGCCGGTACGGGTGTAGATACGCGTGAGATTGACCATGCGCCGCAGCCTACTCAGCCCTCGCGCGGCTCACCCGCGATCACGCAAGGAGGGAAACCGAACAAAACCACCCGAAAGGGTGATCCAGGATCACGCGACGTTGAAGCACCCCTGACCCGGGGGTGCGTCGCTACGCGACGTTGACCCGCCCTCACCCTCCGGGCGGGGGGACCCCCGACCGAGGGTCCGTCGCTACGCGACGTTGACCCGCCCCCACCCTCCGGGCGGGGGGACCCCCGACCGAGGGTCCGTCGCTACGCGACGTTGACCCTCTGCCCGGGCGGGGCCGCCTCCAGCCAGGCGAGGAAGCCGGTGAGGGCATCCTCGCTCATGGCGAGTTCGAGGGGGGCGCCGTTGTGGAGACATCGCAGGACCACGGAGCCGGAGAGGAGGGCGAGTTCCTCCTGGCCCTCGGGGTAGCGGCGGCCGAGGACCTCGATCTCGCGGCGCGGGAGGATCTTGCGGGGGCGCGGGGCGTAGGAGAAGACCCGGAACCACTCGATCGAGTCACCGCTGTAGCGGCCGATACCAAAAACCCACCCTTTGCCGTCTGCCCCGGACTTCTGCGGGGTGGAGGCTGGGGTGGGTCTGCCGTTCTCGTCGAGGTCGGGCTGTGTGGAGGCGTCGGCCGGCATTTTGAGGCGGTAGCTGCAGTCGAACGTTCCGCCGACGTGCTGGATCACTCGGCGTCGAACCGCGAAGGCGACGAGTCCGATCACCCCCAGGGCCACGACCGCTGCACACACCACAAGGGCGAGGACCATGCTCACCGACCTCCTCGCTGACCTGCGTTCCCCGTATCGGTCGTATCAAGCGACCGCACTTACCTACCAACTGATACGACAGTCCCGGGGTCACGCTCTCGCGTCCCCGGGACCGTCGGTCGACCCGACAATTCGGGTCAATTCTCGCTTCAGACGAGCTTGTGCCCGCCGAGTGCACCGGCCGCAACGAGGCGGACCTCGGCGCGGCGCTCGGCGTGGGCGTCGAGCTCGCTCTTCGCGTTCTCCAGTGCCCGCTCGGCACGGGCGACATCAATCTCGTCCGCCAGCTCGGCAATCTCCGCGAGCAGAGACAGCTTGTTGTCGGCGAAGGAGATGAAGCCACCGTGCACAGCGGCGACGACGGTGCCGCCATCGGTGGTGCGGATGGTGACCGGACCGGACTCCAGCACGCTCAGTACCGGGGTGTGGCCCGGCATGATGCCGGTGTCACCGGAGGCCGTACGGGCGACAACGATGGTGGCCGCACCGGACCACACCTTGCGGTCGGCTGCGACCAGCTCGACGTGCAGCTCAGCCAACGTGGGCTCCTAGGCTCTTGCCGGGAAATCGGGGCGGGCCCGATTACTCGGCAGTTTCGGTAAGAATAACGGGCCCGTGCCCCCGAAAAGAAACAAAGGACACGGAGATGACCGGGATCACAGCCGTTTGCGCCGTGAGGGGTGGTCCCCAGGATGCGGGGACCACCCCTCACGGTCAGTCAGCCATCAGTCGGCCGGGAGATTACTTCTTCGCCAGCTCGGCGGCGTTCTTCTCGAGGTCCTCGATGCCACCGCACATGAAGAAGGCCTGCTCCGGGACGGCGTCGTACTTGCCGTCCGCGATCGCGTTGAACGCCTCGATGGTCTCCGACAGCGGAACGGTCGAGCCGTCGACGCCGGTGAACTGCTTCGCCACGTAGGTGTTCTGCGAGAGGAAGCGCTCGATACGGCGGGCGCGGTGGACGGTGATCTTGTCCTCCTCGCTCAGCTCGTCGATACCGAGGATCGCGATGATGTCCTGCAGGTCCTTGTACTTCTGCAGGATCCCCTTGATACGGAGGGCCGTGTCGTAGTGGCTCTGCGCGATGTACCGGGGGTCCAGGATGCGGGACGAGGAGTCCAGCGGGTCCACGGCCGGGTAGATGCCCTTCTCCGAGATCGGACGGGAGAGAACCGTCGTCGCGTCGAGGTGGGCGAAGGTGGTGGCCGGGGCCGGGTCGGTCAGGTCGTCCGCGGGGACGTAGATCGCCTGCATGGAGGTGATCGAGTGACCGCGGGTCGAGGTGATGCGCTCCTGGAGGAGACCCATCTCGTCGGCCAGGTTCGGCTGGTAACCCACCGCGGAGGGCATACGGCCGAGCAGGGTCGACACCTCGGAACCGGCCTGGGTGAACCGGAAGATGTTGTCGATGAAGAGGAGCACGTCCTGCTTCTCGACGTCACGGAAGTACTCCGCCATGGTCAGCGCGGAGAGCGCGACACGCAGACGGGTGCCCGGCGGCTCGTCCATCTGGCCGAAGACCAGCGCGGTCTTGTCCAGAACGCCCGAGTCGACCATCTCGTGGATGAGGTCGTTACCCTCACGGGTGCGCTCACCGACACCGGCGAAGACCGACACACCACCGAAGTTCTCGGCGACGCGGTAGATCATCTCCTGGATGAGGACGGTCTTGCCGACGCCGGCGCCACCGAACAGGCCGATCTTGCCACCCACGACGTACGGGGTGAGCAGGTCGATGACCTTGATGCCGGTCTCGAACATCTCGGTCTTGGACTCGAGGTCCTTGAAGTCCGGCGCCTTGCGGTGGATCGGCCAGCGGGTCGTCACCTGGGCGTTGAACTCGTCCTGGTCGGCGTTCAGCACGTCGCCGAGGGCGTTGAAGACCTTGCCCTTGGTGATCTGGCCGACCGGGACGGAGATCGCCGCACCGGTGTCGGTCACGGTGGCACCGCGGACCAGGCCGTCGGTCGGCTGCATCGAGATGCCGCGGACGACGCCGTCACCGAGGTGCTGGGCGACCTCGAGGGTCAGGATCTTCTTGCCCGAGCCGTCGGGGTTGTCCACCTCGACGTGCAGGGCGTTGAACATGTTCGGAATCGCGTCGACGGGGAACTCCACGTCGACGACCGGGCCGATGACCCGCGCGACGCGGCCCGTCGCCGTGGTCGGCTCAACAGTGGTGGTCATTCTCATTCGCTCCCCGCGCTAGCGTCGGCCAGCGCATTGGCGCCACCGACGATCTCGCTGATTTCCTGGGTGATCTCGGCCTGGCGGGCCGAGTTGGCAAGCCGCGTCAGCGACTTGATGAGCTCGCCCGCGTTGTCGGTCGCGGACTTCATCGCGCGCCGACGGGCGGCGTGCTCCGAGGCGGCCGACTGCAGCAGCGCGTTGTAGATCCGGCTCTCGACGTAGCGCGGCAGCAGGGCGTCCAGGACGCCCTCGGCCGACGGCTCGAAGTCGTAGAGCGGGAAGATCTCGTGCTTGGCCTTCGACTCGTCGCTGAGCTGGACCTCGTCCAGCTTCAGCGGCAGCAGCCGAGCCGTCACCGCGGTCTGAGTCAGCATGGACTCGAACTTGGTGGAGACCAGGTGCAGTTCGTCCACGCCGCCGGTCTCGGCCACGAACGCCTCGATGAGATCGCTCGCCACGGCCTTCGCGTCACCGTACGTCGGCTTGTCGGAGAAGCCCGTCCACGACCCCGTGACCTCAAGCTCACGGAAGTTGTAGTACGAGACACCCTTGCGCCCGACGATGTACGTCACCACGTCCTTGCCCTCTTCGCGGAGCTGCGCGGAGAGCGCGGCCGCCTGCTTGATGGCGTTGGTCGAGTAACCGCCCGCCAGACCACGGTCGGCCGTGATCAGCAGGACCGCGGCGCGCGAGGCACCCGGCTTCTCGGTGGTGAGCGGGTGCTTGGCGTTGGACCGGGTGGCCACCGCCGTCACCGCCCTGGTGAGCTCATCGGCGTACGGAGTGGAGGCGGCCACCGCGCGCTGCGCCTTGACGATGCGCGACGCGGAGATCATCTCCATCGCCTTGGTGATCTTCTTCGTCGCGGTGACAGAGCGGATCCGGCGCTTGTAGACCCGAAGCTGTGCTCCCATGGGTCGCTACGTCCTTTCCCTCGCTACCGGACTCAGGCCTGCTCGCCGAGCAGCTTGCCGTCGGCGGTGGTGAAGCCCAGCTTGAAGGACTTGATCGCCTCGGTCAGCGCGTCGATGGTGCCGTCCTCCAGCTTGGAGGTCTCGACGATCGCGGCCAGCAGGTCCTTCTTCTCGATGCGCAGGTGGTCCAGGAACTCGCGCTCGAAACGACGGATGTCGGCGACCGGGACGTCGTCCAGCTTGCCGGTGGTGCCGGCCCAGATGGAGACGACCTGCTCCTCGATCGGGAACGGCTGGTACTGGCCCTGCTTCAGCAGCTCGACCATGCGGGCACCGCGCTCCAGCTGGGCCTTGGAGGCCGCGTCCAGGTCGGAACCGAAGGCGGCGAACGCCTCCAGCTCACGGTACTGGGCGAGGTCCAGGCGCAGGCGGCCGGCGACCGACTTCATGGCCTTGATCTGGGCGGAGCCACCGACACGGGAGACCGAGATACCGACGTTCACGGCCGGGCGGATGCCGGCGTTGAACAGGTCGGACTCCAGGAAGCACTGGCCGTCGGTGATGGAGATGACGTTGGTCGGGATGTACGCCGAGACGTCGTTGGCCTTGGTCTCGATGATCGGCAGACCGGTCATCGAGCCGGCGCCCAGCTCGTCGGAGAGCTTGGCGCAGCGCTCCAGCAGGCGGGAGTGCAGGTAGAAGACGTCACCCGGGTAGGCCTCGCGGCCCGGCGGGCGGCGCAGCAGCAGGGAGACGGAGCGGTAGGCCTCGGCCTGCTTCGACAGGTCGTCGAAGATGATCAGGACGTGCTTGCCGTCGTACATCCACTCCTGGCCGATGGCCGAACCGGTGTACGGGGCGAGGTACTTGAAGCCGGCCGGGTCGGAGGCGGGAGCAGCCACGATGGTGGTGTACTCCAGCGCGCCGGCCTCCTCCAGGGCGCCGCGGACGGACGCGATGGTGGAGCCCTTCTGGCCGATGGCGACGTAGATGCAGCGGACCTGCTTCTTCGGGTCGCCGGAGCGCCAGTTGTCCTTCTGGTTGATGATCGTGTCGATCGCCACCGCGGTCTTGCCGGTCTGGCGGTCGCCGATGATCAGCTGACGCTGGCCGCGGCCGATCGGGGTCATGGCGTCGATGGCCTTGATGCCGGTCTGCATCGGCTCGTGGACCGACTTGCGGACCATGACGCCGGGGGCCTGCAGCTCCAGGGCGCGGCGGCCGGAGGAGGCGATCTCGCCCAGGCCGTCGATCGGGTTGCCCAGCGGGTCCACGACGCGGCCGAGGTAGCCCTCGCCGACCGGGACGGAGAGGACCTCGCCGGTGCGACGCACCGTCTGGCCCTCCTCGATGCCGCCGAACTCACCGAGGATGACGACACCGATCTCGCGGCTGTCGAGGTTCAGCGCGAGGCCGAGGGTGCCGTCCTCGAACTTCAGCAGCTCGTTGGCCATGACCGAGGGCAGGCCCTCGACATGGGCGATACCGTCTGCCGCGTCAGTGACCGTGCCGACCTCTTCACGCGAGGCGGCGTCCGGCTGGTACGACTGGACAAAGTCGGCCAGCGCGTCCCGGATTTCCTCCGGACGGATCGTAAGCTCCGCCATCAGGCTTCCCTGCTCTCCTAGTTTGCGATCCTCGGCCCGCCATTGAGGGCCGCAAGTACTCGACTCTCGGCCGGGTCGTATGAACCGGCCGTACGATTTACCGACTCTTCTGAGTCGGCGCCCGACCGAGGGTCGGATGTGCTGGTGCTCAGCCTTCGAGGGCCTGGCGAGCGCCTTCGAGGCGGCTCGACACGGTGCCGTCGATGATCTCGTCACCGATCTGCACCCGGACACCGCCAAGGACCTCGGGGTCGATGTCGATGTTCAGGTGCACCTGGCGGCCGTACAGTCCGGCGAGGGCAGCGGCAAGCCGCTCCTTCTGACCGTCCGACAGCGGAACGGCGGTGGTGACCAGGGCCACCACACGGCCACGCCGGGCGGCAGCGAGCTTGGAGTAGGACTCCAGGCCCTGCTCCAGGCTACGGCCGCGCGGGTTGGTGACCAGGGACGTGACCAGGCGGACGGTCCCCGGGTTGGCGCGGCCGCCGAGCAGCTTCTTGATCAGCGCCGCCTTCTCGGCAGCACCGGCCTTCGGCTCGGTGAGCGCGGCCCGCAGCTCGTGCGAACCGGCGACCACACGACCGAAGCGGAACAGCTCGTCCTCGACGTCGTCCAGCGAGCCGGCCTTCTCCGCCGCGATGATCTCGGCGTAGGCGGCAAGCTCCTCGGTCGCGTCCACCAGGTCACGGGAACCGGACCAACGGGACCGGACCAGGCCGGAGACCAGGTCGACCGTCTCGCCGGAGACCTGGCCGGACAGCAGCGAGGCGACCAGCTGGGCCTTGTCCTGGCCCGACCGCGAGGGGTCGGTCAGCACTCGGCGCAGCGAGACCTCACGGTCCAGCAGGGCGGTGACAGCGGCGAGTTCCTCGGCGAGCTTGGCCGAGTCCACCGAAGTGTTGTCGGTCAGGCTCTCCAGGTTCTCGCGACCGGCGGCCAGGGCCTCGCGGCTGGCGCCGATCACTTGGCAGCACCCTGGGCAACGGCGGCCTTGGCCTCCAGGTCGTCCAGGAAGCGGTCGATCACACCGCTCTGCCGGGCGACGTCCTCAAGGGACTCACCCACGATGCGGGACGCCAGCTGAGAGGCGAGCGAACCCACGTCCTGGCGCAGGGCGGCAGTCGCCTGCTTCTTGTCGGCCTCGATCTGGGCGTGACCGGCGGCGACGATCGCGTCGCGCTGGCGCTGGCCCTCCTCGCGCATCTCGGCGATCAGGACAGCGCCCTGCTCGCGAGAGTGCTCGGTGATGCGAGCGGCCTCGTGACGTGCCTCGGCGAGCTCGGCGCGGTACTGCTCGAGCAGTGCCTGGGCCTCGGCCTGGGCGGTCTGCGCACGCTCCATGCCGCCCTCGATGGCATCCCGGCGCTCCGACAGCACCTTCTCGATGCTGGGGAGGAGCTTCTTGCCGAGGAGACCGAAGACGATGAAGAAGCAGAGCAGGCCGATGATGATCTCGGGCGTCGCGGGGAGGAGAGGGTTCATCTTCTCCTCCGCCGCGATCTGAGCCACGATGCTCATATCTGGACCTTCCTCGAAAGGGTCTACGGCTTCAGGATTACTTGTTGCCGAAGACGAACGGCATGACGATGCCGATGAGGGCGAGCGCCTCGGTCAGCGCGAAGCCGATGAACATGTTGGAGCGGATGAGGCCGGCAGCCTCGGGCTGACGGGCCATGGCCTGGACGCCGTTGCCGAAGATGAGACCGACACCGATGCCGGGGCCGATCGCAGCAAGGCCGTAGCCGATGGAGGCGACGGAACCGTAGACGTTGCCGTCAGCGAGGATGCTCATTCCAGTTGTCCTTTGCAGGGTGGTGAACCGGCGGTGATTGGCCACCGGGCGTTCGGGGGTGGTTCGGGTGGGCCGAGGCCCTGGCTCAGTGCGCTTCTTCCAGAGCACCGGCGATGTAGCTGCTGGCCAGCATCACGAAGATGTAGGCCTGCAGGAACTGGACCAGCAGCTCGAAGGCGGTGAGGGCGACGGCCACCACGAAGGAGGCGCTGCCGTAGAGCGCGCCGAGGCTCGGGCTGAGCAGGTACCAGGAGGCGATGGAGAACATCACGATCAGCAGGTGGCCGGCGAACATGTTCGCGAAGGCTCGGACCGCGAGCGTGAAGGGGCGCACGAAGATGTTCGAGAAGAACTCGATCGGCACCAGGATGAACATGACCCAGCCGGGGATGCCCGAGGGCCAGCAAAGGTTCTTCAGACCGCCGACGAAGCCGTGCTTCTTGAAGGTCAGCGTCATGTAGGTGATCCAGACGACGGCCGCGAGGCCCGCCGGGAACGCGATCGCCGCCGTCACAGGGAACTGTGCGAACGGGATGATCGACATGATGTTCATGATCCAGATGAAGAAGAACATCGAGACCAGCATCGGGACGTACTTCTCGCCCTTTTTGCCGATCGTCTCCAGCACGATGCTGCGCTTGACGAAGTCGTAGCCGATCTCGCCGACGAGCTGCAGCTTGCCGGGGAGGAGCTTCGGCTTGGCGAAGGCCGCCCAGAAGAAGCCCACCACCAGCAGAGCTGCGAGGATCGAGAGCAACATCGGCTTGTTGAAGTCGACGCCGCCGACCGAGAAGATCGGCTTGAAGTCGAACTCGTTCAGGCCGGGGGCCGGGAAGCCGCAACCGGAGAACAGGTGGCACCCGGCCTCAGAGGCGAGCTGCGTCTTTACGTCAGCACCCACCACAGACTCCTTCGTCATGACGCATGGTTACGGCAACCTCGGTGTGTCGGCGTGGCCTTGGGCCACGGAGCGGCACTGGAACTAGTTGGGTTTCTCGCCGGCCCGGCGCTGCGTCCGACGACGCTGCGGAGCCTTCGAAGACTTCACGAGTCCGGGGGGCGATCCGTCCGAGAATCGGAGGGACCTGGCCGCATCCCGCACTCCGGTGTTGCGACGGACGATAGCAGTCCGTCAGTACCGCATAAACACCGCCCCCCTCGGCAGGGGGACAGCCGGCGCCTGTCACGGTTGACGACCCGACTGCGACTCCTTCTTGTCACCGGAGTCGGTCTGGACGTAGTAGATCTTCGCCTTCATCGCGGCACGCACCTGGAAGCCCGTCCAGATCAGGGCGCAGCCGAGCAGCGTGAAACCGAAGGTCGGATGGTCGAAGAAGGAGAGCCGCTTGCCGATCGCCAGCACGATGCCCACCAGCAGGATCTGCGTCGTGTAGACGAGCAGCCCGCCGGCCATCAGCATCTGCGGGTTGTTCCTGGTCAGCCGGTCGAGAGCGACCTGCCCCGAGGCGAAGAACAGCATCACGAGGACAGTGGCGAGAAGTGCGCCGACCAGCCCCTTCGATCCCACCAGCGCAGTGGAGATCGCAAGGGCGACAACTCCGGCGGCCGCAGTGGGGATTGCGGCGCCACGGAGGGAGATCCGGGCGTCGTGGGACGGCATGTCGGCAGCTCCGGCGGCATGTCGGTGAAAAAACGGGGACGGGCACAGGTTACGCGGTGGTGACACCACACCGAGAACGTCCGCCGGAGTCCGGCCGCTCGACAGCGAGACCGTCGAGGAAGACCGACCAGGGACGGAAGTCCTACACCTGTCAGGTCTTTCGGCGTGCTCTCGGTACTCGTGAACGGTATCACAAACTATTTGATTAGAGCTTTACCATGCAGGTGTGGCGCCTGTCACACCGATGGCCCAGCGGTGCCACCTTACGGGTGACGGGAGTTGACGGAGTATCAGATCCCGCCGGGTCAGCTCCGGCGCTCGCCGTGGCTGCCGACCGCGGTGGCGCCGCTGCCGATCCGGCCGAGCAGCTCCTTGTCGTCGGCGGAGAGCTCCGCCATCGCCGGCAGCTCCACCTCGGCCTCGGCGGCCGGCGCCTTGCGGTAGCGCGGCGGGACGAACGCCTGTACCGCGCGCGGCGCGTGCGGACGGAAGCGCGGCATCAGCAGCACCACGATGCCGACCAAACAGAGCCCCGCGATGCTCAGCACCACCGCCCGGCCCGTGGCCGGGATCGAGAAGGCGACGGTGCCGAAGGCGATCACCATGGCCCAGAAGTACATGATCAGCACGGCCCGGCTGTGCGAGTGGCCGACCTCCAGCAGACGGTGGTGCAGGTGCTGCTTGTCGGCGGCGAACGGCGACTTGCCTGCCCAGGTGCGGCGCACCACGGCCAGCAGCAGGTCGGCCAGCGGCAGCGCGATCACCGTCAGCGGCAGCAGCAGCGGGATGTAGATCGGCACCAGTGCGTGCACGGTGCTGGTCTGCGAACCCGTCCGGTCGGTGATCAGGTCGGGGTCGACACGACCCGTGATGGAGATGGCGGCCACGGCGAGCATCAGGCCGAGCATCATCGAGCCCGAGTCGCCCATGAAGATCCGCGCCGGGTGCAGGTTGTGCGGCAGGAAGCCCAGGCACATACCGATCAGCACCGCGCTGAACAGCACGGCGGGGGCGGCGTCGTTGATGCCGTAGCCGTACCAGAGCCGGTACGAGTAGAGGAAGAAGGCCGTCGCCGCGATGCAGACCATGCCGGCCGCCAGGCCGTCCAGGCCGTCGATGAAGTTCACCGCGTTCACCATGACGACGACCAGGGTGACCGAGATGATCATGCCCAGGGTCGGGCTGACCGAGACGGTGCCGACACCGGGGACGGGGAACGAGATCACCGTCACGCCCTGCCAGACCATCACACCGCCGGCGATCATCTGACCGCCGAGCTTCACCAGGGCGTCCACGCCCCACTTGTCGTCCAGCACACCGAGGATCCACATGATCCCGGCGCCCGAGAGCAGCGCCCTGACATCGGCGGTCTGGATGAACAGATGGCCCAGGTTGGTCAGTTGCGAGGCCACCAGCAACCCGGCCAGGAGTCCGCCGAACATCGCGAGCCCGCCGAGCCGGGGCGTCGGCTCGCGGTGCACATCGCGCTCACGGACGGCCGGCATCGCGCCCGCGACAATGGCGAACTTCCGCACGGGGCCGGTCAACAGGTAGGTGACGGCCGCCGTGACGAACAGCACCAGCAGATACTCACGCACCACTGGCCTCCAGCGCGACGGTCCGACGGTCGAGTACCGAGGGTACTGCCGTGATTGTCAGGGGTTCGAGGTGCGTCGCCACGGTGCACACCTTATTGAGTTGGACGAGCCCCGTGTGCATCGCGGTTCGCCTTACGGGGGATTTGGTCGTCGCTCATCGGGTGAGCGGCGCTCTCAGCGCCTCCCGAAGGCGGCCGCGAGCTCCCGTACCCGCTCACCGATCCGGGGGTCGGGGCCGCTGGTCAACAGGCGCCCGATCAAGGCGCCGACCTCGCTGAGTTCGCTCCTGCCCATGCCCTGGGCCGCCACCGCCCCGGTACCGAGGCGGATGCCGGAAGCCTCGGTGACGGGAGCCTGGTCGTACGGGAGCGCGCACTTGCCGAGCATCAGCTGGGCGGCCGCACAGCGGAGCTCGGCCTCGCGGCCGGTCAGACCGAGCGGGCTGACGTCGGCGGTCACCAGGTGGGTGTCGGTGCCGCCGGTCAGCGGCGGTGCTCCGGCCTCGGCCAGCGCCCCGGCCAGGACGCGCGCGCCGTCCACCGCCCGTTGCAGGTACTCCCCGAAGGCCGGGGTACCCGCCTCGGCGAAGGCCACCGCCTTGGCCGCGACCTCGTTCATCGCGGCCCCGCCCTGGCTGAACGGGAACACCGCGCGGTCCACCCGCTCTGCCAGCTCCGCCGAGCAGAGCAGCAGACCGCCGCGCGGACCGCGCAGCAGCTTGTGGGTGGCGGCGACGGTCACATCCGCGTACGGCACCGGCGAGGGCGCCACTCCCCCGGCGATCAGTCCGGTGACCTGCGCGACGGAGGCGATCAGATAGGCGTCCACCTCGTCCGCGATCTTCCGGAACTCGGCCCAGTCGATGTGTCTCGGGTAGGAGATGCCACCCGCGACGATCGCCTTCGGGCGGTGCAGCCTGGCCAGCTCGCGCACCTGGCCGAGATCAATCAGCTGGTCGTCCTCGCGCACGCCGTAGCCGATGAAGTCGAACCAGCGGCCGGAGAAGTTGGCCCGAGAACCGCAGCTGAGGTGGCCGCCGTGCTGCAACGACATCGCGAGCACCACGTCACCGGGCTTCAGCAGCGCCGCATACGCCGCGAGCATCGCCGAAGTCCCGGACCGGGGCTGGACATTGGCGTGCTCGGCGGCGAACAGCTGCTTGGCCCGGTCGATCGCCAGCAGCTCGGCGGCGTCCGCGAGGGCGCAGCCCGAGTGGTGGCGGTGGCCGGGGTAGCCCTCGGCGTACTTGTCGATCAGCGGCCCGGTCAGGGCCGAGAGCACCGCCGGACTGGTCAGGTTCTCCCCTGCCAGCAGTTGCAGGCTCTCGGCCCGGCGGGCGGCCTCGGCGGCCAGCAGATCGGCCAACTGGGGATCGGCCTGCCTCAGGGCCTCGGCGGCCTCCCAGTGCACCTCGGTGGCATCGGTGACGGTCATGGCAGCGCTCCCGGGCAGCGGCGGGCGGATTCCCTCCAGCGTAGGACCGCCCCCGTCTCCAGGCCCGTCGACGCGATCGCCGATACCCCGTCAGAGGCACCATCGGGATTCCCAGGGCCAACGGCGAGCTTTCCCAGGGGCAACGGTGAGCCTTACAGGGGCCCGGGGAACCACAGCGGCCCCAGCGGCAGAGGCCGGCCTTACAGGGGCCCGGGGAACCACAGCGGCCCCAGCGGCAGAGGCC
>NZ_JARZAJ010000024.1 GCF_029892105.1 Kitasatospora sp. GP82 | reverse complement strand
ATGATCACCAGCACCCTGCCGAGATCGGCGAAGGTGCTCTCCTCAGGGGCAGTCACGTCTGTGCCTTTCGAAGCAGCTGGAACAAACAGCGAGCCGTTACGCGTGCTGTGTTGCGCGCACCAGCAGCGACACCGTCAGTCCCCGGACATGCCGGACCTCGGCCGGGGTGAAGACCGCCTGCAGCGCCTTGGCCTGGCCGGCCGGGAGCCCCTGGTACGGGTCGTCGCCAGTGCCGATGGTAACGACCCAGGTACGGCTGACGTCACCGATGCAGGCGGCGGGCACCGGGCACTCGACCGGAAACAGGTCGTCCGCGCGCACGGCCGTCCGCGCGACGAACAGCGGACGCGGGCGGACGTCGCCCGGCAGGTGGTAGGCCACGCCGGGGCCCACCATCATCCAGGCCTTCCTCCCGCCCGCCGCGACGATCCCGTCCCCGGGCCGGTACCCGGCGGCCACCGCCGCCGCCGCGCCCCGGTAGTCGGTCGCGGTGCGTGCGGTCACCTGCCGCAGGACGCGCTGCTGGTCCATCCCGAGCAGTGCGGGGACGGCCACCGCCGCGAGGGCCGCCACGGCCGCCGTCCGCCGAGGTGCGATCCGGCGCAGGGCGGCGTCCAGCGCGCCGACGCCGCCACCGGCAAGGGCGGCCCAGGCGGGCAGGGTGAAGAGCAGATAGCGGTCCACGAAGTAGGAGCTGCGGCCCTGCGAGACCAGCCAGACCCCGAGCACCGGCAGTACGGCCAGCGCCGCCGCCTGGACGGCCGCGGTACGGTGCCCGCGCCACAGCAGGGCCGCCACCGCCAGCGCCAGGAACGCGTACAGCACCCCGAAGGAACCGAGGAACTCCGGCCAGAACATCCGCAGTTTGTACCGGGTCGCGGGGGTGATCCACTCCAGTTGGCGGCCCGACTGCCGCCGCCCCAGCAGCATCACCGGCAGGGCCGGCAGCAGGGCCGTCAGCGCCGCCGCCGGGAACTGCCACAGCACCCGCCGGTCCCGTACCGACCAGAAGTGCACGGCCACCACCACGAACTGCCCGGCCAGGCCGGCCAGCGACACCAGATGGAACACCCCGGCGAGCGCCATGCACAGCCCGTACCAGGCCCAGCGCCCGAGGCCGGGACGCTCCAGCGCCCGCAGCAGGCACCAGGTGGCGGCCGCCACCGCACACGTGACGATCGCGTACGAGCGGGCCTCCTGGGCGTACGCCGAGACGTTCGGCAGGGCTGCCAGCAGCAGTCCCGCCGCGACCGCAGCCATCCGGCTCCCGAACCACCGCAGGGCGGCCAGGGCCGTGAACGCTGCGGCACCCGACATCGCGAGTGCGGACGGCAGGCGCAGACTCGGCACGGAGTCGCCGAACAGGTCCGTCCAGGCGTGCAGCATCAGGTAGTAGGCGCCGTTGCTGGCGTCGACATTGCCGAGTATCCCGGCGAGTCGGGTCAGGGCCCGGGTCGCCGCACTCCAACTGGAGATCTCGTCGCGCCACAACTCCGGCGTGCCGATCCGGTAGAGGCCGAGCAGCAGGGTTGCCAGGGCGGGCCAGAGCCACACGCTGCGGAGGGCGCGGAAGAGGTGGCGTGGTGCTTCGATGCTCATCGAGGGTTCAGGCGATCGTCATCGGTTTTCCTGACTGATCGTCAGGTTCGGTGTGGGCCGGGCCAGAATACGGGAGAGCGGCGAGTGCGGGAGTGCCGCGGTCAACCGCGCGATACCTCGGGGGCGCGGGGGCCTGCGCGGGGGCGCGGGGGCGCGGGGATCTGCTCGGGACGCGTGGAACCGCTCGGCGGCCCGGCTACTGGACAGACCCGAGGCGTCGGTTGCGGCGGGCTCGGGCGGTCGTACGGGTGGCCTCCGACTGCGCCGCCAGTTCGGCCAGGGCACGGCCGATCGCCCGTCCGACGCGGTCGCAGAAAGCATCCGATTCCTCGGCGGCGTCCGGGTGTTCGGGCAGGACCTCGTCCACCAGTCCGGCGGCCGCAAGGTCGTACGCGCCGATGCCCTGGGCCCGGGCCAGCTCGGCCGCGTGCTCGCCGTCCCGGTGGACGATCGCCGAGGCTCCCTCGGGCGGCAGCGGTGCCAGCCAGGCGTGTTCGGCCGCCAGTACCCGGTCAGCCGGGAGCAGCGCGAGGGCACCGCCGCCGGAGCCCTGGCCGAGCAGTACCGCCAGCACGGGGGTGCGCAGTGCGATCAGCGTGTTCAGGCAGTGCGCGATCTCCAGTGCCACGCCCTCCAGTTCGGCCCGGGTGGACAGCTCGGCCCCGGCGGTGTCCACCACTGTCACCAGCGGCAGGCCGAGCTGCTCGGCGAGCCGTGCGGTCCGCTGGACGCACCGGAGGTCGGCGGCGGTGAACGGGCGCTCCGTGCCGGGATCCTGCCGCTGCTGGCCGACCACCACGGCCGCCCGGCCCCCGAACTCGGCCAGCGCACGCACCAACGCGCCGCCCCGGCCGTCGTCCTGGCCGTCGTGCCGGCCGCCGGGGGCGGTCAGGGGCAGCGCGCCCTCGGCCGTCCGCGCGAGCAGCTCACGTGCGCCGGGGCGGCCGGGGCGCCGGGTCAGCCGTACCGATTCCCATGCGTCGGCCCGCGTATCGGCCTGCGTATCGACCTGTGCCGGGCCGGTCGCGGTGGGTGCGCCTGCCGGTGACCGCGACTGTGACCGCGACTGTGACGGCGACTGTGACGGCGACTGTGACTGCGGTGCCCGGCGGTCCAGCAGTGCCAGCACCCGGCCCAGGAAGCCGGGCAGCCCGGTCGGCGGCAGCACGGCGTCGATCAGCCCCTGCGCGGCCAGCGTCTCGGCCCGCTGCACCTCCTCCGGCAGCCGGACCCCGCGCAACTCCTCGTACACCCGGGGCCCGAGGAACCCGAGCCGCGCACCGGGCTCGGCCAGCACCAGCTGCCCGAGCGTGCCCCAGGAGGCGAACACCCCGCCCATGGTGGGACTGCGCAGATATGTCAGGTAGGGCAGCGCGGCCGCCTGATGGGCCTGTACGGCCGCAGTGATCCGGACCATGCAGAGGAAGGCGGCCGAACCCTCCTGCATCCGCGTCCCGCCGGAGACCGGCAGGGCCAGCAGCGGCAGCCGCTCGGCCGTGGCCCGCTCCACCGCCCGCGTGATCCGCTCGGCCGTGGCTACCCCGATCGAACCGCCCAGGAACCCGAACTCCGACACCACCAGCGCCACCGGCCGCCCGCCCACCAGGCCCCGCCCGGTGGTGACCGCCTCGTCCAGCCCCGTCCGTGCCCGAGCCCTGGCCAGGGCCGCCTCGTACGCCTCGTCGGCGGGGGCACCCGCGACCGGGCCGTCCCAGCAGTCGAAACTCCCCGGATCGGCCACCAGCCCGATCAGCTGAGCGGCCGTCAGCCCACTCCTGATGGTCATTGATCCCCCGATCCCGGCTCCATCGGCGCCTCAGCGTACACATCACACCTCGCCCATCCGTCAACAGAGGAGATCTCCACGGGTCTGATCCGGTACCCTGTCGGAGGTTGCGCGGCCATCACCTACGGGCCGGACGACCCCCGCCTCAGTAGCTCAGGGGATAGAGCACGGCTCTCCTAAAGCCGGTGTCGCAGGTTCGAATCCTGCCTGGGGCACAGTAAACCTGCAGGTCACAGGCCCTTCCGCCCATCCGGGCCGGAGGGCCTGCGGCGTTCCAGTGCACATTCAGTACACATGGGCCGGGCGGGGCTGCTTGGGAGGCGGCCTCTATGGCCTCGAAGGACGAGCTGGCCAAGCGCCGCTTCCAGAACCTCGTGCGCCGCGTCGATGCCCTGATGAGGGCCTCCCTGAAGCCCGAGTACGGCGGCTACTACGGGCAGCTCGTGCTCGGGGTGGAGGCGGTCGAGGAGCTGGGCGACCCGAAAGAAATCCGTCGAGCCGCGCATACGGCGGGGCGAGCGCTCGGATGGAAGGTCGTAACGAACTATGTCGGCGGCCGACTCTTCATTCTCGATGACCGGGAGCCGCCGGAGGATATCCGCGAGCTGGTCCGGTCTGCGAGAAGCAGTGCGAGCGGTCCTCCTTGAAGGAGGAACCGGCCATCCATCGCAGCGGCGATGGCATCGGCCATCGGCCACCACATCAGCTTGAACCCCTCCTCGCCGGGCGCGAGTTGTTGCGGGCCGAGAACCAGCTTCCGGGCTTCGTAGAGGTGGACGCGGGCGGTAGTGGCGGGGGTGATCGCGTAGGAGCCGAGAAGCCACCACTTCTCGGCGGTGATTCCGGCCTCCTCCCGCAGCTCGCGTCGCGCGCAGTCCTCCAGCGTCTCGCCGTCCTCCTGCCGTCCTCCGGGGAGGAACAGGTACTCGCCGTCGTGGAGGGGGAACCACGCACTCAGCAGCGCGACGAGGCCGTGGTCGTCGCGGGCGACGACCACGCATGCGTCTCGGGCTGGTGTCCGGGAATCGTCGGTCATGGGTGGAGCGTAGGTGGGTCTATCGGATGGCGCAGGCGAACGGGACGTTCGTCACCGTGGGGTGGATGATCCCGCGGCCGTGGTAGCCGTCTTCCCCGAAGGCGTCGCCGTGGTCTGCGCACATGATGACGAGCCAGCGCCTCTTGGTGGTCAGGGTCGTGACCAGGTGTCCGAGGTGGACGTCGGCGTAGGCGAGGGCCGCGCACTGCGACTGCCAGGTGTCGGTGCTCTCGCCGAGGTAGTGACCGTGGGGGACATGGGTGGCGGAGACGTTGACGAACAGGAACAGCGGCCGGTCCTCGTACCGCTGGGCGATCGTTAGGGCGTGATCGACCTGGTGGCGGGTGGAGTCGATTGCCGTTGAGCAGAACTCCGGCCGCCAGTGGTCCTCCTGGAACATGGCCGGCAGGACCGACCCGAGCGGGGTCTCGCGGGAGAAGTAGGTGACGCCGCCGATGCACACGGTGCGGTAGCCGTGCTGCTCAAGACCGGTGAGGAGGCTGGGGGCGTCGAAGACGAACGTGCGTGGATCGACCCCCTTGAAGGCGGGCGGCCGACACTCCCACAGGCGGGGCGGTTGCGTGGGCTGTGGGGGCTTGGGGAGGAATCCGGAGAAGAACGCCATGTGCGCGGGCAGTGTGAATGTGCCAGGGGTGCGTCGCTCCTCCCACTGGCCGCCCGGCAGGATCTCGGCAAGGCAGGGCGTCTGTCCGGCGTGCAGTGCGGCCCGTGCGACGTCGTATCGCAGCGAGTCCAGGGTGACGAACAGGATGCTCGTTCCGGATTGGATGATCTGTGCGGCGTCGATCACGGCTTCACCCTTCGGCGGCGGCGTAGTGCTGGGCGAGGTCGCGGCGGTGCACGATGCGGCCCCGGGCGGTGTCGTTGACGGGGATGGGCACCTTGTCGCGGGCGATGAGGTCGCAGATCCGTTCCAGGCCGGTGTCCTCGGTGATGGGGGCGCCACTGGCGGCGAACAGGCGGATGGTGACGTGGCGGCCTGCGGTGGTGATGAGCGCGCCGGGGACCTGGAGCGTGCGGATGGCGTAGGCGAGCAGGTCGTCTCCGCCTTCGCCGACGACCGAGACAGTGGCGCCGTAGTGCGCGCAGTTGATCGCCCCGCGGCAGAACCGGTCGGTGAACTCCTTCGCCAGCGCCGTGCCGTCGTGGACCAGGGCGACGCCGTGGGCGCGGGTGGTCAGGACGAGGCAGGAGCCGACCCACCAGGCGACGGCGGGGTGGATCTCGTCGGGCACCGTGCCGTGGACGCGGTCGTGGGCGAAGACAACCGCGAGGTCAACGGGATTGAGCACGGCTGGCCTCCAGGCGTGTGTGGATCTCGTCTGCGAGTTCTTCCGGGTTGCGGCCGTCGGTGGTGATCTGCACGGCGGTGGGGTCGGTGGCGGCGAACAGCCGGTACAGCTCCTGCACGTGGGGCAGCAGGCTGAGCCTGCGGTTGAGGAAGCGGTCCTGAGGGGCCCGGCGGGGGCGGATCTCCATGCGGTGGCGGATCTCCTTCTCGGAGGTCTCCAGGTACACCGTCAGATCGGGGCGGGGCAGGTATGCGAGGTAGGGGCTGAACGCGGTGAGGACCACGTCCAGGTCGAGATTGTTGATGGCGGCGTGGTTGACGACGACGGAGCCGATCCACCGGTCCGCTATGAGGTTGCCGCTGACGAGCCGGTGGCGGGCGTAGTCGGCCGCGTCCAGGGCTCCGGCGAGGTGGAAGGCGAACTGGGTGAGCGCACCGCCGTGGTCGTTGATGTAGCCGATGAGCGTGCTGAGCGGCTGCGGGATGACGTGCAGGGTCTCGGCGCCGAGGCGCTCGGCCAGCAAGGCGGTCAGGGTGGATTTCCCGGAGCCGCTGATGCCTTCCAGCACGAGCAGTGCGCCGTTGCGGCCGGTGAGGGGCGGCTGGTAGCAGGCGGGCAGTTCGATGGTCACAGGGTTCCCTCCGTGAATGCCGCGACGTGCTGGGCGACGGTCGCCGCGACGGTGGTGGCGGCGTCGGGGGTGGACAGGATCGGCGCGAGGTCGAGCCGCAGGTCTTCCCTCAGCAGGCAGGGCATCAGGCCGCCCGCGTGGTCCAGGCGCAGAGCCCAGAACCCCTCGACGCACTTGGGCCGCAGGGGGCAACTGCCGCACTGGCCGACGTGGTGCCGGCCGAGCTGGCGGTGGATGACCTCGATCTCCAGGCCGTCGATGGTGAAGATCCGCCGCCCCTGGCCCACCCCGGCGATCTCCGTGCGCTCGTCGCGGGTCATCGTCCGCAGCAGCGCAACGAGGTCGTCGGCGCGGATGGAGGTCGCTCCGGTGTCGGCGTTGAAGTCGGTGTCCACCAGTTCGATGAACTGCACTGGCAGGCGGCGTTCAAACGCGTAGTGGAGGATCTTCGGGATCTCGTGCTGGTTCTGCTGCTGAAGCAGGGTATTCAGCTCCACCTGCTCGAAGGCGTCGCGGGCGGCGTCGATGCCGCCGAGGACGGTGGAGACCGGGAGTCGGGTCCGGGCGATCTCGCGGAACGTGTCGTCGCTGAAGTAGTGCAGCGAGACCTTGATCTTGTCGAGCGCCGTCCTGCGGAGCCACGGCAGGTGCCGGGCCAGCAGGACGCCGTTTGTGATCAGGCTGAAGGTAACGTCCGGAGCGGCGAATTGGTGCATGCCCTCCAGCACCGGCCGGGCGTTGGCGGACATGAGGGGCTCGCCGCCGGTGAAGTAGACGCGCTTGAGGCCGGCACGGATCAGCGAGCCGATGACCATGATGTAGTGCTCGGCGCACAGGACGCCGGTGCGGGGCTGCTGCGAGCTGTCCGCCCGGGTGGTGCCCGGGGGAACGTCGCCTTCGTTGTGGCAGAACAGGCACCCGATGTTGCAGTCGGGGGTGAGCGAGACGCGCAGTTGTCCACGTAGGGCCGCGAAGTTGCGCAGGGCGGTCATGCTCAGCTCGGGTGAGGGCTGAACGCTCGTGACGCTGAGAAGGTTCATCACGCACTCCAGGCAGGTGTGGTGGAGCGGGTCGAATCGCGCTGCGGGAGGTGCCGGCCGCTGCGGGGACGCCACCCACGGGCGGCCGGCACCGGGGGTCCGCCCTGGCCAGCTGCGCCACGGGGGAAGGCGACGCCGGGGCGGAGACTGCTGGTCAGGCGATGCTGACGGTGGCCTGACGGGGTGTGATGGTGCCGACTGCCGGGCGCGGTGCGGTGTCCCGTACACGCTGGGCGAGGGCGGCGGCGCGTGCTCCGATCGTCCGGGGGCCGGGCAGCGCGATGGTGGCGTAGACGGCCTTGCCCTCCCCATGGGGCCGCCAGCCCCACGCGATGGTCTCCGAGGCGACCACCGCCAGGCCGTAGCCGGACGTGCCGTCGTTGTACGGATCGCGGCGTGTGGGCGGGGTCGGTGAGCCGTCCCGCACCACCACGGCGATGTTCCCGCGCGGGGTCGGCCACAGGTGGGCGGTGATCGGTCCGGCGTCACCGGCGTGCCGGATGGCGTTGGTGACGAGCTCGGAGACGACCCGCTCGATCGCCGCCACCGTGTGATCCGGCAGCTCTTCCGGGCACCAGGAGCGGACAGCGGCGACCGCGCGGCGGCGCGCTGGTGCGACGCTGGCCGGGTCCGGCTCGATCGTCCAGGTCGCCTCGGGGGTCTCCCATGGCAGCAGGCGCTCGCCTGGTGCCCGCCCGGGTGGGGTGCTCTGGGCGTTCATCGGGTCGGCCCGAACAGGGCGAGCCTGCGGCAGCGGCCCTCGGCGAGCTGCCGCAGCACATGAGAGCGGCGTCGGGCGCGGGCCGCATTCTCGATGAAGACCTCGCCGCCGACCTCAGCGGGTTCCCAGTGTCCCCACTGGTGCGGGTCCGGCCGACTGGAGGCAGCGGAGTGAGGACGGTGTTCGGCGGCGCGGTCGAGGACTGCGGTGTGCGCGGGCGGCGTGATGGTCTGGGGCATGGCATGGTCTCCGGGGGATCAGGAGAGGTGAGGTGGTGGCCCGGGTGCTCGTTGGCGTGGTGGCTGGCCGTTTGCGGGCTCAGATGGCCCCGAGGGCGGCGTCCGTGGCCTGCTCGCAGGGCCAGGGGCCGCAGCCGCGGACGCACTGGCCGTTCTCGGCGCGGTGCTGGTCCAGGACCATGCGGGCGTGCGCGGACGGAGCGTCGACGATGGCCTGTCGGGTCTTGGCCGTGGGCGGGCGGCTCGGGGCGCGGTCGGCCATGGCGATGAACTCCCGGTGGTCGGTGGGGATGAAAGGGCGAGTACGGCGGTGCCCGGCTTCAGGGCGGATGACCAGCAGCCGCCGTCCAAGGGCGGCTATCTGCCGGTGCCGCTCGGCCGCGACCGGTCGCGGTCCCAGGTGGGCTGCGGCGGGTACGACGGCGCCGTAGGTGTCGGGCAGCGCCAGGGCGTCCAGGAGTCCGGTGAACGCGGCACTCTGACGGCTGCCGAGGTTCTCACGTTCGGTGAAGACGCCCGACAGGTGCAGCTCGTGCTGGCGGCAGTACTCCAGCAGCGCTGCCTGGAGCGCGGACAGTCGCTCGTGCCCGGTGCCGATCAGCCGAAGGTAGCCGTAAACCAGCGGGCCGGGGACGTCACGGTGTTCTGTCAGGGACTCCATGATCACGACCATCCAGGGCATCGGGGACCGGTGGCCGGCGCAACTGTCCGCCACCGACTAGTGACTTCAGAGTGACGGTTCGTCACCAGCCTCTGGAATGACGTCGTGTCGCACTTCCGCTGCACTTTCCCCGCACCGAGTCAGTGGGGCGTGCTTCGATGGCTGCTCCAGAGAGGAGGGCCGCAGGCATGGCGAGCGTGCACGTGTGGACAGGGCTGGAGGCCACCGCCTTACGCAAGGCTCTCCGGTTGAGCGTGCGCGGCTTCGCCCGGCGCTTGGGCGTGGCTGAGCGAACGATCTCCAAGTGGGA
Organism: Kitasatospora sp. GP82; assembly: GCF_029892105.1. Classification (GTDB taxonomy): domain Bacteria; phylum Actinomycetota; class Actinomycetes; order Streptomycetales; family Streptomycetaceae; genus Kitasatospora. The sequence continues at coordinate 88,752 of NZ_JARZAJ010000024.1, read as the reverse complement.
AGCCCTGGGGGCTGCAACGCGACCGCGCCCCGATACGCAGGCGATCCTCGACACCGCGCTCGCCCAGGCAGACGCCGCCGTGCACCTGCGGTTCGAGACTGAGCTGTCCGGCCCGCCGCACACCGGTGCGGTTGTCCGCGTCATGCGGACGGGGCCCCGCCTGTGGGACTACGAGTCCTGGGCGGAGGACATCGAGCGGGCGGTCGTGGCCCTGAGCAGGCAGAACTTCGGCATGGCGGGGGATCTGCTCGGCAGGTGGCTGACCCGGTGGCCGGCGCGGGACCTGGACGACAGGGGCCTTTACCTGTTCGCCCGCTCGACGGCGCTGCTGGGAGACCTGCGGCGAGACCAGGGCGTGCTGCTCGGATCGGCCTCGGCCCACCACTCGTACTCCGCCGCGCGGACGATGTTCGCCCAGCTCGACATTCCCCGCCGCATCGCCCAGATCGAACTGTCGCTCGCGGTGGTCATCGAGATGTCGGGGCAGCACGACAGCGCGGCCGGCCGGTACGAGCAGCTGGCCACCGATGACCGGCTCAGCCGCCGGGATCGAGCCAGAGCACGTCTGTGGGTCGGGACCGCGCTCAGCAAGAACGGGAACCACGACTACGCCGCCTCGGTCATGCAGGCCGCCAGCCGGGAGTTCGAGGACCTGTCCGAGGTCGAGGACTGGTCGATTGCCCAGCAGAAGCTCGCGCTCGCCTACCGCGGTGCCGGTGACCTGTCCGCAGCACTGCACTTCATCGACATCGCCCGCTCAACGAGCGTGCTCGACTCGCCGATGCAACGGGTCCGTCTCGACACTGCGCACGGGCACATCCTCCTGTCCGATCGGGCTACCGCCGCCGACGGGCTGGCCGTTTCTCGCGACGGCCGCCGAACGGGCCGCCAAGTACGGTATGAGTCACCAATTGCAGAGCATCGATGGCATCCGGCGGGACTACGGCCGCCAGCCTGCTCTGGGACGCCGGTGATCAAGGAGTATGCGGGTGACGGACATTCAGCTTGTGATCACGGATGAGCAGTGGCGGGACGCCCAGGCGATCTGGGACTACCACCAGATGCACCACGAGGTGCGGCCGTGCGATGCGGCGATCGGCCTGGGCAGCCACGATCTCGGCGTGCCGGCCTACGCAGCCGAGCTGTACCACGACGGCCTTTTCCGGACCCTGGTCTTCACCGGCGGTCCCAATCCCACTCACCCCGAGCGGTTCCCGCGGGGCGAGGCGGTGCACTTCCGCGAGCACGCCCTTGAACTCGGCGTCCCGGAGTCCGCGATCCTGCTGGAGCCGAACGCCACGAACACCGGGCAGAACATCGGCCTCTCGCGGGAGGTGCTGGCCTCGGCCGGCCGTGAGGTCCGGTCGGTGATGCTGATCGCGATGCCGTACATGGAGAGGCGCGCGTTCGCCACGTGCCGCAAGGTGTGGCCGGACGTCGAGGTGGTGTGCGCCTCGGCGCCACTGGAGTTCAACGACTACGTGAAGGTCATCGGGAGCGAAAAACACGTCATCGACATGCTCGTTGGGGACATGCAGCGGGTGATCGAGTACCCGAAGCTCGGGTTCGCCGTCGAGCAGGAGGTCCCGGAGGAAGTCCATGCCGCTTACGACCGGCTCTGCCGCGCCGGGTTCGACACACGTCTCCTCAAGTCCTGACTGTCTTCCGCCGCTTGACTGGGTGTGCGCGGTCCACCAGCCGAATCTGTTGCCTCGGCTGAGCACGCTTGCCAAGGTGTTTGCGGCGGACGTGTGGGTGGTGCTGGACGATGTCCAGTTCGCCCGCCGCGACTATCAGCACCGCACGCGCCTCGCCGATCTCGGCGACGCGCAGCGGTGGCGGTGGCTGTCCCTGCCGACCCACCTGCCGACCGGGCGTTCCACCCTCATCCACGAGGCCCGTCTCGCCGACCCCGAGCTGAGCATCCGCCGCATGACGGGGATGATCCACCATGCCTACCGCCGCAGCCCACACTGGCCCGCTGTCGAGGCCGTGCTCGCGCCGGTCCTCGCGGTCCTCGCGGAGACAGCGCGGACAGCCGTGGTCGCCGAAGCGTCCACCCGGGCTCTGCTTGCCGTCCTCGACTGGCCTGGGCAGATCTTCTACAGCCGGGGGCTACCGGCGCGCACTGGGCGCTCCGAGCGCCTTGCCGACCTCACCGTGGCAACCGGCTCGACCAACTACCTGTGCGGGCCTGGAGGTATGCGTTACATCGACCGCGCGCCCTTCACCTCGCAGGGAGTCGCGGTGATCCCATTCAGCACACCCCAGGACGGCATATGGGAACTGGGAAGCCGCGTGACGGCATTGTGGGCGCTGGCAGAACTCGGCCCGAAGCTTCTGGCGGCCAAGTTGCGATCCACTGCCGAGCTCAACCGGTGTGACGGGCAGCCCAATTGACACCCTGGAATGTGATCAGGCCGCTCGCCGACGGCGTCGATCTCCGAACCGTGCGTGTGCTAAGTTCCTTGATCCCAACAGAAAATAGGCGACCCCGGCGGTGCTGGTAACACCCCGGGGTCCGGCAACAGGAGCCATAACTCCCGATGCGCGTCCATCGTACAGAACACGTACGTCATTTCACTGTGCTGCCCAACGGCCTGCTGCAGGACCGGCGGCTGAGCTACACCGCCCGCGGCCTGCTCACGGACCTCCTCTCGCGCCCGGACGGCTGGCGCGAGGACGGCCGGCACATGGCCGACTCCAGCCCGCAGGGGCGCGGGGCGATCCTCGGCATCTCGGTGCACGTTCGGCGCACAGGGGTCGGGCGGGGCCGCATGGGAGGCGGCCTCGATGCCGGCGAAGGACGAGCCGACCAGGTGCTGCTCCCGGAACCCCTGCCCGCGCCGTGGGCCGAGCCCACGACGAGACGGCCCGCGCTCGGCTGCGGCTGATCGCCCGAGCCCGGCGAGGACGCTTCTCCGTGGCCTCGGCAACGCCGGCCGGAACTTCTAGGCTTCGGGCGGCGTCTCGGGCCCGACGCGGGCGCCGAGGGCGCGCAGGCCGATGGTCAGGTCGTGTTCGGTGGGAGCGTGCTCCGGGTCGAGGAGCCACTGGGTCATCACACCGCTGAGCAGGGCGGTCTGGATGCCGCCGAGGCTGCGCTCGGACGCCTCGTCCACGGCGTCCTCCTCGACTCCCTCCAGCATCGCGGCCATGCCGCGTCGGCCCTCCCGCTGGGCGGCGACGAGCAGTTCGCGCAGCTTCGGGTTGTGTTCGGCCTGGACGAACGCCTCGAGGGAGGCGAGCCAGAGCGGCCGGTCGGCGGTGAACGACTTGATCATCTCCCGCCACATGGCCTGGTACTGCTGCTGACGAGTGGCCTGCGGGTCGAGTGACGCGGCCACGGCTTGGCCGATCTTCGTCCCCCACTCGTCCATCGCCTGAACGAAGGCGGCGGTCAGCAGCGCCTCGCGGGAGCCGAAGTGGTAGCCGATGGCCGCGTGGTTCACTCCGGCGGCGGCGGCGATGTCGCGAACGGTGGTGCGCGACCACCCCTTGTCCTTCAGGCACTTCACGGCGCCTGTCAGCAGATCCTCGCGGTTTCCCATGTCCGGAATCCTAGCGCAGGAGTCATCCAACTGGTTCAGCCAAGCGTTTTATCCAAGTGGATTGATCGTATGGATAAAGCGGCCCTACTGTTGAGGTGCAGGCCGAGAGGCAGGGGCCCGCAAGGGCGACATGAGGGGGCATCATGAACAGCAGCACCACCGTGCTGATCTCCGGCGCAGGCATCGCCGGTCCGTCACTGGCCTACTGGCTCCGGTGCCGCGGATTCGTCCCGACGGTGGTGGAGCAGGCGCCCGGGCTGCGGGACAGCGGCGGCGCGGTCGACTTCCGCGGCGTCCAGCTCGAGGTGCTGAAGCGGATGGGCATCCTGGAGGCCGTGCGGGCCAGTGAGACCGGGATGGGCGCCGAGGTCGTCATCGACGCCGACGGCCGGCCGCTGGTCAGCCTGCCGTCCGAGTTCTTCAGCGGCGAGGTCGAGATCGAGCGGGGCGATCTCGCCCGCATCCTCTACGACCTGACCGAGGACACCACCGAGTACGTCTTCGGCGACACCATCACCTCGCTGACCGAGACCGCCGACGGTGTGGACGTCACCTTCCGGCACGGTGCTCCGCGCACCTTCGACCTGGTGGTCGGCGCCGACGGCATGCACTCGGTGGTGCGACGGCTCGCCTTCGGCGACGAGTCCGGCTTCCGCAAGGACATGGGCTACTGCTACGCCGGGTTCACCGCCCCGAACCACCTCGGGCTGGACCACAGTGGCGTGATCTACAACGTCCCCGGCCGGGGAGTGCTGGTCGGCAGCTCCCGCGACAGCTCCAGGGCGGGCGTCGGATTCATCTTCGCCGCACCGGAGTTGACGTACGACCGGCACGACCAGGCGCAGCAGAAGCGGATCGTCGCCGACGCCTTCGCCGAAGCCGGCTGGCGGACGGGAGAGTTGGTCGATCTGATGCAGGACACCGAGGACCTGTACTTCGACACGCTCAGCCAGATCCACATGGACCGCTGGTCCCAGGGCCGGACGGTGCTGCTCGGCGACTCCGCCTGGTGCGCCGGGCCCGGCGGCTCGGGCACCGGCCTGGCGATGATCGGCGCGTACATCCTGGCCGGCGAGCTCGCCGCCGCGCGCGGCGACCACCGCGTCGCGTTCGCCCGCTACGAGGAGCAGTTGCGGCCGGGGGCCAAGGTGGGCCAGAAGCAGGCCAAGGGTGCAGGGCCCTTCCTGGCCCCCCGGACGGAGAAGAAGATCCGTCGGCGCAACCGCGTCTACAAGCTGCTCTCGCTGCGGCTGATGGCAGGCTTCTTCAGCAGGATGGCTTCGGGCGCGGCCAACGCCGTGCCGGTCAAGGACTACCCCGAGACCGCCGTCCTGGTGGCGGCTTGAGCTTGCTCCACGGGTTCGGGCGCTGCGCAGCTCGGCGCACCGGCTCATGCCTCAGCCGGCCGGACGCGGCACCTGGCGGCCGGTTTGCCTCGGCCGGCGAATCGGGCGAGCACTGTCCCTGGTGCGGCATGGAGTTGCACTACGCGCTCGACCTGCCGCCCGGCTCACCTGCCGCGCAGGCGGTCGCGCTGCCGACGGAGGATCACGTCCAGGTGCTGGCCTGCCCGCGCTGCACCGTAGCGGATGGGCCGTCCTGATCACGGTGGATGAGGAGGGAAGCGGATCGCGCCCGCAGGTACGGAACGTTGTCCGGGCACCGGGCTGTGGCGGTGGGAGTCAACGACGGGCCGTTGCCTGGAGGGCGGGGTGGTCGAGGCCGAGGGTGGGCAGGAGGGCGGTGATGTCGGCCGGGTCGTGGGTGGCCAGGGCGATATGGCCGTCCGGGCGGATGAGGAAGAGGCCCTCGCCGTAGGTGTCGGCGCGGTGGGTGCGGACGGCCGGAGGGACGGCGGGGGGCTCGCTGCCGGCGGAGACCAGGGTGAAGTGGGGGCCGCGCAGGATGTCGAAGAGGCGGTAGGCCGAGCCGTCGGGTCGGGTGCAGATCGCGTCCGGGGCCCGGTCACCGGCCTGGAGGGTGTCGGAGGGGAGCGGGCCGCGTCGCTCGACGCTCAGCGGTCCGCCTCGGTAGCCGACGCTCAACTGGTCGGTGGCGGCGCCGCGTCGGACGGTGGGCTGGTCGCCGGTGCGGCCGGCCCCGGTGGCGTGGTGGAGCCGGGTGCTGAGGTCGAGGACGTGGGCGGCGATCGGCAGCCGTTCCTGCTCGTAGCCGTCCAGCAGTTCCGGTGCGGCGCCGTGCCCGATGACCTGGCCCAGCCGCCAGCCGAGGTTGTACGCGTCCTGGACGCCGGTGTTCAACCCTTGTCCGCCGGCGGGGGAGTGGATGTGTGCGGCGTCGCCCGCCAGCAGGACCCGTCCCTCGCGCAGCCGTTCGGCCAGGGCGGCTCGCGCGCGGAACTCCGAGGCCCAGAGCACCTCGGTGACCGCCTCGGCGGGCAGGTGGGTGCGCTCGGCGACGGTGCGGCGGACGCCTTCGGGGGTGGTGTCCGGCGTGCCGAGTTCGAAGCTCGCGAAGAGCTGGAACTGCCCGATGTGCGGCAGCGGGCAGAGGAGGGCCATCCCGCCGGGGGCCTTGCGCCAGACGTGCCAGTTGTCGCGGTCGAGGCCCTCCAGGCGGAGGTCGGCCACCAGCGCCGGGCGGGAGTCGATGACCTGGCCGGTCATCGGGATGCCGACGGCCCGCCGGACGGTGCTGCGTCCGCCGTCGGCGGCGACCAGGTAGTCGGCGGTGATGCGGCGGACGCTGCCGTCGGCCCGTTCGAGGACGGCCTCGACCCGTTCGGCGCTCTGCTCCAGCCGGGTCAGAGCGGTGCCGAACTCGACGCGGCCGCCGAGTTCGAGCAGGCGGGCGTGCAGGATCTCCTGGGTCCGCCACTGCGGGACCATCCAGGAGTCCGGGTACGGTACGCCGGTGGTGGCGGGCCTGTGGTCGATCAGGTCCCACTCGGCGCCCTTGACGGCGCCCTTCCACGAGGCCATGAGCGGGTAGCGGGCGCCGGCCGCCAGGATCGCGTCGATCACCCCGAGATCGTCGAAGACCTCCAGGGTGCGCGGCTGCAGGCCCTTGCCGCGTGAGCCCGGGAAGAGGCGGTCGGCCTTCTCGACCAGCAGGGCCCGCACGCCGCGCCGGGCGAGGTCGCAGGCCAGGGTCAGGCCGGTCGGACCGGCGCCGACGATCAGGACCTCGGTGTGGGGCGGGACGGTGTCCGTCTGGAAGGTGTGCATCCGACTCTCCTTAACGCTGTTAAGTAGCTGCCCCATGAGCGTCTCCTTAACGGTGTTAAATTGTCAAGGGGGCAGGTCGGACGGACAGGAAGGAGAGAATCACTGACGTGGCACAGAAACTGGATCGCGCACAGGTGGTCGAAACCGCTCTCCGGCTGCTCAACGAGACCGGTCTGGAGGGTCTGACCCTGCGGCGTATCGCGACCGAACTCGACTGCAAGGCGCCCGCGTTGTACTGGCACTTCGCCAACAAGCAGGCCCTGCTGGACGAACTCGCCACCGAGATGCTCCGCAGGATGATCGCCACCACCGCGTCCCCCGGACCCGACGCGCCCTGGCAGGAATGGATCACCGCCACGAGCCGCGCGCTGCGCAGCATCCTGCTCTCCTGCCGCGACGGCGCGAAGGTCTTCAGTGGCACCCGCCTCACGGAGACCGTCCACGCCGAGCGGATGGACGGACTGCTGGGCGCCCTCGTCCGGGCGGGGTTCGCCTTCCCGGACGCCGTCGAGGCGTACTTCGCCTCGTACGCGTTCACCGTCGGCTTCGTGATCGAGGAGCAGGCGGTCGAGCCACTCCCGGGGCAGCGCGCTCCCGGCTACGACGAGGACGAACGCGCGGCCCTCATCGGCCCCGACTTCCCGCTGGCGGCGGCTGCCGGGGCCGGGCTCTTCAGTGGTTACGAGGAGCGCTTCGAGCGCGGCCTCGCCGTCGTCGTGGCCGGCGTCGAGGCGGTGCTGGGCCCCAAGGGGTGACGTTGCGCCGGCCCGCGAAGGCCGAAGGCCGAGGGCCGGTGGCTCAGACGGTGAAGCCGCCGTCCACGTGGAGGACGGCCCCGGTGAGGTAGCCGGAGACGTCGGTCGCGAGCTGGGCGACCACGGCGGCGATCTCCTCGGGGGCGGCGTAGCGCCCGAGTGCGGTGAAGCCCTTGATGCCCTCGGCGCCGGGGCCGTCGGCCGGTTCGGCGATGGCGCTGCTGGCCCTGGTGGGGGTCGGTGCATTGCTGCACCAGGCCGTGCTGATCCCGCCGCTGGCGGCCAGTGCCGCGCTGGTCCTCGGCGGACCTGATCAACGGCGGCTGATCGCCCGCCGGTTGTAACGCCCGACGGCCACCGGCAGAGAGCGCCGGTGGCCGTCGGTGCGTGAAAGGTCAGGACGCGGCAGGGGCGGCCGAGCCGGGCATGGTCAAGGTCGGCTGCACGGGCGGGATCGGGGCCGGTTCGGGGTTCGGCTCCAACTCGGTGCGCCCGGCGGCGTCGGAGAGTTTGATCAGTACGGCGGTCAGCAGCCAGTTGGCGAGCAGCGAGGACCCACCGGCGGCGAGGAACGGCAGCGCCTTGCCGGTCAGCGGGATCAGCCCGCTCACGCCGCCGATCACCACGAAGACCTGGAGCGCCACGGCCGCCGAGAGCCCGGTCGCGAGCAGCTTGCCGAAGGGGTCGGTCAGTGCGATGGCGGTGCGCAGCCCGCGCTGGATGAAGAGGGTGTAGATCAGCAGGAAGGCGATGACCCCGGCCAGGCCCAACTCCTCACCGATGGTGGTGAAGATGAAGTCGCTGCGCCCGGCGAAGCCGATCAGATACGGCCGTCCCTGGCCGAGGCCGGTGCCCACCAGGTGCCCGGTGCCGAAGCTGAACAGCGCCTGGGCCGGCTGGTCGGAGATCAGCGCCGGGTTGTGGTTGGGCTGGTAGATGTCCAGCGGGTGCAGCCAGGCTTCCACCCGGCCGTGCACGTGCGGCTCGATGCTGCCGACCACGGTGGCGCCGCCGACGGCCATCAGCAGGCCGAGCACCACCCAGCCGGTCCGTTCGGTCGCCACGTAGAGCATCACGATGAAGACGCCGAAGAAGATCAGCGAGGTGCCGAGGTCGCGCTCGAAGATCAGCACCAGCAGGCTGACCACCCAGATGGCGAGCACCGGGCCGACGTTGCGCCCGCGCGGCAGGTTCATGCCCCAGACCTTCCGCCCGGTCAGCGCGAGCGCGTCCCGGCTGGCCATCAGATAGCCGGCGAAGAAGACGGTGATGGCGACCTTGACGAACTCGTCCGGTTCGAGGGTGACTCCGGGGAGCTTGATCCAGCGCTTGGCGCCGAAGTCGTCGCCGGGGAAGAAGGCGGGTGCGGCCAGCAGGATCAGTGCCCCGGCCATGATCAGGTAGACGTAGCGCTGGAATATCCGGTGGTGCTTGATCACGATGATCACCCCGGCGGCCACCACCGAGGCGATCACCACCCACATCACCTGGTTCGGCGCCGACGGCAGCTTCTGGTAGTCGCCCTTGGCGGCGTGGAAGAGCGCGTACGACTGGTCGAGCCGGTTGAGCAGGACCAGCCCGAACCCGCTCAGGAACACCGCGAGCGGCAGGATCAGCGGGTCCGCGTACGGCGCGAAGCGCCGCACCACCATGTGCAGCGCCCCGGCCAGCAGCGGCAGGGTGGTGCCGTAGAGCGGCAGGCCCTTGGGCAGCGTGTGGTTGAGCGCCAGGTTGGCGGTCACGTAGCCGGCCAGGCAGACCACGACGGCCATCGCCAGCAGGGCAAGTTCGAGGTTGCGACGGCGGGCGGCCAGCCGTCGCCCTTCGCTCCGCGAGCTGTCTCTCACCGGATTCCCACCTCGACACCTTCGACAGCCATGTAGTAGACGACGCATCCTCGCACGACATGGACGTCGGTGAGACCTCAGGGGGTTCCGGACCCAGCTCCGGTGATCGTTCCAGTGTCGGCCATCATGTCCAGGGAGCCGCAAGCTCCGCGGCGCGGCAGGCAGGAACGCAGTGACCAGCAGCGCAGCGAGCAGAGACGCGGCGGCCACGGACGCAGCGGGAAGCGACGCGGCGGGCGGAAACTCAGCGGGCGGAAAGAAAAGAGGAGAACCACCGGATGCCGATCTCAGCACTGGCCGTCGGCCACGACGGTCCGCCGCCCTGGCACTGGGCCGACCTGGCCACCAGCTGGACCGCCGAGCCCGCCGTCCTGACCCTCGCCGTGCTGCTCGGCGGCGCCTATCTGCTGGGCGTCCGCGCCATGCACCGCGGTGGCGGAAGCTGGCCGCTGCACCGCACGGCCGCCTTCCTAGGCGGGCTGCTGGTCTGGGTCTGGGTGACCTGCTCGGGCATCGGCGTGTACGAGCGGATCCTGTTCACCGACCGCGCGGTCCAGGTGGTCCTGCTGCTGATGCTCGTCCCGTTCCTGCTGGTCCTCGGCGCGCCGGTCTCGCTGCTGGTCGAGACCTCGCCCGAGGCGCGGCGCGAGCGGATCATGCGCGTGCTGCGCAGCCGCCCCTCCCGGCTGCTGATGTTCCCGGCGGTCTCCACGGTGCTGCTGATGCTGCCGCCGTGGCTGTTCTACTTCACGCCCTGGTACGAGAAGACCCTGACCAGCGGTGCCTGGAACATTGGCCTGCACCTGACGCTGGTCGCCCTCGGCCTGGCGTACTACTGGCCCAGGCTCCAGCTCGACCCCGTCGCGTACGAGTACCCGCTGCTGGTCAGCCTGTTCGTCACCTTCGCCGAGGTGATCTTCGACGCGGGTCTCGGGCTGATCCTCATCTACGGCCACCACCTGATCTCCGAGCCGTACTACGCCGACCTCGGCCGAACCTGGGGGCCGACCCTGCTGCAGGACCAGGTCTGGGGCGGCAATGTGCTCTGGGTCCTGGGCGACCTGATCGGTCTGCCCTTCCTCTGCGCGCTGATCCGCCGCATGATCGTCACCGGTCGGGCCGAGACGGCTGCGGTGGATGCCGCGCTGGACGCCGAGTACGCGGCGGCAGAGGCATCCCGGGCGGCTGCCCGAGAAGCCGTCCCGGCTGCTGCGCGGACCACCGAGGGGGCGCGGACCACCGAAGGGCCGCAGGCCGCAGAGGAGGACGAATCGCAGGGCATGCGCCCGTGGTGGCTGGACGACCCCAACCTGCGCCACCGCTTCGGCGGCGCCGAGCACTGAGGCCCCCCGTTGGATGAGGCCCCTGTGGGGAGATCCGTCTGAAGGATCCGTCGCGAGGGCCTAGGCCCCGACCTGTCCGGGGGCCGGTTCGCGGTGGCGGCGGGTGTGCCGGGCGACCCGGACCCGGTTGCCGCAGATGCTGGTGCACCACTCGCGGCGTGAGTGGCTCTTGACGAAGTACAGGATGCAGCCGGGCGCCGGGCAGGCGCGGACCTGCGCGGCCGACGGCCCGGCGAACAGGGCGACGGCAGCCGCCGCGATCTCGCCGAGGGCCGCCAGGCGCAGGTCCGGTTCGGTCCAGCGCGGGACAGAGCTGCCGGGCCGGTCGGGGTCGAGTTCGAGCCAGCCGGCCGACAGCCGGGCGGCCGCGTTGACGGCGGCCACGGTGGCGGGCTGCGGGGCCGTGCCGTCGACGGTGGTGGCGGCGAGGTCGCGCAGGGCGGCGCGCAGCTCCCGGTAGCGGTCCAGATGGCCCTGGGTGGCCTCGACGCCGCTCGGCCCGTCGAGCAGCCGGCGAAGCGGCTCGCCGAAGTCGGCCAGCCGGGTCCGCAACCAGCGGTCCAGGTCGGCCGGTTCGTGCAGGGCATCGACCAGGACACCGCGGGCGCCGCCCCGGATGAACGTGGTGTTCACCAGGTCGAGTGCGAGGGACTCACCGGTGAGGGGCAGGTCGTCTACCGCCGATGCCGTGGGGCTGCTCATGGCTCCATGATGCCCGCCGGGACCGGCCCCGGCACTAATGCATCATGGTCAAGTTTTTAATTACACCCCGCGCCACGGTGCCGGGGGTGTCCTGTTCGGCGGCAGCGCAGGGCCACCCGCTACCTCGCGTACTGGTGCTGTGTCCGCACACAGCGATGGGAACGGCGCGCAGCCGTGGGGGACTTCGCGCCCGCCGACAGGACGTCCAGCTCGCCGCGGCTCATCAGGACCGACAGGTAGGAGACCTCCAGTGCCCCGAGAACGCGGTACTGGACAGCCGTCACCCTGTGCCCCCTGATGTGCCCCCTGGCGGGAAGGCCGATGCCGGGTGCCCTCGCGCGGCGGGCCCAAGCCGACCACGGGCGGACGGGACGGGCGAGGGTCTTCCTACTTCTCTGTCAGATGCCCTGCGGCCGGGCAGCTTGTGGCCGGGTGCCTCGCGGTCGGGTGCCTCGCGGTCGGGTGCCTCGCGGTCGGGTGCCTCGCGGTCGGGTGCCCGGTGAGATCTCCCACGGGGGAAACGGCCGCGACCACTCCTCGGATACCCCGGTGATACGCGCCCTTCCCAGACTGGGGTCGACGATGCCCTGCCCCGGCACCCGAGAGGCTCCTGATGGCCGAGCAGCGGGAGGGGAAGAACCTCCTGGCACCCTTCGACGACGACTTCCACGCCGACCCCTACCGCGCGTACGCCGGACTGAACGCGCTCGCGCCGATCCACCGGATCCGCACACCCAGTGGCGCCGCCGCCTGGCTGCTCACCGGCCATCGGGAGGTCCGCGACGGCCTGCAGACCACCGGCTGGCCCGCCACCAGTCCAACGCGGGCCCCGACTACCGGCGGGACGTGCTGTCGGGGCCGCTGAGCTTCGGCAACCCGATGGCCGAGGACCAGCCCGAGCACACCCCTACCGGTGGCCGTCTGACCTGCACCGATCCCCTGCCGTCCGGGTGTCGGGCGGCGGGTGCGGCCGCGATACCGGGGGGCTGCGATGCCGCCCGCGCCCGCATAGGACAGGCTTGGGGATGGCCGGACTCTCCGGAGCCGGCTGTCCACAAGGACACGGTCACCAACCGAATCGAAGGCGAACATGACCAACCACTTTGATGTCGTTGTCCTCGGAGCCGGCCCGGGCGGGTACGTCGCTGCCATCCGCAGCGCGCAGCTCGGCCTGAGCGTCGGCATCGTGGAGGAGCGCTACTGGGGCGGTGTGTGCCTCAACGTCGGGTGCATCCCGTCGAAGGCGCTGCTGCGGAATGCCGAGCTCGCGCACATCCTGACGCACGAGACCAAGACCTACGGCATCCAGGTCGAGGGCCGGATCAGCTTCGACTACAAGGAAGCGTTCCAGCGCAGCCGTCAGGTCGCCGACGGCCGGGTCAAGGGCGTCCACTACCTGATGAAGAAGAACAAGATCGCCCAGTTCGAGGGCCGGGGCCAGTTCGTGGACGCCAACACCCTCCAGGTGACCGGCGCCGACGGTGCGGTTCAGACCGTCACCTTCGACCACTGCATCCTGGCCTCCGGCGCCACCCCGCGGCTGCTCCCCGGCACTTCGCTGAGCCCCCGCGTGGTGAGCTACGAGGAGCAGATCCTCGCCGACCAGCTGCCGGAGAGCGTCATCATCGCGGGCGCCGGTGCCATCGGCATCGAGTTCGCGTACGTGATGCACAACTACGGTGTGAAGGTCACCATCGTCGAGTTCCTGGACCGGATGGCGCCGCTGGAGGACGCCGAGGTCTCGGCCGAGCTGTTCAAGCGCTACAAGCGGCTGGGCATCGAGGTGCTGACCTCCACCCGGGTCGACGCGATCGACGACTCGGGCGAGAAGGTCAAGGTCACCGTCACCGCCAACGGCGAGCAGCGCGTCCTGGAGGCCGACAAGGTCCTGCAGGCGATCGGCTTCGCCCCCCGGGTCACCGGCTACGGCCTGGAGAACACCGGTGTGAAGCTGACCGAGCGCGGCGCCGTCGAGGTGGACGGCCGCTGCCGCACCTCGGTGCCGCACATCTTCGCGATCGGCGACGTGACCGCCAAGCTGATGCTGGCCCACGCCGCCGAGTCGATGGGTGTCATCGCCGCCGAGACCATCGCGGGCGCCGAGACCATGGAGCTCGACTACGTGATGATCCCGCGTGCCACCTACAGCCAGCCCCAGATCGCCAGCTTCGGCTGGACCGAGGAGCAGGCGCGCAACCAGGGCTTCGACGTCAAGGTCGCGAAGTTCCCCTTCATGGCCAACGGCAAGGCCCACGGCCTGGGCGACACCGTCGGCTTCGTCAAGATCATCAGCGACGCCAAGTACGGCGAGCTGCTCGGCGCTCACATGATCGGCCCCGAGGTCACCGAGCTGCTGCCCGAGCTGACCCTGGCTCAGCAGTGGGACCTCACCGTCACCGAGATCGCCCGCAACGTCCACGCGCACCCGACGCTGGGCGAGGCCGTCAAGGAAGCCATCCACGGCCTGGCCGGCCACATGATCAACATGTAGTCACCTGGTCCGACCGCCCTGCCGGGGCCGACGCCCGATCGGCCCCGGCAGGACTCGACCGCGACTCAACTCGGTTTGCCGATAGATCACTTCTCGATGCGCCCTGAGCGAGATGATTGCCCGATGAGCGAGAGCACCGAACGGCCCGGCCGTCTGCTGGCGGTCTCCGACCTGCACATCCACTATGCGGAGAGCCGCCGCATCCTGGAGGAACGACTCCTGCCGCAGTCGCCGGACGACTGGCTGATCGTGGCCGGTGACGTCAGCGAGACGGTCGGCCAGATCGAGTGGGCGCTGGGTCTGCTCAAGGAGCGCTTCGCGCAGGTCATCTGGGCCCCCGGCAACCACGAGCTGTGGACGCCGCCCGGCGACCCGGTCCAGCTGCGCGGTGAGGAGCGGTACCGCCATCTCGTGGAACTCTGCCGCAGCCTGGGCGTGCTGACGCCGGAGGACCCGTACGCGGTGTGGCGGGGGGCGGGCGGGCCGGTGGCGATCGCGCCGCTGTTCGTGCTCTACGACTACTCGTTCCGCGCACCCGGGCTCAGCCGCAAGGAGGCGATGGAGCGGGCGTACGAGTCGGGTGTGGTGTGCACGGACGAGTTCCTGCTGCACTCCGACCCCTACCCGGACGCCGCGGCCTGGTGCGAAGCCAGGGTGCCCCTGACCGAACAGCGGCTGGCCGCCGTGGACCCGGCGCTGCCTACCGTCCTGGTCAACCACTTCCCGCTGGTCCGCGAGGACACCGCGATCCTGCACTACCCGGAGTTCGCGCAGTGGTGCGGCACCGAACGGACGGCCGACTGGCACCGCAGGTTCCGTGCCGCCGCCGTGGTCTACGGACATCTGCACATCCCGCGGACCACGGTGTACGACGGCATCCGCTTCGAGGAGGTCTCGATCGGCTACCCGAGGGAGTACGGCCGCCGCGGCTTCCCTCGCGGGCTGCTGCGCGAGGTGCTCGACCCGGGCGACGTCGAGTGACGCCGGGTGACGTCGGGTGACGTCGGGTTTGACGCCGGGTGACCGGCCGGCCTGACGCAGGCTGACCGGCCGGTCACCGGGCCCGGCGCCGAAGCGCTCTCCTGCACGGCCGACTCGCACCCCGGACCGAGCAGCGCCGACGTCGTACCCGCGACCGGCCGGGACAGGCCGTAGTACTACCAGCGGCGGTGCTTCAGCGGCGGTGCTTGCCGCCGGAGGCGGCCGGCTCCGGGACGGCGTACGGGATCCGCAGCTTGCGGGCCAGCGGAGCCACCGCCTCGGCCGCGCCCAGTGGCTTGGCCAGCACGAACAGCGAGAGCAGCACGGCCAGTGAACCGGCGGACAGCCCGACGAAGTTGCCGACGATGCCACTGCCGAGCGCACCGGCGCACTGCCCGGCCAGCCAGTGCGCGGCCAGCGCACCGGGTGCGCAGGCCAGCGCCAGCGCCAGGTGCAGGGTGACCACCCGGCTGCCGTCCAGCCCGCTGCGGCCGCGCGAGCGCCGCCCGCCGCCGATCTCCAGGGTTGCGTCGGAGGGCAGCGCGGCCGCTGCCTTGGTCCGCAGCTGCTTCCCGAGGGCCCGCCCGGTGATGACCATGCCGAGGGTGGTGGCCACGGTCTGTGCGACACCCATCCCGACGATGATCCAGCGCGGGGACAGCGTGAAGTACGCGACGGCGGAGAGCGCGACATTGCTGCCCGCGATCACCGTGGTCAGCCAGAACGGGGTCCTGGCGTCGCTCATCGCGTAGAACCCACGGGCCAGCGCGTACTGAGCGCAGAAGGACGGCAGGCCGATCGCGAAGGCCATCAGCATCTCGGCCATGACCTCGACGTCGGCGGCCTTGATGACGCTGCCGTGCCCGTAGGCGAGGCCGATGATCGGGCTCGCCAGCGAGAGGAAGATCGCTGTGGCGGGGATGATCATCCCCGCCGAGCTGCGGAGCGTCTGGGCCAGCTCCCGGCCGACCTCCTCGAAGCGCGACGAGCTCACCGCGCGGGACATGCTCGGCAGGATCGCGGTGACCATCGAGACCGTGATGATCCCCTGCGGGACGACGAACAGCAGGTAGGCGTTGTTGTAGGGGGTGTAGCCCAGGCCCTCCTTCAGGCCCAGGGTGTGGGCCTGGGACCCGGCGCCGGTCGCCATGTTGGTGATCGCGTTGAAGGACAGCTGGGTGACCACGACCAGCATCAGGGCCCAACCCGCCGCCCGCAGCGGAGTGGTGAGGCCGGCGCCCCTCCAGTCGAAGCGCGGCCGGTAGCGGAACCCGGAGGCCCGCAGTGAGGGCAGCAGGGAGAGCGCCTGGAGCAGGATGCCGAATGCACTGCCCGCGCCCAGCAGCATGGTGGCGCCGCTGCTCACCTGGTCGGCCGACTCCGCGTGCTTGCAGATCGCGATGTAGAGGCCGAAGACGCCGATCACCACGACGTTGTTCATCACCGGCGCCCACATCATCGCGCCGAACCGGTCGCGGGCGTTGAGCACCTGGCCGAGCAGGCCGAAGACGCCGTAGAAGAGGATGGCGGGCAGACAGTACCGGGCCAGCGCGATGGTCAGTGCCCGCTGGACGTGCTGCTCCGGCGAGTAGTTGGTGTAGGAGTCCACGATCTGTGGCGCGAAGAGCCAGGCGACGAGGGTGATGGCGATCAACGCCACGCCGCAGACCGTCAGCAGACGGTTGGTGTAGGCGACGCCACGGTCCTTGTGGGTCTGCGCGGCGCGCACCAGCTCGGGAACAAAGACCGAGTTCAGCACACCGCCGATCAGCATCAGGTAGACGGTGTTGGGGAGCAGGGTCGCGACAGCGTAGCCGTCGGCGAGAGGGCCGACGCCCAGCGCGGCGGCGATCACACCGGCCCGGACGAAGCCGAGCGCACGCGAGGTGAGCGAGCCCAGGGCCATGATCAGGCCGTTGCGGCCGGCCGAGGACTCCTTGGCGGCCGGAGCCTCCTCGGCCTCCGCCGGAGGCTGCTCCGCCGGCTGACGCGGCGGCGGCAGCTGGGTGCCGAGCTGCATGGTCGGCTGAGGACCGTACGGCGATTCGTGCTGCGAGTCGTACTGCGGCTGCTGCGCGTCCATCGACGGCATGAACGGCTGGTCGGGAATCTGGCGCAGCGACATGGTGGGCGGGTCGCCGCCGTACGAGCCGGACGGCTCGCCCGTCGTGTGCATGGTCATCGGACCCCCGTCACTCGGTGCCTGGGCAGTGCGGTTGCGGGGCCTCCACAACCGCTGTCCGGCGGTCCCTTGGTGTACGGAGCGGGTGTTGCCTCGTACGACCGGCCTGGTCCGCGCCGTCGTGCTTGGTTCCCCCGGGCTGGGCGCAGGTGCACCCAACCGGAGAAGTCTGCCCTAACTCGGCACTCGGTGGGGAGCCAGGTGCCGTGTGCCGGAGATCTCTCCGAGGTGGCCGTCCATCCCGATCGGAGCCCAACTGGGCGGCAGTATGGTACGAATGCCCGAGTTTGCAATGGTTTTTTGGTGCCTGTACGGAGAGCTTCCGCTGGTGCGCCACTGCCCTGATCCCTCCCCCGGGGCCACTCCTGTGTGGTGTGATCTTTGTCACTGATCGTCAGGAGCGGAGGTGGATCCGCTCTCTCGGGGTACGCCCGCCGTGGCGCCTGGCGCCAGGACACGCTGCACTCTCGGTCTCGTCCGCCAGTTGACCCGGCGTACGTCCCGGCTAAGTGCGCCCGGCCGCCACAGCTCGACCGCGGCCGTCACTCCGCCGACCACGAGGCCGGCCGTGAGCCACCCGGCCAGCACATCGCTGGGCCAGTGCACCCCGAGGGCGATCCTGGTCCAGCCGATGGCCAGGACGGTGAGTGCGGCGGCGGTGCAGGCGGTGGCCCGACCGGCCCGGCTGGCGCGGGGCCAGACCAGGATCACCAGTGCGGCGCAGGTGATCGCGGAGGCCAGCGCGTGCCCGGACGGGAAGGAGGCGCCGGACGCGTGCGAGACGGGATCCGTGAAGAGCGGCCTGGCGCGACCGACCAGCGCCTTCCCGGCCCAGCCGACCAGCCAGCCCACCAGCATCTGGGCCATCGCCCAGCCGGCCAGCATCCGGGCGCCGATCACCCAGAGCCAGACGGCCGCCAGGCCCAGCAGGGTGCGCATGGTGACGGTGCCGCCGATGTCGGCGAGCATCTGCATCGACGCCGTCCACGCGGTGTGCCGGCGGGCGAAGTCGTGCAGCGCGTCGATCCACCCGTGGTCCAGGCGGTACAGCGGCCCCCAGCCGCCCTGCACCAGGGCCAGCAGCACTCCCAGCAGGGCGGCGCAGCCGAGGGCCAGGGCTGCCGACTCGAGCAGTCGGCCGCGGCGGCGCCGGGCGGGAGCGGCGTGGACGCCGTCGGTGGTCAGGTGCATGGCTGACACCTTCCCAGGTGCGGTGGCGGAGCCTGTGCCGAGCGGATAGCGATTTGGCATCTTTTGTGAGGAGAAGCTGCGGATGTCGATTCTCGTTCGTTGATTCGGTGAACGGGCGGACGGGACGTTTTCGCCACAGTCTGTCTCCATTCGATCGCGCAATGTGCGCGATCATGGGGAAAATTCCGCAGGATACTGCATCCGAAGACGAATCTGGCCGAGTTGGGAATGTTGTCCGAATTCTGTGCGTTGGATCGTTACGTGTGAGCCTCCAGGAGGCCCGCTTCTTCTTGTCCCCGGGCTCGCCCCGGCGGGGGTGAAGACCAGGTAGACCGGCACCAGCAGCAAGGGAGCAAGCATGGCCACTCGTGCCGTCGTTCGTGACAAAGCCGACCGGACTCGCTCGGCTCGCCCGAACAACCTTGAGGCCGACCGCGACCTTGTCGGTATGTACCTCGACGAGATCGCCAGGACGCCTCTGCTCGATGCCGCCGAGGAGGTCGAGCTCTCGCTGCGCATCGAGGCGGGTGTCTACGCCCAGCACCTGCTGGACGATGACGCCATTCCGAAGGGCACCAAGCGCGATGAGCTGGAGGCGATAGCCGAGGACGCCGAGCGCGCCAAGGACGTCTTCATCCGCTCGAACCTCCGTCTGGTGGTCGCGGTCGCCCGGCGGTACCCGCGCAGCGGCCTGCCTCTGCTCGACCTCATCCAGGAGGGCAACGCCGGCCTGGTCCGGGCGGTCGAGAAGTTCGACTATGCGAAGGGGTTCAAGTTCTCCACCTATGCGACGTGGTGGATCCGCCAGGCGATCACGCGCTCGATCGCCGACCAGTCGCGCACCATCCGGCTGCCCGTCCACCTGGTCGAGGAGCTGGGCCGGATCCGCCGGGTGCAGCGCGAGAAGGCCAAGGAGCTGGGCCGGGAGCCGGAACCGGCCGAGATCGCGGCCGAGCTGGACACCACCGAGGACCGGATCAAGGACGTGCTCGACTGGGCCCGTGACCCGGTCAGCCTCAACATGTCGGTCGACGACGAGGGCGAGACCCAGTTCGGCGACCTGGTCGAGGACACGGGCGCGGTCTCCCCGGAGGACGCCGTGATGGTCATGCTCCGCCGGGAGGAGCTGGACGATCTGATCGGTCGGCTCGACGACCGGACGGCCTCCATCATCCGTTCCCGGTACGGCATGGAGGACGGCCGTGAGCGCACGCTGACGGAGGTCGGCAAGCAGCACGGGCTCACCCGGGAGCGGATCCGGCAGATCGAGAAGCACGCGCTGGCCGAACTGAAGAAGATCGCCGACCACGCCGGCTTCGAGGCCGCCTGACACCCGCACCCCGCCGAGGACCCTGGTCCGGCCACCGGCCGCTCCGGGGTCCGACGCCGTCCGGGAGCGGAGGGCCGGTGGCCGGGCCGTACGGAACGGTCCAGGACTTGCCTAGGCTGGGGTGGAGGAGTCGGCGATGCAGCTGATGCGGCTGACGATGGAATTGGCAAGGAGCACAGGAGAGATGGCCGAGCAGGAAGAGCCGACCCGGCCGAAGGCGAAGCTGGTCTTCGGTGACCCGTTGGAACGGCAGACCGGCGATGACACGGACCGGGGCTGGGGCGAGCGCCCGGAGGCGGCGGAGGGTGGCGGGCGCGGCCTGGACTGGTACCTGAGCCAGCGGCCGCCGCATCACGGAGGTTGATCGGATCGGTTGGCGGCCGGGGCGCTAGCCCTGCCGTACCAGGGCGTCGCGGATCTCGGTGAGCAGCGCGACCTCCTTCTCCTCGGCCTCGACGGTGGCCTCCGCAGCCGTCTTGCGGCTGGCCATGTAGCGCTTCATGGGGACGATGAGCGCGAAGTAGACCACGGCGGCCGTGATCAGGAACTGGACGAGGGCCGCCAGCACCAACCCCCACAGGATGTAGATGCCGGAAGTGACATTCCCGGCCCCGTCCATGGTGCAGGGGCCCTTGAGGCAGGAGGCGTAGGCCGCGAGGTCCTTGGTCCCGAACACTCCGATGATCGGATTGATAACGCCCTTGACGAAGGCGTTGACGATATTGGTGAAGGCCGCGCCGATAACGACGGCGACGGCGAGGTCGATGACATTGCCGCGGAGCAGGAATTCCTTGAAGCCCTTCATGTCGCGCTGAACGACAGTGCAGCCGTTCGGTCACGGCTGAATTCCGTGCCGTCGCACTGACGCATTCCCGCGCGCTCATCCACTGGGCGGTGCCGTGCCCGTGCAGCGCGGTGTGGTGGCCGGGCCGGCCGCCGCCGAGGGGGCGGCGGGTGGCGGGGGACCTGGGCGCAGCGGACCGGCGGTGAGGGCCGTGGCGGCGGCCAGCAGCCCCGTCGCCAGCATCCCGGGTCGGTGCCGGACGGCCTGTTGCAGCCGGTGTCGCCCGCCCCCTCCGCGCCGGATCGGGGGAAAGGCCGGGACGGTCCGCCGGGGCGGTACGGCCGAGGGGGCCGACGCAGGGGTGGTGCCGATTGATCCGGAGTGGGAGTGCAGCGGCTGGTGCTCCAGGTACGTCGTCATGCGCATCAGAGTGCGCGGCCCCCGCAGTGCACGGAATCCCCCGGCGAATTCCTGTGGATAAACCGGCCCTGTGGATAACTCCGTTCACCCATGGGAGTGGTGCAGTCATACGAATGGCCGGTGCGGTCATGCGAAAGGCCCGGAGTTCGTTTCCGAACCCGGGCCTTTCGAACGAGTCGACAGAGCAACGAGTCAACAGAGCGCCGACAGGTGCGAACGAGTGTCCGTGTCAGCTCGCAGCGCTGGAGCTGGCCGCCGGAGCCGGCGAAGCGGCCGGAGCCGACGCGGCGGGCGACGGGGACGAGGACGCCGTCGAGGACGAGCTCACCGAGCTGCTCGACGAGGAGCGGCTGTCGGTGCGGTAGAAACCCGAGCCCTTGAAGACCACGCCCACGGCCGAGAAGACCTTGCGGAGCTTCCCCTGGCAGTCGGGGCACGTGGTCAGCGCCTCATCGGTGAACTTCTGCACCGCCTCCAGGCCGTTGCCGCACTCGGTGCACTGGTACTGGTACGTGGGCACTTGTTCTTCCTCCTGCACTTCCCCCTGGCACTCTCGCCTGATGAGTGCTAACGACGGTCAATGATGCGGCATTCCGCTGCATCAGTCCAGCGCCACCGCGTGTGAGATACCCCCACCCGGCGCACTGCTCTTCGAATCTCAGCCCTTGGACACACCGGCCAGCTGGACCTGGCTCGCGCCGTGGGCGACGACGACACTCGGTGCGCTCGGCGCGGTCAGCAGCCGCCGCAGCGACACCAGTGCGATCAGGCCGAGCCCGGCCCCGAAGACCGGCACCACGAAGCCGGCCCAGGCGCCGTGCTGGTCCACCAGCAGCCCGGCCACGATGGAACCCGCCGCCAGGCCGAGCCCGATGGCCCCGGTCAGCCAGGTGAACGCCTCGGTCTTGGCGCCGTCCGCGACCAGGGTCTCGACCAGCGTGTAGCCGCTGATCAGGGTCGGTGCGATGGCCAGACCGCAGAACAGCCCGGCGATCGCCAGCGTGGTCAGGTTGGGCATGGCCCAGAGCGTCGAGCAGCCCAGCACCAGCAGCGTGTAGCTGCCGAGCATCCGCTGCTTGACCGAGCGCCGCCAGGAGATCATGCCGTACAGCACACCGGCCAGCATGCTGCCGCCTGCGAAGATCCCGTACACCACGCCGGTGAGGCCGGACTGGCCCTCGGCCGTGGCGTAGGCGGTCACCGAGACCGTCATGGCACCGAAGACGGAGCCGACGCCCAGGAAGGAGCCCGCCAGCAGCCGGACGCCGGGCGAGGAGAGCGCCGAGGCCTGCTTGGTGCCGGGCACGTACGGGTGCAGCGCGGGCGCGGTACGGCGCTGCGCGGCGAAGGCGAGGCCGCCGACCACGGTCAACGCGGCCTCGGTGATCAGTGCGGCCGAGGGCGAGGCGAAGGCGGAGATGCCGGAGGCCAGCACCGGGCCGATCGCGAAGGTGAACTCGTCGGTCACGGACTCGAAGGCGAACGCGGTGTTCAGCTTCTGCGGCGAGTCGGAGAACTTGGCGACCCAGCGGGCTCGGACCATTGCGCCGATCTGCGGCACGCTGGCACCGGCGGTGCCGGCTGCCAGGTAGAGCGTCCAGACCGGCGCGTGGTTCAGCGCCAGCGCGATCAGCGCGGCCACCGAGACCGCGTGCGCCGCGATGGTGGGAATCAGCACGACGGCCTGGCCGGACCGGTCGGCCAGCCGGCCGCTCTGCGGTCCGATCAGCGCCTGGGTCGCCGCGGCGAACGCCACGACCAGGCCGGCCGTGCCGTACGAGTTGTACTCGTGCTGGATGAGCAGCACGACGGCCGCGCTGAGCATCGCGTAGGGGAGTCGGGCCGCGAAGGCGGGGACCAGGAAGGTCCAGGCTCCGGGGGTGCGGAGCAGCGTGCCGTAGCCGACGCGGGTAGGAGTGGGCTCTGCGACCGTTCGGCGGGCCGTCACGGTCGGTCCTTCCTGCTGTCTGGTAGCGCGGCCGGGTATGGGGTGGCCCCGGCAGCGCCGAGAGTCGTCCTCTCGTGCGTTGACCGGGGTAGATACCGGGTCCACGTCGGCCGGTGGAACTGGAAGCGGGCCGACAGAGGAGGGACCACGGCCGCCGAGCGGTCGCGCCAACTCTGCATCAGACAGATGTTGCGGATTTTCGGTGATGAAATCAGGTATGTCGGTCCATAGTACGCACTGCGGACCCGGTCCGCGTGGTCCACACAAGGTGAACGATGCGGAAAACATACGAATCTAGCGCCCGTACAGCCATCCGGCAAGCTTTCCGCCCCGGTCGACGGCCCGAAGCCTGCGCTCCGCAGTCTCGCTGACGTCCTCGGTGGTGACGACCAGCAGTTCGTCGCCCGCCCGCAGCACGGTTGCCTTGTCGGGGACGAAGCTGGTGCCGTCGCGGACCACCAGGGTGACGGCCGCCCCGGCGGGCAGCCGCAGCTCGCCCACCTCGACGCCGGACATCCTGGACGTCCCCGAGAGCGAGACCGAGAGCAGCCGGCCGTGCAGGTGCTCCAACGGCGCGGACTCGATGCCCAGGTCCTGGCCCATCGCGCCCTCGGAGATCCGCAGCCTGCGGGCGACCAGCGGCAGGGTCGGGCCCTGGAGCAGGGTGAAGACGACGACCAGGATGAAGACGATGTTGAAGACCTCCTGCGCCTGCGGCACCTCGGCCACCAGCGGGATGGTCGCCAGCACGATGGGCACCGCGCCGCGAAGCCCGGCCCAGCTCAGCAGGGCCTGCTCGCGCCAGGGCAGCCGGAACGGCGTCAGGGCGGCGAAGACCGAGGCGGGCCTGGCCAGGAAGACCAGCACCGCGCCGATCACCAGCGCGGGGATGATCGCCGAGCCCATGGTGTCGGGGTTGCAGAGCAGGCCGAGCACCACGAACATGCCGATCTGCCCGATCCAGGCCAGCCCGTCCGCGAAGCCGCGGACGGCCGGGCCGTGCGGCAGTTTGGCGTTCCCGAGGATCACCGAGGCGATGTAGACGGCCAGGAAGCCGGAGCCGTGCAGCAGGGCGCCGCCCGCGTACGCCACCACGGCCAGCGACATCACGGCGATCGGGTAGAGGCCGGAGGAGGGCAGCGCGACGTGTTTGATCCCGTACGCGCCGAGCTTGCCGACCGCCAGGCCGACGGCGGCGCCGATGGCCAGCTCGGCGATGATCGTGCCGACCAGGACGTACCAGGAGTCCAGCGGCCCTGTGGTGGCGAAGGCGACCACCAGGATCACCACCGGGGCGTCGTTGAAGCCGGACTCGGCCTCCAGCAGGCCGGTCAGCCTGGAGGGCAGCGGCACCATCCGCAGCACCGAGAAGACCGCCGCCGCGTCGGTGGAGGAGACGATCGCGCCGAGCAGCAGCGAGACCCGCCAGTCGAAGCCGGCCAGCCAGTGCGCGCCCGCGGCGGTGACGAAGACGCTGACCGCCACGCCCAGGGTGGCCAGCATCGAGGCGGCCGGCATGACCGGTCTTATCGTCGCCCAGCTGGTCTTCAGGCCACCCTCGGCGAGGATCACGACCAGGGCCGCGTAGCCGAGGACCTGGGTGAGCGAGGCGTTGTTGAAGGTGACGCCGAGGCCGTTCTGGCCCAGTGCGACACCGATACCCAGGTAGATCAGGAGGCTGGGAAGCCCTGATCGGGTCGAGATTCGCACGGCCACCACCGCGACCAGAAGGATCACGGAGAACTCGAGCAGGAAGCGGTTCAGGTGGTCGACAGTCACGCAGTGGCACCTCGGCACGTCAATGGGGCGGTCGGGGGCGGTGAGACGGCAGAACGAGCGGGCAGAACGCACGGTGAAGGCGGAACTGATGGCTCGTTCGACGACTTGTTACTCAGTCTAACATTTTACCTGCTCTTTGATCGTCGGCTTCCGTCCATCGAGACCGGATAGGGTCCACCTCAGCCCACCGTGGACGTCCCCAGTGCATGTCCGCCACCTGAGTCGCCCTAATGTGGTGACCTGTCACGGCCGTAAACGCACCCCAGCCAAGGACCCAGATGCCCCGCTCGAAGAAGTTCCGGCGCGCCCGTCTGATCGTGCTCGTGCTGGTTGTGCTACTCGTCGCCGCCGTCGTCGGCGGCGGCTACTGGGCGGTCAACGCCGTCCGTGCGTCCTACCCGGACGTCTCCGGCAGCGTCTCCGTGCCCGGCATGTCCGCGCCCGTCGACGTCAAGCGCGACGCCAACGGCATCCCGCAGCTCTACGCCGACACGCCCGAGGACCTGTTCCGCGCCCAGGGCTACGTCCAGGCCCAGGACCGGTTCTGGGAAATGGACGTCCGACGCCACATCACCTCCGGCCGGCTCTCCGAGATGTTCGGCTCCGGCCAGGTCGAGACCGACACCTTCCTGCGCACCATGGGCTGGCGCCAGGTCGCGCAGCAGGAGTACGACACCAAGCTCTCCGCCGACACCAAGAAGAACCTCAAGGCATACTCGGACGGGGTCAACGCCTGGCTCGCCGGGCACCCCGGCGGCCAGCAGGCCTCGCTGGAGTACACCCTGCTCGGTACGGTCAACGGCAGCTACAAGCCCGAGCAGTGGGACCCGGTCGACTCGGTGGCCTGGCTCAAGGCGATGGCCTGGAACCTCTCCGGCAACCTGCAGGAGGAGATCGACCGCTCGCTGCTCTCCCAGGACTTCACGTCCGAGCAGATCGCCCAGCTCTACCCGGCGTACCCGTACGACCGCAACGGCACCATCGTGAAGACCGGTACCGTCGGGACGGACGGCACCTACAAGCCCGCCGACGGTGTCGGCCCGCAGACGCCCGCCGCCCAGGCCCGGGCCGTCACCAGCACGCTGCTCACCGACATCTCCACCAAGATGGCCGCGATGCCGCAGCTGCTCGGCCCGCAGGGCCAGGGGATCGGCTCCAACTCCTGGGTCGTCAGCGGCGACCACACCGTCAGCGGCAAGCCGTTGCTCGCCAACGACCCCCACCTCGGCCCCGGCCTGCCCTCCGTCTGGTACCAGATGGGCCTGCACTGCCGGACCGTCAGCGCCACCTGCTCGTACGACACCTCGGGCTTCACCTTCGCCGGGATGCCCGGAGTGGTGATCGGCCACAACCAGAACATCGCCTGGGGCTTCACCAACCTCCGCGCCGACGTCACCGACCTCTACCTGGAGAAGGTCACCGGACCCGACACCTACCTGGTCGACGGCCAGGACGTGAAGTTCCAGACCCGCAAGGAGACCATCAAGGTCGCCGGGGGCGCGGACCGCACCATCACCGTCCGCAGCACCAACCGCGGCCCGCTGATCTCCGACCAGAGCTCCGAGCAGCAGAACGTCGGCAAGTACGCCCCCGCGGGCAACGCCGCCCCGGACCGGGCCCAGGGCTACGGTGTCGCCCTCCAGTGGACCGCCCTCACCCCGGGCAACACCATGGACGCCATCTTCAAGTTCGACCGCGCCGCCAACTGGAACGACTTCCGGGACGCCGCCAGCAACTTCGCCGTGCCCGCGCAGAACCTCATCTACGCCGACACCCAGGGCAACATCGGCTACCAGGCCCCCGGCGCGATCCCGCAGCGCCTCAAGGGCGACGGCAGCTACCCGGCCCCCGGCTGGGACTCCAGCTACGGCTGGAAGAAGGACTACGTCCCCTTCAAGTCCCTGCCCTACAGCTACAACCCCAAGAGCGGCTACATCGTCACCGCCAACCAGGCCGTGGCCGACGCCTCGTACCCGTACCTGATCACCAAGGACTGGGAGTACGGCACCCGGGCCAAGGAGATCACCGACCTGATCGAGAGCAAGCTCAAGAACGGCGGCAAGATCTCGCCGGACGACATGCAGTCGATGCAGCTGGACAACACCAACGTGATGGCCAAGACGCTCGTCCCGATGCTGCTCAAGATCCAGATCAACGACCCGTACGTCCGCGAGGCCCAGGACCTGCTCAAGACCTGGAACTACCGCCAGGACGCGGACTCCGCCGCCGCCGCGTACTACAACGGCGTCTGGCGCCAGCTGCTCACCCTCGCCTTCGGCCAGAAGTTCCCGGCCGACCTCCGGGCCCAGGGGGACTGCCTGCTGGTCCGCCAGAAGCGCGACAGCACCCTGCCCGACGACGCCCTCGGCGGCACCCCGCAGGCCGTCACCGAGTGCGGCACCCGCGACCCCGACCACGCCCAGCCCGACGGCGGCGACCGGTGGACCGAGGTGGTCAGGCAGCAGCTCGCCAACCCCAAGAGCAGCTGGTGGGACTACATCGACTCCAACCACCTGCCGCAGCACGGACTCGACAACCTGCTCGCCGAGGCCATGAAGGACGCCCGCCAGGACCTCACGGCCCAGATGGGCAAGGACATCTCCACCTGGAACTGGGGCCGACTGCACACCCTGACCCTCAAGGACCAGATGCTCGGCACGGACAACTCCTCCATCGCCTCCGGTCTGGTCCACAAGCTGCTCAACCGCGGCCCGTACCAGCTCTCCGGCGGCAGCGCGGCCGTGAACGCGGCCGGATGGAACGCGGCGGCGGGGTACAAGGTGGACTGGATCCCCTCGATGCGGATGGTCGTCGATCTGAGCGACTTCGACGCCTCCCGCTGGATCATCGTCGGCGGCGCCTCGGGCCACGCCTTCCACCCCAACTACAACGACCAGACCGACCTCTGGGCCAAGGGTGAACTCCTGCCCTGGGCCTGGTCGGCGGACGCGGTGGAGAAGGCGACCAAGAACAAGCTGGTCCTGAGCGCGGGCTGAGCCCCCCCGCGGGGGGCTCGATGGGGCTGGTCCCGGGTTTTTGGGCCGGCCCCTTGCCGTTGCTCGGGCTCGTGATCGGCCGTTCAGCTCCGTAGAGGGCTGTTCGCGCACGCAGTTGATCAAGCAGGGCCTCGCGCCCCTCAGGAACTTCCCGATTGCGGAACGGCCCGCCGGACAGGCCCTAGCGCGGGTTGAGGTGGTGGACGGCGGAGGGGGTGACCGCCGCGTGGACCGGGTGGTCGTGGGGCTCGGCGGGGACCGTGTCGAGGAGCTCGGTGTCGTACAGCAGCGTGGCCAGCAGGGGCCGGGCCTGAGCACGGGTCAGACGGGCTAGGACCCGGTCGTACGAGCCGCCGCCCCGGCCGAGCCGCAGGCCCTGCCGGTCCACGGCGAGCCCGGGCAGCAGTACCAGCGCCGCCGCGCAGACCGCCTCGGGGCCGAGTCGCCGTCCGGTGGGCTCCAGCAGCCCGCGCCCCGCCGGGGCGAGACGGTCCGGGCCCTCGTACTCGGCCCAGTCGAGGTCGTTGTCGGGCAGCAGTACGGGCAGCAGGACCCGGACACCCCGGGCCCGCAGTGCCTCCAGCAGTGGCCGCGTCCCGGGCTCCGCGCCGACCGAGACGTACGCGGCAACGGTCTGCCCCGGCCCGGCCAGCTCCACCGCGTGTCCGGAGAGTGCGACGGCGGCACTTTCGCGCCATTCGGGCGACAGCGCACGTCGGTCCGCGAGCAACCGTGACCTGAGCTCGGTCTTCTCGTTGTGCAATGGATCCTCCTGGGTTCCGCTCCCGCCGACACCACGGGTCTGTCCTGTGTCGGTCCGCGTTGAGAGCCTGACATGCGGAAGGCGATGGATGTTCCCCCCGCTCCTGGTCGAGGCCCTGGCCGGGCTGAGCACCACCGCGCTGGCCTCGGCCGTGCTGTCCGGGCTCAGGCTGCGTCGGGCCGCCGCGAGCGCGGTGGCCCGCGAGGCCGGGCTGCGGCAGCAGATCGCCGATCTCGAGGCCGAGCGGGACACACTCCAACGCACCGCCTCCTGCGATCCGTTGACCGGTGTCTGGAACTACCGCCACCTCCAACTCACCCTGGACCGCGAGGTGGAGCGGGCCCGCCGGGCCGAGGAGGGGGAGCAGCCGCGCCCGCTGGCCCTGTTGATGCTGGAGATCGCGGGCTTCGAGACGGTGGTCGCCGAGCACGGTCGCGGCCGGGGCAACGCGATACTGCGCGACCTGGCGCAGCGCCTGAGCGTGGAGATCCGCCGCTCGGACACGCTCGGCCGGTACGGCGGCGAGGAGTTCCTGGTCGTCCTGCCGGACACCGGGGCCGAGGGAGCGGCGCAGGTCGCCGAGCGGCTGTGCTGGTCGGTGCGGCGCCACCAGCTGCTGGACTGGTCACCCGCAGGACCTGAGCCGCGCCGGCCGGTCGGCGGCAACGGCCTGACCGCCGCCATCGGCATCGCGGTGCTGCCCGGCGACGGCGCGCACGCAGCCGTCCTGTTGCGCGCGGCCGATCGCGCGCTGGCCCGCGCCCGCGCGGCCGGCGGCGACTGCTGGCGCACCGCAGGACCGGCACGCCCCGCGAAGCTCCCAGGCCTCGCAGGCGACTTGAGCTCCTTCGACCACGAGGTCCCCGTCGACCACACGAGATCCGTGGAGCCCGTGAGCCCTGCAGGTGATCGCGAGAATCGTTATAAAGCACCGGAAATCACCGGTAATCTGTCGCCCTGTACCGGAGAGGCGGATCCCTCGGCCTCCACCGGTGCTGCCCACGCCACTGCCGCTGTGGCCGCCGCGCACGACGGGATCTGAAGGCTGTCCGGGGTTTCATGGTCGATTAACCCGGATCTCAGCTTGGTGGAAACCTGCCTTAGTAAGGTCGACGCATGACGAAGACGCACCCCCGGATGACCGTCACCAAGGCCGTCGTGCCTGCCGCCGGGCTGGGGACCCGCTTCCTGCCGGCCACCAAGGCGACCCCGAAGGAGATGCTGCCGGTCGTCGACAAGCCGGCCATCCAGTACGTCGTCGAAGAGGCCGCCGCCGCCGGGCTCTCCGACATACTGATGGTCACCGGACGCAACAAGCGTGCCCTGGAGGACCACTTCGACCGGGCGTACGAGCTGGAGGAGCTGCTCGCTCGCAAGGGTGACAGGGACAAGCTGCGTCGCGTCCAGGAGTCGGCCCGTCTCGCCAACATGCACTACGTCCGGCAGGGCGATCCCAAGGGCCTCGGCCACGCCGTCGCGGTTGCCGAACAGCATGTCGCGGGACAGCCGTTCGCCGTTCTGCTCGGAGATGACCTGATCGACCCGCGCGACCCGCTGCTCTCCCGGATGATCGAGGTGCAGCAGGAGCTCGGCGGCTCGGTGATCGCGTTGATGGAGGTGGATCCCTCGCAGATCCATCTGTACGGCTGTGCCGCTGTGAAGCCCAACGGCTTCGGTGAGGACGTCGTCCGGGTCACCGACCTGGTGGAGAAGCCGGACACCGCTGACGCCCCGTCGAACTATGCGGTGATCGGCCGGTACATCCTCGACCCGGCCATCTTCGACGTGCTGCGCGAGACCAAGCCCGGCCGGGGCGGCGAGATCCAGCTGACCGACGCGCTGCGCGGGCTGGCCGTCCGGGACGCGTCCACCGGTGGTCCCGTACACGGAGTGATCTTCAAGGGCCGCCGTTATGACACGGGCGACCGTGCGGACTACCTTCGCGCTATCGTCCGACTTGCGTGTGAGCGCGAGGACCTCGGCCCGGAGTTCCGGTCCTGGCTCAGGGACTTCGTGGCCACCGAGATGCAGAGCTGATCCACCAGCGGTCAGCATCCGGTCTGCGAATGATCTGCGACTGATCCGCGATTTCCGCGAAGAAGGCGAGCGTGAGGCGATGACTGCCGGGACTGTGGGTAGCAGCGACAACCCCTGCTGCGGAGAGGCACCGGCCCCGGCCTCGCCCCGGATGTGGACGGTCGACGAGCACCTCGCCGACATCCTCGGCGAGATGGCTCCGCTTCCCCCGATCGAGCTCCAGTTGCTGGACGCCCAGGGCTGCACGCTCGCCGAGGACGTGGTCGCCGCCACCGACCTGCCGCCCTTCGACAACAGCTCGATGGACGGATACGCCGTGCGCACCGCCGACACCACCGGCGCCACCGAGCAGTACCCCTCGGTGCTCACCGTGGTCGGCGACATCGCGGCCGGTGCGGGCGAATTGCCCAAGGTCGGTCCGGGGCAGGCCGCCCGGATCATGACCGGCGCCCCGATGCCCCCCGGTGCCGAGGCGGTCGCCCCGGTCGAGTGGACCGACGGCGGCACCGGATCGGGCCGGGCCGCCGACAGCATGTCCGCGCCGGTCGGGAACGAGGAGGTGCGCGTGCTCCGTCCGGTCGGCGAAGGCGCGCACATCCGCCGCCGGGGCAGCGACATCGCGACCGGGGACGCCGTGCTCTCCGCCGGTACGGTGCTCGGCCCGACCCAGCTCGGCCTGCTGGCCGCCATCGGCCGGGGCACTGTCCGGGTCCGGCCACGGCCCCGCGTGGTGGTGCTCTCCACCGGCAGCGAACTGGTCCAGCCCGGCGAGCCGGTGGGCCCGGGCCAGATCTCCGACTCCAACAGCTTCACCCTCACCGCCGCCGCCCGGGACGCGGGCGCCATCGCCTACCGCGTGGGCGGCGTCCCCGACGACCCGGCGACGCTGCGGGCCGTCCTGGAGGACCAGTTGGGGCGCGCCGACCTGATCGTCACCAGCGGTGGCGTCAGTGTCGGCGCGTACGACGTCGTCAAGGAGGCGCTGCAGCCGGGCGACGGCGCCGAGAGCTACGGCAGCGTCGACTTCCGCAGGCTGAGGATGCAACCGGGAAAGCCGCAGGGCTTCGGCCGGATCGGCTCGGGTGCCGGCGTGCCGCTGCTGGCACTGCCGGGGAACCCCGTCAGCTCGTACATCTCCTTCGAGCTGTTCGTCCGCCCGGTGATCCGCACCATGCTCGGCTCCACCGACATCCACCGCCCCGTCGTCCGGGCCGTCTGCCCGGTCGAACTGCGTTCCCCGGCAGGGCGGCGGCAGTTCCTGCGCGGCTGGTACCAGGACGGCGAGGTGCGCCCGGTCGGCGGCGAGGGATCGCACCTGGTCGGTGCGCTCGCCAGGGCGAACTGCCTGATCGCCGTCCCCGAGGAGACCACCTCCCTGAGCGGCGGCAGCGCCGTGGACGTGGTCCTTCTCACGGACTGAGCAGGGCGGGGAGGTACGGTAGCGCGGTATTCGTACCCGCAGCGCGGTGTTGATGCCGTGCCACCTGGCCGTACCCCTGGAGTTTCCCCGTGACCGCACCCTCCGGCGACCGTCTCACGCACGTCGATGACACCGGCGCCGCCCGCATGGTCGATGTCTCCGAGAAGGAGACCACCGTACGGACGGCGGTCGCCGCCGGGCGGGTGCGGGTGGCACCGCGGGTGGTCGAACTGCTGCGCGGCGAGGGCGTTCCCAAGGGGGATGCCCTCGCCGTCGCGCGGATCGCCGGGATCATGGGCGCCAAGCGGACCCCGGACCTCGTCCCGCTCTGCCACCCGATCGCCATCTCCGGCGTCAAGGTCGACCTGAGCGTCACCGACGAGGCCGTGGAGATCACCGCGACGGTGAAGACCGCCGACCGCACCGGAGTCGAGATGGAGGCCCTCACCGCGGTCGCCGTCGCCGGGCTCACCGTGATCGACATGGTGAAGGCCGTCGACAAGGGCGCTGTGATCGAGAACGTCCGGGTGCTCACCAAGACCGGCGGCAAGAGCGGCGACTGGAACGCCCCGGAGGTGTCCGAGTGAAGGCGCTCGCCGTCACCGTCTCCAACCGGGCCTCTGCCGGGGTGTACGAGGACAAGGGCGGCCCGCTACTGGTCGGCGGCCTGCAACGGATGGGCTTCGAGGTGGAAGGACCGCGCGTGGTCCCGGACGGCGAACCCGTCGAGGCAGTGCTGCGCGAGGCCGTCGCCGCCGGGTACGACGTTGTGCTCACCACCGGCGGCACCGGCATCTCGCCGATGGACCTCACCCCCGAGATGACCGCCCGGGTGATCGACCGCCAGATCCCCGGCATCGCCGAGTCGATCCGCGCGTACGGGCGCGAGAAGGTGCCCACCTCGGCACTCTCCCGCGGCCTGGCCGGCCTCGCCGGACGCACCCTGATCGTCAACCTGCCCGGCTCCACCGGAGGCGTCAAGGACGGTCTGGCCGTACTGGAACCGTTGCTCGCCCACGCAGTGGACCAGCTCGGCGGCGGTGACCACCCCAGGCCCTCCGCAGGTGAGGGAGACGGGCGCTGAACAGCGGCTGGCAGGTTGAGCTCCACGAGGGCGACGTCACGCTGCGCCCGATCCGGGCCCGTGACCAGCACGCCTGGCAGGAGGTCTGCCGACGCAACCGGGACTGGCTGCGCCGCTGGGAGGCGACCGTCCCGCCCGCGCAGCCCGGTCGTGCCACCGGGCCCCGGCCGACGTACCGGCAGATGGTCCGCTACCTGCGCGGCGAGGCGGCGGCCGGGCGGATGCTGCCCTTCGTGGTCCTGTACCGGGGCGAGCTGGTCGGACAGCTCACGGTCGGCGGGATCACCTGGGGCTCGATGTGCTCGGCCAATGTCGGTTACTGGATCGACGAGGCGGTGGCCGGGCGGGGCATCATGCCGACCGCCGTCGCGCTTTCCGTGGACTATTGCTTCGCGGTCCTCGGTCTGCACCGGATGGAGGTCTGCATCAGGCCCGAGAACGGTCCCAGTCGCCGGGTGGTGGAAAAGCTCGGCTTCCGGTCCGAAGGAATGCGTCCACGATATCTTCACATCGACGGAGACTGGCGGGATCACCTGGTCTACGCACTGACCGCCGACGAGGTGCCGGAAGGGATGCTGGCCCGCTGGCGGGCGATCAGCGTGCGTGGCCCCTATGGTAATTGAATATATGTTCGAATATAGATATCAATATGGCATCGCCGCCCCCGTGAGTGGTCACAAATACCGGCAAATAGTCGGAGAATCAGCTTGATCGCACGACACGCCGTGCCAAATTGCTGCCGGGCCTTCCCCTGCGCCCGTACCGTGTGAAAGGTGAGCAGCAGCGGCCTTATCTACGCAGTCATCGTAGGGGCCTGGGCTGCCTATCTGGTGCCGATGTGGCTCCGCAGGCAGGACGAGCTCAACGAGGCGCGTCCGACGGAACGCTTCAGTACCGCGATCCGCCTGCTGGCCGGCCGATCGGCTCTGGAGCGGCGGGTGGCCCGGTCCCTCGGTGACGATGACGACAACTCGACCTCGACCTCGACCTCGACCTCGACGTCCGCTCCGGCGTCCGACGCCGGGTCCGGCCAGGATGCGGGTGCGCCCGAGCGCCGGGCCCGACTGCTGGCGCGGCGGCGGCGGATGGTCACCACGCTCTTCCTCGCCTTCGCGGCGGGCGCGGTGACCGCTGCGGTCGCGGGTGTGGCCTTCCTCTGGATCCCGGCCGTCCCGGCGGTCCTTCTCACCCTCTACATCGGCCACCTCCGGCGACTGGAACGCCAGCGGTACGAGGTCAAGCTGGACCGGGCCCGCGCGGCCCAGGCCGCCGAACGCCTCCGCGAGCGCGAGCGGGCCCGGGTGCCCCGCTCCGAGCCGGCCTCGGCGGACGTCGAGGACCGGCCCGCCGAACGGGCGTCCGACCTGTCCGTGGACGGCTCGGCCGACCACGCGGCCGACCACCTTGCCGACCGTCCCGGTGACGGCCTCGGCGATCCCGGGCGCCCGCACCTGCGCCTGGCCGCTGACGCCGCAGCCCGCCGCGAACCTGCCGAGAGTTCGGCCGCCGCCCTGGTGGAGGCGACCGACCACGAGGAGTGGGTGGACGGCATGCGCGAGAACGGTGCCGCCGGCCCCGAGTCCTGGGAGCCGGTCCCCGTCCCGCTGCCGACGTACGTCACCGCCCCGGTCGCGCCGCGGATCACCCGCGGTCTCGACCTCAACGCCCGGGGAATCTGGGACTCCGGCCGCGCCGCCGAACCCCGCAAGACTCCTCTCTTCGACCAGTACGCCGAGGCCGCCCCGTCTCCGTCGGAGGACGACTGCCTCACCCGCCCCCGGGCCGCCAACGAATGACCCGTCCCCGCCCCGCCACCGGTCAACGCCCTGCGGTGGGGCACCCGGGGGTGGTCACGGGCCCCCTCCAAAAGGTGCTAGAGTTCTTTCTCGTTGGGGCTGTGGCGCAGTCCGGTAGCGCACCTCGTTCGCATCGAGGGGGTCAGGGGTTCGAATCCCCTCAGCTCCACCCAACATCAGAGGCCCTTCCGGGATTGTCCGGGAGGGCCTCTGATCGTATGTACGGCAGTGAAGTACGGCAGCTGCTCCGGGGCTTGCTCCGAGTCGCCCGAGATGTGCTTCCCGGGCTTCTTCGGCGAGCGGCGGGTCGCCTCCGAGGGAACGTGCGTGCAGATCTCCATCGTGACGGCGATCCTGCTGTGCCGGAGGATCTGCATCGCGATCCGCGGGTGCACGTCCAGAGCTCGTCGGCGGCCCGCTTGGCGGCGGTCCGGGACGTACGGCGAAGCCGAAGTGCCGTGGTGCAGATGCCGGGCAGCGGGAGGACGGCTTCGGACGCCTCGGTCTTGGTCTCGTCGTGGACGAGCTGACGCCGGATCCGTTGCAGTTGGGCTTCGACCGTCAGAAGCTCGGCGTCCAGGTCGACCAAGTCCCGGGTGAGGCCCAGCACTTCACCGCGCTGCGGCCCGAGCGCCAGGATCAGCGCGTACGCCGGGTGCAGCGGGTCCGCTGGGCGTCAGCCCGCCCCCATGTGCGTACCGCATGACGCCGTCGTACCGTGGCGGCCAAGAACCGTCACCGACCGCCGCACTCCGGGAGTCCAGCCTGAGTAACTGCCCTGCAGGGCACGGAGTGTGACGAACGTCAGGTGGGGCCTTCCGTCGGCGGGAGGCCCCCGTGAACACCCTGGACCGGCCGCAGCACTGGCGCTTGGCGGTCCGGCTGCCGGTACGGTTGTCGGCATGATCGGCTCTGACGCGAGCGAGGCCGTCGCATAGGCAATCGGATTGGATGATGATCCGTCAATCCATGGATGAGACGCGGCCAAGCGGAGGCAGTGGTTTCGGCCATGCGTCGTAATCCGTTGCCGCGCAGTGGTACTGAGCACAGCGGGCCCGGAACCGCCGTTGCGGTTCCGGGCCCGGGCGAGGCCGGACCGGGGCTAGTGGTGCGACCCCGGGTGCGGGGTGGGCCGTCGGCCGTGCGGGTGGCGGGTGAGGGTGTAGCCGCCGACACCGGCGAGGGCGGCCAGTGCGCCACCGCCGAGGGTCCAGAACCAGCGGGTGTTCCAGCCCGAGAACAGGTCCGAGTACCAGTGCGTCTTCGGCTCGACGGGCGCGGCGGCCCGACCGGTACCCGGGCCGGCACCGGCCGCAGCGGTGGGCGCGCCGGACGCACCGCTCGCGCCGGGCGCGGCGGTGGAGCCCGCGTTGACCGGCGGCACCAGCGGGGCCTTCAGCTCGCCGCCCTCGGGCTGGGCGTCGTTCGGCCCGCCCTTGGCGGTGACGTGCAGCTGGACCTGGGCGGCCAGGCCCAGATCCTGCTGGTCCGCGTCGGTGGTGGTAAGGCGGACGTAGTAGGTGCCCGGCAGCGGATCACCGGACCACGGCTCGGCCCAGGAGCGGATCTGCCGGAGCGTGCAGCCGATCGAGACCGAGGCGGTGTTCGGCGCGGCGGTCGCGTTCTGCGGCCCGGCGGTGCAGGACTGGCGGCGGCGGAGGCCGTCGAAGAGCTCCACCGTCCAGGTCTGCGGCGCGTGCCGCTCGGCGGCCGGCGGCAGGGTGACGGTCACCTGCACGGTGTCCGTCTGCCCCTCGGAGGCGGGGAACGCCCAGTAGAGGTAGTCGCCGGTGGAGGCGGCCACCGAGGCTTCCTGGCCTGCTGCGAGCGTGGTCGCGGTCAGGAAGGAGGTGCCTGCCGTGGTCGCCGGGGCCAGTCCCTTGCCGGACGGGCTCGGCGAGGGGGAGGCCGCCGAGGCGGCCGGGGCCAGCGCGGGCAGCAGCCCGAGTGCGAGCAGAGCGCCTGCGGTGAAGCGGATTGCCGTACGCATCATCAGTTCTCCCGCCAGACAGCGATCCGCCAGCGCGCCACCCAGCCGAAGACCAGGCCGGTCAGCAGCCCGGCGCCGGTGAGCACCAGCAGCAGCACCCAGCCCCGGCCGAGCCCGGCGGCCGGGCCGTCGGGGGCGGGGGAGGCGGCGGCCACGTCGACGGTCAGCTCCAGCGGCAGTCCGGGGTCGGCGGCCACGCCCGGCTGCGGGGCGAAGGAGTTGCTGACGACCAGGCAGACCGCCTGGTCACCGGCGGCACCGGCGGCACCGGCGCCCTTGGCCGGGGTGGCCGAGGCACCGGACGCGGACCAGCGCACGCCGGTCGAGGCGACGTCCGTACGGCCGCTGCCCGCATCCGTACCGCGGACCAGCTCCTGGCCGGTCGGGTCGGTGGCCTGGAGCAGTACGCCGTAGTCACGGGCCACCGCGCGGTCCATCGAGACGCTGACCGAGGCCCGCAGCTCCTGCCCCGGCTTGACCGGTACCCGGTAGACGCGGTGCTCGGCGAACTTCTCGCGGTCGCTGTAGACACCGGGGTTCAGCACCGGTGCGGTCTCGCACTTGTCGGTGCCGCTCGTCTTGGCGGGTGTGATCCGGTAGGTGTCCCCGGACTCCTTGACCAGCTGATTGACCTTGCCGGTGAGCTGGTCCTGGGTGCGGACGTCGGTGTAGGTGCCGCCCGTCGCGTTGGCGATGCAGAGCAGCTGCTGGCGGGTCTTGTCGTCGTGCGCCAGGCCGAGCGTGTCCACCACCAGATGGGTGCCCTGCGCGGCGAGCTCGCGGGCGACGTCGCAGGGGTCGGGCGGGGCGCAGTCGTCCTCGCCGTCGGTGATCAGGACCACCCGGCGGGTGGTCTGACCGGTGCCGAGGTCCTGGGCGGCCCCCCGCAGGGCGAGGCCGATCGGGGTCCAGCCGGTCGGGCGCAGGGTGGCCACGGCCGTCTTGGCCTCGACCTTGTTGGTCTTGCCGATCGGGAAGAGCTGCTGGGTGTCCTTGCAGCCGATGCTCTTGTCGTTGCCCGGGTAGGTCGCGCCGAGCGTCCGGATACCGAAGTCGGTCTCGGACGGCAGGGCGTCGATCACCTCGTCGATGGACTGCTGGGCAACCGAGATCCGGCTCTTGCCGTCGAGGTCGGCGGTCCTCATGGAACCGCTCACGTCGAGGATGAGGTCGACCCTCGGTGCGTCGGAACTCGCGGGGGTGGTCTCGTCGGCATGTGCGGGCAGGCCGCTGAGCAGGGCTCCGGCGGATATCGCCAGTGCGGCAAGCAGGCCCAGCGGCCGCCTGACCTGCAATCGTCGTCGTCTCATGGTCGTCACGGGCCGCCATCCTATGGATCATCACTTCCGAAAGACCAATGCCCGGTACGGATCCGCAGAGGGCGCGAACTACCCTGCGAGGGAAGGGCGGAGCGGTTTCGGGGAGGCGCCGGTGAGGCTGAGTCGGGTGGGCAAGCGGTACGGCCGGCGCGGCCCGTGGATCCTGAAGGAGGCCACGCTCGCGGTCGGGCCCGGCGAACTCGTACGGATCGAAGGGGCCAACGGCAGCGGCAAGTCCACGCTGCTCAAGCTGATCGCCGGGGTCGAGCCGCCCAGCACCGGCAGCATCGACGGCCCCGGCCGCAGGGCGTACGTGCCCGAACGCTTCCCGCCCGCACTGCCCTTCGACGCCCGGACCTACCTGCACCACCTCGGGCGGGTGCACGGCCTGTCGGCCGCGGAGGCGGACCGCCGGGCCGCGCACTGGCTGGACCGCTTCGGCATCGCCGACCGGGCCGGAACCCCGCTGAGCCGCCTCTCCAAGGGCACCTGCCAGAAGGTCGCCGTCATCCAGGCACTGCTCGCCGACGCCGAGCTCCTGCTGCTGGACGAAGCCTGGACCGGGCTCGACCAGGCGGCCCGCAGCCTGCTCGACGAGGTGGCCGCCGACCGGGCCGCCCGTGGCGGACGGGTCCTCTTCGTCGACCACGACCCCAACCGGCTGGCCGGGCTCATCACCGCCGCGTACCTCGTCCAGGACGGCTCGCTACGGGCGGTGGACGCCGTACCGGACGGGCCGTCGGGGCAGCGACTGGTGCGCATCGAGGTGGACGGCCGGCTCCCTGACCGGCTCCCCGGTGCGCCGCAGCGCGAGCCGCGACCCGACGGCACCACCCTGCTGAAGGTCCCCGCACCCCACTCCGACGCCCTCCTGCGCCACCTCCTCACGGCGACCCCGCCCGCCCACATCCGCGCCGTCCACCCGGAGGGGGAGGCGTGATGACGGGCCGCGTCGAGGGGTACGGCCTCCGGGTGGGGTCGGAGCCGGTCCGCCGGTTCGGTTCGTCGTGTTCCCAGGAGGCACTCAGGTGAGCGTTCTGATCCGTTACCAGGTGGAGCTGCTGCTGCGCTCGCAGCGCTGGCTGCCGCCGTTCCTCGCGTACGCGTTGCTGATGGTGATCGGCATCAGCGCGGGGGAGACCCTGCTCGGTGCCCTCGGCTTCGCCGCGGCGGTCCTGGTGCCCGTGACCGCCTGGTACGTGCGGTGCACGACGACCGCCGAGCCGGCTGCTTCGCGGGCCTGCCTGGCGGCGGCGGCCGGCCGCCGAAGGGTGCATCTGGCGGCGCTGGCGGCGGCGTTGACCGCCGGTCTGACGCTCGGTCTGGCGGGGCTGCTGGCCGTCTGGGCGGTCAGCGGCGAGGTGGACGCCAACCGGCATGCCCAGGCGCCCGTGGGGGAGGCGCTGGTGGCCGGTCTGCTGGCGACCGTGGTCTGCGTGCTGCTCGGTCTGCTGATCGGGGCGCTGTGCACGCGGCCCGTACTGCTGCGCTCGCAGTACGGCATTCCGGTGAGCCTGGGGCTGGCGACGCTGCTGCTCGTGGTGCCGGGCTCACCCGCGAACGCCGTCGTCCGCGCGCTGGTCACCGCCAACCGTACGGCTCGGGTCGCCTTCCCTGTGGCGGCGCTCGCCGGGGCGGTCGTTCTGGCGGCACTGGGGGTCGCGGGAGCCGCTGCCGTGGCCGCTCGCCGTTCGGACTGAGCAGGTCCCGGCCGGCATCCGCAATATCGGACACACCGCACCCAACAGCCATAAATATGGCAAATCATCGTTAGGGTCGAGGGAGCCGGCCCTGTGTGCCGCGACCCGTCGCCATGCCAGTCGAGCGGAAGGACCGCCCCCGTGAGCAACCTGTTTGCGATCGCCCATCCCGGCCTCGCCACCGCACAGCAGGTCCGTGACGAGGAGGATCACCTGCGCGAGATCGCCCGGGCCGCGCGGGCGGGGTCCGGCACCTGAGCCGAGCACGTATCACCCTCGGGGGCGGACAGGGCCGTTGCCCGTTCGTCCCCGCCCGCACCCGAGAACCGAACAGGAGGGCCCGTGGCCTCTCCCTCCGCCGCAGCCAGGTCGGGCGCACCCGTCGCCCGCCCGGTCAAGAGCCGTCGCAACACCGAACTCGCCCTGGTGCTCGGCGCGGTGCTGGTCGCCGTCCTCGGCTATGTCGAAGTCGGCGTCAACATCGACGGCAAGGTGCCCCCGGGAGCCGCGGCGTACGGGATCGCGCTGGGAGTGCTGGCCCTGCTCGCGCACGGCGTGATCCGCTGGAAGGCCGAGTACGCGGACCCGCTGCTGCTGCCGATCGCGATCCTGCTCAACGGCATCGGGCTGGTCGTCATCTACCGTCTGGACCGCGCTACTCCGAAGAGCGAGGCGGCTCCCACCCAACTGCTCTGGTCCACCCTCGGGGTCGCTCTCTTCATCGGCGTGGTGGTGGTGCTCCGAGACCACAAGATCCTCCAGCGGTACGCCTACATCGGGGCGCTGGTGGCGCTGGTGCTGCTGATCCTGCCGATCTTCTTCCCGCCGGTGTACGGCTCGCGGATCTGGATCACCGTCGGCCCGCTCTCCTTCCAGCCGGGCGAGTTCGCCAAGATCCTGCTGGCGGTCTTCTTCGCCGCGTACCTCGCGGTGCACCGCGACGCGCTCGCGCTGACGGGCCGTCGGATCTGGAGGTTCCAGCTTCCGCGCGGGCGGGTGCTCGGTCCGGTGCTGCTGATCTGGGCAGCCTTCGTCGGCGTCCTGGTGCTGGAGACCGACCTCGGCACCTCGCTGCTCTTCTTCGGTCTCTTCGTGGTGATGCTGTACGTGGCCACGGCCCGCAGCGGCTGGATCGCGATCGGGCTCTTCCTGGCGGCGGTGGGGGCGGTCGCGGTGGGGTGGCTCTCGCCGCATGTGCACAGCCGGGTGACGGACTGGCTGGACCCGCTCGCCTCCATCTCGGCCGGGCAGGGCGCCAACCAGATCGCCCAGTCGCTGTTCGCCTTCGCCTGGGGCGGGGTGCTCGGCGCGGGACTGGGGCTCGGCCACTCGATCCTGATCGGCTTCGCGGCCAAGTCCGATTTCATCCTGGCCACCATCGGCGAGGAGCTCGGTCTGGTCGGCCTGGTGGCGATCCTCCTGCTGTACGCGCTGCTGATCTCGCGCGGCTTCCGGACCGGGATCGCGCTCAAGGACCCGTTCGGGCGGCTGCTGGCGATCGGCCTGGCGGCGATCGTCGGCCTACAGGTCTTCGTCGTCGCGGGCGGGGTGCTCGGCCTGATCCCGCTGACCGGGATGACGCTGCCGTTCGTCGCCCAGGGCGGTTCCTCGGTGGTGACCAACTGGATCATCGTCGCGCTGCTGGTGCGGATGAGCGACATCGCCCGCCGACCGCTGCCCGAGGGGGAGTAGGCAATGTTCGGACGCAACCGTGCCAAAGCCTCGGCCAACGGCGCGCAGGGCCTGCCCGGCATCTCCACCACCGGCCGCCGGGCCGGTACCTTCTGTCTGCTGCTGATCGTCGCGCTGGCGGTCCAGGCCACTCGGGTCCAGGTCTTCCAGGCCGACTCGCTGAACCACAACGTGGCCAACCAGCGGCTCACCGTCGAGCGCTTCCGCCAGCCGCGCGGCAACATCCTGGTGGCGGGCCAGCCGATCACCGGCTCGGTCGCCACCGGTGGCCGCTACGACTACAAGCGCACCTACACCGACGGCTCCCGGTACGCGGCGATCACCGGCTACTCCTCGCAGACGTACGGCAACAGCCAGCTCGAAGGCGTCTACGACGAGCTGCTCTCCGGCACCGACAACCGCCTTGCCGGCTGGGCGCTGTGGGACGAGATCGCCCGCAGGCAGAACCCCGGCGGTGATGTCTACACCACTATCGACAAGGCCGCCCAGCAGGCCGCGACGGAGGGCCTGAACGGTCAGAAGGGCGCCGTCGCGGCGATCGAACCGGCCACCGGGCGGATCCTCGCCCTGGCCACCACGCCCTCCTACGACCCGGGTGCCCTCGCGGGCAGCAGCGGGTCCGACCAGGCGGCGTGGGGCAGGCTCCAGGCGGACACCAACCAGCCGATGCTCAACCGGGCCCTGCGGCAGATCTACCCGCCGGGCTCGACCTTCAAGGTGGTCACGGCCGCTGCCGCACTGGCCGACGGGGTCGTCAACGACATCCAGGCCGGTACCGGGGCCCCGTATCCGTACGTCATGCCGGGCACCACCACACCGCTGGTCAACGACACCGGCGCCTGCAACTCCCCGGACCTCTCGCTGGACACCGCGATGACCTACTCGTGCAACAGCGTGATGGGATATCTCGGGGTCAGGACCGGCCTGGACAAGATGGCGGCGATGGCCGAGAACTTCGGCTTCAACGACCCCAGGCTGGACATTCCGGTCCGGGCCGCGCGCAGCAATTTCGACACCAGGATGAACCAGTCGCAGGTCGCGCTCTCCTCGATCGGCCAGTACGACACCGCCGCCACGCCGCTGGTGATGGCCATGGTCGCGGCGGGTGTCGCCGACAACGGCACGGTGATGTATCCACAGCTTGTGGACAAGCTGGCCAGGAGCGACGGCACCGCCGTCCAGGTCATGAAGCCCGCCGTCTACAGGAAGGCGATGACGGCGCCGGTCGCCGCACAGGTGCAGCAGTTGATGACCGACGTGGTGGAGAACGGCACCGGCCGCAACGCCCGGATCGGCGGAGCCACTGTCGGCGGCAAGACGGGCACCGCCCAGCACGGTGTGGACAACACCGGCACCCCCTATGCCTGGTTCATCTCCTGGGCCAAGCCCGGCGGCTCCCGCGACGTCCCCCCGGTCGCGGTCGCCGTGGTCATCGCCGACAGCAGCGCCACCGACGTCACCGGCGGCGGGCTGGCCGCCCCGATCGCCAAGTCCGTGATGCAGTCGATCCTCGACAACGGCCGCTGACAGCCGCCGGCGGCCGACATCGTTATCGCATCGTGGTGCGGCCGCCGAATGCGCCGTTCGCCGCGCTGGATCGGATCGGGTGTCCATTGTTGCGGCGCGGTGCGCGATTTCCAGCGGTGGCAGTCGAGTTGAAGACCGGCTCCGGCTTCCCGGCGTGAATGTTCCGGTGCGAATCGGGGAGTGATCGGCGAGTCTGGAGGCGGCTGAGGTGCGGCAACAGGGCCGGATGTGATCAGCCGGTGTCGGGATGTAGGGTTCCCGGTGTTCTATAGCTGCTTTTCGGGTGAACCGCCGCCTGCGATCTGTCGGGTTTGGTGGACGCCATACGACGATTCGTACAAGGCGGACCTCGGCTCTCGCCGATTGCGCGACTGGCGCATTCGCGTGGACTGTCCCATCTTTGTTCGGTTGGTCCGCATGCCCTCCCCCACAGGGCAGGCGCGGAACAGCTGCCAGGACACCCTCCC
Organism: Kitasatospora sp. GP82; assembly: GCF_029892105.1. Lineage (GTDB taxonomy): Bacteria > Actinomycetota > Actinomycetes > Streptomycetales > Streptomycetaceae > Kitasatospora. The sequence continues at coordinate 45,469 of NZ_JARZAJ010000024.1, read as the reverse complement.
CCGCCTAGAAGGAACCAACGCGTTGACCACCCGAAGCACCACCAGCGCGCGTCTGTTCAGACGGAAGCCGATCGACACCCTGATCGCCGAGAGCGGTTCGGCCGACAGCCTGCCCGCCGGGGCGCCCGAGGGGGGCGGCCGCTCCGGGATACATCTGCGCCGCTCGATCGGCCTCTGGCAGCTCTCCTCGATCGGTATCGGGGCAACCGTAGGTACCGGCATCTTCTTCGTGCTGAGCAGCGCGGTGCCCGAGGCCGGCCCTGCGGTGATCGTCTCCTTCGTGCTGGCGGCGATCACGGCCGGGCTGACCGCGCTCTGCTACGCGGAGATGGCCTCCGCGATCCCGGTCTCCGGCTCCTCGTACTCCTACGCCTATGCGACGCTCGGCGAGATCGTGGCCTTCGGCGTCGGCATCTGTCTGCTGCTTGAGTACGGGGTCTCGGCCTCCGCGATCGCGGTGAGCTGGGGCCAGTACCTGAACAAGTTCTTCGACCTGGCCTTCGGCTTCCAGATCCCCGAGTGGATGGCGGCGCCGCCCGGTGACGGCGGCTACTTCAACCTGCCCGCCGTGGTCCTGGTGGGCATGGTCGTGGTGCTGCTGATCCGTGGCGCCAGCGAGTCGGCGAAGGTCAACGCGACCATGGTCGGTATCAAGATCGTCATCCTGGTGCTCTTCATCGCGATCGGTCTGACCGGCTTCCGCTCGGGCAACCTCAGCCCGTTCATGCCGCTCGGCTTCGGCGGTGTCCAGGTGGCCGCGTCCAGCATCTTCTTCTCGTTCATCGGCCTGGACGCGGTGTCCACGGCCGGCGAGGAGGTCAAGAACCCCCGCCGCACCCTGCCGCTGGCGATCATCATCTCGCTGGTCGTCGTCACCCTGCTGTACGTCGGTGTCGCGATCGCCGCGCTGGGTGCCCAGTCGTGGAAGAAGTTCGACGGCCAGGAGGCCGGCCTCGCGCAGATCCTGCAGGACGTCACCGGTCAGAGCTGGCCGGGCCTGATGTTCGCGCTCGGTGCGATCATCTCGATCTTCAGCGTCACCCTCGTGGTGATCTACGGCCAGACCCGCATCCTGTACTCGATGGGCCGCGACGGCATGCTGCCGAAGAAGTTCGCCGAGATCTCGCCGAAGACCGGCACCCCGGTCTGGAACACCCTGGTGGTCGGCGCGGGAGTCGCCGCCCTGGCCGCCTTCGTCCCGCTCGACATCCTGACCGACCTGACCAGCCTGGGCACCCTGGTGGCGTTCTCGGTGGTCTCGGTCGGTGTGATCATTCTGCGCCGCACCCAGCCGAACCTGCCGCGCGGCTTCAAGGTGCCCGGCTACCCGGTCGTCCCGGTGCTCAGCGTGGGCTTCTGCCTCTACCTGATCAAGGGCCTGCACCCGGTGACCTTCCTGTTCTTCGGGGTCGCCCTTGTGATCGCCGCCGCCGTCTACTTCGGCTACAGCGTCAAGCACTCCAAGCTCAACCGGACGGAGAGCGAGGTCACCCCGGTCGGCTGACGACGGGCTGACACACCGAGTCGAGGGGCTGCCGGGGAGATCTCCCCGGCAGCCCCTCCGCTTGTCCCGGCCGGTCCTGGGACGGAGCCTCGCGCCCCGGGGCGGCGCCGGGAGCGGGGTGTTGTACTCCGGACGCCGCCAGAGGGTGCCCGACGTCCGGTCATGAGTTTGGGTAGGTCACGTTGAGGCCGACACGCGGACGAGCGGGGAGACCCAGGTGGCGCAGGAGCCGGGCATGGGCGAGCAGCGGACGTCGGGTCACGGACGGCGGAGGTTTCTGGGGCTGGCCGCCGGTGCGGCGGCGGCCGGGCTGAGTGCCTGCGGCCCCGGCGGTACGCCGAGCGCAGCTGCCGGCGCAGGCACCGCCAAGCCGGCCGGTGGCTCCCCGAGCCCCGGCCCGAGCCGCAGCCCCGGCCCGTCCGCGACGCAGGCCGAGAACGACCGTCCGGGCAACGACGACTGGTCGGTCTCCAAAGCGGGCCCGGCGCGCGCGATCGAGGGGTTCGCGGACCGGGTGAGCGTGCTGCCCGGCGAGCGGTTCGGCCTCCATGTGTCGACGACCGCGCCGGGTTTCACCGTCTCCGCGTACCGGATGGGCTGGTACGGCGGCGTGCGGGGCCGGCTGGTCTGGCGTTCCGAGCGGCTGCCCGGCAGCCGGCAGGCCGACCCTACGGTCGATCAGCGGACCCGGTCGGTCCGCACCGGCTGGGCCAGGACCACCACGGTGGACACCGAGGGCTGGCCCGAGGGCAGTTATCTGCTCCGCCTGGACGCCGAGGACGGTTCGGGGCAGCGCTTCGTCCCGGTCACCGTCCGCTCGGCGTCCACCGCGGGCAGGACGGTGATCGTCAACGCCCCGGCGACCTGGCAGGCGTACAACGAGTGGGGCGGGTACAGCCTCTACAACGGCCCGACCGGCGGCCTGGCGACCCGATCGCTGGAGGTCACCTTCGACCGGCCGTACCTGTACGACGACGGCGCCGGGCTGTTCCTGGTGTACGAGGCGCCGCTGATCGCGCTGGCGGAGCGGCTCGGTCTGCCACTGGCGTACGCCACCGGTGTGGATGTCGCCCGGGATCCGCAACTGCTGCACGGGGCCGCCGCCGTGCTCTCGCTGGGCCATGACGAGTACTGGTCGCCGGAGCAGCGGGCGCACTTCACGGCCGCCAGGGACGCCGGGACCAATCTGGCGATCCTGGGCGCCAACTGCTGCTTCCGCCGGGTCCGCTTCGAGCCTTCGGACCTCGGCCCGGACCGTACGGTGGTCTGCTACAAGGCCGACTACCAGGAGGATCCGGGCTTCAGGGAGGGGAAGCCCGCGACCACCGACTTCCGCGAGGTGCCCGGGGCCGACCCGGAGAGTTCGCTGCTCGGGGTGATCTACGACGGCTACCCGGTTGACGCCCCGTATGTGGTGACCAACCCGGGGCACTGGCTGTTCGCAGGCTCGGGGGTCCAGGGGGGCGACAGCTTCCCGCACCTGGTCGGGGTCGAGTACGACCGGGTGCTCACCGGCTTCTCCACCCCCCGGCCGATCGAGATCCTGGCGCACTCACCGGTGGTCTGCGACGGGCGGCGCAGCTTCGCCGACTCCGCGTACTACACGGTGCCGAGCGGCGCGGGGGTGTTCGCGAGCGGGACGATGCGCTGGGTGGAGTCGCTGGACGCCAACGGCCCCGGCGGCGGCCGGGCGGATCACGGTATGGACGCCAAGGCCGGGGCGGTGACCCGGCAGGTCACCGAGAACCTGCTCCGGGCCTTCGCCGCCGGGCCCGCCGGGCGCACGCACCCGGCGAGCGACAACGTCGAGGCCGTCTACGGCAAGGGCTGACGGCCGGTCACTCGTCGTTGCCGACGCGGAGCACCTTGGCGGCGGCCGGTCCCGCGGTCTCGGAGCCGTGGCCGCCGCCCTGGACCTCGGCGGCCACGGCGAGGTCGTCGGCGTAGGCGGTGAACCAACTGTTGTCCGAGGACTGGCCGTTCACCTGCGCGGTGCCGGTCTTGGCCCCGATGTTGCCGCTGATCCCGGACATCGCGGTGGCGGCGGTGCCGTCCGTGGCGGTCAGGTGCATCATCTGGCGCAGCCCCCTGAGAGTGGACGAGGACAGCTTGCGCCCCGCGGGTGCCTGGTCGTAGCCCGGGATGACGATCGGCTGGTGGAAGGTGCCGTTCTCGACGGTGGCGGCGACCGAGGCCATGGTGAGCGAGTTCATGGTGATCTGGCCCTGGCCGATCAGCTGGGCGGCCCGCTCGGTGGTGCTGCCCGGCGCCGGGACGCTTGCGGGGGCCAGCTTCAGGCCGGTCTTCCAGACGCCGTCCCCGATGCCGAAGAACTCCCGTGCGGTGTCCCGGAGTTCGCTGCCCTTGAGGCTGGTCATGCCCTGCTGGATGAAGGCGGTGTTGCAGGACTCGGCGAAGTCCTTGCTGAACTTCCAGCCCTCGCCCGACTCGTCGTTGTCGTTCTTGAAACTGAAGCCGTTCACCGAGAAGTTCTGCTTGCAGGGCATCGCGGCGTCCGGGGAGATGCCGGCCTCCAGCAGGGCGGCGGCGGTGATCACCTTCATCGTGGAGCCGGGGGCCATCGCACCGAGGAAGGCCCGGTTCTGGCCGGAGGCAGGGGCGTTGGCGATGGCCAGGACCTTCCCGGTGCTGGGCTCGACGGCGACCAGCGAGGCGAACTCGGCGCCCCCGCCGGTCGCTTCCCGCACGGCCTTCTCGGCCGCGGCCTGCAGCTTCCCGTCGATGGTCAGCTTGACCGACTGGCCGGCCTTGGGCTCGGTGATGGTGAAGACCTTCTGCGGTGCGTTCTGCCCGCTGTCGTCGGTGATCACCACGCCCGTGCCGGGGGTGCCGGGGGTGCCGGACGGTACCCGGTCGCCCAACTCGCCCAGCAGCGGCTGGAGCGAGGGGTAGTTGCCGAGCGGCGCGCCGTTGCGGTCGGTGAGCGAGGAGGAGCCCGAGGCGGGCAGCGGCCGGACGGAGATGCTCTTGCCCGAGGTCAGCTGGGGATTGATCACGGTCGGAGTCCAGTGCACGGCGCTCTTGCCGTTGCTCAGCCTGACCATGCCGAGCACACCGTCGTAGCTCCACGGGGTGCTGCTCCCGTCGAACTCCACCGTGGCCTTGAAGCCCAGCGGGATCTGCCCGGCCGGTGCGGCGCCCGGCGCGGCCGAGGCGGCGGCGGTCGCCGGGCCGCCGACAGCCAGCGTGAGCGAGCTCGGTTTGACCTTGTCGCGGAAGGCCGCCAGCGTGGCGGTGGCGGTGTCCGGGCTGTCGGTCAGCGCACCCGCCGCCTCCAGGTCGCCCTTGGCCCAGGCGGCGAGGAAGGCTGTCGCCGAGTCCTGTGCCTGCTGCGCGCTCGGCGCCTGCGCGACCACTGTGCCGACCTCGGGCTGTGCGTGGTCGGACTTGCCCGTGGTGCCGTTCATCAGCGCATTGGCGATGTTGAACGCCCCGTATCCGGCGACCGAGAGCATCCCGGTGCAGACGGTGGCGATGCCTATCTTCGCGCCCTTGTTCATGGCTCGGTTCCCCCCGTGGTTCCGATTGTGCCTACCGAGCCACCCTAGGCGGACCGTTTCGTCAGCCCCATGGAGGCCCTGCACTCGTGACCCATTCGGTACAACTGCGGGCCGGGCGGCGGGCTCAGACCCAGGTTGTGAACCACATCCTGGCCCGCCAGTCCTGCATCGGGATCATCTGACCGGTGTACAGCGGGAGGAAGTAGAGGAAGTTCCACATGATCGCCAGCACCAGCAGCGCCGCCGCCGTGGTGCCGATCACCCGCCGGTCGTGCGAGGCGCCCGCCGGGCCGATCAGCGCGCCGATCATCATCGTCACGGCCAGCACCAGGAAGGGCACGAAGGCGACGGCGTAGAAGAGGAAGATCGTCCGCTGCTGGTACATGAACCACGGCAGGTACCCGGCGGCCAGGCCGCACAGCACCGCGCCCGCCCGCCAGTCCCGCCGCAGCGCCCAGCGGTACAGGCAGTACACCAGGGCCACCACGCCGGCCCACCACAGGATCGGCGTCCCGATCCCGAGCACCTCGCGGGCGCACTCGCTCGCGGTGCAGCCGTTCTGGCCGTACTTCGGCGACTCGTAGAAGTACGAGACCGGTCGGCCCAGGATCAGCCAGCTCCACGGGTTGGACTGGTAGGTGTGCGGGCTGGTCAGGCCGACGTGGAAGCTGTACATCGTCGCGTGGTAGTGCCAGAGGCTGCGCAGCGCGTCCGGCACCCAGGTCATGTCGAACTGGAACGGCATCTTCACGCCGAGCACGTACTCCGGCGACAGCCCGGCCCGGTGCAGCGCCCAGTCCCGGCCGTAGCCGCCCTGGCCGGGGGTGCTGCTGCTGAGGAACCAGCCCGTCCAGGAGGCCAGGTACACCCCGACCGCGATCAGCGACATCACCGGCAGCGCCAGCGTCGCGTCCCACAGCCCGAGGCGCAGCCAGCGCCGTGCCCCCGCCAGCCGCCGGGCGCCGATGTCCCAGCAGGCGGTGAGCAGCCAGAACGCCAGCAGCACGTACATGCCGCTCCACTTGGTGGCACAGGTCAGACCGATACAGACGGCCGCCGCCAGCCGGTACGGGCGCCAGCCCAGGCCCAGCCACTCGCCGCCCGGCTGCGTCAGGAGCCGACGGGCGATCAGCTCCCGGGTGCGGTCGCGGTCCAGCAGCAGGAAGCCGAAAGACGCCAGCATCCAGAACATGACGATCAGGTCGAGCAGCGCCGAGCGGCTCATCACGAAGTGCAGGCCGTCCACCGCGAGCAGCAGCCCGGCGACACAGCCCAGCAGGGTCGAGCGGAAGAGGCGGCGCGCGATCCGGGCGAGCATCAGGATCGAGACCGTCCCGAGCAGCGCCACCATGAACCGCCAGCCGAAGGGGTGCATCCCGAACAGCTGCTCGCCGATGCCGATCAGCCACTTGCCGACCGGCGGATGCACGATGTACGCGGGGTCGGTCCGGAACGGGATGCTCGGGTGCGGGGCCACGATCCGGGCGTTGGCGTCGTCCGGCCAGCTGGTCTCGTAGCCGCCGTGCCAGAGCGCGTACGCGTCCTTGGCGTAGTACGTCTCGTCGAAGATCAGGGAGGCCGGCTGGCCGAGGTTGGAGAAGCGCAGCAGCCCGCCGAACAGTGCCACCGCGATCGGCCCCAGCCAGCCGGACCAGCGGCACAGCCAGGACCAGAGGGGCGCGGGCAGGGTGATACCGCGCGCTGCCAGCAGCCTCGGGGGCGCCACCCGGCGGGGCGTCACCTTCGGGCCGTCCGGCATCGGCGGGACCAGCTGTTCGGCGATCTCCGGCCGCACCGGTGCCCGGTAGCCGTACCTGGCCAGCCCCCGCTCCCAGCCCGACCGCACCGGGCCGGCCTCGCGCGGGGCCGGGACGGCCCCCACAGGCGGCTCTTCGGGCGCGGGCAGCAGACCCACGCCGCCCTGCTCGGTGTGGTCCACGCCAATGGGCGTCTCAGGTGCCATCTTGCCGCTCACCCGCCACATCGTAGGGGTGGGCCATGAGCAGGCAAGAGGAAACCCTTCGGGGCAAGGGGGAAACCCCTTCAGGGCAGGCGGAGAACCTTCAGGGGCAGTGCAAGTCGGGGTCACTGGGTTCGGGAACCGAAGTGGGGGTTGACCGCGCACGCAGTTGATCAAGCAGAGCCCCGCGCCCCCGAGGGGCGGACCGGTTGCGTCGGTGAGTGGGTGGCCGACGGGCTGCGAGGATAGGGGGCGTGACAGGAGTACTGGTTCTCGCAGGCACACCCATCGGCGACGTCTCGGACGCCCCGCCCCGGCTGCTCACCGAGCTGGCCACCGCGGATGTGATCGCCGCCGAGGACACCCGGCGGCTGCGCCGGCTGACCCAGGCGCTGGGGGTGACCCCGACGGGGCGCGTGGTCTCGTACTTCGAGGGCAACGAGGTGGCCCGTACGCCCGAACTGGTCGAGGCTCTTCAGGGCGGTGCCCGGGTGCTGCTGGTGACGGATGCCGGGATGCCCTCGGTCTCCGACCCCGGCTACCGCCTGGTGGACGCCGCGGTCGCCGCCGGCATCAAGGTCACCGCCGTGCCCGGGCCGTCCGCCGTGCTGACCGCACTGGCGCTCTCCGGCCTCCCGGTGGACCGCTTCACCTTCGAGGGCTTTCTGCCGCGCAAGACCGGTGACCGGGCCCGCCAGCTGGCCGAGATCGCCGCCGAGCCCCGCACCATGGTCTTCTTCGAGGCCCCGCACCGGATCGCCGAGGCTCTGGCCGCGATGGCCACGGCCTTCGGCGGGGACCGCCCCGCGGCGGTCTGCCGCGAGCTGACCAAGACCTACGAGGAGGTCAAGCGCGGTCCGCTGACCGAGCTCGCCGCCTGGGCGGCGGACGGGGTCAAGGGCGAGATCACGGTCGTGGTCGCCGGTGCCCCGCCGGCCGCGCCGAAGGAGTACGGCCCGGCGCAGCTGGCCGAGCTGGTCGCGGCCCGCGAGGAGGCCGGGGAGCGGCGCAAGGAGGCCATCGCGGCGGTCGCGGCGGAGCTCGGACTTCCGAAGCGGGAGGTCTTCGACGCGGTGGTGGCGGCCAAGCACGCCTGATCCCGCTGGCAGCCGTCACTCGAACGCGCGCTCGGCATGGTGTGCCCGGTCGTTTCCCCGGTCGTACCGTAGAGGAAGGCCCCGGTTCATGCCCCCTGGTCAGGGGGCTGGGCAGGGCTTCGTACAGCCCTTTCCAATTCGGCGCCAAGACTTGGCAAGCCGGGTAGCGGAAGGCATGCTCCGGGCATTCCCTGAGAGGGAAAGACCCGAGCCGGACGGACGTCCGGCGGGCGCTGGGAGACGGCTATGAGCGAGACGATCGGTAGCCCTCTGAGTGGCAATGCAGTGCGCGACACCGCGTCGGGCGGCCTCGGCCTGACGAGCAGGCCGCCCACCCCCGTGGAGACCGTCAGGGAGGCGTACTCCTTCGCCTGCCTGAGCTGCGGCTACGGGTGGGAGCAGGCGTACGAGATCGAGCACCACGTGGCCCGGGACGGGCACACGGTGATCGAGTACCACGCGAACGGTGTCCGCGTGCCCTCGCCGCTGCTCCAGCCGACCTGCCCGGGGTGCGGCGGACACACCGTGCGGATCATGCGCGAGGGCCGGGTGGCCACGGCCGAGCACTCCTGGCACCACGGTCCCGGGTACGCCGCGCACGCCGAGCCCGACGACGAGGGTCCGATCGGGCGACCGGTCCGGGTGCGGCGCAGCTTCCGGGCCTGGGTCCGCAGCATGTTCGGCCGCGCTGCCTGAGGCCGGTCCGAGGCCGCCGTGTGAGGGCCCGATTTCCGCTCGGCGGAAGTTCCGGGTGAACGGGACCACCCCCAATTGCCGGAGGGGTCAAGTCGGTCGAGGGTGGTTCGTTTGCGCGGCTAAGATTTCGGAGCATGGCGGCCACTGAAGACCACAGCACCACCGAGCCCTCGACCTCGGCCTACTACGTCACCACTCCGATCTACTACGTGAACGATCGCCCGCACCTGGGCCACGCGTACACGACCGTGGCGGGCGACGTGCTCACCCGCTGGCATCGCCAGCGCGGCGAGAAGGTCTGGTACCTCACCGGCACGGACGAGCACGGTCAGAAGATCCTGCGCACGGCCGAGGCCAACGGCGTCACCCCGCAGGAGTGGTGCGACAAGCTGGTCGAGGAGGCGTGGAAGCCGCTCTGGCAGCACCTGAACATCGCCAACGACGACTTCGTCCGGACCACCCAGAAGCGGCACACCGACCGCGTCCAGGAGTTCGTCCAGGACCTGTACGACAAGGGCGAGATCTACAAGGGCGGCTACTCCGGCCCGTACTGCGTGGCCTGCGAGGAGTACAAGCTGCCCGGCGAACTGCTGCCCGGCGCGAGCGAGGACGAGAAGCTCTGCGCCGTGCACAAGAGGCCGGTCGAGTGGCTGGAGGAGGAGAACTACTTCTTCCGGCTCTCCGCCTACGGCCCGAAGCTGCTGGAGTTCTACGCCCAGAACCCGGACTTCATCGCGCCCGCCTCCGCCCGCAACGAGGTGCTGCGCTTCGTCGAGCAGGACCTCAAGGACCTGTCGATCTCCCGGTCCACCTTCAACTGGGGCGTGCCGCTGCCCTGGGACGAGAAGCACGTGCTCTACGTGTGGGTGGACGCCCTGCAGAACTACATCACCGCCGCCGGTTACGGTGCGGACCCGGAGCGCTTCGCCGAGCTGTGGCCGGCCTCGGTGCACCTGGTGGGCAAGGACATCCTGCGCTTCCACGCGGTGATCTGGCCCGCGATGCTGATGGCCGCGGGTCTGCCGCTGCCCAAGCGGGTCGTCGCCAACGGCTGGCTGATGGTCGGCGGCGAGAAGATGTCCAAGTCCAACCTGACCGGTATCGCGCCGACCGATCTGACCTCGCACTTCGGCGTGGACGCGTACCGCTACTACTTCCTGCGGGCGATCCCGTTCGGTACCGACGGCTCGTTCTCCTGGGAGGACTTCACGGCCCGGTACACCTCCGAGCTGGCCAACGACTTCGGCAACCTCGCCTCGCGCGTCGCCGCCATGGTCGGCAAGTACTTCGAGGGCTCGCTGCCCTCCGCGACCGCCCACGGCGATGCCGAGCAGGTCGTCGCCGACGCGCTGGTCAAGGCCACCGAGCTGGCCGACCGGAAGATCGGCGAGGAGCTGGACTTCGCGGGTGGTATCGCGGCGGTCTTCGACTTCGTCAAGCTGGTCAACGGCTACCTGACCGAGCAGGAGCCGTGGAAGGTCGCGAAGGACACATCGGAGGAGGGCCAGGCCCGTCTGGCCACCATCCTCTACACCGCCGCCGAGGCGCTGCGGGCCACCGCCGTACTGCTCAACCCGCTGATGCCGGTCGCCTCGCAGAAGCTGTGGGACTCCCTCGGCGCCGAGGCGTCGCTGGGCGCGCTGGGCGCCCAGACCATCGCCACCGTCGCCGACTGGGGCCGGCTGCCCGCCGGGACCACCGTCACCAAGGGCGACATCCTGTTCCCCCGCCTGGAAGAGAAGCCCGCAGCCTGATGGCCAACGCCAAGGACGACCGCGCCACCCCGCCACCGCTGCCCGAGCCGCTGGCGGTGGCGGTGGCCGACTCGCACACCCACCTGGACATGCAGTCGGGTTCCCCCGCCGAGGGCCTGGCCAAGGCCGCCTCGGTCGGGGTGACCGCGGTCGTCCAGGTGGGCTGCGACGTACCCGGTTCGCGCTGGGCGGCGTCCCTGGCCGAGGAGTTCGAGCAGGTGCACGCGGCCGTCGCGCTGCACCCCAACGAGGCGCCGAGGATCTTCCTCGGTGACCCCGACGGCTGGTCGGGGCAGCAGCGTCCGGCCGGGGGCGCGGCGGCGCTCGACGCGGCGCTCGCCGAGATAGACGCGCTGGCGGCCCTGCCGCAGGTCCGCGCCGTCGGCGAGACCGGGCTCGACTACTTCCGCACCGGTCCTGAGGGCGTGGACATCCAGAAGGAGTCCTTCCGGCGGCACATCGAGATCGCCAAGCGCCACGGCAAGGCGCTGGTCATCCACGACCGGGACGCGCACGAGGACGTCATCGCCGTCCTGCTGGAGGAGGGTGCGCCCGAGCGCACCGTCTTCCACTGCTACTCCGGCGACGCCCCCATGGCCAAGATCTGCGCCGAGCACGGCTGGTACCTCTCCTTCGCCGGGCCCGTCACCTTCAAGGCCAACCAGCCGCTGCGGGACGCCCTGGCCGTCACGCCGCTGGACCGCGTCCTGGTCGAGACCGACGCTCCCTTCCTCACCCCCCACCCCTATCGGGGCCGCCCCAACGCGCCGTACCTGATCCCGGTCACGGTGCGCTCGATGGCCGCGACCCTGGACCTGCACGAGGACGAACTGGCCACGGCGATCGCGGCGAACACGGCGCGGGCCTTCGGCTACTGATCGGGCCGGGCCCGTCCGCCCGTATCCTTGGCGCGTGAGCAGCACCGACCCCACCCCTGACAGCCACCTTCTTGGCGCCTCCGACATCCGCGAGCTGGCGGAGGCGTTCGGCGTGAAGCCGACCAAGCAGCGCGGGCAGAACTTCGTCATCGACGGCAACACCGTGCGCCGGATCGTCCGGGCCGCCGGGGTGACGGCCGAGGACGCGGTGGTGGAGGTCGGGCCCGGCCTCGGGTCGCTGACGCTGGCGCTGCTGGAGGTCGCGGCACATGTCACGGCGGTGGAGATCGACCCGCTGCTGGCCCAGCACCTGCCGACCACCGTGGCCGCCCGGATGCCCGAGCGGGCCGAGCACTTCAACCTGGTGCTGAGCGACGCCATGGAGGTCGCCGAGCTGCCGGGGCCGCCGCCCACCGCGCTGGTCGCCAACCTCCCCTACAACGTGGCCGTTCCGGTCCTGCTGCACATGCTCGCCACCTTCCCGAGCATCGAGCGCACGCTGGTGATGGTGCAGTCCGAGGTCGCCGACCGGCTCGCCGCCAAGCCCGGCAACAAGGTGTACGGGGTGCCGTCGGTCAAGGCCAACTGGTACGCGGAGGTGAAGCGGGCCGGGGCGATCGGCCGCAACGTCTTCTGGCCCGCGCCGAACGTGGACTCCGGACTGGTCTCGCTGATCCGACGCGAGCCGCCGAAGACCTCGGCCAGCCGCGCGGAGGTCTTCGCGGTGGTGGACGCGGCCTTCGCCCAGCGCCGTAAGACCCTGCGCGCCGCGCTGGCCGGCTGGGCCGGCTCCCCGGCCGCCGCCGAGCAGGCGCTGGCCGCCGCCGGGATCGACCACAAGCTGCGCGGCGAGATGCTGACGGTGGAGCAGTTCGCCGCCATCGCCGAGCACAAGCCCGCCAAGGACTCCGAGTGAGCGTCACCGTACGCGTCCCCGCCAAGGTCAACGTCCAGCTCGGGGTCGGCGGCCTGCGGGCCGACGGCTTCCACGACCTGGCCAACGTCTTCTTCGCGGTCGCCCTCGGCGACGAGGTGACGGCCGAGGCCGCCGAAGGCGTCAGCCTCTCCTGCACCGGACCGGATGCCGCGAGCGTCCCGCTGGACGACAGCAACCTCGCCGCCCGCGCCGCCCGGCTGCTGGCCGCGCACCACGGCATCGAGCCGGGTGTCCATCTGCACATCGCCAAGTCCATCCCGGTGGCGGGCGGCATGGCGGGCGGCAGCGCCGACGGGGCTGCCGCGCTGGTGGCCTGTGACGCGCTGTGGGGCCTGGACACCCCGTTGGAGACGCTGCTGGAGCTGGCCGCCGAGCTCGGTTCGGACGTGCCGTTCGCGCTGGTCGGCGGTGTCGCGCTGGGGCGCGGGCGGGGCGAGCTGCTGGAGCGGCTGCCGGTCACCGGCACCTTCCACTGGGTCTTCGCCGTTGCCGACGGCGGGCTCTCGACCCCGGCCGTCTTCCGCGAGTGCGACCGGCTGCGCGAGGAGGCGGGCACCGGCTCCTCGGAGGCCGACGTCCCGACCCCGGACGCCGATCCGGCGCTGCTCGCGGCGCTCGCCGCCGGCGACCCGGTCGCCCTGGCCGCCGCCCTCACCAACGACCTCCAGGCCGCCGCCCTCTCGTTGCGCCCCGCCCTCGCCGACACCCTCAGGGCCGGTATCGAGGCAGGGGCGGCCGGTGCCCTGGTGTCCGGCTCGGGACCGACCTGCGCCTTCCTGGCGAAGGACGCCGACGCGGCTGCTGAGATCGCCAAGTCCCTTGAGGAGTCCGGGACTTGCCGGGCCGCCCAGGCGACGTACGGGCCGGTGCCGGGCGCTCAGGTCCGCTGAGGGCCCGGCGGCCGGCTGATCCGGGCGGTGCCCCGGGCGAGGTCGATGCCGGTGTGCTTCGGGGCGCCGTCGTGCTCGTCGTCGCGCAGCACCAGGGCGATCCGGCGCTCTTCCAGCTGGACCCGCTTGCCCGGGTAGAGCAGGGCGTGCAGCTCCTCGGTGGCGGTTGCACCCGCACCGCGCGTACCGGGCGGGTCTTCGGCCTGTTCCTGTTCTTCGGGGCGGTGGCGGTGCTGACCTTCTTCGGGGCGCTCGTGGTGGTGGTGATCGAGGCGATCTTCCCGTAGCCCGCTCGGGGGACGGCGACCACTAGGCTGGGAGGTCGGAGAACACTCCCGACCCCTCCCAGGAGCGCAGCAGCAGTGGCCGTCAACCTCGCCACCATCGAGTCCATCACCAAGATCTACGGGACGCGCATCCTGCTCGACAAGGTCAGCCTCGGCGTCAGCGAGGGCGACCGGATCGGGGTCGTCGGGCGGAACGGAGACGGGAAGACCACCCTGATCCGGATGCTCGCCAAGCTGGAGGAGCCCGACAGCGGCCGGATCACCCACTCCGGCGGGCTGCACCTGGCGGTGCTCACCCAGCACGACTCGCTCGACCCCGAGGCCACCATCCGGCACGAGGTGATCGCCGACCGGGCCGACCACGAGTGGCTCGGCGACGCCCGGATCCGCGACATCATCCAGGGCCTGTTCGGCGGCCTCGACCTGCCCGGCTTCGCCGACGGCCTGGACACCGTGATCGGCCCGCTCTCCGGTGGCGAACGCCGCCGGATCGCGCTGGCCAAGCTGCTGCTCGGCGAGCCCGACCTGATCGTGCTGGACGAGCCCACCAACCACCTCGACGTCGAGGGCATCGCCTGGCTCGCCCAGCACCTGCAGAAGCGCCGCTCGGCGCTGGTCTGCGTCACCCACGACCGCTGGTTCCTCGACCAGGTCTGCACCCGGATGTGGGACGTCCAGCGCGGCGAGGTCCGCGAGTACGAGGGCGGCTACTCCGACTACGTCTTCGCCCGTGCCGAGCGCTCCAGGATCGAGGCCACCGAGGAGCAGAAGCGGCAGAACCTGGCCCGCAAGGAGCTGGCCTGGCTGCGCCGCGGCGCCCCCGCCCGCACCTCGAAGCCGCGCTACCGGATCGAGGCCGCCAACGCCCTGATCGCCGACGTCCCGGAACCGCGCGACAAGAGCGAGCTGATGAAGTTCGCCAACGCCCGCCTCGGCCGCACCGTCTTCGAGCTGGAGGACGTCACCGTCAAGGCGGGGCCGAAGCTGCTGCTCGAGCGGCTCACCTGGCAGCTCGGCCCCGGCGACCGGATCGGCCTGCTCGGCGTCAACGGCGCGGGCAAGACCTCGCTGCTGCGCGCCATGCAGGCCGCGTACGCCACCGAGGGCGATGTGCAGCCCGCATCCGGCGTGATCAAGGTCGGCAAGACCGTACGGCTCGCGTACCTCTCCCAGGAGATCGCCGAACTGGACCCTCAGACCCGGGTGTTGCAGGCCGTCGAGCAGGTCCGGGGCCGGGTTGACCTCGGCAAGGGCCGGGAGATGAGTGCCGGTCAGCTGTGCGAGCAGTTCGGTTTCAGCAAGGACAAGCAGTGGACGCCGGTCGGTGACCTCTCCGGTGGCGAGCGCCGCCGTCTCCAGCTGCTGCGCCTGCTGATGGACGAGCCGAACGTGCTCTTCCTGGACGAGCCCACCAACGACCTCGACATCGAGACCCTCAACCAGCTGGAGGACCTGCTCGACGGCTGGCCGGGCTCGATGATCGTGATCAGCCACGACCGCTTCTTCATCGAGCGCACCA
Organism: Kitasatospora sp. GP82; assembly: GCF_029892105.1. Taxonomy (GTDB): domain Bacteria; phylum Actinomycetota; class Actinomycetes; order Streptomycetales; family Streptomycetaceae; genus Kitasatospora. The sequence continues at coordinate 30,426 of NZ_JARZAJ010000024.1, read as the reverse complement.
CGGACACCGTGCAGGCCCTGCTCGGCGACCAGCGGATGCGGATGCTGCCGGGCGGCGTGGACGAGTACCTGGAGCGCCGGGCCCAGCTGGCCGAGGCGGCTGCGCCGGCTGTCGCCGCCCCGGTTGCGGCGGCGAAGCCGGCCGCGGACCTGCGGGCGGTGAAGAAGGAGATGCAGAAGCTGGAGCGGCAGATCGCCAAGCTGGACCAGCAGGAGTCCAAGCTGCATGCCCAACTCGCGGAGAACGCCGCCGACTTCTCCAAGGTCGCGGAGCTGGACGCCCAGCTGCGCAAGGTCCGGGACGAGAAGGAGGAGCTGGAGATGGCCTGGCTGGAGCTCGCCGACCATTGACACTTCGTCGTCAATGTGGCTTGACTCCTGGCATCGTTCGAGCATTCGAAGGGGGAGGTGCGCAGTGCTCAAGTCCGTTGTCGCCGTTGTCACCGGGGTGATCGTCGGAGCCGCGCTGCTGTTCGTGGCGGTGCCCAGCTCCGCGGCTCCGGCACCCGCGCCGCTCGTCCACAAGGACGGCGGAAATGGGGCCTGCTGCTGATGTAGCGTCAGCCCAGCAGGACATCGAGTTCGTCGGCCGCCCGGCCGATCGCGCTGTGCGAGGGATCGTGCGGTCCGGTCGGCCGGGCGGCTTTTACGGTCGGCGGCTGGTGGGCGCGGGCGGCGGCGGTGAGGCGGTCCAGGGCGCTGAACACCCGGTCGATCTCGCCGGGTTCGGGCACCCGGCCGCCGTAGCGGATCTGGGCGGCGTACGCGGCGACCGCGCCGCTGAGACGTTCCAGGGCGGCGGTCGCGGGCAGCCACTGGGTGGCCAGGCGTCCGGCGGGCGGGGGTTCGGTGAGCCCGTGCTGCACCTCCTGGCGGGCGTCGGCCAGCGCCCGGTAGGCCGTACGCCGCAGCCAGACCTCGGAGACGGGCGTCTGCGGGTTCCCGACCACCGAGGCCAGGTACTCGCGCAGCGTGGTGGCGGCGGTGACCAGGCGCGGTTCGATCCGGTGCGGGGGCCGCTCGGGCCAGAGCAGGTAGCCGAAGACCAGCACGATCACGCTGGCCAGGGCGGTGTCCAGGACGCGCGGCCAGAACTCGGCCGCCCCGCTCTCCCCGCCGAGCTGGACCAGCACCAGGGCCATCGGAGTCATCACGGCCGTGTTGAGCCCGTAGTGCGCCGCCGCCGAGTACGGCAGCAGGGCGACGCAGACGGAGGCGATCACGGCCAGCGCCCACTCGTCGGTGGTGAGCGACAGCAGTGCCGCCGTCACGGCCACGCCGAGCACCGTGCCGACCGAGCGGCTGACCGCGCGCAGGAAGACCGACCCCAGGTCCGGTTTGAGGACGAACGCGACCGTCATCGGCACCCAGTAACTGCGGTTGAGCGGCAGGGCGGTGGTGGTCGCCTCCGCCACCGCGATGCACAGCGCGACCCGCAGGCCGTACCGGACGGAACCGCGGGACAGCAGCCGGACCCGCAGTCGCCAGGGGTCGGGCGGCGGGGCGGGAGCGGTGCCGAGTTCGGCGGGCCGACCGGCCACGGTGTCGGTGGCGGCGCGCAGGGCGACGTCCAGTGCCTTGAGCCCCGGTGTGTCGGGATCCCAGTCCGGGTACGCGGGCTGCGGGCCGCCGAGGACGGCGCGGGCCAGCGCACCCGGCAGTGCCGCGACCTCCGGCGGGACCGGGCGCCAGGCCCAGAGCAGTCCGGTGGCCGTCTCGCTCGCCGCCAGCCCTGCCTCGTACATCCGGCGCAGCCGCTGGACGTGCGCGGGCTCGGGGCGGCCGGGGCGGGCGTGCGGCAGCAGGTCCTGGAGCTGGTTCAACCGGGCCGTCAGTACCTGGCGGGAGGCAGCGCCCTGCGGCGTGCCGAGTGCGCCGAGCGTGTCGCCGAGGGCCTCGTACGCGGCGGCGAGCGCACGGCGGCGCGGGTCCGAGCGCGGGAAGCCGGCGCGCGCACGGTGCGGCAGGCCGAGCAGGACGACGTAGGCCGCGCCGATCGGCATCATCAAGGGGGCCACCCACCACGGGTGCGGGAGTGCCATGCCGCCGCCGAGGGAGGCCGAGACCAGCAGCAGCATGCCGGCGGCCGAACCGCGTGGTCCGGTCGCGCTGATCGCGCCGGAGGCGAAGGCGACGGCGGTGAGGGCGAGACCGACGGTCAGCGGTCGGCTGCCCGCGTGCTGGAGCGCCGCGCCGATCAGCATGCCGAGGGCGGAGGCGAGCAGGGCGGTGGCGATCCTCGGAGCGCGCAGCCGGGTCGGCTCGGTGCGGTCGTTCATGGTCGCGTGCATCGCGCCGAGACCGGCGAAGACGCCGAGGTCGAGCCGCCCGAACAGCAGGCCGAGGACGAGAGGGGTCCCCATGCCGAGGGCGGCCCTGACCATCAGGGCCCGGGGCAGCGGCGGCCTGGCCGGACGGGCGGCGTGGGCCCACCACGCGGGCGAGCGGTCGGACGCTGACAAGAGGGGATCACATGCCTTCCGCTGAGGCCTGCCAGGCCGCCGGGGCGGGAGAGTCCGGGAGGCGTCCGGGCATCGCTGCTGTGCGACATTGCGCGGCAGATGAGGTCGGACCAGGGCGAACCGGGCCGGACCCAAGTCTATCGACGCGCCGTCGAGGCCGACGGAGTGCCTCTGTGGAGTTGTTGTCACGGATGGCCCGGACGGGTGGGGCCCGCGGCGGATAGTTAGGTACCCTGACAGACCGGCAGGCGTGTCCTCTGCCGGGGAGTCAGGATCAAGAGGCTTCAGGGGGAGGCGGACCGGGTGGCTGACGGCCAGTTCGACATCAAGCCGTGGGAACTCCAGGGCGAGGGGCGGGAGTTCGACAGCATCTCGAACGACTTCGCGCGCGCCACCATGACTCTCTCCAGTGGCCTGGAGGCGCTCGGCGAGCCCTGGGGCGACGACCAGATCGGCGAGTACTTCGGGGTGGTCTACAAGGGCGCCAAGGACGGCATCGTCGAGTCGATGGACCACCTCTCGGAGCAGATCGGCAAGATCGGAGAGGGTCTCCAGCAGATGGCGGACGCGGTCAGCAGCACCGACGAACAGCTCAGCACCGGACTGGGACAGGTCTACTGACCTTCGGTCCGGGATCGTTGCGGAACACCTGATGGATCGAGACCCGGCTCACGGGGAGCGGGGGAGCAGGGGGAGTAGCGCGTGTCACTGATGCTGCCGGGCGAGCTCGTCTGGGTGCTGGAGATGCTGGGCTACAACTGGCCCCACGCCGACGAGGACAAGCTGCAGGAAGCAGCGGCGGTCTGGCGGAAGTTCGGCGAGGAGGTCGACCGCCTGCGCGAGCGCGGCACCAGTTCCGCGCAGCGGGTGACCGGCGACAACTCGGGCAAGGAGATCGACGCCTTCGCCGAGATGTGGCGCAAGTTCGACAACGGCGGCGGCTACCTCAACGACGCCAAGTCCGCCGCCGACCTGATGGCCACCGCGCTGGAGGCCGCCGCGATCGCCACCGTGGCCGGCAAGGTCGCGATCATCGCGCAGTTGATCGCGCTGGCTGTCGAGATCATCGCGGCCCAGGCGGCGGCACCGTTCACCTTCGGCCTCTCGGAGGTCGGGGTCGCCGCCGCCACCCAGGCGACCCGGCTGATCGTCCGGAAGGTCCTGGACGAGCTGCGCAAGGCCCTGGTCCAGACGCTGTTGCAGACGCTGAAGGAGCCGGTGATCCAGGCCCTGGAGGCCATGGTCAGCGAGTTCGTCAAGCAGGGCGTCAAGATGAACTTCGGCGCGCAGCAGGGCTTCGACCTGGGCGCGATCGGCGGCGCCGGGGTGAAGGCCGCCAAGGACTCGGTCAAGGACATGCCGAACTCCTTCGGGCAGGGCCTGCGGGACAGCCTGGTCTCCGGCGCGGCGGGAAAGGCCAAGCACCACCTGACGGGTGGCGGCGAAGGCGGCCACGGTGGCGGGGGCCACTCGGGCAGCGACAGTGGCGGCAGCAGCGGCGGGCACGGTGGCAGTGACACCGGAGGCTCCGGCCACGGAGGCGGCGGCGAGCACGGCGGTGGCGGCAGCGGCGGCAGTGGGTCCGGGCACACGGGGAGTACGCGGCCGGACTCGTCAGGTCCGGGTTCGGGCTCGGGCGGCGACTCGGGCGGGGCCCACTCCGGGGGCTCTTCGGAGGGCTCCGGTGGCGGCGGCTCCTCGCACACCACCACCTCCGCACCCACGGGTGGTGGGGTCACCGGCTCGCACACCGGCGGGAACGGTGGTGCCGGCGAGCACAGCACGAACATCCCGCGCCCGCGTCCCGACTCGGGGCCCGCGTCCGATCCGTTCGGCACACGCGTTCACAACTCGCCCACGCCGAGCCACACTTCCGACGGGGCAGGCTCGGGCGCGGGTGGCCACTCCTCCTCGGCCGCCGGTCCCGGGACGCAGTCGCAGCCGCACCACGGTGGCGCGGGCACGTCCGTGAACTCCGCCCCGACCGGCTCCCACCCGGGCCAGGGCCAGTCCCATGGTCAGGAGGCGCCGCAGCACGGTGGGCCGGCCAGTCATTCGAATGGTGCTCCTGCTCCTTCGCACGGTGGGCAGGCGCCGGGTGGCCACGCGGGTTCGTCCGAGCACGGGGGTGCTGCCGCCGGGCACGGATCCGACGGTTCGTCTGCCGGTGGGCAGCATCAGGGGCCGTCGGAGCAACCGCAGCACGGAGGGTCGGCCGATCACTCGGCTGGTGGCCCCGCTCCTTCGCACGGTGGGCAGACGTCGGACGGCCACGCGGGTGGGCAGCATCAGGGCACGGGAGGACAGTCGGAGCACGGTGGCGCCACCGGGCATTCGGGTGCCCCCGCCACCTCGACGGGTTCGCACCAGGGACAGGGTCAGTCCCATGGTCAGGAGGCGCCGCAGCACGGTGGCTCCTCCGAGCACTCGGGTGGTGCCGCCACCTCGACGGGTTCGCACCAGGGGCAGGGCCAGTCCCATGGTCAGGAGGCACCGCAGCATGGTGGGTCGGCTGATCACTCGGGTGGTTCCGCCACTCCGTCGGGTTCGCACCAGGGGCAGGGCCAGTCCCATGGTCAGAATCCGCCGCAGCGCGGTGGCTCCTCCGAGCACTCGGGTGGTGCCGCTGGGCCGTCGCATGGCGGGCAGGGGTCGGAGGGCGCTCCGGCGGGTGGGCACTCGGGCACGTCCGGGCACGATGGCCCGTCGCAACCGCACGGTGACACCGGTACCTCGACGAACTCCGCCCCGAACGCGTCCCACTCGGGGCAGGGCCGGGCGGACCACAACGGTCCTGCCGGACACGGGCCGGACCACTCGGGCGGCGGTGAATCCGCACCGAACCACAACACGTCCTCCTCGACCGGGACTTCGTCCGGAGATCACGCCGGCGGCAGTCACCATGGCGATCAGTCCGGGGCCGACCGTCCGGCTGGGCACTCCGCCGACCGTCCCGCCGACCGTCCTGCCGATTCGGGTGGAGATCACGGCGGCGCGCAGAACGCCGGTCCGGCGCGTCCCTCCGCCGTGCCGGGTGCCTTCGCCACCGGCCCGGTGCACGCCTCGGGCGGTTCGGGCGGCTTCACCACGGGGCCGGTGAGGTCCCACGACGGTGGCGGCGCGGCTTCGCAGCCGACGCACCGTCAGGGTGGCGAGCACCCCGACGGCCCGGCCCGTACCGAATCCGCGTCCGCCGGCACCATGGAGCGCCCGACCGACACGGGCCCGCACACCACTGCGGACGCCCCGCCCGCCTCCGGGGCCCGTCAGGACAACTCTCCTGCGGCGACGCCGCCTTCGGGTGGTATGCCCGGCGGTATGCCGCATCCGGGTGGAGCCCCGGCCGCCGGTGCTGCCGCACCGACCGGCACTGCTCCGTCCCGGATGCCGCGCCCGACGGAGGGCGGCGGCGGTCCCGCGCACAGCGCCCAGCCGGTGAACACCGGCCCGGTGCGCCCGTCCCGTACGCCTTCGGAGGGTGGCGGCAGCGGCATTCCGTCACGTCCCGCCCGGGGGACAGGCTCGGGCGCACCGGGCCCGGTCCGGCCGTCCCGCCCGTCGGCCGACGGCCCGTCGGCAACCCCGCACCGCCCGGACTCCCGTACGCCGCAGCCGCGTACGTCCGAGCCGCGCCCGTCGGACCACCGCGTACCTGAGCAGTCCACCCCGCACCACCAGGACAACGGCCCCAAGGCAGCCGACCGCACCCCCGACCACAAGGCGCCTGCCCACGCTCCCCAGGGGCACGCGCCTCAGGAGCACACCTCTCAGGACCACGCGGCCCGTGATCACAACACCCCTGATCACAACACCCCTGATCACAACACCCCTGACCACAACACCCCGGAGCACCACGCTCCCGCTCACGACCACCCGCTCTCCGAGAGCCGCCCGCACGACACCCCGGGCGGGCTGGCCCCGGTGGAGCCTCGGCACCAGCACGAGCTGGAGAGCCGGATCCCGCGCAATCCGGACGGCACCCCGCAGCGCCACCCGGACCCGCACGGCGACTGGCCGGGTGCGATCAACGGCGACGGTCACCGTGAGCCGGGCCGCAACAACAACTGCCTCGACGTCGCGCTCTCCAGCGCCGACACCTACAGCGGCCACCCCACCGCCGCCGCGCCCCGCAGCCACGACGGCAGCGACGCCGGTGAGCACGGCGGGCGTGACCGTGCGGAGAAGCAACTCGGCGCTCCGTTCCGCGACTTGGGAAATGGCCGGCAGGCGTACCACCACCTGGAGGACCAGCTCCACAAGTCGGGCCACGGCTCGCAGGCCGTCATCATCACGCAGGACGCGCACGGCCGCGCCCACGCCTGGAACGCGGTCAACCACAACGGCAAGATCACCTACCTCGACAACCAGACCGGCGCGCGCAGCGACCACCCGATCCACGACGGCAAGCACGGCGTCTGGGCCATCCCCCTCGACCGCGACCGTCGTCCGATCGACCATCAGGCGGATCACCACTCGGCGGACCACACCTCGCACGACTCGCGTCGTCCCGCCGATCCGGCCGGCCGCGAGAAACGCCCCCTGGACGGCGGCGAGGGCAACGACCGGCCGGCCAAGAAGGTGGAGAAGGAGCCGCCCGCCGGCTCCTCCGAACACGAGGCCAAGCACGACGACGGCACCGACCACGCCCCGAAGGACAAGGGCAAGGGCAAGGAGACCGAGCACCCGCGCCACGGCGACCCGGAGAGCACGGACCACCTCGATCACGGGGTGCACGCGGACGCGGAGCAGAAGAAGCTGCGCGAGACGAACCCCGTCCGTTCCGTGGAGATGGACCACGTCTACAAGCAGCTCGACCGCTGGGCCGAGGAGAACCCGCAGCATCTGGCCAAGATGCTGCAGAAGACCGAGGGCCCCAACGGCCAGACCTTCAAGAAGAGCGAGCTGGAGCATGCGCTGCCCGGCTTCCGCGACATGCACCCCGGTGAGCAGGGTGCGGTGGTGGCGGCGCTCGGCCGGATGAGCCACTCGTTCCACGGGCAGCACGGTGTCGGGGAGAGCCCCGAGCACCGGGACTTCCCGTACGCGGAGTCGGACAAGGCCGCCCGGGACGGCAAGGACTCGAAGGGCGGTGATCTGCCGGGTGGTGCCAAGGACGGGAAGTCCCGTGGTGCGGTGGACCATTCGGAGACCAAGGCGGACCAGGCGCTCAAGGGCCAGAAGGGCGTCCGGGACGCGATCAAATCCGGCTTCAAGACGAAGACGGTGACCGGCGCCGTCGAGAAGGCGGGGCCGCACCGGCCCGACTTCACCGAGAAGAACTACGCGGTGGTGGAGGTCAAGGACAAGACGACCGGCGATGTCCACTACGTGGTGGAGAGCTCGGTGCCGCCGTCGGCCGACCGCAAGGGCATCAGGCCGCTGCACTCGGAGCCGCACCTCGGCAACTGGATCGAGAAGCTCAACAAGGAACACGGGACGGCCGACAAGAGGTACGAGGTCGTGAGCCTCTACACCGAGCGGGAGCCGTGCGGGAGGGGGCCGGGCCACGGCCACTGCTCGGACTACCTGTCGACGAAGTACGGGGGAACCCCCATCTACTATGCGACGGGCTACCGCAAGGGCGAGATGCCCGACTTCCCGGTCGGGGAGAAGCCCGCGCCTGCGCCGAAGGGGGCCGACGAGGAGGCGAAGAAGGCCGCCAAGGAGAAGATGGACGAGTACGACAAGCAGAAGGCGGCGTACGAGAAGGCGTGGCTCAAGCAGAAGAAGGGCATGGACGCCGATCTCAGGCAGCACGTCACCCGGGTCGGCCAGGCCTGGGAGAAGGCCCAGAAGAACGGCCTGGGCCACGGAACTCCGGCGCCGCAGCCCGCTCCGGCTCAGCAGCCGCACCTGCCCCAGCAGCAGGCCAACCCGCAGCCGCAACCGCATCTGCCCTCGCAGCCCGAGTCGATGGACGTCGACAGTCCGAACACCGCCACCCCGATGGACCTGGACGAATGACCCGATGGATGTGGATGGAGATCTCGCGTGAGTCGTGACGAGGCCGCCCTGGCCGCCGCCGTCGAGGAGGCCCGCGCCTGGCTGAGCGGCCCGGAACGGGCTGGACGGCTCTACGTGGCAGGGGCCTCGGGAGCGGCGGAGGCCGGGAAGACCGCGCTGCTGGAGGTGCTTCGGGCCCGGTTCCCCGAGGCTCTCTACGTGGACGCGGGCGGCCTGAGCGCGGACGGGCTGGTCCGGGGGCTGATCGACCAGCTGGACCCGGCCCAGCGGGACGGTGTGGACAGCCTCGACGACCTCGGGCGTCTCTTCCGGGGCGAGAAGGAGCCCCGCACCGTCCTGGTGGCCAACACCCAGTGGGCGGGCGCCCTGAGTACCAGCGGCGAGCCCGCCCGGGTCGCCCAGGTGCTGACCACGCTCGGGTATGCCCGGGAGCGCGCTCCGTTCAGACTGGTCACCGAGGTGGCGTCGGCGCCGCAGTCGCGACCGGCGGACTGCCGGGTGATCGAACTGCCGGGCGCCTCACGGGAGACGGTCGCCGAGGCCGTGCGGCAGGCTGTCCCGCCGCGTGCCGTAGCGGCCCTGCGGGCGCTGGCACATGCCCAACTCCGCGAGGTCCCGGTCGAGGCATGGGCCGCACTGTGCCGCGCGGCCGAGGTCGAGGCGGCCGAGGACGAGCTGCTCGCCTGGGCCGACGAGCTTCCCTGGCTGTCCGTCGGCGCGGACTCGCTGATCGGCCTCCGTTCGGCCGCCGTTGCCCAGGCGCTGAGGGAGCTTCCCGGTGCGGCAGCAGAGTTGGTCCACGAGCGGATGGCCGCCGCGCTGCTCGCCGGCACCCCGGCGGACTGGGCGAGCCGTTCGCTGCCCGGCCACGCGGCGGCGGCCGGGCGCTTCGACGACCTGCTGGCCGACCCCCGCGCCCTCGCCCGGGTCCCGCAGGACGCACTGCTGGAGGGCTTCGGCGCCTGCTACCGGGACGGCATCGCCCCGGGCACGGACGCCGCCGCCCTGCACTATCTGACCGGCTACGGTCTGGCGGGCGCCCCGCACGGCGAGTGGGTGGCCTGGCTGAGCCACGATGCCTTCACCCGGGGCCTGTTCGAGCGGGCGGCGCAGCTCGCCGCCGCTTCGCCGGAGCCGCTGCCGTTCACCACGGCCTGGTCCCACTGGCGGGCCGCCGGCGACTTCACCCTGCCCGGGGCCGCTCTCGCCGCCGGACCCGTCGGGGTCGCGGCGGTGTCCTGGGCGGGCGGTCCGGCGGTGTTCGTCGAGGACGAGGACGGGAACGCGCTGGTCCGGGACGCCGGCACCGGCGAGCTGCTGGCCGGTCCGCTGGAGGCCGACGAGGAGCCGGACGAGCTCGAGCTGCTCCCCGAGGACTCCCCGGCCGCACCACGGCTGCGCATCGAACCCGGCCTGCGGTCCGCCGAGGTCTTCGACGCGGCGGACGGACGCCGCCTGGGCGTGTTCCACCATCCCGGCGCCGAGCAGTTCGGCGCGGTGGGCGACCTGCTGGTGGTGGCGGGAAGTCAGGGGACCTGCGCGCTGAGGATCGAGCCCGCGCTGCTCCGCCGGGTTCCGGACAGCCGGCCGGCTCCGCTCGCCCTCCCCTACGGCGAGGTCCTTCCGCGGCCGTACGAAGCCGCGGAGGGCGCGGACACCCGTGCTCTGCTGGAGCGCTCCTTCCGGCCGGAGACCGTCCACCGGCTGCGTCCGGAGGACGTCCCGGAGGGAGTCCGGCACGAGCCGACCCGGCGGGTGCTGACCGAGGTCGGCGTGCCCGCGCTGGAGGGGCTGATCGGCCTCTGGCTGGACCCGCTGACGCCTCAGGGCTTCGTGCCGCAGGCCTGGGATTCGGTCGACGACGCCCAACAGCCCGACGGGAGCGGGCCGTTCTACCCCCTCGGGGAGTGGATGGGCTGCCCGCTGCTGCTCGACGGCGCCGACGGCAGGGTGCTGCGGATGCTGCCCGCCGACGCCTCGGAGTGGGACCACCCTCGCGAGCCGCTGGTCGGCACCGGCCTCCGCTCGTTCCTCTCGATGGTCGCGCTGGAGTCCCGGTACCTGGACGTCTACCGCGTGCACCACGGGCCCGACCAGTACGAGGTGCTCGCCGAGCTTCGGCTGTGGCTGGACGGTGTCGATCCGCAGGCGGCGGCCTCCGACTGCTGGGAGTACGTCCTGGAGCCGGCCAACTGGGGCTGAGCGCAGGCGGGCGAGGGCATCAGGCATCTGACTTTGGAGACTGCGACGTGACCGACCTGACCACCTATCAGCCGCATCCCTATGTCGGCGGACGGGCGGCTGCCCTGCGCGAGCTGGCGCTCTGGCGGGCCGGGGGCGAGGGTGCGCCCAAGGTGGTGCTGCTGACGGGAGACCCGGGCAGCGGCCGGTCACGGCTGCTGACAGGGTTTCTGATGCTGTGCGAGCCCGGGTACCGCGAGCAGTTCGACCTGGAAACCCTGGATCCGGCCACCGTGCCGCCCGCCGGGCAGGCCGCGCCGATGGTCTTCGGCGCGAGCGGGCTGAGTGCCGTCCAGCTGCTCTGGTCGGTGGCCGACCAGCTGGGTCTGGTGGCCGAGCGCACCGAGGAGCTGTACCGGTCGCTGGCCGAGCCGAGGGGGCAGGCCGCCTCGGTGGTGGTCGCCGACACGGACCGGGCCGGGGTGCTGCGGGCGACGGAGGAAGCGGCCCGGGTCGCCGCCGAGGTGCTGCGCCCGCTCGCGCTCGCGCCGGACGTCCGGCTGCTCGCGGACCTGCCCCGTGCGCAGGCCGACCGGCTGGTGCGCGAGCTGCCCGCCGGGCTGGCGCGGGTGATCGACCTCGATCGGGAGCCGTGGGCGGACGAGGAGGCGCTGGCCCTCCAGGCCGGGGCGGCGGTGGACGGGCTGCCGGTGGCTCCGGTCGACCTGGCGCGTCACGCCCGGAGCCCGCTGGTGGTCCAGCTCGCCGCCCACTCGCTGCGGGCCACGCCCGAGGGCGGACCGGTCAGGCTGCCGGGCGGCGTCGGCGATGCGCTGGACCTGCACGCCGAGCGCTGCGGGGTGAACGAGCTGACGCTCCGCCGGATTCTGGCGCCGCTCGCCCTGGCGGGTCCTGGCGCCGCGCTGCCGTTCGGACTCTGGGCGGCGCTCGCCTCGGCGGTGGCCGGCAAGGACCTGTCCCGGGCGATCGCCGAGGGGCAGGCGCTGCTGCTGCCGTTCATCGAACTGGACGGTGAGGAGGACGATCCGGCCGTCCGGATCGTCCACCCGGCCGTCGCTGACGAGGTCCGTGAACGCTTCGGCAGCGCCGCCCGCGAGGCGCAGCGGCGGATCGCCCAGGCACTGCTGGCCACCCTCCCGACGGGCGGCGGCGACCGCTGGGAGGCCGCCGCGCCCTATCTGCGCGAGCAGTTGGCCGGGCATGCGCTGGACGGCGGGGTGCTGCCGGAGCTGCTGGCCGATCCGGGCTTCCTGCTGCACGCCGAGCAGGTGTCGCTGCGGGCCGCCGTCGAGCATCTGGTGGCGAGCGGCGTGCCGTTGCCCGCGCAGGCCCGTACCTGGCTCCGGCTGGCCCCGCTGTTCACCCGTAACGAGGCGGGGCCCGAGCTGCGGGCCGCGCTGCTGGAGCACGCCTTCCGTCAGGACGGGGTGGCGGCGGCCGAGTTCGGGTCCGCGCTGCCCTGGCGGACGCTCTGGGCCAGGCCGCTCCCGGGGGTCACGGCCGTCACGGCCGCGCTCACCCCGGAGGGCGCGGCCGCGCTGGTGGCCGTCGTCCCAGGACCCGGAGCCGGGTCGGCCGCCGAGGGAGGTACGGCCGGGCTGGTCGCCTTCGATGCCCGGACGGGCGAGCCGCTGGCCGCCGCCCCGGACGGGCTGACCCGGCCGAGCGGCGAGCAGCGGGCCGCCGCCGGTCTGGCGCTCAGCGTCGGCGGCGACTACCTGCGGGTCTGGCGTCTGGACGACAGCGGCGCGGCCGGTGAGCAGGTGGCCGCGTTCGTCTCGGCGGAGCCCCTCGGGGGTGCGGACCTCACCCCGGACGGTGTCCTGCTGCTCGCCGATGCCCGGGGCGTCAGCGCGCTGTGCCTGGTGGCGGCGGCATCGGGGGCCGAAGCCCGGCGACCACGAAAGCCCGGGCAGGTGCCCGGCCGGTCTCACGCAGGGCACGTCGAGCCTGCCGCCCGATAGTCTGAATCACCCATCCGGCTCCGAAGGAGAGCGACCGCGTGACGACCCGTGAGCAGGCGATCGAGGCGGCCCACCAGTGGATCAACGGCGGGCTGCCCGAGGAGCAGTGGCGCCCGATCGCGGTGCACGAGTTCGACCTCGGCTGGGCGGTCTGGGCCGAGCAGCAGGCCGCTGCCGCCGACCCGGCCACGGGTGAGCGGCGGGCACCGGCCGAGGTCGGCTCGGCCTGTGCCGTGGTGGACCGCGAGACCGGTGAGCTGACCACCTGGCCGTCCGTGCCGGTCGAGGAGGTCGTACAGCTCTACCGCGACAAGCTCGGCGCGGGATCGTACGACCCGGCGCTGCCGCCGGTCACCGGACCGGGTTCGACGGCGGTGCTGACCTACCGGGATGCGCAGGGCGAGGAGCAGAGCCTGTTCCAGATGTCGGGACCCGGCCTGGGCCACCCCGAGGTGCGGGCCTGGCGCAGCCTTCGGCATCAGGGCGTCCCGCCGGAGGACGTCCTCGCCGTCCACACCGACCTGCGCCCGTGCGAACTGCCCGGCGGTTACTGCGCGGCGACGCTGCTCGCCGAGCTGCCCGCCGCCTCCTTCTCGTACGCCCAGGACTACGGCCCGCGCTACGACCGCCGGGCCGCCGGGGTGCGGGCACTGACCGAATCCACCGAGCAGCTGTTCCGTGGCGCGGGCCGCCCGGTGCCGCCGCGCCCCAACCGGGTGCCCTTCCCGCGCGCGGTGCCGGCGGCCGAGGCAGAGCGCGACCCGGAGCTCGGGCGGCGGCTGGCCGAGCAGTTCGGCGCGGACGGTGTGCACCGCTTCGACGCCGTCGACCTCTCGGGGAGCCGGCTCCCGGAGGCGTCCCGCGAGACCCTGCTCTGGGCCGGGCTGCCGGTCGGGGTCGAGGGCTTCTTCGAGGTGCTGCCCTCGCTGGTGGACGTCGCCGGTCACCTCGACGCCACCGGCCGGGGCAGCCGGGTCCCCGACCAGGCCCGCGAAGTGCTCGCCGAGTACGTCCTGTTGGGCACGGACGGGCATGCGCTGATCGCCGTCCAGTGCGGCGACGGCGGCAGTGGCACCGGCGCGGGCGTCGGCCGCCTCTGGGCGGTGGACCCGGACAACGGCACCGGCCGCTACCTCAACGCCGACGTCTCCTGCTACGTCCGCTGCCTGGCGCTGTTCGCGGCCCGCAGGCCCGCTCTGCGCGGCCTCGACCCGTATGCCGCGGGCGCCGCGGTGGACGCCCTTCAGCGGGAACTGGCCGCGCTGGACGGCACGGTGTTCGGCGATCCGGAGAACTGGTGGGCCGTCATCGTCGAGCAGCTCTGGGACGGCCTGCTCTAGGCCCCGCCCGGGCGGTCGTTCGACGGCGCACCACCCCGGCGGATGCCGGGACCGGCGCTTCCGAATCACCCGCGTGCACGCTGTCGTCGCAGGTCGGCGGAGCGTCACTGTGGGCGTCATGACTCCTGCACCAGCAAGAACTCCTGACGCGCCGTCGCCCGGCGGTGCGAGTCTCCGTCCGGTTGCCGTCGCCGCCCTGATCGGCACCACGATCGAGTACTACGACTTCTTCATCTACGGCACCGCCGCGGCCCTGGGCTTCGGCCGGGTGTTCTTCCCCGAACTCGGCCGCACCGGTGGCCTGCTGGCCTCCTTCTCGGTGTACGCGGTGGCCTTTGCGGGCCGACCGCTCGGCGCGCTGCTGTTCGGCCACTTCGGCGACCGGCTCGGCCGCAAGGCCACGCTGGTGGCCTCGCTGCTGCTGATGGGCCTGTCCACCGTGGCGGTCGGGCTGCTGCCCGGGTACGGGGCGTGGGGGTTCTGGTCGCCGGCGGCGCTGGTGCTGCTGCGTACCCTCCAGGGCTTCGGCCTGGGCGGGGAGTGGGGCGGTGCGGCGCTGCTGCTCGCCGAGAACGCCCCGCCCGATCGGCGCGGCCGGTACGGCGCGTACCTGCAACTCGGGCCCTGCGCCGGATTCTTCCTCGCCACCGGGGTGTTCCTGCTGCTCTCGGAGACGCTCGGTGAGCAGACGTTCGGCAGCTGGGGCTGGCGGGTGCCGTTCCTGGCCTCGTCCGGGCTGGTCGCGGTCGGCCTGTTCGTCCGGATGCGGATCACCGAGACGCCGGTCTTCGCGGACGAGCGTGAACGGGCCAAGGCCCCCGCCCTTGAAGTGTTGCGCGAGCACGGCCGCACGGTGCTGCTCGCGGGGGGCGGGACTATGGTCGGATATGCGCTGTTCTATCTGACCACCACCTTCTCCCTGGCCTACGCCACCGAGCAGTTGGGCGTGGGCCGCAATCTGATGCTTGCCCTGCTGATGGGGGGAGCGGTGCTGAAGGGCGCGGCGGCCTGGTGCTCCGCCGGTCTCAGTGACCGCTGGGGCCGTCGCCGGACGCTGCAGTTCGCCACCGTGGTATCGATCGGCTGGGCGCTGCTGCTCTTCCCGCTGCTGGAGACGGTACGGCCACCGCTGGTGGCGCTGGCCGTGGTCGGTGCGCTGGTGGTGCTCGGCTGCCTGTTCGGGCCGGTGGCGGCGTATCTGCCGGAGCTGTTCCCGACCCGGGTGCGGTACACCGGGGCCTCGCTCACCTACAACATCGGCGGGGTGGTCGGCGGGGCGACGGCACCGCTGGTGGCGACCCGGCTGACCGGGACGTACGGCACGGCGGAGCCGGTCGGCTGGTACCTGGCCGGGCTTGGGGTGGTGTCGCTGCTCTGCCTGTGCGCGCTGGCGGAGACGCGCGGCAGCACGCTGGACGCACGGAGCCGCCGTGCCCTCGGCGGAGTCGGGGGCACGGCGGCTCGGGGGAGTTGACGCCTCGCCCGGTGCCGGGCGCGGTGCTCGCGTCGGGTCAGATGCCCAGGGCGGCGCGGCCGGCGACCTGGACGGCGGCCTGCTTGGCGACGCGCTCGCCGAGGTGCTCGGCGGTGTTGACGTCCGCCTTGTGGACGCCCTCCGGGCCCTGGTCGTTGTTGCTCTGGGCGGCGGCGCCGAGGAAGAAGCCGAGACGGTTGATGTCGTTCTCGGAGGCGCTGGTGCTGTTCCAGCCCGGGTGCAGGCCCAGACCGACCCACTGCATGCCGTGCTGGGCGGCCAGGATGCTGAAGAACTGGAGGGTGTGCAGCTTGTCGCCGCTCTTGGAGCTGGAGTTGGTGAAGCCGGCGGCCAGCTTGTCCTTCCAGGCCAGGGTGAACCAGCGCTTGGAGGAGGCCTCGGCGAAGGTGTGGAAGGCGCCCGAGGCCGTGCCCATGTAGGTCGGCGAGCCGAAGACGATCGCGTCGGCGGCGTCCAGCTGGGCCCACTGCTCGTCGGTGATGGTGTCGACGGCTATCTGGACGGCCTCGGCGCCACCCGTGACGACACCGCGGGCAACGGCCTCGGCGAGCACAGCGGTGTGGCCGTAGCCGGAGTGGTAGGCGATGGCGACGGTGGGGCGGGTGGTGGTCATGGCGAACTGACTCCTGAGACGTCGGGGCGCGAGGACCGGGGAGGCGTGGTGCCGCCTCCCCGGCCTGGTCTCCAATATAGACCAAGTCTCCGTTGGTTACCAAGTGCGGGATAGAGACCGTCGGCGTACTCTGGATCGCATGGCAACTGAGCAGCAGCACCCCGACTACGACGTCTTCGCCGCCTTCTGTCCCAGCAGGAACGTCTTCGCCGAGCTGGCTGACAAGTGGTCGCTGCTGTTGCTGCTCAGCCTGCACAAGCTGGGCGAGCAGCGGTTCTCCGAACTCCAGCGCTCGGTCGTCGGGGTGAGCCGCAAGATGCTCACCCAGACCCTGCGCGGGCTCGAACGGGACGGCCTGGTGCGCCGCACCGTCCATCCCGAGACGCCGCCGCGTGTCGTCTACGACCTGCTGCCGCTCGGGCACTCGCTCGCCGAACGGGTCGTCCCGATCGCCCACTGGGTCGAGGAGAACAGCGACTCGGTGCTGGAGGCCAGGACGGAGTTCGACGCGGCCCACGGTGCGGCCTGTGCGTAGTGCGGCACCGGCCGGCCGTCGTCGGATCGGCCGATTTCACTTTCGGGCCGATGACCGGGTAATGTCTTCCTCGTTCGAGCGGGAGAGAAACCCGCGGGACAGGCCCCTATAGCTCAGTCGGTAGAGCGTCTCCATGGTAAGGAGAAGGTCTGCGGTTCGATTCCGCATGGGGGCTCCGCAGAGAGCAAGAAGGCCCCCGCCGCAAGGCGGGGGCCTTCTTCGCATCCCGCTGGTGTCCCGTCAGCACATTCGGGTAGACGCATCCTGGCAGCACCCCCGACCCCGGACAGGGCCTAGCGGATCGAGTGCGGAATGCGCTGTGATGGTGCGTCAGCGACTCCTCCCCGTTCCGAGGGAGGGGCTTCTCGTCCGGCTGCCGTAGCGATCTCATGACGGCCAAGCCCTGACCGGCGCCTGACGGCGCACTGCTGTAGCCATGTGGTGTCGCTTCGCGCCACCGAGCTGGGACTGGGAGGGCGCCATGGGCGTTCGGCTCGTGGTGGTCGACGACCACCGGCTGCTGGCGGAGGCGCTGGCGACGGCCCTGCAGCTGCGCGGGCACCGCGTACTCGCGGTCGGCTCGCCCTCCCGCGCGGTCGGTGACCTGATCGTCGGACGCCGCCCCGAGGTCTGCCTGCTCGGCGTGGCGGGTCCCGGCGAACCGGACGCCTTCGACCCCGTACGCCGCCTGCGGCGGGAGCGCCCCGAGATCTCCGTCGTCGTTCTGGGTCCGGTCGGCGAGCCCGGCCGGGTCGCCACCGCCTTCGCCGCCGGGGCTGCCGGGTACGTCCGCAGCGACGAGCGGATCGAGGTCGTGGAACGGGCCATCGTCCGGGTCAGGGCGGGGGAGGCCGCCGTCGCCGTGGATGTCCTCCAGGGGGCCTTCGAGCGGCTGCTCCGGCCGATGGCCGAGCCGGACGACGACGCGCTGCGACTGCTGCGGCTGCTGACCCGCCGTGAGGTCCAGGTGCTGCTGCGGATCGCCGAGGGCGAGGACACCGCCGCGATCGCCGCCGGCATGGGGATCGCCCCCAGTACCGCCCGCACCCACGTCCAGCGGGTCCTGATGAAGCTGGGCGCCCGCACCCGCCTGGAAGCCACCGCTGTCGCCGCCCGCACCGGTCTCCTCGACCGGGCCCACCGCGCCTGACGTTCAGCGCCCCGGCCGCCCGACCTGTCGTCCGCTCCCCTGGCGGGACATGTTGCGCACACATGTTGACTCATGGTGCTTTCTGTTTGAATATGTTCCCATCCTGCGTCCGGGAAGGGGAGGCCGTGCAGAAGACCATGACCAGGCTGGCGGACGGCCGCGAGCTCATCTACTTCGACGCGGACGACTCCGCCGTGCGGGACGCCCCCGACCTGCGGCCGCTGGAGCGGGGCGCCCCGCTCTCCGAGGTCCGCCGCGACCCCGCCACCGGCGACTGGGTCACCATCGCCGCCCACCGGCAGGGCCGGACCTACCACCCCCCGGCCGACGAGTGCCCGCTCTGCCCCTCCCGGGACGGCCGCCTCAGCGAGATCCCCGCCGCCGACTACGACGTCGTGGTCTTCGAGAACCGCTTCCCCTCACTGGCCCGCAGCACCGCGACCGGCGGCAGCGGCAGCCCCGACCCGCTGCACCTCTCCTCCCCCGGCACCGGCCGCTGCGAGGTGGTCTGCTTCACCGCCGACCACGGCCTCTCCTTCGCCGACCTCACCGAGGCCAGGGCCCGCCTGGTCCTGGACGCCTGGACCGACCGCACCGCCGCCCTCGCCGCCCTCCCCGGCGTCCGCCAGGTCTTCTGCTTCGAGAACCGGGGCACCGAGATCGGGGTCACCCTGGCCCACCCGCACGGCCAGATCTACGCCTTCCCCTTCACCACCCCACGCACCGTCAAGATGCTCACCGCCGCCACGGCCCACCGCGCCCGCACCGGCCGCAACCTCTTCGAGGACCTGCTGGCCGCCGAACGCGCCGACCCCGAACGGGTGGTCCTCGCGGGCGAGCACTGGACGGCCTTCGTCCCGTACGCCGCCCGCTGGCCCTACGAGTGCCACCTCTACCCCAACCGCAGGGTCACCGACCTGACCCGCCTGACCGAACCCGAACGCGCGGAGTTTCCCCTGCTCTACCTCGAATTGCTGCGCCGTTTTGACCGGCTCTTCATCCAACGGGGGCAGACTGCCCCGGTCGCACCGACGCCGTACATCGCGGCCTGGCACCAGGCCCCCACCCGTGGGGGTGACGAACTCGCGCTTCACCTGGAGCTGTTCACGATCCGGCGTACGGTGGGCAGGCTCAAGTTCCTGGCCGGGGTCGAATCCGGAATGGACGCGTTCGTCAACGACGTGTCGCCAGAGGCGGCGGCACAGCACTTGCGGGAGGTTGCAACGTGAACAAGTACCTGGTCACGGGTGGTGCCGGCTACGTCGGCAGCGTGGTCGCCTGCCACCTGCTGGAGGTCGGCCACCAGGTCACCGTGCTCGACGATCTGTCCACCGGCTTCCTGGGCGGCGTACCGGCGGGAGCCGAGTTCGTCCGGGGCCGCGTCCAGGACGCGGCCGAGGTGCTGGACGGTTCGTACGACGCGGTGCTGCACTTCGCCGCCTCCTCCCAGGTCGGCGAGTCCGTCACGGACCCGGAGAAGTACTGGCGCAACAACGTGGCCGGTTCGCTCGAACTGGTCAGCGCGATGCGCAAGGCGGGCGTGCGCAAGCTGGTCTTCTCCTCCACCGCCGCCGTCTACGGCGAGCCCGAGGTGGTCCCGATCGCCGAGACCGCCCGCACCTCCCCGACCAACACCTACGGCGCCACCAAGCTCGCCGTGGACCACCTGATCGCCAGTGAGTGCGCCGCGCACGGCCTGGCTGCCGTCAGCCTCCGCTACTTCAACGTGGCCGGGGCGTACGGCTCCTACGGCGAGCGGCACGAACCCGAGTCGCACCTGATCCCGCTGGTCTTCCAGGCCGCGCTCGGCCACCGCCCGCACATCGCCGTCTACGGCGACGACTACCCGACCCCCGACGGCACCTGCATCCGCGACTACATCCACGTCGCCGACCTCGCCGAGGCCCACCTGGCAGCCCTGGACGCCGCCAGGCCCGGTGAGCACCTGATCTGCAACCTCGGCAACGGCAGCGGCTTCTCGGTCCGCGAGGTGATCGAGTCCGTCCGCCGCGTCACCGGCCGGGAGATCACCGTCGTCACCGCCGAGCGCCGTCCCGGCGACCCGGCCGTACTCGTCGCCTCCGCGCAGCGAGCCCACGAGGTGCTCGACTGGCGGCCGCGCCGCTCGCAGCTGGACGACATCGTGGCCGATGCCTGGGCGTTCGCCCTGGACCGGCACGGCGCGGGTTCGTGATGGGCGCTGTGTGATGGGCGCTGCGTGATGGGCCCTGTGTGATCGGCAGTTCGTAGCGGGGGACAGTGACCGAGGGGAATCATGGCTGACTTCCACAGCGTGTACGGCGCCGCACCGGCGGGGGTGTGGGCGGCGCCCGGCCGGGTCAACCTGATCGGCGAGCACACCGACTACAACGACGGCTTCGTGCTGCCCCTCGCCCTGCCGCACACCGTCCGCGCGGCCGCCCGCCGCCGGAGCGACGGCCTGCTGCGGCTCTACAGCGAGCAGGGCGACGGCCGGGTCACCGAACTGCGGGTCGCCGATCTGATGCCGGGACGCGTCGAGGGCTGGGCCAGGTACCCGGCCGCCGTGGTCTGGACGCTGCGCGCGGCCGGACACGAGGTCGGCGGTGCGGATCTCTGGTTCGACAGCGACGTCCCCACCGGTGCCGGGCTCTCCTCCTCCGCCGCGCTGGAGTGCGCGGTCGCCACCGCGTACCGGGACCTGTACGGACTCGCCCTCTCCGCGCCGGAGCTGGCCCTGCTGGCCCAGCGTGCCGAGAACGAGTTCGTCGGTGTGCCCTGCGGCGTGATGGACCAGATGGCCTCGATGTGCTGCCGGGAGGGCGGTGCGCTCCTGCTCGACACCCGTGACCTCACCCGCCGACAGGTGCCGCTCGACCTGAACGGGCAGGGCCTGCGGCTGCTGGTGATCGACACCAGGGTCAAGCACGACCTGGCCGACGGCGCGTATGCCGAACTGCGCGCCGGTTGCGAGCGCTCGGCGCAGCTGCTCGGACTGCGCGCCCTGCGCGACCTCCCGTACGCCGGGCTGAAACCGGCACTCGACCGGCTGCCTGCCGAACTGCGGCCGCTGGTCCGGCATGTGGTCACCGAGAACGTCAGGGTCGAACAGGCCATGGCACTGCTGGACGCGGGCGATCCTGCCCTGCTCGGTCCGGTTCTCACGGCCGGGCACGCCTCGCTCCGGGACGACTTCCGGGTCTCCTGCCCCGAGACCGACCTGGCCGCCGACACGGCCGTGCGGGCCGGTGCGCTCGGTGCCCGGATGACCGGCGGCGGCTTCGGCGGCTCCGTCCTCGCCCTGGTCGCCGCCGGGGCCCTGGACGCCGTCGCCGAGGCCGTCACCACCGCTTTCGCCGACGCGGGTTACGCCCGTCCCCGCACCTTCGCGGCCACCCCGTCCCAGGGCGCCCGCCGCCTCGTCTGACCGGCTGCCGGGCGGGCGTCCCTGCTCGGAGAAACCGACATGACAGTTCCTCAGCATGGCTGGAGCGGGCTCTGGTTCACTACTTCCGGTGTCCGATCCGGCGGTGGTGCGAAAGTTCGGCAAAGCTTCGCCGAGCTGTCTCCCACGCCGTACGCTGAGTCCGGTACCGGTGGGGGTCGGGCGCCTGAGCAGGGGGTACGACGATGGGGCGGATCCGGGTCCTGGTGGTCGACGACCACCGCATCTTCGCCGAAGCACTGGCGGCGACACTCGCCGCCGAATCCGACGTCGAGGTCGGCGCAGCGGGGAGCGCACTCGCGGCCGAGCGCGCCCTGGAGCATGCCGGTGCCGAGGGGCGCGCCTTCGACGTCGTCCTCATCGACGCCGACCTGGCCCCGGCCGGGCCGCCGCCACGCCGCCCGCGTCCGCTCGCCGAACCCGAGCAGCAGTCCGGTGCGAGACGGATCCCCGCGGTCGCGGCTCCGCGGCGCCTTCCCGGCCTGCCGCTGGGCACGCCGCACCGCGTTCCGGCGATGCCGATCCCCTCGGGCGGACACCCCGCCCCGACCGCCTCGCTCGCGCCCAGCGGTGACGGCCTGGCCCTGCTCGCCCGCGTCTGCCGTACGCACCCGGCGCTGCGCGCGGTCGTGCTCGCAGCGGAGGACGACCCGGGCCGGGCGGTACGGGCGCTTCAGGCCGGCGCCTGCGGCTGGGTCGCCAAGGACAGTTCGCTGCCGCGTCTGATGACGGTGATCAGGGGAGTGCTGCGCGACGAGACGCATCTGCCCCCGGCCCTGCTGACCGGAGTGGTACGGGAGTTGACGTCCGCCCGGCGGGACCGGACGGAGAGCGAGCGTCTGGTGGAGACGCTGACGCCGCGTGAGGAGGAGGTGCTCCGCTGCATGGTCGCCGGGCTCGGGCGCCAGGCGGTGGCCGAGCGGCTCTATCTCTCGCCGCACACCGTCCGTACCCATATGCAGAACGTCCTGGGCAAGTTGGGCGTGCACTCCACACTCGCCGCCGTGGCAGTGGCCCGCCGCGCCGGCGTCAGCCCCTCCGAACCGCCCCTCCCCGCCACGGCCGCCCGGCCTGGCCCGGGCTGACAGATGCCTGCGGCGCATTCTCAGGGGCGCGGCTGATCAAGCAGGGCCCCGCGCCCCTGAAAACCAACCCCTCGTGCCCCACCGAAAGCCGCGCAGTTCCCCGCGCCCCTGAAGACCGGTCCTCACGCCCCGCGCGGAGCCCCGCAGTTCCCCGCGCCCCGGGGCATCTCAGCTTGCGCTGTCGAAGGGGGCGACCAGTTGCCGCAGCAGGGTGGCGAGGTCGTGCTGCTGGTCGCTGCTGAGTTCGGCGAGCAGTGCGCGTTCGTGGGCGAGCAGCCCGGCGAGTGCCTGGTCGGCGCGGTCGCGGCCGTCCCGGGTGAGCCGGACCAGGACACCGCGGCGGTCGTCCGGGTCCGGCAGGCGCTTGACCAGGCCCTTTTCGGTCAGCCGGTCGATCCGGTTGGTCATCGTGCCGGAGGTGACCAGGGTCTGGGTGAGCAGCTGGCCGGGGGAGAGCTGGTACGGCGATCCGGCCCGGCGGAGGGCGGTCAGGACGTCGAACTCCCACGGTTCGAGTCCGTGCTCGGCGAAGGCGGTGCGGCGGGCGCGGTCGAGGTGACGCGCGAGCCGACTGACCCGGCTGAGTACCTCAAGCGGCCCCACGTCGAGGTCGGGGCGCTCGCGGCGCCATGCTGCGACCAGGCGGTCGACCTCGTCCTCCATGTGGATCAGTGTATCGGTGGGTGTGTCGATATGAAGCCTCTTGACATCAAGATGAACAATCTCGACATCAAGAAACCCCGAATCGGCCCCCGCGTCGCCTACTGCTTCCGCTCGCCGACCAGCTTGGGGTGGCGCTCCAGGCCCTCAAGGCCGTGCCAGGCGAGGTTGACCAGGTGGGCCGCCACCTCGGCCTTCTGCGGCTTGCGCACCTCCAGCCACCACTGGCCGGTCAGTGCGACCATGCCCACCAGCATCTGCGAGTACATCGGTGCCAGCCGCGGGTCGAAGCCCCGGGCCTTGAACTCCAGGCCCAGGATGTCCTCGACCTGGGTGGCGATGTCGCTGATCAGCGAGGCGAAGGTGCCGGTGGACTGGGCGACCGGCGAGTCCCGGACGAGGATCTTGAAGCCGTCGGTGGAGGTGTCGATGTAGTCCATCAGCGCGAAGGCCGCCTGCTCCAGCAGCTCACGGGAGTGGCCTCCGGTCAGCGCTCCGGTGACCATGTCGAGCAGCAGCTGCATCTCGCGGTCGACCACGACCGCGTAGAGCCCCTCCTTGCCACCGAAGTGCTCGTAGACCACCGGCTTGGACACCCCGGCCCGCTCGGCGATCTCCTCGACCGAGGTGCCGTCGTAGCCGCGTTCCGCGAAGACCGACCGGCCGATGTCCAGCAGCTGCTCGCGGCGCTGCTTGCCGGTCATCCGGACCCGGCCGCCCTTTCCGGTCCGGGTGGGCGCAGCGGATCGCGTACGGGTGGCCTCGGGGCCGGCGGCCCCCGCTGCCGAGGTCCGGTGGTGGCCGCCTGCGCTGTCTCCGTTGCTCCCGTTCACCCCTACATCATGCTGCAGGGAGCGGCTCATGCCCCAGCTCGATTCACACGCCCGCCCGCTCGCCCTCGCGCACGCCCGCCCGAGCGCTCGCTCACGTGGTGCGGCGGGCGGCGATCCGCTCCGCGTCGGGCCAGCGCACGTCATGGGCCCACCCCGCCTGCTCGAACCAGCGGATCACCCGGGCCGAGGAGTCGATCTGGCCGCGCAGGACGCCGTGCCGGGCGGAAGTGGGATCGGCGTGGTGCAGGTTGTGCCAGGACTCACCGCAGGAGAGCACCGCCAGCCACCAGACGTTGCCGGAGCGGTCGCGGGACTTGAAGGGGCGCTCGCCGATCGCGTGGCAGATGGAGTTGATCGACCAGGTGACGTGGTGCAGCAGGGCGATCCGGACCAGCGAGCCCCAGAAGAGGGCGGTCAGCGCGCCCTGCCAGGACATCGAGAGCAGGCCGCCGACCAGCGGCGGGAGCAGGACGGAGATGGCCGTCCAGAGCCAGAACAGCCGGGAGATCCGCCGCATGGCCGGGTCGCGGACCAGGTCGGGGGCGTACTTGAGCTGCGGGGTCTGCTCCTGGTCGAACAGCCAGCCGGTGTGGGCCCACCACAGGCCCTTCATCAGCGCCGGAACGGTTTCGCCGAAGCGCCAGGGGGAGTGTGGGTCGCCCTCCTTGTCGCTGAAGCGGTGGTGCCGGCGGTGGTCGGCCACCCAGCGCACCAGCGGGCCCTCGACGGCCAGGCTCCCGGCGAGGGCCAGGGCGATCCGCAGTGTGTGGTTGGCCTTGAAGGAGCCGTGGGTGAAGTAGCGGTGGTAACCGATCGTGACGCCGTGGCAGGTGAGGAAGTACATCACCGCCATGATCGCCAGGTCCCGCACGCCGAGTCCCCACCCCCAGGCGACCGGCGCGGCCGCGAGCAGGGCCAGGAACGGCACTCCGATGAAGAGCGCGAGCGCGATCCGCTCGGCGAGCCCCTGTCGCTCGCCACCTCTGGTGGCCGAGAGCTGGGTGGCCGCGACCTCGGTCGGTTCCGGGGGCGCTTCGCTGGCCTGCATGGTCATGGTTGCGTTCCTTGTGGGAGCGGCGGGGGAGCAACGAAACCTACGTAGCCGTAACCTACGGCATCGTAGGTATGCTGCACAGCAGGGAATCCCGGAGTGGAGCACGTGTCGCAGTGCGGGCCCGGGCGCGGCGGGCACGCGGCGTGGCAGGCTCTTTGCGATTGGTGGTGGATGCCCGGGCCCGAACCCCGTAGGCTGTGGACCGCGCTGCCCCTCGACGGGCGGCGCAGTACGTCCGTCCCGGATCGTCTAAGGGCAGGACAGCTGGTTTTGGTCCAGCTTATGGGGGTTCGAATCCTCCTCCGGGAGCACACTGTGCAGCCCTCGGCCGAGCGCAGAGCAGGCCGGGGGCCGAACGCCACTCGGCCGTGATCGCACTATCCTCGGTGCTGCCTGGGCACGGATGTGCGGATCCGAGGCTCGGGCTCCCCACTGTGAACCCTCCCCCCGAACCGACCGAGGAGCCTCCCGCGTGAGTGCCAACAATCCTGCCGCCGTGATCGTGCTCGCCGCTGGTGGCGGGACTCGGATGAAGTCGAAGCGCCTGCCCAAGGTGCTGCACGAGATCTGCGGGCGCTCGCTGGTCGGCCACGCGGTCGCCGCGGCCCAGGAGTTGACGCCCAGTCAGCTGGTTGTGGTGGTCGGGCACATGCGTGAGCTGGTCCAGCAGCACCTGGCGGAGCAGTACCCGGACGCGCGTACGGCCGTGCAGCTGGAGCAGAACGGCACCGGGCACGCGGTGCGCACCGCGCTGGAGTCGCTGTCCGCCGACGGGATCGAGCTGGACGGCACTGTGGTGGTCACCACCGGCGACGCCCCGCTGCTGACCGCCGCCACGCTGGCCGCGCTGGTCGAGGCGCACGCCGAGCAGGGCAACGGCGTGACGGTCCTCACGGCGGTCGTCCCCGACGCCTTCGGCTACGGCCGGATCCTGCGCAGCGAGAGCGACGGCGCGGTGGCCGCAATCGTCGAGGAGAAGGATGCGACCGAGGCCCAGCGGGCGATCGACGAGATCAACTCGGGTGTCTTCGCCTTCGACGCCAAGCTGCTCGTGGAGGCGCTCGGCCGCCTGAACACCAACAACTCGCAGGGCGAGGAGTACCTCACCGACACCCTGGGGATCCTGCGCGCGGCCGGTCACCGGGTGGGTGCGGTCGTCGCGGGTGATTTCCGCGACATCCTGGGCATCAACGACCGGGTCCAGCTGGCCGAGGCCCGCCGGATCCTGAACGCCCGGCTGGTCGAGCGTGCGATGCGGGCCGGCGTCACCGTGGTGGACCCGGCGTCCACCTGGTTCGACGTCCAGGTGACGTACGAGCCGGACGCGGTCGTCCTGCCGAACACCCAGCTGCACGGCACGACCCACCTGGGCGAGGGCAGCGAGGTCGGCCCGAACTGCACCCTGACCGACACGCTGGTCGGCGCCGACGCGCATGTGAGCAACGCCACGACGTTCGGCGCCGAGATCGGCGAGCTGGCCTCCGTCGGCCCGTACGCGTACCTGCGCCCGGGGACGAAGCTGGCCCGCAAGGCCAAGGCCGGGACCTATGTGGAGATCAAGAACTCCGAGGTCGGCGAGGGTTCCAAGGTGCCGCACCTCTCCTACATCGGGGACACCACGATCGGGGAGGGCAGCAACATCGGTGCGGCCTCCGTCACGGTGAACTACGACGGTGTGAACAAGCACCGCACCACCATCGGCTCCCACTGCCGCACGGGCTCGGACAACATGTTCATCGCCCCGGTGACGGTCGGGGACGGCGCCTACACTGCGGCCGGATCGGTGATCATCAGCGATGTTCCGGCCGGTGCGCTGGGCGTCTCCCGGGCGCAGCAGCGCAACATCCCGGGCTGGGTGGAGCGCAAGCGCCCCGGTACCGCCTCGGCGCGTGCCGCCGCGGCTGCGACGGGTGAGACCGCCGAGACGGTCGAGACGGTCGAGGACTGAACGGGTTACGGGGGATCTTGAGGAGTGGTCCCGGGGCGGACGCTTCCGGCCGGGGCGCGTAACCTGGAGTACATACGTGCGCCACTGGGCCGACTGCCCGTGTCCGGGCGTACTCCCAATCCCCCGTTGACCACCGGTCAGGCCCTGCCTGGCGCGGCGCGGCGGGTTCATGTGCGGCAGCAACGCGAGGAGACGGTGCAGTGAGCGGGATCACGACGTCGGGTGAGAAGAAACTGAAGCTCTTCTCCGGCCGTGCCCACCCGGAGCTGGCGAGGGAGGTGGCCGAGGCCCTGGGCACCGAACTGGTGCCGACCAAGGCCCTGGACTTCGCCAACGGCGAGATCTACGTCCGCTTCCTGGAGTCCGCACGTGGGGCGGACTGCTTTGTGATGCAGAGCCACACGGCTCCCATCAACCAGTGGATCATGGAGCAGTTGATCATGATCGACGCTCTGAAGCGGGCCTCCGCCAAGAGCATCACCGCGATCCTGCCGTTCTACGGCTACGCCCGCCAGGACAAGAAGCACCTGGGCCGCGAGCCGATCTCGGCCCGCCTGATCGCCGACCTGCTGCGCCAGGCCGGGGCCGACCGCCTGATGGCCGTGGACCTGCACACCGCGCAGATCCAGGGCTTCTTCGACGGCCCGGTGGACCACCTGTTCGCGCTGCCGATGCTCTGCGACTACGTGGGCGAGAAGGTCGACCGCACCAAGCTGACCATCGTCTCGCCGGACGCCGGCCGGGTGAAGGTGGCCGACCAGTGGTGCGACCGCCTGGACGCCCCGCTGGCGATCATCCACAAGCGCCGCGACATGAGCCAGGCCAACACCATCCTCTCGGCCGAGGTGGTCGGTGACGTCAAGGGCCGCGTCTGCGTCCTGGTCGACGACATGATCGACACCGCCGGCACCATCTGCGCCGCCGCCGACGCGCTGTTCGACAACGGCGCCGCCGACGTCATCGTGGCCGCCACCCACGGTGTCCTCTCCGGTCCCGCCTCCGACCGCCTGAAGAACTCCCGGGTCAGCGAGTTCGTCTTCACCAACACCCTGCCGACCCCGGCCGAGCTCCAGCTCGACAAGGTGACCACCCTCTCCATCGCCCCGTCGATCGCCGCCGCGATCCGCGAGGTCTTCGAGGAGGGCTCGGTCACCAGCCTGTTCGAGGGCGTGCACTGACACCCCCGTAGGCTCCCAGTACGAACGGCCCCGGTACCGCGAGGTACCGGGGCCGATTTCGTGCTCGACAGGGGGTGCGGTTAGACTCTTGAGACTGCTCGGCGAGGGATGTCGTGTGCCCGTACGGGTACCTGATCCGTGATCGACGCGCTGCTTCGGCCGATTCCTGGCCGACCGCAGTACCGTCCGCCGCCGAGTGGCCCCCAATGTACTTGAGGGTGTGGCCCCGGCGGCTTCTCGCCAGTCGCCTGCACCCCCGCGCCAGTTCTCACGAGGAGTGCAGTCGTGTCCGAGATCCGCCTTGCCGCTGAAGCCCGTACCGAGTTCGGCAAGGGTGCCGCCCGTCGCGCCCGTCGTGCCGGCTTCGTCCCCGGTGTCGTCTACGGCCACGGCCACACCCCGGTTCACCTGAACCTGCCCGGCCACGACCTGATGATGGCTCTGAAGACCCCGAACGCCCTCCTGGTCGTGCCGATCGAGGGCAAGGACGAGTACGTCCTGCCGAAGGCCGTCCAGCGCGAGGCCATCAAGCGCACCATCGAGCACGTCGACCTGCTGCTGGTCAAGCGCGGCGAGAAGGTCACCGTCGAGATCCCGGTCCTCGTCGAGGGCGAGCTGGCCCCCGGTGGCAACCTGGTCGAGCACGTGCTGAACACCCTGCCGGTCGAGGCCGAGGCCACCCACCTGCCCGAGTCCGTCACCGTCTCGGTCGAGGGCCTGGAGGCCGGTGCCTCCATCCACGCCAAGGACATCACCCTGCCGAAGGGCACCGTGCTGGCCGTCGACGCCGACGCCGTCGTCCTGCAGGTCATCGGCGCCCAGGCCCCCGAGGCCGTCGAGGAGACCGCCGAGGGCGAGACCGCCGAGGCCTGAGCCTTGCGCTGAAAGCTTTTCCGACCGCTGCCCCGGTCCGCTCCCCAGGAGCGGCCGGGGCAGCGGCGTGTCCGGGATGATGAGGGAATCGAGTGAGGAGCGGTTCGATGAGTGACGACGTGTACGAGGGCCCCTGGCTGATCGTCGGTCTTGGCAACCCCGGGGACGGCTTCGCCCGCAACCGGCACAACATCGGCTTCATGGTGGTGGACCTGCTCGCCGAGCGCATGGGTGCCAGGTTCAAGGCCCACAAGAGCCGGGCCCAGGTCGCCGAGGGCCGGCTGGCCGGGCAGCGGGTGGTGCTGGCCAAGCCGATGACCTTCATGAACCTCTCGGGCGGTCCGACCACCGCGCTGCGCGACTTCTACAAGGCGCCGACCTCGGCGATCGTCGCCGTCCACGACGAGCTGGACATCGACTACGCGACCCTGCGCCTCAAGCTGGGCGGCGGCGACAACGGCCACAACGGGCTGAAGTCGATCACCAAGTCGCTGGGCCCCGGCTACCACCGGGTGCGCTGCGGCATCGGCCGCCCGCCGGGCCGGATGGAGGTCGCGGACTTCGTCCTCAAGGACTTCTCCACCGCCGAGCGCAAGGAGCTGGACTGGTTCGTGGACCGGTCCGCCGACGCGGTCGAGGCGCTGCTCACCGAGGGCCTGGAGCGCGCCCAGGGCACATACAACTCCTGACACTCTGTCAATCCGGCGCGCCCCCTTGCACAACGGTCGTGCAACGCTTGTCCGATACGGGCGTGATCGGTGTGGGATCGACCGTCCCGATCCGATACGGTCTTGCCCGTACACGCAGGGTTGAGGGCATGGATCTGGGGGTAGGGACCGTGATTCGGTCACGACGCGTCCGGGTGGGGCGTGCGGTCGGCGGAGTGGCACTGTTCGCCGGCCTCACCGCACTGGGTGCACCGGCGGCAGCGGCCGCCGACTCCTCGGGCGACACGGCGGTCACGCCCGAGCCGGCCGCGGCGCAGCTGTCGCCGCCGGTCGCCGGACAGGTGGGCGGATCGGCCGGGCTGTACGCCGTCGCGGGAGGCCTGGTGATGGTCGCGGGCGGTGCGACGCTCTGGGTGAAGCGCAAGCGCGCGGGCCAGATCACCATCCACTGACAAGGGAAACCTTGAGCAGGGGCCGGCGTGCGCTCCTAAAGCTCACGCCAGCCCCTGAGGGACCCTGTGGTGACTGGGCGTCAGCCGGTGTTGCGCAGGCCGGCGGCGATGCCGTTGACGGTCAGCAGCAGGGCGCGGGCCCGCAGCGGGTCCTCCGGGCGGCCCTGGTCGACCAGTTCACGCTGGCGGCGCAGCAGGGCGACCTGGAGGTACGAGATCGGGTCGAGGTAGGCGTCGCGGACGGTGAAGGTCTGCTTCAGCACCGGGTTGTGCTCCAGCAGTTCGCTCTCGCCGGTGAGGCGCAGCACCTCACGCAGGGTCAGCTCGTGCTCAGCCACGATCTGGTCGAAGACGTGGTGCAGTTCGGCGGGAACGAGCTGCTCGACGTAGTGGCGGGCGATCCGCAGGTCGGTCTTGGCCAGCGTCATGGCGACGTTGGACAGGAAGTTGCGGAAGAAGTGCCACTGTCCGTACATCTCCTTCAGGACGTCGCCCAGTCCGGCCTCGCGGGCGGCGGCGAGGCCTGA
>NZ_JARZAJ010000023.1 GCF_029892105.1 Kitasatospora sp. GP82 | reverse complement strand
ACACGGACCCGACCGCCACGAGATCATGGAACCGAGTCCGTGTCGCGACACAGAAAGCCGGACAGTTGGGGGGAATCCCCTATCGAACGCCCTCTTAGAGCCACGGTCAGTTCCGTGACGAGTTCGCCGTGCCACCAGCGCTGCGGGGACGTAACCGCTGGTACGAACCTCTCGCCACGACATCGACGCCATCCCACCCTGCGAAAAGTTCTTCGGCGAAGCTGTCACACCCGACCTGGCTGTCCCGTCCTCTCTCTGTAACCGCAAGCTGAGGCGAAGGGCTGGGCAATGGAGAACACCGTGCTGGTGACCGGGGCGACCGGGGTACTGGGCCGTGAGGTGCTGGAGCGGATACGGCGCAGCGGCGTGCCGGTACGGGCGCTCACCCGGCGGAGCCGCCTGCCGGAGGACCCGGGGGTGGAGTGGTTCACCGGGGACCTGGTCACCGGCGCCGGGCTGGACGAGGCGGTCGGCGGCGTTCGTACGGTCATTCACTGCGCGAGCGATGTCCGGCACTTCAAGCAGGACATCCCGGCGCTGCGGAATCTGATCGCGGCGGCGCGGCAGGCCGGGGTCGAGCACCTGGTCAACATCTCGATCGTCGGGGTCGACCGGATCCCGTACCCCTACTACCAGGTCAAGCTGGAGGGCGAACGGCTGCTGGAGGCGTCGGGGCTCGGTTGGAGCAATCTGCGCGCCACCCAGTTCCCCGAGCTGCTGAACACGGCCTTCGGGGTCCTCTCCAGGCTGCCGGTCGTCCTCGTGCCGGCCGGGACCGACTGCCAGCCGGTGGACCAGGGCGAAGTGGCGGACCGGCTGGTCGAGTTGGCCATGGGCGCTCCGGCGGGCCGCGCACCCGACATGGCCGGGCCGAGGGTGTACTCAATGTCGAGGCTGGCCAGGGACTGGCTGCGGGCGGCGGGCAGGCGCCGTCCGGTGCTGGCGGTTCACGTTCCGGGGCGGATCGGCTCCGGCTTCCGTGCCGCGCTCACCGCACCCGACCGTGCGGTGGGGCGGCGCACCTGGGAGCAGTACCTGGCCGAGAAGGTCGCCCGCTGACGACCCGGACCCGATACCGACCTCAACGCGACCGTACCGTAACCGAGTTGCGACCCACCGAGGGATCCCAACGCCACTCGCCGCCGTCCAAGCTGCGCAGAACCGATGGCAATGGGCGGGGAGGAAAAGGAAGATGGCACACCGGGGACGAAGGCCGGCACTGGCGGCGGCCGGTTCGATCGCAGTGACGGCGGCACTGCTGCTGGGCGGGTGCAGCGGATCGTCGGGGGGCTCGGCGAGACCGGCGGCGGCGAGAGGGGACGCGGCGGCCGGAGCAGCCCAGGGCCCGGCGAAGGAGCCGGCCAGGCCGGGCGCAGGAGCGCCTTCGCCCGCACCCTCGGCGACCGGCCCCAGCGCGGTGGCGGCCCGGCTGATCAGCTACACCGGCCAGATCACCGTGGCGACCGGGAACGTCGACAAGACGGCCGACGACGCACGCGCACTCGCCGAGACCACCGGCGGCTATGTCGCCGACGAGTCGGTGACGGGTGCCCAACCGGGTCCCGACGGCGAACCCGCATCCGGAGGTTCGGTCTCGGCGCACCTCACGCTCAAGGTGCCCTCGGCCTCGTACGAGCAGACCTTCGACCGGGTGGCCGGTCTGGGCACGGTGGAGACCCGGAGCAGCCAGGCCGAGGACCTGACCCAGCAGGTGGTGGACATCGACAGCCGGCTGAAGAGCCAACAGGCCAGCGTGGACCGGGTCCGAGCTCTGATGGCGGAGGCCAGGTCGCTCTCGGACGTGGTCTCGCTGGAGAGCGAGCTCAGCCGTCGGGAGGCGGACCTGGAGTCGCTGCAGCACCAGCAGCAGGAACTCTCTGGCCGCACCTCGCTCTCCACCATCACGCTGCAGCTCCAGAAGCAGACGGCAACCCCGGCAGCCCGGCCCGGGAAAGCCGACGGCTTCTGGTCCTCGGTCGGCGGCGCACTCGTGGGCGGCTGGGACGTCCTGGTGGCGATCCTGCGCGGCCTGCTGATCGCCTGCGCGGCACTGGCACCGTTCCTGCTGCTCCTCGCACCGCTGGGCGCACTCGCCTGGCACCTGCTCCGCCGCAGGCGCCAATCCCGGCCCGGAGAAAGCAAGGACGGCGACGAGCCCACCCCAGCGGCAGAGTGACGCCACCGGGCAACCCGAAGGGGCGCGGGGGCCCTGCTTGATCAACCGCGTGCGCGACCAGCCCGCTACGGCGGGCAGGGTCTATCGCGCAGAGCCCCGCGCCCCTGAACCGGTGTCCGGCTAGCGTGCGCTGGTCTCGTGCACGAACTCGACCAGCCTGGTCAGGGCGTCCGGGTCCATGCTCGGCATCACACCGTGGCCGAGGTTGAAGATGTGCCCGCTGCCGCCCAGCGCCTGGGCGGCGTGCAGCACCTCACGGGCCTTGGTCTCGACCACGCGGGTGGGGGCGAACAGTACGGCCGGGTCGAGGTTGCCCTGCAGGGCCTTGCCGTGGCCGACCCGCTCGGCGGCGACGTTCAGCGGCACCCGCCAGTCCACGCCGACGACGTCCGCCCCGGCCTGGCCCATCAGGCCGAGCAGTTCACCGGTGCCGACGCCGAAGTGGATCCGCGGCACACCGTACGGGGCGACGGCGTCGAAGACCTTGGTGCTGGCGGGCATCACCGAGCGGCGGTAGTCGTCCGGGGCGAGCGCGCCGACCCAGGAATCGAAGAGCTGGACCGCCGAGGCACCCGCCTCGATCTGGATCTTCAGGAAGGCGGAGGTGATGTCGGCCAGCCGGTCGACCAGCGCGGCCCAGAGCTCGGGCTGGCCGTACATCATGGCTTTGGTCTTCTCGTGGCTCTTGGACGGGCCGCCCTCGACCAGGTAGCTGGCCAGGGTGAAGGGGGCGCCGGCGAAGCCGATCAGCGGGGTGGAGCCGAGCTCGTCCACGAGCAGGCCCACGGCCTCGGTGATGTACGGCATGTCGTCCGGCTCCAGCGGGCGCAGCCGCTGGAGGTCGTCGAACGTGCGGATCGGGTCGGCGATGACCGGGCCTACGCCCGGCTTGATGTCGACGTCGATGCCGACGGCCTTCAGCGGCACCACGATGTCGCTGAAGAAGATCGCCGCGTCCACCTTGTGCCGACGCACCGGCTGGAGGGTGATCTCCTTCACCAGCTCGGGCCGCATGCAGGACTCCAGCATCCCGATGCCCTCGCGCACCTTCAGGTACTCGGGCAGCGAGCGGCCGGCCTGGCGCATGAACCACACGGGCGTGTGCGGCACCGGCTCACGGCGCGCAGCGCGCAGAAGCGGGGAGTCGTACGCCGCGCCCCGGCGCGCGGGGGCCTGCTGACCGGTCTGGGCTGGCGGGGTCGCCGCGGAAGTCTCACTCACGGTCCAAATCTTCGCATGTACCCCGGACTGCCCCCTCGGCGGCGAGTCGTGCGTTCCTCCAAGATCTCGGACCAGCCGGGCTCCGGCACGCCGCAGGTGCGAAATATGCTCGGATTGCGGCGTCGGCCGACCTAGGCTTCAGAGCATGGCAGCGGTCGGCGGGCACCCCGCACAAGGTGGTGGGACGGGCAAGGAATCGGCGCCGATCGAGTTCCGCGCTGCGGTCGAGGCACTCGGTACGGCGCGGCTGCGGCCCGAGTTGCAACTCTCGGCGGCCCCGGCACCCCGGCGGCTCGCCCCCTACGCGTACGCGCTGACCGCCACCGTCGAGGTGGAGGGCGAGGAACTGGCGGACGGCCGGCTGGTGCTGCTGCACGACCCCGTCGGCCAGGAAGCCTGGCACGGCGACTTCCGGGTGGTCACCCTGACCCGGGCCGAGCTGGAACCGGAGATCGCCGACGATCCGATGCTCTCCGAAGTCGGCTGGTCCTGGCTGCTGGACGCCCTGCAGAGCCACGGCGCCGGATACGCCGAGCCCGGTGGCACGGTGACCCATGCCTCCTCGCACTACTTCGGCGCGCTGGCCGACCGTGAGCCGTCCACCGAGATCGAGATCCGCGCGTCCTGGACCCCGGCCGACGGCCGCTTCGAGCGGCACCTGGCGGCCTGGGGCGATCTGCTGTGCGCCTGCGCCGGGCTGCCGCCGAGCTCGACGGCACCACTGCCGCTGCCCGACGCCCCGTCACTCGGCGGGGTGGTTCCGATGCCCGCGCGACGACGCCCGCGCTCCCACTGAGGGGCGACGGGCAGAGCGTTCGAGGCCGGTACGGGACAAAGCCACCCGCAGGACTGACGGCATGTGACTTCGGCCGTGCTCTGTGTCAATTCGCTGTCCTGACTTGATCGGTGAGTGCTAATTCCGATCGAATCTGTGCGATGTCGGGGCATGTCGCATCAGTCATCTGCACGATTTGTCCGTATTGTTACTCACTAGATCGTGATCTTTCGCTAAAGCCGGGCACGGTTGATGCCGAAGGTGTCTGTGACCCTTTCCAAACGCGGAACACTCCGACCGCCCCCTCGGGGTTCCGTCCGCCACTCCCCGCAGGAGGCCCCTGGTGTCGGTCCTTCTTGAGCACCCCGCAAACGTGGTCGCATACCGTCCGACGAAGCCCACCGCCATGGTGGTCATCGCTGATCCCCGAGTCAGAAGCACCGTCACCCGGCATCTCTGGGCCCTCGGTGTCCGCGACGTCATCGAGGTCTCCTCGATCGCCGAGGCCCGTCCCCGGGTCGCCACCCCACGCGACATCTGCGTCGCTGATGTCCACCTCCCGGACGGCTCCGGGCTGACCATCCTGGCCGAGACCCGCGCAGCGGGCTGGCCCAACGGCCTGGCGCTCTCCGCCGCCGACGACATCGGCGCGGTCCGCAGCGCGCTGGCCGGCGGCGTCAAGGGCTATGTGGTCACCGGTACCCGGACCAACATCGCCATGCCCGGCCGTCCCGGGATGCCGCTCGGTGCCGCCGGGCTGGGCGGCCGGATGCGGCGTCCCGGGATGCCGGGCATGCCCGGTGCGGTCGGCGCTCCCGGTGCACCCGGAGCCCCCGGTGCTCCCGGCCTGCAGCCCTCGGCGTACCGCGAACTGTCCGGCCGAGAAGTGGAGGTACTGCGGCTGGTGGCCGAAGGACAGTCCAACAAGGCGATCGGTGTCGCCATGGGACTGTCGGCGCTGACGGTCAAGAGCCACCTGGCCCGGATCGCCCGCAAGCTGGGCACCGGCGACCGGGCCGGAATGGTCGCGGTGGCGCTGCGGACCGGCATCATCCACTGACATCGGCGTGCCGTACCTCAGCAATCGACCAAGCCATCAGATCCTGAAGCCCGTAGAGCAAGTGGCAGCCCGGAGGAACGTTTCCTCCGGGCTGCCACTTGCTCCCTCCTCCTGCCCCCACCCCTCGATCTGACCCGTACGGCGGAACGGCGGAAGAGAGCGCTCCCCCGGCCCTGGTACGGCGCTGGCATATGTCCCAATACGGTCTGACCAGTCCGACAACCCTCCCGGACTCGGGTGCCGTCGTACCCTTGGTGGGTGACCGACGCCGTAGCAGCCATCCCAGAAGAGACAGCCCCGGTCCCGCTCCTTGAACCCAGGGAGGGACTTCCACCCGTCGTGGTGGACGAGGCGGCACTCGCCGAGACGATCGCCGCCTTCGCCGCGGGCAGCGGCCCGGTCGCCGTCGATGCCGAGCGGGCCTCCGGCTACCGCTACGGGCAGCGCGCGTACCTGATCCAGCTACGGCGGTCCGGTGCGGGCACCGCGCTGATCGACCCGATCGCCTGCCCCGACCTCAGCGCACTCGGCTCGGCACTGGCCGACACCGAGTGGGTGGTGCACGCGGCGACCCAGGACCTCCCCTGTCTGACCGAAGTCGGCATGCGTCCGCGCCGCCTGTTCGACACCGAGCTGGCCGGACGGATCGCGGGCTTCCCCCGAGTCGGACTCGGCCCGATGACCGAGAACGTGCTCGGCCTCTCACTGGCCAAGGAGCACTCGGCGGTGGACTGGTCCACCCGCCCGCTGCCGGAACCCTGGCTGCGCTACGCCGCTCTGGACGTCGAGGTGCTGGTCGAGCTGCGTGACGCACTCGAACAGGAGCTGGACGCCCAGGGCAAGCTCGGCTGGGCCCTGGAGGAGTTCGCCGCGATCGCCGATGCGCCGCGGCCCGCCCCTCGGGTCGACCCCTGGCGCCGCACCTCCCAGCTGCACAAGGTCCGGCGCCGGCGCCAGCTCGCCGCCGTCCGCGAGCTCTGGCAGACCCGCGACAAGATCGCGCGGGAGCGTGACGTCTCACCTGGACGGGTGCTGCCCGACGCGGCAATCGTCAATGCCGCGCTGGCGATGCCGCAGAATGCGCCGGCGCTGCAGGCCGTCCAGGGCTTCGGGCCCCGGGTGAACCGCAGACAGATCGAGCAGTGGCTGGCCGCACTTCAGCGGGCCCGGGAGATCCCGGAGGCCGAGCTGCCGCCTGCGGCGGCTCCGCACGACGGTCCGCCACCGCCGCGGGCCTGGGCCGAGAAGGATCCGGTGGCGGCGGCGCGGCTCTCCGGAGCGCGCGCGGCCGTCAGTGAGCTGGCCGAGGCGAAGCGGCTCCCGGCCGAGAACCTGATCACCCCCGACCTGGTCCGCCGGATCTCCTGGGAGCCGCCCGCCGCGCCGACGGCGGAGGCTGTTGCGGCCTCGCTGCGTGCACTGGGCGCCCGCCAGTGGCAGGTCGACCTCGTCGGCCCGGCCATCGCGGCGGCCTTCTCGGCGGCAGCCAAGACGGTCAGCGCGTAGCCGCAGGGGCACGGGCACCGTCAGGCGCAGGGGTGCGGGGCTCTGCTTGATCAACTGCGTGCGCGAAAACGGAAGGCGTCAACGTTCAGCCGGGTCCGGTGGGCATGTGGCGCCCCGCAACCCTGCTCTGACGGTGCCCAGTTGCCCTCCGAGGGACAGTGCGGCACCGACTCCTTCCCGATTCGCGCACGCAGTTGATCAAGCAGAGCCCCGCACCCCTCACCTCCTCACGCCCCTGACTGCCTTCGCGTCGTTGGCCGCCTTGG
The DNA here is from genome assembly GCF_029892105.1 of Kitasatospora sp. GP82. GTDB lineage: Bacteria > Actinomycetota > Actinomycetes > Streptomycetales > Streptomycetaceae > Kitasatospora. The sequence goes on along the minus strand of NZ_JARZAJ010000023.1, from coordinate 92,287 downwards.
CGTTGCCGACGTGGTGCGGGACACACCGGGTGATCCGGGTGCCGCCCCTGGGCAAGGTAGTTACCGGCGGGTAGCATGGCCGTGAAGCAGCGCCGCTCCAGCTATGGGACGTCGACTGCGTTAAACGTCATGTCCCCTGGGAGGAGAGCCCCCGTGCCTCGTACCGCGAGGGACGTCGTCTTCGTTGACGGCGTCCGCACCCCGTTCGGCAAGGCCGGCCCGAAGGGCATCTACCACGAGACCCGTGCCGACGACCTGGTCGTCAAGTGCATCCGTGAGCTCGTGCGCCGCAACCCGAACCTGCCCGTCGAGCGCATCGACGAGGTCGCCATCGCGGCCACCACGCAGATCGGCGACCAGGGTCTGACCATCGGCCGTACCGCCGCGCTGCTGGCCGGTCTGCCGAAGTCCGTTCCGGGCTACTCGATCGACCGCATGTGTGCCGGCGCCCTGACCGCCGTCACCGCGACCGCGGGCGGCATCGCCTTCGGCGCCTACGACCTCGTCGTGGCCGGTGGCGTCGAGCACATGGGCCGCCACCCGATGGGCGAGGGCGTGGACCCGAACCCGCGCTTCGTCTCGGAGAAGCTGGTCGACGAGTCCGCCCTGTTCATGGGTATGACGGCGGAGAACCTGCACGACCGCTTCCCGCACCTGACCAAGGAGCGCTGCGACGCCTACGCCGTGCGCTCGCAGGAGAAGGCCGCCAAGGCGTACGCCAACGGCGACATCCAGCCGGACCTGGTGCCGATCGCGATCCGTAACACCAACCCCGCGGCCGGCGAGACCGGTTGGGGCCTGGCCACCACGGACGAGCCGATGCGCCCGGGCACCACGATGGAGAGCCTGGCGGGTCTGAAGACCCCGTTCCGTCCGCACGGCAACATCACCGCGGGCAACTCGGCCGGTCTGAACGACGGTGCCACCGCCTCCCTGCTGGCCGCCGAGGATGTCGCCGAGGAGCTCGGCCTCCCGGTCAAGATGCGCCTGGTCTCCTACGCCTTCGCGGGTGTCGAGCCCGAGGTGATGGGCATCGGCCCGGTCCCGGCGACCGAGAAGGCGCTGGCCAAGGCCGGTCTGACGATCGACGACATCGGTGCGTTCGAGGTCAACGAGGCGTTCGCCGTCCAGGTGCTGTCCTTCCTGGACCACTACGGCATCGCGGACGACGACGAGCGCGTCAACCCGTTCGGCGGCGCGATCGCCTTCGGGCACCCGCTGGCCTCCTCCGGCGTCCGGCTGATGAACCAGCTGGCCCGCCGCTTCGAGCAGCGCCCCGACGTGCGCTACGGCCTGACCACCATGTGCATCGGCTTCGGCATGGGCGGCACCATCATCTGGGAGAACCCCCACTTCGAGGGTGGTAAGTGAGCATGAGCACCACTGAGCTGCTGCAGCGCGGCGCCGAGCTGTTCCCCGGCGAGGTCGTCACCACCGCGCACGTCCGCCACCTCGACCTGCCGCTGCAGGCCGGGAAGCTGGCGCTGATCACGCTGGACAACGGCTTCGACCACACCAAGCCGACCACCTTCGGCCCGGGTTCGCTGATCAAGCTGTCCGCGGCGCTCGACCAGGTCGAGGCCGAGGCCGCCGAGGGCCGGATCGTCGCGGTCGCCATCACCGGCAAGCCGTTCATCTTCGCGGTCGGCGCCGACCTCAAGGGCGTCGAGATCCTCAAGGAGCACGGCGACGCGCTTGCCATCGGCAAGGGCGGCCACGAGGTCTTCAAGCGGATCGCCGCGCTGCCCGTTCCGAGCTTCGGCTTCTACAACGGTGCGGCGATGGGCGGCGGTGTCGAGGTCGGTCTGCACTGCACCTACCGCACCATCAGCGCGGGCGTCCCGGCCTTCTCGCTGCCGGAGGTCTTCCTGGGCCTGGTCCCGGGCTGGGGTGGCTGCACCCTGCTGCCGAACCTGATCGGTCCGGCCAAGGCTGTCAAGGTCATCATCGAGAACTCGATGGCCCAGAACAAGCAGCTCAAGGGCAAGGACGTCTTCGAGCTCGGCATCGCCGACGCCATCTTCGAGCCGGCCGACTTCCTGGAGCAGTCGCTGCTCTGGGCCGCCAAGGTGCTCAAGGGCGAGACGGTCGTCGAGCGCGAGGAGATCGACCGCGGCAAGGCCTGGGACGACGCCGTCGCCTGGGGCCGTCTGGTCGCGGACGCCAAGGTGCACGGGGCGGCTCCCGCTGCCTACAAGGCGCTGGACATCATCGCCCAGGTCAAGGACCAGGACCTGCAGGCCGGTTTCGACGCCGAGGACGCGGCGCTGGCCGACCTCATCATGAGCGGCGAACTGCGCAGCGGGATCTACGCCTTCAACCTGGTGCAGCGCCGGGCCAAGCGCCCCTTCGGCGCCCCGGACAAGTCGCTGGCCCGTCCGGTCACCAAGGTCGGCGTCGTCGGCGCCGGTCTGATGGCGTCCCAGCTGGCGCTGCTGTTCGCCCGTCGCCTCGAGGTGCCGGTCGTGCTGACCGACATCGACCAGGAGCGCATCGACAAGGGCGTGGGCTACGTCCACGGCGAGATCGACAAGCTGCTGGACAAGGGCCGGATCGGCAAGGACAAGGCCAACAAGCTCAAGGGCCTGGTCACCGGTGTGCTGGACAAGGCGGCCGCCTTCGGCGACGCGGACTTCGTGATCGAGGCCGTGTTCGAGGAGATGGGCGTCAAGCAGAACGTCTTCGCCGAGCTGGAGGCCGTGGTCTCGCCGACCGCGATCCTGGCGACCAACACCTCCTCGCTGTCGGTCACCGAGATGGCGTCCAAGCTCCAGCACCCGGAGCGTGTGGTCGGCTTCCACTTCTTCAACCCGGTCGCGATCCTGCCGCTGCTGGAGATCGTCCGCGCGGAGAAGACCGACGACGCCTCGCTGGCCACCGCCTTCGGTGTGGCCAAGAAGCTGAAGAAGACGGCCGTCCTCGTCAAGGACGCCCCGGCGTTCGTGGTGAACCGGATCCTGACCCGCTTCATGGGCGAGATCCAGAGCATCATCGACGAGGGCACCCCGATCGAGTCGGTGGAGAAGGCCGTGCTGCCGCTCGGCCTGCCGATGTCCCCGATCGTGCTGCTCGAACTGGTCGGCCCGGCCATCGCGCTGCACGTTTCGGAGACCCTGCGCGGCGCCTTCCCGGAGCGGTTCACCGTCTCCGAGAACCTCGCCAAGGTGGTCAAGGCCGGCAAGCGCGGCTTCTACACCTGGGTGGACGGCCAGCAGGTCCTCGACCCCGAGGTGCTGGCGCTGCTCTCCTTCGGCGACACCGTGCTGACCGAGGAGCAGGTCCGCGAGCGCGCGCTCAACGCCGTCGCGCAGGAGATCGGCCTGATGCTGGACGAGGGCGTCGTCGGCGAGGCGCAGGACATCGACCTGTGCATGATCACCGGCGCCGGCTGGCCCTTCCACCTGGGCGGGATCACCCCGTACCTGGACCGTGAGGGTGTCTCGGAGCGCGTCAACGGCAAGCGCTTCCTGGCTCAGGGCGTGGCCTCCGTGCCGGCCTGACAGGGCGCCTGAGCAGTAGCCGGGGCCGGGACCGCAACTGCGGTCCCGGCCCTGTGGCGTGCGTACGGGAGCCTGTCTCCGACGACTCCCGGGCAGGTAGTACCCGGCGGGGCCGGCCGCAGGCGGGGTTCAGCCCGCGAGGGCGGAGTCCGGGACGTCCGTGCGCTCCAGGCCCTGGAAGTCCTCGGCGGGCAGGATGTGCTCCGCGTCCAGCCGCTTGGCCACCAGCTGCGCCAGCTCGATGGCGCCGTGCGTCTGGAAGTGCGTCTTGTCCTGTACGCCGTCGGGGTAGTTGGGCGAGGCGCCGGGGGCCAGCCAGAGGAAGTCGCTCTGCGCGCCCTGCGGGCCGTGGGCGTTCCAGATCGCTGTGCTGAGGGCGGTGAGGTCGATCAGCGGCACCTGGTCGGCGACGGCCACCTGCCGCATGGCGGCGGGGAATTCGCCGTGCGAGGGAGTGATCCGGCCCGTCCGGTCGAAGTGGTAGCGCTCGGCGGGGCTGACCAGCACGGGGACGGCGCCCTTGGAGCGGGCGCCGTCGACGAACTGACGCAGATTGGCCTGGTAGCTGCCGAACGGGTCGGTGTGGACCACCGCTTCGGGCCGCTCGTCGTTGTGCCCGAAGCCGATCAGCAGGTAGTCGCCCTTCCTGATCTCGGCCAGGATCTGGGTCAGCCGTCCCTCGTCGATGAAGCTCTTGGTGCTCGCACCGACCTTGGCCCAGTTGTGCACCGTGATCCGGCCCTGGTTCAGGAAGACCGGCAGGGCCTGGCCCCAGCCCGTCCGCGGCGCGAACTTGGCCGGGTAGGCGGCGGCCGTGGAGTCGCCTGCTATGTAGATCCGGGGGGCGTCAACAGAGCCGCCCGCAGGGCCGGTGGGCGCAGCGCTGACGGCTGGGTCGGTCGCCGCCGGGTCGGTGCCCGGCTCGCTCGCCCCACCGGTGCTCGTGCTCCCGTCCGATCCGAGCAGGACGGACCCGCCCCACACCAGCGCCACCACCGCGACCAGTGCGGCCACCGCGCCGATCACCTGTGCCCTACCGAGCCTCCAGACAGCCACCGCGCCACACCTTCTTCCGGCTCCCGTAACGGCCGGAGCCTACCCGGCCGTTCTGCGGCGGCTCGGACCGGCCCGGCCCTCCGGGCCTCGGCGGGAGTCCGAACTCATGGACGACCGATCAGCGGGTCGGCTAGAGTGACCGTCTATTTGCCCACTATCTACCCGGCGACGATGACGCGTGCGCAGCGGGCATGCACGCGCAGAGGGACGGTCATGCAGTACGGAGGGCCTCGCCCACCCAAGGTGTTCCTGGCGGGCGACTCCAGCGTGACGACACGTCAGGCCAGCTTCGTGCCGATGACCGGGTGGGGGCAGACGATGCAGCTCTTCATCCACCCCGAGATCGAGGTGGTGAACTGCGCCCGCCCCGGTGCCAGTTCCAAGAGCTTCGCCGACCGCGGCCGGCTCCAGTGGATCCTCGACCACCTGATGCCCGGCGACTACCTGCTGATCTCCTTCGGCCTGATCGACGAGAAGACCGATGCGGGCCGCCACACCCTGCCGTTCGGCTCCTTCCAGGACTACCTGCGCCTCTACATCGAGGGCGCCCGCGAGCGCCTCGCCCACCCCGTCCTGGTGACCACCCACGAGCGCCGCGGCTTCGACGGCCACGGCAACCTGAACTGGGCGCTGGGGCACTACCCGGCGGCGATGCGCGAGTTGGCGGCGCAGACCTGCACCCCGCTGATCGACCTGTACGCGCAGAGCATCACCTGGTGGCAGCAGCTCGGCCCGGAGGGCACCAAGGGGATCTTCCTCTTCCTGGCGCCGGGCGAGCACCCCAACTATCCCGAGGGCATCGAGGACAACACCCATCTCAAGCCGGTCGGCGCCATCGAGTGCTCGCGCTTCGTCGCCCGCACGCTGGCCGAGCAGGGCATCGTCCCGCCGCACTGGGTGGTCAACCTGGAGCAGCCGCAGTTCCCGGCCGAGGCGATGGGCTGGCTCGACGACGAGACCCACGAGGCCCTGGTGAAGGCCAGAACCGTCCAGACCGGAACCGCGCAGTGACCGCCCGCCGTGCGCCGGCGCAGAGCCGAGGAGAGACCGGCCGATGGAGCATCTGATAGCCCGCGTCCAGGCGGTCCACCAGCAGCGCCCCGAGCTGTCCATGACGCTCGACCTGACCTCGGAGACCGACCCGGCCCTGCCGCTGCTGCCCGGCCAGCAGATCGACTTCACCCTGACCCTGAACCCGACCGGTTCGGGATTCCGCTACTACGGCTACCTGATGGAGGAGTCCTTCACCAAGGTCGCCACGCTCAAGCGCGTCCGCGGGCTCGGCCACCTGGAGAAGCAGAAGCGCTACGCCACCTACGCGACGGCCAACACGCCGCGCACCGCCGGGTTCTCCCTGATCGTCAACCAGACCGTCCCGTCGGACGGCATGCTGCTGCCGACGATCTACGCCGGTGTGATCGCCCAGGAGGGCCAGAAGATCAGCTCCTGCCGGCCGCTGGGCCAGGTCGCCTACCGGGTGCTGCCCACCATCGCTCCGCCCAAGCTGCTGGTCGTCACACCCGGCACCAACGGGATCATCCCCGCGCTGGCCGCCGAACTCGCGCCCAGCGCCCGGCTGATCGGCGTCTCCCCGCCCAAGCGCGGCATGATCGGCGTCACGCCGGACGGCACCGTGACGTACTACCCCGAGCAGGGCTTCATCGGCTACGACCGCCTGTTCTACACCGTCGAGGACTCCGCGCACCGGATCGCGCGCGGCGAGATCACCATCTTCGTGGGCCACCCCTACGAGACCCCGGGCATGCTCGCCGCCCCGGCGGGACAGGTGGCACCCGGATACCCGGCGGGGTAGGAAGCACCCGTACGTGACCACACCTCTTCGCAGAGCCGCTACGGGCGTCCTGGCGGTTCTGCTGGCCCTGCTCTGCGCCTACCTCGGCGTCCGGTACTCCTCCTCGTCCGACCGGAGCGGGAACTGCGCGACCGGTAGGTTCTGCCTCTACGGCGGCAGCGGCAGCGCGCTGCTCTCCACGGCCGAGCTGGCCGTCCAGGAGAACGTCGCCGCCGGTGGCGTCGGCCCGATCCGCACGGTCGACAACCGCAGCCAGTACTGGGCCTGCCTGTACGAGAAGCCAGCCTTCGGCGGCCAGGTCAGGGAGATCGCGCCGGGCAGCAAGCAGAGCTGGGGCGGCTTCGCCAAGCCCTCGGACGGCTTCGCCTCGATCAAACCCGCGGAGTCCCAGGCCGGTTGCCTCAGCGGCTACGAGCGCTGCCCCGAGCGCTCGCTCTGCCTGTTCCAGGAACCCAGCGGGCGCGGTCCGTTGAAGTCCTGGACCGCCGCCGCGTCCGGGTACGGCTCCGACTGGCCCGGCAGCGCGGCCTCGGTCTGGAACCGCACCCTCTCCACCGCCTGCCTCTACCGCAACCCCGACTACAGCGGCCGGTGGACGGCCGCCGACGGCAAGCGCTACGACGCCTTCGTGGTACCGCCCGCAAGCAGCACCACCCTGGGCGACCCGTACGTTGCGGGCGTCGGCTCGCACAAGTTGGTCACCGACCCTTCCGCGTGCTGACGAAGGACCAGATGCGAACCCACTCCCTCCCGCACGGGCTGCGCCGTCTCGCCGTGGCCGGTACGACGCTGGCCGCGCTGGGCATTGCGCCGCCGCCCGTGAAGGCGCACGCCGACGCCGGTGACGTGCTGGGCAGCCCCTCGGCCGTCACCGTCCTGGCGCCCGGCATCACCCGCACCACCTACCCCGGCGGCAAGCACACCTGGCTGGCCGTCAATGTGCTCAGGATCGACCCGGACGTCGCGCCGCTGACCCTGCGCAGCACCGTCGGCGCGGCCGCGGGCAGCGCCGAGCCGGTCCGCCGGGCGCTCGCGGACACGGATCTCGTCCCGCCGCCGCTGGCCGGGGTCAACGGCAGCTTCTTCGACGACGATCTGGCGAAGAAGTACCAGCTGCCCGAGGGCGACCCGGAGGGCGTCTCCATCCAGGGGGGCGTGCTGCTCAGCGAGGCCAGCGGCGGGGGCGTACTGCTGATGCAGCACGGCCGCCCCTACATCACCACCCTGAAGACCGACATCGCGGTCTCGGCCGGCGGTTCGAGCACCGAGGTGCACGGCATCAACCGGCATCCGGGCCGGATCCCCTGGGAGCGGCCCGTCTCCGACAAGGGCAACCTGCTGGTCGGCTTCCAGGGCGACCTGGAGGCCGCACCCGACACCCAGGTCTTCGCCAACGACGACGAGATCGTGCTCTTCACCCCGGAGTACGGCATCCCCACCCCGGAGCCGCTGAAGGGCTCCGAGGCGGCGCACGCCGACGACCCGGGCGTGGAGGTGGTGCTGGACCGCAGCGGGACGGTGCGCTCCTTCCACAAGGGGCGCGGCGGCACCACGGTACCGGCCGGGGGAAGAGTGCTCCAGGGCATCGGCAAGGGCGTCGAGTGGCTCACCGCCCATGCACAGGTGGGCAGTTCGCTGACGCTCACGGAGAAGGTGACCGACACCCGCTTCGGGGACGAGATCCCCCTGAGCCGCTCGCTCTACGCCGTCTCGGGACGCCTGATCATGCGCCAGGACGGCAGGAGCATGTACAGCGGCTCCGGCGGCGACCGGCACGCCAGGACGGTCGCCGGGGTGGACAGCGAGGGCAAGGTACTGCTCGTCACCGTCGACGCCGACGACGACCAGCCCGGTATGGACTACAACCAGCTCAGCGACCTGCTGGCCGCCCTCGACGCGACCGACGCCCTGAACATCGACGGCGGCGGCTCGACCACCCTGGTGGTCGGCGGCAGCCTGGTGAACAAGCCCTCCGACGGCTTCGAACGCCCGGTCTCCGACGCGGTGTACGTGACCCAGGGCGGCTACGGCGTGCAGCACTGAGCCGCGTGGCCGGCCGTACCCCCGAGAAGTAGAAGGTCACTTCTGCTTGGCGAGGGCCTCTATCGCGGCGAAGACCCGCTCGCTGTTGCGGGTGTCCCGGGGACCGAAGAAGGCCTCCACCCGCTCCCGGTACGGGCTCTGCATCACAAAGCCGTTCGCCATCGAGGCGATCACCTCGTCCACCGCGTGCTCGACCGTCCGGCAGGCCGGGCCGAAGCCGTCGGTGAGGATGTTCAGGTATCCGAGCCGGTAGTGCTTGCTGTAGAACTCGTCGAAGTCGAACGGAACGTAGACCAGCGGCGTGCCCATGTAGACCACGTCGAAGAACACCGACGAGTAGTCGGTGACCATCAGCGAGCACTCCTTGAGCGCGTCCTGCACATCGCGGGTCGCCGGGTCGGCCACCTCGACGGAGGGGTGGCTGGTGCCGAAGTGGTGCAGATACGGCCGGATCTCGTAGTGCGGGAAGAACTCCAGCGTCACGCCGAAGTGTTCGAGCGCCGCGAGCAGCCTCGGGTGCTTGATGAACTCCGAGAAGAAGCGGTAGTACTCGGACGAGGCGAACGGGATCTTCGGCTGGGCCGCCCGGTTGTAGGAGGGCGCCACGATGTCCCGACGCCAGGTGGGCATCAGCAGGATCCGGCGGTCCTTGCGGACCTGCTTGAGAGCGTCGAAGCGCGGCAGCCCGGTCTGCGCCATCCGCTCGAGGCCGTAGCCGAACTCCTCGGCGATGTAACGGTTCTCCGCGGCGGCGGAGGTGACGAACATGTCCACGCTGGTGACATGCCGCTGCGCCGACTGCGAGACGTCGTTGTAGATGACGCCGTGCTGGAGGAAGACCCGCTTGTAGCGCAGCAGATCGCCGTAGGTGGTCAGGAAGGCCCGCTTGTGGGTGCCGCGCGGAGTGAGGTACGCCTCCAGGTCGTACGGGCTGATCAGCTTGGTGGCGTGCAGCATGTAGAGCCGGTGCCGGGCGGAGCCGTGCGCCAGCACCTTGCCGTACTCGGCGACCTTGCCCCAGTCCGGGCTGCTCTTCTCGATCACGTAGTAGGCGTTGCGACGGCGCTTGTTCTGCCGCATCCAGCGGAAGAAGTGCAGGCCGTTGTCCTGCGCGGTGTCCTGGCGCTCGCCGATGAGCCAGATGTCGCGCCAGTGCAGCAGCGGGTACGTCAGCCAGTAGCCGAGCCTGGTACGCCATCCCGTGCGGCCCGGCAGGCTCCAGCGGAGCTGGCGGGCCGCCCGCCTGAGAGCGGCTGGCGCCCGGCCGGAGGCGGACTTGGCGAGGACGTTGAGGCGGACGGTGCCGTGTGGGTCCACGGTCAGCTCGTACTTGCGCCGGTCCACCCGGAAGACGCCCTTGTAGCGGTGCAGCGACATCCGCGCGGTGACCGGGATGTCCACCCGGTGCTCGCCGTCGGTGATCCGGACGAACAGCTCCTGCCGGCCCGCCCCCGCCCTGGCGAGGTGGCCGTCCTCGACCCGGGCGTGGAAGCCCGCGTAGAGGTCCTTCTCCTTGCGCACGTGCCAGCGGTCGCGCCGGTAGTCCTGCTCCAGCGGGGCGGTGACCTCACCGTGCGCCGAACGGAGCACCAGCTCAAGGCGGTTGTAGAGCGGCTCGGCGAGGTCCACGCCGGTCATCGAGAGCAGGCCCTCGAAGTGCAGGACGCCGTCGGCGGACTGCGCGGCCTCCAGGATCGCGCTCTGCTTGTCGACCCGCAGCAGCGAGCACTCGCTCTGCGCGCCGACCAGTTGCCGGTAGAGCCCGTCCTCGTCGACGTAGAGCCTCGGGCGGTCCTTCGGCGGCTCGCTGGGGTCGCAGAAGACGTCCAGGCTGCCGGTCCTGGCGGCGTAGTGCAGCAGCCGGGACTGCGGCTGGATCGCGTACTGCGCGATCAGCTCGTCGGGGATCGGCGCGTACTGGGCGCAGACCGAGGGGAAGAGCTCGATGAGCGCCTGGCGGCTCATGATCCGGTGCAGACTGCGCAGGTACGGCTGGTAGTTGCGGACCACCATCCGGAAGACGGTCTCGCGGATCTTCGGCTCGTCCTGCTCGGTGAAGGCCAGCAGGCCCAGGTGGAGCCGGAGCAGGTCGCGGGAGCGCTGCGGATGGTTCCACGGCGAGTCGAGGAAGGATCCCCGCTTCTCCTCCACCCGTTCCAGATGGACCACCCGGTCCACCAGGGTGATCTTGCGAGCGCGCAGCAGGGCGGGGAGGGCCAGCCAGGCTTCGTCGAAGTGCAGGCCCTCGCCGAAGCGCAGCTGGTACTCGGCCAGCCTGAGGGTCTTGAAGAGCTTGCCGCCGATACCGTCGGCGAAGAGCAGGAAGGGGGTGTCGGTCAGCTTCCTGACCACCCGGTTGCCCGAGCCGAAGTAGCGCTGCCACGGCGGCGGGGTGGCGGACTGCACCGGGAACTCCGCCGTATTGCCCATGATCACATCGGACCGGTCCTCGCGGGCGGCCATCAGCAGGGTGTGCAGGGCGTCCTTGGCGAGGATGTCGTCCGCGTCCACGAACATCACCCAGGGCGCGCCGACCTTGCCCAGAGCGGCGTTACGGGCCGCCCCCGCGCCCCGCCGGGCCTGGGAGATCACCGTCACATTGGCCCGGTAGGCGGCGAAGCCGTCCAGCAGGGCGGCCGTCCCGTCGGTGGAGCCGTCGTCGACCAGGATCACCTGCGCCCGTTCGATGCCGCGCTGCACACCGATCGACCAGAGGCAGTCCAGCAGCGTGGACTCGGCGTTGTGGCAGGGCACCACGATGGCCGCGGTGTACTTCTCCGGCTCCTCCGGCACCGCGGGCACGCCCGCCTCCCGGGTGAACCACTGCCAGTCGACGCTGGAGCGCTTCTTCGCCGCGACCAGCTCCAGGTGCTCGGCCGCGGTGCGCATGCAGAGGTTTCCGCTGACCGTCTCGTACGCCTCGAAGAGGGCCTTGCCGACCTCGAAGCGGTACTCGTCGATCTCGTGGCCGCGGATGCACAGCGCGGTGGTGTGGCGTTTGCCGTTCCACTCCACCTGCATCAGGAAGTTCCACCGGCCGCCCGCCTTCAGCGCCTTGGCGACGGCGTCGATGTCGATGACCGCCTTGTAGCGGATCGCCCGGCTGTCGACGGAGAACAGCTCGACGGGGTACTCGTGGGCGACGCCCTTGCCCTTGCGGACCACGCCCTTGAGGGTCAGCTGGTCCTTGGCGCCGATCCGCCCGAACTGGTTGAGGATCTCCCCCGCGATCTCGATCCGCTGCCCGGTCACCTGGAAGTGCGCCACCTGGTTGAACAGCTTGGCCTGGGAGAACTCCGCGGTGTGCAGGCCGAGCAGAGTGGCGTCCAGGAAGTGCTCGGCCTCCGGCAGGTGCAGTCCGGCGGCGGTCCAGTAGACGGCACCGTCGCGCTCCACCACGTCCGAGGCGACCACCGAACGGCGCTGGAGGTAGTCGGCGGTGGCGACGGCCGCGTCCAGCAGGTCGTGCCGAAGGCAGAAGGCGCGGATCCGCTCGATCACCCCGCAGCGCTCGTACGCCTCGGGGGTGATCGCGTCCAGGTACTCGGCCACGATCTGCTGGAACCGCGCGCGGAACTCGGGGCTCCCGCTGCGCAGGACGCCCATGTAGAGCTTGAGGTCGTGGGAGAGGAACTTGAGATCCTTGCGGATCTTCAGGTCGTACGCGCCCTGGGCCAGCAGGAACTCATCGGCTCTCCGGTGCACCCAGACCCGGTCGGCGATGCTGCGGATCTCGCCGAGCCGACGGGTGATCGAGGGGGTCTCGGAGCTGTCCTCGTAGAGCCAGCGGTAGACCGGTCTGGGGATGATGACGATGCCGGCGGCGCAGGCGTACGCCACGGTGGAGAAGAGAGTGTCCTCGTAGAACACGCCCTCGGGGAAGCGGATGTTGCCGCGCAGCAGGTACTCGCGGCGGTAGAGCTTGGCGGCGGCGATCGGGTCGTTGAGCAGCTCCGGGTAGTCCCGGATACCGGCGAAGCGCCGCTCCTCGGGGTCGGCGTGCAGGTCGGCGGCCCAGACCTTGGGCTCGCTGGTCTCCACGTTGATCCGCACCGCGCGGCCGATGGTGAGGTCCGCGCCGGTGCGCAGCGCGGACTCCAGCAGCTCCTCGCAGGCCTTGCTTGGCAGTTCGTCGTCGGCGTCCAGGAACATCACATAGGCGCCGGTGGCGGCCGCGACACCGTCGTTGCGGGGAGCTCCGACGCCACCGCTGTTGGCCTGGCGGGATATCAGCCGGATCCTGGGGTCGGCCTGGGCGAAGCCCTGGACCAGTTCGACGGTGTTGTCCTGGGAGTGGTCGTCCACCACCAGGATCTCGATCGCATCGACGGTCTGGAGCTGGGCCGACTGGATCGCGCGGCCGACCGTTCCCGCCGCGTTGTAGGCGGCGATCACCACCGAGACGGCCGGGGCGTGGGAGGCGACGTACTCAGTGCTCGGGCGCAAGATGTTCACCGGATTGTGCGCAGGGCCATGGTCGGGCTGTCCTCTTCCGCCGGGTAGGACCCGGCGGGCGGCCGCTGCCGCGGCGGGGGCTCGGTGTTCGGCCGGGTCCCGGTGTGCTGGTGGGGCAGTTCGGGCTCGGCCTCGTCCGGCGGGCGCAGGCCGGCGGCGATCTCCAGGGTACGGCGGCGCTTGCGCATGGCCATGTCGGCCATGGTCTGCTCGAAGTCCTTGGTGGAGAGCCAGAACTTGTACAGGATGGCGAGCTCGAAGAGCGCCAGGCCGACCGAGACCACCACGGTGACCAGGCCGATCCGGCCGACTATCGGGGCGACGATGAAGACGCCCATCTGGAACTCGATGCCGCTGATCAGATGGGTGCGGATGCGGTGCCGCTTGAGGAAGTTGCGGGCCCGCATGTACCAGGGGAAGTTCTTGCGGAAGCCCTGGTGCAGGTCGACGATCTCGGCGTCCTGGGTCTCCAGGTGGACCTGGGCCTGGATGATCTCGGGCTGGGCGGTGTCGAGTTCGGGGTTGTCGCGGAGCAGGTCCTCCATGAAGAGCAGCGACTTGCCGCTGACCCCGTCGGTGCTGCCGCCGCTGACGGTCTCCAGCTTCTTCCGCATGCCCTGGCGCATCTTGTAGATCTGCAGCGCGTTCACGTAGCGGATCATGTCGAGGAAGATGACCAGGATGGCGAGCCAGAAGTACATCTCGGTCGGGTGGTCGCGGAACTGCCCGACCATCAGGCAGAGCGCGCAGATGACGACCCGGATCCGGTCGAAGACGTAGTCCAGCCAGGCGCCGAAGATGCTGCCGTTGCCGGTGAGACGGGCCAGCTTCCCGTCCATGCAGTCGAGGATGAAACTGAGGTGGTAGAGCCCCGCGCCCAGCAGCAGCGCGTAACGGTCGCCGAGCGCGAACAGCCAGGCCGAGCCGAGGCCGAGGAAGAGTGCGGCCCAGGTGATCTGGTTCGGGGTGATCCTGGTGTGGCGGGCGACCCAGCGCACGAGGGGGGTGGCCACCGGGTCCACTAGGACCACGGTCCACCAGGCGTCACGCTTCTTCAGCGTGCGGTCCCTGACCTCGGCGAGGGTCATGGTTCTGCGGTGCGATCCCCGCCCCGCCACGCGCTCCTCCGAGGAGTCGTCTATGTCACCGGCCAACGCCACCGCTTGCCACGGTCCTTCCTCGAACGTCCTGTTGGCCCCGGGGATCGCGGTGTGGTCGCTGGGTCTGGCGCCATGAGTTCATCATGATCTCATGAACAGATTACCGGGCTTGGGTGTCCTCTTGAATACGGCATTGCCAAGGATCGGATACGCACCATCACCCGGCTGCGGACCGCCCTCGGGGCGGCCGCGCGCCCTCACTTCTTGAGGCGGTAGATCACCGTGTCGGCGTTCACCGCCACCACCTCGTACTTGCTGTCCAGCAGGCTCTCGATCCGCGGGATCAGCACCGGCTGGTACGGGGCCCGGCCCGAGTCGTCGACCACCACCTCGGGCAGCCCCTTGGACAGCTCCTGATCGAAGGTCTGCCAGGCGTCGCTGACGCTGTACTTCTCGCCGACCTCCTGACTGCTGTCCTTGCCTCCGCTGAAGTTGGTCAGGAAACCCGCCGTCAGATAGCGGGTGACCGGACGCCGGTCGGCCAGCCAGTACAGCTCGGGGTGCATGCCCCAGATCAGCACGGTGTCCTTGGGCGTGGTCTGCTCGGCCACCGTGGTGGCGACCTCGGTGGTGTGGGTCAGCTTCTGGCCCGGCCAGAACATCCCCAGACCCCAGAACACCGTCGCCGCGACCGTGGTGTACACCAGCACCGGCCGCCAACGGATCGCCGAGGTGCTCACCGCACCCACCCCGAGCAGCACCAGCGGCGGCATCAACTGCAGGTAGTAGTGGCCGAAGAAGTGGAAGCCGGTGCTCACCGCGATCACCGAGGAGAGCAGCCAGACCCACAGGTCGTTGGTCGATCCGTACGCCTCACCGGCGACCGGCGAGGCCACCGGACGGCCCCGGTACTTCAGCCAGAGCCGCTGGCCCACCGGGGCCAGGAAGCCCAGGCCGGCGACCAGCAGGATGCCCGCGTTGCCGAACGCGCGGCCGAGCATCTGCAGCCAGGCCCCGCCGAGTGAGGCGTAGTCACCACTGCCGGTGACCACCCAGAACAGGAAGCCCTTGGGCTTGGTCAGGATCACCGCGACCAGCGCTATCGGCAGCGCGAAGCCGAAGCAGATCTTGGCCAGGGCGGGCCGCCAGGCCACACCGCGCTGCCGGGCGTCCTGCCAGAGCATCCAGAGCACCGGCAGCAGCACCGCGCCGCCGGTCTGCTTGGTGAGCGAGCAGAGGGCCACCGCGATCCCGGCCGCCAGCCAGCGCCGCCGCTCCGCGTACCGGAAGGCGGCCACCATGGCCGGGAGCATGAAGACCTCGAAGGTCGCCGCCTGGGTGTCCTCCGGGGAGAGCCCGATGGAGACCAGCAGATACAGCGCCCCGGCGGTGGCCCCCGCGCGGTTGCCCCAGCGGCCGCGGGCCAGCGAGGCCAGCAGGACGGCCGTGATCAGGTGCGCCACGATCGCCAGGGTGCGCAGCGGCCAGAGCGAGAGCGATCCGAAGACCGCGAAGCACGCCTCGTACAGCCAGGGCAGCAGTGGGGGCTTGCGGTCCACCACGGTGTCGTACAGCACGCCGCCGTCGGCCAGCATTCGCGCCTGGGTGGCCAGATAGCCCTCGTCGGGGCTCCAGACCGGGCGCAGGAAGGAGGGGATGTGGGTGACCACCGCCAGCAGGGCGAGGACCGGGACCACTCTGGTCCAGTACCCCGTGCGGACACGCTCGGAGAGCCGCCGGCTGAGGCGGTCGGTCAGGCGGCCGGCCGGTGCCGCGCGCGTGGGGGAGTCAAGCACAGATGACAAACTACCCGGCGGGACCGACGCCGGTGGTGTCGGTCCCGCCTTTCAGTCAGATCATCCGACAGGCACGTGACAGATCGTCTCCCGATCGGCCGTCATCGAACCGAGGGCGATGTGTCCTTGGTCACGCGTCCGTGGCGGCCGTCAGGCCTCGACGGTCACCCGGTCGAGCCGGGCCACGGCCTCGGTGACCTTGCGGGCGATGTCCGGGGCGGTCAGTCCGATCTCGGCCAGGATCTCCTCGCGCTTGGCGTGGTCGAGGAACTCCTGCGGGATACCGAAGTCACGCAGCGGCAGGTCCACGTCCGCGTCACGCAGGGCCTGGGCGATCGCCGAGCCGACGCCGCCCGCCCGGCCGTTGTCCTCGACCGTGACGACCATCCGGTGCTCGGCCGCCAGGCCCGGCAGGGCCGCGTCCACCGGCTTGACCCAGCGCGGGTCCACCACGGTGGAGGTGATGCCCTGGGCCGCCAGCAGCTCGGCGGCCTCCAGGCACATGGTGGCCATCGCGCCGACCGAGACGATCAGCACATCGGCGCGCTTGTCGCCGCTCGGCTCCGCGCTCTCGCGCAGGACGTCCATACCGCCGATCCGGCCCAGGGACGGGACGGCGGGGCCGACCGTGCCCTTGGAGTAGCGGACCACGGTGGGCGCGTCCCCGACCTCGACGGCCTCCCGCAGCTGGGCGCGGACCTGCTCGGCGTCACGCGGCGCGGCGAGCCGCAGACCGGGGACGACCTGCAGGATCGACATGTCCCACATGCCGTTGTGCGAGGCGCCGTCGGTGCCGGTGACGCCCGCGCGGTCGAGCACGAAGGTGACACCCAGCTTGTGCAGGGCGACATCCATCAGCACCTGGTCGAAGGCCCGGTTCAGGAAGGTCGCGTAGACCGCGACCACCGGGTGCAGACCGTTGGTGGCGAGCCCTGCCGCCGAGACCGCGGCGTGCTGCTCGGCGATGCCCACGTCGAAGATCCGGTCCGGGTACGCCTTGGCGAACGGGGCCAGGCCCACCGGGTGCAGCATCGCGGCGGTGATCGCCACGATGTCCTTGCGCTCACGACCGAGCGCGACCATCTCCTCACCGAAGACGGAGGTCCAGTCCTTGCCCGAGCTCTTGATCGGCAGGCCGGTCTCCGGGTGGATCACACCGACCGCGTGGAAGCGGTCCTCCTCGTTCTGCTCGGCGGCGTGGTAGCCGCGGCCCTTCTCGGTGAGGCAGTGCACGATCACCGGGCCGCCGAAGCCGCGCGCCTTGGTGAAGGCGGACTCCAGCGCCTGGAGGTCGTGTCCGTCGATCGGGCCGATGTACTTCAGGCCCAGGTCCTCGAACATGCCCTGTGGGGCGATGAAGTCCTTCAGGCCCTTCTTCGCACCGTGCAGGGTGTCGAAGAGCGACTGGCCGACCACTGGGGTGCGCTGGAGCGCCTCCTTGCCCCAGGTCAGGAAGCGCTCGTAGTTCTGGGTGGTGCGCAGCGTGGCGAGGTGGTTGGCCAGGCCGCCGATGGTCGGCGAGTACGAGCGCTCGTTGTCGTTGACGACGATGACGACCGGCAGGTCCTTGCAGTCGGCGATGTTGTTGAGCGCCTCCCAGGCCATACCGCCGGTGAGCGCGCCGTCACCGATCACGGCGACCACCGGGCGGTCCTTGTGGCCCTGGATCTTGTTGGCCTTGGCCAGGCCGTCGGCGTAGCCGAGCACCGTCGAGGCGTGCGAGTTCTCGATCACGTCGTGCTCGGACTCGGCGCGGGACGGGTAGCCGGAGAGGCCGCCCTTCATCTTCAACCGGGAGAAGTCCTGGCGGCCGGTGAGCAGCTTGTGGACGTAGCTCTGGTGACCGGTGTCGAAGAGGATGCGGTCGCGCGGCGAGTCGAAGACCCGGTGCATCGCGATGGTGAGCTCCACCACACCCAGGTTGGGCCCGAGGTGACCACCCGTCTTGGAGACCTCTTCGACCAGGAAGCTGCGGATCTCCTGGGCCAGCGCGGCCAGCTGCGGCGGAGTGAGCCGGTCGAGATCGCGCGGTCCCCGAATGCGGGTCAGCAGGGCCACCCGTTCCTCCTCGTTCAAAGGGTCTCAGGCCCTTACCGGGCCCGACGGGCCTCGCTGCCCGTTTCGCCGACGCACTCGGCGAGTTCCCTCGTGCCCGGCTGGTCGAGTCTAATGTCCACAACTCGGACTTCTGCGGCGGGCCGTGCCCCTTCCGCCCGTTGAAGCCCAAGGGACTGATTTTACCGCCCCGCCAGCACCCGCTCGCCCGCCCGGGGCCGAGCCCCTGGCCTGCGCGTTCAACCCGAATACGGTACGGGCCAGGGCGGGCAGCGACCCAGGAGCGCGGGGCTCTGAAGGGTGCCCACTCCGGCCGGTTCCCGGGTTGAACGCGCGCGCCTGCTGATTCGCACCCCCTGGAGGGGCGTGCTCAGCGGGGGAAGGCTCGGCGGGCGCGCCAGGTGGTGTGTTCGCGGGAGACGGCCTCTTCCGCGTCGGCCGCCAGCTTGGCCCAAGTGGCCTCGGCGTCCGGCGTGTTGAGGTCCATCGTGGACAGCTGACCGGAGACGATCTCCAGTTCCCTGGCCGCCAGCAGATACGCCGAGGCCAGCGGCCGGAGCTGCTTGAGCTGGGTCCAGGCGATCACCGCCGCTGCCGCCGCCGCGCAGGCGCCGAAGGCCTGCACGGAGAGCGCGCCCGCCACCTGGGCCACCGCCGCCGCTCCTCCGACGATCATCAGGGACACCGTCGCCAGCCCCCAGGACACCGCCTGCGACTCGCACGCCTCCGCCCGCGAGCGGTACCAGATCCGCTGCCCGTCCACCCGTGCCCGCAGATACCTGGTCCGCCGGGCCGACAGCGCCGAGGCCCGCAGCTGCCGCATCTCCTCGGTGATCTCCGGCTGCGTCCCGGGCGGCACGATCTCCGGGTCCTCGAACGCCTTCAGCACATCGGCCACCTGTAGCTGGTACCGGCTCTCCGCCTCCAGCGACTCGGCCGGGCCCTCGAAGGGCTGTGCCCGGACCGCGTACTTCCAGGCCAGCGTCTTCACCGACTCGGCGGCGGCCCGCGCCTCGTACCAGCGCCCCTGCGGATTGGTGTTCCGCAGGCGGTACCAGAAGTAGCCGGCCCCCAGGAAGGCTGCGGCCGAGACCAGCGGGGTGGCATCCGTGCCGCCGTGGCCGCCCGAGCCGGGCAGCACGCTGACCACCGCCGCCGCGACCAGCAGCAGGATCTGCCACCGGTACCAGCGGAGGGTTCTTTGCTGCCCCTGGACCGACGCCCGGTCGGCCGTCCAGAACGGTTCGGGAAGCAGCTCGGCCTCGCCGCTGCCCGGTGGATCCTGTTGCACCATCGACGCGCCCCCTCACACCCCGTCAGCGGGCAGTATGCCCAGCCTCAACTCCCGTACACAGTGAGGTTTTCGGACAGTCGAGCGAGAAACGGGACGGGCCGTGGGTCGGTATGACCCACGGCCCGTCCCGGCGAGCTCCGCGTCAGCCTCTGCCGGCCGACTTCTGGGTCCGCCGGGAGACCGAGTCCAGCACGACCGCACCGAGCAGCACCGCGCCCGTGATCATGTACTGGATGGCCTGGTTGACGTGGACCAGGTCCAGGCCGGTGATGATCGACTGGATCACCAGGATGCCGAGCAGTGCCGACCAGGTCTTGCCCCGGCCGCCGAACAGGCTGGTGCCGCCGATGACGGCCGCCGCGATGGAGTTCATCAGGGCGTTGCCGCCGCCGAGCATCTTGTCGGCCGAACCCTGCTGGGAGGCGATGAACAGGCCGCCGAGGGCCGCCATGCCCGCCGCGATCATGTAGACCGAGATCCGCACCCAGGCCACGTTGATACCGGCCCGGCGCGCCGCCTCGACGCCGCCGCCGACCGCGAAGACCTGGCGGCCGTAGCCGGTCCGGCGCAGCACGAAGTCGGTGATGACGACGACCGCGAGGAAGATCACCAGCGGCAGCGGCAGACCCCGGTCCTGGTTCAGCGTGTACGCCGCCGCCAGGGCGATCACCGCGAGCACTCCGGTGCGCAGCGCGATCTCGCTCATCGGGCGGGCCGTCAGTCCGGCGGCGGTGCGACGGCGGTGGTCGAGCACCTGGCCGGCGCCGAAGAGCACGATGCCCAGGATGGCGAAGAGCCAGGCGTAGATGACGTCGCCGTCGCCGAGGAAGTAGGTGTCCAGGTTGGCGATGACACCGTCGTTGAGGACGTTCGCGGTGCCCTTGTCCCCGAGGACGTAGTTCTGCAGACCGCTCCAGGCGAGCATGCCCGCCAGGGTGACCACGAAGGCCGGGACGCCGATCTTGGCGAAGAAGAAGCCGTGCAGGGCGCCCATGGCGAGGGCGGCGGCGATGGCGATCAGCACGGCCGCCCACTCGTTGACGCCCGAACGCACCGACAGCACGGCCGCGATGGCGGCCGAGACACCGGCGAGCGAGCCGAGCGACAGGTCGATCTCACCCAGCAGCAGGACGAAGACCACGCCGACCGCGATCAGCCCGGGACCTGCGATCCACTTGGTGATGTTGGTGAGGTTGTCGGCCTTGAGGAAGTCTCCGGTGAGGCCCTGGAAGATGGCCGCGATCAGGATCAGGCCGAGCACGACGGGGACGGAGCCCAGGTCGCCGCTCTTCATCTTCCGCTTGAACTCGGAGAGATAGCCGGCGAATCCGGCTTCGCGGACCAGCAGTCGCGGGTCGATCGCGGGCGCTACCGCCGGGGCCGGGGCCTCTTCGGTGGCGGTGGTGGTCGGGTCGGTGGTCACTTCGCTTCCTCCGCGAGACGTGCCTGGCGCCGGGTCACGGCGTTCTCGGTGGCGCCGGTGATGGCGGAGATGATCTCCTCGTGCGAGGTGGTGGCCACCTCGAAGACGCCGTTGTTGCGGCCGAGCCGGAGCACCGCGACGGTGTCCGCGACGGCCTTGACGTCGGCCATGTTGTGGCTGATCAGGATCACGCCGAGGCCGCGTTCGCGCAGCCGCTCGACCAGGTCGAGCACCTGGGCGGTCTGCTCGACGCCGAGTGCGGCGGTGGGCTCGTCCAGAATGACGATCTTCGGGTCGCCGACCAGGGCACGGGCGATGGCGACGACCTGCCGCTGACCGCCGGAGAGCGCGGCGATCGGGATCCGGACGCTGGGGATGCGGATCGACAGGGTGTCGAGCAGCTCCTTGGCGCGCTTCTCCATCGCGACCTCGTCGAGCGTGCCGAAGCGGCGCAGCTCACGGCCGAGGAACAGGTTCCCGACCACATCGAGGTTGTCGCAGAGCGCGAGGTCCTGGTAGACGGTGGCGACCCCGAGCGCCTGGGCGGCCTGCGGCCGGTTGATGTCAACCGGCTTGCCCTCCCACTCGATTGCGCCCTCGTCGATCGGGTGGACGCCCGCGATGGTCTTCACCAGCGTGGACTTTCCTGCGCCGTTGTCGCCCACCAGGGCGACCACCTCACCGGCGTTCACCTCGAGGTGGACGTCGGTGAGCGCCTGGACGGCGCCGAAGCGCTTGGAGACCCCGCGCAACGCCAGTACGGGTGCGCCTGTCACGTGAACCAACTCCTTCGTTCCGTGCCGCTGGCTCTTCAAGGTGGCGGTGGCACGGCCTGCCGCGCGCCGACCCGGGCGCGAAGGGATTGTGCGAGAAATGAATGAACGGGGCGCGGCGGTAGTTCTGCACGCCGCGCAGGGCGGGCGGCGTCCCCTGGGGGATCGGGGAACGCCGCCCGAGCCGGACGGCCGGTTACTGCAGACCCGCGGCCTTGCAGGCGGCGGCGTAGTCGGCGGTGCAGATGTCGGCGACCTTGTAGAGGCCGTCGGCGATCACGGTGTCCTTGATGTTCGCCTTGGTGACGACCTTGGCGTCCAGCAGCTTGGCCGGGATGCCCTTGTCGGTGTCGCTGTCCGCGGTGGCGGTGGCGACGGACTTGATGTCCTTGCCCTGCAGCAGGTCGACGGCGAGTTCGGCGGCGTTGTCGGCGAGCGGCTTGTACGCCTTGTAGATGGTGTACGCCTGGTCGCCGGCGACGATGCGCTGGATGGCGTCGAGGCCCGCGTCCTGGCCACCGACCGGGACGGTGATACCGGCGGCCTTCAGCTGGGTGACGATGGCGGCGGCCATGCCGTCGTTGGCCGAGTAGACGGCCTGGAAGCCGTCCTTGCCCAGCTGGGTGATGGCGGCGCCGATCTTCTGGCCGGCCACGGTGGGCTGCCACTGACCGGACTGCTCGTAGACGACCTTCTTGACCTTGCTGTCCAGCACCTTGTGCGCACCGGACTTGAACTGACCGGCGTTCGGGTCGGCGTCATCACCGTTGATCATGACGACATTGGAGTCGGCGGCCTTGGCACCGAGCGCGTCGACCAGGGCCTGGCCCTGCAGCTCGCCGACCTTCTCGTTGTCGAAGGAGACGTACGCGGAGACCGGGCCGGTGGCCAGCCGGTCGTACGCGATGACCTTGACGTTCTTGTCAGCGGCTTCCTTCACCCACTGCTGGGTGGACTTGGCGTCGAAGGCGTCCAGAATGATGACCTTCACGCCCTGCGCGATCAGGGTGTCGAACTGCTGCTTCTGCTTCGAGGCAGAGCCCTCGGCGTTGCTGTACTTGACGTCGCAGTCGCTGCACAGCGCCTTGACCTTGGCCTCGATGAACGGCTTGTCGAACGACTCGTAACGGGTCGAGGAAGCGTTCTCGGGGAGCAGCAGGCCGATCGACTTGGTGTCACCCGAGGCGGCGCTGTCCTTCTTGTCACCACCGGCCTTGCCACAGGCGGCCATCGTGAGAGCCATCGAGACAGCGGCGGTGCCGACGACCGCGCGACGCATCATTGCGTTCATGGTGGGGGGTGCCTCCCTGACAGAGCCGCAACGTTGCGGCGAGGTGAAAGGAGTCAACCCGCCCCCCTCGCTTGCCGTCAATAAGTAAAACCGGAAGACCGACGATCCGAACCCTTTCGTTATCTTCCTGAAGGCGTAGCCGAGACCATTCAGCCCCGGAATCGGCCCCGGCCGCGCCCCCTCGATATCTATTGAAGCCTCAGAGGTGCCCCGCCACCGAGAGACCGGACTGTCGGATAGCGCCCGATTCGCCCATTTCGCTCATGACCAGGGCGAGTGCCCCGAGCACCTCGGCGCGGCCGCCGAGCGTGCCGGGCACCACCGACAGCTGGCGGGCGGCGCTCGGAATCGCGTACCGGGCCACCGAGTCCCTGATCGGCGAAAGTACCAGTTCACCGGCCTCGGCGAGGTCACCGCCGAGGATCACCCGGCGCGGGTTGAGCAGGTTGCACAGGGTGGCGACACCGGTGCCGATCTGCCGTCCGGCGTCGGCGATCACCCGGCGGCAGCCCAGATCGCCCTCCTGGGCCAACTGGACCACCTTGGTCAGGGTCAGTTCACCCGGATGGTTGGCGTTCAAGAGGTTGAGCAGGTAGCGCGAGCCGACGAAGGTCTCCAGACAGCCCCGGTTGCCGCAGCGGCAGACGGGTCCCGCCTCGTCCAGGGTGATATGTCCTATCTCGCCTGCCGTGCCGCCGGGACCCCGGTAGATCTGACCGTTGATCACCAGTCCGGCGCCGACGCCGCTGGCCACCTTGATGTAGGCCAGGTCGCTCAGGCCGCGCCCGGCGCCCCAGACCAGCTCGCCCAGCGCGCCGAGGTTGGCGTCGTTGTCCACGTGCACCTGCATGCCGAGCCGCTGGGAGAGCTCGCGGCCCGGGGTGATCCCCGTCCAGCCGGGCAGGATGGCGGTGGAGCCGAGCGCCCCGGTCTCCACGTCGATCGGGCCCGGCACACCGAGGCCGACCCCGATCACCTTGTCGGCGCGGAACCCGGCCTGCGCGAGCAGCCGCTCCACCAGCGCCTCGGCCCGGTCGAAACCCTGCTGGGCGGAGACGTCGACGTCGATCGGCTCGCTCTCCTCTGCGAGCACCCGGTGCGCCAGGTTCCCCACCGCCACCCTCAGGTGGGTGTGGCCGAAGTCGACGCCGACCACGATCCCGGCGTCCCCGCTGAGCGAGACGCTCCGGGCCCTGCGGCCGCCGGAGGAGGTGTCGGCGACCACCACGGTGCCGCCCTCCTTGAGTTCCCGGACGATGTTGGACACCGTGGCCGCCGACAGCCCCGTGCTCCGGGCGATCTCGGCCTGGGTCAGTGAGCCGGCCATCCGGACCGCGCGCAGTACCCGTTCGAGGTTTGCCCGGTGCAGTGAGGACTGCGATCCCGGTGTGTCCATCGACATGATTCACCCTTCCAGGGCTCGGGGACTCGACCGTCCCCGCCCCTGCCGCGCCTTTGCGGCGGAGCTCCGTTGTGGCCTCGGAGGTCGTCACCCTCGGGTGCCGATCCCTCAACCAGCCATTCGTTTCAACTTCTGAACCCTATGCTCGGCCACCAGCCCGATGCCGCGTCAAGGCTGAACCCGGATCGTTGTGAAACCTCAGCTCAGCCTCCCTCCCTGCCAAGGAATATGCACACCGGCCGAGGGGTGCGGCATGGGAGGATGCCAGGCATCCATGCCTGACGAAGGAGTCCTGCGAGTGCCTGGCACCAACTTGACCCGTGAGGAGGCCCGTACCCGGGCCGAGCTTCTCCACGTGGACGCGTACGACATCGAGCTCGACCTGAGCTCGGCCCGCGAGGGCGGCACCTTCCGGTCCACCACCGTGGTCCGCTTCACCGCCACCACCCCCGGCGCCGGCAGCTTCATCGACCTGGTGGCTCCCGGCGTCACCGAGATCGTGCTGAACGGCCAGGCGCTGCCGCTGGAGAACTTCGCCGACAGCCGTATCTCGCTACCCGCCCTCGAAGCGGAGAACGAGCTGCGCGTCGTCGCCAACTGCGCCTACACCAACACCGGTGAGGGCCTGCACCGCTTCGTCGACCCGGTCGACGGCGAGACCTACCTCTACACCCAGTTCGAGGTACCCGACGCCCGCCGGGTCTTCGCCTCCTTCGAACAGCCCGATCTGAAGGCCGCCTTCAAGTTCACCGTGACCGCCCCCAAGGGCTGGGTCGTGGTCTCCAACTCCCCCACCCCGACCCCGGTGGGCGAAGGCGCCACCCAGGTCTGGCACTTCGAGCCGACCGGGCGGATCTCCTCCTACATCACCGCCCTGATCGCCGGCCCGTACGTGGGTGTCTTCGACGCCTACGAGAACGGCGGCCAGCACGTCCCGCTGGGCGTCTACTGCCGCCCCTCGCTGCGCGAGTTCCTGGACGCCGACAAGGTCTTCGCGGTCACCAAGCAGGGCTTCGACTACTTCCAGGAGAAGTTCGACTTCGCCTACCCCTTCCCCAAGTACGACCAGCTCTTCGTCCCGGAGTTCAACGCCGGTGCGATGGAGAACGCGGGTGCGGTCACCCTGCGCGACCAGTACGTCTTCCGCTCCAAGGTGACCGATGCGGCGTACGAGGCGCGGGCCGCGACGATCCTGCACGAGCTGGCCCACATGTGGTTCGGCGACCTGGTCACCATGGAGTGGTGGAACGACCTCTGGCTGAACGAGTCGTTCGCCACCTTCGCCGAGGCCGTCTGCCAGGCCGAGGCCCCCGGCTCCAAGTGGCCGAACTCCTGGACCACCTTCGCCAACCAGATGAAGACCTGGGCGTACCGGCAGGACCAGCTGCCCTCCACCCACCCGATCATGGCGGAGATCAACGACCTGGAGGACGTCCAGGTCAACTTCGACGGCATCACCTACGCCAAGGGCGCCTCGGTGCTCAAGCAGCTGGTCGCCTACGTCGGCCAGGACGCCTTCTTCAAGGGCGTCCAGGCGTACTTCAAGGCCCACGCCTGGGGCAACACCCGCCTCACCGACCTGCTCGGCGCCCTGGAGGACGCCAGCGGCCGCGACCTGAAGACCTGGTCGAAGGCCTGGCTGGAGACCGCGGGCATCAACGTGCTGCGCCCCGAGATCACCCTCAACACCGACGGCCAGATCGAGTCCTTCGCCGTCATCCAGGAGGCCCCCGCGCTGCCCGCGGGCGCCAAGGGCGAGGCAGTCCTGCGCCCGCACCGGATCGCCATCGGCGCGTACGAGCTGAAGGACGGCAGTCTGGTCCGGGTCGACCGGATCGAGCTGGACGTCGACGGCCCCCGCACCGAGGTTCCGCAGCTGGTCGGCGCCCACCGGCCCGCCGTGCTGCTGCTCAACGACGACGACCTCAGCTACGCCAAGATCCGCCTCGACGAGGACTCGCTGGCCGTGGTCACCGAGCACCTCGGCGGCTTCACCGACTCGCTGCCGCGCGCACTGTGCTGGGCCTCCGCCTGGGACATGACCCGCGACGGCGAGCTCGCCACCCGCGACTACCTCTCGCTGGCCCTCTCCGGCCTGGTCAGGGAGAGCGACATCGGCGTGGTCCAGTCGGTGCAGCGCCAGGTCCAGCTGGCCCTGAACGCCTACGCCGACCCGGCCTGGCGCGAGCAGGGCCTCGCCCGCTGGGCCGAGGCCGCCGAGCAGCAGCTGCGCACCGCCGCCCCCGGCAGCGACCACCAGCTGGCCTGGGCCCGCACCCTCGCCGCAGTCGCCCGGACTGACGGTCAACTCTCCCTGCTGGCAGGGCTGCTGGACGGCACTCAGACGCTGGACGGCCTGGCTGTCGACACCGAGCTGCGCTGGACCCTGCTGGGCCGCCTGGTCGCCGCCGGCCGTGCCGACGACAAGGCGATCGACGCCGAGCTGGTCCGCGACAACACCGCGGCCGGCCAGGAGCACGCCGCGAGCTGCCGCGCCTCGCGCCCGACCGCCCCCGCCAAGGCCGAGGCCTGGGCCTCGGTGGTGGAGTCCGACAAGCTCACCAACTACGTTCAGGATGCGGTGATCGGCGGCTTCCAGCAGGCCGACCAGCGTGAACTGCTCGCCCCGTACAGCGCGAAGTACTTCGCCGCGATCAAGGGCATCTGGGAGACCCGCAGCCACGAGATCTCCCAGCAGATCATCACCGGGCTCTACCCGTCCCTGCTGGTCGAGCAGGCCACCCTGGACGCCACCGACGCCTGGCTCGCCTCCGCCTCCCCCGCCCCGGCGCTGCGTCGCATGGTGGTCGAGGCCCGCGCCGGCATCGAGCGCGCACTGAAGGCCCAGGCCGCCGACCACGCGGCGGGCGCTCGGGCCCTGGGTCACTGATCCGTTCGGACACGTGACACAGCGTCGGCCGCCCGGAACCCCACAGGGGTTTCCGGGCGGCCGGCGTCGTTCGTACGGGCCGTCACCCATCCGATCCCGGGCGACTGTTTGGTCAACCTAATATTTCTCTTTTAACTTTTTTTATGTGCCCCATACCCCCCATTTGGCGTCGCGTCCCCCCCGAATGGGGGGTAAGTTCGAGTTGAGGGCGCAAGCCCCAACCGCGGCTTACATGGCGTCTGTTCCGGTCCGAAGGATGGTCAATTCCCGGCGGACTATGGATTATCCATGCCAAAAGCCGCTCGATGACCTTCGGAAAGGAGGTGTTCGACAATGAGCGCGATGCGTATGAAGCGGTCGCTGGCCGCTGTGGCGATTGGTCTGATGGCGGCAGGAGGTGCTGCCATGGCCACGGCCACCACAGCGTCGGCCGCGCCTGCTTACGGACACGATGGAGGCGGCGGGGGAGGCGACCGTGGTGGCGGAGGCGACCGCGGTGGCGGCGGTGGCGGCGGTGACCGCGGTGGCGGCGGCGACTTCGGTCGCGGTGGCGACTTCCGTGGCGGCGGTGACTTCGGTCGCGGTGGCGACTTCGGTCGCGGCGCCGACTTCCGTGGCGGCGGCGACTTCCGTGGCGACCACGGGGACCGCGGCGACCACGGCGACCGCTTCGGGTCGGCCAGCTGGTGGGACAACAGCGGCTACTGGAACAACTGCGATTGAGCCGGCCAGCCCTGACCGACAACATCCGACTCATACAGGCGCGGCCCCCGCGAGGGGGCCGCGTCGCACATGACCGAGCGCCGTCCGGCGGTCCCGGACGGCGCTCGATCAAGCGGTACTGCTACTTCTTCTTGCCCTTGCCGAGCGACGGAAGCATGACCAGCCCGGCGATGATCGCGAAGAGAACCAGCGGGGCCAGCACGAACAGGCCGAGGGTCTGGGCCACGCCCAGGGCGGAACCCGGGTCGTCGCCGTCGTCCCGGGTCAGAGCCATGGCGGGCGACGACATCAGCATCATCAGCGTGGCCGCTGCGGTGACCGCACCAGCGCGCAAAGCGTTCCTCTTGTCCACGTTCCCCAAGGTACCGGCCGCTTATCGGCCCTCGCTCGCCGGGGTGCGCCTTCCGAGCGCCGCCGCGATCCGGGCGGCTGCCGGGGCCACGGCCAGCCGGTCGAGGGTGACGGGCCGACCCGAGTGATCCGCAATCGGCAGGCGCCAGTTGGGGTACTGGTCCCAGGTGCCCGGCAGGTTCTGCGGGCGCGGATCGCCGACCGTGTCCGGCAGCCAGACGCCGACCAGTTCGGCCGGAGTCGCGAGCAGGAAGGCGTACAGCGCCTCGGGAGTGAGCCTCTCCCCCTCGGCGAGCAGGCCGAGCCGGACAAGTTCGGCGCGCCAGTCGGCCAGTTCGGCCGCAGCCTCGGCCTGCTCCTCGCCCAGCGAGCGGGTCAGCAGGCCGAGCCGGTGGCGCAGCTCGACGTGCTCACCGCTGAGGCGGGCGGCGGTGCTCGGCAGGTCGTGCGTGGTGAGGGTGGCCAGGCAGGCGGCGCGCCAGCGCTCGGGGGGCAGCACGGCGCCCTTCTCCTGCCAGTCCCGCTCGAACCACAGCACCGAGGTGCCGAGCACCCCGCGGGCCGACAGTTCCTCCCGCACCCCGGGCTCGACCGTCCCCAGGTCCTCGCCGATCACCTGGGCGCCCGCCCGGTGCGCCTCCAGGGCGAGCACCCCGAGCATCGCCTCCGCGTCGTAGCGGACGTACGCCCCCTGGGTCGGCGGGTGCCCGGCCGGCACCCACCAGAGCCGGAACAGGCCCATGACATGGTCGATCCGCAGCGCCCCCGCGTGCCGGGCCGAGGCCTGCAGCAGCTCCGCGTACGGCGCGTACCCGGCGGCGGCGAGCGCATCCGGACGCCAGGGCGGCAGTCCCCAGTCCTGGCCGTGCGGATTGAACGCGTCCGGCGGGGCGCCGACCGAGATGCCCTCGGCGAGTACGTCCTGCCACGCCCAGGCGTCGGCACCCTCGGGGTGCACACCGACCGCCAGGTCGTGGATCAGGCCGACCGGCATACCCGCCTGCTCCGCCGCCTGCTGGGCGGCCCCGAGCTGCTCGTCCACCAGCCAGGCCAGCCAGCGGTGGAACTCGATCCGCTGCGCACTCTCGGCCTTCGCCGCGGCGACCTGCCCGGCGCCCGGACGGCGCAGGCCCTTCGGCCAGCTGCGCCAGTCGCTGCCGTGCACGTCCGCCAGAGCGCACCAAGTCGCGTACTGCTCCAGCCACTCGCCCTCGCGGCGCACGAACGCCCGGTACGCCGCCTCCCGGCCCACTCCGCGCGGGACTTGGTGCAGGATCTCCAGCGCCTCGCGCTTGAGTGCCCAGACCGCGTCCCGGTCGATCAGCCCGTCGTGCAGCAGCACCTCCTCGCGCAACCTCCGTCCGCGGTCGGGCAGTTCACCGAGGTCGGCGTACGCGTACTCGGGGACGGCCTCGATCCGCAGGTGCACCGGGTCGGCGAAGCGGCGGGTGGAGGGGCGGTAGGGGGAAGGATCGGAGGGTGCGCCGGGACGTCCAGCGTGCAGGGGGTTGATCTGCAGAAAGCCCGCCCCGAGCGCGCTGCCCGACCAACTCGCCAGCTCGGCCAGATCGCCGAGGTCGCCCATCCCCCACGAGCGCTCCGACAGCACCGAGTACAGCTGCGCCAGGAAGCCCCAGCTGCGGCCCTTCGGCCCGGGCACCCGCTGCGGCGCGACGACCAGCGCCGCGCTCTCGCTCCGTCCCGACAGGCTCACCGTCAACCGGTGCCGCCCGAGCGGCAGATCGGCGGGCAGCCAGTGCGAACGCCCGGCCGGCAGCGTCCACACTCCGCCGTCCTCCAGCTCGACGCCGAGGCGCGCCCCGGCCGGCACGTCCAGCGCCGTCCGCTGCCCGGCCCGGACCGTCACACACGACGGGAGCAACCTTCCTGCCACCTCGGCACGGTGACGCTCCAACGCCTCCCGCACGGCCTCGGGCGTACCCGCATCCACCCCGAGCGCGGCCAGCACCGCCACCAGGGTGTGCGCCGCCACCGACACCGGACCACTGCCCGGGTCGTACGTACTGTCCACCCCGTGCGCATGCGCCAGCGCCACCAACTCCGGCGGCGGGGGCGGCGCGTCCTCTGCGGGGGCCTGCGGGCTGCCTGCTGCGGCACTGTCGAGATAAGCGGCCACTCTTGCACTCCTGCGGTCTAGGAGGCGGTACGGGACTCCCCAGTCCTACCCGCGCCCGCCCCGGCCGACCCCGTACGACACGACCCGCCCCACCTTCGGACGGGTGAACCTGCCCTACCCGCCCGCCAATCGGCCACACCGCCAGGTCGGGCCCATGACCGACCGGCCACCGAGAGCGGGGGACTTCGAACAGACGGCCGTCCGTCCGGGAGCGGTCCTGCCACGATCGAGCCGATCCACTCTGCCGGTTCGGGTGGCTACCATGTGGATCTAACGGACATATCATCTATACGCACCAGCCGCGTTGACACCGGAGCAGGTAGCTGGTGGGCTGTGCGGCGGGTGGGCTCAAGGGTGTTGCAGCCGGTCGGCGGGGTGACGGCCTGGCCGGTGAACTGGGGTTTTTCGGGTAGAGGAGGCTGCTGTGCAGGCGCGGGTTTCTGTGTTCGCGGGGCGGCGGCTGAGGCAGCAGATCGAGCACAGTGCGGCTCTGCGCGAGGTGTTGCAGCATCCGGCGGCGCTGGCCGCGCGCCGGGCGACGGCGCGGACGGCGCGACAGCTCGCGCCGAAGGCGGCCGACCGGCTGATCGCGGACCTCAAGGGCACGGAGCCGCTGCTGGCCGCCGTGCGTGCCGAGCGCCGGACCGTCGGCGGCGCTGTCCGGCCCGAGGGACACCGCCGTACCGCACTGCAGATCGCGGCCACGCTCTCGGCCGCCGCCGTGGTGGGCGGCCTGCTGGCCGGTTCGCCCAGCTATGCCGCGCCGGCGACGGACCAGACGCAGAGTCAGCAGGACCAGGCGGGGCAGGCGCAGGGGCAGGCTCAGGGCCAGACCGCCGCCGGTGGCGCCCAGCAGGACGGGATCGGCATCCTGGCCGATCCGCAGATCTACCCCCGTCCGCAGGAGCTGCGCAGCTCCGGACGGGCCGTCAGCATTCCGAGGACCGTCTATCTCGCCGTCGCCGCCGACACGGACGGCGCCGCCCTGGATGCCGTCCGGGAGGTGCTGACCGCGGGCGGGGCAAGCGACATCGTGGCCCAGGAGCCGCAGACGCCGGCCCCCGGTTCCCTGGTGGTGTACGTCGGCGGGCCCGGCGAGGGCGCGGGCGGTGCGGCCGACCGGGCGCTGCGCGACCTCGCGACCGCGACCGGCGGCAAGGACGCCATCGCCCCCTCCTTCGACGGACTCCCGCCCGGCGGCTATCTGCTGACGTCCGGCCAGCTGCCGACCAGCGGCGGGGCGTACGGCGCGGTGGTGCTCGCCGGGGTGGACAGGACCGGTACGTTCAACGCCGCGCAGAGCCTGCGCCAGCTGCTCTGCGACGTCCCGGCGGGACAGGGCCAGGGCGACGGCACCAAGGGCTTCCCCGGTATGAGCGTCCGGGACTGGCCGAGCGGGGCACCCGTGCGCGGCATCGCCGAGTCCTTCTACGGCACCCCGTGGACCACCGACCAGCGCCTGAGCCAGCTGGACTTCCTCGGCCGCTCCAAGCAGAACTTCTACCTCTACGCCCCCGGCGGCGACCCGTACCGCCTCTCCCGCTGGCGCGAGGCGTACCCCGAGGAGCAGGCCGCCGGGCTGCGGCAGCTGGCCGACCGGGCCCGGCGCAACCATGTCACGCTGGGCTACTCGATCGACCCGGGACAGTCGTTCTGCTTCAGCTCCGACCGGGACGTGGACGCGCTGGTGGCCAAGCTGGACGGACTGCGCGAGATCGGCTTCGGCGCCTTCCAGCTGCAGTTCCTGGATGTCAGCTACGACGAGTGGCACTGCACGGTGGACCGGAAGAACTTCGGCAAGGGGCCGGCCGCCGCCGCCAAGGCGCAGGCCCAGGTGGTCGCCAAGGTGCAGGACCGCCTGATGGCCGGGCACCCGGAGCTCGCGCCGCTGTCGATCGTCCCGACCGAGTACCAGCGCTCGGGTACCAGCCCGTACCGGACGGCGCTGGCGGCCGAGCTGCCGCAGGGCGTACAGATCGCGTGGAGCGGCGGCGCGGTGATCCCGGCGAAGATCACCGATGCCCAGACCGCCGACGCGGTCGGCCAGTTGGACGGTCATCCGCTGATGACGCTGGACAGCTACCCGGTCAACGACTCCACCCCGGACCGGCTCTACCTCGGCAGCTACTCCGGGCGCGACCCCGGCGTGGCGAGCAGGTCGGCCGTCCTGCTCACGACCGCGATGAGCCAGTCCGTGGCCTCCCGCATCCCGCTGGCGACCGCCGCCGACTTCGCCTGGAACCCCGCCGGGTACCGTCCCGCCGACTCCTGGCGGGCCGCGCTGCGCCCGCTGGTGGGTGACAGCGCGGGGCTGGCCGCTCTCACCGCGCTGGCGGGCAACAGCGAGTCCTCCCCGCTGGCCAGGACCGAGTCCGGCTATCTGACACCGCTGCTCGACCGGTTCTGGGCAGCGCTGGAGCCGAGCGGCGGCAGCACGCCCGACCTCGCCAAGCTGCGCGAAGCAGCGGCCCCCGTACGGGACGCCTTCACCACCATGGCGGGCTCCCAGCACGCCCTCGCCCTGGACGCGGTCGCCACCGACGCCGCACCCTGGCTGGCCCGGCTGAGCACCTACGGCCGGGCCGGGCAGGCTGCCGTGGACATGCTGCTGGCGCAGCGCGGCGGGGACGGTTCGGCCGCCTGGCAGGCCCGGGTCCAGCTGCGGCAGCTGCGCGATCAGCTGACCTCGGGCGGGGCGACGGTCGGCGCGGGCGTCCTCGACCCCTTCCTGGACCGGGCGGTGCGGTCGGCGGACAACTGGTCGGGCGTGAGCTCGGGCGCGCTGACCCCGACCACCACGCTGGGTACCGCGTACGACCACGGTCCCGCGCTGATGACGGACGGTGCGGCGGACACCTTCTACTGGAGCTCGGCCCCGCCGCAGACCGGCGACTCGGTCGGGGTGAACCTCGGTGCGGGCCGCCCGCTGGGCCAGGTCACCGTGCTGATGGGCTCCTGGGGCGACGGCCCGGACGCGCAGAGCGCCACCGACGACTACCTGCGCGACGGGGTACTGGAGTACTCGACCGGCGAGGGCGGCTGGAAGCAGCTGGCCAAGGTGCACAACCAGAAGACCGTCACCGTCACGCCACCGGCCGGGACGGTCGCCAAGGCCGTCCGGCTGCGGGCCACGGCCGGGCAGAAGACGGCGATCGCGGTGCGCGAGTTCACCGTGGCGGCGCCGGGCGACACCCCGGCGACCGTCACCGGCGGGCCGGCCGCCGCACCCGGCTCCTCGCCGTCGGCCGTACTGGACGGCAACCCCGACTCCGCCTTCCGGGCGGCAAGCGCCCCGACGGCCTCCGACGCCCCGCTCACCATCGAACTGGGCGTGGCCCGTCCGATGGACCGGGTGACGGTGCTGACCGACCCGACCGTACGGGCCACCGCCACCGTCGAGGTCCGGCGGGCGGGCGGCTGGGCGGCGATCGGCACCGCGCAGCCCGGCTACAACGAACTGCCGGCCGGCGGCCAGAGCGCCGACGCGATCCGGCTGACCTGGGCGCCCGGCGGCGAGGCGCCCGTGGTGAACCAGATCATCCCCTGGTACACCGACGTCCCGGCGGCCCGGCTGAGCCTGGCCGACAGCGCGCTCGACGTGGTCGCGGGCGCGGCAGCGCCGGTGCAGACCCGCGCGGTGGTGGAGGCGGGTCTCCCGGAGGGCACCACCGGCGAGCTCAAGAGCGAGGTTCCGGAGGCGGCGAAGGGGCTGACCGTGACTCCGGCGGCGGCGCTCAACGTACCGCGCGGGGGCAAGGTGGGCACGCCGCTGCTGGTGGCGGCGGCCAAGGACACGCCGTCGGGGACGTACCAGGTGCCGGTGACCTACACGGCGGGACAGGTGACGGTCCGCCAGGTGCTCCAGGTGCGCGTGGTGCCGACGACCGCCGGGCCCGACCTGGCACCCACCGGCATGGCGAGCTCCTCGGGCGACGAGACGGCGGCCTTCCCGGCGTCCGCGGTCAACGACGGCGACCCGAAGACCCGCTGGTCCTCGCCCGTGCAGGACGATGCCTGGGTGCAGCTGGCGCTGCCGCAGCCGGTCCGCCTCGGTTCTGCCGTGCTGCACTGGCAGGACGCGTACGCCTCCGCCTACAAGGTCCAGACCTCGCCGGACGGGGTCACCTGGACGACCGTCGCCTCGGTGGACGACGGCAAGGGCGGCACCGAGACGGTCCGCTTCGACGCGCCCGGCACCCGCTTCCTGCGTGTCCAGGGCGTCTCCAGGGCGACCAAGTACGGCTACTCGCTGTACGGGATCGAGATCTATGCGGTCGCCCCCTGAGCAGGCTGCACCCCGAGGGGTGCGACTTGCGCTACGGGGGGAAACGGCGGGCCGCCGGCGCTCCCGCTCGGGGTGCGTCGGCGGCCCATGAGGCGTACCGGAGATCTGACGGGCAAGCCCTTGTCGGTCAGGCGGAGAGTGGTTCCGGCTTGGGATGCTCACCGCAGGGGACGGGATGGACGGAGTGGGAGCGGCCCAGTGGCGCCGGGAGTGCTCCGCTCGACTCGGTATGGTCATGGTGCTCGTACTCGCGGAACTGTTCGATCCCGCCGTACGGCTCCAGGTAGGGCCGCCAGCGCGGATCCCTGATCCCGGTGCCGATGACGCGCCAGGCCAGGCCGCTGGGCGGGGCCGGGGTGCGCTTCATCCGCCAGCCGAGTTCGGTGAGGTGGCGGTCGGCCTTGGTGTGGTTGCAGCGGCGGCAGGCCGCCACTACGTTGTCCCAGCGGTGCTGGCCGCCCCGGCTGCGCGGGATGACGTGGTCGACGCTGGTGGCGGCGGCGCCGCAGTAGACGCAGCGCCCGTGATCGCGGGCGAACAGGGCGCGGCGGGTGAGGGGGACCGGCCCTCGGAACGGGACTCGGACGAACCGGGTCAGTCGGACGACGGACGGCGCCGTGACGGCGCTGGTGGCGCTGTGCAGAGTGACTCCAGAGTCCTCCAGGCTGACTGCCTTGTGGTTGAGGACCAGGATGAGTGCGCGGCGCATGGAGACGACGCCGAGCGGCTCGTAGGACGCGTTGAGGACCAGGACATGCGGCACGGATGCCTCCTTGGACGCCTGCGGCGCGTGGCTCGCGCCGGGACGAGCGGGTGATCGCGCCGTTTTCTGCAACGCGATCTCCACCAGTGTCGCCTTACGCCGTGGCAGGGCGCCACCACTCCTGTGTAACGGACCTGATGTGGGCTCCGTCATAGCCGGTATGCCCTGCCGGGCCCTGATGCATCGCAGGGCCCCGCGCCCGAGCTGCACCGGCGCGCGCGGGGGGCGCCGACGGGACGCTGACGGGGCGTCCGTCCGGGTGTCGGACGACGGCTACGCTGGATCCGATCCACCGTCCCCTCCCGGAAAGAGGCTTCGCAAGTGTTCCGGTCCGGTACCACCGGCCTTCTCGCCGATGCGGCCCCCTCACCCGATCCGCTGCCCAAACTCGACCTCAGGCTTCCGACCAGCGCGGGCGAGGTGTCGACCAGCACCAGGCAGGCGGCGAGCTGGCTGGATGCCAACTGGCAGAGCTGGGTCGAGGGCGCGCTGCGGATCGTCTTCATCGTGCTGCTGGCGATGGTGCTGCGGGCGGTGGTGCGCAAACTGATCACGCAGTTGATAACGCGGATGACCCGGCACTCGGAGCACGAGGCCGAGTTCGGCCGGCTCGGCGGCCTGCTGGCCAACAGCGGCGTGGTGAACACCGAACGCCGTCAGCAGCGCTCCGAGGCGATCGGCTCGGTGCTGCGCAGCGTCGCCTCGTTCAGCATTCTGGGTACGGCGGCACTGATGGTGCTGTCAGCCCTGGGGGTGAACCTGGCTCCGCTGCTGGCCAGCGCCGGTGTCGCCGGTGTCGCGATCGGTTTCGGCGCGCGGAACCTGGTGACCGACTTCCTCTCCGGGGTCTTCATGATCATGGAGGACCAGTACGGCGTCGGGGACGAGATCGACACCGGGGTGGCGACCGGCACCGTGCTGGAGGTCGGGCTGCGGGTGACCAAGCTGCGCGGCGGCAACGGCGAGATCTGGTACATCCGCAATGGCGAGGTGAAGCGGATCGCCAATATGAGCCAGGGCTGGAGCACCGCCTCGGTGGACGTCCAGGTCGCCTACCGGGAGGACCTGGAGCGGGTCGAGTCGCTGATCCACGAGACCGCCGAGCAGCTGGGCAAGGAAGAACCGTACGACGAGCTGGTCTGGGGCCGGGTCAAGGTGCTCGGGGTGGAGTCGGTGGCCTCGGACTCGGTGGTGCTGCGGGTCGAGGCCAGGACCACGCCGGGCGAGTCGGCGAAGGTCGGCCGGGCGCTGCGGCAGCGGCTGAAGACCGCCTTCGACGAGGCCGGGGTGCGGCTGAAGGAGGAGCCGGCGCCGGTGGTGGCCGTCCCGGCCGTGGAGTCGGCCGCGCCCTCGGCGCTGGCGGACCCGAGTTCGGCCCGCTCGCTGGCCGCCAAGCCGATCCCGTTGCAGACCGACTGACCTCTTGTTCGGCAGGAGCCCCGTTCACCTGGTGGTGAGCGGGGCTCTTCGCACATCCGGTAACGCTTCGGCATCCACCGCCCGCCCGGTCATTGACACCCTCCGGCGGCGGGACCTACGGTCCTACTCAGCGATTGGAAACTTTCCTAACAGTTCAGTGCTTTCGGGTGCCTGCGCGGCATGGACCGCCCCGGACGGAGGAGGATCGGACACGTGAACGACAAGATCCCCACTCCCGGGCTGAAGCAGATCCCGCTGACCGGAACCCCGAGCCTGCTGCGTGCCATCAACGACCGGGCCGCCCTGGAGCTGCTGCTGGCGCACGGCCCGCTCTCCCGCACCCAGATCGGCGGCCTGACCGGCCTCTCCAAGCCCACTGCTTCGCAGCTGCTGGCCCGGCTGGAGTCCGCCGGCCTTGTCCAGGCGGTGGGCACCACGGCCGGGGGCCCCGGGCCCAACGCGCAGCTGTACCGGGTCAACCCGGCCGTCGGGTACGTCGCCGGTCTGGATGTGGACACCGGCCGGGTACGGGTCGCCGTCGCCGACATCACCGGTGCCGTCCTCGCCGAGCACACCGTGCCCACCAAGGGCTGGCCCGCCGCCGCGACGGTGGCGCGGACCGCCGAGGCCGTCGCCGAGACCGTCCGGCAGGCCGGGCTCCCCGCCGACAGCCTGCGCGAGATCGTGATCGGTGTGCCCGGTGCGCTCGACCCCGTCACCGGCAAGCTCCGCTACGCCTCGCACCTGCCCGGCTGGCACTCCCCCCGGCTGCTGGCAGAGCTGGAGGGGGCCCTCGGCACGGCGGTGAGCATCGAGAACGACGTCAATCTGGCCGCCGTCGCCGAGCAGGCGATCGGCGCCGCCCAGGGCTGCGAGAACTTCGTCCTGCTCTGGGCCGCCGAGGGCGTCGGTGCCGCCATCATGATCGCCGGTCAGCTGCACCGGGGATTCACCGGCGGCGCGGGCGAGGTCGGCTATATGACGGTGCCCGGTGCCCCCGTGGTCCACAACGTCCGCCGGAGGAATTCCGGCGGCTTCCAGGAGCTGGTCGGCGAGGAGGCGGTGCTGGAGCTCGCGTCCGAGCACGGCCTGAGCGCACCGGCCGCCGAGCAGGCGATCGAACTCGCGCTGGGGACGCCCGGCGAAGGCGATCACTTCCTGGAGACGCTGGCAGAGCGGCTGGCCGTCGGTCTGTCCGTGATCGTCTCGGTCGTCGACCCAGAGCTGCTGGTGCTGTCCGGCCGTACTCCGACGGCGGGCGGCGAACGGCTGCGCGAGCTCGTCCAGGAGGCACTGACCCGGGTCTCCATCCCCCGCCCCGAGGTGCGCTGCAGCACCGTGCCCGACTCCCCCGTCGTGCACGGCGCCCTGCACCGCGCCCTGGCCGCCGCCCGGGCAGCAGCCTTCACGACCCACTGACCTCCCGACGGCTCCGCCGTACCGCTGCCAATCCCCCATGCACGGGCCGAAGGGCGATGCCGCCTGCCCCCGTACCCCCAGGAGGACTCATAGATGCGCACCCATCGCCGTTACCGCCGCACGGTCGCCGCTCTCACCGGCAGCGCCGTCCTCGCCCTGCTCGCCAGCGCCTGCACCGGCACCAACTCGGCCGGCGGTACGGATGATTCGGCCTCCGGCAAGGATGTGACGATCACCTTCTGGCACGGCTGGAGCCAGGACAACGAGACCAGAGCGATCCAGGCCGAGGCCGACGCCTTCCAGAAGCTGCACCCCAACATCCACGTCAAGGTGGTCGGCAACATCGCCGACGACAAGAGCGAGCAGGCGCTGCGGGCCGGCGGCTCGGACGCCCCCGATGTGGTCTCCTCCTTCGCCACCGACAACGTCGGCAAGTTCTGCTCGGCCAAGGTGTGGACGGACCTGACCCCGCAGCTGAAGAAGGACGGCATCGACCCGGCCAGGACCTTCCCGGCCGCGATGCTCCGGTACAGCCGGTTCGAGGGCAGTCAGTGCTCACTGCCGCTGCTCGGCGACGCCTACGGGCTCTACTACAACAAGACCGCCTTCGCCGCCGCCGGGATCACCGCGCCGCCGAGGACCTTCAGCGAGTTCGACGCGGACGCGGTCAAGCTGACCGCTGCCGACGGCGACGGCTACAAGCAGCTCGGCTTCATGCCCACCTACCACGGCTACGAGTCCACCCCCTCGCACTTCCTGGGCCAGTACGGCGCCGGCTACTTCGGCGCGGACGGCAAGTCGGACATCGCCACCGACCCCAGGGTCACCGCGATGTACACCTGGCAGAAGAACCTGATAGGCAAGCTCGGCGGCTTCGACAGACTGGAGAAGTACCGCAGCGGCTTCGGCGACGAGTTCAGCGCCAAGAACCCGTTCCAGACCGGCCAGGTGGCGATGTCCATCGACGGCGAGTGGCGCACCGCCTCGCTGGCCGAGGCCAAGCCCTCCTTCGACTGGGCCACCGCACCCTTCCCGGTGCCGGACGACCAGGCGGACACCTACGGCCGCGGCTACCAGACCGGCACCATCATCGGCATCGCCCGGACCAGCCGGAAGCAGTCCGCCGCCTGGGAGTTCGTCAAGTACCTGACCACCGACACCGACGCCGTGGTCACCTTCGCCAACGCGATCCACAACGTGCCCAGCACCGTCGAGGCGCTCAACTCGCCCAAGCTGGATGCCGATCCCAACTTCAGGACCTTCGTCGACATCGCCAAGAACCCCAACTCCAGCACCACGCCCGCCAGTATCAACGGCGGCGCCTACCAGCTCTCCATGCAGAACCTCGGGTATGCGTACGAGTCCGGCAAGCAGGCCGATCTGGCGGCCGGCCTCGCGGCCACCGCCAAGGAGATCGACGCTGCCGTCAACCAGGCCAAGTGACATGGCGGTCGCCACCACGGCCGTCCCGGCGGCGCTGAGGAGGAAGCGCCGCCGGGAGAGGGCCCGCACCCTGGCCTTCCTCTCCCCCTGGCTGATCGGCTTCGGCTTCTTCTTCGCCTACCCGCTGGTCTCCACCGTCTACTTCTCCTTCATGAGGTACGACGGCTTCGCCGCCCCGACCTTCACCGGCCTGAAGAACTGGGACTACGTCTTCAACCACTACCCCTTCTTCTGGCAGGGGCTGCGCAACACCCTCTGGCTGGTGGTCGTGATGGTGGCCCTGCGGGTCACCTTCGGCCTCGGCATCGGGCTGCTGATCACCAAGCTGAAGACCGGCGTCGGCTTCTTCCGGACCGCCTTCTACCTGCCCTACCTGGCCCCGCCGGTGGCCGCCACGATGGCCTTCGCCTTCCTGCTCAACCCCGGCACCGGGCCGGTCGACCACCTGCTCGGCGAGCTCGGCCTGCCGCAGCCCGGCTGGTTCACCGACCCGTCCTGGTCCAAGCCCGCGCTCACCATGCTGGCGATGTGGGGCGTCGGCGACCTGATGGTCATCTTCATGGCCGCACTGCTGGACGTGCCCAGGGAGCAGTACGAGGCCGCCGAGCTGGACGGCGCGGGCCCCTGGCAGAAGTTCCGCTACGTGACCTTCCCGAACATCTCGCCGATCGTGATGTTCGCGGTGGTCACCGGGGTGATCCAGACCATGCAGTACTACACCCAGGCGATCGTCGCCGGGAAGGTCGCCAGCGGCGTGATCGGCGGCTCCGGGCAGCAGTTCGAGCCCGGCTATCCGCACGGCTCCACCTGGACGCTGCCGCAGATGGTC
The DNA here is from genome assembly GCF_029892105.1 of Kitasatospora sp. GP82. GTDB lineage: Bacteria > Actinomycetota > Actinomycetes > Streptomycetales > Streptomycetaceae > Kitasatospora. The sequence continues at coordinate 52,027 of NZ_JARZAJ010000023.1, read as the reverse complement.
TACAACCTCGGCTTCCAGCGCTTCGACACCGGCTCGGCCTGCGTGGTCGCGCTGGTCCTGTTCGCCATCTCGATGGCCTTCACCTCGCTGCTGCTGCGGCGGCGGAGCGGGTTCCTTCCAGAGTCGCAGGACGGCGAGTGAGGACCGGGATGACCACAACCACCGTGACCCTGCCCACAACGGCCAAGTCCACCGCCGCCGCCAAGGTGGCCCGCAGACGGGCCTTCCTGCACTGGGTGGCCGTCCACTCGGTGGCGATCGCGGCGGCACTGTTCTTCCTGCTGCCGTTCGTCTTCGTCCTCCTCACCTCGGTGATGACGGACCAGCAGGCGCTCACCGCCGACCTCTGGCCGCACCACTGGCAGTGGGGCAACTATCTGAAGGTCTGGCAGACGCCCGGCTTCCTCACCTGGTGGCGCAACACCCTGGTCTACGCCGGGCTCGGCACCCTGCTGACCATCGTCTCCAGCCTCCCGGTGGCCTACGCGCTCGCCAAGTTCCGCTTCCGGGGCCGGAACCTGGCCCTGATGGCGGTCATCTCGATGATGATGCTGCCGCCGCAGGTCACGGTCATCCCGATGTACCTGTTCTGGGCCAAGCAGCTCGACCTCACCGGCACCCTCTGGCCGCTGATCATCCCGATGGCCTTCGGCGACGCCTTCTCCATCTTCCTGCTGCGCCAGTTCCTGCTGACCATCCCCAAGGAGTACGTGGAGGCCGCCCGGATCGACGGCTGCGGCGAACTGCGCACGCTGCTGCGGGTGATCCTGCCGATGGCCAGGCCCGCCGTCGCGGCGGTCGCGCTGTTCCAGTTCTTCTACTGCTGGAACGACTACTTCGGCCCGCAGATCTACTCCAGCGAGAACCAGGGCGCCTGGACGCTCAGTTACGGCCTGGAGTCCTTCAAGGGCGCCCACCACACCGACTGGAACCTCACCATGGCAGCGACCCTGCTCGTTACGGCCCCGGTGATCGTGCTGTTCTTCTTCGCTCAGAAAGCCTTCATCGAAGGCGTGACACTGACAGGGGTCAAGGGCTGATGTCTCTCAAGCTGGCCATCGTCGGCGGCGGTTCGACCTACACACCGGAGCTGATCGACGGCTTCGCCCGGCTCCGCGACACACTGCCGATCGCCGAGCTGGTCCTGATCGACCCGGCCGCCGACCGGCTGGAGCTGATCGGCGGCCTGGCCCGCCGGATCTTCGCCAGACAGGGCCACTCCGCCCGGGTGACCACCACCTCCGACGTCACGGCGGGCGTCGCCGGAGCGGACGCCGTCCTGCTCCAGCTGCGGGTCGGCGGGCAGGCGGCGCGCAACGAGGACGAGACCTGGCCGCTGGAGTGCGGCTGCGTCGGGCAGGAGACCACCGGTGCGGGCGGGCTGGCCAAGGCGCTGCGCACCGTCCCGGTGGTCCTGGACATCGCCGATCAGGTCCGCCGTACCAACCCGGAGGCCTGGATCGTCGACTTCACCAACCCGGTCGGCATCGTCACCCGCGCCCTGCAGAGCGCCGGGCACAAGGCCGTCGGGCTGTGCAACGTCGCGATCGGCTTCCAGCGCAAGTTCGCCGCCCGTCTCGGTGTCGCACCCGAGCTGATCCGCCTCGACCACGTCGGCCTCAACCACCTGACCTGGGAGCGCGGCGTCACCCTGCTGGACGCACCGGGTGCGGCGTCCGGCCGGGAGGTACTGCCCGAACTCCTGGACGGCTTCGGCGAGCAGATCGCCGCCGACCTGCACCTGCCGCTCGCGCTGATCCGCCGCCTCGGCGTCGTCCCCTCGTACTACCTGCGCTACTTCTACCAGCACGACGCGGTGGTAGAGGAGCTCAAGGTCAAGGGCTCGCGCGCCATCGAGGTCGCGGCGATCGAGAAGCAGCTGCTCCGGATGTACGCCGACCCGGCCCTGGACACCAAGCCGGAGCTGCTCGGCAAGCGCGGCGGCGCGTTCTACTCCGAGGCCGCCGTCCAGCTGATCGGCGCGCTGCTCGGTACCGGCGGCGGCACCGACGTCCAGGTGGTCAACACCCGCAACGACGGCGTCCTGCCCTTCCTGCCAGACGACGCGGTGATCGAGGTCCCCGCAGAGGTGGACGCGCACGGCGTACGGCCGCTGCCGCAGCGGCCTGTCGAACCGCTGTACGCAGGCCTGATCGCCGCGGTGACGGCGTACGAGCAGCTCGCTCTCGAAGCCGCGCTCAAGGGTGGCCGGGACCGGGTCTTCGACGCTCTGCTGGCGCACCCGCTGGTCGGCCAGCTGGAGCTCGCCGAGCAGCTGACGGACCGTCTGCTCGCCCACAACGGCGCGCATCTGAGCTGGGCATGAGCCGGGCCTCGGCAGCGTCCGTGGCAACGTCCATGACGGCAACACCTCGCTGGGCCGCACCGGCCCAGGAACCTGGGAGCGAGGACTGATGGACCACCAGCAGAACGAGCAACTACCCGGCGTCCTCGCCATCGACGCCGGCAACAGCAAGACCGACGTCGCCCTGGTCGGCGCCGACGGCACGGTTCTCGGCGCCGCCCGGGGCGGCGGCTTCCAGCCGCAACTGGACGGGGCCGAGGCGGCGATCGCGGGCCTTGCCCCACTGGTCGAAGCGGCAGCCCGCGAGGCCGGACTGAGATCGGCGACCGGCTTCGGATCCGATGGCGCACCCGGCACCGGCGTACTCACCACCAGGGTCAGCGCCTGCCTGGCCAACGCCGACCTGCCGGTGGAGGAACAGCAGCTCCACGCCGCGCTGGCCGCCCGGCCGTGGGGCCTGACCAGCGCGGTCGCCAATGACACCTTCGGTCTGCTGCGGGCCGGGACCGACGGGCCGCGCGGGGTCGCGGTGGTCTGCGGCGCCGGGATCAACTGCGTCGGGCTGCTGCCGGACGGCCGCACCGCGCGCTTCCCCGCGCTCGGCCGTCTGACCGGCGACTGGGGCGGAGGCGGCGGGCTGGCCTCCGAGTCGATGTGGCACGCCACCCGCGCCGAGGACGGCCGCGGCCCTGCCACCGCGCTCGCCCCCGCCATCGCCGCCCACTTCGGGATGCCCAGCGCCACCGCCGTCGCGGAGGCCATCCACCTCGGGCAGCTGGAGCGGATCCGGCTGCACGAGCTCTCCCGGGTGCTGTTCGCCACCGCCGAGGCGGGGGATGCCATCGCGCTCGATCTGATCGACCGCCAGGCCGCCGAGATCGCCAGGCTCGCCGTGGTCGCGCTGACCAGGCTGAACCTGCTGGGCGAGGCGACCCCGCTGGTGCTGGGCGGCGGGGTACTGGCCGCCCGTCAGCCGCTGCTGATCGACAACCTTCTCGCCCGACTGGCCGCCGCCGCACCGCTGGCCGAACCCCGGATCGTGGTCGCTCCGCCCGTCCTCGGCTCGGCCCTCCTCGGCCTCGACCACCTCGCCTCCACCGGCCTCGGCGGCGGTCCCGCGGCGGAGCAACGCCTCCGCGCCGCGTACGCCCCCGTACAGACGGCAGCCTGACCGGGAGCGCAGTCAGGAGACAATCGGGAAGCCCGTGTGGGCGCGGGGGCAAGCGGGCACGCCAATAGGGGCGCGGGGCAGTCGGGTACGCCATTAGGGGCTAGCCGCCGTCGCGGCCTCGGAAGGTGCGGCGGTACTCGCGGGGGGCGACGCCGACTCGGCGGGTGAAGGCCGGGCGCAGCGAGACCGCTGAGCCGAAGCCGCAGCGGACGGCGATCTCGTCCACCGGCAGGTCGGTCTCCTCCAGCAGTCGCTGAGCCGCGAGTACCCGCTGTTCCAGCAGCCAGCGCAGTGGCGGCGTCCCGGTGGCGGCGGCGAAGCGCCGGGCGAACGTACGCTCGGACATCGTCGCCAGCCCCGCCAACCGCGCCACCGTCCAGGGCACTTCGAGCGCGGCCAGGACAGCCGTCCGAACCTTCGCCAGCGGATCGTCCGCGTCGGCGCTCTCGGGCACGGGCGAGGGGATGAACTGGGCCTGCCCGCCTGCCCGGAACGGCGCGGTCACCATCGCGCGGGCGATCACCGCCGCCGCCTGCTGGCCGTGTGCCGAGCGGACCAGGTGCAGGCAGAGATCTATCCCGGCGGCGACCCCGGCCGAGGTCCAGATCTCGCCGTCGCCGGTGAACAGCACCTCGGGGTCCACGTCCACGGCGGGGTGGCGGCGGGCCAGTTCGGGGGCCAGCGCCCAGTGGGTGGTGGCGCGGCGTCCGTCCAGCAGTCCGGCCTCGGCGAGGACGAATGCCCCGGCGCAGAGCGAGGCGATCGGCACACCGCGTGCGTGGGCGGCGCGCAGCGCATCCAGGATCCCGGGGTCGATCGGCGCCCGCGGATCCTCGATGCCGGGCACCAGTACCAGATCGCACTCGGCGAGCGCGGCAAGCCCGTGGTCGGGCACCCGCTCCAGGGCGCCGCCGAGCCGGACCCGCGCGCCCTCGGGCCCGCAGACCCGCAGCTCGAAGGCCGGCAGCCCAGGACGGGTGGTCCGGTTGGCCCAGACCTCGCCGATCACCGCGTAGTCGAAGGCCCGTACCCCGTCGAAGATCAGGCAGCCCACCGTACGCATGGCAGAAGTCGCGACAGCGGTCATGGCAGAAATATATCGACCATGGGCAGTCCGGCCACTCACCACCCGGTCGGCCCCGGCCGCAGGATGAAGCCATGACGAACACCGCAGCATTCGACGCTCCGCTCCAACTCGCCGACGACGCCGTCCTGATCGTGATCGACGTCCAGCAGGGCTTCGAGGACCACGACTTCTGGGGCCCCCGGGACAACCCCGGGGCCGAGCAGCGCATCGGCGCCCTGCTGGACCTCTGGCAGGAGACCGGCCGTCCGGTCGTGGTGGTGCAGCACCAGTCGGCGGCCGGGCCGCTCCAGCCGGGAACGCCCGGGTACGAGCTCAAGCCCGAGGTGGCCGGGGCCGCCGCGGACCTGTATGTCACCAAGACCGTCAACAGCGCCTTCTACGGCACGCCCGACCTGCAGACCTGGCTCCAGGAGCGCGGAGCCACCCAGCTGGTGACGGTCGGCATCATGACCAACGTCTGCAACGAGACCACCGCCCGGATGGGCGGCAACCTCGGCTACGACGTGGTCTTCCCGGTCGACGCCATGCACACGTTCGACATGGCGGGGCCCGACGGGGAGTCCATCCCCGCCGCCGACCTCGCCCGCGCCACCGCCGCCGTGCTCCACCGCATGCGCTTCGCCAAGGTGGTCACCACGGACGCCGTCCTGGCCGCGGCCTCCCGCGGGTAGGACCGGAGGCAGGGCGGGGCGCCGGTCGAGGAGCGGCGTGGGGCCCTCAAGGCTGGCAGATGTACGGCGTGGTGGTGCCCAGCGGAACGAACCCGAGGCGCTGAAGGATCGGGCGGCTCTCGTCCGATGCGTCGACCTGGAGATAGCGGTGGCCGCGCTCCGCGGCGATGCGGGCACGGAAGGCGACCAGGGCCCGGTAGATGCCCCGGCCGCGCCAGTCGGTCACGGTGCCGCCGCCCCAGAGGCTCGCGAAGTCGGTGCCCGGGTGGAACTCGATCCGGGCCGAGCACACCGGCCGGTCGCCGGCCATCGCCAGCACGATGTCGACCGAGCCCGGATCCTCGGCCAGCCGGTCGAGCAGCCGCTGCCTGATCCGCGAGCCGTCCGTGTCGAACACCTGCTCATGGACGTCCGCCACCAGCTCCACGCCTGCCCGGTCGGTCACGGGGAGCAGCCGGATGCCCTCGGGCAGCCGGACGTCCGTGGCCAGGTCCTGGACCCGGGCGACCAGCAGCGTCTCCTCGGGCTCCGGCGTGAACCCGGCCGCCCGCAGCCGCCCGGCGAGGTCGGCGGGCCGGTCGTGGGCGTAGAGCTTCCACTCGAACTCGAGCCCCAGTGAGGCGAAGTGGCGAACCTGGGCCGCGATCGCCGCATCCGCGGTGTCCTCCCGCAGATCCGACCAGAGGATCCCGTTCCAGGCGTGCTCCGCGCCGACCTGCCGCACCACGTCGCCCACCCGCTCGACCCTGGTCCCGGGGCCCTCCGGTGCCGCTTCCTGCCTCAGCTGCCGGTCGAAGGCGGCCAGCACCGCATCACTGTTCATCCGGCCACTCCAACACCGGGTGGTGATCACGGCAAGCAGATTTCCCGCCCGGCCGCGCTCCGGGCCGGCCGGGCACCGGCCGCGAGGGCTTCAGAGCCCCTGGGCGCGGACCCACTCGGCGAGGATCCTGGCGCAGCCGTCCACGGACTCCCGCCAGGTGCGGTCGGCACCGGCCCCGGCCTCGTCGCTGACGTGCTTGATCAGGCGGAGCGGGACATTCGCGCGCTGGGCGACGGTGGCGAGCGCGTAACCCTCCATGTCGACCAGGTCGGCGTGTTCGGCCAGGCGGTCGCGGGCCTCGGGGTCGGAGACGAAGAGGTCGCCGGTGGCCAGGGTCGGCCCGGGGGTGTCGCTGACGGCGATCGGCGCGCCGTAGGTGCGGCCGGTGAGCGCCCGGAGGACCGGGGTGTCGATGTCGTGCTGGAGCACCTGTGCCACCTGGTGGGTACCGGCCCAGCCCGAACGGAGCGCACCAGCGGTGCCCAGGTTGACGATCTCGGACGGCCTCTCGCCCCGGGCCAGTACGGTGGCCAGCGCGGCGGTCGCGTTGATCTTCCCTATGCCGGTGAGCAGCACGGGGAGACTGTCGCCGAGGTAGGCGGCCTCCTCCTGGACGGCCACGACGAGCAGCGGGCGGTCAGGTGTGATCGTTCCGAGCAGACGCATGCGCTCCATGGTAGGTGTCCGGCTCCGGACACCGGCCGTAGGACGCCTCACGATGGGCGTTACCGGGCCGAGGCCGGGGAGTCGAGGAGCACCGAAGCTCAAGAGCCGCACAACTCGCGTGTGGCCGCCCGAACCTGCGGCCATACTGCTGGCAACGGGCGGGCTCCGGTGGGCGGGGCCGCCCACGGGGGAGGGTGGGGCAGGTGGCAGCACCGGTACAGACGGGGGACGTCGCACCGAGACCGCTGCCGTCCGCACCGCAGCGCGCACTCGCACAGCTGCGGCGGACGGTGGACACCGCACCGGGCCGACTACGCACGGCAGGCATCCTGCTGACCGTGCTGGTCCTGGCCTTCGGCACCCTGGCGGCCTGGCAGGTGATCGGCCGGGCCCGCGCGGCGGACCAGGTCGTCTCGCACAGCCAACCGCTCAGCCAGAACGCCGCCGAGATCTACCGCTCGCTCGCCGACGCGGACGCCACCGCCGCCTCCGCCTTCCTGCTCGCGGGCGACGCGCCGCAGTCCGTCCGCGACCGCTACCGCGCCGACCTGGACACCGCTGCCCGTCTCCTCACCGAGTCCGCCGCGCGGACCGGCTCCTCCGACGCCCAGCAGTGGGTCACCGCACTCAACCGGCAACTCCCGCAGTACGCGGGCCTGGTGGAGACCGCCGGGGCGGACAACCGGCAGGGCCTGCCGCTCGGCGGGGCGTATCTGCGGTACGCCTCCGCGCAGTTGCAGGAGAGCATGCTGCCCGCCGCGCAGCGTCTGGCTGCGGCCGAGGCCGGGCGGCTGGACGGGGACTATGCGGCCGCCGGGTCCTTCCCGTGGGCGGCGCTGGTGCTCGGTGGACTGGCGCTGGCGGCACTGGTCCGCTGCCAGCAGCTCCTGTTTCGCCGGACCAATCGGGTTTTCAACCCCGGCCTGCTCGGCGCGACGGCCGCCGTGCTGGCAGCGGTGCTCTGGCTGGCGGCGGGCAGTCTGTCGGTCCACTCCGATCTGACGGACAGCCGGCAGCGCGGCGCCCTCCCGCTGCGGACGCTCGACCAGGCCAGGATCGAGGCGCTCCAGTCGCACACGGCGGAGAACCTCGACCTGGTCGCCCGGGGTGCCTCCGACACCTACACCGAGCGCTGGGCCGCGATCACCGGTTCGCTGGCCGGTCCGCCGCCGGCGGACGGCAGCGCAGGTGGCAGCAGCGCAGGTGACGGCAGCACCCGGGCGGGCGGCGGCACCCTGGGTCGCGCCAGAACCGCCGCACCCGGCGAGGCCGATGCGGCCCTGGTCCGGGCCCAGTCCCTCTTCACCACCTGGGAGGCGCGCCACCGCGCCGCCGCGAAGAGCAACGAGCAGGGCGACTACGAGGCCGCGCTGCGCACCACGGTCGGTACCGGCGGCGACTCCGCCGAGGGCGCCTTCACCGCACTCGACCAGCAGCTCGCCCAGGCCGCGACGGCCGAGCGGACGGCGTTCGAGCGGTCGGCGAAGGGCACCGACGGCGTCCTCTACTCCGTGGCGGCCGGTGCCGCGTTCCTGGCAGTGCTGGCGGCGGCCGGCGTGGTCCGGGGCCTCGGGCGCCGGCTGGCCGAGTACCGGTGAGGGGGAGCTGACGGTGCACAGGATGACGGTGCGTACGGCGAAGCTGACGGGCGCGGCCCTGCTCGCAGCGGGCCTGCTCGGCCCGGGGGCCTCGGGAGCGGCCGGCCCGGCTGCGGTGCGGTCAGAAGCGGCGGCCGCTGCGCCGCAGCCGACGGCCGACCTGGCCGGCGGCTGCGAGGACCGTACGGCGCAGCCCAGTTCGAACGAGAGCGGGCCGAAGGTCCAGCAGATCAGGCGGCGCGGCATGCTGGTCGTCGGGGTGGACCAGAACAGCTACCACTGGGGCTACCGCAACCCGCAGACCGGCCGGATCGAGGGCTTCGACATCGACCTGGCCCGCGCGGTGGCCAAGGCGATCCTCGGCGACCCGGACAAGGTGACCTATCTGACCGTCCCGACGGCCAGGCGTATTGAAGCCATCAAGAGCGGCCAGGTCGATCTGATCGCCCGTACGATGACGATCACCTGCGAGCGCTGGCAGGACACCGCCTTCTCCGCCCCGTACTTCAGCAGCGGCCAGCGGCTGGTGGTGCCGAAGGCGGCGAAGGTGACCGGTATCGAGCAGGGGCTCAGGGGCAGACGTGCCTGTGTGGCCGACCAGTCGTCCTCGCAGGCGGTGCTCAGGCAGAACCCGTACGGCACGGCCGAGGTCAAGGTGGTGGAGAACCAGCTGGACTGCCTGGTCCTGATGCAGCTCGGCCAGGTGGACGCCACACTCACCGACACCGTGCTGGCGGCCGCCCAGGTCGCGCAGGATCCGACGGTCGAGCAGGCCGGCGAGCCGATCGCGACCGCCCATATGGGCATCGCGATGAAGAAGGAGGACACCGACCTGGTGGCGCGGGTGAACCAGGTGCTGGTGGACTACCGGGCGAACGGCGGCTGGCGGGCGAGCTACGACCACTGGCTGGCTGCCAGCATGGGCGCCGACCCGGCGGAGTACCTCAAGTGACGTCACACCATCATGGACCCGGGAACACAGGAAGGACGGAGCGTTGGCAGGATCTGCTGGCCCGGTGATGAACCGGGAGGAGGTGGACCGCGCACTCGCGCGGCTGGGCGCGGAGCGCGATGCCGTGGAGGCGGCGCTGCTGGCCCTGCAGGACCACCCGGGCCGTCGGCTGCTGGAGGGCGCCGCGCTGAGCGGCCGGACCGAGGAGCGCTGGTCCGTCGCCGCGCAGGGCCTGACGCTGCTCTGGGCGCTGTTCGACCGCTACTCGGAGGCACTGGCCTCCGCACGGGCGGTCCGCTCCCGCCGCAACCGGCCGGGCGCCGCCGAACTGGCCGAGCTGAGCGAGCTGCTCGGCGGCGCCGCCGTGATCGTCTCCGGCGGCCAACTGCCGGACGTGGCAGGCCCGGGACCGGCCCGGCTGGCGGAGCGGATCAGCCTGGACGAGCTGATGGAGCGGATGAACGCGTGGTACGCCACCGTGCTGGAGGTGGTGCACGCCGCCGACACGGTCTGGTCCGCGCTGCCCGCCCGGATCGACCTGCTGCTGGCCGAGCTCGGTCGGGTGCAGATGCTCGCGGTCTCGGTCGGCGTACGGCCGGGTTCGCACCCGCTGGGCGACGATCTGGCCAGGCTGACCGAGGAGTTGGGCCAGCTGCGGGCCGAGGTACTGGCCGACCCGCTCGCGCTCTGGCGGCCGGTCCGGGTACCCGCGCAGCGCGGCAGCGACACCCCCACCGGCGCCGGTCCCTTCGCCCCGGGCTCGGGTGTGGTGGACACCGGGCGCTTCGACGGGGCCGGGCGGGAACTGGACGGGATCCGGGTCGAGCTGGAGGGCCTGCTGCGACTGCGCGACGAGGCCCACGAGCGCCTGCAACAGGTCGGCGACCTGCTGCAACGCGCCGACGCCACACTCGCCGAGGCCCGCCGGGCCCGGGGCGAGGTGCTGGCGAAGATCGCCGCGACCGAGGTCCCGGCCGTTCCGGGACCGGCCTCCGCACTGCGCGAACGGATCGTCCTGGCAGTGGACTTGCAGCAGACCGGCCAGTGGCACCGGCTGGCACCGCTGCTGGACGTCCTGGAGGACGCCGCCGCCAAGGAACTCACCCGGGCGCGGCAGTCGCTCACCGAGGTCGCCCAGCCGCTCGCCCTCCGGGCCGAGCTGCGCGGACGCCTGGAGGCGTACAAGTCGATGGCCGCCCGACTCGGCCTGGCCGAGGACCCGGAGGTCATCGAGCGCTTCGAGAAGGCCCGTTGGCTGCTGTGGAGCGCGCCGTGCGACCTGCGGGCGGCGGCCGAGGCGGTGAGCCGCTTCCAGCAGGCGCTGCGGCCAGGCCGGCCGGAGACGACGACACCGGTTGCGGAACCGGCGGACGGGTACCAGGACGAGCGGGGGGCTTGAGGTTCATGGGTGAGGCATGTGCGCGGCCGGAGTGCTCCGGCGCGGGGACGATCGACGCCGACGGGTACTGCGACGAGTGCGGACTGGCTCCGGCGGCTGTTCCCCCGGCTCCGGCCGCGGCAACCGCCTCCGGAGCTGCGCCGGGCGTCGGCGACGGGTGCGCCAGGGGCTGCCCGGGAACGATCGACGCCGACGGGTACTGCGACGAGTGCGGGCTGGCGCCGCAGGAGGCGGGGACACGGACCCAGCCGTACGTACCCTCGGCCCGCGTCGGTTCACCGGACTCGTCCAGGACCGGCTCGACGGGTACGGCCGGTTCGGGACGGTCCGGTTCGGGACGGTCGATGTCGGGCCGCTCCCGCTCGCACCGCTCGGGCCGTACCGGCAGCGGCCGTTCGGTCTCGGTGCGCAGCAGCAGCGGCGGCAGCTCGGGCACGGCGCGGCGGGGCAACCTGGGCGCCGGCCTGGTGACGGTGCCGAGCGTCCCCAGGCCCGATCCGGCGGCGGCCGTACTGACCGATCCGCAGGTACCGGAGCGCAAGCGGTTCTGCAGCAGGTGCGACGCCCCGGTGGGCCGGGAGAAGAACGGCAGCCCGGGCCGTCCCGAAGGTTTCTGCACCAAGTGCGGCACTGCGTACTCGTTCACGCCCAAGCTGGGGCACGGCGACGTGGTGGGCGGCCAGTACGAGGTGCTGGGCTGCCTGGCGCACGGCGGCCTCGGCTGGATCTACCTGGCGGTGGACCGTCGGGTCAGCGACCGCTGGGTGGTGCTCAAGGGCCTGCTGGACACCGGCGACGAGGACGCCCTGGCAGTCGCGATAGCCGAACGCCGGTTCCTGGCCGAGGTGGACCACCCGAACATCGTCCGGATCATCAACTTCGTCGAGCACCCCGACCTGCGCACCGGCTCCACCGACGGCTACATCGTGATGGAGTACGTCGGCGGCAAGTCGCTCAAGGACATCGCGAACGAGCGCCGCACCCCCGAGGGCCACCGCGACCCGCTGCCGGTCGAGCAGGCCATTGCGTACGCGCTGGAGGCGCTGCCCGCGCTGGGTTACCTGCACAGCCGCGGGCTGGTCTACTGCGACTTCAAGATCGACAACGTGATACAGGCCGAGGACTCGCTCAAGATCATCGATATGGGTGCCGTCCGCCGCCTCGACGACGAGGGCCCGATCTACGGGACCGTCGGCTACCAGGCGCCCGAGATCGCCACCCACGGCCCGTCCCCCGCCTCCGACCTCTACACGGTGGCCCGCACCCTGGCCGTTCTCACCTTCGACTTCCAGGGCTACTCGACCGCCTACCGCTACGCACTGCCCGACCCCGAGCAGGTGCCGCTGTTCGCCAGGTACGAGTCGTACTACCGCTTCCTGGTCCGCGCCACCGACCCGGACCCGGTCCGGCGCTTCGCCTCCGCAGAGGAGATGGCCGACCAGCTGACCGGTGTGCTGCGCGAGGTGCTGAGCCTGCAGGACGGTCGCCCGCGCCCCGCGCTCTCCACCCTCTTCGGCCCCGAACTACGCGTGGTGGAGACCGAGTTGTCCACCACACCGCCCGACCCCGGGACGGCCGCGCTGGCCCTGCCGGTACCCCGCGTCGACCCCGCCGACCCGAACGCCGGCTTCCTCGCCAGCCTGGTCGCCGGCGCACCCGCCGAGGCGCTGGCGGCCCTGGCCACCGCACCGGTCACCTCGGTCGAGCTGCGGCTTCGTCAACTCCGCGCGCACCTGGAGCTCCGGGACGGGCCCGCGGTGGACGGAGCGCTCCGCGGGCTGGAGGCCGACCATCCCGGCGACTGGCGGGTCGTCTGGTACCGGGGGCTGGCCGCGCTCGCGATCGGACCGGCGGAGGGCGAGCCGGCCACCCGGGTCGCCGAGGCCGCGGAGGCGTTCGACGCCGTCTACGACGCGTTCCCCGGCGAGGCCGCGCCCAAGCTGGGCCTGGCCCTGTGCGCCGGACTGCTCGGTGAGGGCGAGGACGCGGCCGAGTTCTACCGACTGGTCGGCACCACCGACCCGGCCTACGTCAGCGCCGCCTTCGGCCTGGCCCGGGTGCTGCTGGCCGCCGGGGACAGGGCCGGCGCGGTACACGCCCTGGAGTCCGTGCCCGAGGTGTCCACGCACTTCACCGCCGCCCGGATCGGCGCCGTCCGGGCCCGGCTGCGCGGTCGGCCCGCCGAGGAGGCACTCGGCCCCGACCTGGTGCAGTGCTCCGAGCAGCTGTCCGGGCTCACCCTGGACGCCCGGCGACGCGAGGAGTTGGCGGTCGAGGTGCTGGACAGCGCCCTCGCCTGGGTACTGGCCGGACTGCCCGGCGAGGGTGTGAGCGCCGCCGTGCGGGTGCTGGGGCATCCGGCGAGCGAGCGGGAACTGCGGTTCGCTCTGGAACACTCCTACCGAGTGTTGGCGCGGTTGTCCGACCGGGCCGAAGCCAGGATCGAGATGGTGGAGCGGGCGAACCGAGCCCGCCCCCGGACGTGGGTGTGAAGCAATGCCGCAGCAGACCGTGTGCCCGAGCTGTGCCGAGCCGCTGGAACCGGAGGACGTCTTCTGCGGCGCCTGCGGCCGGAATCTGAACGACCCCGATCCCGACCCCGGTCCCGACTCGGGCCAGGACCGCGACAGCTCTGAAGGCCCGGCCGGGACCGACGGGGCCGAGGTCACCGCCCCGTCGAGCTGCGTGCACTGCGGCTCGGCCGAGCTCGCCGCCGACGGGTACTGCGAGTCCTGCGGAGGCGTGCAGCCCAGACCGCGCGACCACCAGGAGCGCTCGCTGGCGGGCGTCGCCGGTGTCACCGACCGCGGCCTGCGCCACCACCGCAACGAGGACGCCTTCGCCGTGGCCGCCACCTCGCTGCCCGGCGGCGAACCCGCCGTGGTCGCGGTGGTCTGCGACGGCGTCTCCTCCTCCGCCCGGCCCGACGAGGCCTCCGCCGCCGCCGTCGAGGCCGCCGCCAAGTCCCTGCTGACAGCCCTGGAGCAGGGCAGGGAGCCCGACGCCGCGATGCACGGCGCCATCGAGGAGGCCGCCCGCGCCGTCGCCGACCTGGCGTACGACGGGACGGCCACGTCCGGCGGCAGCCTCAACGCACCGGCGTGCACCTACGTCAGCGCGATCTCCGCGGCCGGACGGATCACCATCGGCTGGGTCGGCGACACCCGGGCGTACTGGATCCCGGACGACCGGGTCTCCGCCGTCCCGTACCGGCTCACCGAGGACGACTCCTGGGCGGCCCGGGTGGTCGCCGCCGGGCTGATGGGCGAGGCCGAGGCGTACGCCGACCCCCGCGCGCACGCCATCACCGGCTGGCTCGGCGCCGACGCGGAGGAGCTCGAACCGCACACCGTCAGCTTCACCCCGCACGTCCCGGGCGTCCTGCTCATCTGCACCGACGGCCTGTGGAACTACGCCGAGGCCGCCACCGACCTGGCCTGCTTCGTCCCCGCCGACGCCCGGACCGACCCACTCGCGGCCGCCCAGACGCTGGTCAAGTTCGCGGTCGCCGCCGGCGGACACGACAACATCACCGTCGCCGTCCTGCCGATCGACCCGCCGGCCATCGAACCCGCCCCGACCCTGGTGGACTTCCAGCCCTTCAGGACTCTGCCCGACCTGCCGTCCGCCACCGCCACCGCCACCGCCACCGCCACCGCCATCTGACAACCGGCCAGGGCACTGCGCCGCGCACCGTCCGCGCGCGGACCCCTCAACGTCAGGCACGGCTCGACTCACTCACCGCTCGACAGGAGCAGCGATGACCACCTCGTCCAAGTCGCACCCGGGTTTCAGCGTCGACATCTTCCAGAACGAGTACCTGGCGGACGGTGCTCGCGAGGTGAACGCGATCGTGACGGTCACCGCAACCGGCGGCGGCACCTCGGGCGGCCGGCCTGCCGCCGACGGCACGTCAGCGGCAGGCGGTCCGCAGGCCGCCGCCGCGGTGGTCGTCATGGTCGACTGCTCGGGGTCGATGGACTACCCCGCCGAGAAGATGCGCAATGCCAGGGAGGCCACCGCGGTCGCGATCGACACACTGCGGGACGGTGTCGCCTTCGCCGTGGTCTCCGGAACCCACCAGGCCACCGAGGTGTACCCGGGCAACGGCAGGCTGGCCGTCGCCGACCGCGCCACCCGGGAGCAGGCCAAACAGGCCCTGCGCAAGCTCGACGCGGGCGGGGGCACCGCGATCGGCACCTGGCTGTCCCGGGCCCACCGGCTGTTCGAGACCCGGCCCGACATCGCCATCCGGCACGGCATCCTGCTCACCGACGGCCGCAACGAGCACGAGAAGCCCGCCGATCTGCAACGCGTCCTGGACACCGTCACCGGCAGCTTCACCGTGGACTGCCGGGGCGTCGGCACCGACTGGAACGTCGACGAGCTGCGCCGGATCTCCTCCACGCTGCTCGGCACCGTGGACATCGTCGCGGAACCCTCGGGTCTGGCCGAGGACTTCCGCAGCATGATGGAGAAGACGATGGCCAAGCAGGTCGCCGATGTGGCACTGCGGATCTGGACCCCGGCCAACGCCGTGCTGAAGTACGTCAAGCAGGTCGCTCCGTCGGTCGAGGACCTCACCGGCCGCCGGGAGGGGGCCGGGCCACGAGCCGGGGACTACCCGACCGGCTCCTGGGGCGACGAGAGCCGTGACTACCACGTCTGTATCGAGGTACCGGCCGCCGCCGTCGGCAACGAGATGCTCGCCGCCCGGGTCAGCCTGGTCCTGCCACAGCCCGACGGCACCTCCGAGGTGCTCTCCCAGGGCCTGGTCAGGGCGGTCTGGACGGACGACCTGGCCTCCTCCACCCGGATCAACTCCCAGGTCGCCCACTACACCGGCCAGGCCGAGCTCTCCGCCGCGATCCAGGAGGGCATGGCCGCCCACCGCGCCGGAGACGTGGACCACGCCACCGCCAAGCTGGGCGCGGCGGTCCGGCTCGCCCACGAGATCGGGAACGAAGGCACGTTCAGGCTGCTGCAGAAGGTGGTGGACGTGGTGGACGCCAAGGAGGGTACGGTTCGGTTCCGTAAGAACGTGAGTGAGGCCGACTCGATGACTCTCGAGACCCGGTCGACCAAGACGGTACGGGTGAAGAAGTGACCGGTTCAGCTGAGCTTGGCGGAGCTGCCGAAATGTGGGGGAACTGATGCCGATCTGCCCTAGGGGCCACGAGTCGCAGGCCGAGGACTGGTGCGACTTCTGCGGCTTCCCGATGACTCCGCCGCCCGGCCTCGCGGTCCCGGGCTCGGCTCCCTACGGCGCTCCGGGCGCGCACGGCGGGCCCGGTGCCGCCGTCCCGCCCCCGGCCGGTGCGCCGATGGGCCACCCGATGGCTCCGCCCATGGCCCCGATGGGTGGTCACGTCCCGCCTCCGGCCTCCCCGCACCCGTCCCCGATGGCCCCTCCGCCGGCCCCCGGTCGGCCGGAGCCGACCGCCGGACTGGTCACCTGCCCGATCTGCCGGACTCCGCAGACCGGGCGGTACTGCGAGGAGTGCGGGTACGACTACGACCTCTCCGCCCCCTCGGGACGGCAGCACCGCCAGGCCCCGCCGAGCGCCGGCCCCCAGGGCGGCGGTTACGGCTACCCGCCGCCCGCACCCGCGTCGTACCAGCCGCCGGCCCCGCCGCCACCGCCGGCCCCGAGCCCCTACCAGCCTCCGGCGCCTCCGCCCGCCGACCCTTACGCCCAGCGCGACCCGTACGCCCAGCAGCAGGCGGGGCCGTACGAGAACGACCCCTATGCGAAGCAGGACCCGTTCGCGAACGCCGACCCCTTCACGAAGGGGTCGCCGTACGAGGGCGGCGCAGCGTACGAGGGCGGCGCGTCCTATGAGAGCGGCAGGCCGTACGAGGGCGCGAGGCCCTTCGAGTCGGCCTCGTCGTTCCCCGACCAGGAGGGCTTCGAGCGGACAGGACCGGTGTACGCGCAGCCCGGACCGACCGCGCCGGGCGACGAGTTCGGGACGTCCTTCCGCCTCGCGCCGCCCGGGGGCGCGCCCACCGCGCCGCCGCAGCCGACCCGCACCACGTGGATAGCGGTAGTCAGCGCCGACCGCGACTACTTCACCGACATGATGGCGCGCAGTGGACCGGAGGCCGCCGGGCTGTTCTTCCCGCCGTACTGCCCGGAGCGCCGGATCCCGCTGACCGGCCGGGGACAGCTGCGGATCGGCCGGCGAAGCCAGCACCGGGGCACCGTGCCGGAGATCGACCTGTCGGTCGCTCCGGAGGATCCCGGCGCCTCGCACCAGCATGCCCTGCTGGCCGAACAGGCCGACGGGAGCTGGGTGCTGGTGGACCAGGACTCGACCAACGGCACCACGGTCAACGGCAGCTCCGATCCGGTGCCCCCGCACACCGCGATCCCGCTGACCGACGGTGATCGCGTCCACATCGGCGCCTGGACGACGATCACCCTGCACCGCGCCTGACGGAACCGCCGGGTGGGGCCCTTCGCGAATTGGGCCCCACCCTCAGATTTTCTTCAACTGATGGTGACCGATCTCCACAGTCATGCCCCGAACCCCTAGGGTTCAGGGCATGACTGCAGCTATATCCGCGGACGGAATCCGGAAGCGGTACGGGGATGTCCAGGCTGTCGACGGGGTGTCACTCACCGTCGAGACTGGCGAGTTCTACGGAATACTCGGGCCCAACGGGGCCGGTAAGACCACCACTCTGGAGATCCTGGAGGGGATCCGCGAGCCCGACGAGGGCCGCGTCGAGCTGCTGGGGCTGTCGCCCTGGCCGCGCAACACCAAGCTGCTGCCGCGCATCGGCGTGCAGTTCCAGGCTTCGGCTTTCTTCAACAAGCTGACGGCCCGTGAGACGATCCGCACCTTCGCCTCCTTCTACGGCGTCGGCCCCAAGCGCGCCGACGCGATGCTGGAACGGGTCGGCCTCACCGACTCGGCCTCGGTCCACACCGACAAGATGTCCGGCGGCCAGGCCCAACGGCTCTCCATCGCCTGCGCACTGGCGCACGACCCGGAGCTGGTCTTCCTGGACGAGCCGACCACGGGACTCGACCCGCAGGCCCGCCGCAATCTCTGGGACCTGCTCCGCGACATCAACTCCGAGGGCCGCACCGTCGTCCTGACGACCCACTACCTCGACGAGGCCGAGGTGCTCTGCGACCGGGTCTCGGTGATGGACCACGGCAAGGTGCTGAAGACCGGCAGCCCGACGGCCCTGGTCCGGGAGATCGACGACACCGTGCGGGTGAGCGTCGAGTCCGGCCAGCTCACGGCCGCGCGGGCGCGCGAACTGTTCGGCACGGCCGGGGCCGAGATCGCCAACCTGGAGGACAACGGGGCCTCGCTCTCCGTCTCCACCCGCGCTCCGGCGCCGGTGCTTTCGGTACTCGCCGAGCAGAACGCCCTCCGTGGCCTGGAAGTACGCGGAGCCACCCTGGAGGACGTCTTCCTCCAGCTGACCGGACGGGAGTACCGGGCATGAGTACGAACTCGGCCACGGCACAGCAGGCCCCCACGGGGAAGGCCCCGGCGGAGCAGGAGCGGGTCAGCGCCTTTGCCGGCCTCTCCCGGGTGATGCTGCTCGGCTTTCTGCGGGACCGCGGCACGCTGTTCTTCACACTGATCCTGCCGCTGCTGTTCCTGCTGCTCTTCGGCAGCCTGTACAAGACCTCCAGCTCGCCGCAGGTGAAGGTCGCCCAGGTCGGTGCGGTACAGCTGCTCGACCACGCGCAGGGCGAGCAGCAGGCCGAGCTGGACAAGATCCTCAAGATCACCAAGTACCAGGAACAGGACCAGGACACCGCCCTGACCAAGGTGCGCAAGGGCGAGCTGGACGGGCTGGTGACCTCGGGGCCCGACGGCCAGGTCGTCCTCCGCTTCAGCGTCTCCGACCAGGTCAAGGCCGGCAGCGTGCAGGCCATCCTGAACTCCGTCGTCCAGTCGGCCAACCAGCAGGCCTCCGGCAAGGCACCGGCGTTCACCCTGGCGGCCAGCCAGGTCGAGGACAACTCGCTGAAGCCGATCCAGTACATCGCGCCCGGCCTGATGGGCTACGCGATCGCCATGGGTGCCGTGTACGGAGCCTCGTTCACCCTGGTCAACTGGCGGAAGAAGCGCGTGCTTCGGCGTCTGCGGCTGACGCCCGTCTCTCCGGTGGCCATCGTCGGCGCCCGGGTCGGCGTCAGCGTGGCAGTCGCCCTCGCCCAGACCGGGCTGTTCCTGGCGGTCGCCAGCATGCCGTACTTCGGACTGAAGCTGACCGGCAACTGGTGGCTGATCGTGCCGCTGGTCGTCTGCGCCACCATCGCCTTCATGTCGATCGGCCTGGTCACCGGTGCGGTGGCGAAGACCGAGGAGGCGGCGAACGGTCTCAACCAGATCATCATTCTGCCGATGTCCTTCCTCGGCGGCGCGTTCATCCCGCTGGACTTCGCGCCAGGCTGGTTGCAGACCGTCTCGCACGCTCTGCCGCTCCGCTACCTGATCACCTCCGCCAAGTCGGTGCTCAGCATGGGCGGCGGCGTGATGGACGTGCTCCCGTCCATGGGCGGCCTGCTGGTGTTCGCGGTCGTGATGACCGCGATCGCCTCGCGCTTCTTCAACTGGGACGACGCGTAACGCGCAGCTCGACGGCCCCCACCTGGTGCGCGCCGGCCGGAGGCCGGAGGCCGTAGCGGGACGGGGTCGTATCGGGACGGGGGGCCGTACGCCGATAGAACGGTGTACGGCCCCCTCGGCCGTCTGCGACCATGGTCAGGTGAATGACATCCCACGTGGCACGCTCAGCGAGGAGACCTTTTTCGACGCGGTCGGCGGCGAGCCGACCTTCCGGCGGCTGGTGCACCGGTTCTACCAGGGAGTCGCCGAGGACGAACTGCTGCGGCCGATGTACCCCGAGGAGGACCTCGGCCCGGCCGAGGAGCGGCTGGCCCTCTTCCTGATGCAGTACTGGGGCGGCCCGCGCACCTACAGCAACGAGCGTGGCCACCCTCGACTGCGGATGCGGCACGTGCCGTTCAGGGTGGACCGCGCCGCCCACGACGCCTGGCTGAAGCACATGCGCGTGGCCGTGGACGAGTTGCAGCTCCCCGCCGACGCCGAGCGCCAGTTGTGGGACTACCTGACGTATGCAGCCGCCTCGATGATCAACACCCCGGGCTGACGGCCACCGGCCGGCACCGGGGCCGGTCCACAGCGGGGACAGTCAGCGCAGCGGGCTGAGGCCCAGGCCGGCCCCCGGCGCGGCGGCGCTGCGCACGGCGACCGATCCGTTTGGAGCGCTCAACCGCAGCCAGCCCCCGGCCCGGTGGACGGTGAGCGGCACGGCGGGCCGCAGGAACCCCATCACATACGCGGCGTGCACCGCCCGCAGCGGGAGCTCGGGTGCGGGTGTCAGCGGACGGGACCAGATCTCGTCGGCGAGGCCGTCCAGCACACTGCGGGTGCGATGGTGCTCGGGGACGGCCTCGCTGCGTTCCTTGAACTCCTGCACAGCCGCCATCAGTTCGGGGAAGACCTCGGACCCGGGCGGTTCGGCCAGCAGCTGCCAACCGGTCCTGGGCGGCAGCAGACCGGCCCACGCAGGCCCGGTCACGGCGGCCGGGACGAGCACGGTGTTCACCTGCTCGTCGACGGACTCCAGCAACTGGCCCGCCGAGACGGTGACATCGGTCTGCTCGCCCAACTCGGCCAGCCTGGCCGTACGGATCGCCAGCGCCCCGGAACCGCCCAGTGGCAGCCGCCCGAACACTGCCAGCACACCTGCGGCTTCCGGCGCACCCGCCGTACGGACGGCCTGCAGGCGCACGGCCGCCGCCCGGTCGAAGCGCAGCAGGCGGACCAGGAAGGCGGCCAGGTCGGCGGCCTCCCCGGCATCGGCGAGTACCAGGCGGACGGGCGTGCTCAACGGATCAGCTCACTCTGATGGGGTCGGGTGGGCGGTCGGTCCGGCTGCGGCTGCGGCTGCCTAGACGACGGCCGCAACGGCATCGGCCTTGCCGGCTTCGCTGCCGTCCACGTCGTCCGCACCGTCCATGAAGCGGCTGAGGAACTCCCGCTCCACCGGGCTGATCCGACGCGGTCTTCCCTCTGCCAGGTCATAGGGGACGACGACGGTGGACGCCTTGACGTAGACCGTCTCGGTGCCGTCCTCGTGGGTGTCCTTGATCTCGTACGAGACCGTCAGCGAGGCGCCGCCGATCTTGGTCACCTTGGTCTCGACGGTCACCGGCGCAGGTCGGTGGACCAATGGCCGCTTGTAGTCGATCTCGTGACGCGCCACCACGGAGCCGCCCGCGAACTCCCCGGCTCCGGCCGCGGCGGCCTGGGTGAACATGAAGTCGATCCGGGCCTCCTCCAGGTAGCGCAGGAAGACCACGTTGTTGACGTGCCCGAAGGCGTCCATGTCGGACCACCGCAGGGGGCAGGCGTAGATGTGGCGTGCCACGAGCGTTCTCCTCAAATCCGGTTACCCGCCGGTAGCTTACGGGCGGCGGCCCGGCAGGCCACCCTGGGGCGGTCTGCCGGGCCGTTGTTGCGCCTGGGTGTCAGCCTCGGGTCAGCTTCTTGTAGGTGGCCCGGTGCGGACGGGTGGCGTCGGCGCCGAGCCGCTCGACCTTGTTCTTCTCGTACGAGTCGAAGTTGCCCTCGAACCAGAACCACTTGCTGTCGCCCTCGTAGGCGAGGATGTGGGTGGCCACTCGGTCCAGGAACCAGCGGTCGTGGGAGATGACCACGGCGCAGCCCGGGAACTCCAGCAGGGCGTTCTCCAGCGAGGAGAGGGTCTCGACGTCGAGGTCGTTGGTCGGCTCGTCGAGAAGCAGCAGGTTGCCGCCCTGCTTGAGGGTGAGCGCCAGGTTCAGACGGTTGCGCTCACCACCGGAGAGGATGCCGGCCGGCTTCTGCTGGTCCGGGCCCTTGAAGCCGAACGCGGAGACGTAGGCGCGGGACGGCATCTCGACCTGGCCGACGTTGATCCAGTCGAGCTCGTCGGAGACGACGGCCCACAGGGTCTTCTTCGGGTCGATGTTGGCGCGACCCTGGTCGACGTAGCTGACCTTGACGGTCTCGCCGATCTTGACCGTGCCACCGTCCGGCTGCTCCTCGCCGAGCAGCATCTTGAAGAGCGTGGTCTTGCCGGCGCCGTTCGGGCCGATGACGCCGACGATGCCGTTGCGCGGCAGGGTGAAGCTGAGGTCGTCGATCAGGACCTTCTCGCCGAAGGCCTTGGAGAGGTTGTTGACCTCGACGACGATGTTGCCAAGGCGCGGGCCCGGCGGGATCTGGATCTCCTCGAAGTCCAGCTTCCGCATCTTGTCGGCCTCGGCAGCCATCTCCTCGTAACGGGCGAGACGGGCCTTGGACTTGACCTGCCGGCCCTTGGCGTTGGAGCGGACCCACTCCAGCTCTTCCTTGAGGCGCTTGGCGCGCTTCTGGTCCTTCTGGCCCTCGACCTTGAGACGGGTCTGCTTGGTCTCCAGGTACTTGGAGTAGTTGCCCTCGTACCCGTGCGCCCGGCCACGGTCGAGCTCCAGGATCCACCCGGCGACGTTGTCCAGGAAGTACCGGTCGTGGGTGACGGCGACGACGGTGCCGGCGTACTTGGCCAGGTGCTGCTCCAGCCAGTTCACCGACTCGGCGTCGAGGTGGTTGGTGGGCTCGTCGAGCAGCAGCAGATCGGGGGCCTCAAGCAGCAGCTTGCAGAGCGCGACGCGGCGCTTCTCACCACCGGAGAGCTTGGTGACGGCCCAGTCGCCGGGCGGGCAGCCCAGGGCGTCCATGGCCTGCTCCAGCTGGGCGTCGAGGTCCCAGGCGTTGGCGTGGTCCAAGTCCTCCTGGAGCTTGCCCATCTCGTCGAGCAGCTCGTCGGAGTAGTCGGTCGCCATCAGCTCGGCGATCTCGTTGAACCGGTCGAGCTTGCCCTTGACCTCCTTGACGCCGTCCTGGACGTTCTCCAGGACGGTCTTGGAGTCGTCGAGCGGAGGCTCCTGGAGGAGCATGCCGACCGTGTAGCCGGGCGAGAGGTACGCCTCGCCGTTGGAGGGCTGCTCAAGACCGGCCATCATCTTCAGCACGGTGGACTTACCGGCGCCGTTGGGGCCGACGACGCCGATCTTCGCCCCGGGGAGGAAGTTGAGCGTCACGTCGTCAAGGATCACCTTGTCGCCGTGTGCCTTGCGCAGCTTGCGCATGGTGTAGATGAATTCCGCCACGTGAGATCGCTCCGGCGTCGTCGTGAGTATTCGGCTTGCAGCCTTCCATTCTGCCGCACCGCGGCCGCGTCCCCGAACGGCCCAGCCCTCACCGGCCCCGGAGACGACCCGGTCCCGCCCCCCGCACGGTGCGGGGGACGGGACCTGGCTCAGCCCTCAGCAGCCCAGCCCTCAGCACTGCGGAGGGGTGCTCGCGCCCCTGCCGTCCCGGGCGGCGCCGCCTCCCGGAATCTCGGTACGCGGACCGAGATTCCGGGAGGCGGGATCCAGCACGCGAGATCCGGCACGCGAGCCCATGGCGCCGAGGTGCGCCGGACCGATACGCGTCAGGCCGCGGTGCGTCCGTGACGACCACGACGGCGCAGGGCGAAGACCGCCCCGCCACCGGCGACCAGCAGCGCACCGGCGATACCGGCCAGCCACGGGGTCTCGCTGCCGCCACCGGTGAAGGCCAGACCACCGCCGGTCGAACCACCGGTGGTGCCGCCGGTGCCCACACCCGCGGTCGGCGTGGGCGTCGGCGTCGGGCTGCTCGTGGTCGAACCGGCCGGAGTCCAGCTGAGCGAGGCGGAGGCGGTGACGGTGACCGGCTGCGAACCGGCCAGGATCAGCGTCTGGCTGTGCTTGCCCTCGGCGCCCATCCCGGTGAAGGCCCGGCCGACCGAGACCTCTGCGGTGGTGCTGGCCTTGATGGTCGCGGTCCCGGCCGGTGCACCGGCGGCGGTCTTGGCAAAGATCGTGTCGCCGGACTTGGCGCTCTTGACCTGCTTGCCGTTCTGATCGGTGATGGTCAGCCCGGCCTTGCTGTCGGTCCCATCGACGGCGAGGTCCACACTGGCGCCGTTGGTGGTCACCTTGATCGGGCCGAGCTGGCTGCCGCTCTTCCCGGAGACGGTGCTGGGAGAGAGGCTGAGGGTCGGGCTGGGCTCGGCCAGCGGGACCGCGTGCCCCTCCAGATAGGTCGTCAGGACCTTGGCCTTGGCCTGCTCCGGGACGGCGTTGGCGCCGTCGGAGAAGTGCCAGATGGCGGCCTGGGTACCGGCCGCCGCGTCGTCGGCGCTCAGACCGGGGATGCCGGCGTCCTTCGCCAGCTGGTCGACGCTGACCTTGGGGAAGGAGTGCTGGAGTATCCAGCGGACCTTTCCGACCGCTTCGGTCTTGCCCTTGAGCACGGGCGCCGAGTCCCAGGCGGTCTCCTGGTAGGTCGTGCCCTCCTTGGTCGGGTTGTGCAGGTCGATGCAGTACGTGTCGAGAGTCTGCCCCTCGCTCGTCTTCAGCTGGATGATGCCGCCCTCGACCAGGCCCATCTCCTTGTCACCGATGATCCTGATGGCCTCGCCGTTCTTGAGGCCGGGGGCCAGTACCGCCGTCGTACCCGAGATGTTCGAGCCCGCCGCGACAGCCGCACCTGCCGTGATCATGCCCCCGCCGACCGCCACACTCGTCGCGAGCATGACAGCACCTACGCGGGAGACAGCTCGCCCCTGCTTGTGGAACATGAATGATCCCTCCGGGCTGGGTCGTGCCGATGGCAGCCCGCCTTGCAATGCGACGCGCCCTGTGGCGCCGCTGCACTTGTGTGAACCAGACGCATCCTATTGACCAGCCGACCCACGCAAACCTCCATGCCGAACCAAGACAGTTCCGTATCTATATTGTTATCAAGGGGCTGATACTTGAGCGAACTTGACGGACAACCAGATTCCGAGTGTCAATCAACGCCCTTTGCCGAAGCACGCCTCCGCCGCCAGGAAGTTGGCCGCCCCGCCGAACGCCGCCTCAGGCGACACTCAGCCGATCGGCACCTGCGCGGTCACCCTCGGGCACACTCGCCTCCCCCGCCCCAACTGCCGCAGTCGCCCCACCGGCCCCCTCAGCACTGTCGGCGCCACCGCCACCGGCCTCGACCGCCGCGACGATCCAGTCCGGCACCGCAGGGACCCCCTCCCGGGAGGGGCGCCCCGTGGTCAACTCCGGTCTGGCCTGGACCGCCCAGCGGAACGCCGCGGTACCTCGCGCGAGATCGTGGCCGACCACCCGGGCGTCGATCTCGACGGCAGAGCGCCGCTTGCCCTCCTCGCCCCACTCCCGGATCCGGAGCCGACCGCTCACCACGACCGGATCACCCTTGCTCAGCGAGCTCACCACATTGGCCGCCAGCCAGCGCCACGCCACCACCGTGACCCAGTTGGTGTCGCCGTCCACCCAGTCACCGGCACTCCGGTCGTACCGGCGCTCCGTCGCCGCCATTCGGAAGTTGGCCACCGGGACTCCGGCCGGAGTTTCCGCATAGCTCACGGTCGATGCGACATTTCCGACCATCGTCACCAAGGTCTCGTTCATGGAACACTCTCCGTCCATCATGAATAACGAAGCGGAATCGCCGTCGCAGAGGAAGAGTGTCCATAACGGGAAATCCCCACCACCCCCCACCGAAATCCTGTGGATAAGTGAGCCCTGTGGATAACCGAGGTAACTCTCCGGAGTGAATCGGAGACAGAAAACGACCGAGCTCGGCATCGCATCACGAGGCCATGACAAGTCAGGACAAGCCACGCGCAGGTGTCCGAGCCCCGAACGGGTGGTCCGCTCGCGCGTCCGTCCATGTCATCCGACCGAAGGAACCCAAATGCGCCCCCCTCTCGCCCGTGCCGACACGGATTCTTCGCATCGAATCCATAACGGGTGGGGCTTCAGCCCCGTAACGACTGCACAACGTCCGCCGCCAGAACGCGTCAGAGCGCTGCACGCACAGCCTCTACCTGCGATTATCGGACCGCTCCACCGGGTCGACACACCCGTAGCGGTGCCCGAAGACTCGGCGGAGTATCTGGGGACCCTTATCCTGTCCCGGAACAGCCGGTCGGCAACGCGAGCCCACCGGCGGACCCCAAGTCGGCTGAAGCCCTACCGGGCTGACTCCGTCCTGTAACGCCCCCATAGCTCAGCGGATAGAGCACCCGCCTTCTAAGCGGTAGGTCGCAGGTTCGAATCCTGCTGGGGGCACCACCAGTCGCCCCATCGGCCACACCAGCCGCAGGCACGGGGGCGCGCTCCAGGCCGCAGCCGCCCTCAGGCCGAGCCGCCCCCATCGGTACGGAGCGCTCCGAGGTAGGCGTCCAGTAGCGCCGTCTGCCGCTCCGACGAGAACTCCTGCGGCGCGAGGAGCGCCTGCACCACCAGCCCCAGCACGTAGCTCTGCGCAGCCGCCGCCACTTCCTCCGCCGGTGGCTTCCGGGCAAGTTCGCCGTGTCGCTGCGCCTCGGCGACCAACTCGGCGATCCGCCGCCGCGAGCGCCGGTACCGCTCGGCATGCTCGGCCGCCAGTTCGGGGTCGGCCAGGGCCACGTCCCAGGAACCGACCCAGATCCGGTTGCTGGCCCTGCTGTCCGGCGACAGCGGCAGGATGTCGAGCAGGACCGCCCGCAGCATCGCCAGTGCCGGAACCCCGTCCGCCGCCGTCCCTGCGGCCTCGGCCGCCGCCCGTTCGGACACCTCGGCCGCCCCCGATGCCCCGGATGCTCCGGACACCGCTGCCACGGCCGCCGCCACCGCCGGGCGCGGCCGGTCCGCGGAGCGCCGCTCCAGGACGTCCAGGGCGTACGCCACCAGCGCCCGCTTGTTCGGGAAGTAGTGCGTGAGCAGTCCGGTGGTGGCCCGCATCTCCGCGGCGACCGCGCGCAGCGTCAGCCCGCCGAATCCCCGCTCGGCCAGCACCCGCCATACCGCCTCGGAGACCTCGATCCGTCGGGCGTCATGGTCTCCACGGGCAGGCGTCATGCGCGCTATGGTACCTACCAAACGTTTGTTATGTACCTTGGGCCGCCCTGAGCCGCCTCAAGTCACCGCGCTCCAGACCCCCGTACGGGACCGAGACCCCACCCCACGACGCCCGAAGCCCCGGAGGCCCCCGTGTACGCGATACCCCTCGCCGACGACGCCGAGCTGCGCCCGCTCGAACCCTGGCAGGCTGCCGAGTTCCTGGCCCACATTGATCGCGCGCGGCCCAACACCGACCCGTGGATCCCGTGGGCGTCCCGGTCCACCGATCTCGCCTCGGCCCGCGCCACCCTCCAGGGCTACGCCGACAAGCAGGCCACCGACACGGGCCGGATCTTCGGCATCTGGCGCGCGGGCACGCTGGTCGGCGGGGTGATGTTCGTGCACTTCGACGCGGTCTCGGGCAACTGCGAGATCGGTGTCTGGTCGGAGGCCGCCGGCCAGGGGCATGGCCTGATCGGCGCGGCCGTCCGGCATCTGATCGACTACGCGCTGGTCGAACGAGGGATGCACCGGGTCGAGTGGTGGAGCAGCAGCCGCAACGCCCGCAGCAGGGCGGTCGCCCAGCGGATGGGCATGCGCCTGGACGGCGTGCTGCGCGAGTACTTCCCGCACAACGGGATCCGGCACGACAAGGAGATCTGGTCGATCCTCGCCCACGAGTGGTCCAAGGCCCGGGCGGCCGACTCGTAGGCCCGGGCGGCCGGCTCATCGGCCCGGGCGGCCGACCGGCGGGCCCGGGTCGAGGCACCGGCGCCCGGGCCGCGGACGGCCGGCGAAAACCAGGTGACGCGGAGACAGCATCCGGCACATGATCGGTCGGTTGATCCCCGATCGGAGGAGCGCCGATGGCCCGGCACCGCACCGTCCCGGCCCTGTTCCCGCCACCCGGCTACGCGCACACCGCCGTGGTGGAGGCGGGTGAACGGCTGGTCTTCCTGGCCGGTTCGGTGCCGCTGGACGCCGACGGAAAGCTGGTCGGTCCCGGCGATCACGTCGCGCAGACGCGGCAGGTGCTGGCCAACCTGGAGACGGCCCTGGCAGCGGCCGGGAGCAGCCTGCCGCAGGTGGTCGCCAGCACCGTCTACGTGGTGGCCGCCGAGCCCGGCCCGCTGTCCGAGGTCTGGGAGGTGGTGAACGCGTCGGGTCTCGCCGAGGGGCCGCACACCTCGACGCTGCTCGGCGTCGCCTGCCTCGGCTACACCGGGCAGTTGGTGGAGATCACAGTCACCGCCGTGGCTTCCGGGGCTCCCGCTGTGGAAGGGTGAACGCCGACCCGCTGCGGAAGGGTGCGCATCGACCCGCTGCGGAAGGGTGAGCGCCGGCCCTACGACCCCGGAGGTTGCGTTGTCCCAGCACGATCGAGGCGCCGAGTACTCATCGCTCCTCGGCATGGTCGGTGCCGTCGACACCGGGGTGGACGGCCTGCGCGCGTCTGTCGAGGAGGGTGGCGTCGCCGTCCTGGTGCTCGACCGCCCGTCGCGCCGGAACGCCGTGACGCTTGCCATGTGGCAGGCCCTGCCAGGGGTGTTGGAGCAACTGGCGGCGCTGCCGTCGGTCCGGGCGCTGCTGCTGACCGGTGCGGGTGGGACGTTCAGTGCGGGCGCCGACATCGGCGAACTCTCCGAGGTGTACGGCAGGCCGGACCGGGCCGACGCGTACCACGCGGTGAACGTGGCGGCCGAGGAGGCGCTGGCCGCCTTCCCGCATCCGACCATCGCGGTTGTGCACGGCCACTGCGTGGGCGGGGGATGTCAGTTGGCGGTCGCCTGCGATCTGCGGTTCGCCGCCGAGGGGGCCAGGATCGGGATCACCCCGGCCAAGCTGGGCGTGGTCTATCCGGCCGCGCCGACCCTCCGGCTGGCCGGTCTGGTGGGACCGGCCCGTGCCAAGTACCTGCTCTTCTCCGGGGAGTTGGTGACGGCCGAGCGGGCCGAGCGCTTCGGCCTGGTGGACGAGGTACTGCCGGACGGCGAACTCGACGCGCGCGCAATGGATTTCGCCCGCCTCCTGGCCCGGCGCTCACCGCAGACCATCGGTGCCGCGAAGGCCGTACTGGCTGCGGCGCACCCGGCCGACGCCCGGGCGGCGGTGGCTCCGTGGGAGCGCAAGTCGCGTCAGGCCCCGGACGCCCGCGAGGGGCTGGCCGCCTTCCTGGAGCGCCGCGAGCCGAGATTCTGATCCCGCCCGGCACCGCTGACGTCAGCAGACATGAGCTGGGCTCATGTCTGCCACTCCCCGTCGGGGATCAGACGGCTCTCAGCGGATCGGCACGCCCGAGATGGTGCGGGCGATGACGAGGCGCTGGATCTCGCTGGTGCCCTCGAAGATGGAGTAGATGGCGCTGTCGCGGTGCATGCGCTCGACGGGATACTCCCGGGTGAAGCCGTTGCCACCGAGGATCTGCATCGCCTGCGCCGTGACCCACTTCGCGGTCTCGCCCGCGTACAGCTTGGACATCGAGCCTTCGGCCGAGGTGAACGGCTGGTTGTTCGCGGCCATCCAGGAGGCCCGCCAGACCAGCAGCCTGGCCGCGTCGATGCGGGTCTTCATATCGGCGAGCGTGAAGGCCACACCCTGGTTGTCGATGATCGGACGGCCGAACTGCACCCGGGTCCTGGCATAGTCGAGCGCCACCTCGTACGCGGCGCGGGCGATGCCGATCGCCTGCGCGCCGACCGCCGGACGGGACGCCTCGAAGGTCGCCATCGCAGCGTTCCCGCCCGAACCGCCCTTGCCCGGACCGCCCTTGCCCGGACCTCCGCCGATGCCCTGGGCCGCCCGCTCGCGGGCCCGTGCCAGTCGCTCGTCGAGCTTCTCCCTGCCACCCAGCAGGCAGTGGCCCGGCACCCGTACTCCGTCCAGGACCACCTCGGCGGTGTGCGAGGCGCGGATGCCGTGCTTCTTGAACTTCTGGCCCTGCGAGAGGCCGGGCGTGCCGGGCGGGACGACGAACGAGGCCTGGCCTCGCGCGCCGAGCGCCGGATCCACGGTGGCCACCACCACGTGCACGGAGGCTATTCCGCCGTTGGTGGCCCAGGTCTTGGTGCCGTTCAGTACCCACTCGTCCTTGGCCTCGTCGTAGACGGCCCGGGTACGCAGCGCGGAGACGTCCGAGCCTGCGTCAGGTTCCGAGGAGCAGAACGCGGCGACCTTGACGTCGTCCGGTGTGCCGAACATCTGCGGCGCCCAGGTGCCGATCTGCTCGTCGGTGCCGTTGGCCAGCACCGCGACGGCGGCGAGCGTCGTACCGACGATGGCGAGCCCGATCCCGGCGTCGCCCCAGAAGAGTTCCTCCATCGCGATCGGAATGCCGACACCGGAGGGGTCGAAGTACTGCTGGGCATAGAAGTCCAGCGAGTAGATGCCGAGTCGGGCCGCCTCCTGGATGATCGGCCAGGGGGTCTCCTCCCGCTCGTCCCACTCGGCGGCGGCCGGGCGCATCACGTCGGCGGCGAAGCCGTGCAGCCAGTCGCGCACGGCGAGCTGGTCCGCGCCGGGGTCGAGGGAGAGGGTGCTCATGTTTCTTGCCTCCGGTCAGGGGTGCCGGACGAGTGTCCGGCAGGTGCCTGGTGAACGGGACTGCCCACGCCACTGGGGGTGTTACCTCCGGTAACACTGCCGGAGTCTGCTACTGATTGGTAATGCATGTCAACGCCTTGGCGCACCGCCCCCGAACGCCCGGGACCGACGCCACCGCCCGCGCACCACGCCCGCACCCAGGAGCCAGCACCGTGCCGACCGCCCCCAACCCGCCGACCGGAGAACCCCGTCGCGAGCAGCTGCTCAACGCCGCCGACCGGGTCGTCCAGCGCGACGGCCCCGGCGCCAGCATGAACGCCATCGCCGCCGAGGCCGGCATCACCAAGCCCATCCTCTACCGGCACTTCGGCGACCGGAACGGCCTCATCAAGGCCCTCACCGACCGTCACACCTCCGGCTTGCTGGACGCCATGAGGGCGGCACTGAACGAGCCGCTGGAGCGCCGCGACCGGGTCGAGCACGTCCTGGACATCTACCTCGCCGCGATCGAGTCCCGGCCGCAGGTTTACCGGCTGCTGACCCATCCCGAGCCCGGCGACCCCACCGGCGCCGGGAACGCGCTGGCACCCGCGCTCAGGCAGATCGCCGAGGAGATCACCAAGGCGGTGCAGGTCCAGGTGGACCTCGGCGCCGACGGCCCGCTGCTCTCCGAGACCTGGGGCCGGGCGATCACCGGTATGGTGCTGGCGGCCGGCGACTGGTGGCTGGAACAGCGGCCCTGCCCGCGCCCACGGATGGTGCGGGCGCTGGCCGACCTGCTCTGGGGCCGGCTGGCCGCAGCCGCAGTGCTGCCCTCGGCCATGGCGCAGCTCCCGGTGGCGCCTCCCAGTGGCGGCCCGATGGAGTGAAACCCGCAGAACCACACCGGAGTTGACGGAACGCGAGTCCGACTCACCTCTTGTGCGGCCCGTGACCGTGGGGCATCATCGGCGGTCACCACCCCTCCCCCGCCCGAGGTGCCCTGTGCGCATCCGCCGTACCGTCGCAGCGCTCGTCCTCGCCACCGCCGCCGTACTCGGCACTACGGCCGCAGCTCCCGCGCCCTCCACCACCCCGGCCCGGAGCCGCTTCCCCACCGGCACCGCCACCACCGCCGACGGCCGCACCGTCCTCACCGACCGGAGCGGCCGAGCGCTCCAGCTGCGCGGCTTCACTGTGGACAAGTACGGCGAGACCACCGAGAGCGACCTCAAGTCCATCGCCGCGCACGGCTTCACACTGATCCGGGTGGCCGTCTCCTGGACCCGGCTGGAGCCCGCCCGGGACACCTACGACCGGGCCGAGCTGGCCAATCTGCACCAACTGCTCGACTGGGCCGGGAAGTACGGCCTGCTGGCCGTCATCGACTTCCACCAGGACGTGTACGGGCCGAAGTTCGGCGGCGGCGACCGCGGCATCCCGCTCTGGGCCACCCGGGACGACGGACTGCCCTTCACCCCCGACCCCGACGACTGGTTCGCCGGGTACTTCCAACCCGCCGTGCAGGCCGCCTTCCGGCATCTCTACGACGACCCGGACCTGCGCCGGTGGCAGGACGACTTCTACACCCGTATCGCCCGCGAACTCGGCGGCCACCGCGCCCTGTTGGGCTACGACCTGTTCAACGAGCCGTCCGGACCGATCGACGGCGACCCGAGCGACCCGGCCGTCCTCGCCGCCGCCTCCGCCGAACTGGAACAGGGGCGGCTGGCCGGGATGTACCAGCGGCTGGTCGCCGCAGTGCGCCAGGCCGACTCCCGCTCCTGGCTGTTCGTGGAGCCCACCGTCCTGGTCGGCCAGGGCGTACCGACCCGGCTCCCGGCCTTCTCGGACCCGCGCACCGGCGCACCCCGGCTCGGCTACGCGCCGCACTTCTACGACACCGCCGTGGAGTCGGGCAGGGACTGGGATCCCGCCGACGGCTTCATCGAGAACTACACGGCCGCCATCACCGCCTACCCGCAGTCCAACCACCTCCCGGTCCTGGTCGGCGAGTGGGGGCCGCCCAACTCCCGTACCCCGGGCAACACGCTGCTGGTACAGCGCCAGGTCGTCGCGATGGAGGACTTCGCCACCGCCTGGACGATGTGGTACTGGTGCCGGGGCAACGGCGGCTACTGCGCGCTGGGCCCGGACGGAGAGCCCGCCCGCGGGGACGAACCCGCCTTCGGCCCGTACGCCCGCGCACTCGCCGGCCTCCCCCTCGGCGAGTCCTACCGGGACGGGGTCTACCGCCTGACCTTCACCGCGGACCGTGCCGGCGGCTGGACGGAGGTGGTGCTCCCGGCCGGGAGCTACCCCGGCCGCGCGCACCTGACCGTCAGCGGCGCCCGTGCCTCGGCGGTGGTGGTCGAGCAGCCGGGCGCCGAACGGTCCGGTACGGCCCGGGTCCTGTTGCCACCCGCCCGACCCGGCGCGCAGATCACCCTGGCGATCGGCTGACGCCTCGGCGTCAGAGCAGATCGGCGCGGGCGGCCTGGATCCCGGCCTGGAAGCGGGTGCGGGCACCGAAGCGGTCCATCAGCTCGCGCACCCAGCGCTGCACCGTCCGGGTGGAGACACCGAGTTGGCGGGCGATGCTCTCGTCGGTCAGACCGGCGGCGAGCAGGTCGAGCAGGCGCTGGTGCCGGTCCTGGGGCTCGGCCTCGGTGTCCGCCACCGCCGGAAAGCGCATCCCATGCGACCAGTACAGCTCGAACAGCCCGATCAGCGCGTCCAGCAGCGATGACGGCCGGACCAGCAGCACGTTCTGCAACTCGGTACCCGCGCTCACCGGCAGCAGCGCCCAACGGGAGTCGATCACCGCCAGCTTGAGCGGCAGCTCCGGCAGCACCCTGGCCTGTTCACCGCCCCGGATGAAGGAGCGGATCTCCGCCACCCGCTCGGGCTCGCGCAGCACCCGGCTCTCGTAGACCGCGCGCATCGCCACTCCCCGCCCGAGCACCGAGAGTTCGGTCTCCGGATCGGTGCGACGGATGTACGGCGGCCGGTCCAGCACGCGCAACTGCTCGCGTACGCCCAGCTGCAGGCTGCGCCAGAGCTCGGCGATCGACTCGCGTCCGCTGATCACCTCGACCAGCTCGCCCATCTCGGACTGCCGTCGGCGGTAGGTGCGCATCAGCTCGTTGATCCGGCCGCGCGCCCGCCGGAGTTCCACCTCCCGCTGGAGCAGGAGTTCTTCGAGCGCCACGTCGGGCGCGGCAGCCGTCCACCGCAGCTGCCCGGGAGCCGGGCGCTCCACCAGCCCGTGCTCGGCCAGCGACTCCATTGCGGACAGGGCTCGTTCACCGTTCAGACCGGCCCAGACGGCCAGCTGGTGCACCGAGGCACTGCCGACGTCGAGCAGCCTCAGGTACACCTCCTCTGCGTCGGCGCCGATGCCCAACCCGGCGAATCTGGCCCCAGCGAGCTCCGGCATCGGTACCCCCTTCCCGGACTCCTCCCCCGGCGAGAAGTCCGCAGGCGGAGTCCGACTCTGTGGCATCGGGCGGGCGAAAGCAAGGGACTACCGGCAAGTCATGTACCCGCCATGACGCGTTCCTGACCCGCTCATTGCCTTCCGTCCGGTGCCGACGGCCCCTCAGTCTTGGCCACAGCGATCCGCCGAGTGCCGACCCCACCGGTCCGACGGTCCGCCGAAGTCCCCAACCCCCCACAGGAGTTCTTCATGCCTGTACTGCGTACTGCCAGTTCCGTGGCGGCTGTCCTGCTCGCGGTCTCCGGCGCCACGCTGGCCACCCCCGCAAGTGCCGCCACCCACGCGAGCACCCCGAGGGCCACGCACTACTACTCCCACCACACCCCCGGCTCGTACAACTACGACGGCGGCGTCTGGGGCGGCTACGTCGCCCAGGGCAGTGGCTTTCGCACCATCAGCGGCTCCTGGACGATGCCGCAGGTGCAGTGCAACACCTCCAACGACCTGTTCGCCCCCTGGGTCGGCATCGACGGCTACGGCTCCCAGACGGTGGAGCAGACCGGCGTCCAGGTGGACTGCTCCAGCGGCTCCCCCGTCTACTCCGGCTGGTACGAGATGTACCCGGCACCGCCGCAGTACTTCAGCAACCCGGTGGACGCCGGGGACAGCTTCACCGCGAGCGTCGTCTACAACGGCAGCGGCACCTACACCCTGAAGCTCACCGACACCACCAAGGGCTGGACCCAGAGCACCCGTCAGCGCCTGAACGCCCAGGACGTGAGCGCCGAGGCGGTCATCGAGTCGCCGACCCAGAGCTACCCGTCCTTCGACAGCCTGGACTTCAGCGGCGTCACGGTGAACGGGCAGACCTTCGACGCGTACTCGCCGCAGGCCATCGACAGCGGCCAGTACACCGAGACCGGCCTGCAGAACGGATCGTTCTCCATCGTCCCGGCGAACTAGTCACTGCTCCGGTCCGCCGCCGAGGAGTTCTCGGCGGCGGACCGGCACCACTTCGGGGCGTGGTCAGGCCCCGGCAAGGCCGCGCCGCTCCAGCAGCGGGGCGAGCTCCGGATCCCGGCCGACCACGGCGCGGAAGCAGTCGAGCGCGCCCACGCTGCCGCCCCGCGAGAGCAGTTCGGCGCGGAAGATCTCGCCGCTCTCGCGCACCGGACGGCCGTTGGTACGGAACCACTCGACGGTGTCCGCATCCAGCACCTCCGACCAGATGTAGGCGTAGTAGCCCGCGCTGTACTCGCTCGCGAAGATGTGGCTGAAGTACGTCGTGCGGTAGCGCGGCGGGATGGCCGGCACCGCCAGACCGGCCTTGGCCAGCGCCTGCGCCTCGAACTCCTGGGCGTCGGCGATCTCCTGGCCCACCGGCACGGTGTGCCAGGCCCAGTCGAGCAGCGTCGCCGCCAGGTACTCGACCGTACGGAAGCCCTGGCCGAACTTCTCGGCCGCGGCCATCTTGGCCACCAGCTCCGCGGGCAGCGGCTCACCGGTCAGGTGGTGCTTGGCGAAGCTGGCCAGCACCTCGGGCCGGACCATCCACATCTCGTTCACCTGGGACGGGAACTCGACGAAGTCACGCGGTACTTCGGTCCCGGAGAAGAGCGGGTAGCGGACGGCGGAGAACAACCCGTGCAGCGCGTGGCCGAACTCGTGGAAGAGCGTCCGCACCTCGTCCCAGGTCAGCAGGGTCGGCTCGCCCGGAGCCGGCTGGGCGATGTTGAGGTTGTTGACCACCACCGGCCGCTTGCCCAGCAGTTCGGACTGCTGAACGAGTTCGTTCATCCAGGCGCCGCCACCCTTGGAATCGCGGGCGTGGAAGTCGCCGAGGAAGAGGCCCAGCGAACTGCCGTCCGCCTCCAACACCTCGAAGACCCGGACATCCGGGTGGTACCCCGTCAGGTCCGCGCGCTCGGTGAAGGTCAGCCCGTACGCCAGCTGCGCGGCGAAGAACACGCCGTCGTGCAGCACGCGTTCGAGCTCGAAGTACGGGCGCAGCGCGGCGGAGTCCACCTCGTAGGCGGCCTTGCGGACCTGCTCCGAGTAGTACGCCCAGTCGTGCGCAGCCAGCTCCGTGATGCCGTCGGCCGCAGCGGCCTTGGCGAGTTCGGCGGCCTCGCGCTCGGCGTTGGCGACGGCGGCGGGCACCAGACGGGCCAGCAGGGTGTCCACGGCCTCGACGGTGCCCGCGGTCTCGTCGGCCACGACGTACGAGGCGTGGCTGGGGTGGCCGAACAGCGCGGCCCGCTCGGCCCGCAGCATGGCCATCCGGACCGCCACCGGTCCGTTGGCCTCGACGGCGCGGCCGAGCGCGGCCTCCAGCAGCCGGGCACGCACCGAGCGGTCGGTGAGCTGGGCGAGCTCGGGCTGGTTGGAGTAGTTCTTCAGGCTCAGCACGTACGAGCCGTCCCGGCCGAGGGCCTTGGCGTTCTCGGCGGCCGAGGCGATCTCACCGGCGGGCAGGCCGGCCAGCTGCTCGGCACTGTCCAGCACCAGGGCTCGGGCCCGGGTCTCGGTGGACACGTTCTGCCGGAAAGTCGTGGAGTCCGAGGCCAGTTGGGCATTGATCTCGCGCAGCCGCTGCTGGTCGGCGGCCGAGAGCTTGGCCCCGGCGCGGACGAAGCGGGTGTGGTGACGCTCCAACAGGCGCAGGTCCTGGGCGTCCAGTTCCAGGGTGTCGCGAGCCTCGTAGAGGGCGTGCACCCGGGCGAAGAGCGCCGGATCGAGGTGGATGGCATCGGCGTGCGCCGCCAGACGGGGGCTGATCTCGGCATCCAGCTCGTCCAGGGCGGGGGTGGTGTCGGAGGCGACCCGGTTGCTGAAGACCAGCTGCACCCGGCGCAGCAGGGCACCCGAACGCTCCAGTGCCACAAGCGTGTTGTCGAAGCTCGGCGGCTCCGGGTCGGCCACGATCGCGGCGATCTCGGCCAGCTGGTCGGCCATGCCTCGCTCGAAGGCCGGCAGGTAGTGCTCTTCCCGGATCTCGGCGAAGGGAGGAAGTTCGTAGACCAGGGTGCTGGCCTCGAAGAAGGGATTGTCACTCATTGCCCGAACCTTACGCGGTGTCATGGCGGCTGCCTATGGGCCTCTCGGCCCGATCCGCACACTCGCGTACGAGCGATTCGCACTCCCGCGCACGACCGATCCGCACGCCCTCCCGGCGGGGCTTCACGCCTGCCCAGGACCGGTGCGCGCCGTCCCCGCCGACCCGATGCCGACGGCCCGATCGGGTCCTGGGCCCCGCTCGCACGGCACCACCGCGTCCCCGGCCGTTTCGACCCGCCACCCCGCCTGCCGCTCACTGTCAGTGCCAGGCGCTACGGTCGAGCGAACGCCCGTCCGAGAGGAGGAGTCCCCGTGGCCCCGGTCCCCCGCACCACCCCCCGCACCACCCCCCGTATCGCCCTGGTACCCGACCCGCACGGCCCGGGCGGCAGCCTCCAGCCGCTCGCCGAGGACGGCAGCCCGCTCGGCCCACCCGTCCGTACACCCGCACTCGCCACCGCCGTCGCCGAGCGCGAGGCGGCCGAGCAGCCGCGCTGGGTCTGGGCCGCCGCCGACAGCGCGTACACGCCGCTACTGCCACTCCGCCTGGCCCGCTGCCACGACCTGCGACTGGTCGAGGCCCTGCTGCTCGGCCACGAGGGCGCCTGGGGCGCGCCGCGCTCCCTCGGCGCCGCCTGGGCCAGGATCAACCGGCTGCCCGTCCCGGCCGACCTGCCCGACAGCGCAGGCCCGGGCGACCAGGAGAGCCTCTTCGCCCCCGACCGCCTCCAGCTGCCCCCCGGCACCGACCCGCTGACCGCGGTGGTCGCCGTCCACGCCGAGCAGCAGCGCCGTATCCAGGCCATCGCCGACCCGGCGGCCCGCTCGCGCTTCCGCCTCCTCGTGGCCGCCGAGTCGGCCGGTGCCCTGCTGGCCGCCGAGATGGCCGCCGACGGACTGCCCTGGCGCGCCGACATCCACGACCGGCTGCTCACCGAGCTGCTCGGCCCGCGCCCGACCGTCCCCGGCACCCGGCCGAGCCACCTCGCCGAGCTGGCCGCCGAGTTGCAGCAGGCGCTCGGCGGACGCCCGTTCAACCCCGACTCGCACACCCAGGTGCTGCGCGCTTTCGCCGACCAGGGCATCCAGCTCGGATCCACCCGCTCCTGGGAGTTGAACAGCATCGACCACCCGGCCGCCCGCCTGATGGTCCGCTACAAGGAGCTGTCCCGGCTGCATGCCGCGCACGGCTGGGCCTGGCAGGACACCTGGGCCAGGGGCGGGCGGTTCCGCCCCGAGTACGTGGTCGGCGGCGTGGTCTCCGGCCGCTGGGCCAGCCGGGGCGGGGGTGCCCTGCAGATCCCGCGCATCCTGCGCCGCGCCGTGGTCGCCGATCCGGGCTGGGCCCTGGTGGTCGCGGACGCCGCCCAGCTGGAGCCCCGCGTGCTGGCCGCGCTCTCCCAGGACCCTGGGCTGGCCCGCAGCGCCGCCGAGGGCGACCTCTACAGCGCACTGGCCGCCACCGCCTTCCAGGGCGACCGCGACAAGGCCAAGCTCGGCCTGCTCGGCGCGATGTACGGGCAGACCAGCGGGGACATCGGCCCGCTGCTGGCCACCCTGCGCCACCGCTATCCGGCCGCGATGGGGTACGTCGAGGCGGCAGCCCGTACCGGAGAGGACGGCGGGATCGTCCGTTCCAGGCTCGGCCGCACCTGCCCACCGCCGTCCGCCGACTGGCTCGATCTGACGGAGTCGCCCGAGACGGCCGGGGAGGCGGGCGGCCGCTCGGCCAGAGCACGCGGCCGGTTCACCCGGAACTTCGTCATCCAGGCCAGCGGGGCCGAATGGGCGCTCGCCCTGCTCGCCGCGCTGCGCCGTCGGCTGACGGCGCTGGAGTCCGGCGCCGACCGGCCGCATCTGGTCTTCTTCCAGCACGACGAGGTGGTGGTGCACACCCCGCTGAACCTGGCCGATCAGGTCGCCGCAGCCGTCACGGACGCGGCCGAGGAGGCCCGCGCCCTGGTCTTCGGCGACACCCCCGTCCGCTTCCCGCTCAGCACAGCCGTCGTGGAGTGCTACGCCGACGCAAAGTAGCCCCCTCAGCAACGCAGGGAAACCCTTGCGAGAGGCGGGGATGAACCCTCAGGGGTGCGGGTTGATCAGAACTTCCGGAAGCCTCGTGCCTCTTCCGCCGCCCCGACCACCTCGGCCAGTGCCGCCCCGGCCGAGGCGGTGACCACGGCTGCCACCGCGCCCTCCACGAACGGCGCGTCCACCAGCACCGCCCCGGACCTCGGATGATCTTCCAGGGCGGTCCGGGCGGTCATCACCGAGCTACCGAGGTCCGGCAGGACGACGACGCCCGCACCGCCGTCCGCCTCCGCGACGGCCCGGACGATCAGGTCGTAGCTGGTGCCGAGACCGCCGTCCTCGGTCCCCGCGGCGAGTGCCACCGGGACGGTGTCGGAACCGAGTTCGGTGAGGAGCTCGCGCAGCCCGGCCGCCATGGCGGGGCTGTGCGAGACGAGAACGATGCCCACGTGCTTGCCCATGCCTCGACCCTAGCCCGCTCCACCACCCCCCGGTCGAGGACCAGTTCGAGACGCGGCGTGTCGTATCCCATGCCGAACCCGTCCCTGCTGGCGTAACGTCGCTATCAAGATCTGCCGAGGGAGCGTGCCTTGAAGAAGCTGATCAACTCGCCGGAGACCGTCCTGACGGACGCGCTGACCGGATTCGCGGCTGCCCACCCGGAGTTGGCGGTGGACATCCCCAACAGGGTGATCGCCAGAGCGGTCCGCCCCGAGCGTCCCAAGGTCGCGCTGATCTCGGGCGGCGGCTCCGGTCATGAGCCGCTGCACGCCGGCTTCGTGGGTCCCGGCATGCTCGACGCGGCCTGCCCGGGCGAGGTGTTCACCTCCCCGGTGCCCGACCAGATGCTCACCGCTGCCCAGGCGGTGCACAGCGGTGCGGGCGTCGTCCTGATCGTGAAGAACTACACCGGCGACGTGATGAACTTCCAGCTCGCCGCCGAGTTGGCCGTCGAGGAGGGCATCGAGGTCCGTACCGTCCTGGTCAACGACGATGTCGCGGTGGAGGACTCGACCTGGACGGCGGGCCGCCGGGGAACCGGGGCGACCGTCATGGTGGAGAAGATCGCCGGTGCACTGGCCGAGCGCGGCGCAGCACTGGACGAGGTGGCCGCCGTCGCCCAGCGGGTCAACGCCGCCTCCCGCTCCTTCGCCATCGCGCTCACCGCGGCGACCGTACCGGCGGCAGGCAAGCCCGGCTTCGATCTGCCGGAGGACGAGATCGAGGTCGGCGTCGGCATCCACGGTGAGCCCGGCCGCCGCCGCGAGCGGCTCCGCCCGGCCAACGAACTGGCCGCCGAGGTGGTGGACACCATCCTCGCCGACCACGACCTGGCGGCGGGCGACGAGGTGATCGCCCTGGTCAACGGTCTGGGCGGCACCCCGCTGCTGGAGCTGTACGTGGTCTACGGCGAGGTGCAGGCCCGGCTCGCCGAGCGCGGCATCAGGATCGCCCGCAACCTGGTCGGCAACTACGTCACCAGTCTGGACATGGCCGGTTTCTCGCTGACCTTGACCAAGGCCGACGCCGAACTGCTCGAACTGTGGGACGCCCCGGTGGCGACAACGGCCCTGACCTGGTCCTGACCCGGCCCTGCCCCGTCACGTCACGTTCCAAGACCGGCCCCATCCAAGACCGGCCCCATCCAAGACCGGCCCTTCAGAGCCGGCCAAGACCGTCATGAGGAGCACCCGTAGTGGACACCGAGCTGGCCCTCGCCTGGGTCCGGGAGATCGCCGCAGCCGTCGAACGGCAGGAGGCGCAGCTCACCGAGCTGGACTCGGCGATCGGCGACAGCGACCACGGCAGCAACCTGCGCCGGGGCTTCAACGCCGTGATGACGGCTCTGGACAGCCCGGAGCCCACCGCAGTGGGGGCGGTCCTGGCCAAGACCGGGGCCACCCTCATCTCCAAGGTCGGCGGCGCCTCGGGTCCGCTGTACGGCAGCGCGTTCCGGGCCATGGGCAAGGCGCTGCCCGAGGAGAAGGCGACGACCGCCGCGCTGGCCACCGCCCTGGCGGAGGGCCTTCTGGCGATCCAGCAGTTGGGCGGGGCCGCGCCAGGCGACAAGACCATCGTGGACGCCTGGGCGCCGGCCCTCGCCGCCTTCGAGCAGGCTGTGTCCCAAGGTCTCTCCGCCGCAGCCGAGGCGGCCGCCGAGGCCGCGGACCAGGGCGCGCGCGACACCGTCCCGCTCCAGGCCCGCAAGGGTCGCGCCTCCTACCTGGGCCCGCGCAGCATCGGCCACCAGGACCCGGGCGCCACCTCGACGGCCTTGATCTTCCGGGCCCTCGCCCAGTCCGCCCGCACGGCCTGACCCCGGCACGGCCGCCCCGGTGAGCCGTTCTGCAGCTCAGCCGTTCCGCAGCCGGTCCCGGTCCCGGTCCGTCCGGCTGATCAGCAACAGCAGCGCATCGTCCCCGAGGTCCCCTCCGGTGTGCACCAGCAGGTCCGCGTAGATCCGCCCGACAGCGGTCTCCAGCTCCGCCGACGAGCGGGCCGCGTCCCGTACCAGCGGGCCGACCCGCTCGGCCAGCGGATAGAACTCGCCCGAGCGGTGGTGCTTGGCCTCCACCACCCCGTCCGTGCAGAGCACCAGCACGTCGTCGGCCCCGAACGGCAAGGTGACACTGTTCGGCGATCCCTTGGCCAGCTTGCCGAGGCCGAGCGGCACCCAGGGATCGACGGCTTCCAGCACCGTCACCGTCCCGTCACGTTCCACCCGGATCGGCGGCACATGCCCGTAGTGCAGCAGTTCCATCGCCCCGGGCCGGCTGAACTCGGCGAACAGCGCGGTGGTGAACTCCCCGTCGGGCACGTGCCGTTCCACGCTGGCCTCGATCCGGGCGGCCACCGCCGACAACCCGTTCTCGTCGTACGCCGCCTCGCGGAAGGCGCCGAGCACCACGGCGGCGGTCCGTACGGCCCCCAGACCCTTGCCCCGGACGTCGCCGACCAGCACCCGGGTGCCGTGCGGGGTGTCCAGCACCGAGTACAGGTCACCGCCGATCCGCGCCGCGTCCGCCGCCGAGACGTACCGCACGGCCAGGCGCAGCGGCCCGACGGACGGCCCGGGGAGGCTGAGCAACGCCCGCTGGGCAGCCTCCGCCACCGAACTGACCGCGGCGTACGCGGCTGCCCGTCTCATCCGCAGTCCGGCCACCCAGGCGCTGAAGACCGCCAGCGCCACATAGCTCAGGAGCGCCCCGAACAGGAAGCGCCCGTCGTGCAGATTGTCCATTCTGTCGTAGTGGCTCAGGCCGAGCAGCGCGACGAAGCCCAGGAAGCAGACCAGCAGCAGCTCGGCGGGCCGCAGCGTGAGGGCCGCGATCGAGGGCACCACCACCATCAGCGGTGCCAGATAGCGGTCTTGTCCGGAGGAGTAGTCGGCCGCCGAGACCGCCAGGATCGCCAGCAGCGCCGGGGTGGCCCGACGCATGAAGGACAGGTCCTGCAGGTCGGCGGCGAGCAGCGCGCTCCTCCGCCTGCCCCGCGGCAGCCCGGTGGGTCGGGGCTTCGCGGGTGACTGGGCACGGCGACTGTGGAGCACATCTCGAACATATCGGAGGAATCGGCCGAATACGGTGCTTGCCAATTACCCGCAATTCGTCCGATTTGTCCAGATCGTTACACCCCGGGGAGAACGCGGCCCCGGCCCACCGGGGTCACCGCAGAGATCCCGATGCGGCGCCGGCCGAAGCCGGTGCAGCGACCTGACACCGCCTTGATCGACCCAACGGGTGGTTCCGGGGAAGTCCCGGAACCACCCGCCGCGCCGTTACGACGACTGCACCGACAACCGCATCAGGCAGACACGCCCCACCGGACGGCAGATCGGCCCCCGGTAGCCGCGCGGCTACCCTCGGCTCGCGGTCGAACAGTGCGAGCTGCGACCTACGCCACATTCGCCGCCCATCCCAGGAAATACCCCTGGGGGGTATTCTGTTGTGCAGCAGACAGAAGCTAGTGGACCGACCGCGCCCGAGCCCCGCGCCCGGGCGGGAACGCAACCCGGAGGCACCGATGTCCAGCACCATCACCTACACCGTCAGCGGCATGAGCTGCGGCCACTGCGAGAAGTCGGTCAGCGAGGAGGTCTCCACCCTCCCCGGCGTCCTC
Source organism: Kitasatospora sp. GP82 (assembly GCF_029892105.1). GTDB lineage: Bacteria > Actinomycetota > Actinomycetes > Streptomycetales > Streptomycetaceae > Kitasatospora. Next base: position 9,232 of record NZ_JARZAJ010000023.1, on the reverse strand, counting down.
GACGTAGCGGCCGACGCCAAGGCCGGCACCGTGACGATCTCCTCCCGGAGCCCGCTGGACGAGGCCGCCGTCCGCGCCGCCATCGACGAGGCCGGATACGAACTGGTCGGCCCTGCCGCCTGAACCACCGTACGGGGGCGCGCCCCGACGCGCCCCCGTACGCTCGCACCGAGGTCACCGAGGTCACCAAGGAGCACCGAGCATGAGCACCACTACCCCGGGCATGGACTCCGGGGCCGTCCGCGACCGGGTGGAACTCTCCATCGGCGGGATGACCTGCGCCTCGTGCGCGGCCCGGATCGAGAAGAAGCTCAACCGGATGGACGGGGTCGAGGCAACCGTCAACCTCGCCACCGAGAAGGCCCGGGTGGACTTCGCACCCGAGGTGAGCGTGGCCGACCTCATCGCAAGGATCGAGCAGACCGGCTACACGGCCGAGCTGCCCGCCCCGCCCGCCGACGAGACGGCTCCCGGCGAGACGGCCCCCGGCGAGACGGCCCCCGAGGAGGCCCCCGCCCCCGCGCCGGACCCGCTGTGGGAGCGCGTGCTGATCAGCATCGCGCTCTCCGTCCCGGTGGTGCTGCTCTCCATGATCCCCGACCTCCAGTTCGACAACTGGCAGTGGCTGGCCTTCGCCCTCACCGGCCCGGTCGTCGTCCACGGCGGCCTGCCCTTCCACCGCGCCGCCTGGACCAACCTGAAGCACGGCGCGGCCACCATGGACACCCTGGTCTCGCTGGGCACCCTGGCCGCCTTCGGCTGGTCGGTGTGGGCACTGTTCTTCGGCCACGCCGGTATGACCGGGATGCGCCACGAGTTCTCCCTCTCGGTCGGCGGGGGCGACGCCGCCTCCTCGCTCTACCTGGAGGCCGCCGCCGGGGTCACCACCCTGATCCTGCTCGGCCGCTGGCTGGAGGCCCGCTCCAAGAGCCGCGCGGGCGCGGCGCTGCACGCTCTGCTGGACCTCGGTGCCAAGGACGTCGCGGTCCTCCAGGCCGACCGCGAGGTACGGCTGCCGATCTCCCGGCTCACCGTCGGCATGCGCTTCGTGGTGCGGCCCGGCGAGAAGATCGCCACCGACGGGGTGGTGGTCGAGGGCGCCTCCGCCGTGGACGCCTCAATGCTCACCGGCGAGTCCGTACCCGTCGAGGTCTCCGTCGGCGACCCGGTGACCGGCGCCACGGTCAACGCGGGCGGCCGCCTGGTCGTCGAGGCCACCCGGGTCGGCGCCGGCACCCAGTTGGCCCGGATGACCAAGCTGGTCGAGGACGCCCAGAACGGCAAGGCCGCCGCCCAGCGGCTCGCCGACCGGATCTCCGCAGTGTTCGTCCCGGTGGTCATCCTGATCGCCCTCGGCACCCTGGTCGCCTGGCTGCTGATCTCCGACAGCCCCACCGAGGCGTTCACCGCCGCCGTCGCCGTGCTGATCATCGCCTGCCCGTGCGCCCTCGGCCTGGCCACCCCGACCGCCCTGATGGTCGGCACCGGCCGCGGCGCCCAGCTGGGCATCCTGATCAAGGGCCCCGAGGTCCTGGAGACCACCCGCGCCGTGGACACCATCGTGCTGGACAAGACCGGCACCGTGACCACCGGACGGATGGCGCTCACCGCCGTCCACACCGCCGAGGGCGTCTCGAAGACCCAGGCACTGCGCCTGGCCGGCGCCCTGGAGCACGCCTCCGAGCACCCCGTCGCACAGGCCATCGCTCAGGCCGCGGCCGAGCAGATCGGCGAACTGCCCACCGTCGAGAGCTTCGAGAACGTGCCCGGGCGGGGCGTGCAGGGCGTGGTCGAGGGCCATGCGGTGGTCGCCGGACGCGAGGTCCTGCTGGCCGACCGGGCCCAGCACCTGCCGCCCGCGCTGGCCACCGCCAAGTCGGCCGCCGAGGCCGCCGGACGGACCGCCGTCGCGGTCGGCTGGGACGGCGCCGTCCGGGCGGTTTTCGAGGTCGCCGACACCGTCAAACCCACCAGCGCCGAGGCCGTCCGCGAGCTGCGCGCACTGGGGCTGCGCCCGGTGCTGCTCACCGGTGACAACCGCGCGGTGGCCGAGGCGGTGGCGGCCGAGGTCGGCATCGCGGCCGAGGACGTGATAGCCGAGGTACTGCCCGAGGACAAGGTGGCCGCCGTCAAGCGGTTGCAGGCCGAGGGCCGCTCGGTGGCGATGGTCGGCGACGGCGTGAACGACGCCGCCGCACTTGCCCAGGCCGACCTGGGCCTGGCCATGGGCACCGGGACGGACGCCGCGATCGAGGCGAGCGATCTGACCCTGGTCCGCGGCGACCTGCGCTCGGCCGCCGATGCCATCCGCCTGGCCCGGCGGACCCTGGCCACCATCAAGGGCAACCTCTTCTGGGCCTTCGCCTACAACGTCGCGGCGATCCCGCTGGCCGCGGCAGGGCTGCTCAACCCGATGGTGGCGGGTGCCGCGATGGCCTTCTCCTCGGTCTTCGTGGTCACCAACAGCCTCCGCCTGAAGCGCTTCGACGCGGCCTGACCGGTGGCGCGATCGGGCAGGGTGTCAGGTGCCTGCCCGATCGCGCACGGTTGCCGCGGAGTGCTCAACGCCCGAGCAGCTCGCCGCCGTTGCAGTGCAGGATCTCACCGGTGATGAACCCGGCCTCCGGCGAGGCCAGGAAGTAGACCGCCGCCGCGACCTCCCCGGTCTCGCCGACCCGGCCGAGCAGGGTACGCGCGGCGCGCCGGGACACCTCGGCCTCGTCCAGCCGGGGGCCGAAGAACTCGGTGCCCGAGACGGTGCCGGGTGCCACGATGTTGGCGGTGATGCCGGAGGGGCCGAGCTGGGCGGCCAGGAAGTGGTTCCAGGCGTGCAGCGAGGCCTTTGCGGCCCCGTACGAGCCGGCCCCGCGCAGGGCGGCGATCGAGCTGACCGTGACCACCCGGCCGGTGCCCTGGGTGAGGCGGTCCCGGATGGACTCGGTGAGCATCACGACGGTCAGCACATTGCGCTCGAAGTCGCCGCGCCAGCGGGCCAGTACCGCGTGCGGACCGGCGCCGATCACGGTCTCCCGGCTGCCCGCGTTGTTGACCAGGACGTCGATCTCCTCCGGCAGTCCGGCCAGCGAGGCCTCCACCGCATCGGGGTCGGCCAGGTCGCAGACCAGCGGTGTGACATTGGCGCCCAGGTCGAGGGCGGCCCGTTCCAGCACCGCCCGCCGGCGGCCGACGATCACGACCTGCTCGCCCGCATCGGCGAAGCGCCGGGCCACCTCGTACCCGATACCCGTGCCGCCACCCGTGACGACGACATTTCTGGCCATCTGCGCACTCCCTCCCTGCCCCGCCGCCGCTGCCACGAAGAGCACGGTCGGTCCGTACCGGATTGGCACGATTCCTATCACGCTGGGTTGCCGCGTCTGCGGGGAGGGTGATGTCACCGGCCGCAGATCGTGTGATATGGGCGGGGTACCGGGTGCACACGGAGCGTGGAGAGAGGCAACTCACACCCCCTCGGCGTAACTTTGCGCCCCCTGATACGTCTTACCTTTTGTAGTGCGGCAGCTTTTGGTGGGCGGTGGCGTGGCGAACGGCATCACGTCACCGCAGAGCATCACTGTCGCCGACGGGGCTCCGGCGGGCCCCGGGACGACTGCCGACCGGTTCGGTGGTCCTCGCGCACGACGCCGGGGTGCGGCGGGCCAGGAACGCTTTGAGCGGCCGTTCCTGATTCGGCCGCCCTCGGGCGTCGTGCGCCGTTACGTCGAAGGGCCCGGCTGCAACAGCAGCCGGGCCCTTCGCAGGTCCTGCGTCAGCGTCCGTCGAGGGCGACGTAGTCGCGGATCTCCACGCCGGTGTAGATCTGGCGCGGACGGCCGATGCGGCTGCCCGGGTCGTTGATCATCTCGTGCCAGTGGGCGATCCAGCCCGGCAGGCGACCGAGCGCGAACAGCACGGTGAACATGCTGGTCGGGAAGCCCATCGCGCGGTAGATCAGGCCGGTGTAGAAGTCCACGTTCGGGTAGAGCTTGCGCGAGATGAAGAAGTCGTCGTTGAGCGCGTGCTCTTCCAGCTTGAGCGCGATCTCCAGCAGCTCGTCGGACTTGCCGAGCTGGCCGAGGACCTCGTGCGCCAGGATCTTGACCTGCGCGGCGCGCGGGTCGAAGGCCTTGTACACGCGGTGACCGAAGCCCATGAGCTTCACGCCGTCCTCGCGGTTCTTCACCTTGCGGATGAAGCTGTCGACGTCGCCGCCGTCCTTCTGGATCTGCTCCAGCATCTCCAGCACGGCCTGGTTGGCGCCACCGTGCAGCGGGCCCCAGAGCGCCGAGATACCGGCCGAGATAGAGGCGAACTGGTTGGCGTGGCTGGAGCCCACCAGGCGGACCGTGGAGGTCGAGCAGTTCTGCTCGTGGTCCGCGTGCAGGATCAGCAGCTTGTCCAGCGCGTTGACGATGACCGGGTTGATCTCGTAGTCCTCGGCGGGGACGGCGAAGGTCATCCGGAGGAAGTTCTCGACGTAGCTCAGGTCGTTGCGCGGGTAGACGAACGGCTGGCCGACCGACTTCTTGTACGCGTAGGCCGCGATCGTCGGCAGCTTGGCCAGCAGGCGGACCGTCGACAGGTGGCGCTGAGCGGCGTCGAAGGGGTTGTGGCTGTCCTGGTAGAACGTGGACAGGGCACCGACCACCGAGGACAGCATCGCCATCGGGTGGGCGTCCCGCGGGAAGCCGCCGAAGAAGCGCTTGACGTCCTCGTGCAGCAGGGTGTGCTGGGTGATCTCGGCGTTGAACTCCTCCAGCTGGTCGGCGTTGGGCAGCTCGCCGTTGATCAGGAGGTACGCGGTCTCGATGAAACTGCCCTGCTCGGCCAGCTGCTCGATCGGGTAGCCGCGGTAGCGCAGGATGCCGTTGTCACCGTCCACGAAGGTAATCGCGGACTTGTAGGCGGCGGTGTTGCCGAAGCCGTTGTCCAGGGTGACCAGGCCGGTCTGCGGAAGCAGCTTCGAGATGTCGAAGCCGGCGTTGCCCGCAGTGCTCTCGACGACGGGGTACTCGTACTCGCCGCCCTGGTACCGCAGTACTACCGATTTGTCGCTCACGTCTTCCTCACCGACGAAATGAATCCCTGGGTGTCCTGACTGACTCTACGATCCCCCATCCGAGGGACAGTCGCTCACCCGGGGTGGGCCGAAAAGGGCCCAGTCCTACAAAAGCTGTCGCCGTAGCCGGTATGGACCGGACAAGATCGGCACAAAGAGTAGGCTCTGCCTTAAATCTCTTTACGTCAAGACAACGCCGGAGCGGCCGGCACCCTGGATGATCATCCAGCAGCCAGTCGATGATCAAGCGCAGAATGCCTCCGACCTGCACTGACCGCCCGAACAGCCTGGCCGATCGCTCTCCGTGATCCGACCAGCACCACCAGTTTCTTCGCCCGCGTCACAGCGGTGTACAGCAGGTTTCGCTGCAGCATCGTCCAGGCCGAGGTCGTGACGGGAATCACCACCGCCGGATACTCACTGCCCTGCGAGCGATGGATGGTCATCGCATAGGCATGCGCAAGTTCATCCAACTCGTCGAAGTCGTACGGCACCTCCTCGTCCTCGTCGGTGAGCACCGTCAGTCGCTGCTCCTCGGCACTGAGCGAAGTCACCACCCCGACCGTGCCGTTGAAGACGCCGTTCCGGCCCTTCTCGTAGTTGTTCCGGATCTGTGTGACCTTGTCACCTACCCGGAAGGTCCGGCCGCCGAACCGGCGCTCGGGCAGGCCCTCGCGCGCCGGCGTGACCGCCGCCTGCAACAGCGTGTTCAGATTCCCCGCGCCCGCCGGACCCCGGTGCATCGGGGCCAGCACCTGGACGTCACGGCGCGCGTCCAGCCCGAACTTCTGCGGGATCCGCCGCGCCACCACGTCCACCGTCAGCCCCGCCGCCCGCTCCGCGTCCTCCTCCACGAACAGGAAGAAGTCCGTCAACCCCTCCGTCACGGGCGGCAGACCCTCGTTGATCCGGTGCGCGTTCGTCACCACCCCGGACTGCTGAGCCTGCCGGAAGATCCTGGTCAGCCGGACCGAGGGGATCGGACTCTCCGCCGCCAGCATGTCCCGGAGCACCTCACCGGCCCCCACCGAGGGCAACTGGTCCACATCCCCCACGAACAGCAGATGCGCCCCCGGCGCAACCGCCTTCACCAGCTTGTTCGCGAGGATCAGATCCAGCATCGAGGCCTCGTCCACCACCACCAGATCCGCATCCAGCGGCCGGTCCCGGTCGTACGCGGCATCCCCACCCGGCCGCAACTCCAGCAGCCGGTGCACAGTCGACGCCTCCACCCCCGTCAGCTCCGACAGCCGCTTCGCCGCCCTGCCCGTCGGCGCCGCCAGCACCACCTTCGCCCGCTTGGCCAGCGCCAGCGTCACGATCGACTTCACCGTGAACGACTTGCCGCACCCGGGACCACCCGTCAGCACCGCCACCTTCTCGGTCAGCGCCAACTTCACCGACTCCCGCTGCTCCGGGGCGAGTTCGGCCCCCGTACGCTTGGCCAGCCAACCGAGCGCAGCCGCCCAGTCGATCTCCGCGCCGTCCCGGTTCGAGAAGGCCGGCATCCGGTCCGCCTCCGACCGCAACAGCCGGATCAACTGGTTGGCCAGCGAGATCTCCGCCCGGTGGAACGGCACCAGATAGACCGCCGTGACGGGCTCACCCGCCTCCCCCGGCACCGGCTCACGGACCACCCCCTCCTCGGCCACCAACTCGGCCAGGCAGTCGATCACCAGACCGACATCCACCTGAAGGAGCTTCACCCCGTCGGCGATCAGCCGCTCCTCCGGCAGATAGCAGTGCCCCTGGTCGCTGCTCTGCGAAAGCGCGTACTGCAGACCGGCCTTGACCCGCTCAGGACTGTCGTGCGGGATACCGACCGCCTGCGCGATCCGGTCCGCCGTCAGAAACCCGATGCCCCACACATCGGCCGCCAGCCGGTACGGCTCGTTCTTCACCACCCCGATAGAACTGTCCCCGTACTTCTTGTAGATCCGCACCGCGAGGGACGTCGAGACCCCGACCCCCTGGAGGAAGACCATCACCTCCTTGATGGCCTTCTGCTCCTCCCAGGCCGCAGCGATCATCTTCGTCCGCTTCGGACCGAGCCCCGGCACCTCGATCAGCCGCTCCGGCTCCTGCTCGATCACGTCCAGGGTGTCCACCCCGAAGCGCTCCACGATGCGCTCCGCGAACCGCGGCCCGATCCCCTTGATCAGCCCCGAGCCGAGATACCGCTGAATCCCCTGCACCGTCGCCGGCAGCACGGTCGTGTAGTTCTCCACCGTGAACTGCTTGCCGTACTGCGGATGCGAACCCCACCGGCCGAACAGCCGCAGCGACTCCCCCGGCTGCGCACCGAGCAACGCCCCGACCACGGTGAGCAGATCGTGCGCCCCGCGCCCCGTGTCCACCCGGGCGACCGTGTAACCGGTCTCCTCGTTGGCGTACGTGATCCGCTCCAGCACGCCCTCGACCTCGGCCAACTGGCGCTGCTGGGGCTGCCCCTGGGTGGGCTGGGCCCCGCCTGACTGCCGGGCCGACCGCTGCTGCGTCTCCACGAGGCCCTCTCTTCGCTCCGGTACCTGTGACCGTCCGCTACGCACCGTACCTCCCTGCACCGACAACGCGGGAACCGTTGCCCTCCTGCGCCTCCTCGTCCGCGGTGCCCCGGCCCGAGACCCCGGTTGTGGGTGCCCGGGGCAGGGCCGAGGATGCCTGAGGGGGGCACACCCGCGTCAGTCGAAGGATCAGCGCCATGCTCACCACCGACTTCGTCCCCGGCTCCCCCGTCTGGCTCGACCTCGGCAGCCCCGAACCGGACGCTGCCCGGTCCTTCTACTGCGCCCTCTTCGGCTGGACCTTCGACTCTCTCGGCCCCGAGGCCGGCAACCACGGTCTCTTCCGACTCGGCGACCGGACGGTCGGCGGCCTCGGCCCGCCGACCGAGGAAGGCGCCGCCCCCGCCTGGACGGTCCACTTCGCCACCGGGGACATCGACGCCACCACCGACCGGGCCCGGCAGGCCGGTGGTTCCGTACGCTTCGGCCCGGTCGACGTCTTCACCCACGGCAGGACGTCCGGTCTCACCGACCCGACCGGAGCTCGGTTCGCCGCCCGGCAGCCGCTCGGCACCAGCGGCCTCGGCGCGGTCACCGTCCCCGGCGCTCTCTGCTGGACCGAGCTGCTGAGTACCGATCCGGCCGCCGCCAAGCGCTTCTACCGCTCCGTCTTCGGCTGGCAGGAGCAGGACGTCCCGTTCGGCGACACCACCTACACCGTGGTCACCCCGGACGGCGGCGGCACCGACAGCGGACAGGGCGGCATCATCCAGCTCCTCGCCGACCAGGCGGCGACCGGCCTCGGTTCGCAATGGCTCCCCTACTTCGAGGTTCCGGACACCGATGCCGCGATCGCCGGAGCACAGCGACTCGGAGCCACCGTCCGCGCTCCCGCCGAGGAGGCCCACGGTGTCGGCCGCTTCGCCCAGCTGACCGACCCCCACGGAGCCGCCTTCGCGGTCATCACCACCGCCGCTCCGGGTGACTGACGCACCGTCGGCCACCAGGCCCTCCAGCGGCCGTCATCGGCCGCCGGGGGCCGTCCAGAGGCCACTGGGAGGTCTCGGCTAAGGTCCCCTGACATGACCGACCTGAACATCCGTCCGGCCGTCCTCGACGACCTCCCCGCCATCGTCGCGATGCTTGCCGACGACCCGCTCGGCGCCGGTCGGGAATCCCCCGACGACCTGACCCCCTATCAGGCCGCGTTCGCCCGCCTCGCCACCGACCCCAACCAGCACCTGATCGTCGCCGAACGCCAGGGCCAGGTCGTCGGTACCCTCCAGCTCACCCTCATCCCTGGCCTTTCCCGGCGCGGAGCCACCCGCACCATCATCGAGGCGGTCCGCATCTCCGCCGGCGAACGCGGCAGCGGCCTCGGCACCGAGCTGATCCAGTGGGCCGTCCAACGCTCCCGCGAGCTCGGCGCCGATCTGGTCCAGCTCACTTCGGACGCCACCCGGACCGACGCCCACCGCTTCTACGAGCGCCTCGGTTTCGTAGCGTCCCACCTCGGCTTCAAGCTCGCTCTCTAGAACTCTCCGGAATTCACCGACGCCGGCAAACAAACCTCGCCGGAAATGCGAGAAGCCCCTCCCGGTATCCCCGGGAGGGGCTTCTCTGAAAAATTGTTCGGCGGCGTCCTACTCTCCCACAGGGTCCCCCCTGC
>NZ_JARZAJ010000022.1 GCF_029892105.1 Kitasatospora sp. GP82 | reverse complement strand
GGAACGGACGCTTCCTTCGAGCCGCCTTCCAGCGGGCCCTCCGGGCGCTTCGTTCTTTCGTGTTTCCAGCTTATCAGATGTTTTCCGCTCCGTTTACCGGAGTTTCATTCATCGGACTCGCTTTCCTTCGCCCCTCTCGGTGCGACTCCGGAACTGTACGGGGATCGAGCCCCCACAAGCAAATCGCCCCCGCCTGGGCTCCAGGCGGGGGCAATCGCGAGTGGCGCACGAGTCGCGAGTGACGTCAGCGGACCTCGGTGATCTCCGGGCCGCGGGCGAACGGGTCGAGCGAGGCGCCGCCGAAGCGGGAGCCTTCGCCCTCGGCGGCGGGACCACCGTCGGCGACCATCTGGGCGTCCTCGGGGAGCTTCAGCACGATCGGGTCGCGCGGGGCCATCGGGGTCTCGCCCCGGACCACCACGGTCTGGCGGAATACCTGCTCAAGGATTCCGGCCATCTCGGGCTGCACTGCGGCCTGACCCGAGATCACACCACGCAGGAACCAGCGGGGGCCGTCGCATCCGACGAAGCGGACGAGCTGGGCGCCCTGGGTGCCGTCGGGCAGCTGGACCGGGACCTGGGCGCGGAGGTGCCAGCCCAGCGGGCCCTCCTCCTCCTCGACCAGTCCGCCCTGCTGAGTGATACCGGTGGCGATCTCCTCGCGGACCTCGCCCCAGATGCCCTCGGACTTGGGGGCGGCAAAGGCCTGCAGCTGGATCGCGCTGTTACCGAGGACCAGGGTGGCGGCCACGATCGCGTCGCCGGCCACCTCCACCCGCAGCTCCATGCCCTCGACTCCGGGGACCAGGAGACCGCCGAGATCGACTCGGCCCTCCTCCGGGTTCTCCAGCTCGGAGACGTCCCACGGTCCGTCGGGGCGCGGAGCCGGCGGCAGGCCGACCCGGTCCGCCGGGTCCTGCTCGGTCACGTTCTCGCTCTCGGAGTCGGCGGAACCTTCGACACCATCGGCCGTCTCGTCGGCGCTGATGGCATCGTCGGCGAGCTGCTCGACAGCGTCCTCGCTCTTTTGGCGACGACGGAACACGGTCACTGTCCTTCCCGGTCCAAGACCCCGGTCCAAGACCGAAGCGAATACCTGCTCGGCTACTGCGAGCCGCGGGCATGCTAGACCGCGGCGTGACCACCCGTCGATCCGAACCCACCCTCGGCACGTGCCGATCCGGGCAGCTCCGCCACCTCGTGGAAACGCGCCTTCTCGACCTGCTGGATGACCAGCTGGGCGATTCGGTCCCCGCGGCGGAAGCTGACCCCCTCGCGCGGGTCCAGATTGACGACGATCACCTTGATCTCACCACGGTACCCGGCATCGACCGTCCCTGGGGCGTTCACCAAGGCAACACCGCAACGAGCTGCGAGCCCGGAACGCGGGTGCACAAAGGCTGCGTAGCCGTCGGGGAGGGCGATGGCGATACCGGTGGGGAGCACGGCGCGCTCACCGGGGGCCAGTTCGGCGTCCACCGTGGTGCGCAGATCGGCACCGGCGTCGCCGGGGTGCTCGTACGCCGGGAGCGGCAGCTCGGGGTCGATCCGGTTGATCAGGATGTCTACCGGCGGGCGGGCGGTGGGACTCACGGGTTCACCTCAAAGGCTCTTGCGCGCTTGAACAGATCCGGGTCGTCGAGGGCCTTCTTGATGTCCTCGGGACGACCGTGCTGGGTGAAGTGTTCCAGCTTCACCTGGATGAAGAGTGCCTGAGCCCGGATGGCGACCGGTCCTTGCGGTCCGCCGATCCGGCCCTCGGCGGCGCTGTAGATCTTTCGGCCGTGCACACCGGTGATCCAGGCCCGGATGTGCAGCTCGGCGTCGACCGGGACCGGGCGGAGGAAATCGGTCTCCAGTCGTCCGGTGACCGCTGCCGCGTGCAGCAGCCAGTTGAGCGTGCCGAGCGTCTCGTCCATCGCCGTCGTCAGCACGCCGCCGTGGGCCAGTCCCGGGCCGCCCTGGTGACCGGGCTTGACCGTGAAGCGTGCCGTGACGTCGAGGCCCTCACCTGCGATCGCGGTCAGCTGGAGTCCCTGCGGGTGCTGCGGGCCGCAGCCGAAGCAGTGCTCGTAGTGCGAGCCGAGCGGGGTGCCGGGGGCCGGTGCCTCGGGGGCGCGCGGGGGCAGCACCGCCTCGGCGGGCGGCGTGGTCGGCGAGAGGGCGGCGGCACCGGCAGCGGGCTCGTCCGAGCCCTGCGGCGCAGGCGGGGAGGCGACAGGTCCGTTCACACGGGCGACCCTACCGCCGGGTAGCAAAGGTCGAACAGCAAGATCGAACAGAAGGCAGAAGGTTTGTGGGACGCGAGGCGGCGCAGCCGACGAGCCGGGCAGCCGCTCAGCGGCTGGCAGGGCGGGCACAGACCCGGCCAGGGCTCGACACGGGGGCGGGACCCGGGCCTCGGCAATCGGTGCACACAATGGGGGCATGTACGACGAACGCCTCACCGTCCCCCGCTCCTGGTGGCTGCTCCCGCTCGCGGCCGGCCTCTCGCTCGCGCTCATCATGCTGCGGTTCAGCGCGGTGGGCGCCCTGATCGGCCTGGTCGTCGGTATCGCGGCCGGCGCGGCCGCGCTGAGCAGCTACGGCTCGGCCCGGATCCGCGTGGTGCAGGGCTCACTGGTGGCCGGGCAGGCGCGGATCCCGGTGGAAGCGCTGGGCGAGGCGTACCCGCTGGACCGGGCCGAGGCGGTGGCCTGGCGCGGGGTGAAGGCGGATCCGCGGGCGTTCATGCTGCTGCGCAGCTATGTCCCGGGCGCGCTGCGGGTCGAGGTCACCGATCCGGCCGACCCGACGCCGTACGTCTACCTGTCCACACGTTCGCCGGAGCACCTAGCGGCGGCGCTGGAGAAGGCTCGCCGGGGTCCCGCGAGCTGAGCCGAGAGCTGGCCGGCGCGGTCCGGCACCTGTCGGCAATCGGGCCGGAAACGGCGGAGGGACGGTTCCGCGGGTGCGGGACCGTCCCAGTTCTCCGGTGAAGGGGTCGTGCGCAGGGGACTCCTGCCGGTGCGGTCGGCGTCGCGACCGCGGTTTCTGCCTCCGGCCGTAGTGATCGAAGCAGCCGGACGGGGCGGCTTGCCGGGCCGACGGAGACCGCCGGGCCCGGGGCATGCCCGCCAGGTGCTCAGGCGCCGCAGTCCCGGCAGATGGGCTGGCCGTTCTTCTCGCTGAACAGCTGGCTGCGGTGGTGTACGAGGAAGCAGCTCATGCAGGTGAACTCGTCGGCCTGTCGAGGAAGCACGCGGACCGACAGCTCCTCGTTCGAGAGGTCGGCGCCCGGAAGCTCCAGCCCCTCGGCGGCCTCGAACTCGTCGACGTCGACGTTGCCGCCGGACTTCTCGTTCCGCCGAGCCTTCAGTTCCTCGATGCTGTCCTCGTTGAGGTCGTCATCGGTCTTGCGTGGGGTGTCGTAGTCCGTTGCCATTTTTCGCTCTCCCCCTCTGGGTGTGTGCGGTATCTCCAGCGCACGTAACGCATGGGGGGCCGGTCTTGTGCCCGACCCGAAGCGGAGATTGTGCCTTACTTCAAGCCCTGTTACTCAATCGACACCCAGCAGCGGGTCCGTTGGAGTGATCGGGCACGGTCGCGGCTGCCTCACCCAGCGCTGCCGAGCCGGTGAAAATCGGCCCGTCCGGCCGCTACATCGAGTGAGCGGAACGGCCGTCAACTGACGACAACTCCCCTTGTCACCGCCACCGTTGACGACGAGTCGACAAATTGACGCAGCCGTCCTCCGGTCACCGTCGGCAAAGATGACACACAAATCGGTGATCACGCTGCGCGACCGCTCGATCATGCCACGCATTCGGGTGTGAGCTTGGTCACATCTGGGACTTTTCGGACAAAAGGCAGAAAAATTGCCTGCCGGATGTCACCAGCCGGGCGGGGCGGAGTCCCCCGCCCGGACTCACTTCCGGGCGGTGTCGGCCACCCGAACTCACTTCCGGGCGGCGTTGGCCGCCCGGCGCGCCAGCAGGGCGGCCTGCCGCTCGTCGAAGCGGACGGCCTGGGCGTTCAGGCCGTCCAGGAAGAGCCCCAGCTCCTCCTGCGCCTTGCGGCCCTCCGGCCCGAGCCCGTCGATCTCCATCACCTTGAGGTGGCGCAGCACCGGCTGCAGCACGTCGTCGTGGTGGATCCGCAGGTTGTAGACGCCGCCGACGGCGATCTGGACGGCGGAGCGCTCGAAGCCGGGGATGCCGTGGCCAGGCATCCGGAAGTCGGTGACCACGTCGGCGATGGCGCGCATCGCCTGGTCGGGGGCGAGTTCCAGCGCGGCCTTCAGCAGGTTGCGGTAGAAGACCATGTGCAGGTTCTCGTCGTTGGCGATCTTCGCCAGCAGCTGGTCGCAGAGCGGATCGCCGGCGTAGTGGCCGGTGTTGCGGTGCGAGATCCGGGTGGCGAGCTCCTGGAAGGCCACGTACGCGACGGACTGAAGCATGCTGTGCGCGTTGTCGGACTCGAAGCCCTCCGACATGTGGGACATCCGGGCCCGCTCCAGCTCCACCGGGTCCACCGCACGGGTGGCCAGCAGGTAGTCGCGGATCGCGATCCCGTGGCGGCCCTCCTCCGCCGTCCAGCGGTGCACCCAGGTGCCCCAGGCGCCCTCGCGGCCGAACATGGTGGCGATCTCGTGGTGGTAACTGGGGAGGTTGTCCTCGGTCAGCAGGTTGACCACCAGGGCGACGCGGCCCAGCGGGGTGATCTTCGACTGCTCTATCGACCAGGCGTCGCCGCCGAGCACACCGTCGAAGTCACGGCCCTGGCTCCACGGGACGTACTCGTGCGGCATCCACTCCTTGGCCACCGTCAGGTGGCGGTTGAGCTCGGTCTCCACCACCTCCTCCAGGGCGAGGATCAGCTTGGCGTCGGTCCAGGCGGTCGAGGCGGGGCGCTGCACGGGTGCGATGGTCACGACTGGTGCTCCTGAGGGCGGGCAGGGACGGGTGGGACGCGCGGAGAGCCGGGACGGGACCCGCCTGGGGGCGGGAACCGGGGCCGGGGCCGGACGGAGCCGGGCAGATGCGACTCACTTACGGCTGCGTAGGTTACGTAACCGTAAGTTGTTCCGGCGGCAAAAGACAAGCCGCCCCGGCCAGGGCTTATGTCGTCTTGACGGACCTGACAGGGGCGGCGGTTGATGGTCCGCGCACGGAGCGAATCGGGGCCCCGGGGGGCCGGACGGGGCCGGGAGGGCACAGGCGGCCGTCCAGCGGCCCGGGCGACGGCTCAGGCTCCCGGAATACGTACCCGGATGGTGAGGCCGCCTCCGGTGCGCGCAGTGGCCTCGATGGCACCTCCGTGCGCCCGGACCACCGAGCGGACGATGGACAGGCCGAGCCCGACGCCCTTGTCGCTGCGGGTGCGGTCGGCGCCCTTGACCCGCCGGAACGGCTCGAAGATGTGCTCCAGCTCGTAGCCGGGGACAACCGGTCCGGTGTTGCTCACCGTCAGCTCGCCCGCTCCGCCCGCCACCACGGTCGTGGTGATCTCCACCCAGCCGTCCGGGACGTTGTAGCGGACGGCGTTCTGCAGCAGGTTGAGTGCGATCCGCTCCAGCAGGACGCCGTTGCCGGAGACCGTCGCGGGGGTCAGCGTCGAGCGCAGTTCCACCTCACGGGTGGCCGCCTCCGGGCGGATCTGCTCCAGCGCCCGCGCCGCCACCTCGGAGAGCTCCACCGGTCTGCGGTCGGTGAGTTCGTTGTCACTGCGGGCGAGCAGCAGCAGGCCCTCGACCAGCTGTTCGCTGCGCTCGTTGGTGGCCAGCAGGGTCTTGCCGAGCTGCTGGAGGTCCGGTGAGGCGCCGGGGTCGGAGAGCTGCACCTCCAGCAGGGTGCGGTTGATCGCGAGCGGGGTGCGCAACTCGTGCGAGGCGTTGGCGACGAAGCGCCGCTGAGAGTCGAAGGACCGGTCCAGGCGGTCGAGCATGTCGTCGAAGGTGTCGGCGAGCTCCTTGAGCTCGTCGTCCGGGCCGTCCATCTGGATCCGCCGGTGCAGGTCGGAACCGGCCACCTCGCGGGCGGTACGGGTGATCCTCCCGAGCGGCCGCAGCACGCGCCCGGCCATGGCGTAGCCGGCCACGAAGGCGATCACGGCCAGGCAGACCAGCACGGTGAGCGACTTGCGCAGCAGGACGGTCAGGGCGGCGTTGGCCTTGTCGTCCTGCAGCTGGACCAGCTGGTCGTTGAACTGCTCGGTCGTCACCAGCCGGCCGTTGACGTTGATGCCGCCCTGGTCGAACCGGAAGGTCGGCAGCAGGGCGTCATGGAACGCCTGCTGGACGAAGAAGTACATCAGCACCAGCAGGACGATCCCTGCCATCAGGAACATCCCGCCGTACAGCAGGGTGAGCCTGATCCGGATGGTCGGGCGCAGCTGGAGCCAGCTGAGCAGCCCGTCGCCGGGGGTGTAGCCGGCGGGCTCGGGCCTGCGGGCGGGCTGCTCCACGGTGGTGGTCGGCGGGTGGGCCGGCCGGGGCGGTACCGGGCCCGGGCCGCCGGCAGGCGTGCCGGGGGCCCCGCCGACGGGGGGCGGGGTGGTCATGGCTGTCCTCTCCGGTGTTGCGGTGTTGCGGTGCGGATGGTGGTGCGAGGCCGGGACGGCCGACCTCCTGGCTCAGATGCGGTAGCCCGAACCCGGGACGGTGACGATCACCGGCGGGTCGCCCAGCTTGCGGCGCAGGGTCATCACGGTGACCCGGACGACGTTGGTGAACGGATCGGTGTGCTCGTCCCAGGCCTTCTCCAGCAGCTGCTCGGCGGAGACGACCGCGCCGCCGGCCCGCATCAGGACCTCCAGGACGGCGAACTCCTTGGGGGCCAGCTGGACGGGCTTGCCGTCCCTGAGCACCTCTCGGCGGCCGGGGTCGAGGGAGATACCGGCCCGTTCCAGGACGGGCGGCAGCGGAATGGTGGAGCGACGCCCCAGGGCGCGCACCCGGGCGACGAGTTCGCTGAAGGCGAACGGCTTGGGGAGGTAGTCGTCGGCGCCGATCTCCAGGCCCTCGACCCGGTCGCTGATGTCGCCGGAGGCGGTCAGCATGATCACCCGAGTGGCCAGGCCCTGCCCGACGACGCTGCGGCAGACGTCGTCGCCGTGGACCAGCGGCAGGTCGCGGTCGAGCACGACCACGTCGTAGTCGTTGATCGCGATGCGCTGGAGCGCGGCCTCGCCGTCGTAGACCACGTCCACGGCCATCGCCTCACGGCGCAGGCCGGTCGCGACGGCTTCGGCGAGCAGCTGCTCGTCCTCCACCACGAGTACCCGCACGATGGTTGTCCCTTCTTCATGGACGGCCCCACCGTGCCCGCCCGTGCGGGCCGTTGTGCGCCGGGCGCGGAGCCGAAGCGTCCTGCCCCCCGGGCCTTACCTTCGCCCCGGGAGCCGGCACACGGATCCGACGGTGGTTCCATCCTGCCTGGTCGGCCGGTAAAGCAGCGGTAAGCGGTCGGCGCCGGAACCTGCTCGCGGGCCCAAGCGGGAGGGCCCACTGCCGATTGGACTGTGACGCAGGCAACTTTCTTCGGATCGGAGGTTTCCCGGCCCCGCCGGAGGGGAGGACAGCTGCACACCCGCGATCGGGCCGAGCGCCGATCGCACAACACCCGCCGTGCGTTCATCCGCACCGGCTCAGGGGATCAGGTGTCATCGGGAGCGGCCCAGGGCCGTCTCCGCGCCCGACCGGAGAGAGCAGCATCCGGCTGGGGCGTTTCCGTTGACCGCCCTCCTCCTCGACTGCCGGGGAACGCCGGACCGTGCCCGTCCGACACAGCAAGGGGGCTCGTATGGACGCCTTCACCGCCGGGATCCTGCAGCGCATACAGAACACCGAGCAGGACCTCCACCGCGCACTCGAGTCCGGGGACGACTTCTTGGCCGAGGTCGAGCAGTCCGAACTGGACGACCTGCGCCGTCTCGCTGCCGAGCACGGCATCGACCCGGTGCACCAGATCCACCGCTCCGCCGCCTGACCCGCCCCGAAGCGCCTGACCCGACACGGCAGTCGCAAGCTCACTCACACCGCCCGCCTCACCCGCCCCTGAGAACCGTCCGGGGCAGCTGAAATCCGGGCCCTGGCACCACATCCGTGTGCCAGGGCTCTTCGCTTTCCCGCTGGACCCGCCGAACGGGCCCACCGCACGGCTCGGGCGTCAGTCGTGCCAGGCTCCGAGCGTCTCGAGCCGGGACTGGAGCTCCTCGAAGACTCCGGGCGGGGCCGCGACGGCGAGATCGCCGTCCGGCTCCTCCCCGGGCCGTCCGCCGACCAGCGCCCCGGCCTCCCGGGCGATCAGCACGCCGGCGGCCATGTCCCAGGGCTGGAGGCCGCGCTCGTAGAAGGCGTCGAGCCGTCCGGCCGCCAGGTCGCAGAAGTCGACGGCGGCCGCACCGGCCCGGCGGATGTCGCGGACCTCGGGCATCAGGGCCAGCAGCACCTGCGCCTGGTGCGCGCGCACCGACCGGACGTAGTTGAAGCCGGTGCCGACCAGCGCCTGGCCCCAGGGCGGGGCCGGGCGGCAGGAGACCGGCCGCCCGTCGAGCCGGGCACCGCCGCCGAGTACGGCCTGGAAGAGCTCACCCCTGGCCGGCACGGCCACCACACCGACCACCGCCTGCCCGTCGACCTCGGCGGCCACACTGACTCCCCAGGAGGGCAGCCCGTACAGGTAGTTGACGGTGCCGTCGAGCGGGTCGACCACCCAGCGCACTCCGCTGCTGCCGGGGCGGTCCGCGCCCTCCTCGCCGAGGTAGCCGTCCTCGGGGCGGCGCTCGCCGATCAGCTCCAGGATCAGCTTCTCGGAGGCGAGGTCCATCTCGGTGACCACGTCCACGGGGCTGCTCTTGGTCGCGGCGACGCCGAGGTCGGCGGGGCGACCGTCGCGGAGCAGGGCCCCCGCTCGGGTGGCCGCCTCGACCGCGACATCGAGGAGTTCGGCGAGCAGGTCGGGATTGGGCACGGGAATCCTTCCGGCGGGTGTCTGTGGGTCGAGGCTCGTACGGCGAACCGTCAGATCTGGGCGGCCGCAGGGCGGGAGGCGCGCGGGTTGGGGCAGCAGGCGACGGCGCACACGTCGTGGCTCGGGCCGAGCGCGCCCAGGGCGCACCGCTCGACGGGCAGGCCGCGCTCCGCTGCCGCGCGCTCCAGCAGCAACCCGCGGACGGCCGCCGTGAAGCGGGGGTCGGCACCGACGGTGGCGGCACGGGCCACCGGCAGGCCGAGTTCGGCGGCCTTGGCCACGGCCTCGGTGTCGAGGTCGTACTTGACCTCCATGTGGTCGGAGACAAAGCCGATCGGCACCATCACGGCCGCCGGGGCTCCGGCCGAGTGCAGCGACTCCAGGTGCTCGCAGATGTCCGGTTCCAGCCAGGGGATGTGCGGGGCGCCGCTGCGGCTCTGGAAGACCAGTTCCCAGGGGCGGTCGGCCACCCCGGTCGCCACGGCGACGGCCTCGGCGACCAGGCGGGCGACCTCCAGGTGCTGGGCGACGTAGGCGCCGCCGGGCCTGCCCCGGGCAGGGTCGTCGGGGGCACCGGAGGTCTCGGCCATCGCCTCGGGGATGGAGTGGGTGGTGAACGCGAGACGGGCGCCGTCGCGGGCCTCGGCAGGCAGCTCGGTGAGCGCTGCCAGGGTGGCGTCGATCATCGGCTGGACGAAACCGGGGTGGTTGTACAAGTGCCGCAGCTTGTCGACCCGGAGTTCGGGCAGGCCCTCCTCGGCGAGGGCGGCGAGCGCGTCCGCCAGGTTCTCGCGGTACTGGCGGCAGCCGGAGTACCCGGCGTAGGCACTGGTCGCGAGGACGGCGATCCGGCGGTGGCCGTCGGCGGCGATCTCGCGCAGGGTGTCCACCAGGTAGGGCGCCCAGTTGCGGTTGCCCCAGTAGACGGGCAGGTCCAGACCGTGCTCGGCGAAGTCCTTGCGCAGCGCGGCGAGCAGTTCGCGGTTCTGCTCGTTGATCGGGCTGACGCCGCCGAACAGGAAGTAGTGCTTGCCGACCTCGGCGAGGCGCTCCTTGGGGATGCCCCGGCCTCGGGTGACATTCTCCAGGAACGGCACCACGTCCTCGGGGGCCTCGGGGCCCCCGAAGGACAGCAGCAGGAGCGCGTCGTAGGGCGCAGGGTCGGTGAGGGTGCGCGAGTCGGACATGGCACCGATCCTGCCACCACCCCTTCGGCGCCCGGCGGCAGGTCCGCCCGATGAGTAATCGTTTGCCACAGTTCGTAAGCTGTCCAAGGAAGACTTGTTCCTTACCGTTCCTCGCCCCCGTCCCTGCGGAGCCCGCGTGCTGTCCAGCTACCGCCAGATCTTCGTCGCCCCCGGCACCCTGGCCTTCTCGTCCGCCGGCCTGATAGCGCGGCTGCCCATCTCGATGACCGGGATCGGCATCATCACCATGCTGTCCCAACTGCGCGGCTCGTACGGGATCGCCGGCGTCGTGTCCGGCACGATGGCGCTGTCGGCGGCGGTGCTCGGCCCACAGGTCTCCCGGCTGGTGGACCGTTACGGGCAGCGCAGGGTGAGTCTGCCCGCCACCGGTCTTGCGGTGGTCGCCGCGGTCGTCCTGCTGCTCTGCGCGCGCATGGCGGCCCCGGACTGGACACTGTTCGTGGCCGCCGCCGGGATGGGCGTGATGCCCAGCACCGGCTCGATGGTCCGGGCCCGCTGGGCCCACCTGTACAGCGGCGAGCCGCCCAAGCTGCACACCGCGTACTCGTTCGAGGCCGTGATGGACGAGATCTGCTTCATCGTCGGCCCGATCCTCTCGATCGGTCTGGCCACCTCGGTCTTCCCCGAGGCGGGCGTGGTGCTGGCCGGTCTCTTCCTGGTCGTCGGCGTGGTGCTGTTCACCGCGCAGCGCGGCACCGAGCCCCTGGTGCACCCGGCCGCGCACCGGGCGGGCAGGTCGGCGATCCGCTCGGCGGGCCTTGAGGTGCTGGTGCTGACCTTCGTGGCGACCGGGGCGATCTTCGGCTCGGTCGAGGTGGCCACCTACGCCTTCGCCCAGGAGCAGGGGCACAAGGCCGCGTCCGGCCTGGTGCTCGCGGTGTACGCGCTCGGCTCCGGCCTGGCCGGGGTGGTCTTCGGGACGCTGAAGCTCAACGGCTCGCTGGCCGGCCGTTTTCTCGGCGGGATCGCCGTGATGGCAGCCAGCATGGCGGTGCCGGTCCTGGCCGCCGCCTGGCTGCACGGCACCGCCGGTCTGATCGGGGTCGGCGCGGCGCTCTTCCTGGCCGGAATCTCCATCTCGCCGACCCTGATCACCGCCATGGCCCTGGTCGAACGGCTGGTTCCGGCCGCGCAGCTCACCGAGGGCATGACCTGGACCACCACCGGGCTCGCGCTGGGCGTCGCGCTCGGGTCCTCGGTCGCGGGCTGGGTGGTGGACGCCGCAGGCGGCGCCGCCGCGTACTTGGTGCCCTTCGGCGCGGGCCTCTTCGGCGCCCTCACCGCCCTTGCCGGGCTGCGCCGACTGCGCTCCGGACTGGCCCTGGCCACCGAACCCGCCGCGACGGAGGGCGTCCTCCAGCACTGACCCCGGGCGCACCGCCGGCCGGGACCGCACGGGCGGGGAACTGTCCCGGTTCGCAGCGGGCTTCCCTAGCAGCCCCGGCCGATGGCGTGTCCTGCACCTTGGCCGACCCCATGGACCTCCCTCGGCCGAATGGCTACGCTCCCCCCTACTCAGTGGTAGGAAGCGCGGGACCGGCAGGCCCCGGCACCCGGAGCAGGAGGCACCGCCATGCCGCAGGCCAGTACCACCCGCTGGAGCAACTGGGCCGGCAACCAGGGTGCCCGCCCCGCCCGGGTGGTCGCCCCGGCCTCGACCGCTGAGCTGGCCAAGGAGATCCTCCGGGCCGCCGAGGAGGGCCACCGGGTCAAGGCGGTCGGCTCGGGCCACTCCTTCACCGCGATCGCCTCCGCCCAGGACGCCGTCCTGATCCGGCCCACCGGCCTGACCGCCGTACGGGAGCTGGACCGCCGGGCCGGAACGGTCACGGTGGAGTCCGGGCTGCCGCTCGCCACCCTCAACCGGCTGCTCGCGGCAGCGGGGCTCGCACTGACCAACATGGGCGACATCGAGGTCCAGACCGTCGCCGGAGCCACCAGCACCGGCACCCACGGCACCGGCCGCGACTCCGGCTCGCTGGCCGCCCAGCTCAGGGCGGTGGAGATCGTCCTGGCCGACGGCACGGTCCGGACCTGCTCCCCGACCGAGAACCCCGAGCTGTTCCAGGGCTCCCGTCTCGGCCTCGGCGCACTCGGTGTGGTCAGCGCGCTCACCTTCGGCGTCGAACCCGCCTTCCTGCTGACCGCGCACGAGCAGCCGATGCGCTTCGCGGAGGTGCTGGACCGCTTCGAGGAACTCGCGACCGTCAACGAGCACTTCGAGTTCTACTGGTTCCCGCACACCGAACTGTGCTCCACCAAGCGCAACAACCGCAGCCAGGGTCCGGCCCGCCCGCTCCCGCCCCTCAAGGCGTGGCTGGAGGACGACTTCCTCTCCAACACCGTCTGGGACGGGGCCTGCCGGATCGGCCGCCGCTTCCCTGCCGCCGTCCCGGCCATCGCGCAGCTCGCCGGGCGGGCCTGGTCGGAGCGGACGTACACCGACGCCGCCTACAAGGTGTTCACCAGCCCGCGCAAGGTGCGCTTCATCGAGATGGAGTACGCCGTGCCGCGCGACGCGGCCACCGCCGTGCTGCGCGAGCTGAAAGCGCTGATCGAGCGTTCCGGCTGGCGGATCAGCTTCCCGGTCGAGGTACGGATCGCACCCGCCGACGACCTCTGGCTCTCCACCGCGAACGGGCGCGACAGTGTCTACATAGCCGTCCACCTCTACCGGGGCACGGCCGAGCAGGGCTACTTCACCGAGGTCGAGCGCCTGATGACCGCCCATCGGGGCCGCCCGCACTGGGGCAAGCTGCACACCAGGGACGCCGAGTACCTGGCCTCGGTCTACCCGCGCTTCGGCGAGTTCACCGCGCTGCGCGACCGGATCGACCCGGACCGGCTGTTCGCCAACGACTACCTGCGGCGGGTACTCGGCGGGTAGCGCCTTCCCCGGGAGGGCGGACCCGGCGGAGCGCGCAGACCGCGGTCAGGGGGTCGGCGTGCCCGAGGGCGCGTTCTGCGGCTGGTCCACCGCGCCGCCCCCACCGGTGGCCGGGCTCTGGGAGGACGTCGGCGGCGCCGGAGGGCCGCTGCTCGGCGAGCCGCTCGGGGTGTCGGAGGGTGTCGCCGAGGGGCTGGTACTCGCCCCGGTGCCGCTCGCCGGCGCGCTCGGCGTACGGCTCGGGAGGGCCGAGGACGGGCCGGTGTCAACGGTGCCCGGTGAGGACTGCCGGTCCGACGGCGGGGCGGGCGGAGCGGGCCTGCTGCCCGGATTCAACGAGGTGCCGGAACCGGTCCGCCCGGTGGTGATGTCGTGCAGCGGCTTTCCCGCGGCCAGCTCCACCACCAGGATCGGCGTCATCGCGAGGGCGAAGATCAGGCCTGAGACCGCCGCGTACGTCTTCCAGGTCCAGCGCCGCCTGGCCCGCACGGTCTGCGGCTCGTTCCACTCGGAGGAGATCTCCCCCGGCCCGTCGGCCGGGACCTGGCGGAGGCCGTTGACGGTGGCGGCCGGGCTCCGGTCCACCACGCTGCGCAGCTGCTCACCGGTCCGCTTGAAGACGTGCTGGAAGATCGCGCTGCCGGTGGTGGCACCGATACTGACCACGGCGGCGCCGAGGATCGTGCCGTACACACCGAGCTCGGAGGCGAGCACCGCACCGACCACGGCGGCCAGGGCGCTGGCGGTGACCTTAGCCATGCTCAGCTCCAGTCGGCCGCGGCCGCTCTCCGCTGGTTCGGCGGCGGCTTTGAGCCCGCCCTGCTCGCGCTGCTGCGGCATCAACATCCCTCGGTCGCTACGACTCGACATCGAACAAGTCCCTCCATCTTGCACAAAGAAGGACACAAGGGGCGAAAATGTGGTTCTTAGCGGTCGATATATGTGAAGATGATCACCGTCCACTGATCGGCGGTCCGCCATTGGAGTGCCCGCCCTTGAGATTCCCGTGAATCGCGGGAGACTTGAGCGGCGAGCCGCCCCTCCGGGTGCCACGAATGGAGTACTGTTCGTGGAGCCTGAGCCTTTGGTCAAAGTATCGACAGCCCGTCAGACGGCGATCGGGGCATCCGGGCGCGACGTCGACCGGCGACGTGGCAAACAGGCAACCGTGCCATAAGGGCGGGTTGAGGCGAAAGCCCGACACGCCGAGTAACTCAGCAAGGTTGTGGCCACTCGCGAGTGGGCAGGCCACACTCAGTACGGGAGCAGCGACGCAGGTGACGTCGGCAGGCACCACCCGGGAGGTAACCGTGCCCGAACTGCGCGTCGTGGCGGTCAGCAATGACGGCACACGGCTGGTGCTCAAGGCTGCCGACAGCACGGAGTACACCCTCCCCATCGACGAGCGGCTACGCGCCGCCATCCGCGGGGACCGGCCGCGCCTCGGCCAGATCGAGATCGAGGTCGAGAGCCACCTCCGCCCCCGGGACATCCAGGCGCGGATACGAGCCGGTGCCTCCGCCGAGGAGGTCGCTCAGGCCGCCGGTATTTCGGTGGACCGGGTGCGGCGCTTCGAGGGTCCGGTACTGGCCGAGCGCGCCTTCATGGCCGAGCGGGCCAGGAAGACGGCGATCCGTCGGCACGGCGAACCCACCGGTCCGCAGCTCGGCGAGGCCGTGGCCGAGCGCCTGGCGCTGCGCGCCGCGGAGAAGGACACCGAGCGGTGGGACTCCTGGCGTCGCGACGACGGCACCTGGGAGGTCATCCTCTACTACCGGGCGGACGGCGAGGGCCGCAGCGCGAGCTGGACGTACGACCCGCCGCGCCGCCTGGTGCAGCCGAACGACGACGAGGCCCGCTCGCTGATCGGCGAGAGCGTCGAGCGCGAGGAGGACTCGGTCTTCCCGTTCATCCCGAGGATCGCCCGGCTCCCCCAGGACCGGCCGGCCCGCCCGATGATCGAGCGGCCCTCGGCGGACCGGATCATGTCGGCGCGCGAGGTCCGCGAGGCCACGGCCGAGGGCCGGGACTCGCTGACCAGCCTGCTGGACGTGGTGCCCGCGTTCCGGGGCGAGCTCACCGTCCCGGCCGTCGAACCGGTCCCGGTCGAGGAGGCCGAGGAGGCCGAGGAGCATGCCGCTCCGGCAGCCAGCGTCGGCGCGGGTTCGGCGTACGCGGACATCCTGATGCCGCGCGCGGTCGCCCCGCACCGGGAGCGGCTGGTCGGTACGACGGACCGTCAGGCCGAGGCGGACGGCGTCCGTCCGGGCCGCCGGGCCACCGTCCCGAGCTGGGACGAGATCGTCTTCGGCAGCCGCCGCAAGAAACAGGACTGACTCTTCGCGGACCGCAGCCAGGCGGTGTCCCCGGGATGTGGGGTTCTGCTGCTGTGTGCGTGACCGGCCGTGCACCTTCGCAGAGGGTCGCCCGCAGGGTTGCTCTCGCACGCAGCCGATCATGCAGAGCCCCACGCCCTGGACGGCGCGGCCCGTTCCCCGTACGGGACAACGATCCGCACCGGGGAAGGGCACAGGCTTCGGTACGGGCCGACCGGGGCGATCCCGGCCGGCCCGTACCCGGTCGAGCTGTCAGCCCGGCAGATGGCCGGTGGCCACCGGGTTGTCCGGGTTGCCGGACCACTCGCTCCAGGAGCCCGGGTACAGCGCGGCGCCGAAGCCCGCCACCCGAAGGGCCAGCAGTTCGTGCGCGGCGGTCACGCCGGAGCCGCAGTAGACGCCGACCTCCCCCTTGCCGACCCCGAGCGTGCGGAAGCGTTCGGCGAGCGTGGCTGCAGGCAGGAAGCGCCCGTCCGCGGCGAGGTTCTCCGTCGTGGGGGCGCTCACCGCGCCGGGGATGTGCCCGGCCCTGGGGTCGATCGGCTCGGCCTCGCCCCGGTAGCGCTCGCCCGCGCGGGCGTCCAGCAGCAGACCGGTACGGGCCAGCTCGGCGGCCTGGCGGGCGTCCAGGGTGGGCAGTTGGCCGGGTGCGGGCTTGAAGTCGCCGTCCTCGGCCGCGGGCTGCTCGGTGCTCTCCGGCAGACCGGCCGCTCGCCAGGCGGCGAGGCCGCCGTCCAGCACCCGGACGTCCGGGTGTCCGGACCAGTGCAGCAGCCACCAGGCGCGGGCGGCCGAGGTGGCGGGACCGGCGTCGTAGACCACCACCGGGCGGTCGGCGCTCACCCCGGCCCGGCGCAGGGCAGCGCCGAACACCTCGGGGTCGGGCAGCGGGTGGCGTCCGGCGGCTCCGGGCGGGGAGGCCAACTCCCGGTCGAGGTCGACGTAGTGTGCGCCCGGCAGGTGCCCGGCGGCGAACTCCCGTGCGCCGGGCGGGCCGCCGAGCTGCCAGCGGATGTCGAGCAGGACCGGCGGGTGCCCTGAGTCGAGGGCCGCCGCAAGCTCGGCGACGGAGATCAGCGGAGAACCGTCGAGCGGGGAGCCGGCGACGGAACCATCAGTGGATGCGGCTGTCATGTCCGCCATTGTGACGCGCACAACTCCGCTCTTTATACGGTCTTTGCCTTGTTCCGCCGCGCGGCCACAGGATTTCGGCGGGCCCGGGGTGGAACGATCGCCGTGGGACGCGCGGCGGCCCCGCCTGCCGCCCCCGGCGAGGAGGCACGCGATGACTGCGGTGAAGGTGCGGCTGACCCAGGGCATGCCCTGCTGGGTGAGCCTGATGACCAGCGACCACCAGGGGGCCATGGCCTTCTACGGAGCCCTGCTGGACTGGGAGTTCACGCCGGGCCCCGGCCATCTCGGCAGCTACGCGCGGGCCAGCCTGCACGGCGCCAAGGTCGCCGGAATCGGGGTCACCCCTCCGGGTTCCGGCCATCGCGTGGAGTGGACGACGTACTTCTCGGTGAAGGACGCCGACCAGGTCTCGCAGCGGATCCGCGAGTGCGGCGGCACGGTGGCGGTCGGCCCGCTCCAGGCCGAGGGCGCCGGGCGGCTGGCGATCGCCGCCGATGTGTCCGGCGCGGTGTTCGGCCTCTGGCAGGGCGAGGAGCACGTCGGCTGGGAGGTGGTCGGCGAGCCGGGCGCTCCGGCCTGGAGCGAGCTGCTGACTCCGGACGAACCCTCGGCCGCCGCCTTCTACCGCACGGTGTTCGGACCGGGTGCGGCCGAGGCGGACGCCGCGCAGTCGCTCGGCGATCTGCCGGCGACGGGCATCCGGCGCAGTACCGGCCTTCGGGAGGGGCCGCCGCGCTGGCGGGTCCACTTCGCGGTCACCGACGCCGATCTGACAGCGACTCAGGCGGTCGCGCTGGGCGGCGCGGTGCTGGTGGGGCCGCACGACACCCCGAGTGGCCGGGTGGCCCGGCTGGCCGACCCGCAGGGCGGACGCTTCTCCGTCGTCCAACTCCCCTACGACCAGCCCTAGACGAGATCGGGGCACGCTCCCAGGGGCGCGGGGAACTGCGCGGACAACTCACCACAGGCCTGCAGAGTTGAGCGCACGCCCCTGAGGCTCTGCGTGGTTGCGGTCCGCGAAAGGGCACTCAGGAGCGCTGTTCCTCGAAGGGCAGCACGTCCGGGGAGAGCACCGAGGCGCGGGCGGTCGCGGCCGTGAGCCGACGGCGGTGGTGGCGTCGGCAGAGCACCTCGTAGCCGACCTCGCCCTCGTTGACCGCGATGTCGCCGACCACCACCTGCGCGCCCTCGACCACCATCACGCCGCCGACGGTGCGGGCGTTGTGGGTGGCCCGGGCACCGCACCAGCACAGTGCCTCGACCTGGAGGATCTCCACCCGGTCGGCGAGCTCGATCAGCCGCTGGGAGCCGGGGAAGAGCCGGGTGCGGAAGTCGGTGGTGATACCGAAGGTGAACACGTCGATGCTCAACTCGTCCACCACCCGGGCCAGTTGGTCGACCTGTTCGGCGGCGTAGAAGTTGGCCTCGTCGCAGATCAGGTAGTCGACCTTGCCACCGGCCGAGAGCAGGTGGACCACATAGGCGTGGAAGTCGAAGTCCTCGGTGACCTCGACGGCGTCGGCGCGCAGGCCGAGCCGGCTGGAGATCGTGGAGGCACCGGCCCGGTCGTGGCGGGAGAAGATGATCCCCTTGCGGCCGCGTGCGGCGTGGTTGTGGTCGAGCTGGAGGGCGAGCGTCGACTTGCCGCAGTCCATCGTGCCGGAGAAGAACACCAGGTCAGCCATGGGTGGTGCGGGAGCCTTTCGGTTTTCTGGGTGGGTGTGGATCAGGCGCGGACTTCGAGCAGCGGCACAAGCTGCTCGACCGGGGTCATCGAACCGTGCAGGCCGATCATCGAGGACTCGCCGGGTTCGCTGCGGGAGGCGATCACCGCGACGTCGTCGCGGGCTGCGGCCACCACATCGCCGATCCGGTGGTAGACCCGGTCGTCCACCACGGGGCCGAACCAGCCGGCGGCTATCGCCTGGTCCCGGCCGGCCACCCACATCCGGTCGCCGAGCACCTCGCTCCAGACGGTGTGCACATCGGCGGCCGCGCCGGGCACCGCGTACACGTGCCGGGCCCGGCCCTCGCCGCCGAGCAGGGCGACGCCCGCGCTCAGCTCCCAGTCCTCGTCGAAGTCGATCCGGTCCTCGGGAGCAATGTCGATCATGCCGTGGTCGGCGGTGACGTAGAGCACCGAGCGCGGCGGGAGCTGCTCGGCGAGCCGCTGGGCCAGGCGGTCCACGGTGTTGAGGGTCAGGCGCCATTCGTCGGAGTCGACGCCGTAGCGGTGCCCCGCGGCGTCGAGTTCGCTGACGTAGGTGTAGACGAGGGCCCGGTCGTGCTCGGCCAGCCACTGGGCGGAGGCGTCCATCCGCTCCTCGGCGGTGGTGCGGCCGAGGAAGAGACCGCCGGAGAGCGCGACCCGGGTGAGCGGGGTCTGCGCGAACAGCGGCGAGGAGACCTGGCAGGTCGCCACCCCGGCCACATGGGCCTGCTCGAAGACGGTCGGGTACGGCTGCCAGCTGCTCGGCTCGACGGGCGGCTGCCAGCGCAGCTGGTTCATCAGATAGCCCGCGCCGGGCACCGCCACGGTGTACCCGGCCAGCCCGTGCAGGCCGGGGGTGAGCCCGGTGCCGACCGAGGCCAGCGAAGTCGCCGTGGTCGAGGGGAACCCTGCGGTGATCGCCCGGCCGCCCGCGACCAGCGAGTTGAGGAAGGGCGCCCAGTCGGGGTGACGCTTGATCAGCTCCCACCCCATGCCGTCGACCAGGAAGACACAGACCCGGTCGGCCGGAACGAGCGGCAGCCCACTCTCGAAGCCCGGCACGCCGAGCCCCGCCACCACGGCGGGCAGCAGGTCGGCCAGCGAGGCGCGCCCGTACGCGGGGGCGGGGGCGCCGGAGGGGTCGAGGATCTCGAAGGGGTCGTAACCGAGGTGCGTCGTCATGGAGCGCTTCAGCCCCGGGTGGCGATGGTCGCCTCGGACAGGGCGCGCGCGAAGACCAGGGCCTGGGCCACCGTCTCCGGGCCGTCCCCGGCCTCGCTGACCCGCAGCGACAGGTCGTCAGCCGTGGCCGAGCCGGTGTAGCCGTGGTCGGCCTCGCAGTTCGGGTCGGAGCAGCCGGCCGGCTCCAGGTCGATCCGCTGCACGGCGCCCCAGCCGATGGTGAGCACCACCTCGCGGGGCAGCGTGCCGGGGGTGTACGTCTCGGGGTTGGCGACCATACGGCTGAGCACCACGGAGTTGATCCGGTCGATCCGGACGCACTCGGTGGAGGTCGTCGCGTACGGCTGCGGGCTGGTGGCGTCGCCGGACTGCTCGTCGGTGTGGCTGACCACGAACCTGGACGGGGTGAGCACCAGCACCGTCACATGGCGGCGCACCTCGTTGGCGTCGAAGGTGGTCTCCTGGTGCACCAGGTACGAGGTGATCGGCTCGGGCCCCACCGCGGACTCGACGGCTTCGGACACCAGGGCCGGGTAGTAGCCGCTGCGCTCGATTGCCGAGCGCAGGTCCTGCGTGGTGGTGGTACCGGTCTTCGCCATAGCTCCATCCTGGCATGTCCCGCCGACGAAGCGGTCGGCACTGGGCCGGGCTTCCGGCCTTCCGCGCCCATGGGAGGAACTGAGGGGCGCAACCAAGGAAGGTTACAGGGTGCTCATGGCGCGTGGGCCCAGATCGGTGCGGACGGGGAGCGGGGCGATCCGTACGCGCGCCTGGAGGACCGCAAGGCCGTGCGGGGCGACGACCACCGGTTCGAGATCCACCGAGGCGACCTCTGGAAGGTCGTCGACCAGCCGGGAGACCCGCAGCAGCAGCTCCTCCAGCGCGTCGGTGTCCACCGGGACCGCGCCGCGCCAGCCGAACAGCAGCGGGGCGGCCCTGACCTCGCGGATCAGCGAGGCCACGTCCTGGTCGGTGGCCGGGATCAGACGGTGAGCGACATCACCGAGCAGTTCGGCGGGGGCTCCGGCCAGACCGAAGGAGAGGATCGCCCCGACCCCGGGGTCGACGGTGGCGCCGATCACGGTGTCCACGCCTCGCGGGGCGAGCCGCTGGACCACCGGGCGGACCTGCTCGGCACCGCCGAGCAGGTCGTCCAGTTCGCGGTAGGCCCGGCGCAGGCCCGGCTCGCCGGTCAGGTCGAGTCGGACGCTGCCCAGGTCCGGGCGGTGGCGCAGGTGCTCGGCGGTGGCCTTGAGGGCGACCGGGTAGCCGAGGGCGGCGGCGGCCCTGACCGCGCTCTCCTCGTCGGGCGCGGGCAGGGTCGGCACCACGTCGATGCCGTAGTGGGCGAGCAGGGCGGCGGCCTTGTCGTCGGGCAGGGTGCGCCACTTCTCGAAGAAGCCGGGAGCACCGCCGGGCCGGGTGCGCGGGGTGGTGCCGGTACGGCCCTGAAGGGCTCCGGCGATCAGCGCGCGGGCCCTGGCCTCGTCGATCCGGTCGAACTCGGGCACCCGGGCGGTCTGCTCGGCCTCGGCGGTGCGGCGGCGCCAGTCGGCGTAGCGGACGGCCTGGGTCAGTGCCTGCACGGCCCGCTCCGGCGCCGGGTAGGCGGGGATGCCCACCGAGCGCAGCCGCTCGGGCAGTTCGGTCAGCGCGAGGTGGGCGAGCAGCAGCGGCTTGCCCAACTCCCTGGCCCGTACCGCCGCTTCGGTGAGCGCTTCGGCGAACTCGGGCTCGTCGGCGCCCAGCTGGGCGGGGATCGCGGTCCGGGCGGCGATCGGCGGGATGGCGACGGCGATGACCGCGTCCACGGCGGGGTCGGCGAGCGCGGTGTCCAGCGCGATGCGGAAGTTCTCCCCGGTGGCGGCGGTGGTCAGGTCGACCGGGGTGCGCGGGCGGAGTCCGGCGCTCAGGCACGCGTCGTGCGTGAGCAGGCCGAGCGAGTCGGAGTTGCCGACCACGGCGACCCGGTCACCGGCCGGCAGCGGCCCGGCGGCGAGCAGTTCGGCGGTGTCGTACAGCTCGGTGATGGTGTCCACCCGCAGCACACCGGCCTGCTGGAACAGCGCGTCCACGGTGGCGTCGCGCAGTCCACCGGCCGCGGGCTGGACGGCGTGGCCGGGCGGAAGGCTGCCGGTGTGCCGGGCTCCCTTGATCACCACGACCGGTTTGACGGCGGCCAGCCGGCGGGCGATCCGGGTGAACTTGCGCGGGTTGCCGAAGGACTCCAGGTAGAGCAGCACCACCTCGGTGGCCGGGTCCTCCTCCCAGTACTGCAGCCAGTCGTTGCCCGAGACGTCGGCGCGGTTGCCGACCGAGGCGAAGGAGGAGATGCCCATGCCCCGGCGGTGCGCGGCCTCCAGCAGGGCGACGCCGATGGCACCGGACTGGCAGAACAGGCCGAACGGGCCGCGCTCGGGCAGGACGGGTGCCAGCGAGGCGTTGAGCGGGTGCTCGGGGTCGGTGTTGAGCAGGCCGAAGGCGTTCGGGCCGATCACCCGCATCCCGGCGGCGCGGGCCTGCCGCACCAGCGCACGCTGCCGCTCCCGGCCCTCGGGCCCGGTCTCGGCGTACCCCGCGGTGACCACCACCAGGCCCTGCACGCCGTGCGCACCGCACTCGGCGACGGCGGCCGGGACGGCGGTGGCGGGCACCGCGATCACCGCGAGATCGACCGGGCCCGGGATCTCCAGTAGTGAGCGGTAGCTGGGGACGCCGTCCAGCTCGGTGCCGGACGGGGCGTTGCGGTTCACCGCGTACACCGGCCCGTCGAACCCGGCCAGGTTGCGCAGCAGCGCCCGGCCGGCCGACTGCGGACTGCGGGACACCCCGACCACGGCCACCGAACGCGGGGTGAGCAGGCGTTGGACGGACCTGGCCTCGGCGCGGTGCTCGCGCGCCCGCATCACCGCGAGCGAGGCGGCGGTCGGCTCCAGGTCGAACTCCAGGTGGACGACCCCGTCGGTGAAGCTGCGCCGCTGGACGTACCCGGCGTCGGTGAAGACCTTCACCATCTTGCGGTTCTCGGGCAGCACCTCGGCGGTGAAGCGGCGGATGCCGCGCTCCTGGGCGACGGCCGCGATGTGCTCCAGCAGCGCGGAGGCCACACCCCGGCCCTGGTGGGCGTCCTGCACCAGGAAGGCCACCTCGGCGTCGGTGCCACTGGCCGACGGACGGCCCTCGGGATCGATCCGGTCGTAGCGGACGGTCGCGATGAAGCGGTCCCTGACCACGACCGCCAGGCCGACGCGGTTGATGTAGTCGTGGTGCGTGAAGCGCCTGACGTCCTTGTCGGACAGCCGGGGGTAAGGGGCGAAGAAGCGGAAGTACTTCGACTGGTCGGAGACCTGCTCGTAGAACTCCACCAGCCGGTCGGCGTCGGCCGGGGTGATCGGACGGATCCTGGCCGTGCCGCCGTCGCGCAGCAGGACGTCGGCCTCCCAGTGCTGGGGGTAGCTGTGCCGGTCGTCGGCGGGCCGGTCGGCGGGGGACTGCGCGCTGTGCGGCTGCGGGGGCCGGGGGTCGTCCACAGTCGTCAGGTTATCCGGCACCGGACCGCTTGGCGCCGGGCGTGCCCGGACGGCAGGGTGGAGGCCCGGCCGCACAGCCGGGCGGTGCCCTGGGCCGCGATCGGTGCCGAGTCACGGACGCGGCGGCACGGGAGTCGCGCCCACGTGCAACACTGGTCTAGACAACATGGTCAACAGCTTCATCTGAAAGGCACGTCTCATGGCTGAGCGCCGCGTCACCATCGGTTGGGCCGAGGGCCTGCACGCCCGTCCCGCCTCCGTTTTCGTCCGCGCGGCCACCGCCGTCGGCGTGCCGGTCACCATCGCCAAGGAGGGCGGCACCCCGGTGAACGCCGCCTCCATGCTGGCCCTGCTCGGCCTCGGCGCCCAGGGCGGCGACGCGGTCGTCCTCGCCTCCGACGCCGACGGCGCCGACGAGGCCCTGGACCGCCTCGCCAAGCTGGTCCAGGAGGGCCTGGACGAGCTGCCCGTAGCCTGACCCACCCAGCACCGAACCGGGGCGTGCCGTCCCGCCGACCACCGGACCCTGTCCGGAGCCGAGCGCCAACGGCACGCCCTTTCGCATACGCCCACGCCCGGTGCACCCGTCCCTGGCGGTAATACCGGGTCCGCGACGGGACTCCGGCCCGGCTGTGAGGCCCTGATCAGCTACCGACGCAGCCGGCCGAGGTCACTGGAGCGGGCTCTGACCCCCGGTTGGGAGCAGCACACCCTCGTCGCGCCGCTCCTCGTTCCGCGCCTTCGGCAGATCGGCGTCGGTGTCCTCGGCGCGGCGCCGCTTCGACTTCGGATTGAGGAGCTTGACGAACGGCTTCTCCACCATGTCGTGCAACGTCGTGGCGAGCACCAGCGCCACCGAGAAGCAGGCGATCGTGAGGGCCGCCGCCTGCACGGTGGGAAGCCGCGGCGGACCGTTGAAAAGCTTCATCGCCGTGTAAATCACCAGTTCGTGGACGAGATAGAAGGCGAAGGATATCTCTCCCAGGCGCACCATCCGAGGGTGCCGCCAGATCGACGACGTGCCCCGCACATCGGCACGGGCGGCTGCCGGGATCAGCAGCACACAGCCGATGATGCCGGTGGCCGAGGCGGACATCAGCGACTGCTGCGTCCAGAGCACGATCTTCTGGGTGAGGAGCAGCCCGGCGACGAGTACCAGTGCCGACACGGTCATGTTGGGGCCGCGCCAGCGTCCGTTCCTGACCAGCAGCGCGAGGGCGATGCCGATGAGGAACTCCAGCAGCCGCACCGGCGGGAACTGGTAGACGAGGAACAGCGGCTTGATACCGGTGTGCGCACCGACCCAGTCCATCGGGAAGGGCATCGCAATGACGAGTCCGGTGCAGACCACGACGATGGCCCACCAGGCCCGGGCTCCC
This sequence comes from Kitasatospora sp. GP82, assembly GCF_029892105.1. Classification (GTDB taxonomy): domain Bacteria; phylum Actinomycetota; class Actinomycetes; order Streptomycetales; family Streptomycetaceae; genus Kitasatospora. Next base: position 124,633 of record NZ_JARZAJ010000022.1, on the reverse strand, counting down.
ATCCGCATGATCAGCGGCACCAGGAACGGGAACGTGAAGTAGAAGAAGAACTCCACGCTCAGCGACCAGGACACGCCGTTGTAGCCGTACCAGTACCGGGGGGCGAACATCGCCCAGGACTGGGTGAGCGTCAGATTCGCGGCCGCGACCCGGCCGCTGAGCTCCTGCCCCTCCCAGCTGAGCAGGGCGACGGCCCCCAGGAAGGTGACGAAGTGGTTCGGGTAGATCCGGGCGAAGCGGCGGCGCCAGAAGGAGGTCACCGGGTCGTTCGGACGCGCCGACCAGGTCAGCACGAATCCTGAGAGAACGTAGAAGAACGACACACCCGTGGTTCCGCCACGGAAGAGCCACTCCATGGTGTCCTGAGCGTGCCTCCGACCGAAGAAGCCCGACTCGATCATGATGTGGAAGCAGAAGATCATCATGGCTGCCGCCCAGCGCATGCCGGTCAGCGAGGGCAACCGTGCCGCGTGGTCCGGAGGAGCGGCAACCGCACGGGTATTGGCAGTACTCATGTAGTTCAATCCCTCTGTCGAAGCTGGGGCAGCGTAACAGCGCCCCACTCGGAGCCGCACAGGTAGGTCGCCCTCGAACCAGGTCGCTACTGACCGCACAGGGGCGTCCGACACCCTCACGCGGCCGACCTGGGCGGCTGTCGGTCCGGTCGGGTGGCTGTCAGAATCTGCGCCGTGATCGAACTACGGAGCATCGACGAGGTGCGTACGGCCGGCGAGGACGACGCCCTACTGCTGTGGGCCGCTCAGGGGCTTGTCACCGGCGCGCGCGCCTGGTCTCACGGGTCGGCGAGCGCCGTTGCCTCACCCGGTGCCTCCGCCCGGGACCGCCTCGCCGTTCGGGGGAGCGTCGCCGACGCCGTACCGCTCGTCCGCCACGTCCTCGCCGAGAGCGGACCCGGCTACCGGCCGGTCGGCGACACCCGGCTGATCACCGCGCTCGTCGAGCGGATCCCCGAGCTCAGCTACGTCGGCGCCTTCGGCTGGATGGACACCACCGGACCCGAACTCCCCCGCCAGACCCGTCCCGGCCCGGTCGCCGACTGGCTCGGCCGGGCCGAACTCCCCGAGGCCGCCGCCCTGTTGGACAGGCACTTCCCCAGCTCCTACGCCCACCCCGAGCGCCCCGGCGCCACCGCCTGGGCCGGCATACGCGACGACCGGGGCCGGCTCACCGCGATCGCCGCCGACGCCTGGAGCGCCCCCGAGATCGGCCTGCTCGCCGGGGTCGCCACCCACCCCGAGCACGGACGGGGACGCGGCCACGCCGAGGCGGTCTGCCGGTTCGTCCTGGACAGCCTGCTGCGCCGCAGCGGCCGGGCCGCCCTGATGGTGGACGAGTCCAATACCCCCGCCATCCGGCTCTACCGCCGCCTCGGTCTCCGGTGGCGCGGCATCTCCGCGGCCGCCTGCCGGTAGCACGGCGGCCGGCCGGGGTCAGAACACCGACCACCCCGTGGCCGTGGTGAGCGCGTCCAGGGCCGCCACACCGAGCACCGAGTTCCCCGCCGCGTCCAGCCCCGGGCTCCACACGCACACCGCACCCCGCCCGGGCAGCACCGCCAGCACTCCCCCGCCGACCCCGCTCTTGCCGGGCAACCCCACCCGGAACGCGAAGTCGCCCGCCGCGTCGTACGTCCCGCAGGTCAGCAGCACCGCGTTGATCCGCTTCGCCACACTGCGCGTCAGCAGCCGCGAACCGTCCGCCCGCAGACCGTGCCTGGCCAGAAACCGGCCGACCAGGGCCAGGTCGCGGCAGCTCGCCGCGATCGCACAGTGCGCGTAGTAGTGCGCCAGCACACTGTCCACCGGATTGCGCAGGTTCCCGTAGCTGGCGATGAAGTGCGCCAGCGCGGCGTTGCGGTGGCCGTGCCGGGCCTCCGAGGCCGCCACCGAATCGTCCGTACTGATCGCCGCATTGCCCGACTCGGCGCGCAGGAACTCGCGTACAGCCCCCGCCGCATCGCCCGTCAGCTCCAGCAGCCGGTCCGTCACCACCAGCGCGCCCGCGTTGATGAACGGATTGCGCGGAATGCCCTGCTCGGTCTCCAGCTGCACCAGCGAGTTGAACGGATTGCCGGACGGCTCCCGCCCCACCCGATGCCACAGATCGTCCCCGCCCTCCGCCAGCGCGAGCGCGAGCGTGAACAGCTTCGAGACGCTCTGGATCGAGAACGGCTGTTCCCAGTCGCCGGCCCCGAAAACCTCGCCTTCCACCGTCGCCAGCGCCATGCCGAACGACTCGGGGTCAGCCTCGGCCAGTGCCGGGATGTAGTCGGCGGGACGACCTCGCCTCGGCGCCCGGCGGGCGGTCTCCATCGAATCACGCAACAGCTGCTGGTAGTCCACCCAGCTATTCTGCCCGCCCGTCCGTAGTATGAAATGCTCAACAGCCTGGTGGCTGCCCGCCTACGCTGGCGCAGGTGGCAACAGAGACAACAGAGACACCGCAGGTCACCGGCCCCACACCCCGGAGCCCCGTCCGGGCAGCCGTCCAGGACACCCTCGGCGTCGGCATGGGACTCTTCCCGCTCGGCCTCGCCTTCGGCGTCCTGCTCACCCAGAGCGGTTTCGCCTGGTGGTGGACCCCGGTCTTCTCCCTGCTGATCTACGCGGGCTCGCTGGAATTCCTCGCCATCGGCCTCTTCCTCGCCCTCACCCCGCTCGCCTCCGTCGCGCTGACCACCTTCCTGGTCAACTTCCGGCACGTCTTCTACGGGCTCTCCTTCCCCCTGCACCGAATACGCGGACCGCTGCGCAAGGCGTACAGCATCTACGCCCTCACCGACGAGGCATACGCCATCGTCGCCACCAAGCCCCCGCAGCAGCTCTCCAGCACCCGCATCCTGGCCATCCAGCTCCTCTGCCAGAGCTACTGGGTGGCCGGCGGCCTCACCGGAGCACTGGTCGGCGCCGCCCTCCCCGCCGGGCTGGACGGCCTCGACTTCGCACTCACCGCGCTCTTCGTCGTACTCGCCATCGACGGCTACCGCGCAGCCCGCGACATCCCGGGGCCCGTCCTCGCCCTGCTCTGCGCGCTGATCGCGCTGGTCCTCGCCAAGGACCAGCTCCTGGTCGTCGCCCTCGGACTGTACGTCGCCACCCTCGCCGCCCGGTACCTCCTCAGGAAGCGGAACAGCCGCCATGCCCAGTAACGGCTACCTCGTCGCCGCCCTCGCCGTGATGCTCGCCGTCACCTTCTGTCTGCGCGCCGCACCCTTCGCCGTCCTCAACCGGCTGCGCGACTCCCCCGTCGTGGGCTTCCTCGCCGACACCATGCCCACCGGCGTCATGGTCATCCTGGTCGTCTACACCCTGCGCGGCCTCGACCTGACGACCAGTCCGTACGGCCTGCCCGCCTCCCTCGGCGTCGCCGGCACCGCCGCACTCCACCTCTGGCGCCGCAACGCCCTGCTCAGCATCGTCGCCGGCACCGCCCTCTACATGCTCGCCCGGCACCTCGGCTGACCACCGCGCTCCTGGACACCCGAGGCCGGCACAACGGAGAATTCCCGTATGGCACTTCCTGAGATCCGGACCCAGGTGTCACGGCCCACCGAGGCCGAACGGGACCACGCCCTCTCCGTCCTGCGCGACGGCGTCGGCAGCGGCCGCCTGTCCCACGACACCTTCCTCGGCCGGCTCGAACTCGTTCTCGCCGCCCGCAGCCGGGCCGAACTCGACGCCGTCCTCAGCGATCTGCCCCACGACGGCCACCTGCCCGGCCTGCTGCTCCGTACCGTCGGCCGGTTCTCGGCCTTCGCCGCCCGCCTCCGCGGCGCCTGGCAGACCGAACAGGCCCCCGGTCTGTGCCTGCCCGCCCCCGGCGCCCGCCCCATCAGGATCGGCCGAATCCCCGGCTCCGACCTGCGCCTCAGCGACAGCTCGGTCTCCCGCCAGCACGCCGAACTCCGCCACCACGCCAACGGCTGGACCCTCCACGACCTCGGCTCCACCAACGGCACCCACGTCAACGGCCTGCGCATCATCGGCGCCATCCGCGTCCGCCCCGGCGACCTCGTCACCTTCGGCACCGTCAGCTTCCGTCTGGCAACAGGCTGAGGACCGACGACAGAAGGCCGGGATGCACATCCCGCGCACCCCGGCCCGACTCTCAACCCTTCACGCAGACGACCTGCTTGAGGTGGGCGACCACCTCGACCAGGTCCTTCTGCTGGGCCATTACCCGCTCGATCGGCTTGTAGGCACCGGGAATCTCGTCGACCACCCCGCTGTCCTTGCGGCACTCCACGCCCCGGGTCTGCTCGGCCAGATCAGCGGCAGTGAAGCGCTTCTTGGCGGCGGTGCGGCTCATCTTGCGACCCGCGCCGTGCGAGGCCGAGTTGAAGGCCGCCTCGTTGCCGAGACCGCGGACGATGTACGAACCGGTGCCCATCGAGCCCGGGATGATCCCGAAGTCGCCCGTACCCGCCTTGATCGCACCCTTACGGGTCACCAGCAGGTCGACACCGTCGTACTGCTCCTCAGAAACGTAGTTGTGGTGGCAGCTGATCACCTCCTCGAAGGTGACCCTCGCCTTGGGGAACTCGCGGCGGACGATGTCCTGGAAGAGCGCCATCATGACCGCCCGGTTGTTCTTGGCGTACTCCTGCGCCCAGAAGAGGTCCTGCCGGTAGGCCGCCATCTGGGGGGTGTCCGCGATGAACACCGCGAGGTCGCGGTCGACCAGGCCCTGGTTGTGCGGCAGCGAGCGGGCGACGCCCATGTGATGCTCCGCCAGTTCCTTGCCGATGTTGCGAGAACCGGAGTGCAGCATCAGCCACACAATTCCGGTCATATCAATACACACTTCTATGAAGTGATTTCCGGATCCGAGCGTTCCTATCTGCTGCGCAGCCCGCTCGCGCTTCCACCGCACCTCGGGTGCGATGCCGTCGAAGCGGCCCCAGAAGTCGTCCCACCCGGCGGTCGCGAAGCCGTGCAGCTTGCGCGGGTCGACCGGATCACTGTGCAGACCCCGCCCGACCGGGATCACCTGCTCGATCTTGGAGCGCAGCCGGGACAGGTCGTCCGGGAGGTCCTTGGCGGTGAGGGAGGTCTTGACGGCGCTCATTCCGCAGCCGATGTCCACGCCGACCGCCGCCGGGCAGACGGCGCCCTTCATGGCGATCACGGAGCCGACGGTGGCGCCCTTGCCCAGGTGGACGTCGGGCATCACGGCGAGGCCGTGCAGCCAGGGCAGGGAGCTGATGTTGCGCAGCTGCTGCATGGCCTGGCCCTCGACGGTGGCCGGGTCGGTCCACATCCGGATCGGGACACGGATGCCGGGTACTTCGGTGTACGACATGGTTGAACGACCTCCAAAAGGTCGGTTGATTCAAGCCTAGGTGTGGTGTGCTGCCGCGCGAAGCGTCCGGCGCGGCTCGGGAAGCTGTACGGAAGAGCTCAGACCCAGCAGCGGAGATAGGGCGATCGTGGGGAGCGCCTGCGCACAGTGGTGGGCTCGACCCGCATGGTGACCGCCTCCTCTCCTGGTTCCGTGTCTGTCCGGCTGCGGTGGATATCTAGCCATGTCGGCCGGATGCATGGCAAGGAAATAAACACCGAAGGGCCCGGCGGAGCTGATGCTCCGTCGGGCCCTTCGGGGACCGGCAGGTCAGGAGGTTCAGGAGGCTCAGGAGGCTCAGGAGGCTCAGGAGGTGATGACGGTGACCTCGCCGATGCCGAGTTCCTTTACCTGGTCGGCGATGACGTCGGCGTCGCCGACCAGGACGGTGACCAGGCGGTCGGTCGGGAAGGCCGCGACAACGGCCTCGGTGGCGGCGGCGGTCTCGAGGACGGCGAGCTGCCGGTAGACGTCGGCCTGGTAGTCGTCGGGCAGGTGCTGTTCGACCTGGTCGGCGAGCGTGACGGCGACGGAGCCGGCCGTCTCGTACTTGAGGGGGGCGACGCCGACGAGGAACTGGACGGCTTCGTCGCGTTCGGCGTCGGTGAGGCCCTCGGCGGCGAGGGTGCGCAGGATGGTCCAGGTGTCGGCCAGGGCGGCGGCGGTGGAGGCGGTGTCCACGGAGCCGCTGACGGCGAGCAGGGCGCGGCCGGTGCCGCCTGCGGTGGAGCGCAGCGGCTGGGCGAAGGCGCGGACGCCGTAGGTGTAGCCCTTCTCCTCGCGCAGGACGCGGTCGAGGCGGGAGGTGAGGGTGCCGCCGAGGCAGTAGGTGCCGAGGATCTGGGCGGCCCAGCTCGGGTCGTGGCGGTCGGGACCGATACGGCCGACGAGGAGCTGGGTCTGCACGGATCCCGGCCGGTCGACGATGACGACGCGGCCGGTGTCGTCGGCGGTGACCGGGGCGTGGGTGCTGAGCTCCTGAGCCGTGCCGGTCCACTGGCCGAGGGTGCTTTCGAGCAGCGGGAGGAGGTCGATCCCGGTGAGGTCGCCGACGACCACGACGGTGCTGGTGGCGGGCCGGATGTGGGCCTGGTAGAAGCTCTGGACGGCGGCGCGGGTGATGTTCTTGACGGTTTCGGCGCTGCCGCTGCGCGGGCGGGAGAGCCGGTCGGCCTCTTCGAAGAGGGTCGCGTAGAGGGCCTTGGCGGCGCGGCGGGCCGGGTTGGCCTGCTCGTGGACGATCTCGTCGAGGCGGTTGGCGACCAGGCGTTCGATCTCGTCCTCGGGGAGGGCGGGGGCGCGCAGGGCGTCGGCGAGCAGGCTGAGGCCGCGTTCCAGGCGGGAGGCGGGCACCTCCAGGGAGGCCCGGATGCCGGGGTGGTCGGCGTGGGCCTCCAGGGTGGCGCCGGCGCGCTCCAGTTCGGCGGCGAACTGCTCGGCGGTGAGGGTGTCGGTGCCGACGCTGAGGGCGCGGGCGAGGATGTTGGCGATGCCGTCGAGGTTCTCGGGTTCGACGGCGAGCGGGGCGTCGAGGAGGACCTCGACGGCGACCAGCTTCTGGCCCGGGCGGTGGCAGTGGAGCACGGTGAGGCCGTTGTCGAGGGCGGCGCGCTCGGGTGCCGGGAAGGCCCACGGGGTGGGGGTGCCGGGGGTGGGCTGGGGGTGGAACGTCATGGTCGGGGTGTAGTCGGTCATGCCGTCTCCTCCTCGGTCTGGTCGTCGTCGGTGGTGGTCGGCTCGTACACCAGGACTGCGCGGTTGTCGGGCCGCAGTCGGGCGGCGGCGATGGCCTTGACCTCTTCGGCGGTGACGTCGAGGACCTTGGGGAGCGCGTTGTTGAGCAGCTTGGGGTCGCCGAACAGGACGGCGTAGCGGCAGAGTTCGTCGGCGCGGCCGGCGACGGTGGTGAGGCGGTCGAGCCATTCGCGCTCGATCTGGGCCTGGGCGCGCTCCAGTTCCTCGGGCGTGGGGCCTTCGGCGGCGAAGCGGGCGAGTTCCTCGTCGACGGCGGTCTCGATCTGCTCGATGGTGGCCTCGCCGGAGGTCTTGACGTCGAGCCAGCCGAGGGAGGGCGCACCGGCGAGGCGGAGCAGGCCGAATCCGGCGGCGACGGCGGTGCGGTCGCGGCGGACGAGGCGGTTGTAGAGGCGGCTGGACTCGCCGGAGCCGAGGATGGTCAGTGCCAGGTCGGCGGCGTCGGCTTCGCGGGTGCCGTCGTGCGGGAGGCGGTAGGCGGCCATCAGGGCGCGGGAGGGGACGTCCTCCTCGAGGAGTTCGCGGATCTCGCGGCCGATGGTGTCGGGGAGGGTGCCCTCGCGCGGGGGCTGCTTGCCGTCGTGGGCGGGGATGCTGCCGAAGTACTTCTCGACCCAGGCGATGGTCTGCTCGGGGTCCAGGTCGCCGACGATGGAGAGCACCGCGTTGTTGGGCGCGTAGTAGGTGCGGAAGAAGGCACGCGCGTCTTCGAGGGTGGCGGCGTCGAGGTCGGCCATGGACCCGATGGGGGTGTGGTGGTACGGGTGGCCGTCCGGGTAGGAGAGCGCGGTGAGCTTCTCGAAGGCGGTGCCGTACGGGACGTTGTCGTAGCGCTGGCGGCGCTCGTTCTTGACGACGTCGCGCTGGTTCTCCATGGAGGCGTCGTCGAGCGCGGCGAGCAGCGAGCCCATCCGGTCGGCTTCGAGCCAGAGGGCGAGCTCCAACTGGTGGGCGGGCATGGTCTCGAAGTAGTTGGTGCGCTCGAAGCTGGTGGTGCCGTTGAGGGAGCCGCCGGCGCCCTGGACCAGTTCGAAGTGCCCGTTGTTGGAGACGTTGGCGGAGCCCTGGAACATCAGGTGTTCGAAGAGGTGGGCAAGGCCGGTACGGCCCTTGACCTCGTGCCTGGAACCCACGTCGTACCAGAGGCAGACGGCGGTGACGGGGGTGAGGTGGTCCTCGGAGAGCACCACGCGCAGGCCGTTGGCCAGGCGGTGTTCGGTGATGGCGAGGCCTTGGGTGGCGGCGGGGGCCGGGTTGGCCATGCGTTTGGGGTCCTTCCCGTCTTCGACTGCTGGTCGGGGGTACGTAACCGTGTCCCATTGTGGTCCAACGCGCGAGGCGCCGGGACGTGTCCGCTTTCTTGGGACGTTCGCCAGGGGCGGAAGCGAGGCCGGGCCGGGGCGGGGCCGGGACACGGTTGGAGCGCCGTCGGGCGGGCCTTGACAGGGGGTCGAGCGGGGTCGGGAGGCAGCCCTTGACCGTTGCTGTCGGCGGGAGGGTCCACAATGGGGGGCGCCGTGCCCCCGTACGGTTCGAGTCAGTTATCACAGGATCGACGCAGCCGACAGAGCAGCCGACAGACACAAGGGAGCCCCGCCGCGATGGCCCGCCGTAGTTCGCCCACCCCGCCGCCTGGAGATTTCGAGGAGCGGATCCTCGATGTCGATGTGGTCGACGAGATGCAGGGTTCCTATCTGGAGTACGCCTACTCGGTGATCTACTCGCGCGCCCTGCCCGATGCGCGGGACGGCTTGAAGCCGGTGCACCGCAGAATCCTGTACCAGGCCAATGAGATGGGCCTGCGTCCGGAGCGCGCGCATGTGAAGTGCGCGCGCGTGGTGGGCGAGGTGATGGGCCGGCTGCATCCGCACGGTGACGCGTCGATCTACGACTCGGTGGTGCGGATGGCGCAGCCGTTCTCGATGCGGCTGCCGCTGATCGACGGTCACGGGAACTTCGGTTCGCTGGGTAACGACGACCCGCCGGCCGCGATGCGGTACACCGAGTCGCGCCTGACGGCGGCGTCGATGGCGATGGTGGAGTCGATCCACGAGGACACCGTCGACTTCGGGCCGAACTACGACGGCAGCGAGCAGGAGCCGTCGGTGCTCCCCGCGGCGTACCCGAATCTGCTGGTGAACGGCGCTTCGGGGATCGCGGTGGGCATGGCGACGAACATGCCGCCGCACAACCTCTCCGAGGTGGTGGCCGCGGCCCGGCATCTGATCAAGCACCCGAACGCGGACTTGGAGACGCTGATGCGTTTCGTCCCGGGTCCCGATCTGCCAACGGGCGGGCGGATCGTGGGTCTTTCGGGTATCCGCGATGCGTACGAGTCGGGCCGTGGCACCTTCAGGATCCGGGCGACGGCGACGGTGGAGAGTGTCACCGCGCGCCGCAAGGGCATTGTGGTCACCGAACTGCCGTACACGGTGGGTCCGGAGAAGGTGATCGCCAAGATCAAGGACTTGGTGGGCGCGAAGAAGCTCCAGGGCATCGCGGACGTCAAGGACCTGACGGACCGCGAGCACGGTCTGCGCCTGGTGATCGAGGTCAAGAACGGCTTCGTTCCCGAGGCACTGCTGGAGCAGCTCTACAAGTTGACGCCGATGGAGGAGACCTTCGGTATCAACAATGTGGCACTGGTGGACGGTCAGCCGCTGACGCTGGGCCTGAAGGAGCTGCTGGAGGTCTATGTCGACCACCGCTTCGAGGTGGTTCGGCGGCGCTGCGAGTTCCGGCGGCGCAAGCGGCAGGAGCGGCTGCACCTGGTCGAGGGTCTGCTGGTCGCGCTGGTCGACATCGACGAGGTCATTGCGATCATCCGCTCCAGCGACAATGCGGGGCAGGCGAAGGAGCGGCTGATCGAGCGCTTCTCGCTGTCGGAGACGCAGACGGCGTACATCCTGGACACCCCGCTGCGGCGGCTCACCCGCTTCGACCGGGTGGAGCTGGAGGACGAGCAGCAGAAGCTGAACGCGGAGATCTCCGAGCTGACGGAGATCCTGGAGTCGGACAGCAAGCTGCGCAGCGTGGTGTCGGGCGAACTGGGCGCGGTGTCCAAGCAGTTCGGGACGGAGCGGCGGACGGTACTGCTTGAGGCCGGCGCGGTGCCGAGTGCGGCGCTGTCGGTGCCGCTGGAGGTGGCGGACGATCCGTGCCGGGTGCTGCTGTCGTCGACGGGCCTGCTGGCGCGGACGGCGGACGGGGAGCCACTGGAGTCCGCGGAGCCCGTCGGCAAGCGGTCGAAGCACGATGTGGTGGTCTCGGCGGTGCCGGCGACGGCACGGGCCGATGTGGGCGTGGTGACGTCGATCGGCCGGGTGCTGCGGCTGCCGGTGATCGACCTGCCGGCGCTGCCGCCCGCGCCTTCGCTGTCGCTGGCCGGTGGGGCCTCGCCGAGTGAGTTCCTGCGTCTGGAGGACGGCGAGCGGGTGCTGGCGCTGACGACGCTGGACGAGTCCTCGCCGGGCCTGGCCCTGGGCACGGTGCAGGGTGTGGTGAAGCGGGTGGTGCCCGAGTGGCCCGCCAACAAGGACGAGTTCGAGGTGATCGCCCTCAAGGAGGGTGACGAGCTGGTCGGCGCGGTGGAGCTGCGCACGGGTGAGGAGGATCTCGTCTTCATCACCTCGGATGCGCAGTTGCTGCGCTTCCAGGCGGGCCAGGTGCGTCCGCAGGGCCGTCCGGCGGGCGGTATGGCGGGGATCAAGCTGTCGGACGGGGCCAGGGTGCTGTCGTTCACGGCAGTGGATCCGGCCTCGGACGCGGTGGTGGTCTCCGTCGCGGGTACCTCGGGGACACTGACGGGCGAGGCGCAGAGCTCGTGGAAGGTGACGCCGTTCGAGCAGTACCCGCGCAAGGGCCGGGCGACGGGCGGTGTGCGCTGTCAGCGCTTCCTGCGCGGTGAGGACGCGTTGGCGTTCGCCTGGGCCGGTGCGGCTCCGGCGCGGGCCGCGGCGGTGGGCGGGGTGCCGGTGGAGCTGCCGGAGCGCGATCCGCGCCGGGACGGCTCGGGTACACCGGTGTCGAAGCCGATCGTCTCGGTGGCCGGTCCGGCGAGGTAGCCGACCGCTCCGTGGGCGCGGGGCTCTGACTGGGACCGACCGGCAACAGGGAGCGTGGATCAAGAAGGGGGTCCCCCGGCCGAAGGCTGGGGGAGGGTCGAGAGCCGAGTCTGGGCGTGCATCGTGAGGAGAGCGCAGCGGCGCTGCGCGCGACGAGGGATGTGCGTCCAGGCGAGAGCTATCGGCACGTGACGCCACGGGCCCTGTTGCCGGTCGGTCTAAGGCCGTACGCGGCTGGTCGCACAGTTCCTCGCGCCCCTTGGGCGCTGCCCGGTTGCCGTCTGCTGCACGGCAGCGGACGGCAGCCCGGGTCCCGATCGTGCTCTCGGCCGGGCGGCTCGTCGCCTCGCAAGGATTTGCGACCACCGCGTGATCACCCGCAGGTAGGGTTGCCGGCGTGAGCACCTGTACGACACTGTCGCGCGAACTGACCGAGCCGCTGGCCGCCACGGCGGCGACGGCCACGACCTGGCTGCTGATCGAGCAGGCCGGGCCGTGGGGTGCCAAGGCGCTCACCGAGAGCCACCTGGATGCCGAGCTGGGCCGGACCCTGGATGCGGCCTGCGCCGGTACGGGGGTTCGGATCGCGCTGATCCGTCGTCCCGGGCGGCACGCGGACCGCCTGCCCGCGGCGGGGCACGAGGTGATCGTGGCGCACACGGCGCCGGGCCGCTCCTGGGTGCGCCGGGCCGCGGTGGCGGACGCGGCGGAGCTGCTGGGGCTGGACTTCGCAGCGCTGGGCGGCGGCGAACACGGCGGCTTCGGTACGGACCACCCGGACGGCCCGATCGCGCTGGTGTGCACCAACGGCCGCCGCGACCGCTGCTGCGCCCTGCTGGGCCGGCCGCTCGCGGCCGAGCTGGCGGCAGCCGGCGGCGAGGTCTGGGAGGTCACCCACCTCGGCGGACACCGCTTCTCCCCGACAATGCTGGTACTGCCGTACGGCTACGCCTACGGGCGGCTGACCGGGACGGCGGCCAAGGAGGTACTGGCCGCCACCGCGGCCGGGCACATGGTGCCCGAGTGGTCACGGGGCCGCTCCTACTGGGGTCGCCCGGGCCAGGCGGCGGAACAGGCGGTGCGACTGCTGACCGGCGAGACCTCGGCGGACGGTCTGACGGTCGGCCACACCACCGGCCCGGTCGAGGTCCGGCACTCGGACGGTCGCCGCTGGCTGGTCGAGGTCGCGGAGCGGGCGAGCGAACCGGCGCGACCGGAGAGCTGCGGCAAGGCCCCCGGCACACCGTCCCGGATGGATGTGCTCTCGATACGGGAACTGTGACGGCATCTCGATTCCTGGAGCTGCCGTCACGTCCTGGAGCTGCCGTCACGGTCCCGTCGGCTCAGCCCGCCTTGGAGACGAACTCGCTGGTGTAGGTCCTGCCGAGATCTATGGACGCTTCCTTGCCCCTGACGTCCGGATGGAAGGCGCCGAGCACCGCGAGGACGGTCCTGAGGCCGTCGGGCGGCATCACGCCGTTGGTGGTGAACATCGGCAGGGTGGCCTTGATCGCCTCGGCGTACTGTTCGGCGCCGCCCTGCGCGTAGTCGGCCGGCATCTTGGCGGCGATCTCGGCCGGGGTGTGGATGGACATCCACTTGAGGGTCCTGACGAAAGCGTTGGCCAGCTTCTGGATGGTGTCCTTGTTCTTGTTCACCCAGTCGGTGTTCATATAGAGCGACGAGGAGGGGTAGGGCCCGCCGAGGGCGGCGCGCGAACCCTCGGGGGTGCGCAGGTCGTAGAGCACCGTGCCGATCTTCTTGTCCAGGATGTTGGCCACCGTCGGGTCGGTGGTCATCCCGGCGTCGATGCTGCCCTGCTGCATGGCGGCGATGAAGGTCTGGCCCGCGCCGACCGCGATCGGGCTGAACTCGCTCACCGCGACACCGTTCTTGACCGCGAGGTACTTGGTGAGGAAGTCGGTGGAGGAGCCGAGGCCGGTAACGCCCAGCTTCCGGCCCTTGAAGTCGGCGCCGCTCCTGATCGTGCCGGCCTGCTTGGCGGAGACCACCTCGACCTCGCCCGGAGCCTGCGAGAACTGCACGACGGATTCGACGATCTTGCCCTTGGCCTGTAGGTCGATGGTGTGGTCGTAGAAGCCGACGGCGCCCTGGACGTCTCCGGCGAGCAGCGCGGTGATGGCGTTGACCCCGGCGGGCTCGCCCATCAGCTCGACGTTGACCCCGGCCTCGGCGAAGAAGCCGAGCCGCTGGGTGAGCATCGCGGGCAGATAGACGACCTTGTCCAGGCCGCCGACCATGATCTTCACCTTGGGGCCGTCGACGGCCCCGGCGGCGGGTGCGGCGCCGGTGTGCGTACCGGTGGCCGCGTCATTGGCACAGGCGGTCAGGGGCAGGAGCAGCGCGGCAGCAACGGCGGCTGCGGCGGCGGTTCTGCGCATCGAATGGCCTTTCTCGGCAGAGCGGTTCAGCGCGAAGGAGGGGTTCAGCGCAAGGGGGTTGAGCGCAAGGGGGTTGAGCGCAAGGGGGTTGAGCGCGACGGGATTCAGCGGCCGTCGCCGGAGTCGGCGGGCTTCCAACGGAACAGTCGCTTCTCGGCGAAGGTGAGCAGGCCCTCGGTGAGCAGGGCGACCACGGCGAAGATGGTCATCGCGGCATACACACCAGCCGCGTTGAAGGTGCCCTGTGCGGCCGCGACCAACAGGCCGAGCCCCTTGGTGGCGCCGATGTACTCGCCGACGATGGCACCGATCAGGGCGAAGCCGAAGTGCAGGCTGGTGAAGATCCAGGTGGTGGCCGCGGGAATGACCACCTGGAGGGTGACCTTTCGGTTGTCGGCGCCCAGGATGCGGGCGTTGGCGACCAGATTGCGGTCGACCCCCCTGGCGCCCTGGAAGGCGTTGAAGAAGACCGGGACCAGCACCACCGCCGAGGCGACCTTGGAGGCCGGACCGAGGCCGAACCAGATCAGGAAGATCGGGGCGAGCACGATCCTCGGGATCGCGTTCAGCACCTTGATGTACGGGCCGAACACCTCGGCCAGGAAGCGGATCCGGCCGAGTGCGATCCCGAGCAGCACACCACCGGTGACACCGATGACCCAGCCGCCGAGCGCCTCGTACAGGGTGTAGCCGATCTGCTCGCCGAGCGAACCCTGCGCGGTGCCGTGGGTGACCCACTGCCAGATCTGGTCCCAGATCCTGGACGGCTGGGAGAAGTTGAACGGGTCGACGACCTCGGTACGGGCACCCAGCTCCCACAGTCCGAGGAAGGCGGCCAGTACCCCGGCACGCACCGCGTACACGGTCAACTTCCGGTTACGGGCGGCGCGTTCGCGCACCGCGGTGCGGGTGCTGACAGGGGCGTCGGCGGTGGTCTCAGGCGGCATGGCGGCGGGCACACTGGCCACCCTGGTCCTGGCGCGGCGCCTCAAGCGGCGCACGCACAACATCGCCGTCGCCGACATCTCGGCGCTGCTGGTCGAGCGCGAGGCGATGCTGCACGGCATCCGCGAGGGCATGGTCGCCCTGGACCTGCATGGCCGGATCCGCCTCGCCAACGACGAGGCCATCCGGCTGCTGGCGCTGCCCGAGGACTGCACAGGCCGGCCGATCGACGAGGTACTGCGGCCGGGGCGCCTCGCCGACGTACTCACCGGACGGACCGAAGGCGCCGACCTCCCGGCCGTCCGGGACGACCGCGTCCTGGTGGTCAACCGGATGGCCACCGCCGACGGCGGCGCCGTGGTCACCCTGCGGGACCGCACCGAACTGGAGTTCCTGGTCCGCGAGCTGGACACCACCCGCAGCCTCACCGAGGCACTGCGCGCCCAGGACCACGAGCACGCCAACCGCCTGCACACCCTGCTCGGCCTGCTGGAACTGGGCCGCCACGAGCAGGCGGCCCGGTTCATCTCCGAGCAGTCCCAATCGCACGCCGCCGTCGCGGCCCGGATCGCCGAACAGGTGCAGGACCCGCACGTCGCCGCACTGCTCGCGGGCAAAGCGGCGGTCGCCGCCGAGCGCGGCGTCCGCCTGGCCGTCTCCCCGGGCAGCCATCTGCCGGACGCCGCCGTCGACCCGCGCGCCCTGGTCACGGTGCTGGGCAACCTGGTCGACAACGCCCTGGACGCGCTCACCGGCGGCACGGTCGAGATCACCCTGCGGGCGAGCGGCACCGCCCTGCTGATCGAGGTTGCCGACAGCGGGCCCGGTATCCCCGCCGAGCTGCGCGAGCAGATCTTCGAAGGGCTGGACCAGCAAGGACGCACCCGCACACCGTCCGCGCGGCCTCGGGCTCGCCATGGTCCGCCGCCTGGTCGAGCGTGGCGGCGGACTGGTCGTGGCCGACCGGGGACCGCTCGGTGGCGCCCGGTTCACCGTGCGGCTGCCGGAGGCCCTGCACCTGACCGCCCCAGCCGCGGCGTGCCCGCTCACGACCCCCGTACCAGCCGCTCCGCTCGTGGAGGCACCGTGATCGACGTACTCGTGGTGGACGACGACTTCCGGGTCGCCGAGGTCCACGCCGCCTATGTGGCGAAGTTTCCCGGATTCCGGGTGACCGGCCGGGCGCACAGCGCCGCCGAGGCGCTGGCCGCGCTGGAGCGCCGCCCGGTCGACCTGGTGCTGCTGGACCACCATCTGCCGGGCGAGGACGGCCTGGCCCTGGTCCGCCGGATGCGCGCCGGCGGGATCGGCTGCGACGTGATGATGGTGACCGCCGCCAGGGACGTCTCCACCGTGCACGCCGCGATGCAGCACGGCGCGCTCCAGTACCTGGTCAAGCCGTTCACCTTCGGCGGGCTGCGCGAAAAGCTGGTCGCCTACGCCGAGCTGCGGCACGCCCTGGCCGGCCCGGCCGCGCGCGAGACCTGCCAGGACGAGGTGGACCGGATGTTCGCCACCATGCGCAGCGCCGCTCCCCCCACCGCCACCCTGCCCAAGGGTCACTCGGCGCCGACCACCGACCTGGTGCTCGCCGTGCTGAGACAGGCCGGACGTCCGCTCTCCGCCCAGGAGGTCGCCGACCGATCCGGCCTCAGCCGCTCCACCGCCCAGCGCTATCTCAAGCAGCTGGAGCGCGACAGCCGCCTGCGTCTGAGCCTGCGCTACGGCGACACCGGTCGGCCCGAGCACCGCTATCTGCCACCGACGCGAGCATGACATAAATCCTCGAAACTGGTAACTCTTCTCACTCCGAGCAGTCACCAAACGTGACGTAACCCATAGTGACTGCTGCGTTACATGGATGAAATAGTCGGCAGAGCAAGCACATCCGGCTCTGATTCAAAGGAGAACAGTGCCATGATCTCGCGTATCGCAGGTCTGGTGGTAGCCACTGCGGCAGTCCTGGCAGCTGCGGCGGGCCCCGCCCTGGCAGCCCCGACGGACTCCACGGACTCCACCCCCAAGGTCGTCAAGCCGTTCTGCGCGGTCGCACTCAACCAGCCGTGCGCCTGGCAGCAGGCGAACAGCACTGGCAACGGCATGGTCGGCACAGCCAGGATCGACGCCGCCGGGGACCAACTGACCATGCTGCGGGTGGAGGTGAAGATCCAGCGAGCCTGGGGAAGTCCCTGGCAGACCGTGGCCTCCTCCACCATGATCCGCAACGGCTCGATCCAGCTGTCCACCCCGCAGGTGGTGACCGACTACCGCACGCTGGTCTGTGCGACCGGCGGCCCGGCCATGGACGCCGAAGAGCTGACCACCATCTGTACGAACTGACCACGCACTGACGCGGCTCGGCATTCCGCCGACGGCAACCGTGCACCGCCTCAGGGGCACGGGGTACTGCCTGATCAGCTGCGTGCGCGCCCATCCTGCTTACGGAAGTGCAGGGTTGCTCGCGCTCGCGTCGATCAAGCAGGGCCCCGTGCCCCTGGGAGGTTCACTGCCCTCTGGATGCTAGGCCGCGCCGGTGCCGGTCAGCGAGCGGACCTCCAACTCGGCGTACCGGTCGGCATCGGCAACCTCCGGGGAGGTCAGGGTGCCGACCCAGCCCGCCAGGAAGCCCATCGGGATGGAGACCAGCCCCGGGTTCTCCAGTGGGAACCAGTGGAAGTCCACCCCGGGGAAGAGCGCTGCGGGCGAACCGGACACCACCGGGGAGAAGACCACCAGCAGCACCGCAGGGACCAGCCCGCCGTACACCGACCAGACCACACCGCGGGTGGTGAAGCGGCTCCAGAACAGGCTGTAGAGCAAGGTCGGCAGATTGGCGGAGGCGGCCGCCGCGAAGGCGAGACCGACCAGGAAGGCCACGTTCAGCTGCTGGGCGAACAGGCTCAGCACGATGGCCGCCGCCCCGATCACCACGGCGGCAAGCCGGGCCGCCACCACCTCCTGGCGCTCCGTCACCTCCCGCCCGCCCGGACGCCGCCAGGCCCTCGCGTAGAGGTCATGGGCGAAGGCGGCGGAGGAGGCCAGGGTGAGCCCGGCAACCACGGCCAGGATGGTGGCAAAGGCGACCGCCGAGATCAGCGCGAACAGCACCACTCCCGCGGTGCTTCCCGGCCCGCCGCCCAAGTCCAGGGCGAGCAGCGGAACGGCGGTGTTCCCGGCCGGATTGGCGGCCCGCACGGTCTTCGCTCCGATCACGGCGGTGGCGCCGAGGCCGAGCACGATCGCCATCAGGTAGAAGCCGCCGATCAGACCGATCGCCCACATGGTGGAGCGGCGGGCGGCCCGGGCCGTCGGCACCGTGTAGAAGCGGGACAGGATGTGCGGCAGACCCGCCGTACCGAGCACCAGGGCGAGCCCGAGGCTGAAGAAGTCCAGCCGACTGGTCGCCGTGGCACCGTACTTGAGCCCCGGCTCCAGGTACGCCCGGCCGACACCACTGCCCCGGGAGGCGGCCCGCATCAGCGCGAAGAGATCACCGTGGAAGCGGGCCAGCACCAGCACGGTGAGCAGCAGCGCACCGGCCAGCAGCAGCACGGCCTTGACGATCTGGATCCAGGTGGTGGCCCTCATCCCGCCGACCGTCACATAGACGATCATCAGTGCGCCGACCCCGATGATGGTGAGCGTCTTGGTGAGCCCGCTGTCGGTGCCGATCAGCAGGGCGACCAGGCCGCCCGCGCCGACCATCTGCGCGATCAGGTAGAGCAGAGTGACCACCACACCGGCCGTACCTGCGGCGGCCCGGACCGGACGCTGACGCATCCGCAGGGCCAGCACATCGGCAAGGGTGTACCGGCCGGCATTGCGGACGAGTTCGGCGACCAGCATCAGCACCACCAGCCACGCGACCAGGAAGCCGATGCTGTAGAGCACACCGTCGTAGCCGTAGAGCGCGATCAGCCCGGTGACGCCGAGGAAGGAGGCGGCGGAGAGGTAGTCCCCGGAGAGAGCGAAACCGTTCTGCAACGGACTGAAGTCGCGCCCGCCCGCGTAGAAGTCCTCGGCGGCCTGGCCGCGTCGGCCGGCCCAGAGCGTGATGCCGAGGGTGACCAGGACGACGACCGCGAACAGGACGATGGCCAGGTCGTGGTGCTGACCGGACGTCAGCACCCCGCCAGCGGCGTGTGCGGGCCCCGGGTGCGCGGGGGCGGTGGTGAGCGGAGCCGAGTGCGGGGCGAGATGGGGGGCGACGGGCTGCGCGGTCGCGTCACGGGGGCTCGGGGTCGGCGTCATCGCAGCTGGTCCTGGGTGTCCCAGCGGAGCGACAGGGCGGCGCGGTCACGCTTGCCGCGGGCGTTCCTCGCGTACAGCCAGGTGAGCACGAAGGTCGAGGCGAACTGCAGCAGACCCAGCAGCCAGGCGACGTTGAGCGGCCCCACGACCTGAGCCCGCATCAGGCCGGGGGCGGCGGCCTGCGCGGTGAGGTAGAGCAGGTACCAGGCGAGGAAGGCGGCGGTGGCCGGGAAGACGAAGCCCCGGTAGCCGCGCCGGATGTCCTGGAAGGCCGCGCTGCCCTGCACGGATCGGTACACCTCGGCGGTGTCCGCCGCGGACATGGTCGATACGGACGCGACCGGCGCCGATTCGCTCGGCGACGACTCCACCGCGGACTCCACCGATGCCACCGCCGCCGGACGCCTGAGCGTCAGACGTCTTACCGGTGACCGGCGGACCGCCTTGCGCCCGGCGGGCTGCGCTGCCCACCAGTCGAACCTCTCCTGCTGTGCCACTGCTGCTCCTGAACCGGCGACGCCACGGGTTGCGGCTGAGGCGTCGATGTGGGCTGATGCGAGCTACGGACAGCGATCATCCGATCACTCGCTGACACCGCACCATGATGCTGCCCACTACACCCTTTTACGGCCAGATGCAGATACGTTCACCCGAAAAGGTGAGCGAAACGTCAGCTTACGAATCGCGTCTAATCCCATGGGAGAACGCGTACGCCACCGCCTGGGCCCGGTCACGCACGGCGGTCTTGGCGAAGAGGTTGTTGATGTGCGTCTTGACCGTCGCCTGGCTGACGAAGAGTTCCTGCGCGATCTCGGCGTTGGACAGCCCGTCGGCGATCAGCGCCAGCACCTCGGCCTCCCGCGCGGTGAGCCCGTCGGGCAGCTCGGCCCGCGGCGCCGGCGCAGGTCTGCCCGACGACGGCGCGGGAGCCGCGGCCTCCGGTGCCAAGGGCCCCGAAAGCCTCTCCAGCAACCGCCGTTGCACCTGGGGCGAGAGTCCGGCCGCACCGGAGCGGACATCCGCGATGGCCCGGGCGATCTCCTCGCCGCCCGCGTCCTTGGTGAGGTAGCCGCGCGCACCGGCCTGCAGGGCGGGGAAGAGCGAGGCGTCGTCGGCATAGGTGGTGAGCACCACCACCTCGGTGTGCGGGTACTCCGCCCGGATCCGGCGGGTGGCCTCGACCCCGTCGCAGCGGGGCATCCGAAGATCCATCAGGACCACGTCCGGACTCCGCTCGCCGACCAGCCGGACGGCCTCCTCACCGTCGGCCGCCGCCCCGACCACCTCGATTCCGGGCAGCAAGCCCAGCAGCATCACGATCCCCTCGCGCACCACCGTCTGGTCATCGGCGACCACCACTCTCGTCAGCCGCTCGCTCATGCGTCCGCCTCGCTCCGCTCGGTATTCGCTTCGCTCAACGCGCACCTGATATCGATTCGCCCGCTCATGCCGGCACCCGCAGCAGCACGCGCCACCCTCCGTCCTCCGGGCCCGCCAGCAGCTCACCGCCGAGCAGCTCCGCGCGTTCGCGCATCCCCAGCAGACCGTACCCACTTCCGCTGACGGCCAGTTCCTGCGGGGCCGCACGCGGCGGACGGGTGTTGCGCACCTCCAGCTCCACGCTGCCCTCCAGGTAGGCGAGCCGGACGGTGGCGCGGCTGCCGAACGCGTGCTTGCGAACGTTGGTGAGCGCCTCCTGCGTGGTGCGGCGCACCGCCAGCGCGGCCTCGGCCGGCAGCGGCCTGACCGTGCCCTGCACGGTGAGCGTCGCGCCCTCCTGCCCGGTCAGCTCGACCAGGTACTCCCCCACCGGCGTGAACTCGCCGCGCAGCGCGGAGAGCGCCTGCCGGGTCTCGGCCAGCCCGTCCTGCGCCATCCGCCGGGCCGCCACCACCCGTTCCCTCACCTGCTCGCGCTCGGCCCCGCCGTCCAGCATCAGCCGGGCCGCCTCCAGATGGACCAGCTGCGCGGAGAGGCTGTGAGCGAGCACATCATGGATCTCCCGGGCGATCCTGGCCCGCTCGGCCAGCGCCGCCGACTCGGCCTGGGCCGCATGGGCGGCCCGTTCCTGGGCCAGCAGCCGCTGCGCGGTGGCCCGGGCCTCGGCGTCCAGCCGCAACAGATATCCGAGTAGGCCGAGGCCGCCCACGGTCGAGGCGATACCCAGCCAGCTGTCCCAGCTCACCACGGTGTACGAGCCGAAGGCCAGCGCGGCGGTCAGCAGGGCGAAGCCGAACGGCAGGCGCACCAGCGCCACCACCGCCAGGCCGCACCAGAGCACGTCGGCCAACAGGTGGGCATGGCCCTGGTCGGCCAGTTGCGCAATGACCAGCAGCCCCGCGGCCGCACCCAGCGAGGGCCCGAGCCGGTGGGCCAGCGTGGCCCGGAAGAAGGCCGTGGTCAGGGCGGCAGCGGCCAGAATGCCCGCACCCACCGCCACCAGGGCCCACCCGGCGAAGTGACCGCGCGCGTACGTCCCCCAGACCACGAAGGCGAGCATGATCAGCCGGGAGACGACCGCGAGCACCGTACGCGGCACGCTCTGGTGCTCCCGGCGCAGCCCTTCACGGGACGGCCAGCCGGTCCAGGAGTCCTGCGGCACGTACGGTCCTCTCACGAATCACACTGACGGATCGAACCGGCCGGTCGACCGGCTCAGACGCTGACACCGTGGGGCTGTTCCAGGCTACGGGCCCGCCAGTTCACCACGACGCCACGGACGAGCAGCAGCGCGCCGAGGGTGAGCAGCAGGGCGTTGGTGCTCTGGTGCACATGGAGCGCCGAGCCGAGACCGTAGAGGCCGATCCGCAGGGCGATCATGGCGCCCCAGGCGGCGATGGTGGCCTTGGTGCCCTGGGCCCAGAGGGCGCCGTCGCCGTCCCGCCAGATCCGGACGGTCCAGCCCCAGACCGAGCCCATGGCGAGCACCACGATCACCGAGGCGACGAGCAGAGCGACGGACTCGGTCTGGTGCGTGCTGTCGATGAGCTTGGGGTCGCGCAGGGCGATGACCGCCAGAATCGCCGGGAGCAGCCAGAACCGGCGCTCGGTGTCGAGCCTCTGGGCCCGCAGTTGGCGACTGACGACCAGAGCGATCACCGCGAGGGCGATAAGAGCGTTGGCGAGGGCAGGCATCGGACTCTCCGACTGGGAGGAGGGGTTTCCTTGACACCACCGACGCTACGGAGCGCGAGCGGCCGAGTCCTCGGAGCCAGGGTTGATCCGAACGCCGAAGGGGCCCTCCACCCGTAGGTGGAGGGCCCCTTCGGCGCTCTCTTCGGGACCCGGGCCGTCAGACGTCGATACGCGAGCGGTCCAGGGTGGCCGCAGAGTCGACGATGAACTCCCGGCGGGGCGCGACCTCGTTGCCCATCAGCAGGTCGAAGACCTTCTCGGCCTGCTCCAGGTCACCGAGGTTGATCCGGCGCAGCGTACGGTGGCGCGGGTCCATCGTGGTCTCGGCCAGCTGGTCGGCGTCCATCTCGCCGAGGCCCTTGTAGCGCTGCACCGGCTCCTTCCAGCGCATCCCCTTGCGCTGGAACTCCAGCAGGGTGCTGCGCAGTTCGGCGTCGGAGTAGGTGTAGTGGTACTTCTCCTGGCCGCGCTTGGGGTTGGTGAGCTCGGTCCGGTGCAGCGGCGGGACGGCGGCGAAGACCCGGCCCTGCTCGACCATCGGCCGCATGTAGCGCTGAAAGAGCGTCAGCAGCAGGCAGCGGATGTGCGATCCGTCGACATCGGCGTCGGCCATGAAGATGACCTTGCCGTAGCGGGCCTGGTCGATCTCGAAGGAGCGGCCGGAGCCCGCCCCTATCACCTGGATGATCGAGGCGCATTCGGCGTTCTTGAGCATGTCGCTCACGGATGCCTTCTGCACGTTCAGGATCTTGCCACGGATCGGCAGCAGGGCCTGGAACTCCGAGTTGCGGGCCAGCTTGGCGGTGCCGAGCGCCGAGTCTCCCTCGACGATGAAGAGTTCACTGCGGTCCACGTCGTCGCTGCGGCAGTCGGCCAGCTTGGCCGGCAGCGAGGAGGTCTCCAGCGCGGTCTTCCGGCGCTGCGCCTCCTTGTGCTGGCGGGCGGCAACGCGGGTGCGGGCGGCGGCGACGACCTTCTCCAGGACGGCGCGGGCCTGGACCTTCTCGTCCTTCTTGGTGGAAGCGAGGAAGGCCTTGAGTTCCTTGGCCAGCACGGCGGCGACGATCCGGTTGGCCGCGGAGGTGCCGAGCACCTCCTTGGTCTGGCCCTCGAACTGCGGCTCGGCGAGCCGGACGGTGACCACGGCGGTGAGGCCCTCGGTGGCGTCGTCCTTGGTGATGTCGTCCTCGGCGACGCGCAGCAACTTGGCGGCGCGCAGCACCTCGTTGACCGTCTTGGCCAGCGAGCGCTCGAACCCGGTGACGTGGGTTCCGCCCTTGGGGGTGGCGATGATGTTCACGAAGGAACGGAGCGTGTAGTCGTAACCGGCGCCCCAGCGCAGCGCGATGTCCACCCCGAGGTGGCGGGTGACCTCGGTGGGGGTCATGTGCCCGAGCTCGTCCAGGACGGGGACGGTCTCCTTGAAGCTGCCCTCACCGCGCAGACGCAGCACGTCGCAGACCGGCTTGTCGGGGGCCAGGAACTCGGTGAACTCGCCGATGCCGCCGTCGAAGCGGAAGGTGGCCTCCTCGACCTTCTCGCTCTCCGTCAGCCGTTCGTCACGGACGACGATGGTGAGGCCGGGGACGAGGAAGGCGGTCTGGCGGGCCCGGTTGTGCAGGCTCTCCAGCGAGAGCTTGGCGTCCTTGAGGAAGATCTGCCGGTCGGCCCAGTAGCGGATCCTGGTGCCGGTGCGACCCCTGGGAGCCTTGCCCTTCCTGGTGAGGCCGCTCGCCGCCTCGAACGGTGCGTCCGGGCTGAGTTCGGTGAAGATGCCGGGGGTGCCGCGCCGGAAGCTGATCG
This sequence comes from Kitasatospora sp. GP82, assembly GCF_029892105.1. GTDB lineage: Bacteria > Actinomycetota > Actinomycetes > Streptomycetales > Streptomycetaceae > Kitasatospora. The sequence goes on along the minus strand of NZ_JARZAJ010000022.1, from coordinate 100,917 downwards.
CATGGGTGTGACCGCTGCGGTCCACCTCGACGTCCAGGCGCGCGGAGAGCGCGTTGACCACCGAGGCGCCGACACCGTGCAGACCGCCGGAGGCGGCGTACGAGCCACCGCCGAACTTGCCGCCCGCGTGCAGCTTGGTCATCACGACCTCGACGCCGGACAGCCCGGTCTTCGGCTCGACGTCCACCGGGATGCCACGGCCGTTGTCGTGGACCTCGACCGAGCCGTCCTCGTGCAGCAGCACCTCGATCCGGTCGCAGAAGCCACCGAGCGCCTCGTCCACCGAGTTGTCGATGATCTCCCAGAGGCAGTGCATCAGACCGCGACTGTCGGTTGACCCGATGTACATACCCGGACGCTTGCGGACGGCCTCCAGGCCCTCCAGGACGAGCAGATGCCGAGCGGTGTAATTGGAACCGTCGTCTCCGGCCAACAAGCCGGACGGCACGGTTTTTTCAGCGCTCACGCGGTGCTCCTCAATGAAGTTCTCACCCGTCCGACTTCCGTCCGACGCTTCGACTGACTTCCGACCCGGTCTGCCGGGCCCACCCGCACAGTGTTCCCAATGCCTGAGACACAGACGGCTCGGCCCGCGCAGCTTGTACGCGCTGCGCGAACAAGACCTCCGCCGAAGCCGGGGACTCGGGAGCGTCATCTCCACCTGCCACCACGGCTCCTGGCGGACCTCGACGTGAACAACAGGCGGCCGAACTGCTGCGATGCAGGCTACCGGTGCGTGGGACGGGGCTTATGCTCCAACCCAGCAGAGGATTATGCTACGCGGACCTCGGACACCGCTTCGTTAGGACGTTCGAGGACCGAGGCGGATCCTGGGAATCGGTACGCATGAACCGCCGATGCCCTGGGCACGTCCTCACCAACAACACAGCAGAATCCTCAGAGAAGAAAAGCCACGAGCGGGAACGATTTCGACCTGGTTGGATGTTGACCCTGGTACGACAGCTCGTCGAGCTAGAGAAGAGGCGACGTGACTACTGTTCTGACACCTGCGAGCCCGCTCACCGCGGCTGACCGCTGCGACCGCTGCGGCGCCCAGGCCTACCTGCGCGTCGTACTCGCAAGCGGCGGAGAGCTGCTCTTCTGTGCCCACCACGGCCGGAAGTTCGAGCCCGAGCTCAAGAAGATCGCCGTCGAGATACAGGACGAGACCGGTCGTCTTTCGACGACCAACGCCTCGGCCGACGACGACGAGCACTGACCTCGCCGCTCGCCCGGCGAGCTGATTCGAGCCAGGCCGAGAGCAGCCGGACGGCAGACCCCGCAAGGGGTTTACCGTCCGGCTGCGGCATTTCCTCAACCCGTTGACCGAGTTGACGAAGTGTCGGAGAGTATCCGCACAACTACTCGGCGTCAGACCGTGCGTACACCGCGCAGCCGTTCGGACACTCAGAGCACCGAGTGCAGCCAGTCCGACACCGCCGACACCCTTGTGTAGACGCCCGGGTGGTTGGCCTCGGCGCAGCCCGCCCCCCAGGAGACCAGACCCGCAAGGCGCCCGGCCACCACCAACGGACCGCCGCTGTCGCCCTGGCAGGCATCCTTGCCGCCCTGCTGATCGCCCGCGCAGACCATGCCCCGGGCATCGAACAGCCCGTCCGGGCCACCGGGGTAGGCGTGCGCACAGGTCTCATCGGCGATGATCGGCACGTCGACACTGTGCAACGTGTTCGAGTAACTACCGTCGCCCCGAGTGTCGCCCCACCCGTAGACCTGCGCCTTGGCTCCGGGCACGTACGGCTCCGTCTCCCCCGGCTCCACGTAGTTGATGAGCGACGTCTCGGGCTGGGCCTCGGCAATCGTGAGAACCGCCACATCCTGCATATTGGTGGCGTACGAGTACTCGGGGTGGACCAGCACCTCTCGGACCTCGACCTCCCTGCCGTTGCGCCGGGTGAGATCGTCCCGGCCGACGATCACCTTCAGCCCCGGGCGATCGATCCGCCGGCCGCTGGTCTCGTCGTAGAAGCAGTGCGCGGCCGTCACCACCTTCGTCGGCGCCACCAGCGTGCCGCCGCAGAACTGTCCGGCACGTGCGTTGCCGAACTGCTGGCGGCTGGCCAGCGCAACCATCCACCGATGGTTGCCGGTACTGACAGCCTTGCCGCCCACGATGCGCCGCTGCGCCTCGGCAGGCGCGGCAGCGGTCAATGCGATCAGCGGCGCCGGAAGGGCAGCCAGCAACGCCAGGGCCACCACCCTGCGGCGGCGCCTGCGAGGCAGCAGCGAGGCCGGGTGGGCGTCCAGGATGGGCAGCACCGGTTTCTCCAGACAGGTTCGGCAGCAGACAACCGGCACAGCGTAGTTGATCTACTACGCTGAGTGTCGATGCCCGACGCCACACCACCCGGACGAGGGATTCGACGCACGGCCGGATGACGGCGGGCCCTGACCCCTGCCCCGACCCCGGATACGCCGAAGGGCCCGGAGCGTGAAGCTCCGGGCCCTTCGGGGACGATCGGGGATCAGTCCAGGTAGTCGCGCAGAACCTGCGAACGCGACGGGTGGCGCAGCTTGGACATGGTCTTCGACTCGATCTGGCGGATGCGCTCACGGGTGACCCCGTAGACCTTGCCGATCTCGTCCAGCGTCTTCGGCTGACCGTCCGTCAGACCGAAGCGCATCGACACCACGCCGGCCTCGCGCTCGCTGAGGGTGTCGAGCACCGAGTGCAGCTGCTCCTGGAGCAGGGTGAAGCTGACCGCGTCGGCCGGGACGACGGCCTCGGAGTCCTCGATGAGGTCACCGAACTCGCTGTCACCGTCCTCACCGAGCGGGGTGTGCAGCGAGATGGGCTCGCGGCCGTACTTCTGGACCTCGATGACCTTCTCCGGGGTCATGTCGAGCTCCTTGGCCAGCTCCTCCGGGGTGGGCTCGCGGCCCAGGTCCTGGAGCATCTGGCGCTGGACGCGGGCCAGCTTGTTGATGACCTCGACCATGTGCACCGGGATACGGATGGTGCGGGCCTGGTCGGCCATCGCGCGGGTGATCGCCTGGCGGATCCACCACGTGGCGTAGGTGGAGAACTTGTAGCCCTTGGTGTAGTCGAACTTCTCGACCGCACGGATCAGACCGAGGTTGCCCTCCTGGATCAGGTCCAGGAAGAGCATGCCGCGACCGGTGTAGCGCTTGGCCAGCGAGACCACCAGACGGAGGTTGGCCTCCAGCAGGTGGTTCTTGGCGCGGCGGCCGTCCTCGGCGATGATCTCCAGCTCGCGCTTGAGCTTCGGCGCGAGCTTGTCGGCGGCGCTGAGCTTGTCCTCGGCGAACAGGCCGGCCTCGATGCGCTTGGCGAGCTCGACCTCCTGCTCGGCGTTGAGCAGCGGGACCTTACCGATCTGCTTCAGGTAGTCCTTGACCGGGTCTGCGGTGGCACCGGCGACGGCGACCTGCTGAGCGGGCGCGTCGTCCTCGTCGTCGTCGGAGAGGACGAAGCCCTGCGACTCCTCTTCGGGCTCGGCCTCCTCGCCGGCCTTGTCGCCGGGCAGCGCGGCATCCTCGAGCAGCTCCTCCTCGCCGAGCAGCTCCTCGTCGCCCTTGCCACCCTTGGCGGCGGTCTTCTTGGCGGCGGTCTTCTTGGCAGGGGCGGCAGCCTTCTTGGCCACGGCCTTCTTGGCGGGGGCGGCGGCCTTCTTGGCCACGGCCCTCACCTCGGTACCCTCGACGCCCTCCACGACCGTGACCTCGGTGGTCGACACCGTCGCGGCGACAGCCGGGACGGCCACGGTCGCGGCGGGGGCGATCCGCACCGGGGGTCGGGTGGGAGCAGCCGGAGTCCGAGTGGTGACCGCCTTGGTCGCGGTGCGCTTGGTGGTGCTCTTGGCGGCAACGCTCTTGCGCTTGGACCCGGCAGGTTCAGCAGCGCTGACCATCAGGTCCACCCCTTCCTCAATCAACACCTGGTTGAGGCTGCGCATGACGTTCTTCCACTTGGTGACCGGGATCTGGTCCGCCTCGAACGCCTGGCGCACGTCGTCACCGGCGATCTGCCCCTGGGCCTTGCCCCGCTCGATGAGCGCGAGCAGAGCTGCGGACTCGGCGATCTCGGGGGGAAGCGAACGGGATGTGCTGGCCGACACGAACAACCTCTCGGACGATGAGTGGACTCGAACCCCGTGCCTGGCCGCCCGAGGGGGCGGGGAAGGAACACGCGCGACGACGCGCGGTGTCGATTCCGACCGGCTCGGAGCTTGAGGACTGGGTTTGCAGGACGGCAGCAGCGCCGCGGACCAACACAGCATTCTGACACTGGCTGGTATTCCGGAGCTGCTTCCGCTCCGTACACATCGCTGCCGCCCCTCAAGTGTTACGCATGGCCATGGTGTCGCCGGTCACACCGGCTTTCCGGGACGGACGTGGCCCTCCGGCTGCCTCGGACGGCTGGGGAACCACAGCGGTCCTGGGGACCTCAGCGGTCTCGAAGCTCGAACGGTTCAGCCGAAGGGCCAAGGGTGCCACTTTCTCCCGGAGCTTCCCCAACAGCCTTCTCCGGGAGAGATCCGGGACCGGTCCGATTCCCGTCCCTCGGGCGGGCGGGTACCTGTGGAGCAGTGCTCGGCCGGGCTCAGTGCTCGCGCGGGGCCGGCACCGAGTGCTCGACCTCCGGGTGGACGGTGAGCAGCGCCCGGATGGCCGTCTCGGCTGCGGTGCCGTCGCCCGTCCCCAGCGCGTCGACCAGCCGGGTGTGCAGGCTGACCGAGGACTCGGACGGCCGCTCACAGGTGGTCGCCGTGCCTCCGGAGACCTGGAGGGCACAGGCCACGATGCCGGAGAGGTGCTCCAGCATCCGGTTGCCCGCCATCTGGAGGATCAGCGCATGCAGCTCGGCGTCGGCCCGGCCGTAGCTGACCAGGTCTCCCTGGGCCCCGGCGTGGCCCATGACCTCGGTGAGTTCGACCAGCCGCTGCTGGACATCCTCCCGGCCGTGTCCTGCCGCGAGGCGGGCGGCGAGCGGCTCGATCGCCCAGCGGAGTTCGAACAGCTCCCGGCGCTGCTCGTCCCGCTGCGGCCCGAAGGCCCGCCACTCGATGATGTCGGGGTCGAGCAGGTTCCAGTCGCTGACCGGGCGGACCCTGGTGCCCACGTTCGGCCGGGCGCTCACGAGGCCCTTGGCCTCCAGCACCCGCAGCGACTCGCGGACGACGGTGCGGGAGACCTCGAACCGCTGGCCGATCTCCTCGGGGACCAGCGGACGGTCGGCGCCGAGGTCGCCGGAGACGATCATCTGGCCGAGCTGCTGGACCAGCTGGCCATGGAGGCCGCGGCCGCGGCTGCTGGTGGTCTTCCGGCCGACCCGGGCGAGGTCGGCCTCGGCGCCCTCCCAGCGGGGCGCGGGTGGAGTGGGCCGATCGGCGTACGAGAAACGGTCCAGCTCTCCGGCGGCGCCGACTGGGTCTGCCGAACGAGCTGCGGTCATGGTGGGGTGCGCAAGGGTACTCACACGTCCTTTGTCGGCGATCCGCGGGGTCGGCTTGAGAATTCTCGTGAAAAGCACACGAAAGGGTGATCGCCCGTGACCGGATAATTGACTTCATATCAGGCAGAAAGCGGCTTTTTCGATCCTGCTCCCTCGGCCCCCCATGACAGACTGTCACCAGGATCACCGGCCGGGCGCCAACGACGGTGCCAATGACGGCGCCGACACGGTGTCGGCCACCGTGTCGGCGGAGGGTACGGCCGGAGCTTCCGGCGACGCCGTCAGAGCGCGCAGCGCCGGAGTTGGACCAGGAAGCAGGAGAGCAGAAGCACCGCGGCCGGGGCCAGCGAGGCTGCGAGGAAGACCGGCTCCAGCACTGGCCGAAGCGCGGGACCGAGTGCCGGACCGAACGCCGACACGCCGTCCCGAGGGGCGTCCCCGAGCCAGTCCAGTCCGTACTGGAACGGCAGCAGTTCACGGACCCGAGCGGGCATCGGCCGACCCGTCCGACGAAGCACCAGGGAGAGCGCGGGCTCCAGCAGCGCCGGTAGCGCCGCGAGGATGAGCATCCCGGCCGCCGCACTGCGCACCAGCGAGGTGGTGAGCAGCCCTGAGCACCCGGCCAGCACCACCATGACCCCGAACACCGCGAGCGGCTGTCCGACGGCCACCATTGTCTGGGCGTCCGGGCCGAACATCCGCGCGGCATCCACACCGGCCGGGAGCGCGAAGCGCAGCACCACAGCATCCACCACGGCGGTGGCGACCGCGAGTGCTGCCGAGAGCAGACCGATCACCACCAGCTTGCCCGCCAGTAGCCCGATCCTGCGCCGGTACGTGACCTGCGAAGCCGCCAGGCCCGGGTGCCGGACCTCGTGCCCGTACGAGAGGGCGCCCAGCGCGCCGGCGCCGAGGGCGGAGATCGGGAGCGGCAGCAGCGGGACAATCGCCGTCACGGAACGGACGGCGGCGGGCACCGAGAGGGCACCGGCGGGCAGTTGGTGCGCGATCACGGCTGCCACCGCGGCGTCACCGAGCAGCACGGCACCGAGGACGAACCAGGTGGAACGGAGGCCACGCAGTCGCCGCAGCTCGTAGGCAAGGACGCGCACGGTTCACTCGCTCCGGTGGTGGTCGAGGCCGGGAAGGGGCTGGGACAGCGCCGCGGACTCGGGCACCGGCCCAGGCGACGGCACCGACACCGCCGGGGGCGGCGCCGTCCGGTCGGGCTGGGCAGGTCTGCCGACCGTTGCGAGTCGCGCCGTGTCTGCCATGCCCGGCATATCCGGTGTACCCGGCGTGTCCGGCGCCTCCGGCGTGTCCGGCGTGTCCGGCATATCCGGGTTATCTGGCGCGTCGGCCTTGTCGGCCTCATGGAATTCGTTGATCCGGTAGACCCCGTAAACCTCATCGGCCGGTTGGGGCTCGCCGTAGGAGTGGGCCTGCGACTGGTGCTGCAACTGGGACTGGGGCGCGGACTGGGCGCTGGTCGGCCGTTTGCCGAGCGCTCGACTGCCCACCGGCTGCCTGCCCACGGCCTGGGCGCCCACCAGCGGAGCACCCGAGGACCTTCCGGTCGAGTGGAGTTGGACACTGCCGGAGCGGCCGGAGGCGGACGGCAGGCTCGGGTGCGGGATGGGCTGCTCGACCACCCGGTCGGCCAGCTCATGGAGCAGAATTCCGTGCCGGTAGGCGAGTTCGCCGATCTCGGTGCGGCCGATGCCGCTCACCGCGAGACCGGCGCCACCGTCCCTGCGGATCTGGACTCCCTGTCCGGCCAGCAGATCCGCCAGCCGGGCCATCTGCGGTCCGCGGACCGAGACTTCGGGGTGCATCCGCGTCCGGCGGAACTCCGCGATCGGCTGGTCCGCAAGCAGTCGGCCCTGGTCGAGAGTGATCACCCGGTCCGCCAGGACGGACGCCTCCTGCGGGGTTCTGGTGGTGACCAGAACCGTTCCGCCCGAGACGGCGAAGGAGCGCAGGAAGGAGTGGAACCACTCGACGTTGCGCGGCGAGAGGCCCTCGGTGGGGGCGTCCAGCAGCAGGGTGTGGGGGGATCCGAGCAGGGCTGCGGCGAGGGTCAGACGGCGGTGCATACCTGGCGAGAAGCTGCGCAGACGGTGGGCCGAGACCGTGGCCAGCCTGGTCTGCTCCAGCAGTTCGTCCGCCCGGGTGGACGGGACACCGACCGCGGCGGCCAGCATCTGCAGATGACTGCGCGCCCGACGTCCCGGATGCCCGGCCGGCACACGTCCGCCCGGGAGTACGACGCCGACCTCACGCTCGGGACGGCGCAGCCTGCGGTAGGTGCGCCCGTCGAAGAGGGTGATGCCCGTGCCACGCTCCAGCTCCACCATGAGCCGTAGCGCGGTGGTCTTCCCCGCACCCTCCGCACCCAGCAGAGCGGTCACCATGCCTGGACGGGCGTCGAACGTCAGGTCGAGCAGGGCCGGTGGACGGCCCCGCCGATAGACCTTGGTCAGTCCGGTGATCTGGATCATCGCTGCCTGCTCCCATGTCCTCGGCCGACCGGGTCCACGGGCATCACGGGTGGTCCCTGAGCATGCCCGCGCCAGCACACTAGGACGCATTGGCGGAGAAAACGGGCATTACGGATGCATCGTGCACGGTGTGGCCGCGCAGCTCACTCGATCAGGCGACAGATTTGTCAGACGTGACAGACGGTCAACGCTTCGAAGCGCCGGGAAGGACTGCAAAGGCGGGCCGGTCAGGCTGGGACCGGGTCCATCCGGCCGACCGGGCCGACCGGGCGGTCACGATTCGAGGCGCGATCACGACTCAGGGCGGAGCATGGGCGGGTTCAGAACGGTTGCCCCGCCTGCCTTGAAGAGCTGGGCGGGACGGCCGCCCTGACGGGTCGTCGTACTGCCGGAGGGCACCAGGAACCCAGGAGTGCCGGTGACCTTGCGGTGGAAGTTGCGCGGATCCAGGGCCACGCCCCAGACGGCCTCGTAAACCTGGCGCAGCTCGCCGACGGTGAACTCCGGCGGGCAGAACGCGGTGGCGAGCGAGGAGTACTCGATCTTGGATCGGGCCCGCTCCACACCGTCGGCCAGGATCTCCCCGTGGTCGAAGGCGAGCGGAACCCCCTCGGCCGGGCCCTGCCCGACCAGCTCGGCGACCGGCGCCCAGCGAGCACTACGGGCATCCCCACCGGCGCGTGGGGTCGGCAGATCGGGGGCGAGCGCGAGATGGGCCACGCTGACCACCCGCATCCGGGGGTCGCGCTGAGGGTGGCCGTAGGTCGCGAGCTGCTCCAGGTGTGCTCCGGCCGAACCCTGGCCGGGAGTGGAGTGCGCGCGCAGGCCGGTCTCCTCGGCAAGCTCCCGTGAGGCTGCCTCCGCCAGGCCCTCGTCAGGGCGTACGAAGCCGCCGGGCAGCGCCCAGTAACCCTGGAACGGGGGCTCACCACGGCGCACCAGGAGTGCACACAACGCGTGCTCCCGCACCGTCAGCACCACCAGGTCGACCGTGACAGCGAACGGGGGGAAGGCCGACCGGTCATAACGCGACATGACGACGATCATAGTCGTCTCTCTGACGATAAGCACAGGGTTGGGCAGGGACAGACCGGACAGGTCCGTCGGACCGCACCGTCGCGCTCCTCCGAAAGGCCGTTGTCGGCCCAGCCGATCGGCCGACCCGACGCCTGCGATATCTCGCAGTATCGCGGCGCGACGGCACCTCGTCCGCAGTCGGCCACCAGCAGCACCACACCTGCCCTGCCCTGCCCTGCCCTGCCCTGCCCTGCCCTGCCCTGCCCTGCCCTGCCCTGCCCTGCCCTGCCCTGCCAGCTTCTCTCAGCGCGTCCCCAGCTGAAGCGCCGACGATGCCTCCTCCACCACGGCGACGCCGATCCGGCTGACCCGGACCGAGAACGGCTCCCCCGCCACCCGCAGCCCGGCGAGCTCCAACTCCCCCACCGGTGCCGTGCTGGCCGGGCGCACCACCACCCGCCCTGCGGGCACGTCGGGGCGCACCCCGGCGAGCGACAGCACCAAGTGGACCGCCGCAGCCGCCGATACCGCCGCAGGGCGGCAGGCCGCCGGATGCGGCACTGGTGGACAGTCCGCCACCCGCTGCTCCCCTGCGTACATCTCGGGCAGCCGCCCTTCGAAGTGCGTCGAGGCATCCAACAGGCCCTCCAGCAACGCCCCGGCCTCCCGCTCGAACCCGGCCTCGGCCAGGCCTGCCACGGCGAGCACGGTCTCGTGCACCCGCACGGCCCCGCTGCGGTGCCCGAGCGGGTTGAACCGGGGCGACTTCGCGCTCAGGGTGCGCAGGCCCCAGCCGCAGTCGAACTCGGGGGCCGCCAACCGCTGAGCGAGAGTCCGGGTCTGCTCGCGGTCGAGCAGACCCTCGTGATGGGCGCCGTCAGCCGACAGACCCAGGTCGAGGAGGTGCACCAGGGAGGCGGCGACGGTGGGCAGTGGACGGCCAGGGCCAGCAAGTGCTGCTGCTGGACGACCTCCTGACAGGTCGTCGATCCAGAACTCCTCTCGGAACCGCTCGCGCAGCCCAGCCGCCCAGGTACGCCACTCTCCGGCACCGGGGCGGCCGAAGGCGTCCAGTAGCTCGGCCCCGTGCAGCGCGGCCCGGTACGCCTGGGCCTGCACCTCGCACCGCGCGGGCAACGGGCGGGCGGCCCGCTCCTCGGCCGAGCGTCCGAGGTCGGTCACAAAGCCACCCGGACCGGCGGTCGGGAAGCCGCCCGAGGCGTCGCTGACATTGGCCCGCAGGGCGGCCAGGGCCCGTTCGGCAGCCGGGAGCAGCTCGGCGACCTCCTGTTCAGGCAGGCCCCAGCGCCACGCCTCGGCCAGCACGGTCACGAAGAGCAGCGTGGCCTCGGTGGCCGTGGAGGACGGCGGTAGTTCGGGGCCACCGTGTCGCAGTCCGCCCGGGAGGAGGCCTTCGGGCCGGGACCACGGACCCTGCGCCGCGCTGGTCGGCCCGGAGGGCGCAGCGGAGGCGTTCGAGGTACCCGGACTGGGCTGGCCCGGCGAGCCGGGCGAGCCACTGCCCGGGTGCTGACGGCGCGCCAGGGCCCGCAGCGTCCCGGATGTGAGCCGAGTGCCGAGGGGCAGGGTCAGTCTGGCTGCCCAGAGCGCATCGGCTGCGGTGAGGCCGAAGCGCCATGGCACTCCGGACGCCGAGTAGAGGTCCGTCGGCCGGTCGGCGTCAGCGAGCAGCAGACCCCCGAGTGCACCGAGGGAACGCGGGAGGAGCCGTTCCACCCGTGAGTCGTCGCATCGCACCTCCGGCTCCGACCAGGGCAGCGGGACCCCCTGTGCCCGGCCGATGGGCGGGCGGAGGGCCGCCGGTGCCGAAGTCTCGAACCCCGTCCGCAACTCGACCGACCAGCGGGCACCGGGCTGCACCTCCAACTCCCAGCGCAGCATCCCGGCTCCGGCCAGCACAGCGTGCGGGGACGGGCGGGCCGCTACCGTGGCGCTGTGGCCCTGCCCTGCCCAGCGCAGTCCGGCCGACTGGACCTGACCCGGGAGATCGGCGAGACGCCGCCCTGCGGCGATATCGGCGAGCAGGCCGAGGTCCGTGCCGAGCGCGATCTCCAGCGGGAGTCGAGCGGGACGGCCACCCGTGTTGCGTACGGTGATCGTCTCCATACCATCGGCGTGGCGGAGCCGCTCGACGGTCAGCGCCGGGTCCGGATCCGGGTCTCCGGGGATCCGGACAGCGCCGACGAAGCGGGCCTCGGCAGTCGAGGTCAGCGCGCCCTGGAGCGGCAGCGGCTCGATGCCGCCCAACCGCAGCTCCATTCGGGCCAGGACCCGGATGCCGGCTCGGTAGAAGCCATGGAGACTCTGCCCACGGAGCTGACCGTCGGCCCCGGAGACGGCCATTGCCGGAGCGTTGACGCAGAGGACCGCAGAGTGCGCCAAGGTCTGGGCAGCGGCGTGCATGGGTGCCGGTTGCGGACGTGCCTGGGTTGGCGGACGCAGCTGCCCCGTGCCCTGCTGCTCGGGGCGCGCGGCGGGGCGTGGTGCCTCACCGGCTGAGACCCCGTGCGGGGACGCTCCGGCAGGGGCTGCCCCCGGATGACCAGGGCCGGTTGCAGGCTTTCCGAACGGTGGTGCTCCGAGCGGCGAGGCAGCGAGAGCTCTCGCAGACAGTGGCGGGGCAGGCAGTGGCAGGGCAGGTAGCGGGGTGCCGTGAGCAGCTGCGTCGGGCGAAGGCATGTCGAACGATCTCCCGGCGGTCGGGGCAGCAGTACTGGCAAGGCCGTCGGCCGGGCCGGGGCTGGTCGCCCCGTCCGCCGAGGAAGTGGCTGAAGCGAATTCGGTGGCCGATGTTCCTGGCGGCGCGGCGGGAACATCGGGCCAACGCGCAGCCGACGATTCGATCGGCCCCGAGTCGGTGTCGGTGCCGGACCCCGACGGCGAGACCAGCACCGCTGGGGCGGTTGGTGCCATTGGGGGAGCCGATGCAGGTGGAGCAGCCGGTGCCGGGGCAGGGCCGTGATCGAACGACGAAGGTACGGACGGTGGTGCGGTCGCCGACACTGTCTGCGCCCCTGCCTCCGGTGGCCTCATGCCGGTCACCTGGCTCTCCTATCTCGGCCGACCGGTGACGGCGCTGCCGGTCGGCCGCGAGCGTGCTCGATCGCGATCTGATGCTGCCAAGCCACTGGGGCAGGTGAACCACCCGTCAGCGGCCGGGCTTCCGCCCTTCCTCGAAGCTGCCCCCACCAGCCCCTTAACCTTCCCTGCCTGGTCTGCCCGACCTGAGTCGGCGGGCAGGTCGGGCCAGGTCGGCCATGCACCGTGCCCGGCCGCCTGTGTGTCATCCGACCGCGCAGTCCGGCCTTCCGAGGACCGTCGCAGCCCTCCGAGGGGAACGTCACCGCCTGTCCTCCGTGCCTCCGTTCCCGAACGCCCGGCACCGAGCCGGCGGCAACACCCCGAGGGCGGCGCCCGCAGGATGAACGCACCGCATGTCCCCCAGGTCACGCCGATCCGGCGGCGGGCACCCCCAACTGGGCCCCTGGCGTCCAGTACTGCCGAATCCACCACCGGGCCACGCGGGTTCGGACCACCGGCTCGGACAGCTGCCTCAAGAACCCGGTCAGGGCAGCCGATCCGCAGCCGAGGACAATTGGACGGAACGAACGGAGCCGAGCCCCCGACGCGGACCGCCTCCCTGCGTCTGCCCGCCGTACCGGCTCCGGTAGGGCGTCAGGATACGGTGCGGGGGCGGCGGGCCTCTCACTCGGAACCCCGGTGGTATCCGCTGCAACGCGCCCGTGACCAGCACATACCGAGGAGTTGCATGTCCATCGCCAGCCGGCTGCCCGGGATCGTCACGACCGACCGCTTCTTCCAGGTGCCGCTTGATCACCGGGCTCCGGACGGTGAGCAGATCGAGGTCTACGCCCGCGAGGTCGTCGCCGCAGGCCGGGAGACGGACAAGCTGCCATGGCTGCTGTTCCTGCAGGGCGGCCCCGGCGGCAAGGCCGGACGGCCGCTGGGCCGGGACACCTGGCTCACCCGTGCTCTGGACGACTACCGAGTGCTGCTGCTCGACCAGCGCGGCACCGGACGCTCCACCCCGGCCAATCGGCAGACCCTGGCCCGGCGCGGCACCCCTCAGCAGCAGGCGGACTACCTGGCCCACTTCCGCGCCGACTCGATCGTCCGGGACGCCGAACTGATCCGCCGTCGGCTGCTCGGCGGTGAGGACCGTTGGACCTTGCTCGGCCAGAGCTTCGGCGGCTTCTGCACGCTCACCTACCTCTCGCTGGCCCCGGAGGGCCTGCGTGAGGCATTCGTGACGGGCGGTCTGGCCGGGCTGAGCAGTTCTGCGGAGGACGTGTACCGCGCCGCGTACCCGCGCGTGGCGCGGAAGAACGAGGCGCACTACGCGCGCTACCCGCAGGACGTGGCCCGTGTACGGACGATCGCCGCCCACCTGGTCGAGGCGCCGGCCCGACTCCCCGACGGGGGCGTGCTGACCGTTCAGGCGTTCCAGGGGCTCGGCATGCTGCTCGGCTCCGGGACCGGCTCTCACACCCTGCACTACCTCCTTGAGGAGGCCTGGGTCGAGGGCGTGGACGGCCCCGATCTGTCGGACACCTTCCTCGCCGGCGTCCAGGCCCAGCTGTCCTTCACCCACGGGCCGCTGTACGCGCTGCTGCACGAATCCATCTACGGCCAGCGCTCGGTGGCCCCGGCCGGTACGGGCTGGGCGGCGGAGCGCGTCCGCAAGGAGTTTCCGGAGTTCGACGCCGGGCAGGCGCTGGCGTCGGACCGTCCGGTGCTGTTCACCGGCGAGATGATCTACCCGGCGCTGTTCGAGACCGACCCCGCGCTTCAGCCTCTTCGCGAGACCGCCGAGCTGCTGGCGGAGCGCGGTGACTGGCCCGATCTGTACGACACGGAGCAGCTGGCCGCCAATCAGGTGCCGGTGGTGGCTGCGGTGTACCACGACGACATGTACGTGGACACCGCCGACTCTCTGGCGACGGCGCGGGCCGTCCGAGGGCTGCGCACCTGGGTGACCAACGAGTGGGAGCACGACGGCCTGCGGGTGAGCGGTGGTGCGGTGCTGGACCGGCTGATCAGGATGGCCCGCGGCGAGCTGTAGCCGTGCGGGCCACTGCCCGGCGAGTCGCAGGTGGGCAGGCCATGGCCGGGCTACGGGCCGCCGGCCGAGGCGGGCGGCCCGCCCGGCCGGAGACACGCTGTGCCTGCACTGCTGCGCTGACCGCCGGTGGGTGAGCGCGGCCCCCAACCAGGCCGGTGCGGCCACCCGGAGCGTGGCGGACCCGGTCATGTCGGCCCCCTGCCGCCGTTCGGGAACCTGCGCTGCGTGACACCATCACGCTGAACGGTCGTCACTCCGTGGGCCGCGGAACGGAGTCTGCCGGACAGCCGCCGCCCGGCCTGGCGGACCTGGCTGCGCAGGCCGCCCCGGCCGAGGTGTCGCGGCTCACCCGGATCCGCCCGCCCGTTCGACGAGCTGCGTCCGCGCTCGGGAGCCCAACCCTCTCCCAGGACGCGCTCCTTGTCAGCGCCGAGGGGTCCCGTTGCGATCTCTCCGTCGGGAGACGCCTCGGCCAGGGCAACTGGGCCGTCCTCCTCACCGTCCGACAGCTCCTCGGGAGCATTGCCCGTGTGCTGCGCGGTGTGCCTGCCGTCGGGTGTCGGCCGGTCAACGCCCCGGCGACGACCCGGCGGTGCGCCGATCGGCGGGGCCGGGAGATCGACCACCGGCGGGGGCCCGACGGGCGCGGCCGGCGGCCCGGCCGCCGAAGGCCCGACGGGCGGAGCCGAATTGCGGCGGCCGGCTCGCTCCTTGCGCACGCTGTCCAGCAGCTGGTCCGGCAGCAACCCGCCGTTGAGCGAGTCGTAGAGCAGCTGCGCCAGCGTGTACTCGGGGTCGAGGTCGAGCGCCCTCGCCAACACGACCCGGGCCGTCGCGGAGTCGTCCGCGAGCCACGACGTCCAGGCGAGCAGAGTCAGTGGGGCCACGGCGAGGTGCTCGAACGGGGGGACGCACCGCTGCGCGAGGAAGCGCCAGAGCCGCTGGGCCGAGCCGAGCTCCTCCGACTCGGCGTACTCGGCAGCCCGGTCCCGGCCCAGCCTGTCCTGCAGGCCGACCAGCAGCCGGGCCGCACACTCGGGGGTGACTTCGCGGGCCCCCGCCTGGAACTCGGCCATGGCCTCGTCGAGCAGCTCCACCGTCCGGACCAGTGCGACCTGGCGGCCGCCGGGCTCCGTCATCTCGTGAAGCAGCTGCGGGCCCGCCCGCTCGATCGCCAAGCGCTGTGGCTCGTCGCCGGGCGCCCCGATCGGAGCCAGGCTCGCGACGATCGACTTCCGGCTGCCCCTGGGGGCCAATCCTGCGAAGGTGGCCGCGGCAGCCGCCGGGCTCGCCGTCCTCGCCGGACGGACCGGCACGCCGCTCGGGTCGCAGCAGCCCGTCCCCTCGCAGAGGAAGGACCACCAGCGGCCGGCCGAGACGCACAGGGACTCCTTCACCACCACGCCCTCACTGCGGAAGGCCTGCGCCAGATGCTGCGCCAGTGGTTTGAGCTGTGCCACCACGCTGCGACCGCCGCCCTCCCCGCCGCCGGGCCCGCCGCCGTCGGCCTCTGCGGGATCTCGGCAGAGGTAGAGCAGTACCTGGTCGGGACGGCGGTCGCGCTCTTCGGACAGCTCGACCAGCAGTCGGGCCGTGTCCGCCGCGATCGGCTGCCACTGAGCGGTGTCCTCGGGGATGTCGACCCTGATCACCCCGCCCTGGTGGAGGGACGGCCCCTGGAGGCCCACGGCGACGATGCTGTCGTCGGGGAAGAAACCCAGCAGGTAGGGCAGCATCTCGGCCATGTCGGCCGGGCCGCGCATCCGGACGGGCGGTTGGTTGGGCAGTTGCCCCGGAATGGGCTCCTGCGGCACGGTGGGAATGCGTTCTTCGTTCATGCCGGGAAGCGTGCCCCAGGCCTGACCTCGCCGGCCGAAGCCTTCTTCCCCCTGTGGACAAATCGGGGGGTCCAGCAATAACTCGCTCATTCGAGTGAGAGCATATTGCCTACATGTCAGGACAATTGAGACATATTAAACAGACTGTCTGCCGATACGCACAATTCCGCACTTTCCTGCGGTTCGCCGACTGTCCGTGCCACCCGGTATTCATGGAGCCATGCACGCACCTATCGACGCCAACGACACCGCCCCCGACCGCGCCGCCGTCCGGGCTCAGGCCGAGGCCGTGCTGCGCGAGCTGGCCAGCCCCAACGCGGTGCTGCGCGAGGACCAGTGGCGAGCGATCGAGGCCCTGGTCATCGACCACCGGCGCGCGCTGGTGGTCCAGCGCACCGGCTGGGGCAAGTCGGCCGTCTACTTCATCGCCACCGCCCTGCTGCGCGCCCGCGGCGCGGGCCCGACCGTGATCGTCTCTCCACTGCTCGCCCTGATGCGCAACCAGGTGGACTCGGCCGGCCGGGCCGGGATCCATGCGCGGACGATCAACTCGGCCAACCCCGAGGAGTGGGACGGGATCCAGGCCGAGGTCGCCGCCGGCGCCGTGGACGTCCTGCTGGTCAGCCCGGAACGGCTGAACAACCCGGACTTCCGCGACCAGGTACTGCCCAAGCTGGCCGCCGCCACCGGCCTTCTGGTGGTGGACGAGGCCCACTGCATCTCCGACTGGGGCCACGACTTCCGGCCCGACTACCGGCGTCTGCGGACTCTGCTCGCCGACCTGTCCCCCGGTGTGCCGGTGCTCGCCACCACGGCCACCGCCAACGCCCGCGTCACCGCCGATGTCGCCGAGCAGCTCGGGACGGGCTCACCCCTCGGCAGCGGATCCGGCGCGACAGCCGCCCCGAGTGCCGAGACCCGCGCCCTGGTGCTGCGCGGCCCGCTCGACCGCGAGAGCCTCAGCCTCGGCGTCCTCCCCCTGCCCGACCCGGCGCACCGCCTCGCCTGGCTGGCCGACCACCTCTCCGAGCTGCCCGGCTCCGGCATCATCTACACCCTCACCGTGGCCGCCGCGGACGAGGTCACGGACTTCCTGCGCGCCCGCGGCTTCCAGGTCGCCTCGTACTCCGGCCGGACGGAGGACGCCGAGCGGCGGGCCGCCGAGGCCGACCTGCTGGCCAACCGGGTCAAGGCCCTGGTCGCCACTTCCGCCCTCGGCATGGGCTTCGACAAACCGGACCTGGGCTTTGTGGTGCACCTCGGCTCGCCGAGCTCCCCGATCGCCTACTACCAGCAGGTCGGCCGCGCCGGGCGCGGCGTGGCGCGAGCCGAGGTCCTGCTGCTCCCCGGCCGCGAGGACGAGGCCATCTGGCGGTACTTCACCTCCCTCGGATTCCCCGCCGAAGAGCAGGTCCGCCGGACGATCGACGCACTGGCCGAGGCCGGTCGCCCGCTCTCCACGGCTGCGCTCGAGCCTCGGGTCGACCTCCGCCGGGCCCGCCTGGAGACCATGCTCAAGGTGCTCGACGTGGACGGCGCCGTCCGCCGGGTGCGCGGCGGCTGGACGGCCACCGGCGCGGCCTGGGCCTACGATGCGGCGCGCTACGCCAAGGTCGCCGAGTCCCGCGAGGCCGAACAGCGGGCGATGCGCGGGTACGCGGCGACGACGGGCTGCCGCATGGAGTTCCTCCGACGGCAACTGGACGACGAGGAGGCCGTGCCCTGCGGCCGCTGCGATAACTGCGCGGGCCCGCGCCACTCCCCCGAGGTCTCCGCCGAGGCTCTGGCAGCCGCCAGGGCCACACTCGGACGGCCCGGTGTGACCTTCGAGCCGCGCCGGCTCTGGCCCACCGGGATGGACGCGCTCGGCGTCCCGCTCAAGGGGAGGATCCCGGCGGGCGAGCAGGCCGAGACCGGCCGGGCCCTCGGCCGACTCTCGGACATCGGCTGGGGCACCAGGCTGCGCACCTTGCTGGCCGAGCAGACCCCCGACGGTCCCGTCCCGGCCGAGGTCCGGGACGCTCTGGTCAGCGTCCTCACCGACTGGGCTCGCGGCCCCGGCGGCTGGGCCGGCCCCGAGGCCTCCGACGGCAGTCGGCTCGCCCGGCCGGTCGGGGTGGTCACCATGACCTCCGCCACCCGGCCCGCACTGGTGGAGAGCCTCGGCGTGCAGCTCGCCGCGGTCGGACGCCTGCCGCTGCTGGGGCGGGTGGAGTACGCAGCCGGGCGGCCACCGCACGGTCCGCGAAGCAACAGCGCCCAGCGGCTGAACTCCCTCGCAAGCACGTTGACGGTGCCTGCCGAGCTGGCCTCGGCATTGGCCGCGACGCCCGGTCCGGTGCTGCTGATCGACGATCTGGTGGACTCAGGCTGGACGGTCACGGTGGCGGCGCGGCTGCTGCGGAAGGCCGGCGCGAGCGCGGTGCTGCCGCTGGTCCTGGCGGTGCAGGCGTGACCAGGGCCGCCCTGCCGGTCGGCAGGCCGGGCCCGAGCGGTCGGCCACCGCCCAGGAAGTGCTCCTGCCGACGACGGGCGCGGTGACCGGAGCCTCGACCACCGCCCCGCCCGTCAGCCGAATGGCACCCGTCGGAACACGGAATATGTCGGGCAGAACGTCCGATTGTGGGCGACGTGCGTCAGGTCGTCGTTGCCGGGTGGGCCGGTCTGAGCCGAGAATTGGTCCGTACCCCGCCTCCGGTCCAGTGGACCCGACCTTCGGCGTACGCGGGTACCGGTACGCCCGGTGGGCGGGTGAGGAGGATCCCGATCAGCGGTATCGACCGAGCTCGGCTCCCATCGGTCCGGAAACGGACCATCGACCTGGAGACCTGGACCAACTCCGGGGTCCCGCTGCTGCGGGCTCCACGCGAGTTCGTCACCGAGCTGCACCAGCTGCACCTGCCCCAGCCGGGCACCACCGTGGTGGCCGTGCTGGACGCCCAGCACTACGTTGCGGCCTCGGCCTCCTTCGCTCCCCGGCCGCATGTCGAGGACGGCTGGCATCATCGCAACGCGATCCTCACCCATCTGCGCCGGATCGTCCCACACGACCTGCGGCTGGCCCGGCCCAGCCGGACGGCGGTCCTGCTGCGCTGCCGCGAGGGCTCGGGCGACTGGACGGAGCAGGACGGCGCCTGGATGTGGGCGCTGCGCGACGCGGCGACGCTGCACGGCCTGCGCTGCGGTTCCTACATTGCGCTGACGCCCTCGGGATGGCAGTCCCTCGGCGACGGCCGAGGTGGACGCAACCCGCACTCGGGTTCCTGGGCCGAGGGCCCCCAGCACACAGTCACCGAGCTCCCGCCGCGTTCCGCCCGCGAGCCCGCCCAGGAGCGCACCTGGCGGCCGACCACCGTCACCTCGATCGAGGCTGCCCGGCGTATCGCAGCCCTCTGAGCAGCCCGAGCCCACCGACCGCCCACTACCCGCCACCCACCCGCCACCGGCCGACCTGCTGGGCGCGACCGCCCGCGGGCTGACCGCACCGCCGTAGCTCGGATCCGAGGAGGCCCGGAAACGCGGCGCGGCGACCCGGGTCAACCGGGCCGCCGCAGGCGGTTCGTAGCGGCAAAGGGCCGTCCGGAGCGCCCCGTTCAGGAGCCCGTACTGAGCCGGAACAGGCTGCGTCAGGCCGGGACGGGACGGTTCGCGCCGGGGAAGATCGGTTCCACCAGCCCGGGTTCGCCGCAGACCAGCAGCAGCGCACCGGCGTGACCGAGTGCCTTGCGCGCCGCCTGCTGGACTCGCGCGGTACGGGCTTCATTCACGACCAGCACCACCACATCGCGCCGGAGCGGCCGGGTCGCGGTGGCCTCCGCGTAGAAGACGTCGTCGCCCTCGGCAAGCTGGGCCCAGTAGCGCTCCTCCCCGAAGGAGAGCTCATGCTGCTGCCACGGGTGCGGTTCACCCACCGTCAGCACCAGGATGTCGCCGGGCCGGCGGCCGGACTCCAGCAGGAGGTCCACCGCCTCGTCCGCCCGCTCGACGGCTTCCCGTACAGCCGCCGGTACGAGGCGCACCTCGGGAGTGGGGCGGCGAGGGCCGGGGCCGGGCTTGGGGATCGGCGTGCGGGCCGGGGGAGGTGTCGGTCGGGCGCCAGCGCGCGGCGGAGCCGGGCTCGGCGACGCGGGCCGAGGCCCGGGCACCACACTGCCGGGCACCACACTGCCGGGCACGCCGCCACCGGACGTGCCGCTACCGGGGACGGTTGCAGGGGAAGGGGTCGCGCTGCCGACGGCAGGCGTTCGGTGGGCGTGTGCGTCCGACTCGCGAGGGAAGGGAACGCCGGGGCCCGGGATACTCTCGTGAATCTCCGGCTCCTCGGGGATGACAGGCATACCCGGATATCTATCAAATGCCGATCGAATGCGCATGGGCGCCCCACCTGTTGAGCGTTCGCGAGCGCAATCACCCCGCCGCACAGGCGGGCGGACGATCCGTCAGAAGTCGCGACAAGTCGTCAGAAACCGAGCGAGAGCTGCTCATCCTGCGGCTCGGCCGCTCTCCCCCGCTTCAGGTGGCTCCACTTGGGCAGCGCGTCCAGATAGGCCCAGGACATGCGGTGGTGCTCGGTCGGCCCGTACTCCTCCAGCGCGGACCGGTGGACCGGCGACGGGTAGCCCGCGTTGTCCGCGAAGCCGTACGCCGGGTACGGCTCGCCGAGCTCGGCCATCAGGCCGTCGCGGTACACCTTGGCGAGGACCGAGGCGGCCGAGACGCAGATGCAGGACTGGTCACCCTTGATCACGGTGCGCACCCGCCAGGGACCGCCGAGATAGTCGTGCTTGCCGTCGAGGATCACCGCGTCGGGCCGCACCGGGAGCGCCTCCAGCGCGCGCAGGGCGGCCAGACGCAGAGCGGCGGTCATACCGAGCTCGTCGCACTCCTGGGGCGAGGCGTGCCCGAGGGCGTAGGCCGTGACCCAGTCCGCGAGAACGGGGGCGAGTGCCGTACGGCGACGCTCGGTCAGCAGCTTGGAGTCGGTCAGACCCTCCGGCGGTTTGCGCAGGCCCGTCACCGCCGCACCCACCGTGACCGGCCCCGCCCACGCACCGCGTCCGACCTCGTCGAGGCCGACCACCAGCTGGGCACCGGCCCGACGGAGTGAGCGTTCGACCGAGTGGGTCGGGGGGTCGTACGGCATCGGAGGTCCTTCGGCTGTGTCCTGGGCGCCTCCAGCCTACGTCCTGGCACCCGCCCCGAGTCCCGCGGAATCCCAGCGGACCCCGCCGCACCCGCCCGAACCGACCGGCGCCACCCCGAACCGACCGAACCGCCAGATCCGAACCGCCCTGGC
Organism: Kitasatospora sp. GP82; assembly: GCF_029892105.1. Classification (GTDB taxonomy): domain Bacteria; phylum Actinomycetota; class Actinomycetes; order Streptomycetales; family Streptomycetaceae; genus Kitasatospora. The sequence goes on along the minus strand of NZ_JARZAJ010000022.1, from coordinate 79,727 downwards.
CCGATCCGACCGACCCGATCCGCCCCGAACCGAACCGAACCGACCGACCCGCCCCGGACAGCCCGACCGCCTCCCCGCCCTCCAGCACTGGACGCCCTCGACCGGACAGGCGCTAACGGCGTTCCGCCGGACTCACCATCGGGAGCAGCACCTCGTCCACCAGCGCCTGGCCGAAGTCCGCATCCAGTCGCCCCTGACAGATCTTGGCCCGGTACAGCAGCATGGCCGGACCGACATCGGCGACCAGCGGGGTGGCGGCTCCGGGTCTGACATCGCCGCGGAGTTCGCCCCGCTGGAGGATCTGCATGGTGGCCAGGGCAGCGGGTCGAATCACCCGGTCCATGATGAAGTCCTGGAAGACGCGGGCCCGTTCGTGGTCCAGCTCGGCCATCAGGGCGCGCATCGCAGTACCGGCCCGGGAGTCCAGCGCGTCGCCGAAATAGGCCATGAGCTGCATCAACTCGGCGCGTACGGACCCGAGGTCGGGGATGTCCACGGGGGGTGGCAGAGTGGACCCGAGGGCGTCCAGGACCAGATCCGCCTTGGAGGCCCAGCGCCGGTAGAGCGCGGCCTTCCCGGTCTGCGCGGCACCGGCCACGCCTTCCATCGTCATCCGCGCAAACCCGCCGGAGGTGAGCTGGTCGAGGGCCGCATCGAAGATCGCGGCCTCCAGTGCCTTGCCGCGCTTCCGCCCCGGCCCGGCAGTCGTCCCGCCCACCACGCCGCCTGCGGAACCACCTGCGCCGCCACCCACGGAACCGTCCGCAGCACCCGCCGACGCACGCCCGGGCGACGTCTCGCCCTGGTCACCACCGGCAGTCCTCCGCCGCACGATCTGATCCATCGCCACCAATCCTAAAGAACGCTTGCGTTCACAATCCCGCATCAGCTAGCGTCAAGCTTAGTGAACGGTCCCGTTCACTCCTAGCGCACGACCTGAGCACCCGGTTTCAAACAGCGCTTCACACAAGGCTTTCGGCACAGCTGCAATTCAGGACGTTCACTGGCAGCGGGGGCAGTCCGAGTAACTACACGCAGCGCCGGCAGCAACAACCGAACTCACCAGCAACAGCCGGCAGGGGGCACATCATGGCTATCTCGGGCACGTTGGGAAAGACCGCACCACCGCAGGCCGGTCGCGGACAGCGCAAGGGCATCACCCTGACCGTCATCGCGGCAACCCAGCTCATGGTCGTGCTCGACGCCACGATCGTGAACATCGCACTTCCCCACATCCAGGACGCCCTTCACTTTTCGGACACCAGCCTGTCCTGGGTCATCAACGCCTACACCCTGACCTTCGGCGGGCTGCTGCTGCTCGGTGGCCGTGCGGGTGACATCCTCGGGCGTCGCAAGGTCTTCATCGCCGGTGTGCTGCTCTTCGGTCTGGCCTCGCTGCTCGGGGGCCTGGCGCAGGACTCCGGCATGCTGCTGGCCGCACGCGCCCTGCAGGGCATCGGCGGCGCGATCTGCTCGCCGACCGCGTTCGCGCTGATCGCCACCAACTTCGCGGAAGGACCCGAACGGAACCGGGCCTTCGGAGTGTTCTCCGCGGTGGCGGGTTCGGGCGCGGCCATCGGCCTGCTGGCAGGCGGTCTGCTCACCGAATACCTCAACTGGCGCTGGGTGTTCTTCGTCAACGTCCCGATCGCCGTCCTGATCGCCGTCGCCGCGCCGCTGTACATCAGCGAGTCCGACCGCCAGCAGGGCAGGTTCGACCTGCCCGGTGCGCTGACCTCCACACTCGGCCTGGTCGGCCTGGTGTACGGCTTCATCCGGGCCGCCTCCGACGGCTGGAGCGACTCGCTCTCGCTGGGGTCCTTCGTGCTCGGCGCCGTCCTGCTGGCGGCGTTCCTGGTCATCGAGCGGCGGACGGCGCAGCCGATCACGCCGCTGCACCTGTTCGCCAACCGGAATCGCACCGGCGGCCTGGTGATGATGCTCTGCCTGGCGGCAGCCATGTTCGGGATCTTCTTCTACATCACGATCTTCGTCCAACGAGTGCTCGGATACAGCCCGTTGAAGGCCGGTGTGGCCTTCCTGCCGATCAGTGTGGCCATCATCATCGCCGCCCAGCTCGCCTCCGCGCTCCAGGCCAAGTACGGTCCGAAGCCGTTCATGGCAGGCGGCGCCGTGCTGGTCACCAGCGGTCTGACCTGGCTCACCCAGACCAGCGCGGACAGCAGCTACATCGGCGGGGTGCTCGGCCCGACGGTGGTCTTCGGCTTCGGTATGGGGCTGATCTTCGTCCCGGTCATGCTGCTCGCGGTGGCAGGCGTGTCGGCCCACGAGACCGGTGCGGCCTCGGGTCTGCTCAACTCGATGCAGCAGATCGGTGGTTCGCTGGGCCTGTCGATCCTGACCACGGTGTTCGCCACCGCGACCCGAAACGAGGCCAAGACCCAGGTCGTCGATCTGATGGCCCATGGAACACCCGAGCAGAAGGCCCAGTTCGCCGCCGGCCACGAGTTCGCCGTCGGCACCAGCTGGTACAACGAGATCCTGGCGCACGGCATATCCCAGGCCTTCGTGGTCGGTGCCGCGCTGGCGGCCGTCGCCCTGCTGGTGGCCGTGTTCGTGATCAAGGCCAAGCCCGGTGACCTGCCCACCGAGGGCGCGGTAGGGGCGATGCACTGACCGGCAGCCGGGTGGCGGGTTCTGGTTCTCGGCCCGCCGCCCGGTTCCCGGCCCTGCGCGGACGGCTCAGCCCTTGACCGATCCGGCCAGCAGTCCTCGCACGAAATAGCGCTGGAGGCTGAAGAAGACGACCAGCGGGACGATCAGCGAGAGGAACGCTCCAGCCGTGAGCAGTTCCCACCGTCCACCGAAGGAGCCGGACAGCTGGGCCAGCCGTGCGGTCATCGGCGCGACGTCCGGATTGCCGCCGGCGAAGGTGAGCGCGACCAGCAGGTCGTTCCAGACCCAGAGGAACTGGAAGATCGCGAACGAGGCCAACGCGGGCGTGCAGAGCGGCAGCACGATCGACCAGAAGATCCTGAAGTGCGACGCCCCGTCGACCACTGCCGCCTCCATCAGGTCGCGCGGCAGCTGCGAGATGAAGTTGTGCAGCAGAAAGGTGGCCAGCGGAAGCGCGAACATGGTGTGCGCCAGCCAGACCGGCACATAGGTGCCGCTCAGGTCGAAGGCCGGAAGGATGGTCGCACCGCCCAGATGGGCACCGCCCGAGAAGAGTTGGAGCAGTGGGATCAGCGCCATCTGCAGCGGCACCACCTGAAGCGCGAAGATCACGAAGAAGACGGTGTCGCTGCCCTTGAAGCGCACCCAGGCCAGTGCGTAAGCGGCCATCGACGCCAGCACCAGCGGGAAGACGGTGGCCGGGACGCTGATGGCCAGCGAGTTGACCAGGTAGGGCATCAACCCGCCGCTGACGCCGAAGCTGCCCTCGAAGAGCACGGTGTGGTAGTTGGAGAGGATCAGATCGGGGTGGACGAACATCTCCCACCAACCCGTGGTCGCCACCGCCTCCTTGGGACGGAGCGAGGTGGCCAGCAGGCCGAAGGTGGGGATCGTCCAGAGCACCGTCACGGCGATCACGAAGACCGACGCCAGCGGACTGCTGAAGGACCTGCGCACGGCCTCCGCACCGGGCCGCGCGGCGGGTTGCGCGGGCCGGGTGGGCCCGGCGGATGACACGGCCGTATCGCTCATCGGGTCCCACGCTCCTTGCGCAGCTGGACGATGTTGTAGGCCACCAGCGGGAGGACGGCGAGGAACAGGATCACCGCAAGCGTGCTGCCCCGGCCGATGTTGTACTGCTCGAAGGACTGCGAGTACATCTCGTTGGCCAGCACCTGGGTGCCGAAGTTGCCACCGGTCATGGTGCGGATGATGTCGAATGCCTTCAGTGTGGTGATCATGACGGTGGTGAGCACCACCACCAGCGTGGTGCGGATCATCGGCACGGTGACGAACCAGAACAGCTTCAGCCCGCGCGCTCCGTCCAGCCGGGCCGCCTCGGTGACTTCGTCCGGTATCGCCTTGATCGCGGCCGAGAGCACCACCATGGCGAAGCCGGTCTGGACCCAGACCATGACGGCCATCAGCAGGAAGTTGTTCAGCGGGTGGGAGAGGATCCAGTTCGGCGGGTGCTGCCAGCCCAGGCTGACGGCCAGTTGGCTGAGCAGGCCGACCTGCTGCTGGGAGGAGTCCCGGGCCTCGTAGACGAACTTCCAGATGATGCCCGCGCCGACCAGTGAGACCGCCATCGGCATGAAGATCAGTGACTTGTAGACCGCCTGATGCTTCATCCGCTCGACGAGCAACGCCAGTACCAGACCCAGCGCGGTGGCCGCCAGCGGTGCGATCACCAGCCAGAGCGCCGTGTTGAGCAGCACCTGGTGGATGGAGTCGGTGGTCAGCGCCCAGCCGTAGTTCTTCCCGCCGATGAAGCGGGTGCTGTCGGCGTTGTAGAAGCTGAGGTATACCGTGCGGATCAGCGGGGCCACCAGGCCGACGATCAGCAGGACGATCGCCGGGCCGAGGAAGACCAGGACGGCCAGCGGGCGTTGGAACCGGCCGGCGGCCAGCCCCGCGGCCAGGAAGACCACCAGCAGGATGGCCAGGAATGCGGCGATGGCTCCGAGGCTGTTGCCGAGTTTGATGGCGGTGTCGATCCACGCCGAGTCGGCCAACTGGGCCGTGCGCATACGGGTATTCCTTCCCCCGGAGCCCGGAGCCCGGAGCCCGGAGCCCGGATGCAGAAAGGACAGGCGGAAAGGACAGGCGGAAAGGACAGGCGGAAAGGACAGGCGGAGAGGACAGACCGAGGGGACGGGTGGAAAGGGCAGGCGGAAGAAGCGGGGCGAAGAGACGGGCGGCACGGGCGGGTGGTCCCGTGCCGCTCCGGGCGACTGTCTACTGCGGCCAGGCCGCGTCGATATCAGCCGCCACCTTCGGGATGGCTTGGCCTTGGGCGAACCACGCGGTGAGCGACTTCCACTCCTGCGCGGCGCCCACGGCAGCGGGCATCAGGTCCGAGGCATCGAAGCGGAAGGTCGCGGCCGGATCGGTGAGCGCCTCGGCGGAGAGCTTGTCGATCGGGTCGGTGTAGAGGCTCTTGTCCACGCCCTGGTTGGCGGAGACCCAGCCGGTGGAGACCTTCACCCGGCTGCTCGCCCAGTCCGAGCTGGAGAGGTAGTTCTGCACCGCCTGCACCTCGGGCCGGCCGGAGAACGCCGTGAGGAACTCCCCGCCGCCCTCTACCGGGTTGGTCACCGCCGGGTTCACAGCCGGGAGGTGGAAGGCGAAGACATCGCCGTCCGGCCCGATCTTCGTGTCCTTGGGCCACTGCGCCTGGTAGAAGGATGCCTGCTGCAGCATCCAGCACTTGCCGGTCAGGATCGGCGTCCCGGCGTCCTGGAAGGTGGTGGTGGCGATCGACTTCACATCGCCGATGCCGCCGTTCACCCAGGCCGGATTCTGCATCCAGCCGGCCACCGTCTGCATGGCCGCGATGATCTTCGGGTCGCTGAACTTAACCTGATGGCCGACCCACTGGTCGTAGACGTCACCGCCGTAGGACCCGAGGACGGCCTCCTCCAGCCAGTCGGTGGCCGGCCAGCCGGTGGCGGTGCCCGAACCGATGCCGCCGCACCAGGGCTTGCCGCTGCCGGCCTTGGCGATCCTGTCGCTGAGCGCCATCAGATCGGCCCAGGTCTGCGGCACCTGATAGCCCGCCTGCTGGAAGGCCTTGGGCGAGTACCAGACCAGCGACTTCATATTGGCGCTCATCGGCGCCGCATAGAAGGTGCCGTTGACCGAGCCGTACGTCTTCCAGACCGGGTTCCACTTGTCCTCGTTGGCCACGGTCTGGGCGGGTGGCTTCACGGCCTTTCCGCTCTTCACCATCTGGGCGAGCAGCCCCGGCTGCGGGATGATCGCGAAGTCCGGGGCGTTTCCGCCGGTCACCCGTACCTGGAGCTGGGACTCGAAGTCATTGGAGCCCTCGTACGAGATCTTGATGCCCGTACAAGTACTGAACTCGGCCCAGGACTTCTCCAGTGAGTCCGACTCCGGGCTGAGGATCGAGGCGTACATGGTGACCTTGGTGCCCGAATGCCCGGCGTACGCCTGATACTTGGAACAGTCACCGGTCAGGGGCCCGGCGGCCTGGCCGCCACCTTTCGAACCCGATGAGCTGTTGGAGCAGGCGGCAGCGAGCACCAGCGCGAGGACGGCCGGGACGGCAAGCAGACGACGGCGGAACGGGGCAGGCCGAGGCTTCCGGGTCATCGGCGGCCTACGGTGGCGATCAGGGTGAGGGTCATTGCGGTCCTCCTTGCCAGGGCACGACATGCCAGCAGTGAGAGAGAACGACGCTGCGCTGAACCGGAGATCGACAGGGAGCCAGCCGGAGCTGGCTTGAAGACGTTAACCCACTGGTCACCCGGCGCCAAGGTGTGCGTTCGACCTTCATCCGCCAGTGCCACGTTTGTGACCGCGCCGTGCTGGGGATCGGCCGCCGGCCGGCCCCCGCGCACCCGCTCTGCGGGAGCTTCCGGTCAGAGCCTGACCGGAAGCTCGCGCAGACTGTTCACCACCATCGACGGGTTCGGCTGCAACTCGCCGTCCTCGACCGCCAGTCGGATCCCGGGGAAGCGCTCGAACAGCGCCCGGAGGGCCGTCGCCGCCTCCAGCCTGGCCAACGGTGCCCCCGGGCAGACATGCGGACCGTGCCCGAAGGAGAGGTGGCGCGCCGGATCCCGGGTGAGGTCGAAGATCTCGGCGGTGATGCCGTGCTGCGCCGGATCCCGCCCGATCGCGTTGTACGAGATCAGTACCGCATCGCCCTCGGGGATCACCGCATCCTCGTAGGCGATGTCCTCGCTGGCGAAACGGAAGAGGAAGTTGCTGGTCGGCGGCGTCCAGCGGAGCGACTCCTCGACCACCGCCGCCCACTCCACCTCGCCCGAGCGGACCAGGGCCAGCTGGTCGGGGTGGGTCAGCAGCGCGCGCACCGCGTTGACGATCAGATTGACGGTGGTCTCGTGGCCCGCCGCGATGATCACCCGCAGGGTGGCAGCCGCCTCCTCGTCGGTGAGCGCCCCGCCGTCGGCTCCGTCGAGCGTGTCGGCGGCCAGCAGCGCACTCGCCAGGTCGTCCCCCGGCTCCGCGCGGCGCTTGGCGACCAGGCCGGCGACAAAGGCGTTGAGGGCTGTGATCGTCTGCTGCACCTGCGCCGGGTCCTTGACGCTGCTGAAGAACCGCTCGTACAGCTCACGCACATAGGCGTGATCCGCCTCCGGCACCCCGAGCAGCGAACCGATCACGGTCATCGGCAGCGGGAAGGCAAAGGCGGTCTTCAGGTCGACCACCGGGCCGGACTCGGCCAGCCGGTCGAGCAGTTCGGCGGTGATCTTCTCCACGGCCGGGCGCATCAGCTCCACCCGACGGGGCGTGAACGCCTGCGCCACCAGCGCGCGCAGCCGTCGGTGCTCCGGGCCGTCCGTGGTCACCATGCTCCGGCCAGGCACCGCCAGGCCGATCAGCGGCCAGGTCTTCGGGACCTCCCCGCGCTGGAAGGCCGCCCAGTGCTCGGCGCTCTTCACCAGCCGATGATCCGTCAGCAGCTCGCGCGCGGCAGTATGCCGGGCGACCGCCCACCCCCGCACTCCGCCCATCAGCTCCACGGGCACCACCGGGCCTGCCGCACGCAGCAGGGCGCCCTCGGCGGCGTTGTCGCGGGCCAGCGGGTCCATCACTATCGGGGCGGTCATCCGGTCTCTCCTCAGGTAGGCATTCCTCGGCAGCAGGCGGGTCGGGCGGTCTCCCTCAGGGGCACGGGGCTCTGCTCAGCCGCACGGCCACAAGCCTCAACCGAGCGCGTGGCCCGGGGTGAAGGCGACCGGCAGTGCCACAAGTGCCCGGACCCAGGCGGACGGACGCCAGACCAGTGCGCTCTCGGCCGCCGCCAGCCGGAGGTCCGGCAGCCGGTCGAGCAGTACCTCGATCGCCGTGGAGGCGATCACCTCGGCCGCCTCCTGCGCCGGGAACGGGCAGCTGTGCGGGCCGTACGAGAAGCTCATGTACGCCCGGTTGCCCTCCGCCGGGACGCCGCTCTCCTGGCGGACGGACGGGTCCGCGTTGGCCCCGGCGATACCGAGCAGCACCATGTCCCCGGCCGCGATCCGCTGGCCGCCGAGCTGGGTGTCCCTGGTCGCCCAGCGACCCGCGAAGATCTGCGTCGGGGTGTCCTCCCAGAGCGCCTCGGAGAGCGCCTGGCTGACACTGCGCCGACCGCCGGAGAGCGAGGCGGCGAAACGCTCGTCGGTCAGCATCAGCCGCAGCGCGTTGGCGATCCAGTAGGCGCTGGGCTGGTGACCGGCGATCAGGATCACCCGCATGTCGCGCATGACCTCCTCGTCGCTCAGTCCGGCCTCGTGGGCCAGCAGTCGCGAGGTGACATCCGCGCCGGGACGCTCGCGCTTGGCCCGGACCAGCCGCAGCATGCTGTCCAGCAGCCGCTGCGCCCCGGCGAGCGCGTCGGCGCCGCCGTCCAGCATCGCGAGCAGGCCGCTGATCAGCACCGGCGCCTCGTCCTCGCCCAGCCCGAACAGGCGGCAGAGCACCAGCAGCGGCAGCCGGTGTGCGTACTCCGCGACCAGATCCGCCTCGCCACGGCCGGCGAACTCGTCGATCAGCCCGTCGGCGATCTCCTCGCAGTGCTTCTTCAGCTCGTACGGGTCCACCCCGGCGAGGGCGTCCGTCACCGCGGACTTGCGGCGCTGGTGCTCATCGCCCTCGGTGTAGAGGAGCGAGGGCGCCGGGGCCATCATCGGCTTCAGCGGCCAGTCCTCGGGGATCTGCGGCCACATGTTCCAGCGGGTCGAGTCGCGGCCGAAGACCTTGGGCTGGCTGGTCACCAGCTGGAGCTCGCGGTAGCCGATCACCAGCCAGGCCGGCACTCCGCCCGCCAACTCGACCGGGGCGACCGGACCATGGGCCTCACGCAGCTCCTGGTAGAGCTGTCCCGGATCGGTCTGGAAACGGGGCCCGTACAGCAGTGCCGCGTTCGTGTGCGCCGGGCAGCCCGACGGCGGGGTGATCGCGGGCTCGGTCACGGGGTGCTCTCCTCTACGCGGAACTCGGCGGTTGCAACGGCGGGTACGGCGGCGGATACGGCAGCAGTCTCGGCGCCGGAATCGACGCCCAACGGCAGCGGGCCTTCGGCCTCGGCCAGACGGTGCAGATAGCGGACGAGCTCGATCAGCACCTGCTTGCTGGACTCCCGGTCCCGGGCGTCGCAGTCCACCAGCGGCACCTCGTCCGGGAGGTCCAGCGCCGCCCGCACCTCCTGCAGCGTGTGCTCGGGGTCGGCGAAGTTGTTGCGGGCCACGATGAAGGGCGTGCCGTGGTGCTCAAGCCGGTCGATCGCGTACCAGGACTCCTCCAGGCGCCGGGTGTCCACCAGCACCACCGCACCCAGCGCACCGCTGAACAGGCGGTCCCAGAGGAACCAGAAGCGCTCCTGGCCCGGGGCGCCGAACAGGTAGAGCACATTCCGGTCGTTGAGCGTGATCCGGCCGAAGTCGAAGGCCACCGTGGTCGAGCGCTTGCCCTGGATCCCGGACAGGTCGTCGATGCCCTCGCCCGCCTTGGTCATCGTCTCCTCGGTGGTGAGCGGACGGATCTCGCTCACCGCCCCGACCAGGGTGGTCTTGCCCACGCCGAAGCCGCCCACCACGACGATCTTCAGACCGTTCTCGGCCGTACTGCGCAGCGGGGCGATGCCGCGCGGGGCTCTGGCCGGCAGGACGTCGGTGTCAGAGCTGTTGGAGTCCATGCAGCACCTGCTTCAGCGTGTCGAGGTCGGGCAGCCGGGCCTTGGTGGGGGCGAACCGGGGATGCCGGGCGGTGATCCGGTGCGTCTCCAGCAGGTCGCCGAGCAGGATCTTGACGATGCTCACCGGCAGGGCCAGCTCGGCCGCGATCTCCACAACGGCCGTCGGGGTCTCGCACAGCGCGAGGATCCGGGCGTGCTCGGACTGCATCCCGGGCACCGGCTGCTGCTCGCTGACGATCAGGGTGACCAGGTCGAAGGCGTGCTCCGGCGGGCGGCTGCGGCCCCGGGTGACGGTGTAGAGCCGATCCGGGTCCTCGTCGCGACCCGGCAGTCCCGGGAGCGCCGTCACACCCCGGCCCCTATCCCGGTCCCGGCCGTCCGGGGCGGCGAGCTCAGCAGGGTGCCGATCTGCTCGATCAGACCGTGCATGTTGTGGCCGACCACACCCACGTCCGCGTCGTCGTCGGTCACCACGGCCAGGTGTGCACCCTGACCGGCTGCCACGATGCACAGGATCCCGCCGTGGAACTCGGTCATCGACTGCCGGACCCCGCCGCTGCCGTCACCGAACTCGATCGACGCGCCGTGCGCCAGGCTCTGCATCCCGGAGGCGATCGCCGACAGCTGGTCGGCCTGGTCGACGCTCAGACCGGCGGTGTGGCAGAGCTTGAGGCCGTCGGCCGAGAGCACCAGCGCGTGCCGGGCTCCGGGCGTGCCGGTCAGCAGGTTCTCCAACAGCCAGTCGAGGTCGCGGTCGGTGCTGCTGCTCATCGGGAGTCATCCTTCGGGAGGGCGTCGGTAGTGGCGGGCCCCTGCTGGAGGGCCTTGCGGAAGGCGCCGAACCGGGCCGCGGAGACGGCCGCGTCGGCTCGTACGGGCTGCGCCGACAGCGCCGGCGCGGACGGCTGGGCGGAGGTCCGAGCGGGCGCGGACGGCTGGGCGGCCGCAAGGGTCTGGCCCCGGCGGCGCTGCGGCAGACCGCCGGCGCCCGTGGCGGGCCCGGCTGCGGTCGCCGGCTCCGCCTCACCGGCGGTCCGGGCTGTCCCCGGTTCCGTGCGGCCGGGCTCCGGTCGCACGGCCGGGGAGAGGCCGGACCGCGAACGGCTCGGCTCCAGCGCGGGTCGCACCCGTTCGGCACGGAGCTGCTCCGGCCTGGCCTGCTCGGCACGGACGTTCCCGGCGCGGAGGTGCTCACCGCGGCCCTGCGGCGCCTCGGGGGCACCCGTACGGGCGGCCGCGAGGGCCCGGCTGACGGCGGGCGTGGGGTGGGTCACCAGCCGCTCGGGGATCAGCATGACCACACCGGTGCCGCCCCGTGCGGACGGCCGGAAGGAGATCGAGAGACCGTGCTTGCGGGCCAGCGAACCGACCACGGCAAGGCCGAGACGGGTACCGGCGGAGAGCGTGGTGAGGTCCAACGGAGCGGCGGAGACGGCCTGTTCGGCGCGGCGCAGCCAGCTCTCGCTCAGACCGAGACCGCCGTCCTCGACGGTGATCACCAGTCCGGAGTGGACCTCCTCGACATACACGTGCACCTCGGCCGGCGGAGCCGAGAAGTTGGCGGCGTTGTCGAGCAGTTCGGCCAGCGCGTGCATCACGCCCTCGGCCGCGAAACCGGCGACCGCCGCCGTGCTGGCGGAGTGCAGCCGCACCCGCTGGTACGCGCCGATCCGCCCGAGCGCACCGCGCAGGATCGACTCGACGCCGATCGGCTTGGTCCAGCGCCGTCCGGAACGGGCACCGGTCAGCACCGCGATACCGTCCGCCATCCGACCGATCTGGGCGGTGGAGTGGTCCAGGCCGAGCAGGTCGCCGAGCACGTCCTCGCCGTGCTGGTGCTGCATCTCGCGCAGCTCGGCGTGCATGCTGGTGGCCAGCGCCTGTACTCGCCCGGCCGCCGTGGCGCAGACCGCGAGCGCGGCCGCCCGCTGGCGCTCGCCCCGGCCGACCTCCTCGGCCACCGTACGCAGCAGTCCGGCATGCGGCAGGGCTGCGTGGGGCGCGAGTACCGAGTCCACCGAACTGCCTGAGCGCAGCCGGGAGACCACCTCGGGCAGGACCTCGCAGCTGAGCCGGTCGAGATCCGCCCGGTCCCGGTCGGCGGCCTCGGTCTGCTCGCGCAGGGCCGCGATCTCGCTCTCGCTCCGCTCGCGCAGGGCCGTCGCCTCTGCCCGGATCTCCGCGAGGGCCGTACGGGCCCCGGCCAGTTCGGCGCGGGCGGACTCGCACTCGGTCTGGGCCGTGGTGAGGGCCGTTCGCAGAGCTGCCGCGGCCGCGTGCGTCGCCGAGAGATCCGACTGCAGCGCGGTGGCCTTGGACCGTGTGTCCGTCAGCTCGTAGCGGGCGGTGGTCAGTTCCTCGCGCATCCGCCGGGAGCGCTCGGCCTGCCGGCACGCCACGACGACCAGGGCCGACCACAGCACCAGGCCGCCGGCCACGGTCGCCGCGACGGCCGACCGCTGCGCGGTCGAGGCGAGGACGACGGCGGCGACACCGGCGCCCGCACCCACCAGGATCCCGGCGACCGCCCAGAACACGGTCCTGCCGTTCGGGCGTGGTTGCGCCACGCGATAGAAGCGCGTGCGAGCTCTCATCAACCTGATCCTCGGGGGCGGGCGTCAGCGTGGGCCAAGCGACAACGCGGCACCGCCCGGGACTCGCTGGACAGCGAGCGCAGGGCTTTTATCAAGTACACGCGGTCAACAGATCATATCCATTCATCCCTTATGCTCAACGGTCAGTTGACGATCCGTATCGGACACTGACGCTCCGCATCCGCACAGCCCGGCGCCCACTACTTGTCGGAGCGCTCCCCGAAGCGGTACCAGGCCGCCTCCACCACCCCCGGACGGCGTCCAGGTCGGCCCCGATCGCCGCGAGTGCCGCGCCGTCCCAGGACCACCGTCCGGCGCGGCCCTTCACTGGACCGCTCGAACATCCTCAGTCCTCTCCGGTCCCGAAACCCCGCCGGGCGCACTTCTTGTGCACCGCCTGCCGGCTGACTCCGGGACAGGCCGCGATCTCCTGCCAGGACCAGCCCGACCCCCGCGCATTCCCGACCCGGAGATCCTCCAGCCGGTCCGCCAGGTCCCGCAGGGCCCGGACTGCCCGCAGTCCGACCGCCGGATCCCGGCTGCTCGCGTCTGCCGCCAGCTGCTTCGTCTCGCTCATGCCGTCAACCTAGGTTGACACCCGGAAGTCCGGAAGGTCGTCGGCAAGCGGATAATCCAGTACCTGTCGCACTTGTTAGGCTCGGTGCATGTCGAGGAATGTGCCCGCACGCGAGGTCGCCGACCTCTCCCATCTGCTGACCCACGCCAGCCACGTCCTGGCGACCCAGATGGCAGCCGCCTTCGCCGAGGCCGGCACCACTCCGCGAGCCTTCTGTGTGCTCTATCACGCACAGGAGCAGGAGCGGACCCAGGCCCAGCTGGCCGAGCTCTCCGACCTCGACAAGACCACGATGGTCGTCACCGTCGACGAACTGGAGAAGGCCGGACTCGCCGAGCGCCGCCCATCGACCACCGACCGCCGGGCCAGGATCGTCTCGGTCACCGAGGAGGGCGAGCGCGCGGTCGCCGAGGGAGCGCAGATCGCCGACCGCGTCCACCGCGAAGTACTCGATGCCCTGCCCGCCGAGGAGCGCGAGGTCTTCACCCGCGCACTGCTGCGACTCACCGAGGGGCACCTCGCCACACCGGCCGAGCCCGAGCGGCCCGTGCGGCGGGCGCGGCGGCCGCGGGACCGGAGGACGCCGGGGTCGCCTCCGGCCTCTTCAACACCACCCAGCAGATCGGCGGGGCACTCGGCGTCGCCGTGCTCTCCACTCTCGCCAACTCCCGCACCCACCACCTCCTGACCACCGGTCAGAACACCCCCTCGGCCCTGACCAACGGCATCCACCTCGCCTTCGGCGTCGCCACGGCCCTGATCGCCATCGCCTTCGTCCTCACCGTCGCCGTGCTGCGACAGCCGCAGGCTCCGAGTCGCTCCGCTGTCCGAACCGCCCCCGCGGCCGGCTGAGGCCCGACCACCCAGGTGGCGGTCGGCACCGCGTCGTCGACTCGACTGCGCCGCATCGGCCGTGAACGCCACGGAGGGCGCCGACCAATGGTCGACGCCCTCCGTGGGCAGCGGCTCAGCTACCGGCGAGCCGCACGTCGGACATCGCGTCCGACGCCGTGGTGTTCATCAGCTGCAACCGCTGGTGGAGCCGCAGCCCTCGCAGAGGTAGCAGCTGCCGGCGCGGCGCATCTTGGTGCCGCAGGAGAAGCAGAGCGGCGCGTCGGCGTTGAGGCCCTGCTGGATCTCCAGCAGCTCGGTGGAGTTGTGGGCCTTGGCCGGGGTGGTCGCCTTCGGCTTCTCGGCGACCGGCTGCTGGACGGCCGGCTTGGCGGCGACCGGCGCGGACTGGGCCAGGCCCTCCACGTCGACGTCCTCCGCCTCGAGCGGCTCGTAGGAGCCGGTCTCCAGGTGCCGCTGGCGCTCCTCGACGGAGTGGATGCCCAGAGCGGAGCGGGTCTCGAAGGGCAGGAAGTCCAGCGCCAGGCGGCGGAAGATGTAGTCCACGATGGACTGCGCCATCCGCACGTCCGGGTCGTCGGTCAGACCGGCCGGCTCGAAGCGCATGTTGGTGAACTTCGAGACGTACGTCTCCAGCGGCACGCCGTACTGCATACCGACCGAGACCGCGATGGAGAAGGCGTCCATCATGCCCGCGAGGGTCGAGCCCTGCTTGGACATCTTCAGGAAGACCTCGCCCAGGCCGTCGTCCGGGTAGGAGTTGGCCGTCATGTAGCCCTCGGCGCCGCCGACCGTGAAGGACGTGGTGATGCCGGGGCGGCCCTTGGGGAGGCGCTTGCGGACGGGACGGTACTCGACGACCTTCTCGACCTTCGGCTCGGCGGCGGCCTTCTCCTCGACCGCGGGGGTCTTGGACTTGGCCGAAAGCGGCTGGCCGACCTTGCAGTTGTCGCGGTAGATCGCGAGCGCCTTGACGCCCAGCTTCCACGCCTCGAAGTAGATCTCCTCGATCTCCTCGACGGTGGCGCTCTCCGGCATGTTGACCGTCTTGGAGATGGCTCCGGAGATCCACGGCTGGATCGCCGACATCATCCGCACGTGGCCCATCGGCGAGATGGAGCGCTCACCCATCGCGCAGTCGAACACCTCGTAGTGCTCGGACTTCAGGCCGGGGGCGTCCACCACGTTGCCGTGCTCGGCGATGTGGGCGACGACCGCCTCGACCTGCTCGTCCTGGTAGCCCATGCGTCGCAGGGCGCGCGGCACGGTGCCGTTGACGATCTGCATCGAGCCGCCGCCGACGAGCTTCTTGAACTTGACCAGGGCCAGGTCCGGCTCGACGCCCGTGGTGTCGCAGTCCATCATCAGGCCGATGGTGCCGGTCGGAGCGAGCACCGAAGCCTGGGCGTTGCGGAAACCGTTCTGCGCACCGATGCGCAGCACGTCCTGCCAGGTCTCGGTGGCGGCGGCCCAGACGGGGGCGTCCAGGTCGTCGTAGGAGCGGGCGGCGGAGTTGGCGTCCGCGTGCTGCTTCATGACCTGCTGGTGCGGAGCGGCGTTGCGGGCGTAGCCGTCGTACGGGCCGACCACACCGGCGAGTTCGGCGCCACGGCGGTAGGCGGTACCGGTCATCAGCGAGGTGATGGAACCGGCCAGGGCGCGGCCGCCCTCGGAGTCGTACGCGTGGCCGGTGGCCATCAGCAGGGCGCCGAGGTTGGCGTAGCCGATGCCGAGCTGGCGGTAGGCGCGGGTGGTCTCGCCGATCTTCTCGGTCGGGAAGTCGGCGAAGCAGATCGAGATGTCCATCGCGGTGATGACCAGCTCGACGACCTTGGCGAAGGTCTGGGCGTCGAAGCTGTCGTCCTCGCGCAGGAACTTCATGAGGTTGAGCGAGGCGAGGTTGCAGCTGGAGTTGTCCAGGTGCATGTACTCGGAGCAGGGGTTGGACGCGTTGATGCGGCCGGACTCCGGGCAGGTGTGCCAGTGGTTGATGGTCGAGTCGTACTGGATGCCGGGGTCGGCGCAGGCCCAGGCGGCCTCGGCCATCTTGCGGAACAGCTTCTTGGCGTCGACGGTCTCGATGACCTCGCCGGTCATCCGGGCGCGCAGGCCGAACTCGGTGCCGTTCTCGACCGCGGTCATGAACTCGTCCGAGACGCGGACGGAGTTGTTGGCGTTCTGGTACTGGACGGAGGCGATGTCGTCGCCGCCGAGGTCCATGTCGAAGCCCGCGTCGCGCAGGGCGCGGATCTTCTCCTCCTCCTTCACCTTGGTCTCGATGAAGGCCTCGACGTCCGGGTGGTCCACGTCCAGGACGACCATCTTGGCCGCGCGGCGGGTGGCGCCACCGGACTTGATGGTGCCGGCCGAGGCGTCGGCGCCGCGCATGAAGGAGACCGGACCGGACGCGTTGCCGCCGGAGGAGAGCAGCTCCTTGGAGGAGCGGATGCGGGAGAGGTTCAGGCCGGCGCCGGAGCCGCCCTTGAAGATCATGCCCTCTTCCTTGTACCAGTCGAGGATCGACTCCATGGAGTCGTCGACGGCCAGGATGAAGCAGGCGCTGACCTGCTGGGGCTGCTTGGTGCCGACGTTGAACCAGACCGGCGAGTTGAAGCTGAACACCTGGTGGAGGAGGGCGTGGGTCAGCTCGTGCTCGAAGATCTCGGCGTCGTCCGAGGAGGCGAAGTAGCCGTTCTTCTCACCGGCGGCGCGGTAGGTGAGCACCACCCGGTCGATGATCTGCTTGAGGCTCCACTCGCGCTGCGGGGTGCCGACCGCGCCGCGGAAGTACTTGGACGTGACGATGTTCACGGCGTTGACCGACCAGAAGTCGGGGAACTCGACGCCGCGCTGCTCGAAGTTGATCGACCCGTCACGCCAGTTGGTCATGACGACGTCCCGCCGCTCCCAGCTGACCTCGTCATAGGGGTGGACGCCAGGGGTGGTGTAGATGCGCTCGATCCGCAGGCCGCCCTTGGGAGCCTTGCCGGCACCCTTCGCCGCCTTCTCGGACTTCGACCCGCGTGCGGAACCGCTCGTCGTGTCTGTCACTTCTTCTCCTCCTCCTGGGCAAACGCCCCGGATGCCCCGATGCTTCCGGGCATCGCTGGCTCGCTCTTCCTGGTGTGCGGGCAGCCGAAGACGTCGGCGGCTTGCGCACGGTTTGTGTTGTTTTGCGCACCGTTTTCGGGCGCGCGTCGGCCCCGATGGGCCGGTTGGTGCACCGGCCGTACTAGGGCGCGGCGGCGGGCGACGGCACTGCTGCGCCGTCCTCCGCACTGAAGGGCCGCTCGGCGCGGAGTTCCGCGATGGCGGCCTCGAAGTCTTCGAGATCGTCGAAGGCGCGGTAGACCGAGGCGAACCTCAGGTACGCGACCACGTCGAGCTCCTTGAGCGGGCCGAGTATGGCCAGGCCCACATCATGAGTCGAAAGCTCGGCGCTGCCACTGGCCCGCACGCACTCCTCGACCCGCTGGCCGAGCTGGGCCAGCGCGTCCTCGGTGACCGGTCGGCCCTGGCATGCCTTGCGCACGCCGGAGATGACCTTCTCCCGGGAGAAAGGTTCGGTGACACCACTGCGCTTGATGACCATCAGGGTGGCCGTCTCCACAGTGGTGAAGCGGCGACCGCAATCCGGGCACTGGCGGCGGCGGCGGATCGAACTGCCGTCGTCGCTGGCGCGGCTGTCCACAACCCGGCTGTCAGGGTGCCGGCAGAAGGGGCAATGCATCCCGAGGACTCCCTCCCAGGCGTGACAGCAGACCAACAC
Source organism: Kitasatospora sp. GP82 (assembly GCF_029892105.1). Lineage (GTDB taxonomy): Bacteria > Actinomycetota > Actinomycetes > Streptomycetales > Streptomycetaceae > Kitasatospora. The sequence continues at coordinate 62,133 of NZ_JARZAJ010000022.1, read as the reverse complement.
ACTCTACGCGATGGATGCGGGTGGACCACAACTTGTGGGCCCAGGCGAGGACACTAGCCACTAGATCTAGGTCTTGACGCTCGCCACGCCGCTGTGAGTCACCGCAAGTCGAGAACTTCGCCGAGGGTGAAATAGACTGCCGGCATCGAACATTTACTCGATGTACACCCAAAGCCTTGATCGAGTCAGCCGACTGCTAAATAATTCACTCGAACGTGTGTTTGGCGCAACCTTTCGATAGGTGCACCAGTTGAGCTGAACAAGAGGGAGAACGCCTGTCGAGAAGAGGGGCCGCCATGAACACCGTCGAAACCAAGAGCAACTCCATCCCGGTGCAGGAGCGTTCCGAGCGCACCATGGACCAGCAGAGCGTGGACCACAGCATGAGCCGTAGCGAAGACCAGCGTCTGGCGGGTGCCGCCCTGACCGGTCCTGCCGGATCGGGCCGCCTCCCGGACCAGGCGATCGAACACGCCGTCGCCCCCGATGCCGCTCTGGGTGCCGCCACCCCCACCCGCTCCCTCCCCGGCCGCCCCCCCGGTATCCGCACCGACGAAGCCGGGCTGACGGAGCGCCAGCGCCGGGTGATCGAGGTGATCCGGGATTCCGTCCAGCGCCGCGGGTACCCCCCGAGCATGCGTGAGATCGGTCAGGCCGTCGGCCTCTCCAGCACCTCCTCCGTCGCCCACCAGCTGATGGCCCTGGAGCGCAAGGGCTTCCTCCGCCGCGACCCGCACCGCCCCCGGGCGTACGAGGTCCGGGGCGTCGAGGTCGCCCGGCCGAACACCGCCGAGGCGGCCGGCCGGCCCTCCACCTCGTACGTGCCGCTGGTCGGCCGGATCGCCGCCGGCGGCCCCATCCTGGCCGAGCAGACGGTCGAGGACGTCTTCCCGCTGCCCCGTCAACTCGTCGGCGAGGGCGAGCTGTTCGCGCTCACCGTACGCGGGGACTCGATGATCGAGGCCGCCATCTGCGACGGCGACTGGGTCACCGTCCGCCGCCAGCCGGTCGCCGAGAACGGCGACATCGTGGCCGCGATGATCGACGGCGAGGCCACCGTCAAGCGCCTCAAGCGCGAGGACGGCAAGATCTGGCTGATGCCGCACAACCCGGCCTACGAGCCCATCCCCGGCGACAACGCGACCATCCTCGGCAAGGTCGTCGCCGTCCTGCGCCGCCTCTAGCCCCTCAGAGCAAGGGGTAACCCAATAGGGGCGCGGGGCTCTGCTTGATCAACTGCGTGCGTGAAACCGGAAGGTGACCGCCTTCAGCCGGGCCCGGTGGGCCAGTTGCACCTCGTGACCCCTCAGTGGGGCGATGCAACTTGCTCTCCGGAGGACTGGTGCGGCGCCGGGGCCTTCCGACTCGCGCACGCAGTTGATCAAGCAGAGCCCCGCGCCCCTATTGGTTCTCCCTAGCCCCTTCCAAAGAGCCGCATTCTCAAGCGCCCCGCTTGGTGACCGGTCGGACCGGGGGCGCCGAGGCGTTGATGGCTGCCAGGGAGCGGCGGACCTGGTTGCGGTCGGTGGTGTACCAGAAGTCCGGCATCGAGGAGCGGAAGAAGCCGCCGTACCGGGCCGTGGCCAGCCTGGGGTCGAGCACCGCGACCACACCCCGGTCGTCGGCCGCCCGCACCAGGCGCCCGGCGCCCTGGGCCATCAGCAGTGCCGCATGGGTGGCCGCGACCGCCATGAAGCCATTGCCGCCCGCCTCTTCGACGGCTTTCTGACGAGCACTCATCAGCGGGTCGTCCGGACGCGGGAAGGGGATCCGGTCCATCACCACCAACTGGCAGGCGGAGCCCGGCACATCGACGCCCTGCCAGAGCGAGAGCGTCCCGAACAGACAGGTCTCCGGATCGGCGGCGAACTCACGGATCAGCTCACCCAGGGTGTCCTCGCCCTGCAGCAGGATCCGGTTGTCCAGCCGCCCGCGTAGCTCCTCGGCCGCCGTCTGCGCAGCACGCATCGAGGAGAACAGGCCGAGCGTCCGGCCACCGGCCGCGCCGATCAGATCGGCCAGCTCGTCCAGCATCTGGGGCCGGTCGGGCTCGCGCCCCGGCGGCGGCAGGTGCTTGGCGACGTACAGGATGCCCTGCTTGGGGTACGAGAACGGCGAACCGACGTCGAGCCCGCGCCAGTACGGCGGGGTGTCCTCGCCCACCTCCGGCGAGGGCTCCTGGGCATCGCGCTCATCGGGCAGACGGCCCTCCGACGGGAGGCCGACCGAGGCGGCGACACCGTTGAAGTCGCCGCCGAGCTTGAGGGTGGCGGAGGTCAGGACGACCGAGCGCTCCTTGTAGAGGCTCTCCCGCAGCAGACCGGAGACGCTCAGCGGTGCCACCCGCAGCGAGGCCGTCCCCAGGCCGTAGCGGTCGCTGCGCTCGATCCAGATGACGTCGTACTCGGAGTCGCCCAGCAGCCGCTCGGCCGTCTCGTGCAGCGATTCGGCGGAGGCCATGGCCTGCTTGCGGACCGCGTCCTCGTCCGTGAGCGCGCGGTCGCGCGTCTCACCGAGAGACGTGATGATCTGCCGGCAGGCGTCCCTGATCGCGGCCACCGCGTAGGCGAGGTACTCGGGGAGCTCCTCGACCCGTCCCGGCTGGGCCGTCTCCATCAGGCCGTGGTAGTTCTCGGCGGCGGCCTGGAGGGCGTCCACCGCCTTCTCGTTGGCCAGTTTGGCGGCTCGCTTGACGGCCCGGTTGACCGCGTTGACCGTCAGCTCGGCGGTGGCCGCGCCCGTCACCCGGCTCACCAGCTCGTGCGCCTCGTCGATGATCAGCATGGCGTGCTCGGGCAGCACCGGCGCGCCCTCGATCGCGTCGATCGCCAGCATCGCGTGGTTGGTGACCACCACATCGGCCAGCTTGGCCCGCTCGCGCGCCTTCTCCGCGAAGCACTCCTGCCCGTATGCGCACTTGGTGGCGCCCAGGCACTCCTTGGAGGTGACCGCGAGCTGCGCCCAGGCCTTGTCTGAGACACCGGGCGAGAGGTCGTCCCGGTCCCCCGTCTCCGTCTCGTCTGCCCACTCGCGCAGCCGCAGCACATCCTTGCCGAGCTTGCCGGTCGGGCCGCCGAGGGCGTCCACCGGATCGAACAGGCCCTCGCCCTCGTCACTGGGGGTGCCCTCGTTGGCCCGGTGCAGGCAGAGGTAGTTGGAGCGGCCCTTGAGCATCGCGTACAGCGGGCGGCGGCGCAGCACGGGGTGCAACGCGTCCACCGTACGCGGCAAGTCCCGCTCGACCAGCTGGCGTTGCAGCGCCAGGGTGGCGGTGGCCACCACCACCCGGTCGCCGTGGGCGAGCGCGGGCACCAGATAGGCGAGGGACTTGCCGGTGCCGGTGCCGGCCTGGACGAGCAGGTGCGCGCCGTGTTCGACGGCGTCGGCGACGGCCTCGGCCATCTTGACCTGGCCGGGGCGCTCGACGCCGCCGACGGCGGCGACGGCGGCATGCAGCAGCTCCGGGACAAGGGCACGGGAGACGGGCTCCTGGGCCTCGGGCGCGCCGGGCAGGGGCTGGGGTGCGGAGTCGTTGGTCATGTCTCTCCCAGCCTACGGCGCGGGGGTGACAGTCCGGTCCTTCTGACAGGGCAGCGTGCTGGGGCTCTCGGGGCACAGGGCGTTGTCGACCTGGCCGTGGACGGCGGCGTGCGGCCGCTGGGGGCGGTCGCGGTAGCCGTCCAGCAGCAGACGGTTGCGGTTGAGGCAGAGCCGGTCGATGCGCGGGCTGAGGAGGTCGAAGAGCTTGAAGCGGTCGGCCAGCTCGGGGAAGCGGCGCTGGTGGGCCAGGATCCGTTCGCGCAGCAGGGTCCAGAACTCGTCCTCGGGCACGCCCAGCTGGCGCTCGTAGAGGGGGGCGAGGTAGCGGTAGACGCCGATGAAGAGGCCCGAGTGCAGGAACTGGCAGAGGTACTCGGGTGATTCGCGCAGCAGGACGCCGGAGACCTCGGCGGGGAGGTCGGCCAGTTCCGGCAGGTCCTGGTCGGTGATGTTGACGTCGTCCACGAAGTCCTTGACCGCGAGGCGCACCGGGCGGTCGCACTCGTCGAAGACCACGATGGCGTTCTCGCCGTGCGGGGAGAAGACCGTGCCGTACTGGTAGAGGAAGTGCAGCAGCGGCGGCATCATCACGGCGAACAGCCGGCGCAGCCAGTCCCGGGCGGGCAGCCCGGAGCGGGCGACCAGTTCGGCGACCAGGGCACGGCCGTCGGAGCCGGTGGAGAGCAGCGAGGCGAGGGTGCGGGCCCGCTCGCCGGTGCGGAGCCTCGGGCCCAGCGGTTCGCGCCAGATCGCACCGAGCAGTTCCTTGTACTGGTACGGAACTTCGGGGAGCTCCCGGTAGACCGGGTGGTCGACGGCGACGGAGGCGATCTCGCCGAGCAGGATCACCCGGCACTCGTCGCGCAGGAAGGGGTCACCGTCGCGCAGGCCGTGGATCCAGGCGGTGACGGCGGGGGCGGCGAGGGTGCGTTCGGTCGGCAGTCCGCGCCAGACCAGGGTGTTGAGGATGGACAGGGGCAGTTTGACGGTGCAGCGCTCGGGGCGGGTGAGGTTGAAGAAGCTGCGGATGGACTGCTGCGGCAGCCGTAGGTCGCCGTCGCTGGGCAGCGGAACGATCAGGCCGGCGGCGATCTGGGGGGCGAACAGCGGCAGGATCACCTCGTCCCACTGCCAGGGGTGGACGGGCAGCAGGTGGTACTCCTGGGCCCGCTCGCCGAGCAGCGCACGGAAGTTCTCGGGCGCGTCCAGCTCGCGCTGGTAGAGGTCGGCCGGGCCCCGGTACTGCGCGAGACTGCGGTGCACGGCCAGCCAGGGCAGCCGCTGCGGCGTGCGGGCCTCGGGGGTCCACTCGGCGGTGTCACGGGCGGAGAAGCCGATGCGGCCCTTGTTGGGGACGATCCAGGGGTGGCCGTTCTGCCGGCCCTCAAGCTCGACGTGGCCGAGGTCGGCCAGTTCGGCGGCGGTCAGTTCGGTGGCGAGCTGCCGCGTGTCGGCGAGCAGGGTGGCGGTGAGCTCGCGCAGCAGGTGCCCGAGGGTGTCGCCGGTGAGGCCGAGCGGGCGCCGGGCGTGCTGGAGGAAGCGCAGCGGGTCCGGGGCCTGTTCCGGACCTCCCGCCGGGCCTGCGGTGCCGGCTGCGGCCGGCACCGCCGACGCGCGGTCCGCGGCAGGCCCCGGGCCGTCCTCGGTGGTACAGGTGATCGAGTCCGGGTCCACCTGCCAGCTGCCGTAGGCGCCGCGCCGGGCGGTGTAGCGGTAGCCGGCGCCGGGGAGGTCCAGCCGGTAGCCGTGCGCGTCCGCCACCGGGGTGATCAGCTCCTCGTAGGCGAACTCGCCGAGCATCTTGGCGAGCATGGCCCGGCAGGCCCGCTGCCAGTGCTCCTCGGTGAGCTGCGGTGGCCGATGGAGCAGCTGGTCAGCGGGTGGCTGTTGCGGCACGGTTCCCCTCCTGGGGTCGAGGGACGACGGGGGTGGCGGCGGGCGGGGCGAAGCTGGTCCAGGCGGCGCGCTCGGGCAGGTGGTGGACGGTCTTGCCGGCCACGGCGTTGAGGATGACGGCGGCGCGGTGGGCGCCGAGGCCGAGGTCGGGGGTGCCGACACCGTGGGTGTGCAGCTCGGCGTTCTGTACGTAGAGGCCGCCGGTGAGGCGCGGTTTGGTGGCCACCCGGTGGTCGAGGTCGACCCGGTAGCGGCCCTGCTCGTCCCAGTCGATCAGTTCGGCGATCGGGTCGAGGGCGGCAGGCCGTTCGGCCCGGTAGCCGGTGGCGAGGACGACCGCCTCGGTGCGGACGATGTGCTCGGCGCCGGAGTCCTGGTGGCGGCAGCGCAGTTCGAAGCCGCCGCAGGGTCCGGCGAGCGTCTCGGTGACGGCGGTGCCGGGGATGATCTCGACCGGGTCGGCGTCCAGCGGGCGGCCGATGGTGCGCTCGTACAGGTGGTCGTGGATCTCGGCGAGGGTCTCGGCGCTGGCGGCCTTGTGCAGCTGCCACTGGGACTCGACCAGGCGGTCACGGACCGCGGGCGCGAGGGTGTGGAAGTAGCGGGTGTAGTCGGGAGTGAAGTGCTCCAGGCCCAGTTTGGAGTACTCCATGGGTGCGAGTGCCCTGGTCCGGCTCAGCCAGCGCAGCCGGGTGCCGTCGCCCGCGCGGGTGCGCAGCAGGTCGAGGAAGACCTCGGCGCCGGACTGGCCCGAGCCGACCACGGTGATGTCCCTGGCCTGGGCCAGCGAGTGGCGCTTCGCCAGGTAGTCGGCGGCGTGCCAGACCCGGGGGTTGCCGCGCAGGGTGGCGAAGGGCTCAGGGTGGACGGGCCTGGTGCCGACGCCGAGGACGACATTGCGCGCCCACACCTCGCCCGCCCGGGTCTCGGCCCGGAAGAGCTCGTCCTCGGCGGACCAGTGGACAGCCGCCACGGCGGCGTCGAAGCGGCAGTTGACGAGCCGTTCGGCGGCCCAGCGGCAGTAGTGGTCGTACTCGCGGCGGGCCAGCTGGAAGCGCTCGGCGAAGTAGAACGGGAAGAGCCGCTGGTGCTCCCGCAGGTAGTTGAGGAAGGACCAGGGGTTGGTCGGGTCGACCAGCGAGACCAGGTCGGCCAGGAACGGAACCTGCATCCTCGCCCCGTCCACCAGCATCCCCGGGTGCCAGCTGAACTCCGCTCTGGCCTCGCAGAACAGCGAGCTGACGCTGCTCACCTGGTCGGCCAGCGCGGCCAGGGACAGGTTGAAGGGGCCGAGACCGACGCCGAGCAGGTCGTAGGGCCGGGACTGCGGGTTGTCCATCGTGTCCAAGGGGGGAAGGTCCTAGATCCTAGGTGCGGGCGCGGCGGCGGATCGGCGGTGACGCAGCATCAGGGCGGCGCGCTTGGTGGGCAGGTCGAGGTCGGCGGCGCGCTCGAATCCGGCGCGCTCGAAGGCGCGGACGGAGCGGACGTTGCGGACGTCCGGCTCGGCGAGGACGCGTTCGCAGGCGGGTCTGGCCTGCAGGATCCGCTCGGCGAGGGCGGCGAGCAGGGTGGCTCCGAGACCGCGTCCACGCGTCTCGGCGGGGCCGAGGAGGAGGTGGACACCGGTGTCGTGCGGCCGGGCGGGGTAGTGCTCGGCGAGCGGGTCGAGGTCGGCGCGGTAGACCTCCCAGTAGCTCATCGGGGCGCCGTCGAGCAGACCGAGGCAGGGGACGCTGCGGCCGTCGCCGTCGAGCAGCGCGCACACATGCCGCTCGGTCACGTCGGGCGGTCCCGACAGCTTCCAGAAGGCCGCCACCTCGGGGTCGTTCATCCAGGCGGTCAGGCGCTCCAGCTCCTCGCCGAGAGCGATCGGGCGGAGCCTGAACTCGCCTGCGGCGGTCGGCATGGCCCCCCAGTCGGCGACGCCGGCCAGCAGCGGTGCGCCGCCGGAGCCGCTCACAGCCCCGCCACCGGGTTGGGGATGTCCACGTACACCGACTGGGTCGCGACCGGGCCGATGAGTTCGTCCATGCCGTGCAGCCGGGTGAGCAGATTCGCCTTGCAGTGCAGGGAGGGCTCCTCCAGCAGCAGTCCCGGCATGCTCGACCCGGTGGCCGCGGCCTGCGGCCCGGCGAGGAACTTGCGCAGAGTGGCCAGCAGCACCTCCTCCTCGGCCAGCCCCTGCGAGCCCAGGGCCCCGATCAGGCCGAGCACATGGTTGATGCCGAGGTAGTACGCGAAGTGCTTGTCGATCACCTTGTCGTCCACGAAGGTGTCGCTGAGCACGCCGAGTCCCGGCAGCCGGGCGGCCAGCCGCTCCGCGTGCGAAGTCCGGTAGTAGTAGCCCTGGTTGTCGCGGTAGCGCCCGCCGATGGGCCAGCCGGACCCGTCCAGCAGGACCAGGCTGTTCTGCTGGTGCGCCTCGATCGCGATCCCCGCCCGGCCGTCCAGCCAGAGCGCCGGGAGCACCATCGCGTCCAGGTAGCGCAGGAACCACTCGGTGGCGACGGTCCGGAGCGGGCGCCCGGAGCGGCCGGCCAGGGCGTGCAGCACGTCGCCCAGCCTGGAGGGCACTCGGCTGCCGTGCCCGATCGGCCGCTCGGCGACCAGTCCGGCCACGCAGAGCGCGCGCTCCCGGGGACCGAAGGGCTGACTGCGCAGCATGGTGTCCAGGCCGTTCGGGTCGCCGAGCGCCGGCAGGTCGACTCCGATCCAGGCGGGATCGCGGACGATGTCGAATCCGGGGTACGCAGCCCGCCACTCGGCGCCGAGTCCACTCTCCAGCAGCCGGTGCATCTCCACGCCCCGGTGCAGTTCCTTTCGGAGGTTCTCCCGGCGGGAGTTGGTGATCCGCAGGCCGAGCGAGAGCTTGAGCATCCACGGGGTGCCGGGGCGGCAGACGGTGCGCACGGAGGAGGTGGGGTGCCACAACTCCCCGTGTGCGCCCAGGTCGTGCAGCTGCCCCGCCTCGATCAGCGCGGCCACCTCGGGGCGCAGCACCAACTCCCTGGCCTGCCAGGGATGCAGCGGCAGGGCGGCGGTTCCCGGCGGCAACAGGTGTGTTCCGCCGAGGAGTCGGGCGGTGAGTTCTTCGGCCGGGTCCTCGGCCGCCGAGTCGGCGGCGAGCAGCTCGCGGTCCACCGCGTACCAGTGCAGCCGGAAGGTGCCGTGCAGTTCGGGCGAGTAGGCGGCGCTCTGGGCCGGTCCGAGTCCGTCGCGGCTCTTCGGGGTCGGGTGCAGCGGGTGGCCGAGCAGCAGGGCCTGTTCGGCCTGCAGGAAGGGCCAGTCGGTCGGTTCTTTCGCCCGGCGGCGGTAGGCGAGCACATCGGCCGTACGGACCACGGAGTCGGCGACCCGGGCGGCGAGGTCGGCGATCTGGCCGGGGTCGGGTCGCTCGGCGGCGGCGCTCGCGACCAGCGCCGCGAGGGTGACGGCGTCCACCGGCGCCCCCGCACCGGCCACGCCGTTGCGGCCGGCCAGCCCGCCGGGGCCGTCCAGGGTGACCGCGTCGAAGCGGTGCCAGCCGCAGGCCGACCAGTACCGTACGGGCGCCGCGAGCTGCGCCGCCCCGCCCAGGACCGGGATCCGCAGCAGTCCGTCGGCGCCGGGCGCCGCCCCGGTCTCGCGCACCCAGCAGCGCAGCAGGCTCTCCACGGCGGCGTGTTCGGCGGCCACCGCGGGGTCGGGATGGAGGAGCGGGTCGGTGTCGGTATCGGCGCTCCGGTGGGGGGCGTCGGCGGGCGGGGCTCCGGTGAGGGCGGTGCTCAAGGCTGCTCCTTGGGGCGCGTGGGGCTGCGGACGCGAGCGGTCGCGGGCGCGGGGAGTCGTGGGGGGTGCGCAGAGTCGCGCGGCGCGCTTCCGGCAGGCGACAGGTAAGGGTTACCTATGCCTGACGAGTGATCACAAGATCAGCTCACTCGTTCCGGTGAATACCACCGGATCACTCACCCCTGGGAGTGATCAATCTGAGGTACTGGCCCTCGGCCTGTCCTACCGGCCCGGGTACGCCGGGCACACGGCGGTGACCATCCGTCAGTGGAGGTGTCAGGGGCGGCCATGGCTGTCGTGCTCCGAAGTGGGAGACTCCACAGGGCCCGGCGTACTTTGCCCGGGCCGCTCGATCACAGCAGCCACCGGGGGACTGGCCATGTCATCCATACGTCGTACGGTCTGCGCGGTGCTCACCGCGGCGACCCTGTTCACCGTCGCCGCCTGCGGCACCGAGGGAGACGGCAAGCCGGCGTCACCGTCCGCGAGCGAGACGGCCTCCGCCGGGCCCGGCGGCAAACTGCACCTGCCGACCGCCCTGCCCTCGGGCCTGCTGGACGGGTTGCCCAAGAGCTGGGACGAACTCAAGAAGTGGAAGTACGACGACTGGGACCGCTGGGCGTCCAAGCACATCTTCAACAACCCGGTCGTCCGCGACCTCTGGAACCCGGACAGGATGAAGGGCGCTCAGCCGCAGCAGCCCGAGCCGCCCGCGACCCCGCCGCCCGCCGACTCCGGCGTGACCGATCCCGATCCCGCCGCGGTCAATGCCGTCGCGGTGGCCCGCCCGTACACCAGGTTCGCGGCCTCCGGGAAGGTCTTCTTCAACGCGCCGAACGGCGGCACCGGCCAGTGCTCGGCCACGGTGATCGCCGACCCGGCCCACCCGGGCAAGAGCAACCTGGTCTGGACGGCCGGGCACTGCGTGCACGAGGGCAAGGGCGGCGACTGGTTCAAGAACATCATCTTCGTGCCCGCCTACAACAGTTCGGGTGCCGCCAGCGCCGGTAGGAAGGCCACCGTCCAGCAGGTCGCCCCGCTCGGCCAGTGGTGGGCCGACAACGTCATCACCTCCCCGCAGTGGACGGCCGAGGGCAGCCACAGCGGCAACGCGGCCAACCAGTACGACTTCGCCGTGCTGAAGGTGCACAACCCGGACGGCGGCGGCAAGTCGCTGGAGGAGACGGTCGGCACCGCGATGCCGGTCTGGTTCGACGCACCGCGCGACCAACTGTCCGTCTCCGCCTGGGGCTACCCGGCCGTCAAGCCCTTCGACGGGCAGGAGTTGGACCGCTGCGACGGCGGCAAGCCGGTCCGGCTCTCGTTCGACCCGAAGCGGCCCTCGATGATGACCATCGGCTGCACCATGACCGCGGGCTCCAGCGGCGGCGGCTGGTTCGCCACCATGCCGGACGGACGCCAGGCCCTGGTCAGCAACACCTCCATCGGCACCCTGGACCACACCTCGCTCAGCGGTCCGTACCTGGAGAGCGTGGCCAGGCAGGCCCTCGACTACATCAGCAAGAAGTGACCACCGAGCCGACCGTGAACGTTCGTATCCGTCCCCGGGGAACCCTCATGCCCTCAGCCACCCGTACCGCCCGCCCGCGCCGCCACGCCGCTGTGACCGCCGCCGTGCTCACCGCCTTCGCGCTGACCGCCACCGCCTGCGGCCCGGCCACGGGCGGCACCTCCTCGCAGGCGGCCGCGCCCTCCACCACCGCCGCCGGCAGCGGCAAACCGGGCCTCGCTCTGCCCAGGAGCCTCCAGGACCTCAAGAACCTGAAGAACTGGAGCATGGACGACTGGTCCAAGTGGGCCGAGGCCCACGGCTTCAAGAACGACCTGGTGAAGGGCTTCTGGAACCAGGCCAAGATGGAGGCCGCCCAGGGCATGCAGCCCCAGGAGGCGGCCATCCAGTCCACCAGCACGGCATCGGAGAACGACCCGCAGCCCGCCGTGATCAATGCCAAGCCGCAGCAGCACCCGTACAGCCCGGGCACCGCCGTACTCGGCAAGATCTTCATGACGGTCGACCAGAACAGCAGCGCGGTCTGCTCGGGCACCGTGGTCAGCGACCCGGCCCACCCGGGGAAGAGCAACCTGGTCTGGACGGCCGCCCACTGCCTGCACCAGGGCAAGGGCGGCGACTGGTTCAAGAAGATCAGCTTCGTCCCCTCCTTCAACCGCAGCGGCGCCGCCAGCGGCGGCAGGCGCGCCAGCGAGCAGCAGCTCGCCCCGTACGGCTGGTGGACCGCCGACTACGCGGTGGTCTCACCGCAGTGGATCGAAGAGGGCGGCCAGCGCGGCGGCCCGGTGAGCCAGTACGACTTCGGCATCATCCGGGTGCACTCCGAGGACGGCGACAGCCGCTCGCTGGAGGAGGCGGTCGGCAGCTCGGTACCGGTCTGGTTCGACGCCCCGCGCGACCAGATCGCCGGGGCCGCCGCCTACGGCTACCCGCAGGACGCGCCCTTCGACGGCCGCGAGCTGGAGCACTGCGACTCCCAGGTCAGGCCCGCCAGGCTCTCCTTCGACACCACCCGCCCGGCCATGTACAACATCGGCTGCACCATGACCGGCGGCGCCAGCGGCGGCGGCTGGTTCGTCAACAAGGACGGCAGGCCCGCACTGATCAGCAACAACTCGATCGGCCCGCGCCCGGCGGCCTGGCTGGCCGGCCCCTCGCTGGGCGACGAGGCGAAGAAGATGTTCGACTACATCAGCAGGAAGAGGAACTGAGCACACGCCGAGGGCCCCGGCCGTCCGCAGTGGACGGCCGGGGCCCTCGGTGTCGGTCTGCGCAGCGTCGGTCGACTCAGCCCTGGGCGACGACCGCGAAGCGCTCCAGCTCGGCCGCCAGTTCGGCGGAGACCTTGGCGCGCAGCAGCGTCCCGTCACCGGTGTGCTCGGTGTCGATCAGCTCGCCCTCCGCGTGCACGCGGGAGACCAGGTCGCCCCTGGTGTACGGCACCAGGGCCTGGACCTCGATCGCGGGGCGCGGCAGCTCGTCGTCGATCAGCTGCAGCAGCTCCTCCATACCGAGCCCGGTACGCGCCGAGACCACGATGGCGTGCGGCTCACGGCGCAGCAGCCGCTGCAGCACGTGCGGGTCGGCGGCGTCGGCCTTGTTGATCACCACGATCTCGGGCACGTTCTGTGCCTCGACCGAGACGATCACCTCACGGACGGCGGCCAGCTGCGTCTCCGGCTCGGGGTGCGAGCCGTCCACCACGTGCAGGATGAGGTCCGCGTCGGCGACCTCCTCCATGGTCGAACGGAAGGCCTCGACCAGGTGGTGCGGCAGGTGCCGGACGAACCCGACGGTGTCGGCCAGCGTGTAGATCCGGCCGCTCGGGGTCTGTGCCCGGCGCACCGTCGGGTCCAGGGTGGCGAACAGTGCGTTCTCCACCAGCACGCCCGCACCGGTGAGCCGGTTGAGCAGCGAGGACTTGCCCGCGTTGGTGTAGCCCGCGATGGCCACGGAGGGGACCTGGTGACGCTTGCGCTCCTGGCGCTTGGTGTCCCGGCCCTTCTTCATGTCGGCGATCTCCTTGCGGAGCTTGGCCATCTTCTCGCGGATCCGACGACGGTCGGTCTCGATCTTGGTCTCACCGGGACCACGGGTGGCCATACCGCCGCCGGACGAGCCGGAGCCACCACCACCCATCTGCCGGGAGAGCGACTGACCCCAGCCACGCAGACGCGGCAGCATGTACTGCATCTGCGCCAGGGAGACCTGTGCCTTGCCCTCTCGGGACTTGGCGTGCTGGGCGAAGATGTCCAGGATCAGGGCCGTCCGGTCGACGACCTTGACCTTGACGACATCCTCCAGCTGGATCAGCTGGCCGGGGGTGAGCTCACCGTCGCAGACCACGGTGTCGGCGCCGGTGGAGGCGACGATGTCCCGCAGCTCCTTTGCCTTGCCCGAGCCGATGTACGTCGCAGCGTCGGGCTTGTCACGGCGCTGGATCACGCCGTCGAGCACCTCGGAACCGGCCGTCTCGGCCAGCGCGGCAAGCTCGGCCAGGGAGTTCTCGGCCTCCTCCGCCGTGCCGTCCGTCCACACGCCGACGAGTACCACCCGCTCCAGGCGGAGCTGGCGGTACTCGACCTCGGTGACGTCCTCGAGCTCGGTGGAGAGACCGGCGACGCGGCGGAGTGCGGCACGCTCGCTGCGGTCGTACTGCTCGCCGTCGAAGTTCTGGTCGAGGTCCTCGTCGATCGCCGCGAGGTCCTCGTCCATGAGGGCTTCCGCCTTCAGGCCCGTGAGCCGACGAGCGGACTCACTGGAATTGTTGCGGCTGTCGAACGTGGAGGTCATCTCATCCTTTGCATGTCGGGAGGGCCGGTGCGCAGCCCTGCGCACCTCGGAGCCTGCCCAGAAACCCGCCACTGCTATCGGACGGAGGTGATGAGCTACCCCTGCAGGCCACGGTCTGCACCGGCACTACTACGTGTCGGTGAACGCCGCGGACCGGCCGTGAATTCCCCTCGATGGTCGCATGCCCGCGCTGGGCGGGTCATCCCCATTTCGGTGCCGCAGCCCCGCCCGGTAGACGTCGTACACCCCGGAGACCCGCAGCATCGCCCGCATCACCGCGGGCAGCATCTCGGCGGTGGGCAGTTCGACGGTGTAGCTGTGCCGCACCCTGAGGTCCTGCGGGGGCTCCACGGCGGCCGCGACGATGCCGATGCCCTCGGCGGACATCACCGCTGTCAGGTCGGCCAGCAGCCGGGGCCGGTTCAGCGCCAGGGCCTCCAGGGTGACCCGGAAGCCGAACGGCGGGCAGGCCCCGGCGACCCAGACGGGCTCGACCGGGGTACGGCCCGCCTCCAGCAGCCGCTCCCCCGCCGGGCAGCTGACCCGGTGCACCGCGAAGGCACCGCCCCTGATCCCGTACCCGACCACGGCGTCCGGCGGGACGGGCGTACAGCAGCGGGCCAGCCGCACCGGCGCACCGGGGCTGCCCGGCACGGCCACCGGAGGAGTCTCACCACGCGCGGCACCGGGGTCGGCGTTGGGGGCGGCCGGGACGTCCGACGACGGCCTGCCACCAGGACCGGCCTGCGGCCCGGCGGGGGCGGTGCTCGGGGCACCGGCCGGATGCTCGGCCAGCCAGCGCTCGATGGCCAGCCGGGCGGCCGGCGTCCGGGCGTACTCCAGCCACTCGGGGGCCGGCCCCGACGGCCCGGCCTGCTCGGTGAGGACGCCCACCACGTCGCCGTCCCCGAGCACCGTGGAGAGCGCGACCAGCCGCCCGTTCACACGGGCACCGAGGCAGCGGTGGCCGGTCTCCTCGCCGAGCAGGTACGCCGCATCCACACAGCTGGCGCCGGCGGGCAGCTGGAGCCGCTCGCCGTCCTCGGTGACGGCGGTGATCTCGCGGTCGTCGGAGAGATCGGCGGTGAGGGCGGACCAGAAGATGTCCGGATCCGGGGTCTCCTGCTGCCACTCCAGCAGGCGGCTGAGCCAGCCGGGCCGCGCCGGGTCTCCCCCCTCGGTTCGCTCCGGCTCGCCGGGCCGGCCGACGGGCTGCTGACCTGCCTGCTCGCCGGGCTGCTGCTGGCCGCCGGGGTGGTGCGGATCGCCCAGGGCGACGACCCCGAACTCGGCCACCCGGTGCATCTGCCTGGAGCGGACCAGCACCTCCACCACCGCTCCCCCGTCCAGCGCCACAGCGGTGTGCAGGGACTGGTAGAGGTTGAACTTGGGCGTGGCGATGAAGTCCTTGAACTCGCCCGGAAGCGGTGTCCAGCAGGTGTGCAGCTCGCCGAGGACGGCGTAGCAGTCGGCGTTCTCCTCGACCGTCACCAGCAGCCGGCCGAAGTCGGCGGGCTGGAGCGCCTGGGGCAGGCCGTCCGGCCCGGCGGCGGCGGAGCGCTTGAGCAGGATGCGGTGCACCGAGACGCAGTGCCGGGCCCGGACGGTGACGCTCGCCGCCACCCCCGACTCGGCCAGCTGCCGGGTGAGCGCCTCGGCGAACGGCTGGAGCAACCCGTCCGGCTCCGCCTCGTGGGCCGCCACCAGCGCGCGGGTGCGGGCGTGCTCCTCCGGGTGGAGCGTCGCGAAGACGATGTCCTCCAACTCGGCCTTCAGCACCTGGATCCCGAGCCGCTCGGCCAGCGGGATCAGGACGTCCCTGGTGACCTTGGCGATCCTGATCCGGCTGGCGGGCTTCATATGACGGATCGTCCGCATGTTGTGCAGCCGGTCGGCCAGCTTGATCACCATGACCCGGACGTCGGCCCCGGTGGCCACCAGCATCTTGCGGAAGGTCTCGGCCTCGGCGGCCGCGCCGAAGTCCACCTTCTCCAACTTGGTGACGCCGTCGACCAGGTACGCCACCTCGGGGCCGAACTCGGCACCGACCTGAGCCAGCGTCATCTCGGTGTCCTCGACGGTGTCGTGGAGCAGCGAGGCGACCAGCGTGGTGGTACCGGCGCCGAGTTGGGCCAGGATCATCGTCACCGCGAGCGGGTGCGTGATGAACGGCTCGCCGCTCTTGCGCAGCTGGCCCCGATGACTGGTCTCGGCCGTCCGGTACGCCCGGCCGAGCAGGGTCAGATCGGCCTGCGGGTGGTGGCGGCGGTGCGCCTCCACGATCGGTTCGATGGCGTCGGGGACCGGCGTACGGCCGGTGGCCAGCAGGGCCGCGCGCCCGGCCCGGCCGAGCGCGGCGCGGCCGAAAGCGGCCCGGTTGAGCCGCCCTGGCGGCGCCTTGGCCTCGCCGTGGTGGCCGATCGAGGGCTGGCTGATCGAGGGTAGGCCGACTGCTGGTTGACCGGCCAGGGGCCGGTCCGCGTCGATGGTCATCTGCACCTCCGGCAGCGATCACCGGAGCGGCTCCCGACCCCGGTGGTCCATGCTACCGAGCACAACACGTTCCGCGATGCCCTGCTTCCCACCCGTCACCGAGATCACCCGATCGGGGGGATTCGCCCACCCTGCAACGGGGGAAAGCGCTGCACCCGGAGCACCACTCGCGCCGCCGTCCCACGAAACGGCACCGCGGCCGGCCCGGGCGAGGTGTTCAGGCGAGCAGCCCGCCCAGCCAGGTCGGGTCGATGGTGCCGGTGGCGACGATCTCGGCCGGGCCGGTCTTCTCCACCCGGCCGTCCGGGTGCTCAGTGATGACGAGCCGGCCGCCGGGGACGTCCACCGTGTAGGTCACCGGCTCGCCGGTGACCGCCGGGTCGAGACCGTCCCGACGCGCGGCGGCCACCGCAACCGCGCACGCACCCGTCCCGCAGGAGCGGGTCTCGCCGGAGCCCCGCTCGTGCACCCGCATGGCGACGTGCTTCGGCCCCCGGTCCACCACGAACTCGACGTTGACACCCTCCGGGTAGACACCCTCCGGGCTGGTGAGCGGCGCCGACAGCAGATCGCCCGCGTGGCCGAGGTCGGCGACGAAGGCGACCGCGTGCGGGTTGCCCATGTTGACGTTGCGGGCCGGCCAGCTGCGCGCGCCGACCGTGACCTCGATCCCGTCGGGGCCGGGCAGCAGCGCACGGCCCATGTCCACGGTGACCTCGCCCGGCGTGCCGTCGGCGGCGTCCTCGGCGACCACCACCTGCCGCACCCCGGCCCGGGTCGCGACCGCCAGCGCACCCGGCTCGGCCAGTCGGGCCTGGACCAGGTAGCGCGCGAAGACCCGGACGCCGTTGCCGCACATCTCGCCGATCGAGCCGTCGGAGTTGCGGTAGTCCATGAACCACTCGGCCTGGCCCGCCTGCGCGGCGGCGGCCGGGTCCGCGGCCGAGCGCACCACTCGCAGCAGTCCGTCGCCACCGATCCCGGCCCGGCGGTCGCACAGCCTGGCGACGGCGGCCGGGCCGATGTCCAGCAGGCCTTCCGGGTCGGGAATGATCACGAAATCGTTCTGGGTCCCGTGTCCCTTGAGGAAGGACAGACCCGTGCCGGCGGCTGCGCTCGAAGTACTGATGGTGCTCACAGAGCCGATGGTACTGACCTTCGAACCGGCCCGGTCACCGTGTCCGGCCCCCGGGCGCACCGCCGGGAGCGCTCAGCCGCTGAGGCGGACGACCCGCCAGAGGGCCAGTACCACCGACACGACGGCGATCAGGGTGTAGACGGCGATCGCCCGGCGGCTGGCCCGCTGACCGGTGCCCCGGCGCGGCAGGCCCGGCCACTTGTACCCGGCGACCCGGGCCGCCATCGCACCCCAGCCGACCGAGGCGGCGGTGAGCAGCAGGCCGAGCATCCCGATCATGGCCGAAGCGCTGTCGCTCGAACCGAAGGCGAGCGGGAAGGCGAACATCAGCGAGCCGAGGGTGGCGACCAGCACGATGGGCAGGGTCTGCCACCAGCGGAGTCTGCGCCGGGGGCGGATCTCCCGCTCGCGCACCACACCGGGCGTGGCCAGATCCGCGATCGCGGGCAGGGCGACGGCGTACGACGTCGTCGGCACGGCCAGTTCGGGCAGCGTGACCTCGGCGCTGTCGTTGGCGCCGTTCTGCAACTGCTCGGTCTCGGGGCCGGTACCCGGCGACACGCGGCCTCCCCTGACGCTTCGACACGAGCTTGACGACTCGCGAACGGTGAGGTCGGCCCGCGCGACCGACCCCAGATGCTTTCGATGATGGCATGTCCGGGGTTTCCGACAGGGCGTCCCGAGGGGTCGGCGGGTGATCCGTGGCCAGGACGTGATGCGGTCGTAACCCCCGGTTCGTCATGCACATGCAGGTGCACTGCCTGTTGGCCGGAATCCATCGGCTCTGAGGCCGAATCAGGTCCCGAGGTGCGACGGACTCAGTCCGCGATCAGCTCCAGCGAGCGCTCCAGCAGCTCCACCGGGTCGGCCCCGG
Source organism: Kitasatospora sp. GP82 (assembly GCF_029892105.1). Taxonomy (GTDB): domain Bacteria; phylum Actinomycetota; class Actinomycetes; order Streptomycetales; family Streptomycetaceae; genus Kitasatospora. The sequence goes on along the minus strand of NZ_JARZAJ010000022.1, from coordinate 44,097 downwards.
CGGGGCGCTCCAGCCAGTGGATCCGGTCGTCACGGCGGAACCAGGACTCCTGGCGGCGGGCGAATCGCCTGGTCGCCCTGACCGTCTCGGCCCGGGCCTCGTCCTCGGTGCACTCGCCCGCGAAGTGGTCGAGCACCTGCTGGTAGCCGAGGGCCCGGCCGGCCGTCCGGCCTTCGCGCAGGCCGAGCTTCTCCAGTTCGCGCACCTCGTCAAGGAGTCCCGCCGCCCACATCCGGTCAACCCGGAGCGCGATCCGCGCGTCCAGCTCGGGGCGCGGTACCTGGACGCCGATCTGCACGGTCTCGTACACGGAGTTGTGGCCCGGCAGGTTCGCGGTGAACGGGCGGCCGGTGATCTCGATGACCTCCAGCGCGCGGACGATCCGACGGCCGTTGCTGGGCAGGATCGCCGCCGCGGCGGCCGGGTCGAGACCGGCCAGGCGCCGGTGCAGCAGACCGGAGCCCTCCTCGGCCAGCTCCTGCTCCAGCCGGACCCGGACCTCGGGGTCGGTTCCGGGGAACTCCATCTCGTCGATCGCCGCCCGGACGTACAGCCCGGAGCCGCCGACCAGCACCGGTGTCCGCCCGGCGGCCAGCAACCGGTCGATCTCGGCCCGCGCCAGGCGCTGGTACTCGGCGACGCTCGCCGCCTCGGTGACGTCCCAGATGTCCAGCAGGTGGTGCGGGATGCCGCCGCGTTCGGCCTCGGTGAGCTTGGCCGTGCCGATGTCCATGCCCCGGTACAGCTGCATGGAGTCGGTGTTGATCACCTCGCCGCCGAGGCTGCGGGCGATGGCGACCGCCAGGTCGGACTTGCCGGCGGCGGTCGCACCGACGACCGAGACGACGCGAGGCGGGATGACACGGGAGCTACTCACGGACCAAGTCTCGCAAAGTCGGGAGTGGCACCGTGCCCCGGCACCGGAGAACAACGAGAGTGTTCCCGACGTTGAACCAGTCGGAACAGCCGAAGCACGAGGAGAGCGAGACTGCCATGGGCCTGATGGACAACCTCAAGGGCAAGGCCGAGGAGCTCAGGGAGAAGGCCAGCGAGCTCGCGGGCAAGCACAACGAGAAGATCGACGAGATGGTGGAGAAGACCGGCCAGGCCGTGGACAAGGCGACCAAGCACAAGTACACCGACAAGATCGAGCACGGCACGGCCAAGGCCAAGGACGCGGTGGACGGCTTCGCCGCCAAGCCCAAGGACGAGGGTCAGCCCCCGGCCAACTGACCGGCCGGGTCAGCGCCAGGAGGCGACGAAGTAGCCGACTCCGTACGGCGCCTGGGCGTAGTGCAGCTTCGCGCCGAGTCCCGTGCCCTGAGCAGCGCCCGCCAGGACCTGCCAGGGTGCGCGGCCGTCGGCCAGCAGCTCGGCGGCGAGAACCGGGTCCAGGGCGGCCAGCGCCTCGGTGTCGGCGGTTTCCAGGGCGCGGGCGGCGTCCGCGTCGTAGCCCTCTGCGCGCTCGTCCAGGTAACCGGGCGCCTTGACCGAGCGGCAGGCGCTGCCGTCGCCCATGACCAGCAGACCGACCCGGTCGGCGAGCTCGGCGAGGCCCCTGCCGAGGCCCAGCATCCGCGCGGGCGCGGCGTCGGCGGGCACCGCACAGGCGTGGGTCGGCAGTTTGGCCTCGGCCTGGGTCAGCAGCCAGGCGCCGAGGGTGAGCGAGGGCGCGAGCTGCGGCCCTTCGACCCCGCCGGAAGGCAGCCGGACGGCCAGGTCCACGCCGTAGCGGCGGAAGGAGCCTGCGCCGCCCTCCGTCCAGACCTCCGCCTGCTCGCCGGTGCCGACCACCACGATCAGCTCGGCGCCCGAGCCCAGCAGGTCCTCGACCGCCTCGGCGCAGGCCGCGCGCAGCGGCTCCAGCTCGGGAGCGGCCCCGGCGGCCACCTCGGGTACGAGCAGCGGCGGGCAGGGGCAGACGGCGGCGGCAACCAGCATGCCGATCACTCTAACCGCGAAGCCCGCCCGCGCTGCGCCACTCTCAGGCACCAGGCCCTGCGCAGGAGAGCGACGTGACCACGCGGCACCCCGGGGTGCGGCCTGGTCGCCGTCTTCGGGGGTGTCCACCGGACCGGCCGGGAGCGAACTCCCGGCAGGCCCGGCACCGGGTCAACCGGTCAGCAGCTGCCGCAGCCGCTGCTCGGGGCGACGGCCGACGGCGCGGGAGCGCCGATCGTCGGCAGGCCGAGCATCACACCCGCGGGCTTGGCGGCCGGGGTGGCCTGGCGCTTCTCCCAGGCGTCGCCCGCCCGGGTGCGACGTACGGCCAGTGTCGGGCCCTCGGCAAGCAGGTGGTGGGGGGCGGCGTAGGTGATCTCGACGGTCACCATGTCGCCGGGCCGCAGAGCGGAGCCGGCGACCGACAGCGCAGTGCCGGGCCGCAGAGCGGAGCCGGCGACCGACAGCGCGGTGCCGGGGTGCACCGGCTCTGCGGGCTGGCTGAAGTGCACCAGGCGGTTGTCGGGGGCACGGCCGGAGAGCCGGTCGGTGCGGTCGTCCTTCTTGCCCTCGCCCTCGGCGACCAGGACCTCCAGGGTGCGGCCGACCTGCTTCTTGTTCTCCTCCCAGGAGATCTCCTCCTGGAGGGCGATCAGCCGGTCGTAGCGCGCCTGCACCACGGCCTTGGGGATCTGGTTCTCCATGTCGGCGGCGGGGGTGCCGGGCCGCTTGGAGTACTGGAAGGTGAAGGCGTTGGTGAAGCGGGCCTCGCGGACCACGTGCATGGTCTGCTCGAAGTCCTCCTCGGTCTCGCCGGGGAAGCCCACGATGATGTCGGTCGAGATGGCGGCGTCCGGCATCGCCTCGCGCACCTTCTTGATGATCCCGAGGAAGCGTTCCTGCCGGTACGAGCGGCGCATCGCCTTGAGCACGGTGTCCGAGCCGGACTGCAACGGCATGTGCAGCTGGTGCATCACGTTCGGGGTCTCGGCCATCGCGGCGATCACGTCGTCGGTGAAGTCGCGCGGGTGCGGCGAGGTGAACCTGACCCGCTCCAGGCCCTCGATCTGCCCGCAGGCGCGCAGCAGCTTGGAGAAGGCCTCGCGGTCGCCCAGGTCGGAACCGTAGGCGTTGACGTTCTGGCCGAGCAGGGTGACCTCGACAACGCCCTCGGCCACCAGGGCCTCGATCTCGGCGAGGATGTCGCCGGGACGGCGGTCCTCCTCCTTGCCGCGCAGCGCGGGCACGATGCAGAACGTGCAGGTGTTGTTGCAGCCGACCGAGATCGCGACCCAGGCGGCGTACGCGGACTCACGCCGGGTGGGCAGCGTGGAGGGGAAGGTCTCCAGCGACTCCAGGATCTCGACCTGGGCCTTGCGCTCGACGGCGGCCCGCTCCAGCAGCGCGGGCAGATGACCGATGTTGTGGGTGCCGAAGACCACGTCCACCCACGGTGCCTTCCGCACGATGGTGTCGCGGTCCTTCTGCGCCAGGCAGCCACCGACGGCGATCTGCATCCCCTTGTGGCGGCTCTTGACGGGCGCGAGCTGGCCGAGGTTGCCGTACAGCTTGTTGTCGGCGTTCTCCCGCACCGCGCAGGTGTTGAAGACGACCAGGTCAGGGTCGTCACCTCCCTGCTCGGCCTTCACGTACCCGGCGTCCTCGAGCAGACCGGCGAGGCGCTCGGAGTCGTGGACGTTCATCTGACAGCCGTACGTGACGACCTTGTAGCTCTTGGAATCCTGGCTCGTACCCACGGACCCAAGCGTACGAGACGGCAGTCCGCCCGCGTGACCCTCTCCCGTTCACGGCCCGCGCCTGGCAGGATCCCCCGCATGACTTCCGCGCCGGGCACCGTGCTGCGCGCGGTGGCCCGCAGCCGGCTCGGCCGGGTGGCCGCCGCGCTGCTGCTGGTGTTCGGCGCGCTGGTCGGCTGGTGGCGGAGCAGCGGGAACACGGACGGCTACCCCAGCGGCGAGGCCGCTCTCGCGACCGGGGTGTCACGCGGGGTGTACGACCGGTACGGGCTGCTGCTGCACGTGTACCTGGCCGACAACATGCCCAGGCTGAAGCTGCGGCTGGACAACACCCAGGGCTCGATCGACAACCTGGAGCGGGTGGCCTCCGGCCAGGACGCCTTCGCGATAGCGACCGCCGACGCCGTCGCGGACTACCCGGCCGCGAAGAGGTCCCGGCTGCGGGGGATCGCCCGGCTGTACGACGACTACCTGCAACTGGTCGTCCCGGCGAACTCGCCGGTGCACCGGGCTGCGGACCTGCGCGGGCTGCGGGTGGGCGTCGGCGGCGGCCTGTCCGGGGTGAACCTGGTGACCAGACGGCTGCTGGCCGGCGCCGGTCTCGACCCGGACCGCGACATCCGCGCGTCCATGCTGGGTGTCGGGGAGGCTGCCGACCAGCTGAGCGCGGGAAAGCTGGATGCCTTCTTCTGGTCCGGCGGCCTGCCGACCTCGGCGCTGACCGATCTCTCCGAGCGCTTCCCGATCCGGATCGTCCCGCTCGGCGACCTGGCCGAATCGGTGTACCAGCAGGAGGGCGGCGGCACCGATGCCTACCGGGCCGCGACCATCCCGCCCGACGCCTACCCCAAGGCGCAGAACAGCGATACGGCGGTGCCCACGCTCGCGGTGCCCAACCTCCTGGTGACCAGGGACGATGTCGATCCGCGCCTGGTGCAGGGCCTGACCAAGGCGGTGATCGACAGCCGGGACTCGATCGGTGCCAAGGTGCACGCCGCCCAGCTGGTGGACCTGCGCACCGCCGTCTACACCGACCCGCTGCCGCTGGCCGAGGGCGCCCGCCGCTACTACACCTCGGTCAAGCCCTGAGGTTCTTCAGGGGCGCGAGGCTCTGCGGAAGATCTCTCCGAGGGTCACCGAGGAACGGTGAGGGTCACGGCGAGGCCGCTCGGCTCCACCGGGGCGAAGTCGAGTGAGCCGCCGCCCGCCAGCAGCAGGGTCCGGGCGATGGAGAGGCCGAGCCCGGAGCCGTCGATGTTCTGGTGCCTGGGGCTGCGCCAGAAACGGTCGCCGATCCTGGCCAGTTCGTCCTCGGTGAGCCCGGGGCCTTCGTCGGTGACGGTCAGGGCGACCTCGCGCTTGCGCGTCTCGATGCCCAGCAGGACCCGCCCCCCGGCCGGGGTGAACTTGAGCGCGTTGTCGAGCACGGCGTCGAGCGCGCTGCCGAGGCCGATCGGGTCGGCCAGCGCGCGGGCCGACGACGGACCTTCCCAGTCCAGCTGCTGGCCGCGCTGCTCGGCGACCGGGCGCCAGGCGTCGATCCTGGCCAGTACCAGGGCGGTCAGGTCGATCTGCTCGGGCTCGGGGCGGGCGTGTTCCGCGGTGGCCAGGCCCAGCAGGTCGTCCAGCACCCGGGCCAGCCTGACCCCCTCCTCGCGGACGCCGCCGAGCTCCTCCTCATGGCCCTCGGGCAGCTCGAGGCCGAGCAGTTCGACCCGCAGCAGCAGGGCTGCGAGCGGGTTGCGCAGCTGGTGCGAGGCGTCCGCGACGAAGGCCCGCTGCTGGTCCATGGCCAGCACCACGTTGTCCGCCATGTGGTTGAACGAGCGGGCGAGGCGCCGGAGCTCGGGCGGTCCCGCACTGGCCGCGACCCGGGCGTTCATCCGTCCGGTCGCTATGTCGTGGGTGGCCCGGTCCAGGGTGCGGACCGGGCGCATCACCCAGCCGGTGAGCCGTACCGCGAGCAGCACGGCGACGCTCATGGCCAGCGCCTCACCCGCGCCGAGCAGCAGCCAGCGGTGCAGTATCCGGGACCGCAGTGGCCCGGTCGGGGAGTCGGTCACCACCACGGCCACCACGTCGCCGTCGCGGACCACGGGGGTGGCGACGGTCAGCGTCCGGTTCGGGGTCCAGGGCCAGACCGGCGGAGGGTTGTAGCTGCGACGGCCGGCCAGCGCCTCCTGGAAGGCCTGGGCGCCGACACCGCTCGTCGGCACCCGCCAGCCCTCGGGTGCGCTGGCCACGACGCTGCCGTTGCGCTGGAAGATGCCGATCCGGATGCCGTACAGGTCGTGGTAGCGCACGGCCTCGACGGCCAGTGCGTGCGTGCGGCCGTTGTCGCCCGGGTCCGGGACGGGGTCCCCCTTGATCGCGGTGTCCGCGCTGGGGCGGCCCTGGGTGGGCAGGTCCTGGGCGAAGCGGGCCGCGTCGTCGATCCGGTCCACCACGACCCGGCTCTGCTCGGCCGCCGCGATGGCAACCGCCAGCGGCACCCCGAGGGCAGCCAGTACACAGGCCATCAGGGAGAGCAGGATGCCGAGCAGACGGTTGCGCACCCGCGGTCAGCGCCCCGGTTCGGGGGCGGTCGCATCCGTCCCGGCGGGCTGTTCGGGGATCAGCCGGTAGCCCACGCCCCGGACGGCCTCGACCAGTCCCGGCAGACCGAGCTTGTTGCGCAGCGACCCGACGTGCACCTCCAGGGTGCGGCCGTTGCCCTCCCAGCCGCTGCGCCAGACCTCACTGAAGATCTGTTCGCGGCGGTAGACCACGCCCGGGCTCTGCGCGAGCAGTGCGAGCAGGTCGAACTCCTTGCGGGTGAGCGGCACATCGCGGCCGTCCACGCTGACCCGGCGGCGCTCCCGGTCGATCGAGATGCCGCGCGACTCCAGCGATCCGGGCTGCGCGGGGCGCTCACCGGACTCGGAGGCGGGTGCGGCGGCCAGGCCGCGGCGGGCCACCGCGTGGATCCGGGCGAGCAGTTCGCCCATGTCGTAGGGCTTGGTGACATAGTCGTCGGCGCCCAGGTTGAGACCGTGGATCCGCGAGCGGACGTCGGCCCGCGCGGTCACCATGATCACCGGCACCGCGCTGTGCGCGCGGATCCGGCTGCACACCTCGAAACCGTCCCGGTCGGGCAGCCCGAGGTCGAGCAGGACCACCCGGTACGGCTCGTTGCCGTCGGGTACCAGCGCATCCAGCGCCTCGTGCCCGCTGCGGGCGTGGCGGACCTGGAAACCGTGCCGGCCGAGTACGGCCACCAGTGCCGCGGCGACTCGTTCGTCGTCCTCGACGAGCAGCAAGCGCATCCCTGCCTCCTTTCCGTGGCCTGTCCTGTGGGTGAACGTTCCGGGTCCTGGCCCGGTCCTTGCGGAGTATGGTCGAGTCCCCTCCCTCCTGTCATCAGGCCGCGGTCACTCGCTCGTTCGTCTCCGGGTGCTTCACCCGGTTCCGGCGCCCATTCTCCGGGGTCGGCCCGCCCCCGGGCACTTCGGCCCGGCACCGGCGCTCCCTCCTTCGGCCCGGCCGCCTCCCACCCGTCGCTCTCGGCGCCGGTGTGTGCGTACTGCGTGGCCGGATCGTGATGCTCAAGTTCCCCTCAGATCGGCTGACATGACATCGTCGGCGCTCCTATGGTCTGCCCACCGGGGGCTGCGGGCTCCGCCGGCTTTCGGCCCCCGGAACTACTGGCACCACTGGCACCACCAGCACCGCAGTCCGGGGGACTCCCCGGGTCGGACCCGAGGGAGCATGGCGCGATGACCGAGACCACCGTCGACGACTCCCAGCGCACTCCCCTGGTCGTAATGAGCGGCGTCAACAAGCACTTCGGGGCACTGCACGTGCTCCAGGACGTCGACCTGGAGATCGCCCGGGGCGAGGTGGTGGTGCTGATCGGTCCTTCCGGGTCCGGCAAGTCGACCCTGTGCCGGACGATCAACCGGCTGGAGACCATCGACTCCGGCAGCATCACCGTCGACGGCAGGCCGCTGCCCGCCGAGGGCCGGGAGCTGGCCAGGCTGCGGGCCGAGGTCGGCATGGTGTTCCAGAGCTTCAACCTCTTCGCGCACAAGACCGTGCTGGAGAACGTGGTGCTCGCCCAGGTGAAGGTGCGCAAGGTGCCGAGGGCCGAGGCCGAGCAGACCGCCCGCACCCTGCTGGACCGGGTCGGCGTGGGCGCGCAGGCCGAGAAGTACCCGGCCCAGCTCTCCGGCGGTCAGCAGCAGCGCGTGGCGATCGCCCGCGCGCTGGCGATGAAGCCCAAGGTGATGCTCTTCGACGAGCCCACCTCGGCCCTCGACCCCGAGATGGTCAACGAGGTGCTGGAGGTCATGCGCTCGCTCGCCGCCGAGGGCATGACGATGGTCGTGGTGACGCACGAGATGGGCTTCGCCCGCTCTGCGGCCAACCGCGTGCTGTTCATGGCGGACGGCCGGATCGTCGAGGAGAACTCCCCGGAGGCGTTCTTCACCGCACCGCGCAGCGACCGCGCCAAGGACTTCCTTTCGAAGATCCTGCACCACTGAGAGCTCCTCTGATCTAGCGTCAGAGCCGATCCCGGCGGCCGGGCCCGAAGGCGTGCCCTGCCACACCGGTGGGGCGCGTGGGCACCGCGCCAGGAACTCCAAGACCCAGCAGCCCGGTTGACCCGCGGCCAAGACCGAGGAGAGCAAACCCTCATGAGGACCCGTCGCACCATCGCCATCGCCATGTCCGTGCTCACCCTGACCGCCGTCGCCGCCTGCGGCAAGAGCGGTTCGCCCAACGACTCGGCCGATGGCACCAGCGCCGCTCCGCAGCTCCCGACGTACCAGGTGAAGACCGACGTCAAGCTGGACAACTCGCCGACCTACGCCGCCGCCAAGAAGCGCGGCAGGCTGGTCATCGGCGCCAAGTCCGACCAGCCCTTCCTCGGCTTCGAGGACCTCTCGGCCGGTTCCGGTGCCAGTGCCCGGTCGGGCTTCGACATCGAGATCGCCAAGATGATCGCCGCCGACCTCGGCTTCAGCCCCTCCCAGATCGACTGGAAGACGATCGTCTCGGCCAACCGCGAGAACGCCATCTCCAGCGGCCAGATCGACTACTACGTCGGCACCTACACCATCAACGCCGGCCGCAAGGCCCAGGTCTCCTTCGCCGGTCCGTACTACGTGGCCGGCCAGGACCTGCTGGTGCTGAAGAGCAACACCGACATCACCGGGCCCGATTCGCTCAAGGGCAGGGCCGTCTGCACCGTCGCCGGCTCCACCTCGATCGCCAACATCGAGAAGTACGGCGCCAAGGTGACCAAGTACGACGCCTACTCCCAGTGCGTGGACAAGCTGCTGACCAACGAGGTGGACGCGCTCACCACCGACGACGCGATCCTCAAGGGCTACGCCGCCAAGAACCCCGACAAGCTCAAGGTGGTCGGCAACCGCTTCACCCAGGAGCCGTACGGCGTCGGCCTGGCCAAGGACGACAAGGTCCTGCGCGACGCGATCAACGACGCTCTCAAGGCCCACGAGGACAACGGCGACTGGAAGAAGGCGTACGACGCCACCCTCGGGCGCTCCGGCGCCGGCGCCCCGCCCGTCCCCGCCCTGGACCGCTACTGAGCCCGGACATCGACGACCGTTCAGGTCTGAGATCCCCCTGACTATCTGACAGTCCCTTTGATCGAGAGGAGGGCCGCCGGCATGGGCATACTCTTCGAGGACGGCAACTTCGCGCTGTTCCGAGACAGCTTTCTGCAGACGGTCGAGCTCAGCGCGCTGAGCGCACTGCTCGCGCTGCTGATCGGTACCCTGCTGGCGGCTTTCCGGGTCTCCCCGGTACCGGCGCTCCGCGCCTTCGGCACCGTCTGGGTCAACGTCTTCCGCAACACCCCGCTGACGCTGCTGTTCTTCGCGGTGGTCTTCGGCCTCCCCAGGCTCGACGTCCACTACTCCAGCTTCGTCTTCGCGGTGCTCGCGCTCGGCATCTACACCGCCAGCTTCGTCTGCGAGGTGCTGCGCGCGGGGATCAACACGGTGCCGCTGGGGCAGGCCGAGGCCGCCCGCAGCCTGGGCATGGGCTTCGGCCAGACCCTGACCCTGATCGTGCTGCCGCAGGCGGCGCGCACCGTACTGGGCCCGATGAGCAGCGTCTTCATCGCCCTGCCCAGGAACTCGGCGATCGCCGGCGCGTTCAGCATCTCCGAGCTGTACGGAGCCCAGCAGACCCTGAACGAGCGCGGTTACAGCATCCTCACGATCTTCTTCTGGGTGGCCCTGGCCTACCTGTTCCTGAGCGCTGTGATCGGCCTGATCTTCCGTTTCCTGGAGAACCGACTGGCGGTGGCCCGATGAGCTCCTCCTCCTCGACCGTCCTGTACGACGCCCCGGGCCCGCGTGCCAAGGTCCGCTACCGCGGCTTCGGGGTCCTCTCGCTGCTCGGCATCGCGGCCCTGCTCTGGTACGCGTACGACCGCCTCGCCAGTACCGGCCAGTTCAGCGCCGCGATGTGGAATCCGTTCCAGTACACGGCAGTTCAGCAGCGGATCGTCGACGGCCTGCTGAACACCCTGAGCGCCTTCGGCGTTGCCGCGGCCCTCTCGCTCGTCCTGGGCGCCCTGCTGGCGGCCGGCCGGCTCTCGGACCACCGGCCCGTCCGCGCGGCGGCCACCGCGATCGTGCAGTTCTTCCGCGCGATGCCGCTGCTGATCATGATCTTCGCGCTCTACCACTCGATGTTCGCCACCTCCCCGTTCTGGGCGCTGGTCACCGGTCTGACGCTCTACAACGGCGCCGTCCAGGCCGAGATCATCCGTGGCGGCGTCAACGCGGTGCCGCGCGGCCAGAGCGAGGCCGCCTTCGCGCTCGGACTGCGCAAGAGCCAGGTGATGCTGACCATCCTGGTGCCGCAGGCCGTCCGATCGATGCTTCCCGCGATCATCGGCCAGCTGGTGGTCACCCTCAAGGACACCTCGCTCGGGTGGTTGATCACCTACTCCGAGCTGCTCTACGTGGGGAAGCTGATCGCGAGCAACACCTCGACCCCACAGGGCTACCCCTACATCCCGGTTACCATCGTGATCAGCGTGATCTACATCGGTATGTGCCTGGCTCTGACGGCGCTGGCGAAGTGGATCGAGGCGCGCGGACGCCGCGGCGCGAACCGGCGTACATCGGTCGCTGCTTGACGGACACGCAGGCGATCTGTTGCATTGCTCTTCGTGACACCACCCGGGACCTCCTGCGCGACAGCCGGCGCCGCATCGGCCGCCTCCCTCGTCCGCCGCGCGTGCGCGGAGGTCCCGACGCCTGCCCAGGCCCGGACGGAGGTCCCCACGTGGACCCCGTGATCGTGGTCGGCGCCGGCCCGGTCGGCCTGGCACTGGCACTCGCCCTGGCCCGGCACGAGGTCCCCAGTATCGTCCTGGACGAAGGCGCGGGCGTCTGCCCCGAAGGCCCCCGCACCGTCGTCCTCGGCGACGACAGCACCACCCTGCTCACCCGGCTCGGCTACACCAGGGCCGCCTCCGACGCCGCCCGCTGGGACACCTTCGGCATCTGGCGCCGCCGCTCCGAGGTGCTGCGGCTCGCCCTGGACGAGACCCCGGTCCTCCACCTCCCGCAGCACCGCCTGCAACGCGGCCTCAGAGACGCCGTCACCGCCACCCCGCTGATCCAACTCAGCCCGCTCAGCCGGGTGATCGAACTCGACCAGGACCGGGACGGCGTCAGCGTCCGCACCCAGCACACCCAGGACGGCACCCACACCTGGTGGCGCGGCAGCCACCTGGTCGGCTGCGACGGCGCCCGCTCGGGAGTCCGCAGGCTGCTCAAGATCCGCTTTCCCGGGCGCCCGGCCGTGGACCGGCACGCCGTCGCCACCGTCCGCGTCGACCTGCCCTTCCCCGGCGAGGCCCGCATCCACCGCGAACCCCCGTGGCGCGGCGACCGCGAAGCCGCCGCCCGCCCGCTGCCCGACGGCCTCTGGCGGCTCGACTGGCGGCTGCCCCCGGGCCGCCCCGCCCCCACCGCTCCGGTCGACCCGCACGCCACCTGGCCCGGCATCGTCACCGGTGACACCCTGCTCACCCGGGTCAACTCCACCCTCACCGGCTGGTGCGGCGAACTGCCCAAGTACGAGCTGCTCGCCGCCGCCGACCACACCTACCAGCAGCGCCTCGCCGCCCGCTTCCGGGTCGGCCGCTGCTTCCTCGCCGGGGACGCCGCCCACCTGCACGGCGCCCTCGGCATGCAGAACCTCGTGGACGGCCTCCGGGACGCCGACAACCTCTCCTGGCGACTCGCCCTCGCCTGGCACCTGCACTCCGGCGGACCGCAGCCGGGCGGCTCGCTGCTCGACGGGTACGAGGCCGAACGGCGCGGCGCGGTCGGCGCACGGCTGCGCGCGGTCGACCAGGCCATGCCGCTGCTGCGGCCGCTGCGCGGCTGGCAGCAGACCAGGCGTTCGCTGCTCACCGGTTCCTTCCGCAAGCACGCCCCGCTGCTCGCCGACGGCCAGCTCGGCACCGGCCGCTTCGGCGGCGCGCCGGCGTACCCCGCGGCGCCGTCCGGCGTACCCGGCCGGGTGCCGGTGCAGCGCGGGGCCCGCCGAGGCACCGCGCTCACCGAGCGCCTGCCCGCGACCGCCCCCGGCGTACTCGTCCCGGACGTACCCGTGGTCACCATGGAGGGCTCCGCCGACTTCCTCCGGGCCCGGCTGGGTGCCGGATTCCTGCTGCTACTGGTGGCCCCCGGCACCGCCGTCTGGTCCTCCCAGCACTGGCTGAGCGCCGGGCTGATGCCCCAACTCGCCGAGGTCGCGGCCGCGTTGCCGGTACCCGCCGAGGTACTGGTCACCGAGAGGTACCCGGGCGCCGAGCCGCACACCGTCCTACTGGTACGCCCCGACGGCCACCTGGTCGGTACCACCCACGGCTGCCACGCCGAGGACCTCCAGACCCTCGCCGACCGCGCCCGTGGCGGCCCGGCATCCCTCACCGGCGCAGAAAGCTGACTGCCCCACCCCCGGGCACGAGGTCAGCCATGCACCCTCCAGGGGCGCGAGGAACTGCGCGAAACGGAAGGTGACCACGTGCAGCCGGGCCCGGCGGGCCAGTTGCGCCTCGTGACCCATCGGTGAGGTGGTGCAACTTGTCGACCGCAGGTCGGTGCGGCGCCGTTGCCTTCCGATTCGCGCAGTTCCCCGCGCCCCTATTGGTTCGCCCTTGCCCCTGAGGTTCGCCCGCGCCCCTGTGTGGTTCGCCCGCGCCGGAGGGGGCCGCGTGTCAGCGGGCGAACTCGGTGACCCGGCTCTCCCGTACCACGGTGATCCGGATCTGTCCGGGGAAGGTCAGCTCGTCCGCCACCTGCTTGGCCACCTCACGGGCGATCAGCTGCGCACCCAGATCGTCCACCACCTCCGGCTGGACCATCACCCGCACCTCCCGACCGGCCCGCATCGCGAACACCTTCGCCACCCCGTCGTGGGCCGCGGCGATCTCCTCCAGCCGCTCCAGCCGCCGCACATACGCCTCCAACGACTCCCGCCGCACCCCCGGCCGGCCACCCGAGCAGGCGTCGGCGGCCTGGGTCAGCACCGCCTCGACCGTACGGGGATCAATCTCGCCGTGGTGCGCCTCGATCGCGTGCACCACCTCGGCCGACTCCCCGTGCCGCCGGGCGAACTCCGCCCCGATCGCCGCATGGCTGCCCGCGATCTCATGGCTCATCGCCTTCCCGATGTCGTGCAGCAGCGCGGCCCGCTTCACCACCCCCGCGTCCACGCCCAGTTCGGCCGCCATCATCCCGGCGATGTGCGCGGACTCCACCAGATGCCCGAGCACGTTCTGCCCGTACGACGTCCGGTACCTCAACGTACCCAGGGTACGGACCAGTTCGGGGTGCATATCGTCGATTCCGGTGACCACCAACGCGTCCTCACCGGCCCGCAGGCAGAGCCGCTCGACCTCGGTCCGGCTGCGCTGATGGAATTCTTCGATCCGAACCGGGTGGATCCGGCCGTCCGCGACCAGCGCTTCCAGGGTGAGCCGGGCCGTCTCCCGGCGCACCGGGTCGAAGCAGGAGAGCTGGACCAGCCCGGGGGTGTCGTCCACGACCAGGTTGACCCCGGTGACGGCTTCGAAGGCGCGGATATTGCGGCCCTCGCGTCCGATGATCCGGCCCTTCAGGTCCTCGCTGGGCAGCCGGAACGCGGTGACCACCGTCTCGGCGGTCTGCTCCCCGGCCAGCCGCTGGATCGAGGCGGCGATGATCTCCCTCGCCCGCTGGTCCCCCTCCGCCTTGGCCCGCCGTTCGATCTCCCGTACGGCCAGGACGGCTTCACGCCTCGCCTCGGCCTCGACCGTCTGCACAAGCTCTGCCCTGGCCTGGTCCACCGTCAGCCCGGCAGCCCGCTCAAGCGCGCCCTGGGACTGCGCCTCCAACGCCCGCACCTCGGACTGCCGCTTGTCCAACTCGGCGGAGCGAAGGGCCAGTCCGGCCTCCTGCGCATGCAGATGGCGAAGCTCCTCGGAGAGTCGCTCCTCCCGGCGATCGAGTTCGGCGCGCAGCTGCGCGGCGTGCCCCTCGGCCAATTCGTGCGCCCTGACCGCCTCCTCGGCGGAACGCCGCCGGGCCGCCCGCGACTGGCTCACCATCAGGACGGCCACCAGGACCAGGAGGAGCAGACAGAGCAGACTCACCGAGAGAACGGCGGCCGTTGGCCCGACACCCGTCGCGAGTTTCATCCGCACCACTCCCCGTCCCTGCGCGCTCGGCCGCCCCCGTGGTGAGGGAGCCCGAGGTCCCGCAGGGCGATGAGCAGCATCGGACCGGCTCCGACCGGCCCGCTGGGCCCGACGTTTACGGTCCTGCACACACGATCCGATGCGTTCGTGCCGGAGCAGAAGCCCGGCAGGATGCATGATCGAAGTGATCCCTCACTGCTTGTGAGGCTAGGTGCGGGTTACGAAACGGTCAAGATGCGATCGCCACTCGACCGCCCCTGCCCTGTTCCACTGTCACCACTCCTGCGCGGGCTCGCCGCCCTCCGCTCCTTCGTCACAGAGCGCCTCCCGCACCACCCTGAAGGCCAGACCCTCGGAGTAGCCACGCCTGGCCAGCATGCCGACCAGGCGCCGGACCCTGGTGTCGCGCTCCAGCCCTCGGGTGGCCCGGAGCTTGCGATCCACCAGTGCGCGGGCGGCCTGTGCCTCGTCGTCGGCATCCAGCTGGGCGACGGCCTGTTCGACGACCTCCCCCGCCACTCCCTTGGTCCGGAGCTCCTGGGCCAGCGCCCGCCGGGACAGGCCTCGGACGGCGTGCCGGGACTCGACCCACGCCTCGGCGAAGGCCGCGTCGTCGATCAGCCCGACC
The DNA here is from genome assembly GCF_029892105.1 of Kitasatospora sp. GP82. Lineage (GTDB taxonomy): Bacteria > Actinomycetota > Actinomycetes > Streptomycetales > Streptomycetaceae > Kitasatospora. The sequence goes on along the minus strand of NZ_JARZAJ010000022.1, from coordinate 29,054 downwards.
TCCTCGTACCGCGAGAGCACCTCCTCGGCGATGTCGTCGGGGATCTCGCGCTTGCGCAAGGCATCGGCCAGCTGCTTTCGGGTCTTGGCGGTGCCGGTGAGCAGGCGCAGGCAGATGTCCCGCGCCTTGGCCGCAGGATCGGCCGGCTCCTCCCGCAGCGGGCGCGCCGACGCCGTCGACCGCTCCGCGCGAGCGCCGCGCCCCTCCCCCCGGGCGCTGCGACTCCGCTCCCGTCGGGGCCGGTCGGGAGCGGCTCCGGCAACAGCCGAGACGGACGACTCGGCCGAGGCTGAGGGCTCCCCCTCGGCCGCCACCGCCGTACGTCGCCGACGCCGGCCCGAAGGCAGCTCGGACGCACGGAGCACCCCGAGCTCCGAGGCCACGTCCGGCGGGGGCTCCTCCTCGGCGCTGCCGGTCCACCAGTCCGGTGGGCCGTGGTCGCCGGGCTCGGCCCCCGGCGACCGCTCATTCTCGTAGATCAACGTGCTCAGGCCTTGGCGGCCGCCGTCTTCTTCGCCGCGGTCTTGGCTGCCGTGGCGGTGATCGGCTTGGCGGCGCCCTCGGCCTCGGCGACCGGAGCGGCGGTCTCACCGGCCGGGTCGGCCTTCACGCCGATGCCCAGCTTGTCCTTGATCTTCTTTTCGATCTCGTCGGCCAGCTGCGGGTTGTCCCGCAGGAAGTTGCGGGCGTTCTCCTTGCCCTGGCCGAGCTGGTCGCCCTCGTAGGTGTACCAGGCGCCGGACTTACGGATGAAGCCGTGCTCGACGCCCATGTCGATCAGGCCGCCCTCGCGGCTGATGCCGACGCCGTAGAGGATGTCGAACTCGGCCTGCTTGAACGGTGCAGCCACCTTGTTCTTGACCACCTTGACCCGGGTACGGTTGCCGACCGCCTCGGTGCCGTCCTTCAGGGTCTCGATACGGCGGATGTCCAGACGCACCGAGGCGTAGAACTTCAGCGCGCGGCCACCCGTCGTGGTCTCCGGGGAGCCGAACATCACACCGATCTTCTCGCGCAGCTGGTTGATGAAGACCGCAGTGGTGTTCGACTGGTTCAGCGCGCCGGCGATCTTGCGCAGCGCCTGGCTCATCAGCCGGGCCTGCAGACCGACGTGCGAGTCACCCATCTCGCCCTCGATCTCCGCGCGCGGGACGAGCGCCGCGACGGAGTCGATGATCACCAGATCAATCGCGCCGGAGCGGATCAGCATGTCGGCGATCTCCAGGGCCTGCTCACCGGTGTCCGGCTGGCTGACCAGCAGCGCGTCGGTGTCCACGCCCAGCTTGCGGGCGTACTCCGGGTCGAGCGCGTGCTCGGCGTCCACGAACGCGACCGTGCCGCCCATGCGCTGGGCGTTGGCCGCCAGGTGCAGGGTCAGCGTGGTCTTACCGGAGGACTCGGGGCCGTAGATCTCGACGACTCGGCCGCGCGGGATACCGCCCACGCCGAGGGCGACGTCGAGGGCCGTGGACCCGGTGGGGATCACGTCGATCGGGGCACGGGACTGGTCGCCGAGGCGCATCACCGAGCCCTTGCCGAACTGCCGCTCAATCTGGGCGAGTGCGGTCTCAAGAGCCTTCTCGCGGTCCGTACCTGCCATGGCTTCCACCCTCGGGTTCTGTGCTGTGCGCTTCATCGTCCTCGACGCTAGCGCGTCCCACCGACAATCGACCCAGATCGGGCTCCGCCTGTGGAAAACTCGTCGCCGAACAGTATAGGGAACAGGCGTTCGAATCCACCGAGAGCGGCTACCTGTTCTCGCCGTCCCCGCCCTGACCTGCGGAATCGTCCACTCCGCCGCCGCCGACCATCCGCCGCAACCGGCGCGCGGTCTCCAGTCTGCGCTCCCTGGCGGCCCGCTTGCGTTCCTCCCCGCGGTCGATTCGGGGGTCGGTCGCCACCTCGTACCGCCGGACATAGCTCCCTACGAAGCCCTGCAGGGTGGCGGCGGCCGGGATCGCGATCAGCGCGCCGACCGCACCCAGCAGCGCGGCCCCGGCGATCACCGCACCGAAGGCCACCGCCGGGTGCACGTCCACCGTCTTCGCGGTGATCCTGGGGTGCAGCAGGTAGTTCTCGATCTGCTGGTAGACGATCACGAAGGCCAGCACCCAGAGCGCGTCCACCGGCTCCAGGGTGAGCGCGACGATCACCGGCAGTGCCCCGGCCAGATAGGTGCCGATGGTCGGCACGAACTGCGACATCACGCCGACCCAGACCGCCAGCGCTCCCGCGTACGGCAGGCCGAGGATCACGAACACCACCCAGTGCGCGATGGCCGAGGCGACCGCCAGCAGAGCCCGGGAGTAGAGGTAGCCGCCGGTCTTGGCCAGCGCGATCTCCCAGGCCCTCAGCACCTCCGCCTGCTTGGCGGGCGGCAGCAGCGAGCAGACCGTCCGCCGCACCCGGGGGCCGTCGGCGGTGAAGTAGAAGGTGAACAGGCCGACGGTGAACGCCTGGAACAGCCCGCCGATCAGCGTGCTGGACAGGCCCCACACATTGTCGGCGGCCTGCTGGGCGTACTTCTCGATGCTCCCGGAGTCCTTGAGCACCCGCTCGTGGAGCTGATCCATCGACAGATTCTGATGGAACGTCCGATTGATCCAGTCGATCAGATTGTTGACCAGGTGCGGCAGATCGCCGGCGATCTTCGCCACCTGGTCGACCAGCAGGGTGCCGAGCGAGGTGAGAAAGCCCGCGACGGCAATTGCGAGGCCGATGAAGACCAGGAAGGTACCGAGCCCGCGCCGTATGCCACGGGCGGCCATCCGGTCCACCGCCGGTTCGATCGCCAGCGACAGGAAGAAGGACACCAGCAGCATCACGAAGAGGTCGATGAGCTGGTGGAACGCCCAGTCGGCGAGCTTGAACGCGCCGACCAGCAGCAGCGCCAGCATCATCGCCTTCGGCAGCCAGCGGGGCATCGCCTCGCCCCACAGGGCGCCTCTTCGGGCGGGTGGGGAGTCGGCGGTGGAGGAGGAGGTCCGGTCGGTATTCTGGGGCTCTTCGCTGCTAACCACCCGCCCAGTCTCACCCATCGCCCGATCCGATCCGGGCGGCCCCCGCCCCGGTGAGTCGGGCCCCGCCCAGGGCCGGACCGCTCGGCGCAGCGGTGCCGGACGCTCAGCGCAGCAGTCCGCAGACCCCCTGGCTGTCGCAGACCACCCGCCAGACGTCCTTGGCCTCCCAGCCGGCCTCCAGCGCCTGCCGGACCGTCCGCCCGCCGAGCTCGGTCATCACATGGTCGCTCGCGAAGGACTCCGCGTACGCCTCACCGAAGTGCTCGTACATCCGTCGCCAGAACTCGGTCAGCCTCATGCGCTCCAGTATCCCCTCCGCTACCGCGCAGCCCGCTGGAGCTCCTGCCACTCGGCCCGCTCCAGGACGTACTCGACCTCACCGTGCTCGGAGCCCTCGATGGCCTCGGGCCAGTCCGCGAAGAAGGTGCGGACGTAGCGCAGCCCGGACTTCTCCATCACCCGCCGCGACCTGTGGTTGACCGTCATGGTCTGTGCGAACACCCGCTCCACGCCGAGCTCGGTGAACCCCCTGCGGATCAGCGCGCGCGAGCCCTCGGTGGCGTAGCCGCGCCCCCAGGCCGGACGCCGCAGCCGATAACCGAGCTCCACCTCCCGGGGGCGGTCGGGCTCCGGCGGCCGGAACTCGAACCAGCCCAGGAACTCACCGCTCGTCCGCTCCAGCGCGGCCCAGTGGCCGAAGGCGGGAAAGCGCCGGTAGGAGGAGAAGTAGACCGGCAGGACTGTGCCCTCCACCTCCTCGCGGGGCGTGGCCCGGCCGCCGGTGAGCCAGCGCATCACCTCGGGATCGGAGTCGAGCTCCACCAGGAGGTCGGTGTCTCCGGGGGTGAACCGGCGCAGGACCAGGCGTTCGGTCTCCAGATGAACCATCATCGGCCGATGATGCCCGAGCCGGCCGCCCCGCCGCCCGCTATTTTCCGGGCAGCGCCAGCACCCCCGCACCGTAGTAGTCGCGCTCCGTGCAGCGGCCCTTGCCGAGCGGGCAGTTGGCCGCAGCCGCCTGGAGCAGCAGCGCGACCGTCTGGCCCGGCCCCCAGTCGACGTGTTCGGCGGCCACCACGGCGACGGCCCCGGTGACGTGCGCCGCGGCCATCGAGGTACCGGCCAGCGCCGCGTACTGGCCGCCGGGCCAGTCCGAGACGATCGCCCCGAGCACCCCGCCGTCCGGATCGCCGCCGGGGGCGGTCAGCGAGATCCGGCCGCGCCCGTAGTTGGAGTACGCCGTCGGCATCCCGCTGCGGTCCACCGCGCCGACCGTCAGTACTCCGGGCAGTTCGCCGGGCAGGCGGATGCACTCGGTGCCGAGGTGGCGGTCCTGCGCCGGTCCCGACACCCGGTCGTTCGGGCTGCGCTGGTCGGCCCGGGCGGCGCCGAGGTCCTGCCCGTCGTTGCCCGCGGAGGCCACCACCACGGCGCCCTGCCGCTGGGCGTAGGCGACGGCCCGGCCGACGGCCATGATGAGCGCGGACTGGTCCGGGTCCTCGGGGCAGTTGTACTTCCAGGGGTCGGCGAAGTAGCTGTCGTTGATCGCCTTGACACCGTGGTCGGCCGCCCAGAGCAGGCCGCAGACGATGTTCTCGGCGTAGTACTGGCCGAGCGGTCCGAGCAGCCGGACGGCGGCGATCCGTACGCCGGGGGCGACTCCGGTCACGCCCTTGCCGTCCTGGGCCGCGCCGACGATCCCGGCGACATGGGTGCCGTGCCCGCTCTCGGTCACGCCCGGGTCGGGGCGCCAGGCGCCGTACCGGGGATCGGGACGGCCGTCGGCGCAGGAGGCCGAGGCCTGGGGGTCGACGGCGCCGCGCAGGTCGGGGTGGGTGTCGTCGACGCCGGAGTCCAGTACCGCCACGATCACCCGGCGCAGCTGCTGGACGGAGGGCAGCGGCCGGTTCGGGGCCCGGTCGGGGGCCGGGGTGCGCAGCAGCGCGGTGTCACCCCTCGGGCCGTCGACCGCACCGATCATGGCGAGGTTCCAGTCGGCGGACTCGGCGGGGTCGGGCATGGTGGCCTCGCTCTCGTCCCCCGCCTCGCCGGACCCCCCACCGGCGGCCGGCTGCGGGCCACCCCCGCCGTCGACCGGAGCCCGGCCTCTCCCTGCGGCACCGAGAGTGCCGCCGCTGCGCCGGAAGTCGCCGACGCCGGTGAGCGGGCCGGGCGGGCCCGGTACGGCGGACGTCCTGGTCGCCCCGACGGCCACGACCCCGGGCCGACCGCGCAGCCGGTCGCCGAAGCCGCCGCTGCCGTACGCGAGCACGCCCCCGATCTGCGGGTACTCCTGGACCACCCGCCCGCCCGCCGACCTGGCCTGTTCGGCCGCCTGCGCAGTGCCCTGGGCATCCTGCCGGTCGGCCAGGACCAGGTAGCTGAGGTACGAGCGGCCCGAGCCGGACATGTAAGGGACGGCGCCGCCCAGCAGCAGGGCGGTCAGCAGCATGGCGAACAGGGCTCGCACCGGGACGCTCGGATGCTTGGCGGGCTTGCCGTCGGCCGGGTCTACCCGTTCCATCGCGCCGCCTCCGCTCCTCGGGACCCCGTGATCACCTGGCTGAGACATCACGATATGAGCGGATTGTCCTAATTGCCTGATCGGCTAGGTCAGACGGCCCCTCACCGAGGCTCCGAGCCCCGTCGTCACCGGCGCCCTGCGCACGCAGGAAGCGGCGGCGGCCCCGTTGTCAGTGGCACGCTGCACCATGGGGGCATGGCGCGACGCACCACCGCAGACCCGATCGACGCCCCCGACCCGCTCGCGGGGTTCGCCCCCGCGACCAGGGCCTGGTTCGCGGGCGCCTTCACCGCGCCCACCACGGCCCAGTCCGAGGCCTGGGCCGCCATCCAGCGGCAGACGGACGTCCTGGTGGTCGCGCCCACCGGCTCCGGCAAGACGCTGGCGGCCTTCCTCTCCGCACTCGACCGGCTCAGCAGCACCCCACCCCCGGCCGATCCCAAGCACCGCTGCCGGGTCCTCTACATCTCGCCGCTCAAGGCCCTCGCGGTGGACGTCGAGCGCAATCTCCGCGCCCCGCTCGCCGGGCTGCGTCAGGCCGCCGTCCGGCTGGGGCTGCCCGAGCCCGAGGTCCAGGTCGCCATCCGCTCCGGCGACACCCCGGCCGCCGACCGCCGCCGCTTCGCGACCCACCCTCCGGACATCCTGATCACCACCCCCGAGTCGCTCTTCCTGCTGCTCACCTCCGCCTCCCGGGAGGCGCTGCGCGGCATCGACACGGTGATCCTGGACGAGGTCCACGCCGTCGCGGGCACCAAGCGCGGTGCGCACCTGGCGCTCAGCCTGGAGCGGCTGGACGAGCTGCTGGAGCGCCCGGCCCGCCGGATCGGCCTCTCCGCGACCGTCCGCCCGGTCGAGGAGGTGGCCAGGTTCCTCAGTCCGCAGCGCGGGGCCGCGATCGTCCAGCCGCCCTCCGCCAAGCAGTTCGACCTCTCGGTGGTCGTGCCGGTGCCCGATCTGGACGAGCTGCCCGCCAACGCCGACGACGACCCGTCCCGGCAGGCGTCGATCTGGCCGCACGTCGAGGAGCGCATCGTCGACCTCGTCCAGGCCCACCGCTCGACCATCGTCTTCGCCAACTCCCGCCGCCTCGCCGAGCGGCTCTGCAACCGGCTGAACGAGATCGCCGTGGAGCGCGCCACCGGTCGCCCACTGCCCGAGTCGCACGCGCCGGCACAGCTGATGGCCGAGTCCGGCGTCGCGAAGGGCGCCCCGCCGGTACTCGCCAGGGCGCACCACGGCTCGGTCTCCAAGGAGCAGCGCGCCCTGGTCGAGGAGGAACTGAAGGCCGGCCGGCTCCCCGCCGTGGTGGCCACCTCCAGCCTGGAGCTGGGCATCGACATGGGCGCGGTGGAGCTGGTGGTCCAGGTGGAGTCTCCGCCCTCGGTCGCCTCCGGCCTGCAGCGGGTCGGCCGGGCCGGGCACCAGGTCGGCGCGGTCTCCACCGGCGTGGTCTTCCCCAAGTACCGTGGCGACCTGGTGCAGTCGGCGGTGGTGACGGAACGCATGCGCGGGGGCCGGATCGAGGCCCTGCGCGTCCCGCGCAACCCGTTGGACGTCCTGGCCCAGCAGCTCGTGGCGATCACCGCCCTCGACACCTGGGACGTGGACGAGCTGCTCACCCTGGTCCGGCGGGCCGCGCCCTTCGCCTCCCTGCCGCAGTCCGCCTTCGACGCCGTGCTCGACATGCTCGCCGGCCGCTACCCGTCGGACGCCTTCGCCGAGCTGCGGCCCCGCCTGGTCTGGGACCGGGTCGCCGGGACGGTGGCCGGCCGCCCCGGCGCCCAGCGCCTCGCCGTCACCTCCGGCGGGACGATCCCCGACCGCGGCCTGTTCGGCGTCTTCATCGCCGGCACGGACCCGAAGAAGGGAGGCGGCCGAGTAGGAGAGCTGGACGAGGAGATGGTGTACGAGTCCCGGGTCGGCGATGTCTTCACCCTCGGGACGACCTCCTGGCGGATCGAGGAGATCACCCACGACAAGGTGCTGGTCACCCCGGCACCCGGCATCCCCGGGCGGCTGCCGTTCTGGAAGGGCGACACCCTCGGCCGCCCACTCGAACTCGGCCGCGCCGTGGGCGCCTTCGTCCGCGAGCTGGGCGCCCTCCTACCTGAGGAGGCCACCGCGCGCCTGCGCGCAGCCGGGCTGGACGACTGGGCCTCGGGCAATCTGCTCACCTATCTCGCCGAGCAGCGCGCCGCCTGCGGCCACCTGCCCGACGACCGCACCATCGTGGTCGAGCGCTTCCGCGACGAGCTGGGCGACTGGCGGATCGTCATCCACTCCCCCTTCGGCGCCCAGGTGCACGCCCCCTGGGCGCTCGCCCTCGGTGCCCGTCTGCGCGAGAAGCACGGCCTCGATCCGCAGGTGATGCACGCCGACGACGGCATCGTGCTCCGCCTCCCGGACGCCGACCTCCTCGACTTTCCGTCGGAGAAACCCGTCACGGACGAGGCCCCGGTCGGCGCCGACGCCGCGCTCTTCGACGCCGAGGAGATCGAACAGCTCGTCACCGACCAGGTCGGCGGCTCCGCGCTGTTCGCCTCCCGCTTCCGCGAGTGCGCCGGGCGCGCCCTGCTGCTCCCCCGGCGCAGCCCGGGGCGGCGCACGCCCCTGTGGCAGCAGCGCCAGCGCGCCTCCCAACTCCTTGAGGTGGCAGCCGAGTACGCCTCCTTCCCGATCGTCCTCGAAGCCGTCCGCGAGTGCCTCCAGGACGTCTTCGACGTACCTGGGCTGGTCGAGTTGATGCGCGATCTGGAGTCGCGCGCCGTACGGCTGGTGGAGGTCACCACCCCCGAACCCTCCCCCTTCGCCCGCTCGCTGCTCTTCGGCTACGTCGCCCAGTTCCTGTACGAGGGGGACTCCCCGCTCGCCGAGCGGCGCGCCGCCGCACTCTCGCTGGACTCCCGGCTGCTCTCCGAGCTGCTCGGCCAGGCCGAGTTGCGCGAGCTGCTCGACCCGGCCGTGCTGGCCGAGTTGGAGGCCGAGCTTCAACGCCTCACCCCCGACCGCCGGATCAAGGACGTCGAGGGCGTCGCCGACGCACTGCGGCTGCTCGGGCCGCTCAGCGAGGCCGAGTTGACGGCACGGGGCGCCGAACCGCTCTGGCCGCTGGAGTTGGAGGCCACCCGCGGCGCCATCCAGGTCCGGATCGCCGGCGAGCCCCGCTGGGCGGCGATCGAGGACGCCGGGCGGCTGCGCGACGCCCTCGGCACCCCGCTGCCGGTCGGCGTCCCGGAGGCGTTCACCGAGCCCGTCAAGGATCCCCTCGGCGATCTGCTCGCCCGGTACGCCCGTACGCACGGCCCGTTCACCGGGGCCCAGGCCGCTTCGAGATTCGGCCTGGGCACAGCCGTGGTCACCGGCGCCCTGCACCGGCTCACCGCCGCCGGCCGCCTGGTCCAGGGCGAGTTCCGCCCGGTCGAGGGCCACACCGCCACCGTCGAATGGTGCGACGCCGAAGTGCTGCGCAGACTACGCCGCCGCTCACTGGCCGCGCTGCGCCAGGAGGTCGAGCCCGTCCCGCCGCGTGCACTGGCCGCCTTCCTGCCGCAGTGGCAGCATCTCGCGGGCCACCGCCTGCGCGGCCCGGACGGCCTGCTGCGCGTGGTCGAGCAGCTCCAGGGGACGGCACTGCCCGCCTCCGCGCTGGAGAAGCTGATCCTCCCGGCCCGGCTGGCCGACTACACCCCGGGGATGCTGGACGAGCTCACGGCGGCCGGTGAGGTCGGCTGGTCCGGCGCGGGCGCCCTGGCCGGCAAGGACGGCTGGATCAGCCTGCACCTGCCCGACTCCGCCCACCTGCTGCGCCCCGAACCCGTACCCCCCGCCGTGACACCGGTGCACACCGCCCTGCTGGACGCCCTCGCCGGCGGGTACGGCCTGTTCTTCCGGCAGCTTGCCGAGCGCGTGCCCGACACACCCGAGCCCGAAATCGTCGAGGCCCTCTGGGACTTGGTCTGGGCCGGTTACGTGACCAACGACACTCTGGCGCCGCTGCGTGCCCTGCTCGGCTCCGGCCGTACCGCCGGCGCGACGGCGCACCGCGCGCCCAGGTCGACGCCGCGCGGCCGGTACGGCGGGGCGGGCCGGGGCTTCGGCCGCCCGGCGAGCGCGCTGCGCTCCGGTCCTTCCACGGCCGCCGGGCGCTGGTCGCTGCTGCCCGAGTTCTCCGATGACCTGACCACCCGGGCCGCCGCACAGGCGCAGTGCCTGCTCGACCGGCACGGTGTGCTCACCAGGGGCACGGTGGCGGCCGAGCGCGTCCCGGGCGGCTTCGCGGGGGTGTACCGGGTGCTGTCCGCCTTCGAGGAGCGGGGGCGGGCCCGGCGGGGCTACTTCGTCGAGGGTCTCGGTGGCGCCCAGTTCGCCATGGACGGCGCCGCCGACCGCCTGCGCGCGGTCAACGGCCGGCTGGAGCGGGCCGCCGCCACCGAATGGCCCGGCAGCGGCACGGGCACCGAGCCGCCCCAGGTCCTGGTGCTGGCCGCCGCCGACCCGGCCAATGCGTACGGCGCCGCGCTGCCCTGGCCCGAGCCACCGGCCGTACCGGGCGCCAAGCCCGCTGCCGCCGCCCATCGCCCCGGCCGCAAGGCAGGCGCCCTGGTGGTGCTGGTCGACGGCGAGCTCGCCCTCTACGTCGAGCGCGGCGGGAAGTCCCTGCTGGCCTGGCAGAGCCGATCCGCCCCGGTCGAGGCGCTGGCGGAGGCGGTCCGCCACGGCGCCCTGGGCAGCAGCGTCACCATCGAGCGCGCCAACGGCGAGGCCGCACTCACCTCCGAGCTCGGCCGCCTGCTGGAGGAGGCCGGTTTCCACCCCACCCCGCGCGGCCTGCGCCTGCGCAGCTGACCGGCACGCAGGGGAGCCCGCAGCACCGTGCGCCCGGTAGGGGCACGGTCCTGCGGGCTCCCCGGCCGGATGGAGATCCGGAAAAGCTTTCGGAACGGCTCAGAGGTGTCGGTCAAGTGGCGCAGCCGGTTCCCCCGCCGACGGTTCACCCGTACGGCGTTGTGGTTCGGTCAGCCGACGGTTGCTGTGCACCGGGACGAAGCCGATTCCCCAGCTTCCCGCAGCGAGCATTCCCAGCGCTGCGCCACCGCTCCGGAGCCCGGTGCCCAGCAGCAGCCCCCAGCACAGCACACCGAGCACCACGGCCGTGCCCCAGCGCCGATCCTGGCCTATTCGCCCGAGGACGTTCAGTCGTACGTCGGCACACGCCGACCGGACCCTTCGCACCATCGGCCTCCTTCACTCGTCCCCCGCAGCGCACGGGGAGGGCGAGGTCCGGTCAGGCCGCCACCACGTCCACGGCCGCAGCCTTGGGCGAGATGCCGCTCATCCGGTCGCCGGGAGCGGGCAGCGGAACCGGTTCGAGTACCGGCCTCAGCAGCTCACCCTCCGAGAGGGTGGCCATTGCCGCAAGTTCGGCGAGCGACAGCTCGTCGCTGACCTCGCGCATAACCTCGGACATCCGGACATCGAGTGCGTCGCAGATGGCGGAGAGCAGCTCGGAGGACGCCTCCTTCTGCCCCCGCTCGACCTCGGAGAGGTAACCGAGCGAAACCCTGGCGGCCGCCGACACCTCGCGGAGTGTGCGGCCCTGGCGCTGGCGCTGCCGACGCAGTACATCGCCCAGTAGGCGACGGAGCAGGATCATCGGTGCCTCCCTCCTCGGACTGCGGATCGAGATGTCACGCCCCCACCGTACCGCCTTGTCCGCATCGCGTGCGGGGACCATGGTCGTGTTCACTCTGGGCTGCAAGGCTGTCCCCTCCCCTGTTTGTTCCCCGCCCGGACTGTCCGCGCGCCCGCTCCGGGCCCGCGGCCGAGGCCACGCGACTCGTCAGCTACCTGGTATCTGCCCAACCAGGCCATCTGGTGTAACACGATCCTCCAGCTCTGGCAGCCAGTTCAGTGCCAATTCAGGAAAACAGCCGGAAACCTCAACACGACGGGGGTTCAACCGATACGTGATCGCTCAGCAGCTCCAGCGCCGCGGTCACCGCATCGGCACGGATTCTGTCACGTGCCCCGGACAGCCCGGGCGAGACGACCTGGGTGCCCCCGGGTCCTGCCAGAGCCAGGTACACGGTGCCGACCTCCTGACCGTCCTGCGGGTCGGGACCGGCCACGCCGGTGGTGGCCAGGCCGTAGGTGGCGCCGAGCAGTCTGCGTACGCCGTCGGCCATCTGACGGGCCACCACGGGGTGCACAGGTCCGTACACGGCCAACAGACCCTCGTCCACGCCCAGTACGGACGCCTTCAGGTCGGTGGCGTACGCGGTGACCGAGCCTCGGAAGCTCTTCGAGGCACCGGGGACGTCCACCAGGGCGGCGGCCAGCAGCCCGCCGGTCAGCGACTCAGCGACGGCGACCGTGGCACCGCGTCCGCGCAGCGCCGTATGCGCCCGATCGGCGAGCCGGTGGTCCTGGGAGGGGGCGGTGTCGTTCATCGCTCGGCGCGCTCCCTGGCCATGCCCTCTCGGCGCAGCCTGATCGCCTGCCCGATGTAGTCGAGCCCGGTGCCGACGGTGAGCAGCACGGCCAGACCCATCAGCACGGCCCGCCCGGTGGCCAGCCAGCCGGTGAGCACCAGGACGTACATGCCGACCGCGATGCCCTGGGTGAGGGTCTTCAGCTTGCCGCCGCGACTGGCGGGGATGACGCCGTAGCGGATCACCCAGAAGCGGAGCACGGTGATGCCCAGCTCACGGGCCAGGATCACCACGGTGACCCACCAGGCCAGGTCGCCCAGGACGGAGAGGCCGACCAGCGCCGCACCCATGATCGCCTTGTCCGCGATCGGGTCGGCGATCTTTCCGAAGTCGGTGACCAGGCCCTTGCGCCGGGCCAGCTCCCCGTCGAACAGGTCGGTGATCATCGCGATGGCGAAGGCGGCCCAGGCCACCGAGCGCCACTTGGGGTCGTGGCCCCCGGCCGCGAAGAGCAGCGCCACGAACACCGGCACCAGCAGCAGCCGGACCATCGTCAGGATGTTGGCGATGTTCCAGAGGCCCGGCTGCGGCGGCAGCGCCGCACCCGGGCGGCCCGGGTGCGGCGCTGCCGGGGCGCCTGGCCCCTGGGTCATGCCTCGGCCCCAAGCAGCTCCGCGACGAGGTCGACGCCCTCGGTGCCGACCACCAGGGCGCGGTGGAACTCGCCGACCTTGACGTCCTCGGCGCCCAGCAGGGTGGTCAGGCCGTCCGTCTCGGGGGCCTGGTGGGCCGCCCGGCCCTCGACCACTCCGTCCTCGACCGACTCGACCAGCACCAGGACCTCGGTGCCGATCCGCTGCTCGGCACGCTGCGCGGTCAGCTCCTCGGCGAGCCGGGAGAGCTTGGCCAGGCGCTCGGCGACCACGTCCTCGGGCAGCTTGCCGTCGTAGGTCGCGGCCTCGGTGCCGTCCTCGTCGGAGTAGCCGAAGACACCGATCGCATCCAGCCCGGCGTGCGTGATGAACCGTTCCAGCTCGGCGAAGTCCTCCTCGGTCTCACCGGGGAAGCCGACGATGAAGTTGGAGCGGGCGCCGGCCTGCGGGGCCTTGTCCCTGATGGTCTTCAGCAGGTCCAGGAACTGGTCGGTGCTGCCGAATCGACGCATCCGGCGCAGCACGGCCGGGGCGGAGTGCTGGAAGGAGAGGTCGAAGTACGGGACGACGCCGGGGGTGCCGGTCATCGCGTCGATCAGCCCCGGGCGCATCTCGGCCGGCTGCAGGTAGCTCACCCGGACCCGCTCGATGCCCTCGACGGCGGCGATCTCGGTCAGCAGCGTCTCAAGGAGCCGGATGTCGCCGAGGTCCTTGCCGTAGGAGGTGTTGTTCTCGCTGACCAGGACCACCTCGCGGACGCCCTGCTCGGCCAGCCACTGGGCCTCGTGCAGCACGTCGGAGGGACGGCGGGAGATGAAGGAGCCGCGGAAGGCGGGGATGGCGCAGAAGGAGCACCGGCGGTCGCAGCCGGAAGCCAGCTTGATCGAGGCGACCGGGTTGTCGTCCAGGCGCTTTCGCAGGGTGCGCGGGCCGGAGGCGGGGGCCACGCCCTCCGGAAGGTCCTCGGGGGCTCCGTGACCGGGCAGGGCGACCTCGGCGGCGGCCGCCTGGCGCTCGACCGGGGTCAGCGGGAGCAGCTTGCGCCGGTCGCGCGGGAGGTGTGCGGCGTGGTGGCCGCCGGAGAGGATGGTCTGCAGCCGGTCGGAGATGTTGGCGTAGTCGTCGAAGCCGAGCACCCCGTCGGCCTCGGGCAGCGCGTCGGCAAGTTCCTTGCCGTAGCGCTCGGCCATACAGCCGACCGCGACGACGGCCTGCGTGCGGCCGTTGCCCTTGAGGTCGTTGGCCTCCAGCAGGGCGTCGACGGAGTCCTTCTTGGCGGCCTCGACAAAGCCACAGGTGTTGACCACGGCGACATCGGCTTCGGAGGCGTCGTCGACGAGCTGCCAGCCATCGGCCTCCAGTCGCCCGGCGAGTTCCTCGGAGTCCACCTCGTTGCGGGCGCATCCGAGCGTGACAAGGGCGACTGTACGGCGTTCAGGCATAGGGCCAAGATTAACGCGCGACCTCAGGTGTCGTTCGCCCCGGAGGTCGCGCGCCCCGAATGTACGGTTCCGCTCAGCCTGCCTGCGGGTCTCCGGGGGTGTACGTGAGGTGCACCACCTGGCCGTCCTGGCCCGCCGGTCCGAGGTCCTTGCCGTTGACGTACACGTGTACGGCGGCCGCGTTGCCGATCACCAGTTTGATCTGCTTGGGATCGGTGAAGGTCTGGTCGGCACCCTGGTCCAGGTTGTTCTGGAAGAGCGACTTGCCGCTGCTGTCCACCGCCGAGACCCAGCTGGTGTCCTTCTCCGCGACCAGCTTGACGGTGACCTTGTCGGCCGGGGCGGCCGCGATCGCCGCGACACTCGATGCGGCGGTGCTCGGCACCAGGGCGGGCGGCTGGACGGTGGGCGTGACCGGCGCGGAGACGGCGGACCGCGGGGAGCTGGCGTCGCCCGCCGTCGAGCGGGTCGGCTTGCCGACGAGGAGGTTGAAACCGATCAGCGCGACCACCGCGACGATCGCGGCCACCATCGCGGCCGTCCAGTTCGGGCGCCGGTGGTCGGTGACCTTGATCGAGCCGGTGTCCAGCAGCTGGGTGGCACGCTGCACGCCCGGCGCGCCGCCGTGCGCGGCGTCGTACCGGGCGACGAGCGGCTCGCCGTCGACGCCGACGGCCTTGGCGATCGCCCTGATGTGGCCGCGGGCGTAGAAGTCACCGCCGCAGCGGCTGAAATCGTCCTCCTCGACGGCGTACACGATCGGCACCCGCACCCGGGTGCCGGCACTCACCTGATCGACCGTCAGCCCGGCTGCCAGCCGGGCCGCACAGAGCAGCCGACCGATGCTCTCCGTCTCGTCGGCGGGCTCAGCGGGCGCCTGCTGCTCCGGCGCGGCACCCTCAGAATCGGCGGGGAGCCGGCGGCTGTCGCGGCGGGGGGACTTGCCGATGGTCACTGGGCGCGCCTTTCGAGCATTGGCCATCTGCTGAGAAGACAGTCTAGGGGCGGAGGCCGAGCCTTTCTCAAGCGGAACGGGCCCGAAAGTGCGCGCCACGGCCGGTCGGTGCCGATGTGCAGTCAGCCGGGCGGGCCCACCGAACTCCCCTGCCCTGGCAGGGACGTACGGCCCCGGCCGCCGGTTCCCGCCCTGCCGGGCGACGGCAGGGCTCACCCGGTTCGTCCGAACGAGTGAGACCCCTGCCCGCTGGGCCGAAGGACGCACCGACGCCGCCGGCGCCGGCCGACGACTCCGCCGCAGGGGTGAGCCGGGCGGGCGGGCGCCAGCGGTGTCACCCCCGGATGGTGAGGATGACGGCGTCCAGCTCGTCCGGCTTGACCAGCACATCGCGGGCCTTTGAGCCCTCGCTCGGCCCGACGATGCCGCGCGACTCCATGAGGTCCATCAGCCGCCCGGCCTTGGCGAAGCCAACCCGCAGCTTTCGCTGGAGCATCGAGGTCGAGCCGAACTGGGTGGAGACCACCAGCTCGGCCGCCTGGATCAGCAGGTCCAGATCGTCGCCGATCTCCTCGTCGATCTCCTTCTTCGGGCCGCCGCCGACCGTGACGTCGTCCCGGTAGCTCGCGGTGAGCTGGTCCTTGCAGTGCTGGACCACCCTGGCGATCTCGGCCTCGGTGACGAAGGCGCCCTGCATCCGGACCGGTTTGCTGGCGCCCATCGGCAGGAACAGCGCGTCGCCCTTGCCGATCAGCTTCTCGGCGCCGGGCTGGTCCAGGATGACCCGGGAGTCGGCCATCGCCGAGGTGGCGAAGGCCAGCCGGCTCGGGACGTTGGCCTTGATCAGGCCGGTGACCACGTCCACCGAGGGCCGCTGGGTGGCCAGCACCAGGTGGATACCGGCCGCGCGTGCCAGCTGGGTGATCCGGACCACCGAGTCCTCGACGTCGCGCGGGGCGACCATCATCAGGTCGGCCAGCTCGTCCACGATCACCAGCAGGTACGGATACGGCTTCAGCTCGCGCTCGCTGCCCAGCGGCGGGGTGACCTTGCCCGACCGGACGGCCGCGTTGAAGTCGTCCACGTGCCGGAAGCCGAAGGCCGCGAGGTCGTCGTAGCGCAGGTCCATCTCACGGACCACCCACTGGAGGGCCTCGGCGGCCTTCTTGGGGTTGGTGATGATCGGAGTGATCAGGTGCGGGATGCCCTCGTAGGCCGTCAGCTCGACCCGCTTGGGGTCGACCAGCACCATCTTGACCTCGTCCGGGGTGGCCCGGGCCAGGACGGAGGTGATCAGGCAGTTGATGCAGGAGGACTTGCCCGCGCCGGTCGCACCGGCCACCAGGATGTGCGGCATCTTGGCGAGGTTGGCCATCACGGTGTGGCCCTCGACGTCCTTGCCCATGCCGACCACCATCGGGTGGGTGTCCTCGGCGGCGGTGCGCGAGCGCAGCAGGTCGCCGAGGTTGACCATCTCCCGGTCGCGGTTGGGGATCTCCACACCGACCGCCGACTTGCCGGGGATCGGGCTGATGATCCGCACATCCGGACTGGCCACCGCGTAGGCGATGTTCTTGGCCAGCGCGGTGATCCGCTCGACCTTCACGGCGGGGCCGAGCTCGACCTCGTAGCGGGTGACCGTCGGGCCCCGGGTGAAGCCGGTGACCCGGGCGTCCACCTTGAACTCGGCGAAGACACCGGAGAGCTGCGCCACCACCTCGTCATTGAGCGCACTGCGGGCCTTGGCGGGCGCTCCGAACTCCAGCAGGTCCAGCGGCGGCAGCGTGTACGTGCCGTCACCGGACAGCTGGAGCTGCTCCATCCGCACCGGGGCCGCCCCGTGCTTGTCCAGATCGACCGCGCCGGCGCCCCGGGCGGCCGGGACGGCGGGCTCCTCCGGCGGCGCGGTGCGGTCCTGCACCTGGTTCATGATGCTGGCCACGGCCGGGGAGGCGGGCACGCCGTGCACCAGGGCGCCGTCCAGGTCGGCGGCGACCCCGGCGGCGATGTCCCTGGTCGCGTACGGGTCCTTGACGAACACGTCGGGGACGGCGGAGGCCAGTTCCGGCTCGTCCACCTTCTTGCGACGGCGCCGGCGCCGGGCCGCCACCTCGTCCCCCGGGGTGTCCTCGATGGTGAACGGAAGCGCGCCGGGGTCGGCGTCCTCGGGCGGCTCGGTGGAGAACTCGTGGCCGTACGCCTCGTCCGAGTCCTCCAGGAACGACGGCTCGACGACACCCAGGCGCTCACCGAGCAGGCGCAGCCGCTCGGGGATGCGGTTGACGGGCGTGGAGGTGACCACCAGCAGGCCGAAGAAGGCGAGCAGCAGCAGCAGCGGCACCGCGAGCGGCGGTCCGGCGGCGGCCATCATCGGCGTCGAGACGGCCCAGCCGAGGATGCCGCCGGCCAGCCGTATCCGGGTCGCACCGGTGGACATGGCGGGCGCCCCGCAGCCGATGTGGACCAGGCCCAGGGTGCCGACGATCAGGGCGCTCAGGCCGATCGCGACCCGGCCGTTGGACTCCGGCAGCCCCGGGTGGCGCATCAGACGGATCGACAGGGTGCCGAGCAGCAGCGGGATCAGGACGTCGAGCCGGCCGAAGAGGCCGGAGACCACACTGGTCGCCGCCTCGCCCAGCCAGCCCTGCGGGCTGAACCAGGTACCGGCCGCCGTGACCAGGGCCAGCGCGAGCAGCAGCAGCGCCACCCCGTCCTTGCGATGCGCGGGGTGGAGATTCTTGGCGCCGTCGCCGAAACCCCGGAAGACCGCGCCGATGCTGTGCGCCAGGCCCAGCCAGAGGGCGCGGACGGCCCGGAAGAGTATCGGCCTCGGCGCGGGTGGCGGCGGGCCCGCCGGCGGCTTGGCGGCGGCCCGCCTCGCGGGTGCCCGCTTGGCCGGCGCCTTGGCGGCCGGTTTGGCGACCGGTTTGGCGGCGGGGGCTTTCTTCACGGCGGGTTTGGCGGCGGAGGTCTTCTTGGCCGACCCGGGTTTCGAGTTGCGTGCCGCCCCCCGGCGTGAGCCGCTGATGTCACTTCCGGGCGTACGTGTGGCCATGGGTCAGCAGCCTACCGGGGGGCGTCTTCCCTGCACATGTGACCGATCACCGGCCCGGTCGCGTGTCGCCGACACCCCGTCAGTCCGGCACAGCCACCCGTTCGGCGGACACGGTCCGGGGCGCGGTCATACCTGCCGCCTGTGGCGGCATCCGCCAGAAGCCCCCTGCAGCGCCGTCAGGGCGCTTGGAGCGCGCGGGCGGCGCTGGAGGTGCACCGGCGCGCGTGAAGCCGCCTACGCGCCCCCGGCGCTCAGCTCGCGCCCGGTCGCAGAGCTTCGAGCGCCTGGCGCAGACTGGAGAGCTTGCGCTCCAGGTGCGCGGCCGTGACCGCCGCCCCGGCCTCGCTGGAACCGGCCAGCTGTTTGGTGAGTGCCTCGACCTGCTCCTCCGCCGAGGCCAGCCGCGCGGACAGCTCGCCGAGCAGACCACCGCCGATCGACGACTGCTCACCCGCCTCCAGCTGCAGCCGCAACAGCGCCGCCTGCTCCTTGAGCTGGCAGTTCTTGGTGTAGAGGTCCACGAAGACCGAGACCTTGGCGCGCAGCACCCACGGGTCGAAGGGCTTGGAGATGTAGTCCACCGCACCGGCCGCATAGCCCCGGAAGGTGTGGTGCGGCCCGTGGTTGATCGCGGTCAGGAAGATGATCGGGATGTCCCGGGTGCGCTCCCGGCGCTTGATGTGGGAGGCCGTCTCGAAGCCGTCCATGCCGGGCATCTGGACGTCCAGCAGGATCACCGCGAAGTCGTCGGTGAGCAGCGCCTTGAGCGCCTCCTCGCCGGACGAGGCGCGGACCAGGGTCTGATCGAGCGCCGAGAGGATCGCCTCCAGCGCGAGCAGGTTCTCCGGCCGGTCGTCGACCAGGAGGATCTTCGCCTTCTGCACCAGGACCCGCCCTCCTGCCGGTTGTTTTCCGAGGGAAGACACCCGTGTGCCGCCCACCACTGCCCCGGTCATGCTAGCCGCACCCCCTCGCCCGCCACATCGCTGTGCGCAAATGCGGCCCGCAGACTTCGTGGAGACACCGCCGAACCGTGGCCGGGCCGCCAGAGCGCCTTGTCACCATTCGGTCACTGTTCGCAACGATGGGTGACCCTACCGGGTTCCCGGCTCGACCCGCCAGCCCAGCCGGAAACCCGGATTCCCGTTTGCGGCGCGGCCTCGCCGGGGCGCTCCGCCCCGGCACAGGCGCCGCTCGCTCGCGGTGGCGACTACTTGCCGGGCAGCCACTGGCGCATGACCGCCAGCAGGTGGTCGGTCTCGACCGGCTTGGTGACATGGTCGTTGGCACCCGCCTCCAGACTCTTCTCCTTGTCGCCCTTCATCGCCTTGGCGGTCAGCGCGATGATCGGCAGGCCGGAGAACTGGGGCATCCGGCGGATCGCCTCGGTGGTCGCGTAACCGTCCATCTCCGGCATCATGATGTCCATCAGCACCAGGGCCACGTCCTCGTGCTGTTCCAGCATCTCCATGCCCTCCCGCCCGTTCTCGGCGTACAGCACCGTCAGCCCGTACTGCTCCAGCACGCTGGTCAGGGCGAAGACGTTGCGGACGTCGTCGTCCACGATCAGCACCCGCTGGCCGTCGAAGCGGCCCTGGAACTGGGCACAGGCACTCGACCGCGCGGCGGGCTCGGCGCCCGACCCGTTCGCCGACTCCTCGGCCGCCACCCGGCGCCGCTCGGCCTCGCCCCGCCTGCGCTCCTCCGCCAGCTCGCGGACCTCCTGCGCCCAGTGCTCGGCCGGGTTCTCCCCCACGGGCACCGGCGTGCCGGCCGGGGTCACCGCGACGGCCGCCCGGATCGACGGGGACTGGCGCTCCAGCGTGACGGCGAGGCCCGGCGCCTCGCTGCGCAGCGGCAGGTAGAGGGTGAAGGCGGAGCCCTGGCCGAGCTCGCTCTCGGCGTGGATCTCGCCACCGAGCAGTCGGGCGATCTCCCGGCTGATGGAGAGCCCGAGCCCGGTGCCGCCGTACTTGCGACTGGTACCGCCGTCGGCCTGCTTGAAGGCCTCGAAGATCTCCCGCAGCTTGTTGTCGGGGATGCCGATACCGGTGTCGGAGACCGAGAAGGCGATCAGCGGCTCGTCGGGGTCGGTGATCGCGCCGTTCTCCAGCAGTTGCTCCCGTACGTGCTGCGGAACTCCGCTGCCCGCCCGGCGGATCCGCAGTTCGACGGCGCCGGAGTCGGTGAACTTGAAGGCGTTGGAGAGCAGGTTGCGCAGCACCTGCTGAAGCCGCTGCTCGTCGGTGTGCAGGGTGACCGGGAGATCGGAGGCGACCACCACGGCGAAGTCCAGGTTCTTGCCCACGGTGAGCGGGCGGAAGGCGGCCTCGACGTAGTCGACCAGCTGCACGAGGGCGATCTTGGCCGGGCGGACGTCCATCTTGCCCGCCTCGACCTTGGAGAGGTCGAGGATGTCGTTGATCAGCTGGAGCAGGTCGGAGCCGGCGCCGTGGATGGTCTCCGCGAACTCGACCTGCTTGGAGGAGAGGTTGCCCTCGTTGTTGTCGGAGAGCAGCTTGGCCAGGATCAGCAGCGAGTTGAGCGGGGTGCGCAGCTCGTGCGACATGTTGGCGAGGAACTCGCTCTTGTAGCGCGAGGCGAGCGCGAGCTGCTCGGCGCGCTCCTCCAGGACCTGGCGGGCCTCCTCGATCTCGCTGTTCTTGATCTCGATGTCGCGGTTCTGCTGGGCGAGTTGCTCGGCCTTCTCCTGCAACTCCTCGTTGGTGCGCTCCAGCTCCTCCTGACGGGCCTCCAACTCGGCGGACCGCATCGAGAGTTCGGCGGTGAGCCGCTGGGACTCCAGCAGCAGGCCCTCGGTCTTGGTGTTGACGCTGATGGTGTTGACGGTGACGCCGATCAGGTCGGCGATCTGGTTGAGGAAGTCCAGCGCGACGGTGGTGAAGGAGCTGAAGGTGGCCAGCTCGATCACGCCGAGCAGCCGGCCCTCGAAGAGCACCGGGAGCACCACCACATGGGCGGGACTGGCCTCGCCGAGACCGGAGGCGATCTTCAGATAGCCGGGCGGGGTCTCCTTGAGGATGATCGAGCGCTTCTCCACCGCCGCCTGGCCGACCAGGCCCTCGCCGGGCCGGAAGGTGGTCGGCATCGCGCGGCGCTGGTAGCCGTAGCTGCCGATCAGGCGGAGCACGGTGTCGTTCTCGTCGTCGTCCTCGGTGATCAGCTCGGCGGTGCGGCCGGCCGGCTGGGCGAGGAAGAAGGCGCCGTGCTGGGCGGAGACCACCGGGGTCAGCTCGGTCATGATCAGCGAGGCGACGGCCTCCAGGTCCCGGCGGCCCTGGAGCAGACCGGAGATCCTGGCCAGGTTGGTCTTGAGCCAGTCCTGTTCCTGGTTGGTGCGGGTGGTCTCGCGCAGGTTGGCGATCATCTGGTTGATGTTGTCCTTGAGCTCGTCGAGCTCTCCGGACGCGTCCACGTCGATCCGCAGGCTCAGGTCGCCCCTGGTCACGGCGGTGGCGACCTGGGCGATGGCCCGCACCTGGCGGGTCAGGTTGTTGGCGAGCTCGTTCACCGACTCGGTGAGGTCCTGCCAGGTGCCGTCCACGCCGGGGACGCGGGCCTGGCCGCCGAGGCGGCCGTCGGTACCCACCTCGCGGGCGACTCGGGTGACCTCGTCCGCGAAGGCGCTCAGCTGGTCGACCATGGTGTTGATGCTGGTCTTGAGCTGGAGGATCTCACCGCTGGCGTCCACGTCGATCTTCTGCGAGAGATCGCCGCGCGCGACGGCCGTGATGACCAGCGCGATGTTGCGGACCTGACCCGTCAGGTTGTTGGCCATCTGGTTGACGTTGTCCGTCAGGTCCTTCCAGATCCCGGCGACACCGGGCACACTGGCCTGCCCGCCCAGGATGCCGCCGGTGCCCACCTCACGGGCCACCCTGGTGACTTCGACGGCGAAGGCCGACAGCTGGTCGACCATGGTGTTCAAGGTGCCCGCGAGGGCCGCGACTTCGCCCTGCGCCTCGATGGTGATCTTCTTGGAGAGGTCACCCCGGGCCACCGCCGAGGCGACCTCGGCGATGTTCCGCACCTGGCTGGTCAGGTTGGAGGCCATGAAGTTGACGTTGTCGGTCAAGTCCCGCCAGATACCGGAGACTCCGCTCACCCGGGCCTGACCGCCCAGGATCCCCTCCGTACCGACCTCACGGGCGACCCGGGTCACCTCGTCCGCGAACGCCGAGAGCTGATCGACCATCGTGTTCACGGTCATCACCAGCTCGCGGATCTCACCGCGGGCATCGACGGTGATCTTCTTCGAGACGTCGCCACGGGCCACCGCCGTGGTCACCTCGGCGATGTTGCGCACCTGACTGGTCAGGTTGGACGCCATGAAGTTGACGCTGTTGGTCAGGTCCTTCCACGTCCCGGACACTCCGGGAACGCTCGCCTGCCCGCCCAGGATGCCCTCGGTGCCGACATCCCTGGCCACTCTGGTCACCTCGTCGGCGAAGGCACCGAGCTGGTCGACCATGGTGTTGATGGTGTTCTTCAGCTCCAGGATCTCGCCCCGCGCATCCACCTGGATCTTCTGCGACAGATCGCCCTTGGCCACCGCCGTCGTCACCTGAGCGATGTTTCGCACCTGGTTGGTGAGGTTGTTGGCCATCGAGTTGACGTTCTCGGTGAGGTCCTTCCAGACCCCGGCCACGCCGGGAACCTGCGCCTGGCCGCCCAGAATGCCCTCGGTGCCCACAGCGCGCGCCACCCGGGTCACCTGCTCGGCGAAGCCGGAGAGCTGATCCACCATCGTGTTGATGGTGTTCTTCAGCTCCTGGATCTCGCCCCGCGCATCGACCTCGATCTTCTGCGACAGATCGCCCCGGGCCACCGCCGTCGTCACCTGGGCGATACTGCGCACCTGCGCCGTCAGGTTGTTGGCCATGAAGTTCACCGAGTCGGTGAGATCACGCCACACCCCGGCCACGCCGGGCACCTGCGCCTGACCACCGAGCCGACCCTCGGTCCCCACGTCCCGGGCCACCCTGGTGACCTGCGCGGCAAAGGAGTTGAGCTGGTCCACCATCGTGTTGACGGTGTTCTTCAGCTCCAGCATCTCGCCGGCCACGTCCACCGTGACCTTGTGCGAGAGATCGCCCTTGGCCACCGCCGTGGTCACCTCGGCGATATTGCGCACCTGGGCGGTCAGCCGACCGGCCATGGTGTTGACCGAGTCCGCCAGGTCCTTCCAACTGCCCGACATACCGCGCACCCGGGCCTGGCCACCCAGCTTGCCCTCGGTACCCACCTCGATGGCGACCCTGGTCACCTCGTCGGTGAACTCCGACAGCTGGTCCACCAGGCCGTTGACCGTCCGGCCCACCTTGAGGAACTCACCGCGCAGCGGATGGCTCACCCCGTTGCTATGGACCGAGCGCAGCTCCATCCGCTGGTCCAGGTCGCCCTCGGCGATCGAGGAGAGCACCCGGCCCACCTCGGCCATCGGCCGGGCGAGGTCGTCGATCAGCGCATTGCAGTTGTCGACGGCCGCCATCCAGGCGCCCTCGCCGACCCCGCTCTCCAGCCGCTCCGAGAGCCGCCCCTCCCGGCCCACCGCCCGGCGGACCCGGGCCAGCTCGCCGGTCAGATGCTGGTTGCGCTCGGCGACCTCGTTGAACACCGCCGCGATCTCGGCCAGCGGACCGTCCCCCGGAACGGTCAGCCTGCGACGGAAGTTGCCGTCCCGCATCGCCGTCAGTGCCGCCAGCAGTTTGCGCAGGTCGGCGGGCTCGGCCCCCCGGTTGTGGCTCACGCGTCGCCCCAGACCGGCGCGCGTCTGCCCGGCCCGGCTGCCGCGCGCGGTCGCCGGAGTCGTACCGGGTACGTCCTTGGTGGCCGAACTCAACGGGCCCTCCCACATCGTGACTGCTCCGTACTGCTCGGCAGCGGGCAACGGCCCGACCCCGAACACCGCCCCGGCCGCTGCGGACAGCCACCGACGCCTCATCGACCGTACTGCGTCGGCCGCATGCTGCGGACCCCCCAGTCTGTCAGCCCCGGCGCTCCGTGTCCGGCCCGTTGCACAGGGTCTCCACCAGCCGATGATGAAACCTGTGGAAACTCCGGCCCCGGTTCACCCGCAGGTGCCTGTTTCCCCGCCCAGGGCCCACGGGGCACCGAGCGGAAAGTAGGGTGGAGCGCTGTACCTGGCCACGGGCGCTGCCGGCGCCCGCCTCCGACACCCGGTGCCAGGTCGGCCAGGCCGGGAGGGGTTCCCGGCCGGTACCACCGGGAAGGCATTCCCGGACGGTACCAACGGGCCGGAGCAGAGCTGTCGATCGACCTGATGGGAGAAGTGGCACGTGGTCACCGCGCGCGCAACCGCCACCTTCGAACCGGTCGGCCGGTCGGCCGCCGCCGCGCGCGGCTTCGTCCGCGACGCCCTGCTCGGCTGGGGCCTGCCCGAAGTCGTCGACGACGCGGTGGTACTGGTCAGCGAACTCGTCACCAACGCCGTGGTGCACGCCGGCACCGCCGCCGAGGTCGCCTGCCTGCGCGAGGAGGACTCCGTACGGATCGAGGTGACCGACCGCCACCCCGAGCGCGGCCTGCCCTCCTTCGCCAACGTCCCCGCCGCCTCCTCCGACCGCTACGCCGACCCGGACGGCGAGGGCGGCCGCGGCCTGCTGATGTGCTCCGCGCTCTCCACCCGCTGGGGCGTCGAGTACGCAGCCGGACAGAAGACCGTCTGGTTCCGCCTGCCGCTCCCCGCCCACCAGGCCGGTACCCGCTACGCCCTCCCCAGCCTGCCCGGCGGTGAACTCCCCGATGCCGAGGGGCCGGTCAGGGTCGGCGTCGTCCAGGTCGACGAGCACGGCCTGGTCCGCTCCTGGAACCCGGACGCCGAGGCGCTCTTCCAGCACCCCACCGAACAGGTCGTCGGCCGCCCCTGGAGCGACCTGGCCGCCTGGCCGCAGTCCGCCGGAATCGGCCTGGACCTCGCCGAGACGCTGCGCCTGGCCCGCTGGGAGGGCAGTTTCGGACTGCGCCGCGCCGACGGCCAGGTCACCGAGGTGTACGGCCTCCAGGTCCGCGTCCGCGACACCCACGGCACGCCGTCCACGCTCTGTCTGCTGGTCCGCGAGACCGACCGCGGCGTACTGCGCTCCCCCGGCACCGCCGTCGAGACCCCCTCCGCCATCGAACCGCTGGACCTGCTGGTCGGCCCGATCGACCAGCACGACCTCGGCGGCCTGCTCCAACGCGTGGTCGAACGAGCCCGCGACCTGCTCGACGCCGACGCCGCCTACCTGATGCTCACCACCGACGACGAGACCGAGTTCGAGGTCCGCGCCGCCTCCGGGCTGAGCCCCATGGGCCGCCACCACGGCCCGATCCCCGTCGACTCCGGCGCAGGCCGCTACGACTCCGCCCGGCTGCCCGCCGTCCACGAGGACCTCTCCGTCCGCCCCAGCTCGGCACCGCTGCTCGCCGGAACCGGCCTGCGTTCGCTGATCACCGTCCCGCTCAAGGTGGAGGGCCGCCTCACCGGCTCACTCGGCGTCGCCGCCGGCGTCCCGGGACGGTACGACAACGAGGACGCGCTCCGCCTCCAGTTCGCCGCCGACCGGATCGCCCTCGCGCTGGAGAGCGCCCGGCTCACCGAACTCGAACGCCTGCGCAGAGGCTCGCTCTCCTTCCTGGTCGAAGCCTCCGACCTGCTCGCCGGCACCCTGGAGCACCAGCAGACCCTCGCACTGATGGCACAGATGGCCGTGCCGACGCTGGCCGCCTGGTGCGCCGTCTACACCACCGCCGACCAGAACGGCGGCACCGGACTCGCCTTCGTCCTGCACGAGGACGAGGACCGGATCGACCCGCTGCGCGCCCTGCTCGACAAGACCCCGGCCCCGGAGGCCGACCCCGCACCCGGCGCCCGGTTCTGGAAGGCCCCCGCCGAGACCGCCCGCAGCGCGGGCCTGGCCGACAGCCCCGACCTGGCCGGACTGCTCGGCGAGACCGTCGTCCTTCCGCTGGCCGCCCGCAACCGGGTCATCGGCCTGCTCGTCCTCGGCGTCGGCACCGGAGTCCGCTTCCGCCAGGAGATGCTCGAACTCGCCGAGGACCTGTCCAGGCGAGCCGCCCTCGCCCTCGACAACTCCCGTCTCTACTCCGAGCGCACCGCCACCAGCCAGGCCTTCCAACGCGCCCTGCTGCCACCCGAGTTGCCCAAGATCCCGGGCGTCGAGGTGGAGGTCTTCTACCAGGCCGCCGGAGAAGGAAACGAAGTCGGCGGCGACTTCTACGACATCTTCCCGATCCGCCCCGGCACCTACGGCTTCGCCATCGGCGACGTCTGCGGCACCGGACCCGAGGCGGCCTCGGTCACCGGACTGGCCAGGCACTCGCTGCGCCTGCTCGCCCGCGAGGGCCTGGACGCCCCGCAGGTACTCACCCGGCTCAACGCCGCCATCCTCGACGAGGGCGCCCGCAGCCGCTTCCTCACCCTGCTGTACGGCGAGCTGACGCCCCGCCCGGACGGGAGCACCGCCCTGTCCCTGGTCTGCGCCGGCCATCCGCTGCCGCTGCGCCTGCGTACCGACGGTCAGGTCGACCAGGCCGCCTCGCCACAGCCACTGCTCGGCGTACTGGACGAACTCGACCTGGAGGCCGAGGAGTTGGTCCTGCGTCCCGGCGAAGTCCTGCTCTGCGTCACCGACGGGGTCACCGAACGCCGGGAGGGCCGACGGATGTTGGGCGAGGACGGCCTCACCCAGGTCCTCAGCGGCTGCACCGGGCTCACCGCCGGAGCCGTGGCGGCGCGCGTCCAGCGCGCGGTGGAACGCTTCGCACCGGAGCCGCCCTCGGACGACATGGCGATCCTCACCCTCCGGGTGCCCACCCAGCGGGCCGGCTGACCGCCTGATCCACCTGCCCGCTCACTCCCGTTCAGCAACCGGCCATCCATGGCCGCCCTACAGCTGACGACTGTACAGAATGTGAGATTCACAAGGGTACAAGGGTCCGGAGGCGGGTACACCGGATTCACCGGGGAATCCCCCCGGAGGGGACATCGACCACCAGCCGATCTCCGGCCCCACCTGCCGGACATGCTGGTTCTTCACTCAGCCGCAGCCACCCGCACGCCATGCCGCGCCATCCCATGCCTTCTCATGCGATGCCGCGCCATGTCCGTGCGCCTGTGGCTCGGCATCGCGCACCAACCCTCTGTCGCACCGAAGCCGTCACCCGGCACACAGAGCGAAAGGAGCCTCCGGTGAGCAACGAAGCTACCGGGGCGAACGCCCAACCCACAGGCGCCGACGCGGCCCCCCTCGGATACCTGGCCCTCGGACTGACCCTTCTCGCATACGGCCTGCTCGCCACCGGCATCCTCAGCGGTACCGGGGTCAAGGACGCAGTCGCCCTCGCCCACGTCGTCGGCGGGGTCACCCTCTTCATCGCCGGTCTCTGGCAGCTCCGCGGCGGCGACACCTTCACCGGCACCGCCTTCACCGGCCTCGGCGCGTTCTGGGCCACCTGGTCCGTCGCAGCCGGCGCAAGCAAGCACGCCGCAGGCCTCTTCCTGCTGCTGTGGACGCTGCTCGCCCTCAGCCTCGCGGTCGCCGGCTGGACCTCCGGCCTCTTCAACCGCGTCGTGTACGGCCTGCTGACGGTCGCGCTGCTGCTCACCGCCATCGCCACGCTCGGAGGCAACGGCGGGCTCGCCAAGGTGGCCGGCTGGGCCGCCGCACTGGCGGGTGTGGCCGCCTGGTACTGGGCCACCGCCACCCTGACCAACGGCGGGTGGGGGCGGAACGCCCTGCCGCTGAAGTAAGCGGACACGGCTGAGAGAACTTACACCTGCGCAGGCGAAGGGTGGGCCTGGACTCCCTGGCGAGTCCAGGCCCACCCTTCGCCGCTCCGGCCCGCTGTTCACACTGCCGCTGCCGGGTCTGCGCCGGGCTACTGCCTGGCGGCCGGCTTCACGCTCGGCTTCACCCCCGACTTCGCGCTGCTCGGCTCAGCTCGGCTCTACGGCCGGCCGACCGGCGTCCGTGCGTCCAGCAGGTCCGGCTCCTCCGCAGGCGAGCTCGACGACTCGTCACCGGCCGTGCTCCAACCGCTGACGGCGTACTGCACCAGGTACACGACCAGCAGGAGCGCCACCGCCACCAGCCCGTCCGCCCAGAAGTGATTCGCCGTCACCACGACGACGATGACGGTGATGAGCGGATGCAGTACGACCAGCCAGCGCCACGGTCCACGCGCCACCCGCACGACGGCCACGGCCACGATCACGCACCAGGCGACGTGAACCGAAGGCATCGCGGACAACTGATCGGCGACCACCCCGCCCACGGCACCGCCGTACACCGACTGCCCGTACTCCGCCGCCAGGTCGGCGAATCCGTTGTCCGGCAGCATCCGGGGCGGCGCGACCGGGATGAACTGGATGAGCAGGCAGGCAGCCGTGGTCAGCACCACCGTGTTCCGAGCCCACGAGTACCGGTCGCGATGACGCAGAAAGAGCCAGAGCAGCACTGCGAGCATCACGCCGAAGTGCATGGTCGCGTAGTAGTAGTTGCCGGCGGTGACCAGCCACGGGTGCGGCTCGACCGCACGCTGCCAGGACGCCTCGTCGGGCAGGCCGAGCCGAAGCTCTGTCCGGTGGATCCACTCCGCCCGATCCAGCGCATGATCCGCACTCATCACTGAGAGATGACCCACCAGCTGCCACAGTGCGAAGAGCGCCAGCAGAGTGCCGGCCTCCCAGAGAACGGCGGGCGCTCCGGCAACCCGACTGGTAGGAGTCGTGCGGGTAGCGCACTTGACCGCATACGCCGCTCCGAACAGGACCATCGACGTTCCGCCGGAGGTCTGCCACGTAAGGGTCAGGTTCTGCATCCGCAGAGATTAACGCAGAAAGCCCCCTCCCGATCCCGGGAGGGGGCTTTCTACTGTCAAAATTTGTTCGGCGGCGTCCTACTCTCCCACAGGGTCCCCCCTGCA
>NZ_JARZAJ010000021.1 GCF_029892105.1 Kitasatospora sp. GP82 | reverse complement strand
CGGACCCGACCGCCACGAGATCATGGAACCGAGTCCGTGTCGCGACACAGAAAGCCGGACAGTTGGGGGGAATCCCCTATCGAACGCCCTCTGAGACGCCCCGGGGCCGTCAGACGCCACGCACCCGGACCGGCGGTTCGCCCTTCGTCCAGACGACCTGCAAGGCGAGCAGATCGAACCGCCAGCCGTCCGCCGTCCGTACGGCCTCGCCGGACATCCGGCCCGCACTCTCGAAGGTGGCGCCGGGGGCCGGGCCGCGCTCCGCGTGCAGCCCGTCGACGAGGACGTGCAGGCAGAGCAGGTTGAACCGGAACGCGGCCCGGTCGCCCTGCACCGTGATCGTGTGGTTCGACCCGATGTGCACCGTGCGGTCGAACCTGCCCATCACCTCGGCGTGGTACTCCCCCAGCCCCGCCAGACCCTCCCGGCTACCCACCGGGAACACCAGCCGGACATCCTCCGCGAACAGCGAGCGGGCCCACTCCTCGTCGAAGACCCGTTCGTCCAGGCCCGCCAGGTAGCGGTCGATCAGCCTCGCGACGGCGTCGCGCTCCACGTACGTGCCCAACAGCTCACGCAGCATGGCGAGTTCGGTCGAGTCGGTGCCGGCCCGGTGGTTCGTCTTCGTCATGGATCAATCATGGAACTTCAAGCTGACTTCAGGTCAAGTACCAGGTGCGTCCACTCGACCTCGGCCCTGGCATGGCGGTCGCCCCGGCCACCGCGATGCGTCTCGGCCAGCCCGAACTCACCTGCCAGCACCGCTGTTTCGTCCCCCGACACGGCGAACATCCGCCGCCCCTGCGGCACCGGCCCGTGCCGGAGCAGCATCATCACCCGGCCGCCCGGCGCCAGCAGCGAGGCAATCCGCGCCATCGCGCGCCGGCGCTCCGAAGGATCGAGATGCATCCACACTGCGGTCAGCATGATCAGAGCGAACTCGCCTTCCACCGAGGAGAGTTCAGGGAGCGAATCGGCCAGCCAGGCGATCCCGCCCCCGGTGTGCACCCGCAACTCGACGGTCGGCTCCACCGCCAGCACCGAGTGCCCCCGGGAGGCCAGCGCCGCCGCGTCCCTCCCCGTGCCGGCCCCGACGTCCAGCACCCTGACGGGCGCCACCGGAAGCAGATGCAGGACCTGCTCGTGCACCTCCTCGAAGCCCACGCTCTCGTACTGCACCGCCAGTTGACCCGCCAGCTCGCGGTAACCGACCGCCCCGGCCGGACGCGGCCCCGTACCCGTATCCATGGCCCTACCCAAGCACGTGGACCGGTGCAACGACTCAGGTCACGTCGCGGGTCATGTCCACGAAGCGGGAGTAGTGGCCCTGGAAGGCGACCGTGATGGTGGCGGTGGGGCCGTTACGGTGCTTGGCGACGATGAGGTCGGCCTCGCCGGCCCGGGGGGACTCCTTCTCGTAGGCGTCCTCGCGGTGGAGCAGGATGACCATGTCGGCGTCCTGCTCGATGGAGCCGGATTCGCGGAGATCGGAGACCATCGGCTTCTTGTCCGTACGCTGCTCGGGGCCTCGGTTCAGCTGGGAGAGCGCGATGACCGGGAGCTCCAGCTCCTTGGCGAGGAGCTTGAGGTTTCGCGACATGTCGGAGACCTCCTGCTGGCGGCTCTCGGCGCGGCGGGAGCCGCCCGACTGCATCAGCTGGAGGTAGTCGATGACGACGAGCTTGAGCTCGTTGCGCTGCTTGAGGCGACGGCACTTGGCGCGGATCTCCATCATCGACAGGTTGGGCGAGTCGTCGATGAAGAGGGGGGCGTTGGTGACGTCGGGCATCCGGCGGGCGACCCGGGTCCAGTCGTCGTCGGTCATGTTGCCGGAGCGCATGTGGTGCAGGGCGACCCGGGCCTCGGCGGAGAGCAGGCGCATGGCGATCTCGTTGCGCCCCATTTCGAGCGAGAAGATCACGCTCGGCAGGTTGTTGTGGATCGAGCAGGCGCGGGCGAAGTCCAGCGCCAGGGTGGACTTACCCATCGCGGGACGGGCCGCGATGACGATCATCTGGCCGGGGTGCAGGCCATTGGTGAGCGCGTCCAGGTCGGCGAAGCCGGTGGGGACGCCGGACATCTGGCCGGCCCGGGAGCCGATCGCCTCGATCTCGTCGAGAGCGCCCTCCATGATGTCGGCGAGCGGGGCGTAGTCCTCGTTGGTGCGCTGCTCGGTGACGGCGTAGATCTCGGCCTGGGCAGCGTTGACGATCTCGTCCACATCGCCTTCGGCGGCGTAGCCCATGCCCGCGATACGGGTACCGGCCTCGACCAGGCGGCGCAGCACGGCGCGCTCGTGGACGATCTGAGCGTAGTACTCGGCGTTGGCGGCGGTCGGGACGGAGTTGACCAGCGTGTGCAGGTAGGAGGCACCGCCGACCCGGGTGAGCTCACCGCGCTTGGTGAGCTCACCGGCGACGGTGATCGGGTCTGCGGGCTCGCCCCTGGCGTAGAGGTCGAGGATGGCGCCGTGGACCAGTTCGTGGGCGGGCCGGTAGTAGTCGGCGGGCTTGAGCACCTCGACGACGTCGGCGATCGCGTCCTTGGAGAGCAGCATGCCGCCGAGGACGGACTGCTCGGCAGCCAGGTCCTGCGGAGGGACGCGTTCGAAGCCGTCCACGGCCGAACGGCCGTCGTCCGAGTCCTCGTCGCGCTTCTTCTTGCCGGCGAAGCCGCCCTTCTGGAACCCGCCCTTTCCGCCCTCACCGCGACTTCCGTCGCCGCGGCCGCCCTCGCCGTCGGCACGGCGGCGGGTCACCGGCAGCCGGTCGCCGGGGCCGTCCGGGAACGGGCCGTCCGCGAAGGAACCGGCGGGGAAGGCGTCGTCGGACGGCTGCCAGTCATCCTCCGGCGGGGGAGGAACGTCGTGGTCGTCGTACTGGGGGCCGGTCACGCGTGTTCCCCGATCAGCGAGTGGTGCGAGTGGAGCTGGCCTTGCCGATGGCGCACCCTCTTTCATACGCCACCGCGCCGACGAATCGGGCGCCGGGCAGGAGGTGTCGCTCGGGCGGCTGCGGCGGTCAGACAACCACGCTAAGGGGCCGGACGGCTATCCTCCAAGATGGTTATCCACAGGCTGTGTGGATGAACAGCCCATAGCTGTGGAGAACTCCCTCAAACCTGTGCACAACCCTGTGGACAGCACTGTGGATAACCACACCATCCCTCCAGCGTCAACGCGCTGACCTGCGATAACCCTTTCCACCGACTGTGCATGAGAAATTCTTCACACAGCTGGGCCACACCC
Organism: Kitasatospora sp. GP82; assembly: GCF_029892105.1. Classification (GTDB taxonomy): domain Bacteria; phylum Actinomycetota; class Actinomycetes; order Streptomycetales; family Streptomycetaceae; genus Kitasatospora. Next base: position 145,896 of record NZ_JARZAJ010000021.1, on the reverse strand, counting down.
CTGCCCGCCGACTCCGTGCGACCCTCGGCCAGGGCTTCAAGTAATAACCGAAGAGCCCTAGCACTACTTACCTGTGGATGAGTACCCTGGTCCCCATGACAACCGCCCCCAATCGCCGCCGGCACGACCGGGAGATCCTGGCCCTGGCCGTCCCGGCTTTCGGGGCGCTGGTCGCCGAACCGCTCTTCCTGATGGCTGACTCCGCCGTCGTCGGCCACCTCGGCACCGCGCAGCTGGCCGGCCTCGGCATCGCCTCGGCCGGGCTCACCACCGCCGCCGCGACCTTCGTCTTCCTCGCGTATGCGACCACCGCCGCAGTCTCCCGCCGAATAGGCGCCGGGGACCGCCGGGCCGCCATCCAGCAGGGTATCGACGGCATCTGGCTCGCCCTGCTGCTCTCGGTCGGCGTGGTCGCCCTCACCCTGCTGCTGGCCCCGACGGCGGCCAAGGTCCTCGGCGCCTCGCCGACCGCCCTCCCCTACGCCGTGACCTACCTGCGGATCAGCACCCTGGGGATACCCGCGATGCTGCTGGTGCTGGCGGCCACCGGCGTGCTGCGCGGCTTCCAGGACACCCGTACACCGCTGCTGGTGGCGGTCGGCGGCTTCAGCGCCAACCTGCTGCTCAACGTCTCTCTGGTGTACGGCGCCGGTCTCGGCGTGGCGGGCTCCGCCTGGGGCACCGTCCTGGCCCAGACCGCGATGGCCGCCGTGTACCTGCTGGTGGTGGTGCGCGGGGCCCGCCGCGAGGGCGCCGCGCTCCGCCCCGACCTGGCCGGTATCCGGGCCTCCGCCAGGGCCGGCGGCCCGTTGGTGGTCCGGACGATGAGCCTGCGCGGGGTCCTGCTGATCGCCACCGCCGTGGCGGCCCGGCTCGGGGACACCGAGGTCGCGGCACACCAGATCGCCATGACGCTCTGGGGCTTCCTCGCCTTCGCCCTGGACGCCATCGCCATCGCCGGTCAGGCGATCATCGGCCGCTGCCTGGGCGCCGGAGACGTCCCCGGGACCAGGGCTGCCACCCGCCGGATGGTCGAGTGGGGCATCGGCGCGGGCGTGGTCCTCGGCCTGCTGGTGGTACTGACCCGGCCGCTGTACGTGCCGCTGTTCACCCCCGACCCGGCCGTGCAGCAGCAGCTCTCGGACGTCCTGCTGCTGGCCGCCCTCACCCAGCCGGTGGGCGGGCTGGTCTTCGTTCTGGACGGCGTGCTGATGGGCGCCGGGGACGGGCCCTACCTGGCCTGGGCGGCGCTGGGCACCCTCGCGGTCTTCGCCCCGGCCGCCGTGGCGGTGACCGCGTTCGGCGGCGGGCTGATGGCGCTGTGGTGGGCGATGAACCTCTTCATGCTGGTCAGGGCGGCCTTCCTGGCTCTGCGGGCCCGAGGCGGCCACTGGCTGGTCACCGGCGCCGTCCGGGCCTGAGACCCTGCTGCGAACGAGAGCCGCGCGGCGCCTCACGGGCAGGCGTACGGCCGGTCACGGGCCCGGGAGCGGATCCGCGCCCAGCAACGACCGAGGGCCGGTCTCCCCTGGGGGAGACCGGCCCTCGGCCACACAGCTAGGCCCTGGCGGACCACTGCGGCTGAGCTCAGGCGACGACGACGTCGATGTTCGCCTGGACGTCGGCGTGCAGCTTGACCGAGACCTTGTGGGTGCCCACGGTCTTGATCGGCGAGGCGATCGCGACGGCGCGCTTGTCCACAACCGGGCCGCCGGCAGCCTTGACGGCCGCAACGACGTCGGCCTGGGTCACCGAGCCGAACAGGCGGCCGGCGTCGCCGGAGCGAACGGCCAGCTTGACCTGCAGGCCCTCGAGCTGACCCTTGACCACGTTGGCGGCCTCGAGGGTCTGGATCTCGTGGATCTTGCGGGCGCGACGGATCGCGTCCACGTCCTTCTGGCCGCCCTTGGTCCAGCGGATGGCGAAGCCACGCGGGACCAGGTAGTTGCGGGCGTAGCCGTCCTTGACCTCGACGATCTCGCCGGCGCTGCCGAGGCCGGGGACCTCGTGAGTGAGGATGATCTTCATTCTTTGGTCACCCTCTCTTAGCGCGTGGTGGAGGTGTAGGGCAGCAGCGCCATCTCACGGCTGTTCTTCACGGCCGTGGCGACGTCACGCTGGTGCTGGGTGCAGTTGCCGGTGACCCGGCGGGCACGGATCTTGCCGCGGTCGGAGATGAACTTCCGCAGCAGGTTCGTGTCCTTGTAGTCAACGTAGTTGACCTTGTCCTTGCAGAAGACGCAAACCTTCTTCTTGGGCTTGCGAGCAGGCGGCTTCGCCATCATGTGCTCCATTTGGGTTGACGATCCACAGGTGCCTGGCACCCGCGGACCGCACGAAATCTCTCAGCATGCCAAGGCCCGCTCAGGGAGAGGGCCCGGCGCGCACCGCTTAGAAAGGAGGCTCTTCCGAGTAGCCGCCACCGGCCGGGGCACCCCAGCCGCCGCTACCCTGGTTGCCACCAGAGGGAGCGCTGGACGCCCACGGGTCGTCGGACGGACCGGACTGGCCGCCGGAGTTTCCACCCCAGTTGCCGCCCTGCTGGCCGCCGCCGCCCCAACCACCGGCGGGGGCGCCGCCACCCTGCTGGCCGCCGCCGCCGAAGCCGCCGCCACCGCCCGGCCCACCGGACCGGTTGGCACGGGTGACCTTGGCGGTCGCCGAACGCAGGCTCGGGCCGACCTCGTCGACCTCGACCTCGAAGACCGTCCGCTTCTCGCCTTCCTTGGTCTCGTAAGACCGCTGGCGCAGTCGGCCCTGCACGATCACGCGCATGCCGCGCTGCAGCGACTCGGCCACGTTCTCCGCCGGCTGACGCCAGACGTTGCACGTGAGGAAGAGGCTCTCGCCGTCCTTCCACTCGTTGGTCTGACGGTCGAAGGTGCGCGGGGTGGACGCGATACGGAACTTCGCGACCGCCGCACCCGACGGGGTGAAGCGCAGCTCGGGGTCGTCGACGAGATTGCCGACGAGGGTGATGACGGTCTCGCCTGCCATGGTGGTGATGACCTCTCGGAAAGAAGTTCTGCGGTGCTCGCCGTGCTGTTTCACGTGAAACAGCCGACGCGAGTCACCCGACGCCCGAAGGCATCAGGGACGACTCAGTGGGTGTCCGGGCGCAGGACCTTGGTCCGCAGAACCGACTCGCTCAGGCTGAGCTGGCGGTCGAGCTCCTTGACGACCTCAGGCGTGGCCTTCAGGTCGATGACCGAGTAGATGCCCTCGGACTGCTTGTTGATCTCGTAAGCCAGACGGCGACGACCCCAGGTGTCGACCTTCTCCACGTTGCCGCCACCCTGGCGGACGACGTTGAGGAAGTTCTCGATCAGGGGGGAGACAGCGCGCTCCTCGACCGAGGGGTCGAGGATGACCATCACCTCGTAGTGACGCATGAGTAACCCACCTCCTTTGGACTCAACGGCCACGGTCTCTCCGTGGCAGGAGGGTTGTGCAGCGTCGCACCGGTGCTGCGACGACTTACCGGCAACCGTAGCGGCCGGGACCGACAATCGGGCTCCCCGACCCGGTGAAGGGCAGACGGGGGCACAACTACACCAGTGCAGACCGCACAGCCTACCCGCACCCGTACGGCCGAACAAAATGCATACCGGTTGTGGTTCTGCGCGTAACAGCGGGAATCTGTACAGAACGGGTGCGCAGCCGTCCGTGCGCCGCCCGCGTGAGTGCCCCAGCGCAATCGTCCCGACTGTGTCCTCCTCCAGGAGGTGGGTCCTATGGCACAGACCATCCGCCGATTCCCGCAGTTCACTCTCAACACCGACGGCAACCCGCACCCGCGGGAGAACACCCTTGTCGGCATCGCCGCGGTGCTCGGCCTGATCGCCGTCGTCAGCGCCTTCTTCCCCAGCCTGCACCTGCTCAGCTCGTGGGCCGGCCTGTTCGGCATCATCGCGGGGCTCTGGGGCCAGTTCGTGTCGGTGACCACGGCCGAACGCTTCGTCCTGATGATCGCGCTCGGCATGGCCGCGCTCGGCTTCTACCTCGGGATCGCCCACGGTGGGCTCTACGGGGGCTTGTGGTGACGGACTCGCTCTGATCGTCCTGCGCAAAGCCGCACAGGGCGCGTAACCTCCGGCGTCCTCCCGCGTACATACCTGTGCACAGGTTCGCGGAGAGGGCGCCTTTTTCTCGGCCCGCGCCACCGGACCCGACCTACCCGAAACGGACCATTCGGGCGATAGGGTCAAGCCCGGACCCGGCCGACCGAGGAGGAGCACCCCAGCATGACTCTGCGCCTGAGGACGATCACCCGCGACGAGCACCTGGCGTTCATCAGGACCCGCCCGTCGGCCAGCCACATGCAGGTGCCCTCCTGGGGTCAGGTGAAGGCCGAGTGGCGCACCGAGAGCATCGGCTGGTTCGACGACAGCGGTGAACTGGTCGGCGCGGGCCTGGTGCTCTACCGCCAGCTGCCGAAGCTCAAGCGCTACCTCGCCTACCTGCCCGAGGGTCCGGTGATCGACTGGTTCGACCGCGACCTGGAGCAGTGGCTGGCGCCGATGCTCGCCCACCTCAAGTCGCAGGGCGCCTTCTCGGTGAAGATGGGCCCGCCGGTGGTGATCCGCCGCTGGGACGCCCTCACCATCAAGGAGGCGATCGCCGGCAAGCACGCCAAGCGGCTGCGCGACATCGAGCCCGACTGGTACGAGGCGCGTGCCTTCGAGGTGGCCGACCGCCTGCGCAGGAGCGGCTGGCTGCAGGGCGACGACGCCGGTGCGGGCTTCGGCGACGTCCAGCCCAGGTACGTCTTCCAGGTGCCGTTGGCCAACCGCTCGCTGGACGACGTCCAGCGGGGCTTCAACCAGCTCTGGCGCCGGAACATCAAGAAGGCCGAGAAGAGCGGCGTCGAGGTGGTCCAGGGCGGCTACGACGACCTGGCGGTCTTCCACCAGCTGTACCTGGTCACGGCGGAGCGCGACCGCTTCACCCCGCGCCCGCTCGGCTACTTCCAGCGGATGTGGCACGCGCTGGCCGCCGAGGACCCGGACCGGATGCGCCTCTACATCGCCTACCACGAGGGCGAGCCGCTGGCCGCGACCACCATGCTCACCGTCGGGGAGCACGTCTGGTACTCCTACGGCGCCTCGGCCGACCACAAGCGCGAGGTCAAGCCGTCCAACGCGATCCAGTGGCGGATGATGCGGGACGCCTACGCGCTCGGCGCGAGCGTCTACGACCTGCGCGGCATCAGCGACACCCTCGACGAGGACGACCCTCTCTTCGGGCTGATCCAGTTCAAGGTGGGCACCGGCGGCCAGGCCGCCGAGTACCTGGGCGAGTGGGACTTCCCGCTCAACAAGCTGCTGCACAAGGCGCTCGACCTCTACATGTCGCGCCGCTGAGCAGATGTCGCGCCGCTGAGCCGCCGCGACCCGAGCCATCGTCACCAACCACGGGGAGAGATCCGATGACCCTGTCGCTGTATGTGGACACCGCGCGCTGGCGCGCACACCAGCAGTCGGTGCTGGCGGAGTTCCCCGGGCTGGTGCCGGTCGCCAAGGGCAACGGCTACGGGTTCGGCAACGAGCGCCTGGCAGCGGAGACCGCCCGTCTCGGCACCGGCATCCTGGCCGTGGGCACGGCGGTCGAGGCGGCCGCACTGCTCGACCGGTACGAGGGCGAGCTGCTGGTCCTCACCCCGTACCGGATCGGCGAGGAAGGCCCGGCGCTGCCTCCGAGCCGGGTGATCCGCACGGTCGCCCACGCGGATGCGCTGCGGGCACTGCCGATGGGCTCCCGAGTGGTGGTGGAGTGCATGACCAGCATGCGCAGACACGGCATCTCACCGGCCGACCTCGGCCGGCTGGCGGTGGACGGCGTCCGGTCGGAGGCCAGGACCAGGATCGAGGGGTGGGCGCTGCATCTGCCCCTGAACCGGCCGGACGGCTCCGACCCGGTGGACGAGGTCGCCCGCTGGGTGAACGCGATCGGTGCCGCCGGTCTGCCCACCGACACCGTCTTCCTGAGCCACCTGGGCTCGGCCGACCTGGCACAGCTGGCCCGGCAGTTCCCCGCCGGCGCCTTCCGCTCGCGGATCGGCACCCGGCTCTGGCTGGGCGAGGTCGATGCCCTCCAGGCCCGCGCCACCGTTCTGGACGTCACCCCGATCGCCCGCGGCGAGCGGTACGGCTACCGCCAGCACAAGGCGCCCTCGGACGGCCATCTGCTGGTGGTCACCGGCGGGACCGCGCACGGTGTCGGCCTGGAGGCGCCCAGGTACGTCCAGGGCGTGCTGCCCCGGGCCAAGAGCCTGGCCAGAGCCGGGCTCGCCACCGTCAACCGGACGCTCTCGCCGTACGCATGGAACAGCAAGCAGCTCTGGTTCGCGGAACCGCCGCACATGCAGGTGAGCATCCTCTTCCTGCCGGGCGGCCCGCAGGCCCAGGAGGGCGGCAAGGCGCCCGCACTGGGCGACGAGCTCAGCCTGAACGTCCGGCACACCACGACCCACTTCGACCGGGTCGCCGACCGCTAGCGCTCCGTCGAGTCCCTCCGGACTGCTTCCTTCTGGGCGGCGGGGTCCCTGCGGACAATCGGTTCCTGCTCGGCGAGCCAGTCGGCCCCAGCGGTCGGGGCGTACGCCGCGTAGCTCTCCTCCTCGCGCAACCGCCGCGCCGTTCCCAGGACGAAGACGTCCGGAGCGTGGTCCAGCACACCGCCCGACGGGTCGTCACTGCCGTCCCAGCGGACCGGGTCGCGCTCGGGCCGCAGGATGTCGCGGATCACCATCGCGCAGAGGTAGAGCGTGCCGAGCAGGTGCAGCACGACGGCGAAGTGGTACCAGTCCTGGCCGATGCCGTGCTGCTTGGAGTCACCGACGTAGGCGATGTAGGACCAGACGCCGAGGAAGTAGAGCGCCTCGCACGCCTGCCAGATCAGGAAGTCCCGCCAGCGCGGCCGGGCCAGCGCGGCGAGCGGGATCAGCCAGAGCACGTACTGCGGCGAGTACACCTTGTTGGTGAGCACGAAGGCGGCCACCACCAGGAAGACCAGCTGGGCGAAGCGCGGTCGGCGCGGGGCGGACAGCGCCAGCCAGCCGATGCCCAGACAGCAGGCGATCAGCAGCACCGCGATCCAGGTGTTCAGGGTCTCCAGTTGAGCGCCCCGGTCCTGCATCAGGATCAGCCAGAACGATCCGTAGTCCTCCTTGCGGGTCTGGCTGAAGGTGTAGAAGGTCGCCCAGCCCTTCCAGTTCGCCAGCATGATCGGCAGGTCGACCACCAGCCAGGCGGCCGCGGCGGCGCCCGCCGCCTGTCCGAAGGCCCGCCAGCGGCCGGCCCGCCAGCAGAGCACCAGCAGCGCACCGAGCAGCAGCACGGGGTAGAGCTTGGCAGCGGTGGCCAGACCGATGAGGACACCGGCCAGAACCGGTCGGCGGCCCGACCAGTACGCCATCGCGACGGCGGTCAGGGCGACGGCGAGCAGGTCCCAGTTGATGGTGGAGTCCAGTGCCAGGCACGGAGCGAGCGCGAACAGCAGCGCGTCCCAGGGACGACGGCGGTGGGTCCGGGAGAGGGCCACCGCGACGACCACCGCGCAGAGCAGCAGCATTCCCGCGTTGACCATCCAGAACCACTGCTCGCGGGTGTCGATCGCGCCGCCGGTGGGGGTCAACCAGGCGGCGATCTGCATGAAGAGCCCGGTGAGCACCGGGTACTCCAGGTACTGCATGTCCGGTGAGGGCTGCGGCAGCTGATCCAGATACGGATGCAGCCCGGTCGAGAAGCCGCGCGCGGTGAACAGGTGCGGGATGTCGCTGTAGCAGGCGTGGGTGTACTGGGCGGTGGCGCCGCGGAACCAGCCGCCGTCGTAGCAGGGCAGCTTCTGCACCATGCCGAGCACATAGACGACGATCACCACCAGCACCAGGAAGCGGGCCGGGATCCACCAGTTGACGCCGAGCAGGGCTCGCCGTCCGGGCGGACCGCCGAGCACCTCGCTGCCTGCGGCCGCGACCGGGTCCTCGTCCGCCGGGACGACCACGGTGTTCGGCAGCGGCCCCTCGGCAGGGGCGGGCGCGGGGCCGGAGGTCTCGTCACGCGTGCTCGACGTCATGGCGGACATGATGCCGCACCACTCCGATGGCGACGACGTACCCCGCTGAATACGCCGGTGGCGGCCGGCCGAGGATCGAGGTCCTCGGCCGGCCGCCACCGGTCGGTTCCACCCGGGGTCAGTTCCCCGGTACCGAGTTGCCCCCGGCATCGGTCGCGCTGGAGCTGGTGCTCGGTGACGTACTCGGCCTGCCCGGGCGGCTCCTGCTGTGCGAGGGCGAGGGCGAGCTGCCGCAGAGCGGGTCGAAGAACCCACAGCCCTGGGTGGTGCTCGGCGAGGTGGTCGGGTCCGGCGAGTGGGTCGGCGGCGTGCTGCTCGGGCTCTGCGTGCTGCTCGGGCTCGGCGACGGGCTCGTGGACGGGACGGCCGGGGGGGCCGCCGAAGCCGTGGACGGGGCGCCCGAGGCGTCGACCTCCTGGCCGGTGCTGTCCGAGGTCGGGAAGTCCATCGCCTTCTGGTCCGCCAGCGCGTCCTTCATGTAGCGGGTGAAGATCTCGGTCGGGAAGTCACCACCGTGGATGGACGTCTGCCCGGCGGTGCCGTCCAGCGTGAGCAGCTTCGGCACACCCGGCTCCTCGCGCCACATACCGACCGAGGTGGCCAGCTGCGGGGTGTAGCCGACCCACCAGGCCGAGGTACCGGCGTCGGTGGTACCGGTCTTGCCGGCCACCGGGCGGCCCAGGTCCTTGGTGCCCTTCTTACCGGTACCGTTCTCCGCCACGTTCTGCAGCACGTCGGTGATGTTGTCGGCGACGGCCTGGTCCAGCACCGACTTGGCCGCGGACTTCGGACGGTTGAAGGCGGGCTTCTCATTGCCCTCGAAGACCACCTTGGTCACCGAGTACGGGTCGACCTGCTGACCGCGGGCGGCGAAGACCGAGTACGCGGACGCCATCCGGATCGCGCTCGGGGTCGAGGTACCCAGCGGGAAGGTCAGGGAGGAGGACGGTGCCAGGCTCTCCTTGCGCAGACCCAGGGCGATCGCCATCTTCTCGGAGTTGCTGCCGCCCACGTCCTGGCCCAGCTGCACGAACGGCACGTTGTAGGAGTTGCGCATGGCCTCCTTCAGCGTGACGTAGCCGGGCTTGCCCGGGTCGTCGTTCCGCTGGTGGTAGGGCTGTCCGTTGTCACCGATCGCGGGTGAGCCGTCCGGCTTGTAGATCTGGCTCATGTTGTCGGCGAGATAGCGGCTGTCGGTACTGATCCTGACCGGCTTGCCGTCGTCACCGGTCTTGGTGAGAACGCCGTACTGCATCGCGGTGGCCAGGACGAAGGGCTTGAAGGTCGAACCGACCGGGATACCGCTGGTGTCGGCGTTGTCGGTGTAGTGGCCCTTCTCCACGCCGTCGCCACCGTAGATCGCCACGATCGCGCCGTCGCCCGGGACCACCGAGGCCGCGCCGACCTGGACGAACTTGTCGGTCCCCGGCCGCTTCTTCTCGTCGAGGGTCTCCGCCTTGACGTCCTCCACGGCCTTCTTCAGCTCCGCCACCTTGTCCTTCTGGAAGGTGGTGTAGATCTGGTAGCCGCCCCTGTCGATGTTGGCCTGGGTGATCGACGGATCCTTGGCCACCAGGAACTTGTCGGCGAGGTCGACCAGGTAGCTGACCTCTCCGTTCATGTTGGCCGGGGCCTTCTTGTCGATCGGCTTCGGGAAGGTGGCTCCGCACTTGTCCCGGTCCGCCTGAGTGATCGACTTGGTGATGACCATCCGGCCCAGGATCCAGGTCCAGCGATCCTGCATGTTCTTCCGGTTGGACTCGCTGAGAGTCGGGTCGAAGTAGGTCGCGCCCTTGAGCAGACCGGCCAGCATCGCGCTCTGGCAGATGTCGAGGTTCTTGGCGTCCACCCCGTAGTACGCCTGCGCGGCGGCCTGGATACCGGTGGCGCCCCGTCCGAACCAGCTGGTGTTCAGGTAGCCGGTGAGGATTTCCGGCTTGCCCTTCTCCTGATTGATCTTCAGGGTGATGAAGAGCTCCTTGACCTTACGGGTCACCGTCTGGTCCTGGCTCAGGTAGGCGTTCTTCACGTACTGCTGGGTGATGGTCGAACCGCCCTGGGTCTGACCGCCGCTGGCCATGTTGTAGACGGCGCGGGCCATGCCCTTGGGGTCGATGCCGCTGTCGCTCCAGAAGCTCTCGTTCTCGGCGGCGACCACGGCCTTCTGGGCGGGCTCGCTGATGTCCTTGAGCTCGACGAGCTGACGGTTCGTCGTACCCTTGCGGGTCATCTCCGAGCCGTCGGCCCAGTAGTAGATGTTGTTCTGCTCCTGCAGCAGCTTGTTGGGGTCGGGGATCGGCGTCATCTGGTACGCGACCCCGACCGCAGCCACCCCGCCGCCGAAGAGGATCAGGAAAGTCGTCAGGATCAGCTTCCAGGAGGGCAGCCAGCGACGGATCCCGGACTTGCCGAACCGGGGGTAGTCGATGAAGCGCCTTCTGCCTCCGCCGCCCTTGCCGTCGCCCTTTCCTCCGCCGCCCTTGCCACCGCCACCGCCGCGCCCGGCCGGCGGGCCCGACTCGGCACTGCGGGCGGCACTGCCCTTGGCGCTCTTCTGGGACTGCTTGCGCATCTCGGCCCTGGTCATCCGGGGCTGCTGAGCCGTCTCCCGGACACCGGTGGGCCGGTCGTACGACGGCGCACCGTCAGGCGGCGTGCCGTACGCATAAGGGCGCGCACCACCCGCCCGACCGCCCTGAGGCTGTTCACCGCCCGGATTGGGCCTACGCCGGTGTTCGCTCATCTTCCAGCAACTCCTCGGTCAGACCGCTCCGGGCCTGAAGGCAGGGTTCACTTCCGATGCCCGATACCGCCTTACACCCCGGAGGTGGTCCTCGTGCACACGCGACAGCGTACGCACCCGTAAACACCCCCTAAACGGGCATCAGCTGACAAGAGGTACAAAACACCGCCAGATCATTACATGCCCGTTGCCAAGCCGGTCTTGCGCACCGTGGCTCCGGTGGGTCCTGAGGGAGCGTCGGACTCCTGTGATCACATTCACCCGCGCCCCCCTTGCCCGTTTCGTGACCCAGGTTTACTGTTCTCGATATATCGAGCCGATACATCGGAGCGACACATCGACCCGGCACACCGGCCGGGTGGGTCGGGTGCACCGCGGGGAAGGAGGCAGGACGGCATGAGCAGGCGCTCTGGAGTGCTGGAGTTCGCCGTCCTCGGTCTGCTCCACGACGCCCCGATGCACGGTTACGAGCTGCGCAAGCGACTCAACGTGCTGCTCGGGTCGTTCCGTGCCTTCTCGTACGGCACGCTCTACCCCTGTCTCAAGAGCCTCGTCGCCCAGGGTTTCCTGGTCGAGGACAACCCGGACGTCGAGTACGTCCCGGCCACCGCGCTCAACGGCAAGCGGTCGAAGATCGTCTACCGGCTCTCCGGCGAGGGCAAGCAGCGCTTCGAGGAACTGCTCGCCGACACGGGTCCGGATGCCTGGGAGGACGAGCACTTCGGCGTGCGCTTCGCGTTCTTCGGCCAGACCGACCGCGCGGTGCGGATGCGCGTCCTGGAAGGGCGGCGCAGCCGGCTGGAGGAGCGGTTGGAGCGGATGCGCAGCTCGATCTCCCGCACCCGGGAGCGGTTCGACGACTACACGCTGGAACTCCAGCGGCACGGTCTCGAATCCGTGGAGCGGGAGGTCCGGTGGCTCAACGAGCTGATCGAGACCGAGCGGGCCACCCGGACCGGGCGGACCGGTGCGGGGGATACACAGACTTCGGACGGCCGTGGCCAGGAGGCCGGGTCCTCGGACCCGCCGAGGCCACCGCACGACCGCCCGGGGCGCTCCGGTCTGGAGCGCTGACCGCTGCGCAGGCCCGGTGCCGTGACAGGCCCGGGTGCGCAGCAGGTGTGGGCGCAGCGCGCGCCCGTCAGACAGTCATACAGAGATGAAATACGAGAACTGCCGGTTTTCCGGCGGGCCTCATGAGATCACAGGGAGCAACCGGAATGGGTTCGGTTCGCGTAGCCATCGTGGGCGTCGGTAACTGCGCCGCGTCGCTGGTGCAGGGTGTCGAGTACTACAAGGACGCCGACCCGGCCGGCAAGGTCCCCGGGCTGATGCACGTCCAGTTCGGCGACTACCACGTCAGTGACGTGGAGTTCGTCGCCGCGTTCGACGTCGATGCCAAGAAGGTCGGCTTCGACCTCGCCGACGCCATCGGCAACAGCGAGAACAACACCATCAAGATCTGCGACGTGCCGCCGACCGGCGTCACCGTGCAGCGTGGCCACACCCTCGACGGCCTGGGCAAGTACTACCTGGAGACCATCGAGGAGTCGGACGAGGCTCCGGTCGACGTCGTCCAGATCCTGAAGGACCGCCAGGTCGACGTCCTGGTCTGCTACCTGCCGGTGGGCTCCGAGGACGCGGCCAAGTTCTACGCCCAGTGCGCCATCGACGCCAAGGTCGCCTTCGTGAACGCCCTCCCGGTGTTCATCGCCGGCACCAAGGAGTGGGCGGACAAGTTCACCGAGGCCGGTGTGCCGATCGTCGGTGACGACATCAAGTCGCAGGTCGGCGCCACCATCACGCACCGCGTGATGGCGAAGCTCTTCGAGGACCGCGGTGTCATCCTCGAGCGCACCATGCAGCTGAACGTCGGCGGCAACATGGACTTCAAGAACATGCTGGAGCGCGAGCGCCTGGAGTCCAAGAAGATCTCCAAGACGCAGGCCGTCACCTCGCAGATCCGTGACCGTGAGCTGGGCGCCAAGAACGTCCACATCGGCCCGTCGGACTACGTCGCCTGGCTGGACGACCGCAAGTGGGCGTACGTCCGCCTCGAGGGCCGCGCCTTCGGTGACGTTCCGCTGAACCTGGAGTACAAGCTCGAGGTCTGGGACTCCCCGAACTCCGCCGGTGTCATCATCGACGCCGTCCGCGCCGCGAAGATCGCCAAGGACCGCGGCATCGGTGGCCCGATCCTGTCGGCCTCCTCCTACTTCATGAAGTCCCCGCCGGTTCAGTACTTCGACGACGAGGCCCGCGAGAACGTCGAGAAGTTCATCCGCGGCGAGGTCGAGCGCTGAGCGCAGCGAGGTTCGCGACTGTCGGAGCTGAGCGCTGAGCGCAGCGAGGTTCGCGACTGTCGGAGCTGAGCGCTGAAGCGCTGAGTGATCTCGTGATTTGCCGAGGGGCCCCGGTCTGACACCGGGGCCCCTCGGGCATCTTCCGGGAATCTGCCGAGCTGATGTTTCACGTGAAACAACGGCACCCGGCATGGCACCCTGGGCGAGTGGCCCTCACGGAGAACGGATGCACCTCGCACGGCGGCCCCCGTACCGCGCCCCGCACCACGCTGGTCGGGCTGCTCCGAGGCCGCGACTTCCGTCGGCTGCTGACGGCCCGTGTGCTCTCGCAGCTCTCCGACGGCGTGTTCCAGGTCTCGCTGGCCTCGTACGTGATCTTCTCGCCCGAGCGGCAGGCCAGCCCGGCCGACATCGCCTCGGTGCTCGCCGTCCTGCTGCTGCCGTTCTCGGTCGTCGGACCGTTCGCCGGGGTCATGCTCGACCGCTGGCGTCGACGGCAGGTGCTCCACCTGGGCAATCTGGCCCGCTGCGGACTCGGACTGATCACCGGCGGACTGCTGCTGGCGAAGGCGCCCGAGTGGCTCTTCCTCGCCGCCGCCCTGCTGGTGACCGCACTGAACCGCTTCATCCTGGCCGGGCTCTCCGCCGCCCTTCCCCGGGTGGTCGAGGTGGAGCAGCTGGTCACCGCCAACTCCCTCTCCCCCACCGCAGGCACCGTCGCCGCCGCCTGCGGTGGCGGCATCGGTTTCCTGGTCCACCAGGTCCTGCCGCCGGGCCCGCAGGCCGACGCCATCCTGGTGACGCTGGCCGCCCTGCTCTACCTCAGCGCCGCCGTGGCCGCCCACCGGATGGCTCCCGACCTGCTCGGCCCCGACCACCACCCCGACCGACCGGCCCTGCACCGGGCCCTCGGCCAGGCAGCACGCGAACTGGCCGACGGCGTAAGGCATCTGGTCCGCGACTGCCGTCCGGCCGTCCATGCGCTGGCCGCCGTCACGGTCTCCCGGTTCTGCTACGGGGTCCTGGTCGTGACCGTCCTCATGCTCTCCCGGTACTCCTTCAACGATCCCACCGACAGCACCGGCGGCATGGCCACCCTCGGCAAGGCCGTGGCCGTCTCGGCACTCGGTTTCCTCCTGGCCGCTCTGATCAGCCCCTGGTGCACCAGGCGGCTTGGGCTGACCGGATGGCTGACGGCCTGTGCGGCCTCGGCGGCCGTCTTCGTACCCGCGCTGGGGTTGTGGTTCACGGTCGGACCGAGCATGGCCGCCGCGCTGCTGCTCGGCGTGGTCACCCAGGGCACCAAGATCTGCGCCGACACTCTCGTCCAGGAGGCGGTCGAGGACGAGTACCGCGGCCGGGTCTTCGCCATCTACGACGTGCTGTTCAACGCCGCGTTCGTCGCCGCCGCCGGCGTCACGGCCCTGGTCCTGCCACTGGACGGCCGCTCGGTGGCCGTCGTCCTCGGCGTCGCCCTGGTCTACGCGCTCATCGCCGTCGGCTACGCCAGGGCCGCCCGGCGCGCTCCGGCGGCCGTGTTGAACGGTTCTGACGTCGCAACAACTCGCTAAGGTACGTCACGACCGTAGGACCGCGACCGCGCCTGCCCCGGGGGGACCCGATGAGCACACCGCCACCGAACCCGTACGGCCAGGAACCGCCGGACCAGCCCTCCCCGTACGGGTACCCGACCCACCGGCCGACGCCGCCACCGACGCCCCCGCCCGTGTCTGCTTCCGCCAGGCCCGAGCGGAGCCTGCGGCAGAAGCTGCGCCTGGCCGGAGCCGGGCTCGGCGCCGTCGTCCTGGTGGCCGGTTTCTTCATGTCGGGCAGCAACCCGGCCCGGGCCGAGGTCGGCGACTGCGTCGACGCCGTCGGCACCAACGACGTCAACAAGATCGCCTGCTCCGACCCCAAGGCCGACTACGTCGTTCTCAGCAAGTTCGGCAACACCCGCGACGTCGCCCGCTGCCGCGAGACTCCCGGCACCGCCTCGACGTTCTGGAGCAGCACCGGCCGCCGCTATCACCGGACCAAGTACGTCCTCTGTCTTGGCCCGATCCACGGCTCCCCGGCGACCGGGGCCTCCTGAGGCTGCGGCCGCCGGGAGCCCGGTACCCGGTCGGACCGTGACCCGTGCGTCGCTCCTTCGAGCTGCCGACGGCGCCTCAGTCCTGGGCCGCCCACCACTCCTTGAGCGCTGCGACGGCACTCTCGTGATCCATCGGGCCGTGCTCCAGGCGCAGCTCCAGCAGGTGCTTGTAGGCCTTGCCGACCTGCGGTCCCGGCTTGAGGCCGAGCAGCTCCATGATCTGGTTGCCGTCCAGTGCCGGGCGGATGGAGTCGAGCTCCTCCTGCTCCTTGAGCTGCACGATCCGCTCCTCCAGGGAGTCGTAGGTGCGCGACAGGGCGGCGGCCTTCTTGCGGTTGCGGGTGGTGCAGTCGGAGCGGGTCAGCTTGTGGAGGCGCTCCAGCAGCGGGCCGCCGTCGGTGACATAGCGCCGGACCGCCGAGTCGGTCCACTCGCCGCCGCCGTAGCCGTGGAAGCGCAGGTGCAGCTCGACCAGGCGCGAGACGTCCTCGGTGAGCTCCTTGGAGTACTTGAGCTCCCGCATCCGCTTGCGGGTCATCTTGGCGCCGACCATCTCGTGGTGGTGGAAGGACACCCGGCCGTCCGACTCGAAGCGGCGGGTGCGCGGCTTGCCGATGTCGTGCAGCAGCGCGGCCAGCCGCAGCGTGAGGTCCGGGCCTTCGGTCTCCAGCGCGACGGCCTGCTCCAGGACGGTCAGCGAGTGCTCGTAGACGTCCTTGTGCCGGTGGTGCTCGTCCCTCTCCAGGCGCAGTGCGGGCAGCTCCGGCAGGACGTGGTCGGCCAGGCCGGTGTCGACCAGCAGCCGCAGGCCCTTGATGGGGTGCTCCGACAGCAGCAGCTTGTTGAGCTCGCTCTGCACGCGCTCGGCGGAGACGATCCGGATCCGTTCGGCCATCGCGGTCATCGCCGCGACCACCTCGGGTGCCGGGGTGAAGTCCAGCTGGGCGGCGAAGCGGGCGGCCCGCATCATCCGCAGCGGGTCGTCGGAGAAGGACTCCTCGGGGGTCGCCGGGGTGCGCAGTACCCGGGCCTCCAGGTCGTCCAGGCCGTGGTGCGGGTCGACGAAGCCGCGCCCGGGCAGGTCCACGGCCATCGCGTTGACGGTGAAGTCCCGCCGGACGAGGTCCTGCTCGATGGTGTCGCCGTAGGTGACCTCGGGCTTGCGCGAGGTGCGGTCGTACGACTCCGAGCGGTAAGTGGTGATCTCGATCAGGAAGGACCCGGTCGGGGTGTCCTTGCGGGCGCCCACGGTGCCGAAGGCGATACCGACGTCCCAGACCGCGTCCGCCCAGCCGCGGACCAGTCTGAGCACCTGCTCGGGCCGGGCGTCGGTGGTGAAGTCGAGGTCGTTGCCGAGCCGTCCGAGCAGGGCGTCGCGCACCGAGCCGCCGACCAGGGCCAGCCGGTGGCCGGCCGACTGGAAGCGCCGGGCGATCTCGTCCGCGACCGGCGAGACCCGCAGCAGCTCCTGGAGGCCGAGGGTCTGGGCCTCGGTCAGCCCTGGGAGTCCGACGGGGGTGGCGGGGCTGGAATGATTGGTGCTGGGCTCATTGGCAGTGGACACGGCTCACAAGGGTACGTGCCCGACCTCCCCCGCTGCCTGTCCGTTTCCCGCCCGGCTCCGGTCGGGGCCCTCCTGCCCTCAGCTCCCGGCCCGCAACACTGCGGGCGCGGCGGCGTCGTTACCATGCCGGGGGGACGGTACGGGGCTACGGGGGCCCGGCCCGGCGTGGCCTGGGCTGTCTCGCAGGTGCACTGCCGAGCGGGGTGCGCCGCCCCGGTCCGAATGCTCCAGGGCTCCGGAGAAGGATCCGGAGATCAGGGGCCGAATCGGCCCACGACCGGAACCGTACGGCCATTCATGCGGTACCTATTCATGCAGTGACATTCGAGAACCACTGATCGCGACCGATCGAGAACGGCGAGGGCGAAGCGCGTGAGTGAGCCGGCACGGCACTCAGGGCTGAGGGCGTACGGATGCACCGGACGGGTGGCCAAGCGGCTCGCCGCGCTGCTGGCTGGCGGCGTCGCCCTGCTGGCCGCCGCCCCGCCCGCGGTGGCCGCCGCCCCCGGCCGCACCACCCTCTCGGCGGCCGCCATGGCTCCGGCGGTCTCCGCGGACTACCCGGCCGGCGTGACGATCGACACCGTCACGCCCACGGTGGCGGGGCAGAACGACACCGTCACGATCACCGGCCGGGTCACCAACTCCGGTGACTCCGGGCTCAAGGGGGCGCATGCCGCCGTCCGGCGCCCGGTGGGCGAGCGGCCGTTGAGCACCCGGAGCGACATCTCGCAGGTGGCCGGACGCACCACCCCCACCAGCCAGGACGGCATCGACCTGCCCGCCCCCCTCGCCGAGATGGGCAACATCGCCCCCGGCCAGACCCGCTCCTTCACCCTCCAGGTCAGCCCCTCCGACCTCAAGCTCAACAAGAGCGGGGTCTACGAGCTCGCGGTGGACGTCTGGGACCAGCAGGGCTCGCATGCGCTGGGCCTCGCCCGCACCTTCCTCCCGTACAGCGTGGACCCGATCGCCAAGGCGACCCAGGTCGCCACCCTGTGGCCGCTCACCCACGCACCCGAGCTGGTCGCCCAGACCATGCCCGACAACGACCAGGTGCCGGTCCTGCGCGACGACAGCCTGGCCACCGAACTCGCTTCCGGCGGAAGGCTGTTCAAGCTGGTCGACATCGGCGAGAAGCTGCCGGGACTGACCTGGGTGGTCGACCCCGATCTGCTGGACACCGTGTACGCGATGACCAAGCCGTACCGGGTGCAGAAGCCGGGCACCGCGGGTGAGTCCGCGAAGGACGACAACACCGTCCAGGGCACCGGCCGGGATGCCGCCGTCGCCTGGCTGGCCAAGCTCCGACAGGCCGTGACCACCGCGGGGACCCAGGTCGTCGCCCTCCCGTACGCCGATCCCGACCTCGCCTCGATCGCCCACAACGGCGCTCAGCTGGACGGTATGGACACCGCTCTGCGCAAGGCCGGCACCGCGGGCCAGGTCACCGCCGAGGGCCGGCTGTCGGTGGACGTCCGCGGCAACGTCGCCTGGCCCTACCAGGGTCAGCTGGACCAGCAGATCGTCGGCACCACCAGGACCGCCGGGGACAACCTCGTGCTGGTCGACAGCGCCAGCATGTCCGACTCGCTCAACTACACCCCGAACGCCGCCCGGCCGATCGGCGAGGGCCAGACGGCCGTGGTCGCCGACCACACCCTCTCGCAGCTGTTCGAAGGCGACCTGACCAGCGCCCAGGCCAGGACCGGCGCGACCCAGCGCTTCCTGGCCGAGACCCTGATGATCACCCAGCAGCAGCCGGACACCCAGCGCAACCTGCTGGTCATGCCGCCGCGCGACCTCACCGTCGGCACCGCGACCGCCCTCTCGGACGCGCTCACCGCCGCCCAGAAGGGCAACTGGGTCAACCAGGTCAAGCTGGAGACGGTGGCCACCGCCACCCCGGACCCGGAGGCCACCACCAGCGTCCAGCCCGCCGGCGACTACCCGAACGACCTGCGCGACTCCGAGCTCACCGGAAACTCCCTCAGCAAGACCATGGGCCTGGAGAGCCGCCTCGACCAGCTGCTGAAGATCCTCACCCAGCCGCAGCGGGTGCGCGGCCCGTTCAGTGCCGCCATGGTCCGCTCGATGTCCACCGAGTGGCGCGAGCAGGCCAAGGCCGCCAAGGCGTACCGGACGGGCACCCAGGACTACCTCGACAACCTGATCTCGGCGGTCAAGGTCCCGTCGAAGAAGGTGATCACCCTCGCAGGTGACAACGGCACC
The DNA here is from genome assembly GCF_029892105.1 of Kitasatospora sp. GP82. GTDB lineage: Bacteria > Actinomycetota > Actinomycetes > Streptomycetales > Streptomycetaceae > Kitasatospora. Next base: position 126,886 of record NZ_JARZAJ010000021.1, on the reverse strand, counting down.
CTGCTGGTCAGCATCAAGAACGACCTCAACCAGTCCGTCGTCAACCTCAAGCTGCGCCTCACCTCCGGCCAGGTGAACCGTCTCAACGTCGGCCAGCCGGAGGACGTGGTACTGGACGCCACCACCAGCCGCACCCTGCGCTTCCCGGCCCAGGCCAAGGTCAACGGCCCGGTCCAGGTCACCGCGCAGCTGTGGACCACCGGAGCCGACCCGCAGCCGTACGGCGACCCGATGGTCTTCACCGTCCAGGTGACCTCGGTGACCCAGGGCGTGCTGTACGTCATCGGCGGCGGCGTGGTCCTGATCCTGCTCGCCGGGCTCCGCTTCTACCTGCAGCGCAAGAAGCGGGCCGCCGAGCCGGACACCGACGGCGAACCGGCCGGTCCCACCGGCCCCGATGAGCAGCCCGGCGGCGGTGAGCCGACCCAGGCCGGTACCCAGGCCGGTACCCAGGCCACCGCCCGGGAGATCGGCGAGGACACGGGCCGGAACACGAGCGAGGAAGAGAGCAAGGACGCCGACTCGGACCCGGCCGCGCCCGAAGATGCCCGGAATCGGACCTCGGGTGATGAGAAGGTTGGTCCCTGAGGCCGCCCCCACCGGGCGGCCGACCCCGACCAGCGATGAGGTGGCATGAGCGAGCGGAGCGAGGCGCGAGCACAGGGCCAGGGCCAGGGCGGTAGCCAGGCGCACGACCGCACCGCCGGTCCGGCGCCGACAGGCTCCTCCCAGCCCGCCGAACCCGCCACCGCGGACTGGTACGTGGCCGACACCTACGCCCAGGACCCGTACGCCGCCGACCCGTACGGCAGCAAGGCCGACCGGGACCCGTACCGCGTACGGAAACCCGCCGAGGTGCCCATTCCACCGCTGCCCCCGCAGCCCACCCACCGCCCCGAGCCGAGTCTGGCCGCTGCGGCCCCGCGCTGGGCCGCAGCGGCCGCCACCGACCTCCCCCAGGGGGCCGAGCCCGGCACGGCGGCGCCCGGGCCGCAGGGTTCGCCCTGGGACACCGAGACCACCGAGTACGTCGGTGTGGACGACCTGCTGAGCAAGACGGGCACCAAGGGCGGGGACGGCGGCCGGCAGCCCTTCGTCCCGGCCGTCGAGTTCGATCCGCCGCTCTCCGAAAAAGAGGCCAACCTCCAGGTCGCGGCCGTCCAGCTACCGCCTGCGGTCGAGACACCGGACGAGCCCGAGCCGAGCAGCGCCCCCGAAGGCCCGGCAGCGCCCGCCGTCGAGGGCACGGCCGGTGCCAACAGGGTCACGAGCCTGCTCAACTCCAGCGCGATCATGGCGGCCGGCACGCTGGTCTCCCGGGGGACCGGCTTCCTGCGCACCATGGTCATCGCCGCCGCGATCGGCGTCGGCACCATGGGCGACTCCTACAACGCCGCCAACACCCTGCCGACCCTGCTCTACATCCTGATCGGCGGCGGCGCGCTGAACGCCGTCTTCGTGCCCCAGCTGGTCCGCAGCATGAAGCACGACGAGGACGGCGGCACCGCCTACGCCAACCGCCTGCTCACCCTGGTGATGACCGGTCTGGCCGGGGTCGCCTTCGTGGCCGTGGTCGGCGCCCCGCTGCTGGTCCAGCTGATCTCGCACTCGCTGATGCAGGACCACTCCAGCGCCGACACCACGGTCGCCCTGGCCCGCTACTGCCTGCCGACCATCTTCTTCATGGGCATCCACGTGGTGATGGGGCAGATCCTCAACGCCCGCGGCCGCTTCGGCGCGATGATGTGGACCCCGGTCCTCAACAACATCGTGGTGATCTTCACCTTCGGGATGTACATCTGGGTCTTCGGCACCTTCGAGCACAGCGAGGTCACGCCGTCGAGCGTCACCCCCGAGGGCATCCGGCTGCTCGGCCTCGGGACACTGCTCGGCCTGGCCGTCCAGGCCCTGGCGATGATCCCTTACCTGCGGGCCTCGGGCTTCCGCTTCAGGCCCCGGTTCGACTGGCGCGGCCAGGGCCTCGGCAAGGCCGCCCGGCTGGCCAAGTGGACCTTCCTCTTCGTCCTCGCCAACCAGGCCGGCTACCTGGTCGTCACCCAGCTCGCCACCGCCGCGGGACGCGCCGCCGAATCCAAGGGCTACCTGGGCGTCGGACTGGCCGCGTACTCCAACGCCCTGCTGATCTGGCAGCTGCCGATGGCCGTGATCACCGTTTCGGTGATGAGTGCCGTCCTCCCCCGGCTCTCCCGCTCCGCCGCCGACCACGACCCCGGCGCCGTCCGCGACGACCTCTCGTACGGGCTGCGCACCTCGGCGGTGGCCATCGTCCCCGCCGCCTTCCTCTTCCTGGCCCTCGGCCCGGTGATCGGCGGCACCATCTACGGCCTCGGCAACGGGGGCTCGGTCGCCCACGGCACCACCGCAGTCGGCTTCATGCTCTCCGCCTTCGCGCTCGGCCTGATCCCCTACTCCGTCCAGTACGTGCTGCTGCGCGGCTTCTACGCGTACGAGGACACCCGCACGCCGTTCTCCAACACCGTCTGGGTCGCCGGCTGCCAGGCCGGTACGGCGGTGCTCTGCTATCTGCTGCTGCCCGCCCAGCTGGCGGTCACCGGTATGGCACTCGGCTACGGCGCCTCGTACGCGGTGGGTGTGGCCGTGGCGGTGCCAAAGCTCAAGGCCAGGATCGGCGGCCTGGACACCCCGCGGATCGCCAAGACCTACGTCCGCCTCGCCATCGCCTCGGTACCGGCCGCTGCCGTCGGGCTCGCGCTCAGCCTGCTGCTCCACGGCCTGACGGGCGGCTGGCTGGGCAGCGTCGTCACCCTGGCGGTGGCCGGCAGCGCCCAGCTGGCGGTCTTCGCGGTGGTCGCCAAACGGATGCGGATCGAAGAGCTCAACGCGATGGCCGGTATGGTGCGGAGCCGGCTCGGACGCTGACCTGACGTCAACCGTCGTGCTCACCGCCGGGCCAGAATGCCTTTCCGTACGGCGATGGGCAACCACCGGGCCCCCTCAGCGGTCGTACCGGGGAGGATGAGTGGGCACAATTGTCCTGGCACCACTCAGCCCCGACGGGCCGGGCCGGGCGGCCGACTTTCCGGGGACGTGAACCGGGCGCTACAAGGGGAGGCAGGACCACGGTGGCTGATGGCACCAAGGCAGTCGTCGACACGTCCGTGGCGGACGAGGCGGCACTGGCCATGGCACTCGGAGACATCCCGGGCGACACGCCGGACGAGCAGTCGGGAGACGCTCCGGACGACACTCCGGCGGCCTCGGTGGATGCTCCGGTACGCAAGGCCGCCAAGGGATCCGAGAGCGCAAAGGGCACCAAGGGCAAGGGCACCAAGGGCACCAAGGAGTCCGTGGCGGAGGCCGCCGAACCCACCGCCCCGCTCTCGTCCGCCGAGATCGCCGCCGAACTGGCGGCCGGAGCCGCCGCGCTGGCGGCCGCCGCGAAGCAGTCCGCCGAGCAGATGACCGCCGCGCCGAAGAAGACCGCCGCACCGGCGGAGACCAGCGCACCGGCCAAGTCTGCCGAGCCCGCCCCCGGGCCGGCTGCCGCGGCGAAGTCCCCTGCGGTCTCGGACGCCGGCAACGGATCACTTCCCAGCACCCTCCCCGCCCCGCTCCGGCACAGCGGCGACAAGATCGCCGACCGCTACCGGCTGGAGGAGTGCATCGGCCAGAGCGCGGCCTTCAGCAGCTGGCGCGCCGTCGACGAGAAGCTCCGCCGCGCCGTCGGCGTCCATCTGCTCGCCGCCGGGCACCAGCGGGCCAAGGACGTCCTCGCCGCCGCCAAGTCCGCCGCCCTGCTCGGCGACCCGCGCTTCGTCCAGGTCCTGGACGCGGTGCAGGAGGGCGAGCTGGTCTACGTCATCCGCGAGTGGCTCCCCGACGCCACCGACCTCGCCCAGCTGCTCGCCGCCGGCCCGATGGAGCCGTACGACGCGTACCAGATGGTCCGTCAGGTCACCGACGCCATCGCCGCCGCCCACCGGCGCGGCCAGGCCCATCTGCGTCTCACCCCCAGGTGCGTCCTGCGCACCGAGAGCGGCCAGTACCGGATCAACGGCATCGCCGTGGACGCCGCCCTGCGCGGTCTGTCGGCCGAGGACTCCGAGCTCACCGACACCCGTTCCATCGGCGCCCTGCTGTACGCCGCGCTGACCCACCGCTGGCCCTACCCCGAGGACCGCTACGACCTCCAGGGGCTTCCCAAGGGCCTCGGCTGCGTACCGCCGGACCAGGTCAAGGCGGGCGTCCACAAGGGGCTCTCCGAGCTCGCCGCACGGGCGCTCTGCGAGCAGCTGCCGCACAGCCTGGAGCCGATCACCAGCCCCGAGCAGCTGGCCAAGGCGGTCGCGCTGACGCCGAAGATCCGCCAGCCGGAGCCGCCGGCGCCACCCGCCTTCACCCCGCCCCGCTACAACGCCCCGCGTCCGGCTCAGCCGAACGGCGGCCAGGGCCGCCCAGGACAGCCCCCCGTCGGGCAGCCGCCGGGTGGTCACCAGCACGCGGTCCGGCACGCCCCGCCCCCGGCGCGGCGGAGCCGGATGCGCACGCTCGTCAAGTGGACCGCCTCACTGGTCGCGCTCGCCGCCATCGGCGTGGCGTCCTGGCAGCTCGTGAGCTCGCTGAACAGCACCACCGACACCGGTGACAAGGGATCGGTCACGACCTCGCCGAAGGCCGGCCAGAGCCCCTCGGCCCCGCCCGTGGTCAGCTCCGGCAACCCGATCACCATCAAGAACGCCTACCAGTTCAACGTCTTCGGCACCGGCCCGGAACACGAGGAAACGGCGGGCAACGCCATCGACAACAACCCCGCCACCACCTGGTCGACCTCCAGCTACAACGCCAACTTCCCCAGCCTCAAGCCGGGCACCGGTCTGATGATCGATCTTGGTTCGGCCCAGAAGGTCACCTCGGTGCACGTCAAGTTCGCCGGCGGCGACACCACGGCCGAGCTGCGGGCCGCTCCGAAGGACACCAGCGACACCCCGTCGGCGACCAAGAGCGGCTTCGACCTCTTCGGCGCGGCGCTCATCAGCGCCTCGGGCAGCGAGGTCGACCTCAGGCCCCAGCAGCCGCTGACCGCCCGATACCTCTTGATCTGGCTGACCAGCATCCCCAAGGATGGGGACCAGTACCGGGGCCAGATCGCCGAGATCAACGTCACCGGCTGACGTCCACGGCTCCGTGCACCAGGCCACGAAGTCGGACGGGGTCGGACGGGGCCGGGCAACCGAATCAGTCAGAGGGGGCAGGCATGAGCGAGGAGCCCTCCGACACCGAGTTGCTGGCGCGCCACTGCGCCGGTGACCCGGGGGCCTTCGGGACCCTCGTCCACCGCCACCGGGACCGGCTCTGGGCCGTCGCACTGCGCACCCTCGGCGACCGCGAGGAGGCCGCCGACGCCCTCCAGGACGCCCTGGTCTCCGCCTTCCGCGCCGCACACACCTTCCAGGGGCGGTCGGCCGTCACCACCTGGCTGCACCGGATCGTGGTCAACGCCTGTCTGGACCGGGCCCGCCGCGCCGCCAGCCGACGGGCCGGTTCGCTGGACGAGGAGCCGCAGCAGCTGGACACGCTGCTCGGCAGCGCCGAGCCGGCCGACGCCGTGGTCGTCCGCGCCGAGCTCCAGCGCGAGGTCACCGCCTCGCTGGCGACCCTCCCCCTCGAGCAGCGCGCCGCCCTCGTCCTGGTGGACATGCAGGGCTACAGCGTCGCCGAGGCCGCCGAACTCCTCGGGGTGCCGGTGGGCACGGTCAAGAGCCGCTGCGCCCGTGGCCGGGCCAGACTGCTGCCGCTCGTCCGGCATCTGCGAACGGCCGCGCCCAAGGCGGTGGCGCCCACCACCACCGGGCACCCGGCGCCGCCGCAGGCTGCTGCTCCCCACGCGCCTGCGCCCCACGCACCTGTCTCGCACGGGACCGGAGCGCCGGGGACCGGCCCGGCCGGTGCCCCTCCGGCCCCCTCGCACGCAGCTGCGCCCGGCGCGGCCGTTTCACGTGAAACAGCGCCACGCACGTCCGGGAACCCACCCGCCCCCGGCTCCGTCACAGGAGAGAGCCCCCGGCTCCCCGACCAGGTCCTGGAAGGAGATGTGACCTCGCGATGACGTCTCGTACCCCCTCCTGGACCGCTGCCGAAGGCGCGGACCCCCACCCCGACATCGACCTGCTCGCCGACCTCGCCGAGGACCTCGTCGCGCCGGACGAGGTGCCGGCCCTCCAGCGGCACCTCGCCGACTGCCCGGACTGCGCCGAGACCTACTCGGCCCTCGCCGAGGTCCGGGATCTGCTCGGCGCCGCCGAGGCACCGCCGCTGCCCGCCGATGTCGCCGAACGCATCGACGCGGCCCTGGCCGCGGAGGCGGCGGGCCTTCGGACTCCGACACCGCGAGTGACACAGTCCGAGGAGCTTTCCGGTCCTCCCGCACCGTCCAGAAGCGCTCCCGCCGCCGCCCGGAGCCTCTCAGCGCCGCCGAGGCGTCCCGCGAGCGGTACCGGGCCCGACGCACCCGCCGCCCCGGGAGCGGGCCCGGGCCGATCCGGTCGGCGGCGCCGGGGCCGGCTCCTGCTGGGTGCCGCCGCCGTCATCGCCGTACTCGGTCTCGGCGGCCTGCTCGTACAGCAGAACCAGCAGACCGGCCGTGCCGACGGCGCCTCCGCAGCGGCCACCCACCAGGCCGCCGATCGGCAGCACCCTGCCGTCGCGCCAGGCATCCCGGTCTTCCAGGACGATCAACTCGCCGATCAGGTCCACCAGCTGATGGCGGCACAGGCAACTCCCAAGGCACCCTCGGCGGCCGCGCAGCCGGAGGGTGCCAACACACCCGAGCTCAGCGGCAGGCTGCCCGCCGCCGTCCCCGACTGTCTCTCCTCCGCCACCGGGCACTCCACCGACACGCCACTGGCCGTCAGCCACGGCCGCTACGGCTCGGCCGAGGTGACCGCCCTGGTGTACCCGCTCCCCGACCGGCCCGGCAGCCTCGACGTGTACCTCGTCACACCCTCCTGCCCGGGCGCCACCGTCCTGCTGCACCGCGTCCTGCCCGCCGGATGAGCCATCGGCCGAGTCACTGACCGGCCACTGACCGGGCCGCAGACCGAACCGCAGTCCCGCAGCCGTCCGTGCCGTTCCCCGAACCGCCGACCGCGCCAACTGCGGTCGCCGGGGCGGTGAATCCCCGCCACTGCGTGGGCACGCAACGCCCATTCCTCGGGCGCCTGCTGCGCGGACCCCTGGGAATGAGCGACACTGGTGAATCGTTGTCCCGGGCGGCGGAGCAGGACCGCCCTCCCCGCTAATGCGCGGGTCGCGATGCGAACCAGGAGATGCAGTGAGCGACGACGTCCGTAACGTGATCATCATCGGTTCCGGCCCCGCCGGGTACACCGCCGCGCTCTACACCGCCCGAGCCTCCCTCAGGCCGCTGGTCTTCGAGGGTGCCGTCACCGCCGGCGGTGCGCTCATGAACACCACCGAGGTCGAGAACTTCCCCGGCTTCCGTGACGGCGTCATGGGTCCGGAGCTGATGGACAACATGCGGGCGCAGGCCGAGAAGTTCGGCGCGGAGCTGGTCCCGGACGACATCGTCTCGGTCGACCTCACCGGTGACATCAAGACCGTCACCGACTCCGAGGGCAACATCCACCGGGCCCGCGCCGTGATCGTCACCACCGGTTCGCAGCACCGCAAGCTCGCTCTGCCCCGCGAGGACGCACTCTCCGGTCGGGGTGTCTCCTGGTGCGCCACCTGCGACGGCTTCTTCTTCCGCGACCAGGACATCGCCGTGGTCGGCGGCGGCGACACCGCACTGGAGGAGGCGACCTTCCTCTCCCGCTTCGCCCGCAGCGTCACGGTCGTCCACCGCCGCGACACCCTGCGCGCCTCCAAGGCGATGCAGGAGCGTGCCTTCGCCGACGAGAAGATCACCTTTGCCTGGGACAGCGCGGTCGAGGCCATCCACGGCGACCCGAAGCTGACCGGCCTCACCCTGCGCGACACCACCACCGGCGAGACTCGCGAGCTGCCGGTCACCGGCCTGTTCATCGCGATCGGCCACGACCCGCGCACCGAGCTCTTCAAGGGTCAGCTCGACCTCGACGCCGAGGGCTACCTCAAGGTCGATGCCCCCTCCACCCGCACCAACATCCCCGGCGTCTTCGCGGCCGGCGATGTGGTCGACCACACCTACCGCCAGGCCATCACCGCAGCCGGCACCGGTTGCTCCGCCGCCCTGGACGCCGAGCGCTTCCTGGCCTCGCTGGCCGACCTGGAGACCCAGGCCGCTACCGTCTCGGTCTGACCGAAGTCCCACCCGGTGCGGGTCTCACCGTCGGGAAGTACCGCATGTTTCACGTGAACCCTCTCGTGGAACGAGGTCTCCCCGACCGGCCGAGGCCCTTGCCGAAACAGAACAGCCGTGCAGGTTGTTATCCACCCCAAGGGTGCCGACCGGATCATCCGGGCCGAAGCACCATCTCGTCCGTGACCCAGAGGAGTTCCCGTGGCCGGCGCCACCATCACCGTGACCGACGCGACCTTCGACGCCGAGGTCCTCAAGAGCGACAAGCCCGTCCTGGTCGACTTCTGGGCCACCTGGTGCGGCCCGTGCCGCCAGGTCGCCCCCATCCTGGAGGAGATCGCGGCCGAGCACGGCGACAAGCTCACCATCGCCAAGCTGGACGTCGACAACAACTCGGAGACCGCGACCGCGTACAACGTGATCTCCATCCCGACGCTCAACGTCTACCAGAACGGCGAGCTGGTGAAGACCATCACCGGCGCCCGCCCGAAGGCCGCGCTGCTCCGCGAGCTGGCCGCCTTCATCTAGCAGCAGGCAGCTGAGTCTCGCCCGTACCGGCGCATCGAGGGCGGGCCACCGGAGTTCCGGTGGCCCGCCCTCGGCCGTTTCCAGCGACCGCCTCTCCCCCGGTCAGAACGGCCGCAGGGCCGGCTCCTTCCGAGCCCCGCCCAACAACCGCTCCAGGGCGACCTCCACGTCCCCCTTCCAGGAGAGTGTGGTCCGCGCCTCCAACCGCAGCCTGGGGTAGCGGTGGTGCGGCCGTACCGTCTTGAATCCCACCGCCAGCAGATGCTCGGCGGGCAGCACACAGCTCGGGATCTCCCGGCCGACCGCACCGAACGCCTCGATCGCCTTGAACCCCCGCCCGACCAGATCCTTGGCCACCGCCTGCACCAGCACCCGGCCGAGCCCCTGCCGCTGGTATCCGGGCAGCACCCGACTGATCATCAGCTGGACGGCGTCCGGCGAGACCGGGCTGGTCGGGAAGGCCAGTGAGCGCGGCACATAGGCGGGCGGCGCGTACAGCACGAAGCCCGCCGGGATCTCGTCCACATAGACGATCCGGCCACAGGAGCCCCACTCCAGCAGGACGGCCGAGATCCAGCTCTCCTTCTCCAGCTCCGGTTTACCGGACTCCACGGCAGCCTTCGCACTGACCGGGTCCAGCTCCCAGAACACGCAGGACCGGCAGGTCGTCGGGAGATCCGCCAGGTTGTCCAGCGTCAGCGGAGCGATCCTCCGTCCCACGCCCACACCTCCTCATCCGCCCCGAGATCCACCCCGAGGTCCGCTCCGAGATCTACCCCGAGAGCGGACATCACATCGGACATCACATCTGAGAGCTTCCTCCAGAAACGAAGCGGGTGCACGTTTCACGTGAAACATGCACCCACTTGCCGAGGAACCGATGTGCGCCCGGGACAGCTCGGCGCTACGACAGCCGCAGGCCGTCCTCGCCCGGCGCCAGACTGTCGAGGATCCGGTTGAGGTCCTCCACCGAGCCGAACTCCAACACCACCTTGCCCTTGCCCAGCTTCCCGTTCCGCTGCGAGACCTCGACCTTCACCCGGGTCTCGAAACGGTCCGAGAGCCGCTCGGACAGCTCGTCGAAGGCCGGCGAGAACAGCTTCCCCGCCTTGGGTCCCGTCGAACGCTGCGGCTTCTCCTCCCGGTCCATCACCGCGACGATCTCCTCGGTGGTACGCACCGAGAGCCCCTCCGCGACGATCCGCCGCGCCAGCTGGTCCTGCCGCTCGCTGTCCGAAACCCCCAGCAGCGCCCTGGCGTGACCTGCCGTCAGTACACCTGCGGCCACCCGGGACTGGACGGCCGGAGAGAGCTTCAGCAACCGCAGCGTATTGGAGACGTGCGAACGCGAGCGGCCGATCCGGTCGGCGAGCTCGTCATGAGTGCAGGCGAAGTCGCGCAGCAGCTGGTCGTAGGCGGCGGCCTCTTCGAGCGGGTTGAGCTCCGCCCGGTGCAGGTTCTCCAGCAGCGCGTCCAGCAGCAGCTGGTCGTCCTCGGTGGCCCGGACGATCGCCGGGATCAGCTCCAGCCCTGCCTGACGGGACGCCCGCAGGCGCCGCTCCCCCATGATCAGCTCGTACTGGCCGGCCTCGGCCTGACGGACCACCACCGGCTGCAGCAGGCCCACCTCCTTGATGGAGGCGACCAGCTCGGCCAGCTTGTCCTCGTCGAAGACCTCACGCGGCTGACGCGGGTTCGGACGGATCGCATCCAACGGAAGCTCGGCGAACCTGGCCCCGGAGACCGGGGCAAGCCCCGCCCCGCCCAGCCCCGCCCCGTCCACGGCCTCGCTCAGCACCGACTCCAGCACGCTGCGCTGCGGCAGCCCGGCCTGCTCCCTTACGCTACCGGCCGCGGCCTTCGCCGCCGCCGTGCCGCGACCGGTCGGCAGCACCGGAACGGCCGCCGGTGAGACCGCGCCGGGGGCCACCACCCCAGCCGCGCCGCCCGTCCGGGCCGGGACCACCGTCACAGCCGTCGGCTGAGCGGGCGAACCGTCGGCGGGAGGGGCGACCGGCCCCGTAGCCGGTGGCGCCGCCGGGATCAGTGCCCCGAGCCCTCGTCCCAGCCCCCTGCGCCCACCACTCACCGGTTGTCCTCCATCGTGCTGTGCTGTGCCATCGGAGCAGCCACCGGTTCGCTCGCGCTCCGCTGCTGCCCGACCGAGCCGTTCTCCGCCGCTGTGACAGCCCGGAGAGCCAGCTCACGCGCCGCCTCCAGGTAGGACAGCGCCCCGCTCGAACCCGGGTCGTAGGTGAGCACGGTCTGCCCGTAACTCGGCGCCTCGGAGACCCGGACCGAGCGGGGGATCGCCGTCGGCAGCACCTCCTGCTGGAAGTGCGTCCTGACCTCCTCCGCCACCTGGGCCGCCAACCGGGTGCGGGCGTCGTACATGGTGAGCAGGATGGTGGAGACGTGCAGCGTCGGGTTGAGGTGTGCCCGGACCAGCTCGACGTTGCGCAGCAGCTGACCGAGCCCCTCCAGCGCGTAGTACTCGCACTGGATCGGGATCAGCACCTCCTGCCCCGCCACCAGCGCGTTGACCGTCAGCAGCCCGAGCGAGGGCGGACAGTCGATCAGGATGTAGTCCAACGGCTGCTCGTAGGCGGCGATCGCGCGCTGCAGCCTGCTCTCCCTGGCCACCAGCGAGACCAGTTCGATCTCGGCACCGGCCAGGTCGATGGTCGCCGGGACACAGAACAGCCCCTCGACATCCACCACCGGCTGGACCACGTCGGCGAGCGGCTTGCCCTCCACCAGGACGTCGTAGATCGAGGGCACCTCGGCGTGGTGGTCGATGCCCAGCGCCGTGGAGGCGTTGCCCTGCGGGTCGAGGTCGACGACCAGGACGCGCAGTCCGTGCAGTGCCAGCGAGGCGGCCAGATTGACGGTGGTAGTGGTCTTCCCCACCCCGCCCTTCTGGTTGGCCACCACGATCACGCGTGTCGCAGCTGGCCTTGGCAGCCCTTCGCCGGCCCGCCCAGCAGCCCGCACTGCGGCCTGGGCTGCACGCGCGATAGGCGTGTCATCGCCGATCTGGTCGATGGTCTCCGAGTCCTGCATGGGGGTCAGTGTTTCACGTGAAACCGGAGCGGCAACAGTCGCCGCCCGGCTGCGACCGAGGATTCCAGAAAGCAGGGAGCGACGTTTCACGTGAAACACCATGCCCGCAATGTCGGAAATCTGACGGTGCGACACTCCGATCACCAGCACGAGCACGCCTCAGGGCACCCGGAAGCAGCAGAGCGGGTGGCCCCAGGGGCCACCCGCTCCGTGCACACCAACGAAAGACTCTCCGTACGAGCGGAGCGGCTGTCGCGACAACTCCGGGGTCAGCGTCGCCGACGCCCCACACCGCGCGGAGCGTCCCCGGCCTTTCCGGACCGCCCGGCCCGTGCCGCCTTCGCCCGCCGGGTCGCCGCCTTGACCCCGCCGGGGCTCTCCCCCGCCTCCACCCGCACCACTCGGGTCGAGGTCTCCAGGGTGCCCTCGCCCACCGAGATGACCGACCACTTCACCGCACCGAGCCTGGTCAGCGCGGAGCGCGAGTCCGCCAGCTCCTGCTCGGCGGTGTCGCCCTTGAGCGCCAGCATCTGCCCGTACGGACGCAGCAGCGGCATGCCCCATCCGGCGAGGCGGTCCAGCGGAGCCACCGCACGCGCGGTGACGATGTCCACCGAGAGCTTGCCGACCATCTCCTCCGCGCGACCGCGCAGCACCGTCACATTGGTCAGGCCGAGCTCCCGCACCACCTCTTCCAGGAAGGTGGTCCGCCGCAGCAGCGGCTCCAGCAGCGTCACGGAGACATCGGGCCTGGCCATCGCCACCGGGATACCCGGCAGCCCGGCACCCGAGCCGACATCGCAGAGCGAGGCCCCGGCGGGCAGCAGCTCGGCCAGCACGGCGCAGTTGAGCACATGGCGGTCCCAGAGCCGCGGGACCTCACGCGGACCGATCAGCCCGCGCTGCACACCGGCCGTCGCCAGCAGCTCGGTGTAGCGCACAGCCATCGGGAACCGCTCGCCGAAGATCTCCCGCGCCACGGCCGGCGCCTCCGGGAGCTCCTGCCTGCCCTCCTGGCCGTCCTCCGCCGGGGTGCCCTCGGCAGCCACACCGTCCGTCTCCATCTCAGCCTCTCCGCTCACGTCTCCACCGACCCGCACTCCACCACTGTTCCATGTGGGCCTTGTTTCACGTGAAACACAGCGCGTGAAACGCGGCCCACGTAAGACACGACGCACCTGCCCTCGTGCATCTGCCGCCCCGAACGGACGGCTCTCGAGAAGTCCCGGAAGGAGACCCCTCAGAGGGACGACGACCCCGCCCGCACGAGGCGGACGGGGTCGGTCGACAAACCGTCTCCGAACGTCAGCCCGGCAGCACGACGACGCAGCGCTGGGGCTCCTCGCCCTCCGACTCGCTGCGCAGCCCCGCTGCGGCCACCGCGTCGTGGACGACCTTGCGCTCGAACGGGGTCATCGGACGGAGCTTGACCTTCTCGCCCGAGCTCTTGACCTGCTCGGCCGCCTTGCTGCCCAGCGTCGCCAGCTCGGCCCGCTTGCGCGCCCGGTAACCGGCAATGTCCAGCATGAGGCGGCTGCGCTCACCGGTCTCCCGGTGCACGGCCAGCCGGGTCAGCTCCTGCAGAGCCTCCAGCACCTCGCCGTCATGGCCGACCAGACGCTGCAGAGAGCGGTCGCTGCCGTCACTGACGATGGACACCAGAGCGCGGTCGCCCTCCACATCCATGTCGATGTCGCCGTCGAGGTCCGCGATGTCGAGCAGACCCTCCAGGTAGTCGGCCGCGATGTCACCCTCCTGCTCCAGGCGGGCGACGAGGCTGTCAGCGGCGCCCTCGTCGGTCGCAGCCTCGGCCGCGACAGCGGAGGTGGTGCCTTCCGTCACTGATGGACTCCTTCAGGAATGGGCCCTCGGGTGGGGCCGAGAAACGAAGATCTTGGGCCGGGTCCGATGTCGTGGGGCCGTCAGGACTTCTTCCTCGGCCGCTGGCCGCCCTGCCCGCCCCGCTTCGGCTGCTGACGCGTCCCCTGCTTGGCCGCACCCGGCTTGCCGGCGCTCGCCTTGGCCGGTGTCGACTTGGCCGCAGCGGACTCGGCAGGCTCCGCGGACTCGACGGCAGCGGGCCCGGCCGAGGACTCGTCCTGGGCCTCCGGCTCCTTGGTCAGGCTCGTCTGCACAGTGCCGCCCGGCTGCTGCGCGCCGGTCTGCTGGCGCTGCGCCTTGCTCTGCTTGCGCGGCTGCTGGCGACGCACCTGCACCGCGTCCTCGACGGCCTCCTCGGCCGAGGCCGTGCCCTTGCCGGCCCCGCCGGTGAACAGCGCCAGCACGCCGGCCCTCTTCACCGAGCCGTCCGGGTTGAGGCGCCCGGCCTTCTTGAGGCGGTCCTGGCGCTCCTGGAACGCCTTGCTGCCCGGCGTCGGGTTGTTGCGGATGACGATCAGCTGCTGGCCCATGGACCAGACGTTGGTGGTCAGCCAGTAGACCAGCACGCCGACCGGGAAGTTGATGCCCATCACGGCGAACATCAGCGGGAAGACGTACATCAGCATCTTCTGCTGCTGCATGAACGGCGTCTTGACCGTCAGGTCGACGTTCTTGGTCATCAGCTGGCGCTGGGTGACGAACTGCGACAGCGACATCAGGACGATCATGACCGCGGTGACGATCTGCACGTTCAGCGTGTCGGAGCCGACGAACTTGGCCGACAGCGGAGCGCCGAAGATGTGCGCCTGCTTGGCACTGGCCAGCAGGGTGGGGTTGATGACACCGATCGTCTTGCCGTTGGCGACCGAGGCCAGCACTCCGTAGAGGGCGGTGAAGAACGGCGCCTGCACGAGGATCGGAAGGCAGCTCGAGAAGGGGTTGGTACCCGCCTCCTTGTAGAGCTTCATCATCTCTTCGGACTGGCGCTGCTTGTCGTTCTTGTAGCGCTCCTGGATGGCCTTCATCTTCGGCTGGATGGCCTGCATGGCCCGAGTCGACTTGATCTGCTTCACGAAGAGCGGGATCAGGCAGATACGGATCACGACCACCATGGAGGCGATCGACAGGCCCCACGCCCACCCGCCGTTGGGGTCGAAGACGTGGCTGTACAGCGAGTGGAACTGGACGATAATCCAGGACACCGCGTAGTACAGAGGTTTGAGGAAGGACCAGGTCACCGGTCAGACTCCTTGGACATCGGGCTTGGCCACCGGCTCAGGCCTGGCGGTCCCGCTCTTCGGGCTCAGCAGATCGCGCAACCGACGGTGCCAGACCGGGTGCTTGCGTGGCGGTACATGATCGACCCCGCCGGGTGACCATGGGTTGCAGCGCAGGATGCGCCACGCGGTCAGGCCACTGCCCTTGACCGCGCCGTGCACCCGCACCGCTTCGTACCCGTAGTGCGAACACGAGGGGTAGTACCGGCAGACCGGGCCGAGCAGTGGACTGATCGTCCACTGGTAGAGCCTGATCAACCCCATCAGCAGGTACTTCATCGCCCTGCTCCTGTCGGCACGGCATCGGCCGGCGGATCGGCCCGGAGCAGTCGCCGCAACGCCGCGTCCAGGTCGTGCTCCAGGTCCAGGTACGAGGCCGTCCCGGCCGCGGGCAGTGCCCGTACCACTATCAGGCTACCTGCGGGGAACCTGGACAGACGGTCGCGGACCAGATGACGCAGTCGACGCTTCACCAGATTGCGCACCACTGCGGGACCGACGGCCTTGCTCACGACGAAACCCGCACGCGCCGAAGGAAGCCCCTCGGCGACGTGCGGGTGGGAGTCGCTGTTCCGGTCGGTCTGCCCCCCGGCCGCCCCGTCTCTGTTGAGATGGACGACCAGAAGGGGCCGACCGGCCCGGCGACCGCGTTTCACTGCGGTCGCGAAGTCCTGGCGCCGCCGCAGCCGATTCTCGGAGGGCAGCACTGCAGACCCTTGCTGCGGATCAGGCGGACAGGCTGGTGCGGCCCTTGCCACGGCGGGCGGCCAGGATGGCGCGGCCGGCGCGGGTACGCATACGCAGCCGGAAGCCGTGGGTCTTGGCGCGACGACGGTTGTTCGGCTGGAAGGTGCGCTTGCTCACTCGGGGGCTCCTGAGGTGAATCGTAGGGCGACGGGACGTCGCTTGGCCGTCACCGTGCGTCCGCGCGATCTCTCCTGGTGAGAAATCCGGCCGCAACGGCCCAGGTCGGCTGGGGTTGCGACAATCCACGGCGCCCGTGCTGCGCGCCTTATGGAAGCGGGAGGACCCGCGGACATGCGGCAGCGGCCATCGACAACTCGACCTGGTTACGGTACGCGGCACGAGGGCGGAGGGTCAAACCGGCCATCCGGAGCAGAGCATCGCAAGCCCCCTCGGACTCCGCCGATCATGGTGACCGGACCGGCGGCACCGGGCATCCGGCGACGCCGCGCGCCCGCCCGCGCACCACGAGTACGTTCACCCACAGCCTGTGGACAACAACTTGAATCAGCCCAGTCGGCTGACTACCGTTGCAGGACTTGTCGGGTTTGTTCATCGGATCGGACCGGCACCCGAAGTCCCTTGACACCCCCGCATCGGGGAACGAGAAAGCGTGCACCAGTGGCTGATGTCAACAGCGATCTCGTCGTGGTCTGGGCGAGAGTCGTCGAGCGGCTGGTCAACGACTCAGGCGTCGGGGACAGCGACAAGATGTGGCTGCGCCGCACCCAGCCGATGTGGATGATGCACGACACCGCCCTGCTGGCCGCACCGAACGAGCGGGCCAAGCAGGTGCTCGAAGGCCGGCTGCTGCCGCCGCTGACGGAGGAACTCAGCCGCGAGTTCGCCCGCCCCGTGCGGATCGCCGTGATGGTCGACGCCAACGCCGTCCCACCGGCCGCCAGCCCGGCTCCCGCCGAGCCCGAGTCCGCTCCTGCCCAGCCGCAGAGCCCCCAGCCGGGCCCGTCCGCCGGGCCCCAGGACTGGCAGCAGCCCTACGCCGAGCCGGAGTCCGAGACCGGCCGCTGGCCCAGGACCGAGAACTACCCCTCCCCCGACTACGCCCGCCCGTACGAGTCCCAGACCGCCGAGGCCCCGCAGGGCTACGAGCGCAGCGGCCGCTACGACACGGCCGGTTACGACCAGCGTCCCGCCCCCTACGGCGGCGAGCAGAGCGAGTGGTCGGGCGCCGCCGAGCAGCGCCCCGGCTGGGAGGGCGGCTACGGGGGCCAGGAGACCGAGCGGCGCGGCGAAGGCCGGGACTCCGCCACCGTCGCGCAGGGCGACCTGTTCGGCGGCGCGTACGGAACCGGCCCCGGCGACCGCCCGCGTCCCTCGGCCGGCGCCCGGCGCACTCCGCCGCTCCCCCAGCGGCCGCCCGCTGTCCAGACCGACCGGGACGCACTGCTGCCGGACACCCGGCCGCAGCCGGGGCAACCTCCCACCACCGGCGGCCAGGTGCCCGAGCGCACCCCGAGCCCGGGTGTGCCCGCGCCGCCCGGCGCTCCCCCGGCCGGCGGCTCGCGCAAGGACGAGCCCGCGGCCCGGCTGAATCCCAAGTACCTGTTCGACACCTTCGTGATCGGCGCCAGCAACCGCTTCGCGCACGCGGCGGCGGTGGCGGTCGCCGAGGCCCCGGCCAAGGCGTACAACCCGCTGTTCATCTACGGCGAGTCCGGGCTCGGCAAGACCCACCTGCTGCATGCCATCGGGCACTACTCGCGCAGCCTCTTCCCGGGGACCCGGGTGCGCTACGTGAGCTCGGAGGAGTTCACCAACGAGTTCATCAACTCGATCCGGGACGGCAAGGCGGACGCGTTCCGCAAGCGGTACCGGGACATGGACATCCTGCTCGTGGACGACGTCCAGTTCCTGGCGAGCAAGGAGTCCACGCAGGAGGAGTTCTTCCACACCTTCAACACCCTGCACAACGCCAACAAGCAGATCGTCCTCTCCTCCGACCGGCCACCCAAGCAGCTGATCACCCTGGAGGACCGGCTGCGCAACCGCTTCGAGTGGGGACTGATCACCGACGTCACCCCGCCCGAGCTGGAGACCCGGATCGCGATCCTGCGCAAGAAGGCGATCCAGGAGCAACTCAACGCTCCGGCCGATGTGTTGGAGTTCATCGCCTCCCGGATCACCCGCAACATCCGGGAGTTGGAAGGCGCGCTGATCCGCGTCACCGCCTTCGCCAACCTCAACCGGGCGCCTGTGGACCTGGAGTTGGCGGGGATCGTCCTCAAGGACCTGATCCCGGGCGGCGACGAGGACGCGGGCCCGGAGATCACCGCGCAGGTCATCATGCAGCAGACGGCCGCCTACTTCGGTCTGGGCGTGGACGACCTCTGCGGATCCTCGCGCAGCCGTGTACTGGTGACGGCACGTCAGATCGCGATGTACCTCTGCCGCGAGCTCACCGACCTGTCGCTCCCCAAGATCGGCGCCCAGTTCGGCGGCCGGGACCACACCACCGTGATGCACGCCGACCGGAAGATCCGCTCGCTGATGGCGGAGCGGCGCTCCATCTACAACCAGGTCACGGAGCTGACCAACCGCATCAAGAGCTGAACCCGCGCCGCGCACGCGACGTGACGGGGAGTCGGGCCCACTGGAGCGATCCGGAGGGCGTCCGGCTCCCCGTCGTCGTTTCCGGCCGCCGGGCGGGCGCCAGGGCCTCGTGAGAGCCCCGGGCGGGCGCTCCGGGCCCCGGTGGGCCGGTGCCGGCCTCGACGACGGGTGTGGATGGAGGTGTAGCGGCGGCGGGATCGGGGCAGGATTCCCACAGTCGACGCTTCGCCAGGTGGACTGCCGCGCCGAACATCTGACCATCAATTCGAACGGGTCGGGGCCGCAGGGCAGTAATCCACAGGATCGGGTGGTTTTCCCCCGTCCACAGGCTGGGGAGCCCCGAGTTATCCAGAATTCTTCCACAGGGCCGTCACCGCTACGCTCTTCGACGCAGGTCAGGCCCCTGGGGACTTGTGCACAACAGTTATCCACAGGCTGTGGACAGTTGGCGGACCATCAGAGGGCCGAATGGGTTATCCACCGGTTGTCCCCAGGGAAGGGGCAGTTATCCCCAGGTTGTCCACAGGTGCATCCACAGTTCGACAACGTGCGGCAACTGTTCACCTGCTGGTGTGAAAGGCGTCACGAGATGTTGACAGCGCCCGGTGGATAACCCGTCCATGATCTGGGGACAGTGCTGTGGATAACCTGTGGATACTCAGCGTGCCCTGTTGATAACTCTCCGCTGTCCACAGTAGGCCCTGGTTGTCCACAGGTTCCATCCACAGCGACTGTGGACAAAAAACAGCACTTGACCTGCGAAAACGGGGTTATCCACGGTATCCACAGGCCCTACTACTACCACTACACCTATAGACCTCTGACCTTGATCAACAGTGGGGCGGGCCGAAATCTGTGGATACTCCGAAACCGACAACTGTTCGGACTTGACTCGGCCCGATTGCCTCGTCTGTCGGTGGAGTACGTCAGACTGTTCTCCGGCAACTGGAAACCGGAGGGCTCAGGCCCGGCGGCCAGGTGCCAGTAGACGATCAAGAGTGCAAGCGACAGCGGAGTCCAGGAGGCGGTTACCGGTGAAGTTCCGGGTGGAGCGTGACGTCCTCGCGGAGGCGGTGGCCTGGGCTGCCCGCAGCCTCCCGGCGCGGCCGCCGGTGCCGGTGCTGGCCGGCCTGCTGCTGACGGCGCAGGAGGGCAGCCTGGCCCTGTCCGGGTTCGACTACGAGGTCTCGGCCCGGGTCGAGCTCGACGCCGACGTCGAGGAGGCCGGCACGGTCCTGGTCTCCGGCCGCCTGCTGAACGACATCTCGCGCAACCTGCCCAACCGCCCGGTGGAGATCTCCACCGACGGCATGCGGGTCAGCGTGGTCTGCGGCAGCTCGCGATTCACACTCCCGAGCATGTCTGTGGAGGACTACCCGGCGCTGCCGCAGATGCCGACCGCCACCGGCACCGTCCCCGGTGACGTCTTCGCCGCCGCCGTCAGCCAGGCCGCCGTGGCCGCCGGGCGCGACGACACCCTGCCGGTGCTCACCGGTGTCCGGGTCGAGATCGAGGGCGACCGGATCACCCTGGCCGCCACCGACCGGTACCGCTTCGCGGTCCGCGAGCTGCTGTGGAAGCCCGAGCAGTCGGACATCTCCGCCGTCGCCCTGGTCCCCGCCAAGACCCTGCAGGACATCGCCAAGTCCCTCGGCAGCGGCGACAGCGTCTCCATCGCGCTGTCCTCCGGCGGGGCGGGCGAGGGCCTGATCGGCTTCGAGGGCGCCGGGCGCCGGACGACCACCCGCCTGCTGGAGGGTGAGTTCCCGAAGTTCCGCACCCTGTTCCCGACCGAGTTCAACGCGATCGCGGCGATCCAGACCCAGCCCTTCCTCGAGGCGCTCAAGCGCGTCTCGCTGGTCGCCGAGCGCAACACCCCGGTCCGGCTCAACTTCGAGCAGGGTGTGCTCACCCTGGAGGCCGGCTCCGGCGACGACGCCCAGGCCACCGAGCGGATCGACGCCGACCTGGAGGGCGACGACATCTCGATCGCCTTCAACCCCGGCTACCTGGAGGAGGGCCTCAAGGCCATCGACTCCGCGTACGCCCAGCTGAGCTTCACCACCTCGACCAAGCCGGCCCTGCTCAGCGGCAAGGCCGCGGTCGACGCCGAGGCGGACGCGGCGTACCAGTACCTGATCATGCCGGTCCGCCTCTCGGGCTGACGGCTTCCGGCGAGCCGGTCCACAGCCTGTGGACGGCGTCCGGCCGAATCCCGCACAGCCTCCCCTGGTCCGCCCCGACCGGGGGAGGCGCTGTGTGTCCCGGCGTAGGCTCGGGCTGTGCGGCAACGGCGCCGCCGTCAGGCACACACCACAGTGAAGGACAGTTGTCATGGAGCTCGGCCTCATCGGTCTCGGCAAGATGGGCGGCAACATGCGCGAGCGCATCCGCCGCGCCGGCCACACCGTCATCGGCTACGACCGCAACCCGGAACTCGCCGACGTCGACAGCCTTGAGCAGCTGATCAGCAAGCTGCAGGGCCCGCGCGTGGTGTGGGTGATGGTCCCGGCCGGTGGCCCGACCCAGGACACCGTCGACCAGCTGGCCGAGCTGCTCTCCCCCGGCGACGTGGTGGTGGACGGCGGCAACTCGCGCTGGACCGACGACATCAAGCACGCCGAGACGCTGGCCGCCAAGGGCATCGGCTTCGTGGACTGCGGTGTCTCCGGCGGCGTCTGGGGCCTGGAGAACGGCTATGCGCTGATGTACGGCGGCGACGCCGAGCACGTCGCCAAGGTCCAGCCGATCTTCGACGCGCTGAAGCCCGAGGGCGAGTTCGGCTCGGTGCACGCGGGCAGGGTCGGCGCCGGCCACTTCGCCAAGATGGTCCACAACGGCATCGAGTACGCGATGATGCAGGCCTTCGCCGAGGGCTGGGAGCTGCTGGAGGCGGCACCCGAGGTCACCGACGTCCGCGAGGTCTTCCGCAGCTGGCAGGAGGGCACGGTCATCCGTTCCTGGCTGCTCGACCTGGCCGTCCGTGCGCTGGACGACGACGAGCACCTGGCCAAGCTCAAGGGCTGGGCCGCGGACTCCGGTGAGGGCCGCTGGACCGTCGAGGCCGCGATCGACCACGCCGTGCCGCTGCCCGCGATCACGGCCTCGCTCTTCGCCCGCTTCGCCTCCCGCCAGGAGGACTCGCCGCAGATGAAGATGATCGCCGCGCTGCGCAACCAGTTCGGTGGTCACGCGGTCGAGTCGAACTAACGCCGGATCGGCCGGGGGTTCGGGGAGCGATCCCCTGGACCCGGGACGTACGAGGAACAGCAGAACCCAGAAGGCGAGCGCAGTCCACACCCATGCATGTCGCGCATCTGTCGCTCGCCGACTTCCGGTCCTACGCCCGGGTCGAGGTGCCTCTCGATCCGGGCGTGACCGCCTTTGTGGGCCCGAACGGCCAGGGCAAGACCAACCTGGTCGAGGCCATCGGGTACGTCGCCACCCTGGGCAGCCATCGGGTGGCCACCGACGCCCCGCTGATCCGGCTCGGCGCCGAGCGGGCGGTGGTCCGTACCGGCATCGTCAGGGACGGCCGCACCACCCTGGTCGAGCTGGAGATCAACCCGGGCCGGGCCAACCGGGCCCGGATCAACCGCTCCGACAACGTCCGCCCGCGCGACGTCCTCGGCCTGTTGCGCACGGTGCTGTTCGCCCCCGAGGACCTCGCCCTGGTGAAGGGCGATCCGGGTGAGCGCCGTCGCTTCCTGGACGAGCTGCTGACCGCCCGCGCGCCTCGCCTGGCCGGGGTCCGGCAGGACTACGAGCGGGTGCTCAAGCAGCGCAACGCCCTGCTCAAGACCGCCGCCGCGGCCCGCCGCTCCGGCGGCGGCAAGGGCGCGGACCTCTCCACCCTGGAGGTCTGGGACGGCCATCTGGCCAGGGCCGGGGCCGAGTTGACGGCCTTCAGGATCCAGCTGGTCGCCGCGCTCCAGCCGCTGGTGGCGCAGGCGTACGAGCAGCTGGCCCCGGGCGGTGGGGAGACCGTCCTGGAGTACCGGAGCTCGTTCGAGGGCACCCTGCCGACCAGCCGCGAGGAGGCCGAGCAGCAGCTGCTGGCGGCTCTTCAGGAGGCCCGGCAGCAGGAGGTGGCCAGGGGGCTGACCCTGGTCGGTCCGCACCGCGACGAGCTCGGCCTGAAGCTGGGCCCGCTGCCCGCCAAGGGCTACGCCAGCCACGGTGAGTCCTGGTCGTACGCGCTGGCGCTGCGGCTGGCCTCGTACGAGCTGCTGAAGGGCGACGGCGGCGAGCCGGTACTGATCCTGGACGACGTCTTCGCGGAGCTGGACGCCCGGCGGCGGGACCGCCTCGCCGAGCTGGTCGCCGGCGCCGAGCAGGTGCTGGTGACGGCGGCCGTCCCGGAGGACGTGCCCAAGGCGCTGTCCGGAGCCCGCTTCGCGGTGGCAGACGGTGCTGTGACGCGGCTCGACTCCTGAGCCGCGCACCGTCGCGGCAACCCGTAAGCTGGACGACTCTCGGCGACCGTCGGCGTGGGCCGCGTGCAACTGTCCACAGCCTGGGGAAAGGAGACCGCCGCGATGAGCGATCAGGATCCGCGGACCCAGGAGCCGTCCGGTGTGGATCTGGCCCGGGTGGCGTTGCGGGCGGCGAAGGAGCAGGCCCGTCGGCGCGGTGAGCAGGTGCGGGAGAAGCGCGAGGCGAAGCGGCACGGGCTGCGCAGCGGTGCGCGCGCGGACGGCCGCGACCCGGTGCCGCTGGGGGCGGCGCTGAACCGGCTGATCACCGAGCGGGGCTGGGAGGCCCCGGCCGCGGTGGGCGGGGTGATGGGCCGGTGGCCGCAGATCGTGGGTCCCGACATCGCGGCGCACTGTGTGCCCAAGCAGTACGCGGAGGCCGAGGCGGTGCTCACCGTGCAGTGCGACTCCACCGCGTGGGCGACCCAACTCAGGCTGCTGGCACGCCAGTTGGTGGCCCGCCTGAACCATGAGCTGGGGCACGGCACGGTCCGTGTGATCAAGGTGCTCGGTCCTGACGCGCCGGTCCGTGGGTACGGTCGGCTGCGGGCGCCGGGCAGCCGGGGCCCGGGTGACACCTGGGGGTGAGCGGGTGTCCGGCAGCGGTGTGAACGGAAGGGGATCTTCCGGAACCGCTGGCGGCCTGCATAGGCGCTCTGAGCCCCCCTGGCGAGTATCGGGACATGTGCAGAGGGGATTCAGGGCGGCACATCTGCCCTCAGGGGCTGCCAAACGCCCATCTCTGTCAGTCCTACCGGTAGACTAAGAGCCAAACACTGTTGCTCGTAGCAACCGAGTCGAAACGCCGTGGTCGCAGACCTGCCCGAGGAACCGGGTGGGGTGCGGCCCGCGCCGTGCCAGAGAGGGCGCTTCGTGGCCGATTCCGGCAACTCCAGCCAGACCCCAGAATCCACCGACCAGGCCGCCGAGGGCTCCTACACCGGTAGCAACATCCAGGTGTTGGAGGGCCTCGACGCCGTCCGTAAGCGCCCCGGTATGTACATCGGCTCGACGGGCGAGCGTGGCCTGCACCACCTGGTGTACGAGGTCGTGGACAACTCCGTCGACGAGGCGCTGGCCGGATTCGCCGACACCATCGACGTGACCATCCTGGCCGATGGCGCGGTACGGGTCGTGGACAACGGCCGCGGTATCCCGGTGGACATCGTCCCCGGCCAGGAGAAGCCCGCCGTCGAGGTCGTACTCACGGTGCTGCACGCGGGCGGCAAGTTCGGCGGCGGCGGGTACGCGGTCTCCGGCGGTCTGCACGGTGTCGGCGTCTCGGTCGTCAACGCGCTCTCCACCCGGCTCTCGGTCGACATCCACCGCGACGGCTACCGCTGGTCGCAGGACTACAAGATGGGCGCTCCGACCGCCGCGCTGGTCAAGCACGAGGCAACCGAGCGCACCGGCACCAGCGTGACCTTCTGGGCCGACCCGGACATCTTCGAGACCACCGTCTACTCCTTCGAGACGCTCTCGCGCCGCTTCCAGGAGATGGCCTTCCTCAACAAGGGCCTGACCATCTCGCTGACGGACGAGCGCCCGGAGCACGCCGACGAGAACGGCAAGCCGCTCTCGGTGACGTACAAGTACGACGGCGGCATCGCCGACTTCGTCGCCCACCTCAACTCCCGCAAGGGCGAGGTGATCCACCCGACGGTGATCGACTTCGAGTCCGAGGACAAGGACAAGTCGATCTCGGTGGAGATCGCGATGCAGTGGAACTCCTCGTACACCGAGGGGGTCTACTCCTTCGCCAACACCATCCACACCCACGGTGGCGGCACCCACGAGGAGGGCTTCCGCGCGGCACTGACCGGCCTGGTCAACCGCTATGCGCGGGACAAGAAGCTGCTCCGCGAGAAGGACGACAACCTCTCCGGCGAGGACATCCGCGAGGGTCTGACCGCGATCATCTCGGTCAAGCTGGGCGAGCCGCAGTTCGAGGGCCAGACCAAGGACAAGCTGGGCAACACCGAGGCCAAGACCTTCGTCCAGAAGGTCGTCCACGAGCAGCTGAACGACTGGCTCGACCGCAACCCGACCGACGCGGCGGACATCATCCGCAAGTCGATCCAGGCGGCCACGGCCCGCGTGGCCGCCCGCAAGGCCCGCGACCTGACCCGCCGCAAGGGCCTGCTGGAGAGCGCCTCGCTGCCCGGCAAGCTGAGCGACTGCCAGTCCAAGGACCCGGCCGAGTGCGAGATCTTCATCGTCGAGGGTGACTCCGCAGGCGGCTCGGCCAAGCAGGGCCGCGACCCGCGCACCCAGGCGATCCTCCCGATCCGCGGCAAGATCCTGAACGTCGAGAAGGCCCGGATCGACAAGGTGCTGCAGAACACCGAGGTCCAGGCGCTGATCTCGGCCTTCGGCTGCGGCATCCAGGAGGACTACGACGAGTCCAAGCTCCGCTATCACAAGATCGTCCTGATGGCGGACGCCGACGTCGACGGACAGCACATCCGTACCCTGCTGCTGACCCTGCTGTTCCGCTTCATGCGGCCGCTGGTCGAGTCCGGGTACGTCTACCTGGCCATGCCCCCGCTGTACAAGATCAAGTGGGGCAAGGACGACTTCGAGTACGTCTACTCCGACCGTGAGCGCGACGCCGTGATCGCGGCCGGCGTGGAGGCCGGTCGCCGACTGCCGAAGGACGACGCGATCCAGCGCTTCAAGGGTCTGGGCGAGATGAACGCCGAGGAGCTCCGGATCACCACCATGGACGCCGCCCACCGTCTGCTGCTCCAGGTCACCCTGGAGGACGCGGCCCGCGCCGACGACCTGTTCTCCGTCCTGATGGGCGAGGACGTCGAGGCCCGCCGCTCGTTCATCCAGCGAAACGCCAAGGACGTCCGCTTCCTGGACGTGTGACGGGTCCGTGCGTCAAGCACGGCCCTTGTCCACGAACCAGTCACGCGTGAAAGGAAACTGACCACCAGTGGTCGACGAGAACCGTCCCGACGGCGACGAGCAGCCGGAGAACACCGAAGCCCAGGTCACCCTGCGGGTCGAGCCGATCGAGCTCGAGACGGAGATGCAGCGCTCCTACCTCGACTACGCGATGAGCGTGATCGTCAGCCGTGCGCTGCCCGAGGTCCGCGACGGCCTCAAGCCGGTGCACCGCCGCGTGCTCTACGCGATGTACGACGGCGGGTACCGGCCGGAGAAGGGCTACTACAAGTGCGCCCGCGTCGTCGGCGACGTGATGGGTAACTACCACCCGCACGGCGACACCTCGATCTACGACACCGTGGTCCGCCTGGCCCAGCCGTGGTCGCTGCGGATGCCGCTGGTGGACGGCAACGGCAACTTCGGCTCCCCGGGCAACGACCCGGCCGCGGCCATGCGCTACACCGAGTGCAAGATGATGCCGCTGGCCATGGAGATGATGCGCGACATCGACGAGGACACCGTCGATTTCGCTGCCAACTACGACGGCCGCTCGCAGGAGCCGACCGTCCTGCCGGCGCGCATCCCCAACCTGCTGATCAACGGTGCCACCGGCATCGCGGTCGGTATGGCCACCAACATCCCGCCGCACAACCTGCGCGAGGTCGCCTCCGGTGCGCTCTGGGCGCTGGAGCACCCGGACGCCTCCAACGAGGAGCTCCTCGAAGCCCTGATCGAGCGGATCAAGGGCCCGGACTTCCCGACCGGCGCCCTGATCGTCGGCCGCCGGGGCATCGAGGACGCGTACCGCACCGGTCGCGGCTCGATCACCATGCGCGCGGTGGTCGAGGTCGAGGAGATCCAGGGCCGCCAGTGCCTGGTGATCACCGAGCTGCCGTACCAGGTGAACCCGGACAACCTCGCGCTGAAGATCGCCGACCTGGTCAAGGACGGCCGGATCGCGGGCATCGCGGACGTCCGCGACGAGTCCTCCTCGCGGACCGGCCAGCGCCTGGTGATCGTGCTCAAGCGCGACGCCGTCGCCAAGGTCGTGCTCAACAACCTGTACAAGCACACCGACCTGCAGACCAACTTCGGTGCCAACATGCTGGCCCTGGTCGACGGCGTGCCGCGCACGCTGTCGCTCGACGCCTTCATCCGGCACTGGGTCAACCACCAGGTCGAGGTCATCGTCCGCCGCACCAGCTTCCGGCTGCGCAAGGCCGAGGAGCGGGCGCACATCCTGCGCGCGCTGCTCAAGGCGCTGGACCAGATCGACGCGGTCATCGCGCTGATCCGGGCCTCGGAGAGCGCCGACGCGGCCCGCAGTGGCCTGATGAACCTGCTGCAGATCGACGAGCTGCAGGCCAATGCGATCCTCGAGATGCAGCTTCGCCGGCTGGCTGCGTTGGAGAGCGCGCGGATCCTCAGCGAGCACGACGAGCTGCAGGCGAAGATCAACGAGTACAACGCGATCCTGGCCTCGCCGTCCCGCCAGCGCGAGATCATCTCCGAGGAGCTGACCGGAATCGTCGAGAAGTACGGCGACGAGCGGCGCAGCACGCTGATCCCGTTCGACGGTGACATGTCGGTCGAGGACCTGATCGCCGAGGAGGACATCGTCGTCACCATCACCCGTGGCGGCTACGTCAAGCGCACCCGCAGCGACCTCTACCGCTCGCAGAAGCGGGGCGGCAAGGGTGTGCGCGGCGCCCAGCTGAAGCAGGACGACATCGTCGACCACTTCTTCGTGACGACGACCCACAACTGGATCCTGTTCTTCACCAACAAGGGCCGGGTCTACCGCGCCAAGGGCTACGAGCTGCCCGACGCGGGCCGGGACGCCCGCGGTCAGCACGTGGCCAACCTGCTGGCCTTCCAGCCGGAGGAGCACATCGCCCAGGTGATGGCGGTGCGCACCTACGAGGACAAGCCGTACCTCGTGCTGGCGACCAGGGCCGGTCTGGTGAAGAAGTCGCCGCTGAAGGACTACGACTCGCCCCGTTCCGGCGGCCTGATCGCGATCAACCTGCGCCAGGACGAGGAGGGCCGGGACGACGAGCTGATCGGCGCCGAGCTGGTCTCCGCCGACGACGACCTGCTGCTGATCTCCAAGAAGGCCCAGTCGATCCGGTTCACCGCCACCGACGAGGCACTTCGCCCGATGAGCCGGGCCACCTCGGGCGTGAAGGGCATGTCCTTCCGCGAGGACGACGAGCTGCTGTCGATGAACGTCATCCGTCCGGGGACTTTCGTCTTCACCGCCACCGACGGTGGCTACGCGAAGCGGACCTCGGTGGACGAGTACCGTGTCCAGGGTCGCGGCGGTTTCGGTATCAAGGCGGCCAAGATCGTGGAGGGCCGTGGCTCGCTGGTCGGGGCCCTGGTGGTCGAGGAGACCGACGAGATCATGGCGATCACACTCTCGGGCGGCGTGATCAGGACCAGGGTCTCGGAGGTACGTGAAACCGGACGTGACACGATGGGCGTCCAACTGATCAACCTCGGCAAGCGTGACGCGGTGGTGGGCATGGCCCGCAACGCGGAGGCCGAGGACGAGGAGATCTTGGAGGACGAGGACTCTGTGGAGACCTCGGCCGAGATCGCCGACGGGACCACGGCGGGTGGCGCGGCCGAGCAGGCCTGACCGCACGCCCGGCTGACCGGCGCCCGCCCGCCTGGGGCGGGCGCCGGTCGACCGGTACCCGGCCACCCGGGCCGGGTACCGGACACGACTGAGTGACCAGGGCGGACCGCCGGCCTGGCGGTTGACTGCGGGAGGACCAGGGTGAGTGGAGCCACGGGTGCTGCGGGAGGTGCCGCGAGCGGCCGGCCCGGCGGTGCCGCACATGGCGGGGCGCCGTTCGGTGGGGTGCCACAGCCCCCGGCCGAGCCCCCGGCCGCGGCCACCTCGGTGATGCCGCCGGTCGGCGCCGCCGGTGGCGCACCCTCGGCCGCACCCGGCGGCTTCTCGCCGCCGACCACGTACACCAAGGGCCAGCCGACCCCCGCCCGGGGCACCAAGACCAACCAGGGCTCCCCCGCCGCGCGCCGCCCGGGAATGCCCCCGGCCGCCGCCCCGGCGGGCCAGGCGTCGGGTCGGGTGCGCAAGGCCCGGCTGCGGATCACCAAGGCCGACCCGTGGTCGGTCATGAAGGTGAGCTTCCTGCTCTCCCTCGCGGTCGGCGTCATCATCATCGTCGCGGCCGCCGTGCTGTGGATGACCCTGGACGGCCTCGGCGTCTTCGACTCCCTCGGCAGCACGCTGAAGGAAGCCACCGGGGCGGACACCTCGGGCGGCTTCAACCTGATGGACTACGTCGGCTTCGGCCGCGTGATGATCTTCACCACCCTGATCGCGGTGGTGGACGTGGTCCTGATGACCGCGCTGGCCACCCTCTCCGCCTTCATCTACAACACGGCGGCCGGTTTCACCGGCGGCATCGAACTGACGCTGGCGGAAGAGGACTGACGCACCGTCGGCCCGGTCGAGGGCCGGCCCCGGGGGCTGACGGGCCGTCGAACACGGTCCACCGGGATTTCCCCCCAACCGGAATCAGCGGGCCCTGAAGGCTGTTGCAGCCTTCAGGGCCCGCTGGCATTCGAGTGACAGCCCCGGCGATCCCGGCGTGCCGTCCGAGCGGTGGCGGCGGCCGTGGGTTAGCTGGCGGCCAGGTCCGGGGGCGGGCTTCGTAAGCGACAGGGTGGGCAGTTACGGCTGGTCGGAGGCGCTTCATGGCTGAGGTGGCAACGCAACTTGTAGGGGCACTCGAGGGCTTGCTGGGGGCTCGGCTCCCGCTCCGAGTGCGGGCATGGGACGGCAGCGTGGCAGGCTCGCCCGGGGCACCGCTGGTGGTGCTCCGCAACCGCCGCGCCGTCCGTCGGCTGATCTGGCAGCCGGGCGAGCTGGGCCTGGCCCGCGCATACGTCTCGGGCGACCTCGACCTCGCCCCCGAGACCGATCTGTACGAAGTGATGGCCGCCGTCGCCCACTTCGCCGAACTTCCCGAGATCCGCAGCCTCAGGCTGGGTCCGCGCGAACTGCTGAGCCCCGAGGGCCGGCGCCTACTGGGCACCGCCGCCCGTACCGGAGCGCTCGGCCTCCGGCCCGCCCCGCCGCCGGAGGAGGCCCGCCAGCAGGGCCGGGTGCACAGCCATGGCCGCGACCGCGCCGCCATCAGTCACCACTACGACGTCGGCAACGACTTCTACGGCCTCGTCCTGGGCTCCTCGATGGTCTACTCCTGCGCCTACTGGACACCGGGCGGCAAGAGCCTGGAGGACGCCCAGGAGGCCAAGCTCGACCTGATCTGCCGCAAGCTGGGCCTGCGCCCCGGGATGCGCCTGCTGGACGTCGGCTGCGGCTGGGGGTCGCTGCTGCTGCACGCGGCGAGGAACTACGGCGTCACCGCGGTCGGAGTCTCCATCTCCAGGGAACAGGTCGCCCTGGCCCGCAAGCGGGTCGAGGAGGCCGGTCTGGCCGGTCAGGTCGAGGTGCGCCTCCAGGACTACCGCGAGATCCCCGACGGCCCCTTCGACGCCATCTCCAGCGTCGGCATGGCCGAGCACGTCGGCGCCGCCCAGTACCTGCGCTACGCCGGCGGTCTCTACGAGCTGCTCACCCCCGGCGGGCGCCTGCTCAACCACCAGATCGCCCGCCGCCCCGGCCAACCCGGCGAGCCGTACGTCCCCAGCCCCTTCATCTCCTCGTACGTCTTCCCGGACGGCGAGCTCGCACCGGTCGGCAGCACCGTCTCCCTGCTGGAGGAGGCCGGCTTCGAGGTCAGGGACGTCGAGTCCCTGCGCGAGCACTACGCACTCACCCTGCGCGAGTGGGTCGCGAACCTGGAGGCCCACTGGACGGAGGCCGTCCAGCTGGTCGGCCGCGGCCGCGCCCGGGTCTGGCGTCTCTACATGGCCGCCTCGGCCCTCGCCTTCGAGGAGAACCGCATCGGGGTCAACCAGGTGCTCGCCGTCCGTACTGCCCCTGATGGCCTCAGCCACCTCCCGGCGACCCGCGCCGAGTGGCTCGCCGGGGTGCCTGCCGAAACGGATTTGGGAGATCGGCGCTCGGTCCGCTAATCTTTCAGTGCGGCAAGGGCCTATAGCTCAGACGGTTAGAGCGCTTCCCTGATAAGGAAGAGGCCACAGGTTCAAGTCCTGTTAGGCCCACCGACGCAGAAGGCCCGGAGTGGATTCCACTACGGGCCTTCTGCCGTTCCCCGGGGCAGGACGTGACCCGTGGGCGGTGGACTCGTTGCACCGGGTGCGCAGAGGCAACTTGGGTGGGACGACTCGAAACTGCTGTGAAGTCGGGGATTGCCGGGCGATAGAACCGGTCATCGGATCTGTGGACAAAGCGCGACCTCTGCTCCTGCTGGCGGATGCTCCAGCCCCGCGCGCCATGGGTGATCGGGCGGTCCAAGACTTTTGCAAGCTTCAACTTGAAGCTTGCAAACCTCAAGCATCGGCGGCTGGCGCCCTACACCCGGCGCGCGGTGCTCAACGTGGCGATGCTGCTGCTGGACAGCGAGGTCGCCAGGAGTTGTCCGGCGGTACCTGCTCGACGTGGAGGCGGCGCGCCCGCAGGCCCTGCGCGGGGAGCCCGGGCCGGAGGAGACCGGCTGCTGGTGCTCGTGGGTCGTCGAGCAGCTCTCCGACCGCTTCCACGAGCGGGTCTCCGCGGTCGAGCAGCGCCTGACCCGGTGGGAGGGGATGGTGCTCGCGGACCGGGGCCTGCTGGGGGCGATGAGTCTGCGGCTCTGCCGGATCGGTGAGGACGTCGGGGAACTGCGGCTCGACCTGGCGGAGTTGCGACGCAGTCTGGGACGGCTCGCGGAGCGGCGGCCCTGGCGGCTCTGAGCCTTCCGGCGCCGAGGGCCCGGCGGACGACGGCTCCCGTACGCCGTACGACCAGGCGCGTTCCCCGCTGCCGGCCGCGGCACGTGGCCCGGCGTGTCGCGGCCCGGCCGTCCGGCAGGAGGCGTGACGTCAATCAGGCGTGCGGATTGGCCGGTTGGACCTGGCGGGGGCCGCTGGGTGAGCGGTTACCGGTGTGTATCATCGGCCGCAAGGCGGTCTGCCACCTCCGGCCGCTGGTTCGTGCTCGTACATCAGAGGACTCGCGGGCCATCCCTCCCTGGCGGGGGAGCCTGGCTGAGCCCGTCACAAGCAAGCAAGAAGGACGAGGTCCCGCGGTGAAGAAGCTTCTCCTGGTCGCCCTGGTCGCCCTCGGCGGCTTCTTTGTCTACCGTCAGGTCCAGGCGGACCGCGCCGAGCAGGACCTGTGGACCGAGGCCACCGACCCGGTCCCGGCCGGCGCCCGCTGAGGCGACGGACGATCTTCCGGAGGCCGTTCGAGGTCTTCCGGTGGGTGAGCCCCGGCCTGTCGGCCGGGGCTCACCCGCGGTCTGCCACCGGTGTGCGGATACCTGCTGAAGATTCTCGGCGGGACCGGGTACGCTAGTGCGCAGCACACCGCTCGGGGCTTTAGCTCAGTTGGTAGAGCGCTGCCTTTGCAAGGCAGATGTCAGGAGTTCGAATCTCCTAAGCTCCACAGTGGAATCGGCCGCTGACCTGGGATCAGGTCGGCGGCCGATTCGCGTTCGGGGCGTCTGCGGCGCACCTGCCGCTTCAGTACGGCTTCAGTACGGCTTCAGTGCGGCTTTCGCGGGTCGTGCGGCTTGGGGTGCTCGTCGGGTGCGGGCTTGCCGGGCGGCGGTCCCGGTTTGGGGTCGGGGTTCTCGGTGGGGTGGCCGTTCGGCTGGTCGGCGGACTGTTCCCGGGGGCCCGAGCCGTTGAGCTGCGGTTCGCCGCTGGATCCGCCGGTGGCTGCGGTGGTCCCGGTGGAGCCGCTGCCGGGGGGCTCGACCAGCCACTGGGGGTTGCTCTGGCGCTGCCACCACTGCCAGGCGAGGATGCCCGCGCCGATCGTCAGGGTCCCCGCGACGGCGAGGCCGGTGGCCCGGTTGAGGCGCCGGCACCTGGCCGCGTGCTTGGCGTTCCTGGCGGCGAGGTCGGCGATCTCGGCCGAGCTGACGTGGCCGTGCAGGGCGGTCAGGGCGGCGGCCCCGCGGCTCTGGGCCTCGTGGGCGACGGGGACGATCGCCGAGCGGGCGCCGTCGACGGCGTCGGAGACCTTGGGGACGACGTTGGTCCTGGCGTGGTCGGCGGCCTTGGTGGCGGTGTTCCGGGCGGCCAGGGCGGCCTCCTGGGCGCGGTGGACGGCCTTGAGGGTGTTCTGCTGGGCCTGTGGCGGCAGCGCGGAGAAGGCCTGCTCCAGCTGCGGGGCGAGGTGCTTGGCGTAGTGGACACGGGCGGCCTGGGCCGCGTGTGCGGCGCCGGTCCTGGCCTGGCTGCCGGCTGCGCCGACCTTGGGGCCCAGCGCCTCCAGCGCGGGGCCGATCCGGTGTCTGGCCTCGTCCGCGTAGTGGACCGCGGTTTCCTTGGCGGTGGTGGCATAAGGCGCCAGTGTGTCCCTGGTCCGGCCGGCTGTCTCACGAGCTGAATGGGTCACGAGCTTCTCCTCCTGAATGGCGTCTTGTATGCACATTTCCACCTGATTGGAGATCATGCATGCCGATTTGTCCGATTGGCGCGCCGGGTTGGGCCGTACGCGGGTCATCGGATGGATTCGGGCCGGCGGAAAGCCCGTGGAAAGCCGGTGGATCCGAGCTCCGCAGCCGGTGGCACGGGCGTCCCGGAGGCCTCAGATCCGGTCATGGGATGATTTGAAGATCAGTTGCACAGATTAGGAAGGCACACCGTGGCCGAGGAACTGTTCGCCACCCTGAAGACCAACCGCGGCGACATCGTCATCAAGCTGTTTCCGAACCACGCCCCCAAGACGGTGGCGAACTTCGTGGAGCTGGCCGAGGGCAGCCGCGAGTGGACGCACCCCCGCACCGGTGTGAAGTCCAACGACCCGCTGTACAACGGCACGGTGTTCCACCGTGTGATCGGCGACTTCATGATCCAGGGCGGTGACCCGCTGGGCACCGGCACCGGCGGCCCCGGCTACCGCTTCGCCGACGAGTTCCACCCGGACCTCGCCTTCAACCGTCCGTTCCTGCTCGCCATGGCCAACGCCGGCCCGGGCACCAACGGCTCGCAGTTCTTCATCACCGTGGCGCCGACCGTCTGGCTGACCAACAAGCACACGATCTTCGGCGAGGTCGAGGACGAGCTGAGCCGGAAGCTGGTCTCGGAGATCTCGGTCACCCCCACCGCCCGTGGCGACCGCCCGATCGAGGACGTCGTCATCGAGTCCGTGGAGATCACCCGCCGCTGAGCGGTTGCGGCAGTAGCCTTGACGGTCCCGGCGGTACCCCGTTCGCGGTGGTGTCGCCGGGATCGCTCTTGAGGAGGGAATCCCCGCATGCTCCCGGACGAGTCGGCCCGACCGCATCCCGAGGCGGCCTCGGGGCTGTCCCGCTGCTACCGGCACCCCGAGCAGGAGACCGGCATCTCCTGCACCCGCTGCGGGCGCCCGATCTGCCCGCAGTGCATGGTCAGCGCCTCGGTGGGCTTCCACTGCCCGGAGTGCGTCCAGGGCACCCGGCAGCAGGCGCAGCGTACGGCCGCCAGGACTCGCTTCGGCGGGCCGGCGGGGCAGCAGGGCGCGCTGGTCACCAGGAGCCTGATCGGGATCAACCTCGCCGTCTTCCTGCTGACCCAGTACCTGAGCCCGCAGCTCAAGGAGACGCTCTCCCTGCACAGCCTGGTCCCGCCGTACTGGTACGAGCCGTACGGCGTCGCGGCCGGGCCCGGCCAGTGGTACCGGCTGGTGACGGCGGCCTTCGTCCACACCGGGGTGCTGCACGTGGGGATGAACATGGTCTCGCTCTGGGTGCTGGGCCCAGGTCTTGAGCAGGTGCTCGGCCGGCTGCGTTTCGTGGGGCTGTACGCGGTCTCGGGGCTCGCGGGCAATGCCTTCGCCTATCTGGTCTCCGGGGGCGACCTCTACTCGGTGGGGGCCTCGGGGGCGATCTTCGGGCTGCTCGGGGCGACGGCGGTGCTGTTCCGGGTCAGCCGGACGCCGTTGGGGCCGCTGATGGCGATGCTGGTCTTCAACCTGGTGATCACCTTCTCGGTGCCCTACATCGACTGGCGCGCGCATGTGGGCGGCCTGGTGGCCGGGGCCGTCACCGGTGTGGGGCTGATGTACGCCCCCCGGGCGCACCGCAACCTGGTACAGGGGTTGACGGTGGCCGGGATGCTCGCGGTGGTCGTGGTGCTCGTCCTGGTGGGGACGGCGCGTCTCGGGGTGTGAGTCCGGTGGTCCTGCCGGCCGGAGTGCCAGGTTGTCCACAGCGCGCACCGCTCTGTGCACAGCCGGTGGCGCGACCCGGGTGGGGATAGCACCTCTACGCGCGTCCAGCTGTGCTTTTTCCGGAATTCGGGTGCTCTTCCCCGGGGGTGCCGGGGAAAAGTTATCCACAGGCTGAGCCGACTTTTCCCCACTGTGGATAACCGTGTGGATAAACGTATGGTTCGGTACGGTTCGATGCCCGGACCCGGCGGCGGACAGGCAGAAGCACCGCTCCGGGCCCGAGGCCTGGAGCGGTGCGGAGGAGCGGGTCAGAGGCGGCTTACTTCCACTGGGTGGAGACGCCGAATCCGGCGGCGATGAAGCCGAACCCGGCCAGAATGTTCCAGTTGCCCCAGCTGCTGATCGGCCAGCTGCCACTGGTCACGTAATAGGTGACGATCCACACCAGACCGATCAGGAACAGCGCCAGCATCAGCGGAGCAACCCAGCTGCGCCCGGAACTGATCTTCACCACAGCCGTCGTCGGCGGGGTGTAGTCGGACTTCTTGCGGAGTCGAGACTTCGGCACGAGTGGGTTCTCCTGTCGATGCGCTGTGACCGCGCAGGGTGCAGCGGGGGCGGGCGGCGGTGAGGGCCGGTCTGTGCGGGGCGATCGGCCGGGACCTCCGCCAGGCGAGCCTGGGGATGCACCGACAGGGCGCTCCGCACATGCCACCGGCGTCCGTTAGCGTAGTGGCTCGCCGGGTCTGAAGGAGATAAGGGTACGGTGCCTAATTCCACGATTCCGCCAAGCTCCGCCACCGGCCGCCGCCCCGGTACCCGAATTGTCGGACGTGCCCTGACCTGCGCTGTCTTCGCCCTCGCCGGACTGCTCTTCTACATCAGCGCCGAGACCGCCCGCGGTACCGATCTGCGCACCGACAACTCGCTGCTGCGGCTCAGCGACGTGATACGCCAGCGCAGCACCCAGAACCAGCAGACCCAGGCCCAGCTCACCGACCTCCAGCACCGCGCCGACGCCCTTGCCAAGCAGCAGGGCGACCCCTCCGACACCGCCCAGCTCGACCCGCTGCGCCGGGCTGCCGGACTCGACCCGCTTCAGGGCCCGGGGCTGACCGTCACCCTCAATGACGCACCCCCCGACGCCACCGCGCGCATCCCCGGCGTTCCCGACCCGGGCGTCAACGACCTGGTGATCCACCAGCAGGACATCCAGGCCGTGGTCAACGCGCTCTGGCGGGGCGGTGCCCAGGGAATCCAGGTGATGGACCAGCGACTGATCGCCACCAGCGCCGTCCGCTGCGTCGGCAACACCCTGCTGCTCCAGGGCCGGGTCTACTCCCCGCCGTACGTGATCAGGGCGGTCGGCAGGACGGACGGGCTGCGGGCGGCGGTCAACGGCGACCCGACGATCAACAACTACCTCCAGTACGTCGCCGCCTACGGGCTCGGCTGGAAGGTGCAGGAGAGCACAGCTCTGACCCTGCCCGGCTACCCGGGCAGCGTCGATCTGCACTCGGCGAACGGGTAGACCCCCGGGGTTGATCCCGCGCAGTCCCCCTCGGGGGCACAACTGAGGCGATGTGGCCTGCCCGGCGGGCACCGAGGTCTAGTCTTGACACCGACCTGAACCCCCGAGGAGCGGTATGTACGGCTGGATCTGGCGGCATCTGCCGGGCAACACCCTGGTCCGGATGGTCCTGGCGGTGCTGCTCGTCCTCGGGGTGGTCTACGTCCTGTTCCAGTACGTCTTCCCGTGGGCGGAGCCGCTGCTGCCCTTCGGCGACGTCACGGTGGATCAGGGCAACACCGGTTGACCCGGCTCCGCTTTCTGGCACCTCCCCTGCCGGCCGGCAGGACCTGCACCTCAGGAGTAGCGCGCGTATGACCTCCGCCGGCAGTTCACCCCGGATCCTCGTGGTGGACAACTACGACAGCTTCGTCTTCAACCTCGTCCAGTACCTGTACCAGCTGGGCGCCACCTGCGAGGTGGTGCGCAACGACGAGGTGACGGTCGAGCACGCGGTGCGCCGCGACGGTGAGCGCGGTTTCGACGGCGTGCTGCTCTCCCCCGGGCCCGGGGCCCCCGAGGAGGCAGGGGTGTGCATCGAGATGGTGCACCACTGCGCGTCCATCGGGCTGCCGCTGTTCGGCGTCTGCCTCGGACTGCAGTCCATCGCGGTGGCGTACGGCGCGGTGGTCGACCGGGCACCCGAGCTGCTGCACGGCAAGACCTCACTGGTCACCCATGAGGACGGTGGTGTCTTCGAGGGCCTGCCCTCGCCGATGACCGCGACCAGGTACCACTCGCTCGCGGTCGAGCCGGCCACCGTCCCCGAGAGCCTGGTCGTCACCGCGCAGACCGAGAGTGGCGTGATCATGGGGCTGCGGCACCGCGAACTCGCGGTCGAGGGAGTGCAGTTCCACCCCGAGTCGGTGCTCACCGAGGGCGGGCACCGAATGCTCGCCAACTGGCTGGCGGAGTGCGGCTGTCCGGACGCGGTGGGCCGTTCGGCCGGGCTCGCCCCGGTGATCGGCCGGAGCTGACGGAGTGACGGCACTGCGCCCGGAGGGGGGCGCGCAGACAGGCGCAGGGCCCGGGTGGGACGCCGGTCCGGGCGAGTGGGGTGTCTACGAGCCCGCCGGGGAGCGCCCCTGGACACCGAGCGAGCAGACGCTGCAACTGCGCCCGGTAGCCGACAGCCCGACACCCGCAGGCCCGGCGCCCGACAGCAGTCGTCAGGAACAGCCGGGCGGCGGCCGGGCCGCGCGGCGGCGGGCCGCTCAGGGCCCGATGGCCGTGCGCCCCGGCAACGGGCGGCGACGGGCGAGCGGGCGGGCCGGCGGCCCTCGGCCGCGTCCCAAGGAGTCCAAGGCGGTGGTCGCCGCCCGGCTGGTCGGCGAGCTGTTCATCACCCTCGGCGTGGTGATGCTGCTCTTCGTCTCGTACCAGCTGTGGTGGACCAATGTGCAGGCGGACGCCTCCGCCGACGGCACCCGCAGCCAGCTGGAGCAGCAGTGGAGCCGACCGCAGCCGACGCCCGCCCCGGGCAGCACCGACAAGCCGGCCGGGGCGTTCGAGCCCGGTCAGGGCTTCGCCATCATCTACATCCCCAAGCTCGGCCTGAAGTACCCGATCGCCGAGGGCACCCAGAAGCAGCAGGTCCTCGACAAGGGCCTGGTCGGGCACTACACCGGCACCGCGATGCCCGCCGACAAGAGCGGCAACTTCGCGGTCGCCGCCCACCGGACCACGCACGGCCAGCCCTTCCGCAAGATCGGGCAGCTGGTTCCCGGGGACAAGATCGTGGTGGAGACCGCGACCTCCTTCTACACCTACGAGGTCGAGGGCGGTATCCCGGAGACCCCGCCGTCCAATGTCACGGTGCTCCAGCCGATCCCCAAGGGCTCGCCGTTCAGCCAGCCGGGGCGCTACCTCACCATGACGACATGCACGCCGGAGTTCAGTGCCAGGGGAAGGCTCATCGTCTTTGGCAAGATGGTCGACGAACGGCCGAGGAGTCAGGGGCAGCCCGCTGCGCTGACCAACGGTTAGGCACCGGTACGTGAGGGGCGAGGCAGCGGCATGGAGATGGTGCTGGACGGTCCCTCGCGAGTTGACCGGCGCCGACGGGAGCGTCGTGGCCGCAGGGCCTCGGTCGTGGGCGTGGTCGGCGAGCTGCTGATCACCGCCGGGCTGGTGCTGGCCCTGTTCGTCGGGTACTCGCTGTGGTGGACGGATCTGGTCGCCGAGCGCCGCTCCGGGAAGCAGGCGGACCGGCTGCGCGAGAGCTGGTCCGCTCCCGCCACCCCGGGCGCGCCTGCCGAGGCACCGCCCCCGGTCTACGAGGCCGGGGACGGCGTGGGCTTCCTGCACGTCCCGGAGCTGGGTCGGGACTACCAGGTGCTGATCCGGATGGGTACCGGCACCGACGTCCTCAACGAGGGTGTGGCCGGGGTCTACGAGGAGCCCTACCGGGCCGCGATGCCCTGGGACGGGGAGGGCAACTTCGCCCTCGCCGCCCACCGGGACGGTCATGGCGCCAAGTTCCACGACCTGGACAGGCTCGACAAGGGCGCCGCGATCGTGGTCGAGACCAGGGACAAGTGGTACGTCTACCGGGTCGACAGCACGCTGCCGCAGACCTCCAAGTACGACACGGGCGTCATCGCCCCCATCCCGATGGGCTCGGGCTACTCGGCCCCCGGGCGGTACATCACGCTGACCACCTGCACCCCGGTGTACACCTCCACGTACCGCATGGCGGTGTGGGGCAGTCTGCTGCGGGTGGACGCCGTGGACGCGAAGCGGACCCCGCCGCCGGAACTGCGCTGAGGAGCTGACGCACGGATCGAGGCGTACGCCGGTCGGGTGATCCGGTGCGCTGGGCCGGGAAGGTGACGCGCCGTCAACCGGTGTCGTTGGCAGTTCGGCAGAACAGGTGCCTGACGACGGGTGAGGCGATCGCCGATGGATCACGAAGCCGTACTTCTCGAATCCCGGACCATGCGCGGCAGCCTGGCGGAGTACACGGAGAGCCTCGACAGGGCCAAGGTGTTCCGGTTGCTCCCGGACGGGGTGCATCTGACGCGATCCCTGCTGGCCGACTACTTCGAGGTCGACGAGGAGGCCATCAGGAGTCTGGTCCGACGGCATCGCGAGGAGCTCTCACAGAGCGGTATGGCCCTGTTGAAGGGCGCTGATCTGCAGGAGCTTCCAGGGGTCGACACGGCCCCTGGAAACTCTCCCGGCCGTGGGCTGCTCGTCTTCCCCCGCCGGGCGGTGCTGAACGTGGCGATGCTGCTGCGGGACAGCGAGGTCGCCAGACAGGTCCGTCGCCATCTGCTGGATGCCGTCGAGGGGCGCGGACGGTGGTCCGCGGCGGTGGTCGCCGACATCGCCGAGCGGGCCGCCGCGGGGGCGCGGGCGGATCTGGCCGAGCTGCGCGAGGCGTATGCACGCCTGGTCGGGCAGTTGGAGGCGGAGCGGGCGCTGATCGCCGCGACGAGTGTGCGGATCGCGGACACGGCGGGCGATGTGCACACCCTGGGCGGCCGGGTGGACATGCTCTGCACCCTGGGTGCCGCTCCCTGCCGGGGTGGACGGCGCCGACGGGGCCGCTGGCAGTAGCGCGGGGAATGCCGAAGGGGGCTGCGGGTGCAGCCCCCTTCGGCATTCGAGCGTGGGTCAGTGGTTGGGGGCCGGGCTGTTGCCCCGGGGGTCGCCCGGCTTGGTGAAGAGCCGGACGGTGCTGCCCTGGTCCACCGGGGTCGAGGACTGCGGGTCGGTCTGGAACACCACGGCGTTCTCGTCCTGGGGGCCGATCACCTGCGGGAGCAGGCCCTTCTGCTGCAGGATGTCGAAGGCCTGCTTGTAGGTCTTGCCCACCAGGATCGGAACGAGCACCTTGTCCGGAGCCTTGAAGACGCTCAGGGTGACGGTGGCGTTGTTGGCGGCCTTGCTGTTGCCCTTGGGATCCTGGTCGGCGACGATGTCGATCTTGGTGGGATCGTTGGTCGGCACGTTCTTGATGGTCACCTGGAAGCCCTGGGCCTCCAGCTGCTGCCGGGCGGCCTCGGACTGCAGGCCGATCACACTGGGGACGGTCGTCTTGGACTTGCCCTGGGAGATGACCAGGTCCACCGCGGTGTTCGGGGCGGCGTTGCCGGTGACCGACTGGGAGACGACCTTGTCCTGGGCGACGGTGTCGCTCGTCTGGTAGGTGGTGTTGCCGACGGTGAAGCCCGCCTTGGTGAGGGTGTCGGTCGCGGCGGACAGCGACTTGCCGGTGACATCGGGGACGGCGGTGGCGGCCGGGCCGCTGTTGAGGTGCACCTTGACCGGGGTGTCCACCGAGATCTGCGAACCGGCGGGCGGCTCCTGGGTGCAGACCTGGTCCTTCTGGATGTTGGTGTCCGGGCAGGCGACCGGGTCGGCTGCGGTGACCTGGAGCTTGTCGTTCACAGCCGCCGCGGCGGCCTGGGCGTCCTTCATGGACTTGCCGACCAGGTTGGGCGCGGAGACCTTGCTGGTCTTGGCGCCGCCCGGCTGGGTCATGGCGTCGACCACGAAGTACGCGCCGACCAGCACCAGTACGGCCGCGATGGCCAGGATGATCCAGGACGTGTTGCTCTTCTTCGGCTCCTGGCGCCTGCCACCCCGGTCGTAGCCGTCGTCGTAGCCGCCGCCGGCGCCACCCGCGCCGCCGTAGGTGTCGCCGTAGCCGGGCTGCTGGCCGCCGACCGGGGGCATCATCGTGGTCGGCCCGGCCGCGCCCTGCTGCGGGAGCAGGTTGGTCTGCCCGTACGGGTCGTGCTGGGGGGCGTAGCCCTGCTGGTCGTAGCCGTAGCCGGGGGCACCCATGCCGTACGCGGCGGCCTGCTGGGCGGCGGCGACCGGGAGGCCGTCGAGGAAGCGCTCGATGTCGTCGCGCATCTCGTCGGCGCTCTGGTAGCGGTAGTCGCGCTCCTTGGCGAGGGCCTTGAGCACGATCGCGTCGACCTCGGGGCGGACCTCGGCGTCGTAGGAGGAGGGCGGCATGGCCTCCTCGCGGACGTGCTGGTACGCCACCGCCACCGGCGAGTCGCCCACGAAGGGCGGGCGCAGCGTGAGCAGCTCGTAGAGCAGGCAGCCGGTGGAGTAGAGGTCGGAGCGGGCGTCGACGGTCTCGCCCTTGGCCTGCTCGGGGGAGAGGTACTGGGCGGTGCCGATGACGGCGGAGGTCTGGGTCATCGTCATGCCGGCGTCACCCATGGCACGGGCGATGCCGAAGTCCATGACCTTGACGTTGCCCTGCTTGGTGAGCATGACGTTGGCGGGCTTGATGTCGCGGTGGACGATGCCCGCGCGGTGGGAGTACTCCAGCGCCTGGAGGATGCCGATGGTCATCTCCATCGCGCGCTCGGGCAGCAGCCTGCGGCCCGAGTGCAGCAGCTCGCGCAGGGTGGACCCCTCGACGTACTCCATCACGATGTACGGGATGGAGATGTTGTCGATGTAGTCCTCGCCGGTGTCGTAGACGGCGACGATGGCGGGGTGGTTCAGGGAGGCCGCGGACTGGGCTTCGCGGCGGAACCGGGCCTGGAACGACGGATCCCGGGCCATGTCGGCCCGGAGCGTCTTCACTGCGACGGAGCGGCCGAGCCGGGTGTCATGGGCGAGGTACACCTCGGCCATGCCGCCGCGCCCGAGGACGCCGCCGAGCTCGTACCTGCCGCCGAGGCGACGAGGCTCTTCCATAGTTCCGACCCTCTCCCTCACCTCCTGGTGAGGATGTGACGTAGGTGTCCCCGCACGCTCTGTTGGACGCTACCGCCGCCACGGTGGTTCTGTGACGGCGGACCCTGCCCCGGCCTTCGGCCGGGGTGACCCCCCATGGCCGAGGCCGGTGGGTGAGCGGCGGGCACACCCGCTGCTGCGGATACGCTACCGGTCCTGCCAGAGCCTGCCGGGGCAGGCGGCCAGCTGAGACCAGACCGGTATCGACCGGCCGCGTCCCATTGTGACAAGCCTGCCATCCGTTCAGGGGTCACTCGGCGGGTCCTACTTGTTGAGGACGGCCTGCATCACCGATTTGGCGATCGGGGCGGCGATGCTGCCGCCGCTGATCTCGTTGCTCGATGCGGCACCGTCCTCGACCACCACGGCGACCGCGACCTGCTGGCCGTCGGCGCCCTTGGCGTAGGAGACGAACCAGGCGAAGGGCAGGCCGGAGTTGTCCTGGCCGTGCTGGGCGGTACCGGTCTTGCCACCGACCGTGACGCCGTCGATCTGGGCCTTCTTGCCGGTGCCGTCCTTGACGACGCTCTCCATCAGCTGCTGGAGCTTCTGCGCGGTCTCGGGCTTCATCGGCTGGCTGAACTGGTGCTCGGTGTGCGTGGAGACGGTGGTGAGGTTGGCCGAGCGCTCCTCGCTGACCAGGTACGGCTGCATCAGGGTGCCGTTGTTGGCGATGGCGGAAGCGACCATGGCCATCTGCAGCGGGGTGGCCCGGGTGTCGTGCTGGCCGATGGCGTCCATCGCGGTGCCGTCGGGAGTGGAGTTCTTGGGGAAGTAGCTGGCGACGGCGCGGATCGGGGTGTCGATCTTGTCGTTGTTGAAGCCGAACTTCTCGGCCTCGGCCCGCAGCTTGTCCTTGCCCAGGTCGGCGCCGATCTTGCCGTAGACGGTGTTGCAGGAGACCGCCAGGGCGTCCCTGAGGGTGGCGTTCTCGCAGGGCTCGTTGTCGCTGTCGTTCTTCAGCGGGGTCTTGGTGCCGGGCAGGATGTACGGGTTCGGGGTGTCGGTCTTGTCGTCCGGGCCCTGGAACATCCCGTTCTCGAAGGCGGCGGTGGCCGTGACCAGCTTGAAGGTCGACCCGGGCGGGTAGGTCTCCCGCAGCGCCCGGTTGACCATCGGCTTGTTCGGGTCGGCCTCCAGCGCCGCCTTGGCCGCGCCGTCCGCGTCCGTGCCACCGGAGAAGGTGGTCGGGTCGTACGAGGGCGTCGAGACCAGTGCCAGGATCGCGCCGGTCTTCGGGTCGAGGGCGACCGCGGCGCCCTTCTTGTCGCCCAGGCCGTCGAAGGCGGCCTTCTGTGCCTTGGGGTTGATCGTGGTGACGACGTCGCCGCCCTGCTTCTGCTTGCCCGTCAGCATGTCGAGGGTGTTGCGGAAGAACAGGCGGGAGTCGGTGCCGGAGAGGATGCCGTCCTCCAGGTTCTCCAGCTGGCTGCTCGGGCCCATCTGGGTGGAGTACCCGGTGACCGGTGCGTACAGCGGGCCGTCGATCCAGGCGCGCTTGTACTTGTAGCGGAGGCCGTTGACGAAGTCGGACTTGGTTACGGCCTGTCCGGCCACGATGATGTTGCCGCGCGGGTAGGCGTAGCGGTCGAACTTGTTGCGGTCGTTGTGGCTGTTGCTCGCCCAGGTGTCGGCCTGGACGCCCTGGACCCAGTTGGTGCGGAGCATCAGGGCGAGGATCAGGACCAGGCAGAAGATCGAGACCCGTCGGATGGGCTTGTTCACTGGGCGGGTCTCCTCCTTCGTGCGGTCACTGGGTCAGATTCAACCGCATGTCTCTTCATGATGGTGCAGCCCACGGCTGTGCTGGTGTTCACGCCTGGGCGGCCTGCACCGGTTCCGCGGACGGGCGCCTGGCGCTGTCGCTGATCTTCAGCAGGATGGCGATCAGCACCCAGTTGGCGACCACCGAGGAGCCGCCCTGGGCCAGGAACGGCATGGTCATACCGGTCAGCGGGATCAGTCCGGTGACGCCGCCCGCCACCACGAATACCTGGAGCGCGAAGGCCGAGGAGAGACCGACGGCGAGCAGCTTGCCGAACGGGTCACGGGCGGCGACGGCGGTGCGCAGACCGCGCTGTACGACCAGGGCGTAGAGCAGGAAGAGCGCCATCATGCCGGTGAGGCCGAGTTCCTCGCCGAAGGAGCCGAGGATGAAGTCGCTCTTGGCGGCGAACTGGATCAGCCAGGAGCGGCCCTGGCCGAGTCCGGAGCCGGTGACGCCGCCCGAACCGAAGGCCATCAGGGTCTGGCCGATCTGCTCGGTGGAGCCGGCCGGCGGCTTCGTCCGGAAGGCGGCCATCGGGTTGAGCCAGGCGTCGATACGGGTCTTGACGTGCTGCTCCGAGGTGGCGACCACGGCGGCGCCGCCGACGGACATCAGCAGGC
The DNA here is from genome assembly GCF_029892105.1 of Kitasatospora sp. GP82. Lineage (GTDB taxonomy): Bacteria > Actinomycetota > Actinomycetes > Streptomycetales > Streptomycetaceae > Kitasatospora. The sequence goes on along the minus strand of NZ_JARZAJ010000021.1, from coordinate 82,236 downwards.
CGAAGACGATCCAGCTGGTGCGCTCGGTGGCGACGTAGAGCATCACCACGAACAGGCCGAAGAAGAGGAAGGAGCTGCCCAGGTCGGTCTCGAAGACCAGGATCAGGATCGAGAGCAGCCAGACCACGATGATCGGGCCGAGGTCGCGCCCGCGCGGGAGGTAGATCCCCATGAAGCGGCGGCTGGCCAGGGCCAGGGCGTCCCGTTTCACCATCAGGTAGCCGGCGAAGAAGACGGCCAGGATGATCTTGGCGAACTCGCCGGGCTGGAGGGAGAAGCTGCCCAGGTGGATCCAGATCTTGGCGCCGTAGTCCTCCTTGCGGGCGGGGAAGAAGGCGGGTGCGGCGAGCAGCACCAGGGCGACGGCCATCGAGATGTAGGTGTAGCGCTGCAGGATCCGGTGGTCCTTCAGCAGCACGATGACGCCGATGAACCCGGCGATCGCCAGGCCCGACCACATCAGCTGGTTCTTGGCGGCGGGGAAGTTGTTGGCCAGCAGCTTCCCGGCCTTGTCGAGCCGCCAGATCATCACCAGGCCGAGCCCGTTGAGCAGGGTGGCGAGCGGCAGCAGCAGCGGGTCGGCGTAGGGCGCGAAACGGCGCATCACCAGGTGCGCGACCAGGGCGAGCGCCCCCATTCCGGCCCCGTACGCCAGCATGCCGGTGGGCAGCTTCCTGTCCATGGCAAGGCCGACGTTGGCGTACGCGAGCATCGGCAGCAGCACCGCGAAGGCCAGCAGGGTCAGCTCGGTGTTCCGCCGGTTGGGCGCACCCTGCGGGGTGATGGTGGTGTTCTCGCGGCGCCGGGAGCGCATGCCGGAGCCGGCGCGCCGGGCGCTCGCGCCGCGGCGACCGTTGGTCGTATGACTGCTGCTCAGGTCAAAGGTGCTCACGTGGTGGCCGCTCCCCGACGGCTGAGTAGGCCCGTACGGGCCAGAGTCACTGGGTCGCGCAGGAGAGGGCCAACTGCTGCTCCTGCTCGGTGAGGGTCGGTGCGCCCCCGGGGGTGGTGGAGGACGGGCTGCCGGTCGCGGGGGTTCCGCTGGCGGGCCGTTCGGCGGGCGGGGCCGGGGCGGCCAGGTATCCGGCGTTGCTGACGGAACTGCTCGCGGTGGGCGCGGGGCTGGGCGAGGCGGCCGGGGCCTGCGCGGGCTTGGCGCCCTCGGCGATCTTCTTGCAGACCGCCGCCTGGGCGCCGAGGCGCTTCACCTGCTCATGGGCGTCGTCCAGGCTCTTGGCCTGGATGGTCTGATCCACCTGGTTGCGCTGGTAGGGCGGCAGGTACTTCAGCTCGACGTCGCCATGCTGTTCGTATACCGAGGAGAGGCTGATCCCGGCCAGGTTCTGGTTGACGCCACGGTAGACCGCGACATGCTCGCCGTCGGCGCCGATGTAGTACTGGCCCTGCGTCCACTGCCAGCCGAACCAGCCGCCACCACCGAGCAGACCGAGCGTGAGGGCGACGGCCAACGAGACCTTCAGCCAGCGGCCCTTGCGGCGCGGCCCGTCCTCGTCGTCCTCGTAGTCGTCCTCGTACGCCTGCGCCTCGGCCGCACCGGAGGCACCGTGCGCCTCGCCGTAGCCGCTCTGGGAGTCGCCGTACCCGTCGCCGTAGCCCTCGGCGGGGCCGAAGCCCGGCTGCTCGTAGCCGGAGGCCGGGCCGAAGGCGCCCTGCGGGCCCTGCGGGGGGCGGCCGAGACCGGAGGCGCGGCCGGCCGGGGTGTTCAGGATGGTCTGGTCGTGCACGCTGGACGGCGGCGCGTCGGCGACCGCGCCGACCACCACCGGGATGTCGGCGAGCTGCCCGCTGAGGGTGTCGGTGGCGCCGACGTCGATCACGTCCGCGACGATGCAGGTGATGTTGTCGGGGCCGCCGCCGCGCAGCGCGAGCTGGATCAGCTCCTGGACGGTCTGCTGCGGGGAGTAGAAGCTCCCGAGTGTCTCCTCCAGGGTCTGGTGGCTGACCGGTCCCGACAGGCCGTCGGAACAGATCAGATAGCGGTCCCCGGCCCGGACGTCACGGATCGACAGATCGGGCTCGACCTGGCCGCGCCCGTCCAGGGCGCGCATCAGCAGGGAGCGCTGCGGGTGGGTCTCGGCCTCCTCCGGTGTGATCCGGCCCTCGTCCACCAGACGCTGCACCCAGGTGTGGTCCTGGGTGATCTGGCTGAGGCTGCCGTCGCGCAGCAGATACGCGCGCGAGTCACCGATGTGGACCAGGCCCATCCGCTGACCGGTCCAGAGCATGGCGGTGAGGGTGCAGCCCATGCCTTCGAGCTGCGGGTCCTCCTCGACCATCTGGCGAAGCCGGTCGTTGGCGACCTGGACCGCGTCCTTGAGCAGGGTGAGCAGATCGGCGCCCGGGATGTCCTCGTCGAGGCGGACGATCGAGCCGAGCACCTCGGAGGAGGCGACCTCACCGGCCGCCGCGCCGCCCATGCCGTCGGCCACCGCCAGCAGACGCGGGCCGGCGTAGCCGGAGTCCTCGTTCCCTTCCCGGATCAGACCCTTGTGGGAACCGGCCGCGAAGCGCAGCACCAGACTCATGCCCCCGCCTCGCTTCGCTCAGCGGCGGCTTCGCCGGACGCAGCCACAATGATTCGCTCGGTCATGCGGAACGGACTCCCTTCAGGGCGTCGGCGCGCACCAGGGTGGCAGCGTGGCAGCCGCGTGCCCGGCCGGGCTTGAACGGGATGCTGTCCCTCATGCGCTACTACTTCCGCAGTTCGATGACGGTCCTGCCGATACGGATCGGCATGCCCGGCTGGAGCGGGGTCGGCGTGGTGAGCCGCTGCCGGTCCAGATAGGTGCCGTTGGTGGAGCCTAGATCCTCGACCGTCCACTGCCCAGTCTGATCCGGGTAGATCCTGGCATGCCGGGAGGAGGCGTAGTCGTCGTCCAGCACGATGGTGGAGTCGTGCGCCCGGCCCAGGGTGATGGTCTGGCCCTGCAGCGCGACCGTGGTGCCGGCCAGCGAGCCCTGGACGACCACCAGCTGGGTCGGCGCGCCCCGGCGCTGCCGGGGCTGGGCGGGTGCGGCCTGCTGCGACTGGGTGGCCCGTCCCGGTCCGGCGGCGCTCGGCGCGGGGGCCGCAGCGGCGCGGCGCGAGGAGCGCGGGTTCACCTTGGTGCCGAAGAGATCACTGCGGATCACCTGCACCGCGACGATGACGAACAGCCACAGCACGGCGAGGAAACCAAGCCGCATGACCGTCAGGGTCAGATCTGACATAGGTGGCCCGCTCTACCCTTCGACCTGTCGGTAGACAATGGTGGTGCTCCCCAGGACGATCCTGGAGCCGTCGCGGAGCGTAGCGCGCTGGGTGTGCTGTCCGTCCACCACGATGCCGTTGGTGGACCCCAGGTCGAGCACCATGGCGGGAGTGCCGGGGCGGATCTCGGCGTGCTTGCGCGAGACACCGGGGTCGTCGATACGGATGTCGGCCTCGGTGGACCGGCCGAGGACGACGCCGTTACCGGTGACCTGGTGCCGGGCGCCGTTGACCTCGATCCAGCGGCGGGTGGCCGCGCCACCACCGCCCGAGCCGGGGAACGGGCGCACGTTGCCGCCGCCGCCCGCGGTGGGCGGTGTGCTCGGCGGTGCCGGGGGCATCGCAGGCATCGCGGGGGGTGCGGACGGCGGGGGCGGCGCACCGTACGGGGCCGTGCCCTGCTGCTGCCAGGGTGCGCCGGGCGCGGGCGGGGTGGGCTGGCGCCCGTACCCGGCCTGGGCCGGCGGCGGGGTGGGCTGCGGGGGCTCCTCGGAGGCCAGAGTGCGGCTGCGCACCCGGTACAGGCCGGTGTCGAGATCGTCCGCCTTCTCCAGGCTGACCTGGAGCGGGCCCATGAAGCTGTAGCGCTGGGCCTCGGCGTACTCGCGCACCATGCCGGCCAGCTCGGTGCCCAGCTGCCCGGAGTACGGGCTGAGCCGCTCGTGGTCGTGCGGGCTGAGCTCGACGATGAAGTCGTTGGGGACCACGGTGCGGTCGCGGTTCCAGATGGTGGCGTTGTTGTCGCACTCGCGCTGCAGTGCTCCGGCGATCTCCACCGGCTGGACCTCGGACTTGAACACCTTGGCGAAGGTGCCGTTCACAAGACCCTCGAGTCGCTGCTCGAACTTCTTAAGGACTCCCACGGGGCACCCCCTTCCAAGGGCTTCGGTCGGGCCTGCTGCTCGGCCTGCTTGCGGTACTTCCGTACTGATCGTATCCACGCCGGGCCCATCCGTACGGTTCCCCACCGATGTGGCTCCCGGCCGTGAGCCCTCGCACAGCGGTAACGACCCGGGGATCCTCATCGTTCGACGGTGGCAAGCGGGGGTTACCCGGGGCAGCCCCCACTCACCCCTCGCTCGCCGCCCCGGGCCTCCGGCCGGGTGAACGACCCCCTGCTCTCGGTCGTCCGCGGGGCGGCGGGGAACGGATTCGGAGGTAGCCCGCAGGCCGTGCTAATGTTTTCCATGTCGGAAGGGGCGCCCGCAAGGGAGCCGGACGGAAGACCAACTGGGATGCGGTAAGCTTCTCGGCAGGTCGGAAGAACGCAAAGCTTCTGAAGACAACACCCATGCGCGGGTGGCGGAATAGGCAGACGCGCTGGATTCAGGTTCCAGTGCCCGAAAGGGCGTGGGGGTTCAACTCCCCCCTCGCGCACAACGAAGCCCCGCAGATCTTCGGATCTGCGGGGCTTTTTTGTCGGTTTGAGCGAGCGTTGATTTGAATAAGCAGAGTCCCGATCGGGAAGGCCGACCGGGAAACGGGAAAAGGATCAGTCGCCCGCGGCCGGGAGTTCGGCGCGGACGGTGAAGCCGCCGTCGGGGGTCGGGGTGGCGGCGAAGGCCCCGCCGAGGAGCTGAGCGCGCTCGCGCAGGCCGACGAGTCCGTGGCCGCCGCCGGGGAGCCGGGCCGGCCCGGGCCGCTGGGGTGGGCAGCCGTTGTGGACCTCGACCGTCAGCCGGGTGCCCCGGGAGGCGAGGCGGACCTCGACGGTGGCACCGGGGGCGTGCTTGGTGATGTTGGTGAGGGCCTCCTGGACGGTGCGGTAGGCGGCCCGCTCGACCGCTTCGGGCCAGGGGCGGTCACCGGGGCAGAGCTCGCTGGTGACATGCAGTCCGCTGTCCTCGATCAGCCTGGGCAGGTCCGCCAGCCGGGGCTGCGGGGCGAGCGGCTCCTCAGGCCGCATTCCGGCCGCGCGCAGCACGCCGACCATCTGCCGCAGCTCCTCCAGGGTGCGCACCGCAAGCTCCCTGATGGTGACGGCGGTGGCCTTCGCGGCCGGGTCGCCGGTGCTCACCTGGAGCGCGCCGGCCTGAATGCTGATCAGACTGACCTGGTGGGAGACCACGTCGTGCATCTCACGGGCCAGGCGGGCCCGCTCGGTCGCGAGCACCCGCTCGGCGAGCAGCCGGCTCTCGCGCTGCTGTCCCTTGGTCAGTTCGTCCAGCCGGACGGCGAGCTCGCGCCGGGTGCGGGCGAGCAGACCGAGGGCGGCGGGGGCGGCGCCGAGCATCATGCACTGGATGGCGTAGAGGGCGTTGTCGCGGTTGAGCGCGAGCGGGTGGTCGCTGAGCGGCCAGTGGAAGAACTCCACCAGGGCGAAGGCAATGGCGCACAGCGTGGCGACCCAGGGCCTGGACCGGCGCGAGGCCACCGAGTAGACGGCCGTGATCGGTGCGATCCAGACGAAGGTGAGGAAGGCGCCCGGCAGGGTGAGCAGCAGCACCAGGACCGGGTAGCGACGGCGCAGCAGCAGCGACAGGGTGGCCAGGGCGGCCAGGCCGCGCTCCCACCAGGGGGAGTCGAGCGAGACCAGGACGGCGTCCACACCGGAGGCCAGGACGGGGAGCAGCAGCATCAGCCAGGGCGCGGTCAGCCAGCCGGGCCGGGGGCGGCGCGGTACGGGGGCGCCCGGTATCGAGCGGGGGCCGGTGGACGCGTCCCCGCTCTCTGCGGTCACGGCTTCGTCGATCATTCGCGTGGCTGCTCGGGGGCGCGGACCAGCCCGGCGCGGTTGGCGACCACCGCGGCCTGGACGCGGTTGGCGGCGCCCAGCTTGCCGAGGATGGCGCTGATGTGGTCCTTGACGGTGCCGGTGCCGAGGAAGAGCCGGTCGGCGATCTCGGCGTTGGAGAGGCCCTCGCCGAGCAGTGCGAGGACGTCGAGCTCACGGCCGGTCAGGCCGCGGGTGAGCGCGGTGGCCTCGGCGTCCGGGCCGCTGCCGCCCTCGACATAGCCGCTGATCACGGTGCGCGTGACGGTGGGGGAGAGCACGCTGCCCCCGGCCGCGAGCACCCGTACGGCGTGCACCAGCTGCTCGGGGGCGGTGTCCTTGAGCAGGAAGCCGGCCGCGCCGCTGCGCAGTGCGGTGCCGATGTACTCGTCGGTGTCGAAGGTGGTGAGCATGGCCACCGCCGGCGGACTGGGCAGGGCGCGCAGCCGGCGGAGCACGGAGATCCCGTCCAGGTCGGGCATACGGATGTCCAGCAGAACGACGTGCGGGCGCAGCGCGACAACCCGGTCCTCGGCCTGGCCGCCGGAGCAGTCGCCGACGACCTCCAGGTCGGGCGCGGATCCGACGATCAGGCCGAGGCCGGAGCGGACCAGGATCTCGTCGTCCACGATGAGTACGCGGATCGGCGTCATGGTCTTATTCTCCTCGGTCGGGCGGTACATGGGGTGGTTGCCGGTTCCGAGCCTAGGGGCCGGTGGGAGCGTGCGACGCCGTGCTCGGTGGGAGGTTACCCCCGCCGATCGGCGGGGGGCCGAATCGGCTACCTGGTTCACGTCATTCTCATCTTCGGTGAGCAACCATGGAATGCGGCGCCCTCCTGCCGGCGTGGGCCGATCGGAACCCGGCTGCACTGGCCCGGCTCGGCGCCGTGGGCGCGGTGCGGATGCGCCCCCATACCTGATCGTTTGGAATTGAGCCGTGTCCTCCACTGTGAAGCCGGAGTCCTCCGCCGTTCCCGTCGAACGCTCCGGCGTTCTGGCGAGCCTGCTGGCCCGCTGGCGGCCGAGGGCCGCCGCGGCGACCGTCTGGTACCTGCGGCTGCTGGCACTGCTCAACCTGCTGGCCGTTCTTGCCGTCCCGTTCCGGGAACAGGTGCGGACGCACAACGAGGGTGAGTACTTCACCCCCTATCTGTTGACCGCCGGTCTGACCTCGGTGGTGCTGTCGCTGTTCCTGGCGGTGGCGATGCGGCGGCGCAAGCGGGCCGCCTGGATCTTCAACACGGCGCTGTCGGGCGTGCTCACCCTGCTGTACCTGGCCTGGATGGTCACGCCGGGCCTGAAGTTCGCCCACCACGTGCTCAACTACTTCTCGACCGCGTTGACCGTTCTGTTCTTCCTGGCCTGCCTGGTCGGGCGCAAGGAGTTCACTTCCAAGGGCGACCCGTCCAACCTGAAGACCGGCGTGGCGACCTTCGCCGGCGGCCTGCTGTTCGGGGCCGGGCTCGGCGCGGTGCTTGTCGGGCTGACCAACACCGCTTCCGGGGCCAACTTCTGGGACCGGTTCGGCTATTCGATCGCCCGGATGGTCACCCTGGCGCCCTCCGAGCACGTCATCGACGTGATCAACGTCCCGACCTGGGTGAACGCCTTCATCAACACGATGAGCGCGGTGCTCTTCCTGCTGGTGCTGTACGTGGCCTTCCGCAGCCCGCGCGGGCAGGAGCTGCTGAGCGTCGAGGACGAGGTGAAGCTGCGCGGGCTGCTGGACAGGCAGGGCGAGCGGGACTCGCTGGGGTACTTCGCGCTGCGCCGGGACAAGGCGGTGATCTTCTCGCCGAGCGGCAAGGCCGCGGTGGCGTACCGCGTGGTCGGCGGGGTGTCGCTGGCCTCGGGTGACCCGATCGGCGACCCGGAGGCGTGGCCGGGGGCGATCGACGCCTGGCTGGGCGAGGCAAGGGAGCACGCCTGGGTTCCGGCCGTGATGGGGGCCTCGGAGGAGGCCGGGGTGATCTACGCCCGGCACGGTCTGGACGCGCTGGAGCTGGGTGACGAGGCGATCGTCGAGCTGGACGAGTTCTCGCTGGACGGCCGGGCGATGCGGGTGGTCCGGCAGGCGTACAACCGGGTGAAGCGGGCCGGGTACACGGTGCGGATCCGTCGTCACGAGGACATTCCCGAGAGCGAGATGGCCGAGCTGGTGGAGAGGGCGGACCACTGGCGGGACGGCGCCACCGAGCGCGGTTTCTCGATGGCGCTCGGCCGCCTGGGCGACCCGGACGACGGCCGCTGCGTGATGCTGGAGTGCCATGACGCCGACGGGGAGCTGAGCGCGCTGCTGAGCTTCGTGCCGTGGGGCGAGAAGGGCCTTTCGCTGGACCTGATGCGCCGGGACCGGGAGACCGAGAACGGCCTGATGGAATACATGGTGATCGAACTTCTGCAGCGGGCAAAAGAGGTCGAGCTCGAACGGGTATCGCTGAACTTCGCGATGTTCCGATCCGTTTTTGAGCGCGGCTCGAAGCTGGGCGCGGGGCCGGTCCTTCGGTTGTGGCGGTCGGTCCTCGGTTTCTTCTCCCGCTGGTGGCAGATCGAATCCCTCTACCGGGCCAATGCGAAGTACCGCCCGATCTGGGAACCGCGTTATCTGCTGTTCGAGAAGAGCAGCGAGATCCCCCGGATCGGTATCGCCAGCGCGCGTGCCGAGGGCTTCATCACCGCACCGAGCCTCCCCGCTCTGTTCCGTCGTCGGCACGTCAGGGCCACCGCTTCGGCGGGCGGTTCCTGACTGCCGGTGGCGGAGCGCAGTGGGAAGGGGTAGTCCCTCCGCCGGGGGGCGGAGGGCACCCACCGGGTCGAGCCCGAGGACACCGGGCTTGACCTGCCCGAATACCTGACAGAGAAGACGCGAATACACAGCGTCCGGTCGGGGTACCGGCCGACCGGCGGTACGGGGACGTTCTGTCTCCCCCTTCAGGATGACCCGTGATTCCCCATCAAAGCTGAGGCGGGGCGTTTATCCGCTGCCTACTGTGGATCTAAGTGGCGCGCAATCGTCAGCGCACGGTCGAAGTTCTTAATCGGGGACACGGGGAGCGCAGTCGTGGAGCAGATGACCCGGGCGGGGGGCGGAGGGAACGGAGCACTGGCACACGCCAGGCGCGCCGTCGTCGCCGAGTGGGGCGTGCTGTTCACCACAGCGCGGGACGCGGTGGTGGCCAAGCGCTTCGCGGCCGTCCCGCTGGCGGTGACGGCGACGGCGCTGGTGCTGCTCTTCAGCATCGTCCAGCATCTGCCCGGCGGGGGGCGTTTCGTCGCCCACGTAGGGGTCGTCAGGGCCGCGCTCCCGCTGGACATCTCGCTGCTGCGCACGCCGCTCTCGCTCTATGTACCCGCCCTAGACCTGCCGGTCTGGGGTGCGCTGGCGCAGGTCTTCTTCGTGTTCGGGATCGCCGAGATCGTGCTCGGCCGCCGGATGACGCTGGTCGTCGCGTACACCTGCACCCTGGCCGGGACGCTGTTCGCCCGGGTCGGCGTGGCACTCGGCCCCGGCCACGTCTTCGGCTTCCCGCACAGGATCGGCTATGTCCGCGACACCGGGCCCTCGGCGGCCGTGGTGGCACTGGCGATCTGCATCGCCTTCCGCTGCCGGGCCTGGTGGACGGGTGGCACGGTCGCGGTGGTGATGGTCACGGAGGCCGTCCTGCTGCCCAACCTCGCGGGTGTGGAGCATGTGGTGGCGCTGCTGGTGGCGGGGCTGATCGCCGTCTCGGTGGAGGTCTTCGGGGGCTTCTGGCCGCGGGTGCTCGGCGGTGTCGGTGCGGCGGCCTCGATCGCCACCGAGGCCGCCCGCCGGACGGCCCCGGGGACGCTCATCCCGTAGGGCCCCCGGGGCCGCTCGCCGTCGGGCGACCCCGGAGCCCCGGGCCCCTTGCGGCCGGCCGGGTGTTCAGGTCGACCGGCTGTCTCCGGCCGGCCGGTGTTCCTAGGAGCGCGGCAGCGCCAGCTCGAACCAGACCACCTTGCCGACCGCCTTCCTGGCGGTGCCCCAGCGCTCGGACAGTTTGCTCACCAGGTGCAGCCCCCGGCCGTTCTCGTCCAGTGACTCCGCCGGTTCCAGCGAGGGCAGGTTGTGGTTGTCGTCGCTGACCTCCACCAGCAGTTTGTCCACCCGGATCAGCTGGAGCTGGACATGGTCCCTGGCCACCCGCACCGCATTGGTGACCAGCTCGCTGACCAGCAGCTCGACCGTGTCGGAGAGCGCCGTCAGCTGCCAGGAGGCCAGCTGCTCGTGGACCAGCGTGCGGGCCCGGCGGACCTCGGCGTCGCTCACCGAGAGCTCCCAGGTGGCCACCTCGCTCGGGTCGACGCCGTCGAAGCGGGCCACCAGCAGCGCGATGTCGTCCTGCCGGTCCTCCGAGTGCAGCCGGTCCAGAACGACGTCGCACGCCTCTTCGGGTGTCTGTTTGGGGTCGATCAGATTGCCGCAGAGGGCGGCGAGTCCTGCTCCTATGTCACCGCCACGCACCTCGACCAGGCCGTCGGTGCAGAGCACCAGCATCGAGCCGTCGCTGACGTCGATGCTCTTCGCCACGAACGGCACCCCGCCCACGCCGATCGGCGCGCCCTCGGGGATCTCCAGCAGCTCGCCCCGGCCGTCCGGGTGGACCAGTACCGGCGGGACATGGCCGGCGCTGGCCAGCTCGCAGGTGCGGTTGATCGGGTCGTAGACCGCGTACAGGCAGGTCGCCAGGTGGTCGTCGCCCAGCTTCTGGGCCAGGTTGTCCAGGTGGCGCAGCAGCTGCCCGGGAGGCAGGTCGAGGGCGGCCAGGGTCTGCATCGCGGTACGGAAGCGGCCCATCGCGGCGGCCGAGTGCAGGCCGTGGCCCATCACGTCGCCGACCACCAGGGCGACCCGGCTGCCGGGCAGCTGGATCGCGTCGAACCAGTCGCCGCCGACCTCGGCGCGGCGGTCGCCCGGCATGTAGCGGTGGGCGATCTGCACACCGGGGATCTTCGGCGGACGGGTCGGGATCATGCTGCGCTGCAGGGTGGTGGCGACCTTGGCCTCGGCCCGGTGCAGCCGGGCGTTGTCCAGCGAGAGCGCGGCCCGGGCGGCCAGCTCGCGCAGGGTCGCCGCGTCGCTCTTGTCGAACGGCGCGCGGTCGGGCAGCCGCAGCAGCTTGAGGATGCCCAGGACGGTGCCCCGGGCGGAGAGCGGCAGCACCAGCATGGACCGGCCGACCACCACAGGGACGAGGCCGGGGCCGCCGAGCGAGGCGGCGTAGTCCACCGCCACGTCCGGGCTGATCACCGGGACCAGTACCGGCTGGTTCTCCTGCAGTGCCAGCCCCGGCGGGGTGGAGCGGGGCATCGCCAGCAGCGAGCCCTCGTCCAGGACGTGGTCCCAGCAGCCGGAGGAGGCGTTGAAGGCGCGGGCGACCCGGCGCAGCATCGTCCGGTCGTCCGGCCGGTTGGCGGGCAGCTCGGAGTCGGAGATCAGCCCGTCCATCAAGTCCACGCAGGCGAAGTCCGCGACCCGGGGGACCAGCACCTGGCAGAGCTCACGGGCGGTGGTGTCCAGGTCGAGGGTGGTACCGACGCTGCTGCCGACATCGCTCAGCAGCGCCAGCTGCTCACCCGCCTGACTGCTGGTCAGCACCTCCACGCTGGGGGACGGGGCGGCGGGCTGGACGGTGAGGCCGGTGTCGTGGAGGGGGGTGCGGCCATTGGCGACGGACTCGATGGCGGAGCCTCCAGGAGTCGGGCCGCACGGGCCGGTGGACGTGCCGTTCGGCTGGGAACCGTCCGGATCACAGGGGGTAGCGGTGCTCTGGCAGCCGTTCACGGTGGTGCGCAGCACGGCGGCCTCGCGCGGGCCGGGGACGGCGCTGTCGGGCGTACGAGAGCCTTCGGCGCCGTCGGCCGGCAGCAGTTGCAGTCCGATCGCCACCGGCCCGGCGCCGGTACGGCCCGCCTCCGGCGGACGGCGGGTGGCTCTGGGCTGGACGGCCCGCTGCTGCGGGGTGGGGTAGCGGCGGCCGAGCCCGGCGGCGATCCGGGCCACCCCGGAGCCGGTCGGTTCGTACGGGAGGACGGGCAGTCTGGTGGTCGCGTCCACCCAGAGGGCGGGCAGTCCGGCGTCGGCGAGCTGGGCGAGCAGCCGGTGCCGGCGCTCCGGTGAGCCGCCGGGCAGCAGTGCGGCCAGCGCGGCGGCACCGGACCGGCCCGTCGCGGCGAGGGTGGCGCAGATCCGGTGGAAGTTGCCCGGTCCTGCCTGGGCGGCCGCGTACGGGAGCAGTCGGCTGCCGAGGGCGATCCGGGGGCCCGTGGCGCGCAGTGGGCGGGCGTCCGCGGCCAGGGCGAGCAGGCTGCGGCCGCCGGGCTCGGTCAGCGGGTAGGCCCACCAGAGCACGTCGCGGGGGCGGTCCTCGCGGTCGTTCACCGTCATCGACCCGGCCCAGGCGGTGTGGTCGGGCTGGGTGAGGTCGTTCAGGGTGTCGAAGGCGTCGCAGCGCCGGGCAGCCGTGGCGGGGCGCGCGGCCGTCTCGGCGCGCGGCTCCAGGGCGGGGAGCAGGCCGGAGGCAGTCCGGCCGCAGGCCACCTCCGCCCGGTGCCCGAAGAGCTCCTCGGCCGCCCGGTTCCACTGGGCGATCCGGCCGTCCGGATCGACCAGCACGGAGGCGAGGCGCAGCAGCGCGACAACCCCGGGTGGCTGGTCACCCGGGGTGTCGGCCGGGCTCGGTGTGGAGTTGGGCTCGTCCACCATGGATTCGGTCTGCTCCCGCCTGGCCGCCGAGCCGAAGGGCGGCCGTTGTGAGCTCCTGTGTGCTGTGCCGGTGTGCCGTGCTTGCCGTGCTGAGCCGGTGTACCGCTTCAGCCGGTTGTGCGCCTTCCAGCGAAGCACGGCGAGGGCCCGGTCTGATAGCGAATCGGGGAGATTCGTCAGTATCAGTTGCCTGTCCTGTGGTGTGCGCCGGGCCTGTACCTCTGGTTCATCCGATCGGAGCAGCTGTGGGGTGTGTCGCCACCCGGGTAGGGTGGCAGGCCGTACGGCCGTTCCGGATGAAGGCGAGCAGGTGAGCGCAGAGAGCCCCGTCCAGTGGATGGACCCCGAGCGGCTGCGGCTGGAGGAGCAGGTGGCCGCCACCGAGCTCGCCTGGCTGACGCTGGAGGTCGATGTCGAGACCCTGAGGGTCGAGATCGACAACTTCGCGCTGATCCACCATCAGCTGCTCGGCCCGCTCTACGCCCGGCTGGACGAGCTGGACGCGCTGGTCGCGGAGAGCATCGCGGCCCGAACCGGGCACCCCGAGGACGTCCGTCGGGCCGGTGAGGCCCGCAGCCGGGTCGAGGAACTGCCCGACCTGGAGGCGCTGCTCGCCGATCTGCCGCCCGAGGTCCCCGAGCCGGAGCCGACGCGCCGGGTCCGCCCCGGCAAGGAGGCGCAGCGGATCTACCGCGATCTGGCCCGCCGCGCCCACCCCGACCTGAGTACCGACCCGGCCGAGCAGCAGCGCCGCTCGGCCTTCATCGCCCGGGTCAACGAGGCGTACGCGCACGGCGACGCCAAGGCGTTGGAGGACCTGGCCGAGGAGTGGTCCACCGCGCCGGAGGCCGCCCCCGCGCCCGAGGCACCGGACCGTCTTGAGTGGCTGCACCAGCGTCTTGAGTGGCTGACCGGGAAGATCGGGCAGCTGGCCACCGAGCAGGTCCGGCTGGAGCGCAGCGCGATGGGCGAGCTGCTGCGGCTCGCCCCGCAGGACCCGGACGGGCTGCTGGCGGAGCTCGCCGAGCAGCTGCTCGCCAAGGCCGCCGAGCGGCAGGCCGAACTTGACCGGCTGCTGGCCGCAGTGGCGGACAATGGCGGAGACCACCGCGAACCCCAGGAGAAGTCGACGATGTTCACCCAGCTCCCCACCACGGACGCCGCCTCGGTGCCCGCCGACGCCGCTCTGCTCGATGTCCGCGAGCAGGACGAGTGGGACGCCGGCCATGTGGACGGCGCGCTGCACATCCCGATCGGCGAGGTGATCGCCAGGATCGGCGAGCTGCCCGAGCCGGAGCAGAAGCTGTACGTGCTCTGCCGGGTCGGCGGCCGCTCCGCGCAGGTCGTCCAGTACCTGGTGGCCCAGGGCCGGGACGCGGTCAACGTGGACGGCGGGATGTTCGCCTGGGAGGCGGCCGGCCGCCCGATGGTGAGCGGCGACGGCCGGGACCCGTTCGTTCTCTAAATCTCACCCCCTGCCCAAGGTGTGCCCGGATGCGGCAGGATGACCGGGCACACCATGACGGGCCAGGGAGGAGAGCACGCCGTGGCTCGTACCTGGTCGCTTCCCGCGCTGACCGTGCTCTGTGCTGCGGCGACCCTGCTGATCGGCGGCACCGGGCTCTTCCTGGCGGCGCTCTTTCTGCATGTCGCGCCGTCCAACGCGCTCTCCCAGCGCTACCAGGCGCAGCTGAACGACGTGGTGTACCCGGAGTTCGAGCAGAACTGGAAGCTGTTCGCACCCAACCCGCTGCAGCAGAACCTCACCGTGGACGCCCGGGTGCAGACCATCTCCGACGGCGGCCGGGTGCTTACCCGCGACTGGGTCGCGCTGACCGCGCAGGACCTCGCCGCGATCCGGCACAACCCCGTCCCCAGTCATGTGGACCAGAACCTGCTGCGTCGCGCCTGGGACTTCTACGACTCCACCCACAGCGCCCAGGACAGCACCGCCGTCGGCGCCCGCGGCAAGTCGGCCGAGGAGTACCTCAAGCGGATCGCGCTGCAACGGTTCGGGCGTACGTTCCAGGGCGAGCGGATCCTGCAGATCCAGTTCCGTTCCGGGACGGCGGACATAGCGCCGCCGAAGTGGAGCAAGGAGCAGGTCTCCACCGAGGTCCGCTACCGGGAGCTGTCCTGGTGGCCGGTGGGCCAGGACGACTACCGGGGCCTGCTGTGACCAGGACCCAGCAGACCGGTCGTCAGCTGCTGCCCGGCATTCCGCGGCAGCCGGGGACGGCACCCGCCGCTCCCCCGCCCGGCCGCCTGGCACGGGCCTTCGAGGCTTTCACCGGCCGGGCCCACGGCCCGTACCAGGCGGCGGTGGTGCGGATCGGCTTCGGCCTGACCTGGGCGGCCTTCCTGCTGCGCGAGTGGCCCAACAGGCGGGTGCTGTACGGAGACCGCTCGCCGTGGTCGGACGAGCTGGCGGCCCGGCTGCTGGCCGAGAACCACGCCTTCACGGTGCTCGCCTGGTACCACGGGCGGCTCTGGTTCGAGCTGGTCTACCACCTGGCGATCGTCTCGGCCGTACTGTTCGCGCTCGGCTGGCGGACCAGGGCGAGCGGGGTGCTCTTCATGGTCACGGTGCTCTCGCTGCAGAACCGCAATGTCTTCGTCGGCGACGGCGGCGACAACGTGGTCCATCTGATGGCCGTGTACCTGGTGTTCACCCGCTGCGCCCAGGTCTGGTCCCTGGACGCGCGCCGGTCGCCTCCCGGTGCAGCCCGCTGGCTGTGGGTGCTGCTGGGAGCCGTACTGGCGGTGGGGCCGCCGGGGTGGCTGTGGGCTCCGTGGGCCATCGCCGGTATCTGGTACGCCGTCAACCGCCGCTACCCCGAGAGCGAGTGGCGTGCGGTGCTGGACGCGCTGGCGAACATGCTGCACAACTGCGCGATGCTGGTGATCGCCGTACAGGTGGTGCTGATCTACTCGACCGCCGGCTGGTACAAGGTCCAGGGCTCGCGCTGGCAGGACGGCACCGCGCTGCACTACCCCATGCACCTGGACTACTTCACGCCCTGGCCCTGGCTCTCCGGGGTGCTCGGCTCCAGCCTGCTGCTGGTCTTCCTGCTCTCGTACGGGACGGTGATCCTCCAGGTCGCCTTTCCCTTCACTCTGGTCAACCGGCGGCTGAAGAACGTGCTGCTGGCGCTGATGATGGTCGAGCACCTGGGGATCGCGGTAACCCTCGGGCTGCCGTTCTTCTCGCTGGCGATGATCGCGGCGGACGCGGTCTTCCTGCCGACCGCCGCACTGCTGTGGACGGGCCGCAGGGCCCATGACCTCCGGCACCGGTGGCGGCGCGCACCCCTCCCCTAGACTGCGGCTATGTCCTGGTCAGCGGCTCTGCGCGACACCGCGCGCACCGGGCTGACCCTGGACCGTACGCTCAGCAACCCCAGACGGGCGGTGCGCGGAGCCCTCGGCGCCGCCCTGGTGATCTTCCCGACGCTGGCGCTCGGCGGACCCGCACTCGCCACCTCGGCCGCGATGGGCGCCTTCACCCGCCGGTACCGCCACCTTCCAGCGCAGCTTCCGTCCCCGCGTCTCGCTCGCCGTCGCGGCGGCCGCCCTGCTGATGGGGGAAGCGGTCGACTTCGCCGGACTGCGCTCCGCCCACGAGCGCTGGGACGCCCGGCTGGCCGGCCTCCCCGCGGAGGACCACATCGAGGTGGCCAGGGCCGGTGCCCGGCTGGTCCTGGCGGCCATCGCCGACCTCGAAAAAGCGGTCCGGCCCCGCCGCCCCGTACCCTCGGGGACGTGAGCGAGCGCAGCGAGGGAACCGGCAGCAGGGGCAGCAGCATCGGCGTGCCCCACGAGGGAGAGCAGTACGACGACGCCTTCGTCCCCGAAGACCGGGAGATCGGCCTCGGCCCGCACCCCGAACCCTGGCCCGTGGGGCCGCAGTACGACCCCGAGCTGCTCGCCGGCGGGGACCGGCGCAACGTCGTCGACCGGTACCGCTACTGGACCCGCGAGGCGATCGTCGCCGACCTGGACACCCGCAGGCACGGCTTCCATGTCGCGGTGGAGAACTGGCAGCACGACTTCAACATCGGCTCGGTGGTGCGCACCGCCAACGCCTTCCTGACCTCCGAGGTGCATATCGTCGGGCGCCGCCGCTGGAACCGGCGGGGCGCCATGGTCACCGACCGCTACCAGCACGTACGGCACCACGAGGACGTGGCCACGCTGGCGGCCTTCGCGGCCGAGCGGGGCCTGCCGATCATCGGCATCGACAACCTGCCGGGTGCGGTTCCGCTGGAGACGTACGAGCTGCCCGAGCGCTGCGTACTGCTCTTCGGGCAGGAGGGCCCGGGGCTCACCGAGGCGGCCTGGGAGCACTCGACGGCCGTCTGCTCGATCGCCCAGTTCGGATCGACCCGGTCGATCAACGCCGGGGCGGCTGCGGCCATCGCCATGCACGCATGGATCCGCGTGCACGGGTGAAACCCCCAGGGGCAAGGGTGAGCCCCTTATGGGTTGCCCCTTGCCCCTGGAAGGTGCGTTGTCAGGCGGGTGGGGTGTCGTTGCCCTTGCCGTTCACCAGGTAGTCCCAGGTGTCCTTGCCCGGGTAGCCGTCGGCCTCGTTGCCCGTCCAGCCCTGGGCCCGCTGGAACGCCTCGGCGGCCCGGTGGTCGGACTCGCCCCAACTGCGGTCCGGTCCCTCGGAGTAGAAGCGTCCGCCGCCGCAGCCGCAGTTCTCGGAGGGCTCTATCCCGGTGAACTCCATCAGCACGGTGCTCCCTGCCTCCCTGCAGGGCGTACAGAAGAGGTCATACGTTCCACCGGCGGAGGGCGCGATACCAGGGCTGAAGGGACATCAGTGCTGTGCCGCTCACGCTGGGGGGACCGCGGGATTGGCCGGGGAGAATTCGGGAGGTGTCCAGGTCAGCGGGGTGGCGTGGGCGAGTTCGACCACCTGGGTGACGGTGAAGTCGACGGTGCGGGCGGGGCCGGTCCAGTCGATGCGGGCCTCGCCGGTCAGCAGGAGGGCACCACCGGTCTCCCAGTCGGGCAGGAGCAGCCCGGCCGAGGGGTTGAGCTCCAGGTTGCCCAGGGTCATGAACATGTTGTTGCCCGGGTAGTCGGGCCAGCGCAGGCGGTCCGGGGCGAGGACGCCGAGGAAGCCGGGGTTGCCGCCCCGGTGGGAGGCGTCCACCTTGCCGTCGGGGCTCGCGGTGGCGACGAAGAAGGTGTCGGCGGTCGCGATGGTGAGCTGCTGAACGGTGGTCAGCCGGGTGCCCCGGGAGGTGACCCTCGGGGTGCCTGGTGCCTCCTGGGGGCTGCGGCGCTGGATGTACTTGGGGCAGTTGGCGTACACCTGGCCGGCCGCGATCACCAGGCCGCCCCGGCCGTCGGGGACGGCTCGGCCGTTGAGCCGCATCCGCCGCCGCCCGGCCGGGTCCAGTGCGATGGTGCCGACCTCGGCGGGGTGCCCCAGGACGTCTGCGAGCGGGTCGCCGGGCGCGGGCAGCGCGGCCACCGCCAGAGTGGTCTCGTCGGCGGCCCGTAGGAAACCGGGCGGCCCGCTCAGCTGGGTGGCCCAGATCCTGCCCTCCCGGTCGGCGGCGCCGACCACCAGCGTCCGGCGCTCGGTCAGGAACCGGGCGGCCACCGGCGGGATGGTCCTGCCGATGGCCCGTCCGGAATGGTCGGCCCGTTCGAGCGCGTCGGCGCGCAGCTGGACCGCCCGCTCGCCCTGGTGGTACGGCCCGGGGATGTTCTTCATCGGTCGGCTCCTGCCCGATCGGCGCCCACAGGATCCGGGCTTAGAAGAAACCGCAGGTCGGGGCGGTGGTGGGGGCAGTGGCTCCGGTTTCCCCGATGCCCTCGGGGGTGAAGATCTCCAGTCGGATGCCGTCCGGGTCGGTGAAGAAGATGCCGCCGGAGGCCGCGCCCTCGGAGTGCGGGACGACGCCCTCGTAGGCGAACTCGGCGCCCAGCTCGCGCAGGGTGCGCTCGGCGGCTCGGACCTCCTCCAGTGAGTCGACCTGGAAGGAGAGGTGGTGCAGCCCGGGGGCGGAGGTGGCGAAGCTGCCTGTGCTCTGCTGCCAGAGCGTGATCACCAGGCGGCCGTCGCGGGCGAGGAAGGCGAAGCGGCGGCCCTCCTCGGTGCCCTCGGAGGCCAGGTCCAGGCCGAGGAGGGTGCGGTAGAAGGCGGCGGACCGGTCGAGATCGGTGACGTTGAGGCCGACGTGGCCGGTCTGGAGCGAGGTGAGGGCGACGGTACCGGGCATGCCTGGTCAACTCCCTTGGTCGGGTGGCCAGTCGGAATGGACTAACCGTTACCAATGACAGTAGGGGTTAGTCTGACAGGGCGTCAACCAGTACGGGGTGTTGCAACGGTTAGATCCGGCGGAGGGCTACTCCCACTCCCAGCGGATGCCGACCTGGCCCGGGGGCTGGTCCGGCGAGAGCACATGGACGCTGGCCGAGGCGCCGATCCACAGCTGCCTGCGGGCCCGGTCGGTCTCCTCGCCGGGCTCCCGGTCGAAGCGCTCGCAGTGCGCGGGCACCGCCGCCGGGTCGAAGTGCACCTGGAGCACGTACTCGCGTACGGGCACCGCGAAGCGCCGCGCATAGGTGGTGGTCGGGCTGCCGGGCGGGATCTCGACCTCGTACTCGAAGACCGTGCTGTCGCCGAGGCCGAGCGGGCGGTCCAGCAGCAGTTCGGCGACCAGCAGTCCGTTCTCCGGGCGGCGGCGGACCCGGCCGATTCTGGCGTGCCGCACGGAGGTGATCTCGGGGCAGTCGGTGGCCTCCTCGTCCGCCTTGTGCACGACCAGGCAGCGGGACACTCCGCTCACGGTGGCCCGCACCACCTGGCGCAGCCGCAGCAGGTGGCCACGCCGGCTCTCGTCGACGTAGTAGGCGTCGTGGATGCTCAGCCGTTCGAGCTCGCCGATCGGCGGGGCGTCCAACTCGGTGAAGACGTCGGCGATCTCGCGCTCGCCCGGCCACACGTCCTCGACCCGGAGGCTGTCGGACGCGGCGGGCGTGACCCACCGGCCGCGAGGGCGGGGTGGCCCGAGCAGGGTGGACAGAGCGGTGTGCGGGAGACCGAGCAGCTCCTCCAGCAGGTGCACGGCGCGCAGCGAGGTCGCACGCTCGGGCTGGCTGCGCCCCCTGCGCCAGTAACTGAGCGTGGTGACACTGACTCTGACGCCGTGTTGGGCGAGCGAGAGACGGATCCGGTCGAGGCTGAGGCCGCTGCCTTCGATGGCGGCATGCAGTGCCTCGGCGAAGTTGACGGCGGTCATCGGCCTTGCCGCGCCGATCTGCTGGACCGGCGGACGGGCGAAGCCGCCGTCCAGGCCATCCCTGTGCTCGCCGACCAGCCTGAGTCGACCGGCGTGCTGCGGTTGCTGTGAGGCCATGCGGACACCTTCCCCACCAGGCGAGTTCGGTGGGAACCCTACGCACGGTCGAGAGACTACGTCATCAACGCGAGGGTATGACAGTGGTCACGCAAAAGAATTCGCCAGTTTCCGGTTATTGAAACATTTCGGAAACACGACTGCCGGTACGGGGAGCGACCCCGTACCGGCAACCGGCTATGAATTCACATCAGGAAATGTTGAGCGCGGTGTCGTCGATGACGAAGCTGGTCTGCTGCGAGGAGTCCTCGACACCGGTGAACTTGAGGGTCACCGTCTTGCCGGCGAAGGCCGACAGGTCGAGGGTCTTCTGCACGTAGCCGGTGGCCGCGTCGACGTTGGAGTAGGTGGCCAGCGTGGTCGAGCCCGCCTGGACGGTGAGCTTGTCGTACGCGGTGCTGCCGGTCTCCGCGGTGTCGATGTGCAGCCAGAAGCTGAAGCTGGCCTTGCAGCCCGCCGGGATGGTCACGGTCTGCGAGAGGGTGTCGGTGTGGGCGGAGCCGTAGCCGTCCAGCCACGCCTTGTACGAGCCGGAGTGAGCGGCCTCACCGGAGGCGTTGGTGATCACACCGCTGCTGGCCGTCCAGGGCGAAGTGCCGTTCTCGAAGCCGCCGTTGCCGAGCAGCTGGGCCGAGGTGCAGCCACCGGTCGGCGGCGGGGTCGGGGTGGTGCCACCGAGCAGGGCCGTGGTCAGGCCGTCTGCTGCCGGGGAGCCCCAGCCGGTGACCTGGTCGTAGCCCGTCTTGGCCGGGAAGTCCTGGTTGGAACCGGAGGCGACATCGTGGAAGGCCGAACCGTAGCTGCTGCCGTTGGCAATCGAGTACAGCTTGGGGTTGGCCTCGCCGAGCGCGGACTGGCTGGCCGCCTTGGCCTTCTGGTTGAACAGCGCGGCGTAGCCGCCCCAGAGCGGAGCAGCGGCGGAGGTGCCGCCGTAGACCTGCCAGCCGCCGGCGGTGTAGATGGCGAAGCCGCTGGCCGGGTCGGCGTTGGAGGAGACGTCGGGCACGGTGCGCATGGAGCCGCTGACGCCGGTGCCGGTCTGCCAGCTGGGCTTGGCGAACTGGGTGGAGACGCCGCCGCCGGCCGTGCTCCAGGCACTCTCCGAGGAGTAGCCGGTGCCGGAGAGCTGGAGGTTGGTGCCGCCGACGCCGGTCACGTAGGTGTCCGAGGCCGGGAAGTCGACCGCCTTGACCGAGGAGCCGCTGGTGGAGCGGGTGCAGTCGCGGGAGCCGTCGTCACCGGAGGCGGAGAAGATGCTGATGCCCTGGGCGGCGGCCTGCTTGAAGGAGTTGTCCACCGCGGTCATCGAGGAGGCGGTGGTGTCCGGCTCGCAGGAGCCCCACGAGATGGAGATGGCCGAGACCTTGTTCTCCGAGACGATCTGGGCGGCCATGTCGATCTCGCCCTGGTCGCTGTTGGGGGCCTCGTAGACCAGCTGGGTCGCCTTGGGGGCGACACCGCGCACGATCTCGGAGTCCAGCTCGACCTCACCCTGACCCTGGCCGGGCGCACTGTTGTAGTTGGCGCCGTCGACCGAGACGGTGCTGACAGCCGGGCCGGAGAGGCCGAACTGGCTGTCGTAGGTGGTCAGGTTGCCGGAGGAGTAGCCGTCGAACTCCCAGAGCGCCACCGTGGAGCCGGTGCCGTCGGCGCTGATCTTGTTGAGGTTGTAGGCGCCGTCGTACTGGGCCGGGCCGTAGCCGCTCGGGGTCGAGTGCGGCGTGGCGGCGTTCGGCTTGGCGATCCGGGTGGTGCGCACGGTCTTGTTGTTCAGACCGGAGACGCCCTGGACCACATCGGCCAGCGAGGCCGGCACCGAGGCGGCGTCGTCGTTGGCGAAGAAGGTCTTGTTCTGCTGCTGGTCGACGTACTGGCTCTCGTGGGTGCCGAACGCCTTGGCGATCTGCGCGGCGGTGCCGCTGGCGTTCACCACCTGGCGGTTGCCGCTGACCGAGGTGACCTTCAGGCCCTGACCCGCCAGGTACGAACGGACCTGGTCGACATCGGCGTTGGTCGGGCCGAAGCGCTCGGTGAACTGAGCCGGGGTCAGGTACTGCCCGAACTCCGGGGCGCCCTTGGTGCTGACGGCGGCCAGGAACCGGTTGAGCTCTGCGGTGTTGCGCAGCTTGAGGCTGATGGCCACGGATATCTGCTGGGCGGCGGGAACGTCACCCTGCTTCTGGGAGTGGGCCACCGCCGGGGTCACGGTGTTGGGCAGGGCCACGCGGGCGGCCGAGGCGTTGGGCGTCGGCGCGGCGTAGGCGGCCGTGGCACCCAGGGATGCCACGGTCAGTGGCAGTACGGCAAGTGCCGAGGCAAGGGCGAGCGAGCGGGGTCGCACGGGCTCCTCCGGAAGGTGGGGGGCGTTCCGGTTCGAAAACGCTTGTCAGAACTTCTCAGAAAACTCTCAGGATCGGTCCCATGCCTGGGCAATTGGTTGCTAAAAAACAGTCAAGTGTGGAACCCCGATTCATCAACAGAATGCCTGAATCTTCATACAGTTAATAAGCTTGATAGGGCGGAGAGTTAGAATCGGCCCATGGCAGACCCCCGCGACCCGCGCCCGCTGATCGGTGAACCGCTCTCGCTCGATCTGCTCAACACCCGCTGGCGCCACCCCGTCGCCGAGGATCTGCTCAGTGATCTGACGGGCTATCGGATCTGGCTCTCCTCCGCCGGACTCGCCGACCGCTGCACCGCCGACCCGGCCGGACTGGCAGCCGCCCTCACGGCCCGCTCGGCCCTGGCCGGGGTCGCGTCCGCCGAGGAGTCAGGCCAGGCCGAACTGGACGCCCTCAACGAGGTGTTGGCCCACGGCAGGCTGGTCCACCGGCTCGCCGGGTCCGGTCCGCAGGAGAGCGTCGAGGTGGACAGCCCCGAGTGGCTGGCCGCCTGGCTCGCCGCCGACGACTACCTCGGCCTGCTGCAGCAGGGGGCGCACCGCATCAAGCGCTGCGCCCACCCGTCATGCATCCTGCACTTCTTCGACAGCTCGCAGAACGGGCGCCGCCGCTGGTGCTCGATGGCAGTCTGCGGCAACCGCGCCAAGGCAGCCCGGCACTACGTCAAGGTCAACAGCGCCTGAGCGGACCCCGCTTCAGAACGCTTGGGGGTTCCCTTTGCCCCTTCTGAGGGCCCACCCGCGCCCGTCAAGGTTCGCCCTTGCCCGTTCTGAAGGTTCGCCGACGCCCCTGAGGGTCACTTGGGCGGGGTGCCCAGCCACTGGGTGAGGGCTGTGCGCAGTTCGCCTCGGCTCGGGTCCACCGCCGCCCAGGCCGCGTAGCCGTCCGGGCGGACCAGCAGCACGGTGTCGCGCAGCTTGCCGTGCGGATCGGCCGGTGCAGCCGTCACCACCCGGTCCGCCCACGGCTCGGCCACCGAGAGCTCGTCATTGCCGACCAGTACGAACCGGCCGCTGCGCAGCGCCTCGTGGAGCCGTGCCGGGCCGCCCGGCTCGTCCACCGCCAGCCGCAGGTCGGGAATGCGCCGGCCCACCAGGTGGTGGGCGTTCCTGGGCGCGGGGTAGCCGATGCCGATGCCCGAGATCTGGCGGGCGCCGAGCTCGGCGAGCGGGCCGAGGTGCCCTGCCGCCCCCACCAGGGCGCTGCGCAGCGCCCTGGTGGGGGCGGAGCGGGCCAGCGCCATCCGGACCAGGGCACCGGAACTGCGCAGCACCGTACGGCCGACCGGGTGGCGCTCGGTCTGGTAGGTGTCCAACAGGGCGTCAGGGGCCCAGCCCTGGACGGCGGCGGCCAGCTTCCAGCTCAGGTTGGCGGCGTCCTGCAGGCCGGTGTTCATGCCCTGGCCGCCCGCCGGGGAGTGGCAGTGCGCCGCGTCACCGGCCAGGAAGACCCGCCCCGAGCGGTAGTTGGGCACCTGGCGCTCGTCGCTGTGGAAGCGGGACATCCAACGCGCGTCGTGCAGGCCGTAGTCCACGCCGTAGACGGTGCGGGTGATGTCCACGATCTCGGCGAGCGAGACCGGGTCCGAGTCGGGCCGCTGGCGGGTGCGGTCCCAGGCGATCACCCGGTACCAGCCGTCACCGAACGGGACCATGAAGGCGAAGCCCTGGCTGGTCGCGTTGACCGTCAGCACCTCCTGCGGCTCCCGCTCCAGCCGGACGTCGGCCAGCAGGACCGAGCTGATCACCGACTCGCCCGGGTACGGGATGCCGAGCAGGTCGCGGACCGTGCTGCGGACACCGTCGGCGCCGACCGCGTACTGGGCGGTGTGGGTGACACGCTCGCCCTCGACCCGGATGTCCAGGCCGACGCTGCGGCCGTCCTGGCGCAGCGCGAGCAGCTCGGCTCCCCGGACGATGGTCGCGCCGGCCTTCAACGCCCGGTCGTTCAGGAGCCGTTCGGTGTTGGACTGCGGGGTGATCAGGACGAACGGGAAGCGCGTCGGCAGGTGCCCGAACTCCACCGAGAGGCGGTCGAACAGTCGCAGCGAGTCCAGCGCTGTTCCGGTGGCGATCAGCTCCTCGGCCAGCCCCCGGGCGTCCAGTTGCTCCAGTGTCCTGGCGTGGACGGCGAAGGCCCGGGTGAGGTTGGACTCGGTGGCGCGCTTCTCCAGCACGGTCACCCGCAGCCCTGCAGTCGCCAGATCGCCGGCCAGCAGAAGCCCGGTGGGCCCCGCCCCGACGATCACGACATCCGAGGTGAACTGCTTGTCGGACATCTGCCATCTCCTGGTGGTCGGACCAGCATTGCAAGCGAGCCGAATCTCAGCTCGCTCTCAGCCTTCCATCATCGCGGCCCCATCCGGGGCTGTGAATCTCGCAGACATGACAGAGCCCGTGAGCCGGGGGACCACCACGGCCGAGCCCCTGCCCGCTCGCCGCGGGGAGGTCCGAACCCGCTTGGTCGAGGTGGTCGTCCCGGTCTACAACGAGGAGCACACGGTCGAGCGCTGCGTCCGCCGACTGCACGCCTACCTCGACGAGACCTTCCCCTACCCCTACCGCATCACCATCGCCGACAATGCCAGCATCGACGGCACCTGGAAGGTCGCGACCGCGCTGGCCGAGGAGATCCCGCAGGTGGAGGCGGTACACCTGGACCTGAAGGGCCGCGGCCGGGCGCTGCGCCAGGTCTGGGGCGCCAGCGACGCCGACGTGGTCGCCTACATGGACGTGGACCTGTCCACCGGTCTGGAAGCCTTTCTGCCGCTGGTCGCCCCGCTGCTCTCGGGCCACAGCGACCTGGCGATCGGCAGCCGGCTGCACCGGGGTTCGGCGGTGGTGCGCGGCCCCAAGCGGGAGTTCATCTCGCGCACCTACAACGTGCTGTTGCGGGCCACGATGGCGGCCAAGTTCTCGGACGCCCAGTGCGGGTTCAAGGCGGCGCGCACCGAGGTGGTCAAGCAGCTGCTGGTCGAGGTCGAGGACAACGCGTGGTTCTTCGACACCGAACTGCTGCTGCTGGCAGAGCGCTCCGGGCTGCGGATCCACGAGGTGCCGGTGGACTGGGTGGACGACCCGGACAGCCGGGTGGACATCGTCCGCACAGTGATCGACGACCTCAAGGGCATGGCCAGGGTCACCCGTCGCTCGCTCACCGGGGCAGGCCGGCTCGACCACCTGCCGACCCGGATCCGCGAGGCGCAGCTTCCGCCCGGCCTGTCCTGGCAGTTGAGCAGCTTCGCGGTGATCGGCACGCTCAGCACCCTCGCGTACATGCTGCTCTACCTGCTGCTGCGGCAGCCGGCTCCCGCGCTGCTGGCCAACGCTGTCGCGCTGGGCGCCACGGCGGTGTGCAACACGGCGGCCAACCGGCGCTTCACCTTCGGGGTGACGGGGCGTCGCAACGCCCTGCGGCACCAGGTGGAGGGCGGCATCGCCTTCCTGATCGGGCTGGGCCTGAGCAGCGGTGCGATCGGACTGCTGGCGTGTGCCTGGCCGACGGCCAGGCACACGGGCGAGCTGGCGGTGCTGGTGATGGCCAACGCGCTGGCGACGGTGGTGCGGTTCCCGCTGATGCGGGTGTGGGTGTTCAACCCGAGGCGGGCCCGCTGGCGTGATCCTTCAGGGGCAAGCAGAGCCCTGCGCCCCTGAGGAGTCGCCCCTTGCTCCCGGAGACTCCGGTGGCCCGCTCCACGCCCCCCATCGGGAGCGGGTCACCGGTGCTGCACGGTCGTCAGCTGTGGCGGCGGACCTCGACGACGCGGAAGCGGTTGGCGACGAAGGCCGCGTCCGAGTAGGCCGAGTTGGCGGCCGGGTTGGCGCCGGTGCCGTGCAGGTCGGAGAAGGCCGCCGTCTGGTTCGGGTAGACGCCGCCGGTCAGGTTGAGCGAGAGCGAGACCCCGGAGTCCAGGGCGGCCTCGACCAGGGCCGCCTCGACCTGTGCGTCGACGGTGTAGCCGGTGGCGGTCATCGCGCCCTGTTCGATGGTGGTGCGGCGCAGCAGCTCGACCGCATCCGCGGTGGACTCCACGGCCACCGCGAAGGAGACCGGGCCGAAGCACTCGCTGAGGAAGGTGGCCCGGTCGTCCGGCTTGTCGGCGTCCACCTTGACCAGGGCCGGGCTCCGCAGCGTGGCGGCGGGGAACTCCGGTGAGGTCACCACCCGGGGGGCCAGGGCGAGTTCACCGAACTCGCCGCCCGCCGCCTGCACCGTGCGCTGGAGCACGCCCGGGTTGACCACGGCGCCGAGGATCGCGGCGGCCCGGGCGTCGTCGGCCAGCAGACCCTGGATCGCGGCGGCCAGGTCGGTGACCACCTCGTCGTAGGACTTGCTGCCCTCGTCGGTGTTGATGCCGGTACGCGGGATCAGCAGGTTCTGCGGGGTGGTGCACATCTGGCCGCTGTAGAGCGAGAGCGCGAAGGCCAGATTGGCCAGCATGCCGCGGTAGTTGTCGGTGGAGTCGAGCACCGCCGTGTTGACGCCGGCCTTCTCGGTGTAGACCTGGGCCTGCTTGGCGTTGGCCTCAAGCCACTCGCCGAAGGCGGTCGATCCGGTGTAGTCGATGACCTTCACCTCGGGCCGGACGGCCAGCGCCTGGGCGATGGTCGAGCCCTCGTGCTCCGCCGCCAGACAGACCAGGTTGGGGTCGAACCCGGCCTCGCGGAGCACCTCGCGGGCCACTCGTACGGTGAGCGCGAGCGGCAGGGTGGCGCGCGGGTGCGGCTTGACGAGGACCGGGTTGCCGGTGGCCAGCGAGGCGAACAGGCCCGGGTAGCCGTTCCAGGTCGGGAAGGTGTTGCAGCCGATCAGCAGCGCGAGCCCGCGCGGCACGACGGTGAACTCCTTGACCATGCTGAGCGGGTCGCGCTTGCCCTGCGGCTTGGTCCAGCTCGCACTCTCGGGCAGTCGGGTCTGCTCGGCGAAGGCGTACGCCACCGCCTCGAGTCCGCGGTCCTGGGCGTGCGGGCCACCGGCCTGGAAGGCCATCCCGTACGCCTGGCCGGTGGTGTGCATCACCGCGTGCGCGAACTCGTGCGAGCGGGCGTTGATCCGGGCCAGGATCTCCAGACAGACCGCTGCCCGCGCGGCCGGACTCGCCGCGGCCCAGGCGGGGCGGGCGGCCTGTAGCGCGGCGATCAGCGCGTCGGGCTCGGCGTGCGGGTAGCTGACGCCCAGTTCGATCCCGTACGGCGAGGACTCGCCGCCGACGAACTCGCCGTCGGTCGGCTGGCCGTCGAGTGCGAAGACGCCGCCGAGCAGCGACTCGAAGGCCGCCTTTCCGTCCTCCGCCCCGCTCTCGCCGTACGCCTTGGGGAACTCGGGGTAGGGCGACCAGTAGTCGCGGCTGCGGATCGCCGTGAGCGCGCGGTCGAGGGTGTCCTGGTGGCGTTCGATGAGTTCGACGACCGGGGGGTTAGGGGTCGCAGCGGCCATGGTGCGCTCCTCCGAGGGGGCGGACGGGACACCCCTCAGCGTAACCGAACGATCGGTCGGGGCAAGAGGCAAATCCTCGGCGACCCAAGGAAACCTTCCGGGGCGAGCACGGCCCACAGCAAGGGGCAACCCTCCCGGAGGGTTGCCCCTTGCTCCGGGAGGGTTGCCCCTTGTCCGTAAGGCGGGGTCTACGGGATGCCCAGCTCGAAGATGACGTAGCCGGCGAACCAGCCGGAGGCGATGGCGCCAACGCCGAGGACGGTGGCCAGCGAGGGCAGGGAGAGCCGCCGCAGTGCGAGGGCGAGCGGGATCGTGAGGGGGAAGACCGGCAGGACGAAGCGGGAGAGGGTGCCGAACATCTGCTGGCTGCCCAGGGCCAGGACCAGGGTGCCCAGGGTGTAGACGGTGATCACCAGCGGTGGTCGCAGCCGCAGCAGCGGGACCAGCAGACAGGGCAGCGCGAAGAGCACCAGGACGGCGATCAGATCCTCGGTCGGGTACGCGAAGAGGTAGTTGTTGTCGCCGGTCAGAACGTGGGTGACCGCGTTCCAGGTGTACTTGCCGAAGTCGAAGAAGTGCAGCCAGGCGCCCCGCTGGAGGGTGAGGTAGCCGTCCCAGTGCCCCATCCGGTAGCCGACCCAGCCGATGTAGCCGAAGAAGCTCAGCGGCGGCAGCAGGATCGCGGTCAGCGGGCCGAGCACACCGTCCCTGCGGCGGAACAGCGCGATCAGGGCGGAGAGGGCGACACCCGCGATCAGGGTCATCGAGGTCGGGCGGCTCAGACCGGCGATGAAGGTGATCAGTGCGGCGTTCAGCCACTGCCTGCTGATCACGAAGTAGCAGGACCAGGCGGTCAGGGCGACGAAGAGCGACTCGCTGTAGACGGCCCACTCCACGCCCGACCCCGGGAAGGCGCCCCAGAGCGCCGCCGCGATCACGCCCGTTCTCGCACCGGCCAGTTGTGCGGTGACCGCGTAGATCCCCGCGGCGGCGGCGAAGGAGGCGACGATCGAGACCAGCATCCCGGCGCCGTAGAGGCCGAGGCCGGTGCAGTCGGCGACCAGGCGTATCAGACCCGGATAGAGCGGGAAGAAGGCCGAGGAATTCTGCTGGACGCTGAAGAATCCGCCGGGTTCCGCTATCAGCTGCGGGTGGTAGCCGAATTGCGCGACCTGCTGGTACCACCAGCCGTCCCAGCTGGCGAGGACGTCCCACGGGTGCGAACCGCCGCCGAATCGCGGATCCAGATTGTGGAAGCGGTTGGAGGAATCCAGCAGCAGCATGAAGACCGAGAAGCCGACCAGCTTCACCGCTCCGAACAGTGCCAGCGCGGGCCCGAACCGGGCCGCACCCTGGCGGAAGCGGACGCGGAAGCCGTCGGCCCCGGGTATGTGTGGGGGCGCGGACTCGGACGGTGGCGCCGCGGATTCGCCGGAGAACGTACGGCGCTCCGGCGCCACCGTGTCCTGTATCGCGCTCACTGTGGGGCCCCTCCGCAGGTCGCCGTCACCACACCGCCGGGGATCCTGCGGTGAACGGGGAGTCTATCCGGCCGCCTTGGAAACACCGAGGTCTCGCTGCCCGGGTGGGGGCGGTGCGCGAATTCGCTTTCGCGGAGTTCCGCCGACCTCCGGTGAGTTCTGCCGAGTTCCGGCGAGTTCAGGTGGTGAAATCCCGTAATCGGTGGGAAAGGTACGGAAACCGGTGGCCGCGGTCTCCGTATGCGGAGGTGAGCCGGGTACGCGTGATGCGGATCCGTGCGGTGGATGTGCGTTGTGACCCCGGGCTGACGTGCTGCCAGGGCGGCGAGGATACTCGGTCCCATGGCCGAGAACACCACCCGCACCGCGTACACCGTCGAGTCACTGCTGGCCGTGACCGTCGAGGTCTTCAACGAGCGCGGGTACGACGGGACCTCGATGGAGGACCTCTCGAAGGCGGCCGGGATCTCCAAGTCCTCGATCTACCACCACGTACGCGGCAAGGAGGAGCTGCTGCGCCTCGCCGTCGGGCGGGCGCTGGACGGCCTCTTCGCCATCCTGGACGAGCCGGCCGCCCGGGCCGGCCGCCCGGTGGACCGGCTGGAGCACGTCGTGCGGCGCACGGCCGAGGTGCTGCTCGACGAGCTGCCGTACGTCACCCTGCTGCTGCGGGTGCGCGGCAACACCCCCACCGAGCTGTGGGCGCTGGAGCGTCGCCGGGAGTTCGACCACCAGGTCGCGGAACTGCTGCGCGCCGCCGTCACCGCGGGTGAACTGCGCTCCGACGTGGAGCCCCGGCTGGCCACCCGGCTGCTCTTCGGCATGATCAACTCCATTGTGGAGTGGTACCGCCCGGGCGCCAGGGCGGCCGACGGTGTCGCCGAGGCGGTCGTCCACCTCGCCTTCGACGGGCTGCGCGCCCCCAGGGCCTAGTCCGGGGGTACCTGGTCGGTCTCCTCGAAGACCAGCAGGGTCTGGGTGGCCAGCACCTGCGGGATGCCCTGGATCCTGTTCAGCACCAGCTCGCGCAGCGCACGGTTGTCGGCGGTGTGGACCAGCATCAGGACGTCGAACTCGCCGCCGACCAGCGCGATGTGGGCCACCCCGGGCAGTTCCAGCAGCTGGTCGCGGACGGTGCGCCAGGAGTTCTGCACGATCTTCAGCGTGACGTACGCCGAGGCCCCCTGCCCGGCCTTCTCATGGTCCACGCGCGCTGTGAAGCCGCGGATGACGCCGTCCTCGACCATCCTGGATATCCGGGCGTACGCGTTGGCCCGGGAGACGTGCACCCGCTCGGCGACGGAGCGGATCGAGGCCCGGCCGTCCTGCTGGAGCAGGCGGAGGATCGACCGGTCGACCCGGTCGAGCCTGGACTGATCGAGCCTGGACATCTGTTCAGCGGACACGGCCCCCCGCCCTCCCGGATTGGACATGCTGCCACCAGCAGACCGCTGATCGGGCCGATTGTCCACCACCTTGGCGCAGCTGTGGCCAGAATGAACAGACGACCGAACAATCGGTAGGGAGATGAGGCCCCGGAGACCTGCCACTCCACCCTCGCTCACCACGGCATCACCCCTGCCCCTGCCGCACCCCCTCCCCACTCTTCGGAGGTGCCCGAGATGACCGTTCTCGACCCTCCCCCAGACTTCGTCCGGGGGGACTCCCTCAACCTTGCCCCCGTCCCGGGATGGCTGCCCGGCGCGAGCGGCCCACGGACCGACCCCGCACCGCTGCTCCCCGACCAGTCCCCCGTCCGGGTCCTCGGTACTCCGCTGCTGGAGAAGGCCGACCCGACGCTGCTGCGCGAGCTCTACCGCCGCCTGGTGGTCGGCCGTCGCTACAACCAGCAGGCCACCACCCTGACCAAGCAGGGGCGACTGGCCGTCTACCCCGCATCCACCGGCCAGGAGGCGTGCCAGGTGGCCGCCGCGCTGGCCCTGCGGGAGCAGGACTGGCTCTTCCCCAGCTACCGCGACACCCTCGCCGTCGTCGCCCGGGGCGTGGACCCGCTGGAGGCGCTCACCCTGCTGCGCGGCTCGGCCCACACCGGCTACGACCCGCGCGCCACCCGCACCGCCCCGCTCTGCACTCCGCTGGCCACCCAGGCCCCGCACGCCGTCGGCCTGGCGCACGCCGCCCGGCTGCGCGGCGAGCAGGTGGTCGCGCTGGCCCTGCTCGGTGACGGCGGCACCAGCGAGGGCGACTTCCACGAGGCACTCAACTTCGCCGCCGTGCTGCACGCGCCGGTGGTCTTCCTGGTGCAGAACAACGGGTACGCCATCTCCGTCCCGCTCACCCAGCAGTCCGCCGCGCCCACCCTGGCCCACAAGGCCGTCGGCTACGGCATGCCCGGCCGTCTGGTGGACGGCAACGACGCCCCCGCCGTGCACGCCGTCCTCACCGAGGCCGTCGAACGGGCCCGCTCGGGCGGCGGCCCGACCCTGGTCGAGGCGCTCACCTACCGCATCGAGGCGCACACCAACGCCGACGACGCCACCCGCTACCGGAACGAGGAGGAGGTCGCCGCCTGGCGCGAGCACGATCCGATTCTCCTGATGGAGCGTCATATGCGTGCTGCGGGACTGCTGGAGGAGCAGCTGGTGCAGGAGGCCGCCGACGAGGCAGAGGTGCTCGCCGCCCGGATGCGCGCCGAGTTCCACGCCGACGCCGAGCTGGACCCGATGTCCCTCTTCGCCCATGTCTACGCCGAGCTCACGCCGCAACTGCGCGAGCAGTCAGCCCAGTTGGCAGCCGAGCTGGCTGCGGAGGCCGAGGTGCACAACCCATGAGTACTGCCCCGCTTGTGGACCAGACACGGTCCGTACGGACCAGCAGCATGGCGCAGGCGCTCAACTCCGCGCTGCGGGACGCCATGCGGGCCGATCCGACCGTCCATGTGATGGGCGAGGACGTCGGCTCGCTCGGCGGTGTCTTCCGGATCACCGACGGCCTCGCTGCCGAGTTCGGCCCCGACCGGTGCCTGGACACCCCGCTCGCCGAGGCCGGCATCCTCGGCACCGCCGTCGGGATGGCGATGTACGGGCTGCGGCCCGTGGTGGAGATGCAGTTCGACGCCTTCGCGTACCCCGCGCTCGAACAACTCTTCTCGCACGTCGCCAAGATGCGCAACCGCACGGCGGGCAGGCTGCCGCTGCCGATCACCGTCCGCATCCCGTACGGCGGCGGTATCGGCGGGGTCGAGCACCACAGCGACGCCTCGGAGGCGTACTACGCCCAGACGCCCGGCCTGCACGTGGTCACCCCCGCCACCGTCTCCGACGCGTACGGGCTGCTGCGGGCGGCCATCGCCTCCGACGACCCGGTGGTCTTCCTGGAGCCCAAGCGGCTCTACTGGGGCAAGCAGGAGTGGGACCCCTCGGCGCCCGTGGAACCGATCGGCAAGGCGGTACTGCGGCGCACCGGCCGCTCGGCGGTGCTGATCACCTACGGGCCCTCGCTGCCGGTCTGCCTGGAGGCGGCGGAGGCCGCCAAGGCCGAGGGCTGGGACCTCGCGGTGCTGGATCTGCGCAGCCTGGTGCCCTTCGACGACGTGACGGTCGAGGAGGTGGTCCGCTCGGTCGGGCGGGCCGTGATCGTGCACGAGTCCACCGGCTTCGGCGGGGTCGGCGCGGAGATCGCCGCACGGGTCACCGAACGCTGCTTCCACCACCTGGCCGCGCCCGTGCTGCGGGTCACCGGCTTCGACATCCCTTACCCGCCGCCGATGTTGGAGCACCACCATCTTCCCGGGGTGGACCGGATCCTGGACGCCGTCGCCCGGCTCCAGTGGGAGGAGTGACGATGATGCCCGTGGTTCGCGAGTTCACCCTGCCCGATCTCGGTGAAGGTCTCACCGGGGCCGAGGTGGTGCGCTGGATGGTCGAGGTCGGCGAGGTCATCGCCGTCGACCAGCCGGTGGTGGAGGTCGAGACGGCCAAGGCGGTGGTCGAAGTCCCCTGCCCCTACGGCGGCGTGGTCACCGCGCGGTTCGGCGAGGTCGGCGAGGAGGTCCCGGTCGGCGCGCCGCTGGTGACGGTCGCGGTCGCGCCGTCGGGGCCGGGGTCGGACTCCGGGGCGGGGCCGTTCGAGGGGGCGGCCCCGGCCGCGAACGAGCGGCCGCTGGTCGGGTACGGGGTGATGGAGGGCGGCAAGGGCGCTCGCCGGGCCCGGATCCGGGTCGGCGAAGCCGCGCCTGCCGCGCCTGCCGCGCCTGCTGCGCCTGCTGCGTCGGCAGCGGTGCAGGTGGTGGCCCCGGCGGTGGTTCCGGTGATCTCGCCGCTGGTACGGCGGATGGCCCGCGACCACGGCCTCGATCTGGCCCGGATCTCCGGGAGCGGTCCGGACGGGCTGATCATGCGGGCGGATGTGCAGCGGGCGGTGGCCCAGACCGCCGCTCCGGTCGCGGCGGCAGCGGACGAGGAGGTCGTACCGCTGCGCGGGCTGCGCCGGACGATCGCCGAGAAGCTCACCCGCAGCCACCAGGAGATTCCCGCCGCGACCTGCTGGGTGGACGCGGATGCCACGGAACTCATGGACGTACGCGCCCAGTTGAACCGCTCGACCGGGCCGAAGGTCAGTGTGCTCGCCTTGCTGGCCCGAATCTGCACCGCTGGTCTGACTCGCTTCCCCGAGCTCAACTCCAGTGTGGAGAAGGATGGTTCGGTCATCCGTCGGCACTCGGCCGTGCACCTGGGATTCGCGGCGCAGAGCGAGCGCGGTCTGGTGGTGCCGGTGATCAGGGATGCGCACCTCCTCAACACCGAGCAACTCGGCGCCGAACTGGCCAGGTTGACGGAGGCGGCTCGCACCGGGAGGCTCACCCCTGCCGAACTCACCGGAGGCACCTTCACCCTCAACAACTACGGGGTCTTCGGAGTGGACGGCTCCACCCCCATCCTCAACCACCCCGAGGCGGCGATGCTCGGGGTCGGCCGGATCACGGCCAAACCATGGGTGCGCGAGGGGGAGTTGGCCGTCAGGCAGGTCACCCAGCTGTCGTTCACCTTCGACCACCGGGTCTGCGACGGCGGGACCGCAGGCGGGTTCCTGCGCTTCGTCGCCGACTGCGTCGAACAGCCGGGGATGCTGCTGCGGCAGCTCTAGCACCAGTCTGACGATCTGTCCGCAGGTGGCGGCCATGCGCTTTCAGGGGGGCGCATGGCCGGCCGAATGCAGAACGGGTGAGGGTAGCGCGTGTCCGGGCCGGGTGTCCGGGCTTCGCGTGATTTGTCGGATGAGCTGTGCAGAAGTGCCAGGCTACCGAAGGCATCAGCGAGCAGTACGCAGAGCCAGGTGTGGTTGCAGGGGCGACCGGAAGCGGAACGATTCTCTTGGGCACTAGTCAAGTCACGGTGAAGTCAACCTCGTTACTGGTCAGAACGGGTCGCGGTTCGGCTGCGGCGGACGCCGTGCCGGGAGTGCCCGAACCTCCTCCGATGACAGCGGGGGCACTCCCGGCCCAGCTGCCCTCGGTCCAGCCGCCCTCGGCCCGGACGGCCGTGCTTCGACCGGTGATTCCGCCCAGGCCGACCAGGCCGCCGTCCATTCCGGTACCCGGGGTGTCGGTCCGTCCCCTGGTGCCGGTGCGGCCCCGGCCGCCCGAGGTGCCGATGGCGTCCGCCCCGGCGGCGACGGCGGTGCTGCCGGTGCTGCCGCAGGCGCGGGCGATCGAGCCGATGTTCACCCGGGCGCCCGGGCTCAACTGGGCCGGTCCTGGCGACCACTGGAGCCGGGCCTGGGCGGCGGGCGCGCCGACCGGACCGACTCCGCCGGCCCTCGGCAGCGGTGCGGCCGGTCAGGGTGCCCAACATCCGCCCACGGCAAGGGACATCGAGCTGATCCGGGCTGGACTGGCCGTGGTGGAACCCGTCGCCGACCGGGCCACCGCGCACTTCTACGCCCTGCTCTTCCTCCACCACCCCGAGATCCGGTCGCTCTTCCCGGCCGCCATGGACGTCCAGCGGGACCGGCTGTTCCGCTCGCTGCTGATGGCCGCCCGCAGCGCCGACAACCCCGCCGGGCTGACCGAGTACCTGGTCCGACTCGGCCGTGGCCACCGCAAGTTCGGGACGCTGACCGGCCACTACGGCTCGGTGGGGGAGTGCCTGGTCGCGACCCTGGAACGGTACTGCGGCAGTCGGTGGGACGCGGAGGCCGAGCTGGCCTGGCGCCGGGTGTACGGGCTGGTTGCCAGGACCATGATCGACGCGGCCGAGGAGGCCGCCAAGAGCTCGCCGCCCTGGTGGCAGGCGGAGGTGGTCTCCCACCGGCTCGGCACCCCGGACATCGCGGTGCTGACCGTCCGCCCCGACCAGGCGTACCCCTACCGTGCCGGGCAGTACACCACCTTGGAGACGCCCTGGTGGCCCCGGGTCTGGCGGCACTTCTCCTTCGCCACCGCACCTCGCCCGGACGGGCTGCTGACCTTCCATGTCAAGGCCGTTCAGGCGGGCTGGGTGAGCAATGCGCTGGTCCACCGGGCCGCACCCGGGGACGTGCTGCGGCTGGGCCCGGCAGCAGGCGGCATGGTGGTCGACCACGGCAGCGGCGCCGACCTGCTGTGCGTCGGCGGCGGCACCGGCATCGCGCCGATCAGCGCACTGGTCGAGGAGGTCGCCGCGTACGGGGCCGGGGGCCGCTCGGTCGACGTCTTCTACGGTGCCCGGTCGCACGCCGGGCTGTACGCGCTCGAAGCGCTGCGGAGCCTGGCCGGCGGCAACCCCTGGCTCTGCGTCCACCCGGTGGTCTCGACGGACACGGTGGTCTCGACGGACCCGGGCGGCGGCGGTCCCGGCGGGACGGGGGGCCGGGCGGAGGCCGGGGAACTCCCGGCAGCGGTCCTCCGCCGGGGGCCGTGGTCCGGTCGCCGGGCCTATCTCAGTGGGCCGCCGGCGATGGTGCGCAGGACCGCGGCCGCGCTGCTGCGCTCCGGGGTGCCACAGGCGGCTGTCCACCACGACCTGGTGGGTGACCTGGCCGCCGGATGAGCGGGGCGAGCACGGGCCGACGGTTCGGGGCAGGGCCTCCGGGCGCAGGGCTCTCGAGTGCCGAGGGAGAGGATTCAGCCCAGGTCGTGGGCGAGCAGTGCCCGGACTCCCTCGATGTTGGCGGCCAGGTACGCGCGCAGGCTGGGCGGGACGACGTTCACCGAGGTCACGCCCTCCCTGGTGAAGGGCAGGCGGACGATCTCGTACTCGCCGCGCGGCTCGTCCACTTCGGGTCCGTGCCGCCGGGAAGGGTCCATCGCGGCCAGTCGGCAGACGAAGAAGTGCTGCACCTTGACCCCGTGCGGGTGGGCGAGGGTGCCGTCGTCGTGGTGCGCGTGGGAGACGGTGTCCACAAAGGCGGGCACCACGTCCACGACCTTCCCGCCGAGTTCCTCGTCCACCTCGCGGTGCAGCGCGTCCACGACGGTGCGGTCACCGCTCTCCACGCCGCCGCCGGGTGTGATCCAGTACGGATTGCTGCCCGGCCGGGTGCGTTTGATCAGCACGATGGCGGCCGGGGCGTGCGGGTCGTCCGGGTCCAGCTCCAGCAGGATCGCCCGGGCCGTGCGTTTGACGACCGGGCGGACGGGGCCGGTCATGGCCACCTCCGGTGCGCGAGCGTTGTGCGGAAGTCTCCCGCGCAGTGGCCCGGCCGAAACCCGTGGGAACGCACGAACGGGAGGGTCCGGTTCCGCCGAACGGCTGATTCGGCGTGCCCGGGTGTGTAGACCGGGAGGCATGGGTGCAGCCGCCGTAGATCTTCGATGGA
Source organism: Kitasatospora sp. GP82 (assembly GCF_029892105.1). Classification (GTDB taxonomy): domain Bacteria; phylum Actinomycetota; class Actinomycetes; order Streptomycetales; family Streptomycetaceae; genus Kitasatospora. Next base: position 45,064 of record NZ_JARZAJ010000021.1, on the reverse strand, counting down.
AAGGTGCGGCATCGCTGAGCAGTGCGATTCACTGCGCTGGCCACCGCACTTATGACTTTGATTCGAAGGTTTTTCGATGGATGTGCTGTCGGGAATGATTGCAGGCCCGCCCACCCTGTGCTGCAATGAGCGCCAGTCGGGCAAACGGAGCAGCCAACTCCGGACTGGGGGCTGGGAATGGCCCTGGGTGACCGAACGGTCCGTGCCGCTGCGGCGGTTGGCCGCGATCGAGCCGGCCGGGCCGGTGCCGGAGCGTCAGGAGCGCGCGCTGGTTCAGCTCATCACCAAACGTGGCCGATGGGTTGAACGAGGAAACGGGCGCACACGACCACAGCACGTGCCAGGCCCAGACGGACCCTCAACGACACGTACGAGCCGGGTAGAACGAGAGGTACTGGCGCATGCACAGCACGGTCCAGGGCCACGTGGTGATGAACCTCGTGGTCTCCAGCGAGCTCTCCTTCCGCATCGTGGTCGACCTCGACTACGACCCCGTCGACCCGTACGCGATCCGGTTCACCTTCCACCTCCCCGGCGACGCGCCGGTGACCTGGGTGTTCGCGCGGGAGCTGCTGCTGGACGGAATCAGCCGTCCGACGGGCGAGGGCGATGTGCACATCCGCCCCGTCGGGGAGGAGCTCTCCGAGGTCCGTGTCGTGCTGCGCTCCCCCGACGGCGATGCGCTGCTGCGCACCTCGGCGCCGCCGCTGATCGCCTTCCTGGCCCGTACCGACCGCCTGGTGCCGATGGGCCAGGAGTTCACCGGCGGTGACCTGGACGAGCAGTTGGCGCTGATCCTCGGCTCGGGCTGTGAGAACGCCGGCTGACGCAGCCGTCCGGCGGCGGGAGCGGTAGAACGCAGTTGGGCCCGCCGTGACGAACGGCGGGCCCACGGGCCTGGACTGTGAGGGGTGGCGGTCAGTCGTCGTCCCCGAAGGCCAGGTGGAGGCCCCAGGCCACCAGGCTGATGATCAGCGAGCCGAACAGTGCGGCCCAGAACCCCGAGACGTGGAAGTCGAGGTGGAGCCTGCCGGAGGCCCACGAAGTCAGCAGCAGCATCAGGGCGTTGATCACAAAAGTGATCAGCCCCAGGGTGAGGATGAACAGCGGCAGCGAGAACAGCTTCACCACCGGCTTGATCAGCCAGTTCACCACACCGAAGACCAGGGCCACCACGACCACGGTGGCCGTCTTGTGCTGCCAGTCGTCCCCCGTGAGGGTGATCCCGTTGACGATCCAGGCGGCGACCCAGATGGCGGCCGCATTGATGAGCGTTTTGACGACGAAGTGTTTCACGGGTTAGCCAGCGTCCAATCTGCCTTGAGCCTTGAGTAGCGGTGGTCGTGATCATCGACCGGTTGCCCCTCCCGGGGGAAGGGGCGGCGCGCCACTACCTAGACCTACCGCACCGGCGCCGGATGCCAAACCGGCGGCCCGGGAGGGGAGGGGGCGGGGAGGCCGAGGAGCGGGACGGGATGCGATTGAATGAGTGCCGCGAGCATCTCGATCTCGGGCGGCATTTCGGTGAGGATGGGACACGAAGGCGATGAAGGTCTTCAGGCTGGACGAACTGGATGCGGAACGCGCCGCCAACCAGGGCGCCTACCTCCGCTTCCTCAAGGAGCGCAGTATGTCCGCCGGGCTGTACGCGCTCTCGCCGGGCGACACCGACACCCAGTCGCCGCACGCACAGGACGAGATCTACCAGATCATCAGCGGCCGGGCCGAGTTGACCGTCGGCCGGGAGACCACCACCGTTGCGCGGGGCAGTGTGGTCTTCGTGCCGGCCGGTGTGCCGCACCGCTTCCACCACATCACGGAGGAGCTGCGCGTACTGGTCATCTTCTCCCCACCCGAGGACTGACCGGCCCTGGCCGGTAGGGTCGGCCGGGTACGCAATCGAACCGCGGGAGCCCGCAGCAGCGGGCTGAGAGGGCGCTGAACGGTCGACCCCCGGAGTCGGGGTCCGCACCGGGGCCGCTGCGCCGACCGCCAGAACCTGGCCGTGGCACGGGAGCACCCCTGCCCGGGACAGGGAGGGAGTCCATACCGTGTCCGTTCCCGTGTCGCAGACCGACGAGCAGGCCGTGCCGCTCACCGAGGAGCTCTGGGCGGCGATCGAGCCGATCTACACGGAGATCCTCGCCCATCCCTTCATCGCCGGGCTCACCGACGGCACCCTGCCGCGCGATGCCTTCCGGCACTTCGTCATCCAGGACTCGCACTATCTGCGCGACTACGCCCGCGCCTTGGCCGTCTGCGCGGCGAAGGCCCCGGACGAGGAGGACGTGCGGGCCTTCGCCGACGATGCGATCGGTGCGCTGGCAGCCGAGCAGGGCATGCACGCCGAGTTCCTGAACGCCTTCGGTGAGACGGCGGCCGAGGCCGCCGCCGAACCGGTGCTGCCGACCACTCGCGCCTACACCAGCTACCTGCTGGCCACCGTCTACTCGGGTTCGTTCGCCGAGGCGCTGGCGGCGGTGCTGCCGTGCTACTGGATCTACGCCCGGGTCGGCGAGCAGCTGCTGGCGAAGTCCTCGCCCCAGCCGCTCTACGCGAAGTGGATCGCCACGTACGGCGACGAGGCGTTCCAGTCGGTGGTCCGGCGGGTGCTGGCGCTGACCGACCGGCTGGGCGAGGAGATCTCCCTGGCCGAACGGCGGCGGATGGCCGAGCACTTCACCACGACCTCCCGCTACGAGTGGATGTTCTGGGACGCGGCCTGGCGCGGGGAGACCTGGCCGGTCTGACAGCCGGTCCCGGGCGGCTGTGGTGGGGGAATCCCTGGGCCCGGCCTCGGGGGGATCTCGGGGTTCAATCGGGGGCCGAGACCCTCGTTTGCGTGGTGGGGCGCCCGTACGATCGAAGTATCGAAAGCGGACGGGACGCGACGGAAGAGCCGGCGCCGGCCCGAGGGGAGAGAAGGAACCGACATGGCTGAGCTCTGGAAGTCGCTGCCCTCTTGGGTGCGCAACATCGTTGTCCCGATCCTCGTTCTGGTGCTGGCCTGGAACCTGATCTGGTTCGTGGTCGGCGTCGTGAGCACGCTGTTCGGCCTGCTGATCAAGGGCCTGCTGGTGGTGGCCCTCGCCGCCGTGGTGGTGGTCCTGGTGAAGAAGGCAACAAAGAGCTGACCCCGCTCACAGAGACCGCCGGACGGGCCCTGTGCTCCCCTTGCTGGGAGCGCCAGGGCCCGTCGGCGTTCCTGCGGTCGAACTCGGCTGCACGGTAAGGGAGATGGCCGCCCAGCGGTGACGGGCGATCAGTTCGGCCATGACATCCGTCATAGCGCTTCCCGGACGGCAGGCACTGCTGCCGGGGCGGGCCCGCGCGGGATTCTGAGGACACCGGAAGGAACCGGAGCAGGGGCGGAGCGCGAGGAGCGGATCATGTCAGTCATCACCCGGAACGCGGCGCCGGAGCAGGGCACCTGGGCCGTGCGCGGCAGGGAGGACGAGGCGACCGTGCGCATGGCCGCCGGGAGCACCGCTGCCGTCACCGACGCGGTCGGGGGCACGGCCGTCGAGAGTGAGGCTGCCGGGCTGCGTCCGCTGCTCCTCGATGTCGCGCTGCCGCTGTTCGTCTACTACGCGGCGCACTCGGTCTTCGGCCTGAGCCTGATCGCCGCGCTGACCCTCTCCAGCGTGGTGCCCGCCGTCCGGACCGGCCACCAGCTGGTGCGCGAGCGCTCGCTGAACGCGTTCGCCGCCCTGATCCTGGTGGTCAACCTCGCGGGTATCGCACTGTCCCTGCTCACCGGGGACCCCCGGCTGATGATCGCCAAGGACGGTGCGGCCAGCAGTGTGATCGGCCTCGCCGTCCTGGGCTCGGCCTTCGCCGGACGGCCGATGATGACCACCGGTATGCGGCCGTTCCTGGTCAAGGGCAAGGCCGCCCGAGCTGCTGCGTGGGACCGGCTGATGGCGGGCTCGGCGGCCGGTTCGACGGCGTTCCGCCGCCACGAGCGCAACTTCTCGCTGGTCTGGGGTACGGCGCTGGTGGCCGAGTGCGTGGCCAAGGTGATCGGCGCGTACACCCTGCCGGTGGCGACCATGGCCTGGCTGGGCTCGGTCTTCCTGGCCGGAGCGATCGTTCTCGGCTTCGCGGTCGGCAATGTCTTCGCCGGCCGGATGCACGAGCTGATCACCGGGGAGGCCGACCGGTCCTGACCCGCCCGCTACTCCCTGCGAACACCTCCGGAAGCACGAGCGGGCCCGGTCGCCGAAGACGGCGGCCGGGCCCAACTCGGCTGTACGGCAGGCTGATCAGCCCTGCTGCTCCTGCAGCGGGATCGGCTGGCTGACGGCCTTGGCCGGAGCCTGCCGCTGCTCCTCGCCGTTCGCGCCCGGCTCACCGCCGGTGTTCATCGCGGAGAGCAGCTGGCGGGCCAGGCCGAGGCCGGTGCCGCCCATGGTCAGGGCCTTGGCGAACATCTCGCCCATGCCCTCGGCGCCGTTGAGCAGCACCATGTGCTCCACGTTGCCGAAGGCCTCCGCGCCCGCACGGACGATCTCGGGCCAGTTCTCGGCGAGCTGCTGGGCGACCACGGCCTCCTGGTTCTCGGCGAGCGCGGCCGCTCGGGCCTTGATCGCCTCGGCCTCGGCCAGACCCAGCGCGCGTGCCGCCTCGGCCTGGGCGAGACCCTTGGCCTCGGCCGCTGCGGCGTCAGCCTGACCGGTGGCCTTGGTCGCCTCGGCGGCGGCCAGACCCCGGGCCCGGGTGGCCTCGGCCTCGGCACCGGCGGCGATCTTCACCCGGTTGGCTTCGGCGGCCGCCTTCAGCTCGGTCTCCCTGGCCTGCGCCTCGGCCGCCGAGATCCGGGCGTCACGGTCGGCCTCGGCCTTGGTGCGGGTCTCGTACGCCCGGGCGTCGGCCGGCTTGCGGACATCGGCCTGGAGCTGCTGCTCCTTGCGGTGCGCCTCCAGCTCGGCGACCTTGGTCTCCTGGACCACGACCTCCTGCCGGGCGGCGGCCTGCGCCAGCGGCCCGGCCTGCAGTGCGCGGGCGGCCGCGGTGTCCATCTCGGCCTGGTAACCGGCCTGCTGGATACCGGAGTTGCGGGTGGCCTCGGCCTTGCGGGCAAAGGCTTCCTGCTCGGCCTCGGTGGCCGCCCGGTCGGCTGCGGCGGCCGCGATACGGGCGTCCCGCTGGACGGCTGCGGCGTGCGGGGCGGCGAGGTTCTTGATGTAGCCGGTCGGGTCCAGGATCTCCTGGATCTGGAGCGAGTCGATGATCAGACCCAGCTTCTCCATCTCCGTCCCGGAGGCGGCCCGGGTCTCCCCGGTCAGCCGCTCGCGGTCCCGGATCATGTCCTCGACGGTCAACCCGCCGACGATGGACCGGAGATGACCGGCAAAGACGTTGTGCACCCGCTGGCCCATCAGCTTCTGCTGGTCCAGGAAGCGGCGGGCGGCGTTGGCGATCGACACCACGTCGTCGCCGACCTTGAAGATCACAACACCCTTGACGTGCACGGGAATTCCCTGCGAGGTCACGCACTCGACATCCAGATCGGCCTCGTTGAGGTCGAGCGAGAGCCGGCGGACCACCTGCACGCCGGGCGTCACCAGCGTGCCCCGCCCGGTGACGATCCTGAAGCCCATGCTCTCGCCGACCCCCTCGGCGCGGTGCTTGGACCCGGAGATGACCAGTGCCTCGTTCGGCTCGGCAACGCGCCACATGAGCTTGAACAGCACGATCAGAACGATGACGGAGGCAACCACTGCCCCCACGACGCCGATCAACATCGGCATTCTCCCCCTTCAGGGCGCACCGGTTCCGTGGCTGCGCTCGTTGTGCAGGATGGCGCGGAACGCGGTGGCAGCATGAGATTCTGCGCCTCCGGAGATCCATTGGGAAGCTGGCAGGGTCCGCGTCCTGCATCGAAGTCGTCAAGATTCCGTCAACGATGCGACAAAGCGGACGACATGGGCGCTATCCCTGCGCAGGCCACCCCCCGTCCGACCCCGTTCGGCCCCGGCCCTCAACCCGCCCGGGGCCGGACCTGACAGAGTCTTCGGCCTCCTCGGTGCACTCCTGGCCCTCCCGGCGGTTCAGCCGAGCGCGCGGGCCACGTACACGGTGCGCGGCGGCTGGTACTCCACCACGACCACCGGTGTGCCGAGGGGCAGCGTCTCGTCCGGCACCGACGGGTAGGCGAGAAACGCCTCCGTGGCGAGCCGTTCCGGTACGTGCAGCAGCACCTCGCCGACCAGCCCTGCTCCGACCTTGCCGGTGACCCGGCCCGTGTACCCCACCATGGACCCCAGTCTGCCCGCCCCGCCCACCGGCCGGAACCCATCTGGACCTGCCGCGATCCGCCCGCTACGGTGTTTGACGTCTTACGCAGGCAATACCGCCTGCGGACACGGGAGCTCGGAGCACCGGGCTGAGAGGGCGCTGACCGGTACGTACGTACGTACCGAACGCTGCGTCGACCGCAGGAACCTGGACCGGGTAATGCCGGCGTAGGGAGTAGAGGGTCCGACATGACCACCTTTGATGCACAGCAGCCTGCCCGCAGCGCGGAGGCGAACGGCGCCGCAGTGACCAGCGCGCGCACCGGCTACCCGACCCCGGCATGGCGCAAGGCGTACCGCGAGGGCTCCCGGCCCGACCTGCGCGTGCCGTACCGCGAGGTCCAGCTCACCAACGGCAAGACCGTTCCGCTGTACGACACTTCGGGCCCGTACACCGACCCGGCGTACGAGCCCGACGTGCGGCGCGGCCTGCCCGCCCTGCGCGACCCGTGGATCCGCCAGCGCGGCGACGTCGAGGAGTACGACGGTCGCGAGGCGCGCCCGGAGGACGACGGGATCAAGCACACCTCGCCGCGCGGGGGCAACCTGCGCAACCTGGACGCGGTCTTCCCGGGCCGCCCGCGCCGTCCGCTGCGCGGGCGCGCCGGGGCGGCGGTGACCCAACTCGCCTACGCCAAGCGGGGGATCATCACGCCGGAGATGGAGTTCATCGCCCTGCGCGAGGGCCTGGAGGCGGAGTTCGTCCGCACCGAGGTCGCCGCCGGGCGGGCCGTCATCCCGCTGAACGTGAACCACCCCGAGGTCGAGCCGGCCATCATCGGCACCAACTTCCTGGTGAAGATCAACGCCAACATCGGCAACTCCGCGGTCACTTCGTCCATCGAGGAGGAGGTGGAGAAGATGACCTGGGCGACCCGCTGGGGCGCCGACACGGTCATGGACCTCTCCACCGGCCGCAACATCCACACCACCCGCGAGTGGATCCTGCGCAACTCCCCCGTGCCGATCGGCACCGTCCCGCTCTACCAGGCGCTGGAGAAGGTGGACGGCAAGGCCGAGGAGCTGAGCTGGGACGTCTACCGCGACACCATCATCGAGCAGTGCGAGCAGGGCGTCGACTACATGACCGTCCACGCCGGCGTGCTGCTGCGCTACGTCCCGATGACGGCCCGTCGCAAGACCGGCATCGTCTCGCGCGGCGGCTCGATCATGGCGGCCTGGTGCCTGGCGCACCACAAGGAGAACTTCCTCTACACCAACTTCGAGGAACTCTGCGACATCCTCGCCGCCTACGACGTCACCTTCTCGCTCGGTGACGGCCTGCGCCCGGGCTCGATCGCCGACGCCAACGACGAGGCGCAGTTCGCCGAGCTGCAGACCCTGGGTGAGCTGGGGCGGATCGCTCGCGCCAAGGACGTCCAGGTCATGATCGAGGGACCGGGACACGTCCCGATGAACAAGATCAAGGAGAACATGGATCTCCAGAAGGAGATCTGCGACGAGGCGCCCTTCTACACCCTCGGCCCGCTGACCACCGACGTCGCCCCCGGCTACGACCACATCACCTCGGGCATCGGCGCCGCGATGATCGCCTGGTGGGGCACGGCCATGCTCTGCTACGTCACCCCCAAGGAGCACCTGGGCCTGCCCAACCGGGACGACGTGAAGACCGGCGTCATCACCTACAAGATCGCCGCCCACGCCGCCGACCTGGCCAAGGGCCACCCCGGCGCCCAGGCCTGGGACGACGCCCTCTCCGACGCCCGCTTCGAGTTCCGCTGGGAGGACCAGTTCAACCTGGCCCTCGACCCGGAGACCGCCCGTGACTTCCACGACGAGACCCTCCCCGCCGAACCCGCCAAGACGGCCCACTTCTGCTCCATGTGCGGCCCGAAGTTCTGCTCGATGAAGATCTCCCAGCAGATCCGTGACGAGCACGGCGACGGCTCCACCGCTGTGGCAACGGAGTTCGACGCCGAGGCGGTGGCCGGGATGGCCGCCAAGTCGGAGGAGTTCGCGGCCTCGGGCAACCGGGTGTACCTCCCGCTGGCCGACTGACCCGGAGACGAGCGCCGTTCTGGGGAGGCTTCGGCCTCTCCGGACGGCGCTTCGTCGTATCCGGCTATCGGATGGCGGGTCCTTGCCCCGAGCGCCAGTCGTTGATCCGCTTGCGGATGCTGGAGACCATGGGGAGATCGTCCACCCGGTCGGCCTCGAACCACGCCACCTCGTGAGACTCGTCGGACACTCGGAGCGTCCCACCGGTCGGGCGGGCGAGTAGGCAGATGGAGAACTCCTGGCGGACCTCTCCGTCGTCGTAGGTGAAGACGTGGCCGGGGTTGGTGTAGGTGCCGACGATGCCGGTGATCTCCACGTCGATGCCGGTCTCTTCGAGGGTCTCCCGGATGCCGCAGCCCGCGAGGGACTCGCCGAGTTCCATCTTTCCGCCGGGCAGTGCCCACATGCCGTTGTCCGTCCGGCGCTGAAGCAGGATGCGACCGGCGTCGTCCACGACCACGACCGAGGCGGCGGGTACGAGGCTGTTGGGCTTCGGGGCGTTCGGGTCATCCTCGTAGTCACGCCTGGCCATGGTCTGTTGCCTCCCAGATGTCGCGTCCTCGGGTCCACAGTTCTTCGACGTGGTCGGCGAAGCGGTCGAACATCCCGTCGGCCTGGCTGCGTCGCAGGTGCATCATCGGCGAATCGTGGCCGACCCTGCGAGCGAGGATCGGTGTCACGATCATCTCGTCATCGAAGCGGAACACCGACAGGTTGACGTGGCCGGTCTCGAAGCGGCCTTCGATGTTCCCGACCTCGCGCAGCCTCGCCAGCTCGCTTATCGTCACGGCGATCCGCGTGGACAGCGACAGCGGAACGTCCTCCTCGTCCTCGCGGGCCCTGGTGACCGGGCTGTCGGGATCGCCGATCAGGAACCTGATCCGGCATCCGGTCTGCGCCTTGCGACGGAGCGCGCCGGCCAGGTTGGCCTGTTCGAGCCACAGGAAGTAGTTGGTGTAACCCGCGAAAGTCAGCTCGTGCTGAGCCTTCGTGATGAGCGAGCGCCAGAGCGATGCCGGGGCAGCCGACCGGTACGGGAACACCTGGATGACTTCGCGGTCGGGGCCTGTCTTGAGTGCCGATCGGACGGCGGTGGGCCACACGGCGGCCTCCTCCTCTCCCAACGCCTCGCAGGCTGCCCACCGGTGGCGGGCGTGGGGGATTCGGCTGGGGTCGGAAATCCATCGACTGATGGTCTTGGGATCGACGCCGCATGCCTCTGCGAGCTGCGCTTCGGTCATCTTGGCATTCGCCATCGCGCGGCGGAGAGCATGGTTCATAGTTCGCCTCCTTGGCCCCTGGGGGACGAGACGAACCATAACGGCGAAGTGTCCCAAACGTCCTGCAAATGCGGTGGGAACGCCCTGACGTGCGGTGGAGTATCGGGGAGTGTCATCGAGACTCGTCGTTCCGTGGACGGCGGGCCCCAGCCACGGCTGCCCCTGTTGGGACTGAGCGGCCGTCAGGGAGCCCATGCGCAGCCCTGGACGTCTCGCCTAACGGCCTTGCCCGGAGGGGGCTTTGACGTGCCCGAGGTGCATGCTGGACCGCCCGCGCTTGCGGGTGAGCAGTCGTGTTGGCTGCCGCGTCACCAGAAGTCGGCCAGCGAGGCCCGACGGCTGTTGCGGGCCTTCCTCGCCGAGCTCGATGGCGGCGAACGGCTCATCGACGTTGGCGAGTTGCTGCTCTCAGAGTTGGTCACCAACGCCGTGTCGCATGCGCGCGTCTCGCCTGGGCGGCTAATCCAGGTCCGGCTTGAGGTGGTGGCAAGTCAGCTGCGGATCGAGGTGCATGACGCGAGTAGTGACCGGCCTGTCATACGGCCGGTGGTCGGCGGCGATGCCGAGTCGGGCCGTGGGCTGCGCCTGGTCGATTCGCTGGCGGCGGCTTGGGGCTGCTGCCCGCGTCAGGGCGGTATCGGGAAGTTCGTATGGGCGTTGGTGGGCCCGATGGAGGGTGAGTCGTGAGGTTGGTCAAGCACTTCGCGCGGGTGGAGGCGGCGCGCTGCTTCTACTGCGGTGCGGGGCTTCGGAAGGGGGCAGCCCGGTTCATCGTCGTCGCCGGTCAGGTCGTTGGGGTCCATCGACGGCACCCGCGCCGGGCGGGGGAGGTGGCGGCATGACTGGCCTCACGAGGACTGGCGGCGTGCTCACCGCTGTGGCCCTGCCGCACCCACTTCCGGTCACGGCTGAGATCGAGGGCGTCATGCCTCGCGCCCTTCCCGGGGCTGTCTGAGGCCGCCGGAGCACTGGAGACCGTCCTTCGGCAGTGTCAGATGGGCGCGCAGCAACGGCAGTACATCGAAGGCTGCCTGACTGGTGTCGGGGCCTTCGAGTGCATCACGCACCGCCGCGAGCGTGAGGGCGTGTGGTCGCTGACGGTGTACCTGATCGGCGGCGCGGGTGCGGCGGCACGTTGGGTTGGGCATTCCATCCGGATCACCGCCCGGAAGGCGGCCGAGCAACGCTGACCTGTGAGTGATCACAACTGAAGACTTGCCGGACCACCCCGTGACCTTGGCGGGATAGGGGTGGTCCGGTGGGAGTTAACCCGGTGCCGATGGTACCGGGGCCGTCGGCATGTCCGTACACGGATTCCCGGTCTGAGCTGCCGGCCAAGGGAGTTGGGAACGACGGAGATGGATGCCTTCGATGGCAGAGCACTGCCGGAAGACCTCGACCCGGACGCGTGGCTGTGGCTGCCCGGCATGGACTACGCGGCGGGCAGGCGTGAGGCCCGGGATGAGGCGGACGCGGTGAACGCACTCCTGGCCGAACTGGGCGTTGAGCGCGCCGAGTTGCGGGCTGTCGCGGACACGGACGCCGAGGGGCGGGGGATGGTGCGGCTGGTCGGGGTGCCGTCGGGTTGGCGTCGGCTGGAGCTGCTGCTGACGCTGGCGCGTGAGAGTGGCGGGCCTGCGCTGGGGCTCGTGCGCGGCGCTGCTTCTTCCGGGTCTCGGCCAGCGACATGGCGACACCGAGCAGCCCCTTGATCTCGAAGCCCTCGGCATAGAGGTCCTGGTGCCCGTTGGAGTCCCAGTACACCCGGTCCTCGTGAGAGGTGAACGCACGGAGGAACCTCTCCCAGTCGCCCGGACGGCGGTACAGCCGGTCGGCCGGAGCGACTGGCGGACACGATCGCCGGCCGTCCGCTGCTCGCGGCCGGGCCCGGAGACGTTGACGGCGGACTCGCGCTGACCCAACCGGTCTGCCCCCAGCGGGCGAGCTGCCCGGCCACGCGGTCGTGCGCCAGGCCGAGGGCCGCGCGGCGCTCGGTTACGGCCGCCAGGTGGGGCCGGTACACGTCGACCGCCGCCGCGCAGGCCGGTTCGTCGGCGAGGTCGTGGTGCAGGCATGGAAGCACTTGCCGTGCGTCGTAGACGGTCGGCCCGGAGGCGAGCAGGCGGCGGATGGTGCGGACCCGGACCCACTGACTGCCCGCCGTAGTCAGCTGATGTCCGAGCGGAGTGAGAGGGCGCGCGGCTTCCAGGCGACTCGGTCAAGAGCTAGTATTACGTGGTAGAGGTATTACGTGCTACTCATCGAGGTGGGAGATGCGGCTCAACAGCAAAGGGCAGGTCACCATCCCTGCGGACCTTCGCGAAAAGTGCGGCCTGCGCCCTGGGGATGAGGTGGACGTCATCGAGGAGGGTGGCGTCCTGCGGATAGTGCGTCGGGAGGGTCATGGCACCAGGGGGCAGCGGGCGGCTCGCAGAATGAGGGGAAGCGCTGCGGGTGGCATGTCCACTGACGAGATCATGGAGTTGCTGCGTGGCGAGTAGCCGGTTGAGGCTGGTCGGCCCGGACCAGGAGCGGCCGGTGACGTTGGTCGACTCCTGCGTGCTGCTTGATTTGATGACGGACGATGAGACCTGGGCCGATTGGTCGGAAGCCGCGCTTTCCAAGGCTCAGGACGAAGGGGAGGTGGTGATCAACCCGATCGTCTATGCCGAGGTCTCGGTGGCCTACGCCGCGATCGAGGACTTGGACGCGGTCCTGCCAGCCGAGGACTTCGCACGGGAGCCGCTCCCTTACGAGGCAGGATTCCTGGCTGGCAAGGCATTTCTGCTGTATCGCAAGCGCGGCGGGCAGAAGACCGCACCACTGCCGGACTTCTACATTGGTGCGCATGCGGCCGTGCGTGGATATCGGCTGCTCACACGCGACGTCTCGCGTTACCGGACCTACTTTCCGACTATCGAACTGATCTGTCCCTAGGTGGGCGCAATCGTTGTGGTGCCTGTGCTGAGGTTCTGCTCGATGAAGAGCAGCCAGCAGATCCGCGACGAGCACGGCGACGGCTCCACCGCCGTCTCCAGCGACTTCCACGCCGAGGCCCTGGCGGGCATGGCCGCCGAGTTTGCTGCCAGTCATGAGCCGCACGGGCGGGGCAGGGCACCGGGCTACAGGTGGCCACGGTCAATGTCCTGAGCTACAAGCTGACGCATGATCATGATTCCTTGTGGCAGGGCGAGTGGCTGGTAGTGGTGTGTGCAGGGCCAGCCGTGTGCGGCTCCGCCGATGCGGCGGACCACGAAGAGCCCCGAGAGCCGTGGATCGGTGAGCGTATTGCCGCTGAATGGTGCGGCCGACTGTCGCAGCAGCCGGGCGTCACGGGCGATCGCGAAGAGCTGGTCGCGACCTACGCCGGGCCGACGGGAATGCTGACCGGGGTGCGAGAGATCCTCAACATTCCAACGCTACTCCTGCCGGTGTCGGCGCGGCGACGCAACGGAGGTGGGCGCGGAGTACCGTGGACGGTAACCGAGGACACGTCGAATGCCGGTATCCGCACTGGTGTCGCCCTAGGTCATAGTCGGTCCGCGTGCGGACCGGATGGGCGGCTCGTGATGATGCCGATTCCCCTTCCCTCACCTTCTGCGCCGGGGTCCTGGGCCGTACCCAATGCCCCGTTGCTGCCGCGACTGGCCTTGGAGACGACGCTCTCGCGCGATGGGATGTTCGACGGTGCCTGGTGGCCCCGGTCCCGGAACATCGGCGCCGAGCTGCCCGACCTGATCACCGCGCTCAGTGTCCACCTGGGCCGTATCCTCCGGGTCGGACTCGACACCGGAGCCTGGAACGACATTCCCCGCTCGGTCACGTCCGACGGCCTCCTGGTGAAGGTCAGCTGGTTCACGTCGAGCGACGACACCATCAGTCTCACCCGAGGCATGCAGGACCATTTCCTCCTCCTCGTGGTGCCGCCAGGCACCGACCCGCGCACGGCGGCCGCAGCGATGGCCGGCGCCGCCTGCACCGGAAACCACACGACGGCCGCGGAGCTGCTGGCCGTTGTGGTCGCGCCGGTCGACAGCTGACCGTCAAGCGACCGACCTGCCTCAACCTGCTGCCCGCCGACCGTACTTGCCCGGGGCTCTGCCGAGGAAACGGCTGACGTCCCGGGCATCGGTGGGACAGGATGGCGGTATGTCAGACGACCTGATCACTCCGCGCCGTATCGCCGACGACTACGTGGAGCAGGTAGCCGCGCAGGACCCGGTGATCTCCACCCAGCTGGGACTGAACCCGGGTGACGACCGGCAGCCCGACCTGTCGCCGGAAGGCTTCGAGGCCCTCGCCGAACTGGGCCGCCGCACCCTCACCAGGCTCGACCGGGCCGAGGCTGATTCGCAGGCCCACGCGCAGGCCCAGGCCGGGACGGGCCCCGCCGAGCAGGCCTGTGCCCGGCTGCTGCGCGAGCGCCTCACCGCAGAGCTCGCCATGCACGACGCCGGCGAGCACCACCGCGCGCTGCGCAGCCTCCACTCACCCGTCCACCGGGTGCGAGCCATCTTCACCATGATGCCGACCGACACCGACGAGGACTGGGCAGCGGTGGCCGGCCGACTGCGCAACCTCCCCGGCGCACTCGACGGCTACCGGGCCACCCTCACCGAGGGCATCTCGCGGGGCCTGCTCTCCGCCCCTCGCCAGGCCGATGCGGTGCTCCGCCAACTCGACGCCTGGACCGGCCGGGACACCGGCGGCGCGAGCTGGTTCGCCGACTTCGTCTCGACCGGTACGCAGCGGCTGCGCCCCGAACTCGACGCGGTCGCTGCCGGGGCGACGGCCGCCGTGGGCGAGTTCCGCGACTGGCTGCACGGTACGTACCTGCCCGCCGTCGCCGAGGTTCCGGACGCGGTCGGCCGTGAGCGCTATCTGCGGGCCACCCGGTTCTCCACCGGCGCCGACGTGGACGTGGACGAGGCGTACGCCTGGGCCTGGGACGAGTTCCACCGGAACGTCGCCGAGATGCAGGCCGAGGCCGACCGCATCCTGCCCGGCGCCACCGTCCTGGAAGCCATGCACCACCTGGACGAGCACGGCCACGTCATCAAGGGCGAGGAGGAGATCCGCGTCTGGCTGCAGCAGATCATGGACGAGGCGATAGCCGCTCTGGACGGCGTCCACTTCGACATCTCGGGGCCGCTGCGCCGGGTGGAGTCGCGGATCGCACCTCCCGGCAGCTCCGTCGCGCCGTACTACACCCGTCCCAATCTCGACTTCAGCCGCCCCGGGCGGACCTATCTGCCGACCCTCGGCAAGGACACCTTCCCGACCTGGGAGATCGTCAGCACCTGGTACCACGAAGGCGTTCCGGGGCACCACCTCCAGCTCGCCCAGTGGGTCGCGAACGCCGACCGGCTCAGCCGCTACCAGGTCACCCTGGGCAGTGTCAGCGCCAACACCGAGGGCTGGGCCCTGTACGCCGAGCGCCTGATGGACGAACTCGGCTTCCTTACCGACCCGGCCCGCCGCCTGGGCTACCTCGACAAGCAGATGCTGCGCATCATCCGGGTGATCATCGACATCGGCATGCACCTCGAACTCGCCATCCCCGCCGACTCCGGCTGGCACGCCGGTGAGCGCTGGACCCCGGCGCTGGCCGACGAGTTCATGGCCACCCATCACGGCAGCCCGGCCGAGCGGCGCGTCGGCGAGATCACCCGCTACCTCGGCTGGCCCGGCCAGGCCATCGGCTACAAGCTCGGTGAACGCGCCTGGCTCCAGGGCCGCGAGGCCGCCAAGCACCGCCACGGCGCCGCCTTCGACCTCAAGGCCTGGCACATGAAGGCCATCTCCCAGGGCTCCTACGGCCTCGACGACCTGGTCGACAACCTCGCGGCCCTGTAGCAGCACGGATTGAACCGGCCGTCCCCGGAGGCGTTCTGCCTCCGGGGACGGCCGGTTCGTTCGGGCCAACGGCCGGGCCGCCCGCCGCGAGCGGCCCCGGGGCACGGTTCGGGCGCGAGCGGTGAGGCGTCCCACGACACCCCTGATCAGACGGGGTGTCACTTCATGCGCGGTATCTGGGCAAGGTGTTGACTCCGCAGTAACTTACGGGCCAGTACGCAGTCCACGGCGTGACCTCGGTCACGCCGGTTCGGGCCCGGCCCGGTCGTCGAGACCGGCCGGACCGGGCTCAGCACCTCCACCCCCACTCGGAGGAAGCCATGCCCGTAGCCCCAACTCGCTCCCCCCTGCCCGGAAGCCGTCGGCTCGCCTCGCTGGCGACCGGCTGCGCCCTGCTGGCCGCGGCCCTGACCGGAGCCACCGTTCCGGCCGGAGCGGCGACGGCCGCCAGGACGACCATCGCGGCCGCGGCGCCGCAGAGCGACCCGGTGACCGCCGCCCAGGCGCTGGCCGCACCGGGTGTTCCCGGTGCCAACAACTGGTCGTGCAAGCCGAGTCCGGCCCATCCGAGGCCGATGGTGCTGGTCCACGGAACCTTCGCCAACGGCTCCGTGAACTGGGATACCGTCGCGCCCGCGCTGGCCGCGGACGGTACCTGCGTCTTCGTCCTCACCTACGGTGCGGTGCCGAACGTCCCCCTGCTGCGGGCGATCGCGCCGGTGGCGGACTCCGCGCAGCAGCTGTCGGTCTTCGTGGACGGCGTGCTCGCGGCGACCGGCGCCGGGCAGGTCGACATCGTCGGCCACAGCCAGGGCGGGATGATGCCGCGCTACTACCTGAAGTTCGACGGCGGCGCGGCCAAGGTGCACACCCTGGTCGGGCTCGCCCCGAGCAACCACGGCACCACCCTGGACGGCCTGGCCACCCTGGCGAAGTCGTTTCCCGGCGCGCTCGACCTGGTCGGCTCCGTCTGCCCGGCCTGCACCGACCAGGTCACCGGATCGGACCTGCTCAACCGCCTGAACGCCGGGGGCGACACCGTTCCCGGGGTGACGTACTGGGTGATCGCGACCGGGTACGACGAGGTGGTCACGCCCTACCTGTCGCAGTTCCTGAGCGGGCCCGACGTGCACAACGTGCTGGTCCAGGACCTGTGCCCGACCAACATCCCGGACCATGTGCTGATGGCCGTCGACCTGGTCGTGCTGCACGAGGTCAGGCACGCCCTCGACCCGGCGCAGGTGGCGACCGCCAACTGCTGGGCCAATCTGACGGGCTGACGGCAGAACAGCAGTCCGCAGACGGCGGATCCGCCCCCTCGGACGACCGGTCCGGGGCGGGCGGGTTCTGCCGGGCGCGGAGGGCCACCGGTGCGCCCGAGCGTTCGGGGCGCGCCAGCGCGGGGAGTAGGCCCCTGCACACTGCCGAGGAGCGGTCCGAAGCGGTCGAAGAGCGGGGCCGCGATGTCCACGCCGTCAGGACGGACCGCAGCCCACGGCCCGACCGGGCGTCAGATCGGCCGGACGGCAGGGGAGTCAGACCTCGTCCGGGCCGGTGAAGCCGGGCGGGCTGTAGCCGGGACTGGAGAACTCGGCCGGGCGCGGCGCACGGCCGTCCGGGTCGGTCCGACGGTCGGTGCCGGGGCTGGTGAAACCGGGGCTGCCGAAGGCCGCGGGACTGTAACCGGGGCTGAGCAGCTCCGGTGGGTTGGGGCTGGTGCTCGGCTGTGAGGGCAGCGCGGGTTCGGAATCCAGGTTGGCGTGCAGGTACGGCAGCAGGGCGCGCTCGCGCAGCGCGGTGTGCCAGGCGAGGCGGGCCTCGGCGAGGTCGTCCCGGAGTGCGCGGTCGTCACCGGGCACGGGGGCCCGGACGGGCTCGGTGCCGCGGTCGCGGCCGGGGATGCGCTGCGGCTGCCGGGACGGTGGAGAGCCCGCGCCGTCGCGCAGCGCGGTGAGCAGCAGGCCGACCGAACCGACCACCAGCGTGGCGACCCCGACTGCCAGGGCGGTCCATCCGGCGGTCACCACGGCGCGCCCCAGGGCGAGATCGGGGCTGGTGGCGCGCAGCGTGTAGCCGAGCAGCAGCAGGACGGCCGCCGCCGACCAGGCCAGGATCGGCGCCAGCACGGTGAGTGCGGGCAGCAGCCCGGCGCCCTGCTCCGGCTGCTCGGGAGCCCGGCGGTCCTGGTCCGGCGGGGCGGCCTCGTAGCGCTCGGCAGCCGCGGAGGGCCGGCCGAGGACGGTGTCGCGCAGCCCGGTGTAGTGCCGGTACTCGGCGTCCGCCGCCGCCGCGACGGCGTCGGCGGCCGTCAGCACCTTGGTGCGGAGCTGGGCCGTGGTGAGGTGAGGTCCCGGCTCGCGCAGGGCGGCGAGCAGGGAACCGTCGTGCAGTGCTTCGTCGAGGATGCGCTCGAAGTCCGGGCGGTCCTCGGCGAGCAGACGTGGGGTGGTGGTCATCGGTACCCCGTTCCGCTGGGTCACGGAGGTGAACTGGCCCACGCCTGCGGGGCGTCGGGCGGTGTCACCCGGCCCGGCGTGGTGCCTTGATGGTAGGGGTGAGCACTGAGCGACTGACAGTCGGTTTCCGGATTTTCAACGCAGTCCGCACCCTTGTGGTATCGGACAGTTGTTCAGCACCCCTGGTGGGAGCGCTAGTTCAGCGGAAGTCTGGCGACCAGCAGCCGTCCCTCCATGGTGACCCCGCCGTCCATCGCGATGGCCAGCTCGTCCGCGTAGATGTACGGGCCGGGAACGTGCGGCGGTACGCCCTCCTCGGCGTGCGTCGAGCCGGTGAGGTACGGGATCGGGCTGTGCCCGTGCACCACGCGTCGGCCGCCGTACGAGCCGAGCAGCTCGTGGACGGCCATCGGACCGGACTCGCCCCGGAAGGCGAAGCGCTTGGTGAAGCGACGGAAGCAGTCCCACCACTCGTCGGGGCCCTCGTCGGCGAGCAGGTCGTGCACGGCGTCGTTGACCTCGGCGATCGAGTCGCCGTACTCCAGGTAGGCGGTGGTGTCGGAGTGCAGCAGCAGGTGGCCGTCCTCCAGGGCGATCGCCGGGAGCCGGGAGAGCCAGCTGACGTGGTGGGTCTCCAGGCGGTCCAGGTCGTGCTGCTGGCCGCCGTTGAGCCGCCAGGCGGCGAGGAAGGAGGCCGTCCCCGCGGTGGACTGGACGGGCTCGTCGCCGTACTTGGCGGCACCGAGGAAGAGCAGTTCGTGATTGCCCATCAGGGCCCGGCAGTAGCCGCCGGCGGCGGCGGCCTCGGCGGCGAGCTGCATCACCAGGTCGATGACGCCGATGCCGTCCGGGCCTCGGTCGGTGAAGTCGCCGAGGAACCAGACCCGGGAGCGACCGGCCGCCCAGTGCCCGTCGGCGTCGATCAGACCCTGCTGGTGCAGCGCGGCGCGGAGTTCGTCGAGGTAGCCGTGCACGTCACCGACCACGTACAGCGGGCCCGGGGCCTCGCCGGGCGTCGGCTGCGGGTACGGGAAGTGGACCTCTTCGGGCAGCGGCGGGGTGAGCGGCGGGCCCAGCTCGATGGTCGGCGGGTCCTCGTGCTGCACGCCGGTTTCGTGCGGGGCAACGGTGTCGTGCTGCATACCCGCTTCTTGCTGCCTGCCGGCTTCGTGCGGAGCGCCGGTGTCGTGGTGGACCGCACCGGCCTCGTGACGCATGCCGTGGTCGTGGTGACCGCCGTGCTCGCGGTGGACCTCGGGGTCCTGCGAGCCGTGCTGGCCGTGGGTCTGACTGAACGTCGGCCAGTGCTGCTCCAGGAAACGAGCGCCGCCGTAACCGCTGTAGGTGGTGTCGTAGCCGTAGCCGGGGGGCGGCTCTGGAGGTTCGTAGTAGGAGCCGTACGGGAGCACGTCGAGGTCCTGGGGGTGGTGGGGGCCTGAGTCGGGCAGTTCAGGCCCGGGGAAACGGTCCTCGGGTGTCATTCGCCCATCATAGGAAGACCACTTCCCCGGCGTCCTCACCTGGTCCGTATCCAATCGCCCGGAGAGTCTCCCGGCGCGTCCCGGGGCGGGGCCCGGAGTGTCCGAGAAGTCTGGATTGCCGTGAATTGTTCCTCGGGCAGTGGGATCGGCCGCCGAGGGGCGCTGCGCGGCTTCCCGTGGGGCGCGAGCGTTGGTTCCAGGGGCGCGGGGCTCTGCTTGGTCAACTGTGTGCGCGAAAACGGAGGTGACTGCGTGCAGCCGGGCCCGGTGGGCCAGTTCCACCCCGAGAGCCTCCGGTGGGGCGGTGCAGCTTGCCCTCCGGAGGAACGGTGCGGCCCGGTGCCCTTCCGAGTCGCGCACGCAGTTGATCAAGCAGAGCCCCGCGCCCCGACGAGTCCGATGGGTCTAGACCTCACCCGGTGGGCGGGGCGGGCTGATGGTGGTCCGGGGGCTGCGGCGCTGCGAGGAGGCCCGCACGATCAGCTCGGTGGGCATCAGGGTGCCCGGCGGCGGACCGGTGCCGGCGGTGCGGAAGCGCGGCGGGAAGAGCCGGGCGATGTCCACGCCGGTGCCGGAGTCGACTCCCTCGATGGCGTCGATCAGCAGGTTGACCACGGTGGTCCCGATCCGGCGCGGCTTGAGCGAGAGGGTGGTGATCGGCGGCTCGGTGCCCGCGTACACGTCGCTCTCGCTGCAGCACACCAGCAGCAGGTCGTCGGGCACCCGCAGGCCGTACCGGCGGGCGGCGGCCAGCAGGTCGGTGCCGTTGGGGTCGAAGAGGCCGTACACCGCGTCGGGGCGGTCGGGACGGGCGAGCAGGCGGTCGGCGGCGACGGCTCCGGCGGCCGGGTCGTGGGCGGGGTAGGTCTCGTAGACCGGTTCCTGGCCGACCCGCTGGCACCAGCCGACGTACGCCTCGGTGGAGAGCCGGGTGTAGGTGTCGGTGCTGGTGCCGGTGAGCAGGCCGATCCGGCGGGCGCCGGCCTCGGAGAGGTGGTCGAGGATGCCGAGGACGGCGGCCTCGTGGTCGTTGTCGACCCAGGCGGTGACCGGGCAGTTGCCGGGCTTGCCGTCGCTGACCACCGGTACGCCGGACCGGTAGAGCTCGCTGACCAGCGGGTCCTGGTCGGGCGGGTCGATCACCACGGTGCCGTCCAGGGCGATGTTGCTCCAGACGTCGTGCCGGGAGGAGGCGGGCAGCACCACGAGGGCGTAGCCGCGCCCGAGTGCGGCGCTGGTGGCGGCCCGCGCCATCTCGGCGAAGTAGGCGAACTCGGTGAAGGTGAACGGTTCTTCACCGTAGGTGGTGACGGTCAGTCCGATCAGTCCGGATCGGCCGGTGCGCAGGGTCCGCGCGGCGGCGGACGGGCGGTAGCCGAGGCGCTCGGCGACCTCGCGCACCCGGCTTCTGGTCTCGTCGGGCAGGCGGCCCTTACCGTTGAGGGCGTCCGAGACAGTGGTGATCGACACTCCGGCGGCTGCTGCCACATCCCGGATGCCGGCCCGCTCCAGACGCCGCGAGGTGGTGGGTCGCCGACCGCTCTGATTGGCTGCTGCTGTCATGGCGGACCGATCGTATGGCGCATGGCGGGTGTCTGTGACCGGGGCCTCCTCAGGTCGAGAAGAACCGTTTCTCCATGAATCAGGTGTGCCAATCCCCTTGGATACCGGCGCCGATTCGGCCCTCTTACCTCTGACATGTGCCATAGGAACCCGGCAGAATGGCTGATCTGCACCCATGACCCGGACGGGCATCTCACCCCTACGGGTGAGCGCGATCGGTATCGTTCAGGGCACCCGACCGGGGTGGCACGGGTGCGTACCATGACCGACCGGCTGTCGGCACGCGACTCCGCGGGCCCGGTGGCCGGTCGGCCCAAGGGCTCGGGACCGCGCGGCGACCCCGGCGGCGCCGAGCACGACCCGTACGAGCACAGCATGAGCAGAAGGAGAGCACCGTGAGCGAGACGGCCGCGCAGGGCCCCCGGCTGAAGCCGACGCTGGAAGCCATTCCGACCTACAAGCCCGGCAAGCCGGCCGGCGCCGACTCGTACAAGCTGTCCTCCAACGAGAACCCCTACCCGCCGCTGCCGGGCGTCCTGGAGGCCGCCGTGGCCGCCGCGGGGTCCCTCAACCGCTACCCCGACATGGCCGTCACCGAGCTCACCAGCGAGCTCGCCGGCCACTTCGGGGTGCCCGCCGAGCACATCGCCACCGGCACCGGATCGGTCAGCGTCGCGCAGTCCCTGGTGCTCTCCACGGCCGGTCCCGGCGACGAGGTCATGTTCGCCTGGCGCTCCTTCGAGGCGTACCCGATCATCACCCAGGTCGCCGGAGCCACCCCCGTCGCCGTCCCGCTCACCGCGAACGAGGCGCACGACCTCGACGCGATGCTCGCCGCGATCACCGAGCGGACCCGGCTGATCTTCGTCTGCAACCCCAACAACCCCACCGGCGTGGTGATCCACCGCGCCGAGCTGGAGCGCTTCCTGGACGCCGTGCCCAGCGACATCCTCGTCGTGCTGGACGAGGCGTACATCGAGTTCATCCGCGACGAGCGGGTGCCGAACGGCATCGACATCTACCGCGACCGCCCGAACGTCTGCGTGCTGCGCACCTTCTCCAAGGCGTACGGCCTGGCGGGCCTGCGGGTCGGCTTCGCCATCGCGCACGAGCAGGTGGCCACCGCGCTGCGCAAGACCGCCGTCCCGTTCGGCGTCAGCCAGATCGCGCAGGACGCGGCCGTCGCCTCGCTGCGCGCCGAGGACGAACTGCTGGTCCGCGTCGAGGCGCTGGTCCAGGAGCGCAACCGGGTCGCCGCAGGACTGGCGGAGCAGGGCTGGACCGTCGAGGACTCCCAGGCCAACTTCGTCTGGCTGCGCCTGGGCGACCGCAGCCTCGACTTCGCCGCGGCCTGCGCCCAGGCCGGCATCGTGGTCCGCCCCTTCCAGGGCGACGGCGTCCGCATCACCATCGGTGAGACCGAGGCCAACACGATCTTCCTCGCCACGGCGGCCGCCTTCCGCAAGGAACTCTGACCCGTCCGGGACACCTCCGAGGGGCACGGCGCCAGGCGCGCCGTGCCCCTCGGCGTTCCCGCGTGGCGGTGTGAGGCGTGGTGCGGAGTGGAAGGAGACCTGCGGTACTGCCCCTGCGACAGAGAGCAGAGTGATGGCCGCCGTGAAGTTCCTGCTGCCCGAGGACCGGACTCCCACCACCTGGTGCAACGTCCTGCCGGATCTGCCGTCGCCCGTACCGCCGTTGTTGCATCCGGGGACCGGGGAACCGGTCACCGAGGCGGATCTGGCGCCGCTGCTTCCCCGGGAGGTGATCGCGCAGGAGTTCACCGGCGCGCGGGAGGTGGACATCCCGGGGGCGGTGCTGGACGTCTACCGGCAGTGGCGGCCGAGCCCACTGGTGCGGGCCCGCAGGCTGGAGCGGGCGCTGGACACCCCGGCGAGGCTGTACTTCAAGTACGAGGGCGTCAGTCCGACGGGCAGTCACAAGCCCAACACTGCGGTGCCGCAGGCGTACTACAACCACCTGGCGGGCGTGCGGCGGCTGGTGACGGAGACCGGCGCCGGCCGGGTGGTGACCGCCGGGCGGTGACCGCCGGACCCGGGCCGGATCAGAAAGCGGACCGGAAACACTGGGAACTCCCTGGGAGCTCGATCAAAAGCTCCCCAGTGGGAGGTAGCGCCTCGGCCGCCCGGGACCGGTGTGCGGCGGATTGTCCGGGTTGCCGGCATCAGCCGCCTCCCAGCTTCGGCACAGGACTTGGCAAGAGCACCACGCCACGCTGAGCCCATGAAGGTGCTCCCGCGACGGCGTGGTGCCGTCCTCGTCAACTCCGCGCTCGGCGTGGTCCTGCTGGGCGGCGCCGTATTGGCGTACACCGCCCTGGACAGCGGCACGAGTTCGGCCGCAGGCCGGACGCAGACCAGGACCGCGACGGTGGCCAAAGGCACCGTCCTGGCCACGGTGTCCGGCTCCGGCACGCTCTCCTCGCCCACCGATGCCGGTCAGGACTTCGTCACGGGCGGCAAGCTGACCGCCGTCAGGGTGGCGGTCGGTGACACGGTGAAGAAGGGCGAGCTGCTCGCCACCGTGGACACCACCCAGGCCCGGCAGCAGGTGGAGACGGCCCAGGCCGCGCTGACCGCCGCGCAGGCCGATCTCACCAAGGCCCAGGCGGGGGAGACCGTCACCACCACCTCCCCGGTCTCGTCCGGTGGTGGTGGCGGCAGCACCGGGGGCGGCGGAGGTCGCGGCGGCGCGACCCCGGCGCCCAGGACCACCACCATCACCACCACCAAGGTGGACGATGCCCAGGTCGCCCAGGCCGAGCAGCAGCTGACCACCGCCGAGACCGGTCTCACCAACGCCCAGGCGGCGCTTGCCGGTACGAGCCTGACCGCCTCGGTGGACGGTACCGTCGCATCCGTCGCGGGCAAGGTGGGCGACACCGTGTCCGGCAGCTCGGGTTCGGCCTCGGGCTCAGGGTCGTCCGGCTCGGTCGGTTCGGGCGGTTCCGGTGGCGGCAAGTCCACCGGCAGCTCGGCGGGTTCGGCCTCCGGCAGCGCGCCGAGCGGCTTCATCGTGCTGACCAACCCGACCGGGATGCAGGTCAGCGCCTCCTTCTCCGAGCTGGACTCGCTGAAGCTCAAGAAGGGGCAGGCGGCCACCGTCACCCTCAACGCGCAGTCCGACACCCAGCTCAAGGCGACCGTGCTGTCGGTGAGTTCGCTGCCGACCAGCTCGGGCAGCGGTGGCAACGGCTCGTCCAGCGCCGTCCAGTACGGGGCGGTGCTCCAGATCCTCGGCGACACCGGCAAGTTGCGGACCGGCCTCAGCGCCAGCATCTCGGTGGTCACCGGCGAGGCCGACAACGCGCTCTCCGTCCCGACCGCCGCGCTCGCGGGCACCGGCACCAGCCGGACCGCCACGCTGGTCCACACCGACGGCAGCACCGAGCGGGTCGATGTCACGGTCGGCGTCGAGGGCGACTCGACGGTCCAGGTGGTCTCCGGGCTGAGCGACGGCGACCGCGTCCAGCTCACCTCGACCACCGCAGGCACCGGCAACGGCTTCCCCGGCGGGAGCTTCCCCGGCCTGGGCGGCGGCGGGGCCGGTGGCGGTGGCGGTGGCGGTGGGTTCGGTGGCGGCGGTGGCCGTGGTGGCAACGGTGGCGGCGGGGGCGGTCGCGGATGACGGCCCGACAGCTCCCTGCCCAGCAGCAGCCGGCCCAGCAGCGATCGGCCCGGCAGCCGGCTGCCCAGCAGCCGCCGGTGATCCAGATCCGGCACCTCACCAAGGCGTACGGCCACGGCGACGCGACCGTCCACGCCCTGCGCGGCCCGCTGGCGCCCGGGACCGGCGAGCCGGAAGGCGTCAGCCTCGATGTCGAACAGGGCGACTACGTTGCGGTGATGGGCAGTTCGGGCTCCGGCAAGTCCACGCTGATGAACATCCTGGGCTGCCTGGACGTCCCGACCGCCGGCCGCTACCTGCTGGACGGCATCGACGTCGGCCACCTGGACGAGCAGCAGCTCTCCCTCGTCCGCAACCGCAAGATCGGGTTCATCTTCCAGTCCTTCAACCTGGTGCCGCGCACCACCGCGCTCGCCCAGGTGGAACTTCCGCTCGCCTACGCGGGCGTGCGCGCTGCCGAGCGCCGGCGCCGAGCGCTCGCCGCGCTCTCGCTCGTCGGTCTCTCCGAGCGCGCGGGGCACCGGCCCAACGAGCTGTCCGGCGGCCAGCAGCAGCGCGTGGCGGTGGCCCGCGCGCTGGTCACCGCGCCCGCGATGCTGCTGGCCGACGAGCCGACCGGAAACCTGGACAGCCGTTCCACCAGGGACGTGCTGGCGATCATCGACGATCTCAACGCCTCCGGCCGGACCGTCGTACTGATCACGCACGAGGACGAGGTCGCCGAGCACGCCAAGCGCGTGCTGCGCCTGGTCGACGGCCAGATCGTCTCCGACGTGCGGCAGGCCCCGGTCGACGGGCCGCCGCCCGCGCTGCGCGCACTTGCGGGGGCCCGCCCGTGATCGCCTGGCAGATGCTCCGCTTCGCCCTCGGCGGCCTGGCCGCCAACAAGGTCCGCTCCGCGCTCACCATGCTCGGTGTGCTGATCGGTGTCGCCTCGGTGATCCTGCTGCTGGCGGTCGGCAACGGCTCCTCCCAGGCCGTCAAGGACTCGATCACCTCGCTCGGCACCAACTCCCTGACCGTCTCCTCGACGAACCTGCGCGGCAGTGCCACCGCCGCCAGGAAGCTCACCGTGGACGACGCCAAGGCGCTGGCCGGCGCCACCGACGCACCCTCGATCAAGTCCGTCGCCCCGGTGGTCACCACCACCGCCACCGCGCTGTACGGGAACATCTCGTACACCCCGGGCTCGATCGTCGGCACCTACCCGGCGTACTTCGAGACCGCCAACCAGAAGGTGGTGCAGGGGGACTACTTCAGCAACGACGACGTGCTGAACTCCCGCAAGGTCGCGGTGATCGGCTCCACCACCGCCAAGCAGCTCTTCGACACCGAGGACCCGGTCGGCAAGCGGATCGTTCTCGGCGGCACCCCGTTCACGGTCGTCGGCGTCCTCGCGACCAAGGGCAGCACCGGGTTCAACGACCCGGACGATGTGGTGATCGCACCGCTGCCCACCGTGCAGAACGCCTTCACCGGCTTCGGCTCGGTCAGCCAGATCCTGGTGCAGGCGGACTCGGCGGACGCCACCACGGCCGCGCAGAGCGACATCACGCGGATCCTGATGGGCACCCACGCCATCACCGACCCGGGCAAGGTGGACTTCCGGGTCAGCAACCAGGCCTCGCTGCTGACCGCCCGCGAGAGCACCAGCAAGACCTTCACCGTGCTGCTCGGCGCGGTGGCGGCGATCTCGCTGCTGGTCGGCGGGATCGGGATCACCAACATCATGCTGGTCACCGTCACCGAGCGGACCAGGGAGATCGGGATCCGCAAGGCGCTCGGCGCTCCCAAGGCGGTCATCCTGGGGCAGTTCCTCACCGAGTCCACCCTGCTCTCGGTGCTCGGTGCCGGGCTCGGGGTGGTGGCCGGGATCGTCGGCTCCCGGTTCAGCATCGTCGGCATCAAGCCGGTGGTCATCCCTCAGTCCGTGCTCGGCGCCTTCGCCATCGCGGTGGCCATCGGCCTGTTCTTCGGCAGCTATCCCGCCAACCGGGCCGCCTCGCTGCGCCCGATCGACGCCCTGCGACACGAGTAGCCGCCCACCCGAGCAGCTCCCCCCGACCCGAGCAGACCGTCCACCCCTCCGCCCCGAGCAGACCCCTTCGACCTGAGTAGGAACGGCCACGCCATGACCTCCGAGCACGAGTCACCGCAGCAGCCGGCGGAGCCGGCCGGCCCCGCCGAGCAGGCCCGGCTGCTGGCCACCCCGCCGGACGCCCGCGACGTCACCGCCGAGCTCGCCGCACCTCCTCGCCGCAAGCTCCCCTGGCTCACCCTGGCCCTGGCCGGGGGCGCGATCGCCACCCTGGCCTTCGCCGGAGGCGTCTGGTACGAGCAGGGCAACGGCAGCAGCAACGGCACCACCCAGCGCGCGGCCGGCCAGCGCGGCGGATCCGGTGGCGGCCAGGGCGGTTACGGCGGCGGCCAGGGCGGCTCCCACCGTGGCGGCAGCGGCCAGGGAGCCGGCGGCCAGGGCGGTGCGGGCTTCACCCGGGGCACGGTCAAGGCCGTGGACGGCAGCACCGTCTACCTCACCGACGCAGGCGGCAACACCGTCAAGGTCACCACTGCCGACACCACCAAGGTCCAGCTCAGCAAGGAGGGCAAGGTCTCCGACCTCCAGCCCGGCCAGAGCGTGACCGTGGTCGGTACCCCGGACTCCTCCGGCGGCTATGCGGCGACCCAGCTCACCGAGGGCGCCGGTGGATTCGGCGGAGGCGGCGGTGGCGGCTTCCCCGGTACTCGAAGCTCGTCCAACGGCTGACACCCCGCTACCGTGGACGAACCGCAGGCCCGGCCGAACCCCCTCGGCCGGGCCTGACCCCTGCCCGGATAGGAGCGTTCGTGCCCCAAGGAGGTTGAATCGGGTTAATCAGGTCCTCATCAACCACGCATAGCCTCCCCGGGCTATCGTCCAACGAGGATGCATCGTCCGATCGGGAGGCGGAACAGCCGTGCAAGGGACAGTTTCGACCGCAACCGGGCCCGCCACAGCAGGCGGTCCGGCACGCCCGGCTGCCCCGGGCGGCGAGCCCTTCCTGCTGGTGGTGGACGACGAGCCGAACATCCGTGAGCTGCTGTCCGCCTCGCTGCGCTTCTCCGGCTTCCGGGTGGCCTCCGCCGCCACGGGTGAGGAGGCGCTGGAGGCCGTCGCAGCAGAGCGGCCCGACCTGGTGGTGCTCGATGTGATGCTGCCCGACCTGGACGGCTTCACCGTGGTCGAGCGGCTGCGCGAGCAGTCCCGGTGGCCGCAGTCCGGCGAGCATGTGCCGGTGCTCTTCCTCACCGCCAAGGACGGTACCGGCGACAAGGTGCACGGCCTGGCCGCCGGGGCTGACGACTACGTCACCAAGCCGTTCAGCCTGGAGGAACTGATCGCCCGGATCCGCGCCATCCTGCGCCGGGCCGGCGGCCCCACCGAGGACGGCCGGCTGGTGGTCGGCGACCTCACCCTCGACCCGCTGGCCCACGAGGTCAGCCGCGGCGGCCGCACGGTCTCGCTCTCGCCGACCGAGTTCAAGTTGCTGCACTACCTGATGGCCAATGTCGGCCGGGTCGTCTCCAAGGCCCAGATCCTCGACCACGTCTGGGCGTACGACTTCGGCGGCGACCTCTCCATCGTCGAGTCGTACATCTCCTACCTGCGCCGCAAGCTCGACTCCGGGCCCGCCCACGGCCCCAAGCTGATCCACACCGTGCGGGGCATCGGTTACGCCCTGCGGCGACCCCCGCAGCACTGAGCCGAACTGCCGTGCGCCGACTCCGCCTTCCCCACCTCACCAGCCTTCCCCGCCTCACCCGGCTGGCTCGCATCTCCAGACTGTCGCTGCGGGCACGGCTGCTGGTGCTGGCCGTGCTGCTGGTGACCACCGGACTCGTGGTGAGCGACGCCGTCGTCCTGGGGGCCGTCCGCGTCCAGCTGGTCCACCGGGCCGACCAGCAGCTGATCCGCTTCGCCGAACCGCTCTCGCACCGCTACCCCGGCGGCAGCCGCACGAACAACCCGGCGCCGAGCCTGCGGCGGGTCGGCCAGTTCCTGCCCAGCCAGTACGTGGTGCAGTACCTGGCGGCCGACGGCACCGTCCAGCAGACGATGCGTCAGCCGATCTCCGAGTCCGACCCGGCGCCCGACCTCGACGAGCTGACCGGCAGTCAACTCATCGCCCATGCAGGCGACCACGCCGGTTTCGACCTGCCCGACCAGATCGGCCAGGGCCGTTGGCGGGTGGTCGTCCTCCCGCTCGCCCACACGTCCGGCAGCCAGTTCACCGCGCCCTCGTACCTGCTGGCCGCCGTCTCACTGGACGACGTCGACGCCATGGTGGCCAAGCTGCGCGCCTCCTTCCTGGCCATCGGCGGTGCCGTCCTGGTGCTGATCGCCGCGCTGGGCACGGTCGCCGTACGGGCCGGGCTGCGCCCGCTCGCCAGGATCGAGCAGGACGCCGAACTGATCGCGTCCGGACGGCTCTCGCACCGGATGCCCGAACTCCCGCCAGGCACCGAGGTCGGGCGGCTCTCCGCCACCCTCAACGGGATGCTCACCCAGATCGAGGCCGCCTTCGCCGCCCGAGCCGAGTCCGAGTCCCGGATGCGCCGCTTCGTCGCCGACGCCTCGCACGAGCTGCGTACCCCGCTCGCGGGCATCCGGGGCTTCGCGGAGCTCTACCGGATGGGCGCGCTGCCCGACGTGGACCGGGCGATGGACCGGATCGAGAGCGAGGCGGTGCGGATGAGCGGGATGGTCGAGGACCTGCTCATGCTCGCCCGGCTGGACGAGGAGCGACCGCTCGACCTGGCCCCGATGGACCTGCGCACGCTGGCCGCCGACGCCCTGCACGACCTCACCGCGCTCGACCCCGGCCGCCCGGTCACCCTCACCGGGCCCGACGGTACCGGTGGCCCGCAGCCCGCTCCCGTCCTCGGCGACGAGGCCCGGTTGCGCCAGGTGGTGACCAACCTGGTCGGCAACGCCGTCAAGCACACCCCGTCCGGTACCGCGGTGCGGATCGGCGTCGGCACCAGCGAAGGACACTGCCTGCTGGAGGTCGTCGACTCCGGGCCGGGGCTGACCGAGGCCCAGGCCGCCCAGGTCTTCGAGCGCTTCTACCGGGTGGACGCCTCCCGCAGCCGCCACGAGGGCGGCGGTGCCGGCCTCGGCCTCGCCATCGCCACCGCCCTGGTCCACGCCCACGGCGGCACCCTCACCCTCGACAGCGCCCCGGGGCAGGGCGCGGCGTTCCGGGTGGAGATCCCCCACCAGCGGGACTGAGCCGCCGCAGCGCCGGCCCCGCCTCGCGCTCTGCCCCAGTACTGAGTCCACACACCGCCTGTCAAGCTCCTGACCGGCGCATATGCGCTGTGGGCCGTTGCCGTCTGCCGCTTGTTGCGGGTCCCGGGTTCGTCAGATCATCCGGTTGACCGTCAACCACACCCCGCCTTCCGGGCCACCGTAAGCATGTTGGATACTGCCTTTGTGAACGTGTTCACGTTCACAAGCGGACAAGCTTGTGCAGATTCACGGTGCTCTCGTACCAGAGGCGCCGAATGTCTGATGTGCGGGAAATAGTCCCGGGACGACGACCAGAGAGAGGACGCCGTGGAACTAGCAGTCGCTCACGAGACCATCGCGCGATGGCAGTTCGGTGTCACCACCGTCTACCACTTCCTGTTCGTCCCGCTGACGATCAGCCTCGCCGCCACCGTGGCCGGGCTGGAGACCGCCTGGGTCCGCACCGGCAAGGAGAAGTACTTCCACGCCACCAAGTTCTGGGGCAAGCTCTTCCTGATCAACATCGCCATGGGCGTGGTGACCGGGATCGTCCAGGAGTTCCAGTTCGGCATGAACTGGTCGGACTACTCACGCTTCGTCGGTGACGTCTTCGGTGCCCCGCTCGCGATGGAGGCGCTGATCGCCTTCTTCTTCGAGTCCACCTTCATCGGGCTGTGGATCTTCGGCTGGGACAAGCTGCCGAAGAAGATCCACTGCGCCTGCATCTGGATGGTGGCCATCGGCACCATGCTCTCCGCGTACTTCATCCTGGCGGCCAACTCCTGGATGCAGCACCCGGTGGGCTATTCGATCGACAAGGCCACCGGCAAGGCGCAGCTGACCGACATCACCAAGGTGCTGTTCCAGGACACCACCCTGGTCGTGGTCTTCCACACCCTCACCGCCGCCTTCCTGACCGGCGCCGCCTTCATGGTCGGCATCGCCTCGATCCACCTGTGGAAGGCCAAGCGGGCCGAGGAGCCCGACCGCAAGAAGGTCGCCACGATGCGGACCTCGCTGCGGGTCGGCCTGGTCATGGCCGTGGTGGCGGGTCTGGGCACGGCGATCAGCGGCGACACCCTGGCCAAGGTGATGTTCGAGCAGCAGCCGATGAAGATGGCCGCCGCCGAAGCGCTCTGGGACACCCAGTCCCCCGCCCCGTTCTCGATCTTCGCGGTCGGTGACGTCACCAAGGGCCACAACTCGGTCGAGCTGGAGGTCCCCGCGGCGCTGTCCTTCCTGGCCAAGAGCGACTTCAGCTCGCCCGTCCCCGGCATCAACGACACCGCCGCCGCCGAGGCGGCCAAGTACGGTGGCAGGCCCACCGACTACATCCCGAACGTCTTCGTGACGTACTGGGGCTTCCGTCTGATGATCGGCTTCGGGATGAGCTCCTTCGTGGCCGGCCTGATCGGGCTCTGGACGACCAGAAGAAAGTTCCTCCTCGCCCCCGAGTTCCGCACCGGCGAGGACGAGCCGCCGCGCCTGATGCTGACCGGGAACCGAGAGCTGGGGCCCGTCCTCACCAAGTGGAGCTGGCGGATCGGCATCTGGACGATGGGCTTCCCGCTGATCGCCAACAGCTTCGGCTGGATCTTCACCGAGATGGGCCGCCAGCCCTGGGCCGTCTTCGGCCTGATGACCACCGCCGACGCGGTCTCCCCCAACGTCGGCGTCACCACCCAGATCGGCGCGCTGACCACGTTCACGCTGCTCTACGCGGTCCTCGCGGTGATCGAGGTCAGGCTGCTCGCCAAGTACGCCGCCGCCGGGCCTGTCACCTCCGAGCAGCCGCCCGCCGAGGACCCGACCCTCCGTGGGCCGTTCTCGGACGAGGACGCCGACAAGCCCCTCGCCTTCGCCTACTGAGACTCCGCTTACCGAGGGGCACCGAGCATGCAACTCCACGACGTCTGGTTCGTCCTCATCGCCGTCCTGTGGATCGGCTACTTCTTCCTGGAAGGCTTCGACTTCGGCATCGGCGTACTCACCAAGCTGCTGGCCAGGGACACCGCCGAACGCCGGGTCCTGATCAACACCATCGGCCCGGTCTGGGACGGCAACGAGGTCTGGCTGCTCACCGCCGGCGGTGCCACCTTCGCGGCCTTCCCCGACTGGTACGCCACCCTCTTCAGCGGCTTCTACATCCCGCTGCTGGTGATCCTGGTCTGCCTGATCGTCCGGGGTGTGGCCTTCGAGTACCGGGCCAAGCGCACCGAGGAGCGCTGGCAGCGCAACTGGGAGCACGCCATCTTCTGGACCTCCCTGCTGCCCGCCTTCCTCTGGGGCGTGGCCTTCGCCAACATCGTGCACGGCGTGGCCATCGACCAGGACAAGAACTACGTCGGCGGGTTCTGGGACCTGCTCAACCCGTACGCGGTGCTCGGCGGCCTGGTCACGCTGGCGCTGTTCACCTTCCACGGTGCGGTCTTCGCCGCGCTCAAGACGGTCGGCGAGATCCGCACCCGGGCCCGTGCGACAGCCCTGCGACTCGGCCTGGTCACCGCCGTGCTGGCGCTCGGCTTCCTGGGCTGGACCCAGGTCCACCAGGGCACCGGACGGAGCCTGGCCGCGGCGGCCATCGCCGTGGCGGCCCTGGCCGCCGCGCTGGCGGCCAACCAACTCGGCCGCGAGGGCTGGGCGTTCACCTTCTCCGGACTGACCATCGTGGCGGCGGTCGCGATGCTCTTCCTGTCGCTCTTCCCGGACGTGATGCCCTCGACGCTCAACGGCGGCTGGTCGCTGACCGTCGAGAACGCCGCCTCCTCGCCCTACACGCTGAAGCTGATGACCGTCGTGGCGGCGGTGTTCACCCCGCTCGTGCTGCTCTACCAGGCGTGGACGTACTGGGTGTTCCGCAAGCGG
Source organism: Kitasatospora sp. GP82 (assembly GCF_029892105.1). GTDB lineage: Bacteria > Actinomycetota > Actinomycetes > Streptomycetales > Streptomycetaceae > Kitasatospora. The sequence continues at coordinate 12,325 of NZ_JARZAJ010000021.1, read as the reverse complement.
ATCGGCGTCCAGCACATCCCGGCCGTTCAGACCGCCGACCACTGACCCGCCCGCGCATCTGCCCAGGGAGCCGGAAGCATGAAGCCTGTTGACCCCCGGCTCCTCAGGTACGCCCGCACCACCCGTGCCTTCCTCGCCGGATCGGTGATCCTCGGCGGGGTCGGCGCGGTGCTGGTGGTGGCCCAGGCGAGCCTGATCGCCGAGATCGTCGTCCGGGCCTTCCAGCAGCACTCGTACGACCTCACGACTCCGCTGCTCTGGCTGGTCGCCACCGCGCTCGGCCGGGCGGCGGTCGCCTGGCTGACCGAGCTGACCGCACACCGCTCGGTCGCCAGGGTGAAGTCCACCCTGCGGCGGCGACTGCTCGACCACGCCACCGCGCTCGGCCCCGGCTACCTCTCCGGGCGCCGTACCGGCGAGCTCACCGCGCTCGCCACCCGGGGCATCGACGCCCTGGACGACTACTTCGCCCGCTATCTGCCGCAGTTGGCCCTCGCGGTGGTCGTCCCCGTGGTGGTGCTGGCCAGGATCCTCGGCGCCGACTGGACCTCCGCCGCGATCATCGCCGGGACGCTGCCGCTGATCCCGCTCTTCATGGTCCTGATCGGCATGGCCACCCAGTCCCGGATGGACCGGCAGTGGTCCTCGCTGTCACGGCTCTCGCACCACTTCCTGGACGTGGTCGCGGGGCTGCCCACGCTCAAGGTCTTCAACCGGGCCAAGGCCCAGGCCCGCACCATTGCGAAGATCACCGACGAGTACCGCCAGGCCACCCTGCGGACCCTGCGGATCGCCTTCGTCTCCTCCTTCGCGCTGGAGCTGCTGTCGACCCTGTCGGTCGCCCTGGTCGCCGTCTCGATCGGGTTCCGGCTGGTCGACGGCAGCCTCGGCCTCGGGACCGGACTGCTGATCCTGGTGCTGGCCCCCGAGGTGTACTTCCCGATCCGGCAGGTGGGCGCGCTCTACCACTCCAGCGTCGAGGGGCTCACCGCCGCCGACCAGATCTTCGAAGTACTGGAGACCCCGCTGCCCGCCACCGGGACCACCCCGGCGCCCGCGCTGGCCGGTGCGGTCATCTCGGTGACCGGGGTGACCGTCACCCACCCGGGGCGTACGGCCCCCGCCCTCGCGGACTTCTCGCTCACCCTCCGGCCGGGTCGGACAACCGCCCTCACCGGCCCCAGCGGTGCGGGCAAGAGCACCCTGCTCTCCGTCCTGCTCGGCTTCACCGAGCCGGACTCGGGCCGGGTCCTGATCGACGGGCACGACCTCGCCGACCTCGACCCGGAGAGCTGGCGCAGCCAGATCGCCTGGGTGCCGCAGCACCCCCACCTGTTCGCCGGGACGATCGCCGAGAACGTCCGCCTGGCCCGTCCCGACGCCACCGACGACCAGGTCACCGCCGCCCTCGCCGCCGCCCACGCCACCGACTTCGCCGCGCTCGACACCGTGCTCGGCGAGGGCGGCGCCGGCCTCTCCGCCGGTCAGCGCCAGCGCATCGCGCTCGCCCGGGCCCTGCTCACCGACCGTCCCCTCGTCCTCCTCGACGAGCCCACCGCCAACCTCGACGGCGCCGCCGAGGCCGCCATCGTCGAAGCCGTCCGCAGCCTCGCCGGACGCACCGTCCTCCTGGTCGCCCACCGCCCGGCCCTCCTCGCCACCGCCGACCACCGCCGCCACCTGCCCGCCGGCCGGCTCGCACCGTCCCCTCACGCGCAGTCGGGCGTCCCCGAGGGGCGCGGGGCTCTGCCGATCGACTGCGTGCGCGAATCGGAAGGCACCATCGCGTCACCCGATCCCGGTGGCCGGCTCGCACCGCGCCCCTCGGGAACGCCCGACCGCCCCCCGCAGGTGCCCCCGCAGGCCAAGCCCCGGCTGGCCCTCGCGATCCTGCTGGGCTCGCTCGCGCTCGGCTGCGCCGTCGCGCTGATGGCCACCTCGGGCTGGCTGATCTCCTACGCGTCCGAGATGCCCCCGGTGCTCTACCTGATGATGGCCGTCACCTCCGTCCGGGCCTTCGGCATCGGCCGCAGCGTCTTCCGCTACGCCGAGCGACTGGTCTCGCACGACGCCGTGCTGCGCGCCCTCGGCGGCGTAAGGACCGCCGTGTACCGCCGACTTGAGCGACTCGCCCCGGCCGCGCTGCCCGCCTACCGCCGAGGTGACCTGCTCTCCCGGCTGGTCTCCGACGTGGACGCCGTCCAGGACCACCACCTGCGCTGGCGGCTGCCCGCCGCGATCGCTGTGCTGGTCTCGCTCGCCTCCGCCGCCGCGATGGCCGCCTTCCTGCCGCTCGCCGGGGCGGTCCTCGCGCTCGGCCTGCTGCTCGCCGGGGCTGCCGTACCCGCCCTCGCCGTCCGCCTCTCGGGGCGCAACGAGCGCCAACAGGCCCCCGCACGCGGACAGTTGGCGGCCTCCGTGGTGGACACTCTCACCGGTACCGCCGAGCTGACCGTCGCCGGTGCCCTCCCGGGCCGCCTCGCAGCCGCACGGGTCGCCGACGGCCGCCTCACCGTGATCGCCGCCCGCTCCGCCGCCACCGCCGCTCTCTCCGCCGGACTGATCGCCCTGATCACCGGGCTGACCGTGGCGGCGAGTGCGGCCGTCGGCGTGCGGGGGGTCGGCGGCGGGGCACTCGGGGCTGTCTGCCTGGCCGTGGTGGTGCTGACCCCGCTGGCCGCCTTCGAGGCCGTCGCCGGGATGCCCACCGCCGTGCAGTTCCGCGAGCGGAGCCGCGCCGCGCAGGCCCGGCTCGCCGAGGTGCTGGAGGCCGAACCGCCGGTCACCGAGCCCGCCGAACCGGCCGCCCCGCCGTCGCACCCGTTCCCGATCGCCGTACGCGGCCTGGCGGCCCGCTGGCCGGGTCAGAGCGAGGACGCGCTGCGCGATCTCGACCTCGACCTCACCCCGGGCCGCCGGGTAGCGGTGGTCGGCCCCTCCGGCTCCGGCAAGACCACCCTCGCCCAGGTACTGCTCCGCTTCCTGGACCAGCGCGCTGGCACGGTCACCCTCGGCGGCTGTCCACAGCCTGTGGACACCCGTGCGCTCGACTCCGACGACGTCCGCCGCACCATCGGTCTCTGCGCCCAGGACGCCCACGTCTTCGACAGCTCGCTGCGCGAGAACCTCCGCCTCGCCCGCCCCGAAGCCACCGAGGAGCAGCTGCGCACGGCCCTCGCCGCAGCCCGGCTGCTGGACTGGGTGGACAGCCTCCCCAAGGGCCTGGACACCATGGTGGGCGAGCACGGCGCCCGCCTCTCCGGCGGCCAGCGCCAACGCCTCGCGCTGGCCCGCGCGCTGCTCGCGGACTTCCCCGTCCTGATCCTGGACGAACCCGCCGAGCACCTCGACCTGCCCACCGCCGACGCCCTCACGGCCGACCTGCTCGCCGCCACCGAGGGCCGCACAACCGTGCTGATCACCCACCGGCTGGCCGGCCTGGACGACAGCTCGGTGGACGAGGTGCTCGTCCTCGACCACGGACGGGTGGTGGAACGGGGCCGCTGGTCGGAGCTCACCGCCCGCCCGGACAGTCGGCTCACCGAACTGCGGATGCGCGAGCAGCTGGCCGACACGCTGCTCGCCGTCGTCTGAACACCCCGCCAAACCTGTACAAACTAGGCTCACAGCATGGAGACCAGACCGGACCACCCAAGACCGGACCGTCCCGTCCCGGACCACTCCGCCTCGGACCAGGCCGGGTCGGTGGCCCCCGAACAGACCCCCCACCGCGTGCCCGAGATCGCCTCGCTCGGCCTGGACACCCTGGTCACCGAGGTCGCCGAGCGCCTGCAGTCCGCCGCCGCCGTCACCGACCGGATGCAGCGACTGCTGGAGGCCGTGGTCTCCGTCGGCGCCGGCCTCGATCTGCACGCCACCCTGCACCGGATCGCCACCGCCGCCGCCGAACTGGTCGACGCCAAGTACGCCGCGCTGGGCGTGATCTCCCCGCACGGAGACGGGCTCTCCGACTTCATCCACGTCGGCATCGACGACGAGACCGCCGACGAGATCGGCCAACTCCCCACCGGACGCGGCATTCTGGGCGCCCTGATCGAGCGGCACGAACCGCTGCGGCTGTCCGATCTGACCGCCGACCCGCGCTCCTCCGGGTTCCCGCCGCACCACCCGCCGATGAAGTCCTTCCTCGGCGAGCCGATCAGGGTCCGCGACGAGGCCTTCGGCAACCTCTACCTCAGCGAGAAGCAGAGCAGCAGCGGCGCCTTCACCCCCGAGGACTCCCAGGTGCTGCACGCCCTGGCCGCCGCCGCCGGGGTCGCGATCGAGAACGCCCGCCTCTACGAGGAGGGCCGCCGCCGCGAGCGCTGGATCGCCGGTGCGGCCGCCGTCAGCACCGCGCTGCTCTCCACCGACGAGGCCGAGGTCGCCCTCACCGTCGCCGCCGAGCAGGTGCGCGAACTGGCCGACGGCGCACTCGGGATGATCCTGCTGCCCACCGGCGACGGCCAGATGCGGGTGGCCCACGCCTCCGGCGAGGCCGCCGAGCACGTCAGGGGCGAGCTGCTGCCGGACAACAGCTTCGCCGCCCGGCTGCTGGAGGCCGAGAGCGTCTACCTCGACGACATGTCCACCGACCCCGGCGTGGAGATCCGGCTCGCCCGCAACTTCGGTGCCTCGATGGCCGTGCCGATGGTCGCGGCAGGGCGCGTCCTAGGCGGACTCTGTGTCTGGCGCAGCCAGGGCGCACCGCCGTTCACCGAGACCGAGAAGCAGCTCGCGCAGTACTTCGCCTCGCAGTCCGCCCTCGCCCTGCGCCTCGCCGAGGGCCAGCGCGACCAGCAGCGCCTGGCCGTCTTCCAGGACCGCGACCGCATCGCCCGCGACCTCCACGACCTGGTGATCCAACGGCTGTTCGCCACCGGCATGATGCTGGAGAGCGCGGCCCGGCGCTCGGTCGTCCCCGAGGTGCAGGTCGGCATCGGCAAGGCGGTGGACGAACTCGACGCCACCATCCAGGAGGTCCGCACCACCATCTACGCCCTTCAGCACGACGACAGCGGCGACGAGCCGGACAACCTCCGCACCCGCGTGCTGCGCGAGGGCAGCCAGGCCGCCGCCGCTCTCGGCTTCAAGCCCTCGATGACCTTCGCCGGGCCGCTGGAGAGCCTGGTCGGCGAGAAGACCGGACGCCAACTGCTGGCCGCACTACGGGAGATGCTCTCCAACACGGCCAGACACGCCCGGGCCTCCCGGGTCGGGGTGGAGATCGACGCCACCGTTCACCTGGACGTCGAGGGCCATCCCATCTCCGGCACCCCCGAGTCGCTGGAGCGGGCCGGCTGGCCCGGTGTGCTGCTCACCGTCACCGACGACGGCGTGGGCATCCCGCACGGCGGCCGCCGCAGTGGCCTGAAGAACCTCACCCGGCGTGCCGAGACCCTCGGGGGCGACGCCTGGCACGAGCCAGGACCCTACGGCAAGGGCACCCGGATCCGCTGGTCCGCGAGACTCTGACCCGACGTCAACCCTGCTTCTTCTGGTGAACCGTATGCGATTGGGCAAGCATCAGGGGCGCGGGGAACTGCGCGAGAAACCCCTGCACCTCCGTACCGGGTTGGTCGCGCAGTTCCCCGCGCCCCTGTCTGGCACCCGATCGCGCAAGGTTTCCCGCTCCCCCTGCGGGTCAGCCCCGCTTGAGCAGCTCCTCGACCGCGATCGCCACGCCGTCGTGCTCGTTGCTGACGGTGTGCTGGGCCACGGCGGCCAGTACCTCGGGGTGGGCGTTGGCGACGGCGTACGAGGTGCCGGCCCAGGCCAGCATCTCCAGGTCGTTGGGCATATCGCCGAAGGCCACCACCTCGGAGCGGTCGATCTCCTGCTCGCGGCACCAACTGGCGAGCGTGCTGGCCTTGGTGACACCGAGTTCGCTGATCTCCAGCAGCGCGACCGGCGCCGAGCGGGTGATCTCGGCGAGATGCCCGGCCACCTGGCGGGCCCGGGTCAGGAAGGCGTCCGGGTCGAGCTCGGGGTGCTTGGCGAGCAGCTTGTACAGCCCGCGCACCGGGCCGCCCTGGACCAGCAGTTCCTCGGCCGGGGCGACCGGTGCGTTCCGGTCGTCGTCCTCGCCCCACATCCGCAGTGCGTACTCGGGCTCGCGGGCGAAGCCGTCGAGGTGCTCGAAGGCGAAGGCGGTGCCCGGCAGCGCGTCGCGCAGCGCGGTGACCACGGCCAGCGCGTCCTCGGAGCTCAACGGGAAGGTCTCCAGCATCTCGCCGCGGCGGACATCGACGACCGCCCCGCCGTTGGAGCAGATCGCCACCCCGTGGCCGCCGATGTGCGGGCTGATCTGCTGCATCCAGCGGGGCGGCCGGCCGGTCACGAACACCACCTGTACGCCCGCCTCCTCGGCGGCCGCCAGCGCGGCGGCCGTCCGTTCGGAGACGGTCCCGCGCGGGCAGAGCAGGGTGCCGTCGAGGTCGGTGGCGATCAGGCGAGGGCGCGTCGGGTTGGTGGTCACCGCTCCATCTTCGCTCACCCGTCGCCCCGGGCAGGTGGTCGGCCCCGTACTGTCCGGGAGGCCCGGCCCCCGGACAGCGGGCGGTTGCCGCGTGCGGACCGGTCGGGGATCAGGAGTGCCAGATCTCCCTGATCTCGGTGATCTTCGCGGTGGAGTCCTGTCCGATGTCGTAGACCGGGAACGAGGAGCAGGTCAGCGGGGCCTTCACCGCGGCGCCACCGTTCAGGCAGTCGCCGATGTGCGCCCAGAGCTCGCCGACGGCGACCGTCTTGTACGTGCCCGCGCCAGTGGCCAGCTCCGCCTTGACGTGCGGTGCGAAGTGCCATGCAGTCTCGCCCCCGGTCGGCTCGTAGTGGCCGTCGTTGGGGTCGCAGACGAACTTGGTCCCCTTGGCGTACATCGTGTCCTGGGTGGGCTGCCGCACCGGCTGGACGATCCGGTGATTCGGGGCGGGCTTGGTGGGCGTGCAGTCCGTACCGGGCTCCGCACCCGCGCCCGGGGCGTCGGATGCGGCCCCGCCGGGGGCGGTCTTCGACGTACCGGCGGGCGTACCGGCGCCCGGGCCGGTGGCGGGGGCCGATGCCTGCGGGGCCGCCGCTGCGGCTGTGCCGGCCGACGAGCCACCCGTGGAATCGCTCGGTCCGCAACCGGCCAGCCCGAAGGCGGCGGCGCCGAGCACAATGGTGGTGAGCAGTCTGCGAGACGACATCGCGGTGGTTCCCCCTGAGAGCATGGCCGATCCCTACTGACGGCCAGCCAGGCTATCCACCCGTCCCGGCACCCGCTCACCCAACCCACCCGTGAGCATCAGACCTTCACCGGGCAAGCGACAGACCTTCTCGGGCGGCCGGCCGGCGCGTCAGTGTCCGGAGGGCCGGACGACGGCCATCAGGAGGCGGCCCGAGAGCGCGGTCGCGCGGCCGTTGTTCCCATCGGTGGTGGAGACCGAGAAGACGCCCTTCATGGACAGGTCGCGGGTGGCGAACACACCGTCCGCGTAGCCCGTGTCGTGGCCCGTCTTGCCCCAGAGCAGGGTGCCGTCGGGCAGTGGGGTGGCCATCAGCCCGGCGCCGAAGCAGGCCGGTCCCGGATTGCCCTTGCCGTCGGTGCAGTTGCTGTTGTCGAAGTACCTGACCGTCTTGCCGTCGTTGCCCTTCGGCAGCCGGAACATTTCGTCCAGCTGGGCGGTGGCCAGCAGGCGGCCCTGGAACAGCGCGGTGATGAAGTGGTCCAGGTCGGCCGGGGTGGAGATCATGTTGGACGGGTTGCCGCCCTGTTCGCTGACATCGACCAACTCGCCCGCACCGTTGGCCTGATAGCCGTGCAGATACGGGCGGGGCATCCGCGGGTCGTCCTCGGGCGCGGAGGTCTGCGACAGGTGCAGCGGGTTGATGATCCGCGCGGTCACCTCGTCCTTGAACGAGTTCCCGGTGATCTCCTCGATCAGCCTGCCGGCGATCCGGAAGCCCAGGGAGTTGTACTGCTGCGCGGTGCCGGGAGCGAAGTTCGGCCCTGGAGCCGGGCGGCCGACCGGGCGCAGGGTTTCCTGGATGATCTGGTCGAAGCTGCGGTAGTCGTAGCGGTGCGCGATCAGCTCGTCCGCCGAGGGCTGCGGCGCCCCCTGGTAGACGTCCGGCAGCCCACTGGTCATATTGAGCAACTGCCGTACGGTGACCGGCGCGAACGTGTCCGGCAGCAGACCGGGCAGGTAGTGCTGGACGGTCTGGTCCAGGTCGACCCGCCCCTCGGCCGCCAGTTGCAGGACCACGACGGTCTCGAAGGTCTTGGAGATGCTGCCGATGTGGAAGTGCGCGTTGGCCGGCGTACTGCGCCCGGTCGCGGTGTCCCCCGAGGAACCCCGCCACACCTGCCCGTTCTCCACCACCCGCGCAATGGCCCCCGTCGCCTCGTCGCCCGGCTGGATCCGGATCGCCGCGTCCAGCGCCGCAGGATCCAGCGCAGGCAGCCCACCCTGCACGGCGGCCTGCCCAGCACCTCGCTCACTCGCGAACGCCTGCCCACCGCCGACCCCGACCGCCGTCCCCGCCACAGCCGCACAGGCCAACCCCAGGGCCGAGACACGACGTACAAACCTGCTCATCTGCTGACTCCACGGATCATCTCCGCCGCCCGTGCGGCGCTCTGCCACCAGCCTGTCCGAGCAGCCGCACCCCCGGGAACCCGTGTTCCCCCTGACCGGCCCCTGAGCCGACCCTGACGGAAGGTCAGGAGGACTGCCCCTCCGTGGCGTGGCCGGCTGCACCTACGACGACACCCGGATGTCGAGCCGGCAGGACGTCTTCGCCGAGTTCGCTCGATCCCTCCGGTTCCCGGACTACTTCGGTGGGAACCGGAACGCTCTCGACGAGTGTCTGGCAGACCTGGGCCGGCTGGAAGGTGCTGGGTTCATCCTGCGTGCTGGTCAGCCGGGACTGAGGAGATGGTCGGCTGCACGCGCAGGCCGCCTCCCGGCCGCTCGTCCGGGCATTGTCGCGGTGCTGGAACCCGCGCCCCGCGGTTGAGTTCAGTCAGGCGTCGTTCATGCACCACGACCTGACCTGCGACGACGCACGGCAGGAACCGAACGGGCAGGTGCGAAGACGTCAGATCGCCTCGACCGCGATACGGCGGAGACACAGCCGACGCAGGTCGTCGGTGTCACTGGTCACGATCGTCACGTCGCCGTGTTCCAGGTGCGCAGTGGCGGCGAGCATCGCGTCGATGGCGTACTTGTGGCCGTGAAGCCCCTCGGCTGCGAGCAGCTTGCTGGCAGCGCGTGCGATCTCTTCCGTGATGGGCCGCACCTTGACCAGGGACACGGCGTGGTCGAACGCCGCCTGCGGCACCTTGGGGTCACGTCCCTCGACCAGTGTGGCCGCGCTCGTCACCACCAGAAGATCCAGCGTACGGGCGACGTCCAGCCACACGATCATGTCGCGATGCCGCCGGGAGAGCTTGGAGAGCGCCTCGCTGTCGAGAACGAGGGTGCCGCTCACTCGGCATCCGCCGGAGCGGACTCTCCGCGGTGGGCGGTGTGGTGCGCGCGGATGCGCTCAGCCCTGGCTGCCACCTCGGCTTGATCGACCGGGCCGTGCTCGGCCTCGGAGGTGGCGATGTACTCGTCGATGGCCTCCCGCTGCAGCTGCCGCTGCACGGCCTCCTCGATGTAGGAGGAGACGCCCTGTTTGCCGGCGCGTGCGCGAATCGCCTCCAGGGTCTCGGCGCGCAGGGAGACGCTGGTGACTCGGGTCTTACCGGGGCGAGGCGTGTCCATATGCCAAGTGTAGTACATCATGTGTGAGCGAATGTGAGGAGTACGACATCTGGCTCGTCTGCTCCGATCCACGCTGAGGTCACCACGAAGGCAGACCTCGCCAACAGGTCTGGCGGTACCGTGCAGTCCGTGGCCGGAGACGCTGTCGGTGAGCCTGCGGAGTTCTGACGAGCAGACTTCGATGTGTGCTGCTGTGGCGGCCACGCGGAGACGTAGGGTCGGTGGCATGCGTCTGAGCACAGTGATCCTTCCTATCCACCGGTGGAGCGAGGGACAGAAGATCTGGCGGCGGGCCGAGGAGCTCGGGTTCCATGCCGCGTACACCTATGACCACCTGTCCTGGCGGACCTTTCGGGACGGGCCGTGGTTCGGTTCGGTTCCGACCCTGACCGCCGCTGCGGCCGTCACCGAGCGGCTGCGGTTGGGGACGCTCGTGACGTCGCCGAACTTCCGGCATCCGGTGACGCTCGCCAAGGACCTGATCTCGCTGGACGATGTCTCGAACGGCCGGATCACCCTGGGGATCGGGGCGGGCGGCAATGGCTTCGACGCGACCGCGCTGGGGCAGGAGCCCTGGACCCCGCGCGAACGTGCCGACCGGTTCGGGGAGTTCGTGCAGCTGCTCGACCGCCTGCTGACCGAGGACGCCGTCAGTCATGAGGGCGACTTCTACTCGGCGAGCGAGGTGCGGAACATCCCGGGCTGCGTGCAGCGCCCCCGCCTTCCCCTCGCGGTCGCCGCCACCGGCCCACGCGGACTGGACCTGGCCGCGAAGTACGGTCAGGCATGGGTGACCACGGGCGACCCGAAGCTCTTCGAGAGCGGTACGCCGGAGCAGTCCCGAGAGGCGATTCGCGGGCAGCTCACCAAGCTGGGTGCGGCCTGCGAGAAGATCGGCCGGGACGTCGGCGAGCTGGACAAGATCCTGCTCACCGGCTTCACCCCGGACCGCAACCGTCCGCTGGAGTCCCTGGATGCGTTCGTCGACTTCGCGGGTCGGCACCTCGAACTCGGCATCACCGAGATCGTCCTGCACTGGCCGATCCCCGACTCGGACTTCGCCGCCGACCAGCAGGTCTTCGAGCGCATCGCGACCGAGGCGCTGTCCCAGCTGCGGGCCTGAACCGGTCGTGAACCGCACCACGGTCCCGTCACCGTGCCGGCCGGCCGCCGGGCCCCAGGGGTCTCTGCGGCCGGCCCGTTGCGGTTCGATCACGACGTGTCCGATTGGTCGGCCAATGTGCGAACTGTCCGGGGCAACCCTGTTGTTGGGGGGCTTGTCGGACTCTCATAATTCCAGCTGAACGCGTTGCGACCGGTCGCGCAGAGCCAACAGGGGGCGGCCCGGACCGGGGTCCGTACGCGGTGTCATCCATTCATGCTGGGGGAGTCCCTTGTCCGCGCCCGACAACGTGCCGTCCACCGACGTGCCGTCCGATACGCCTGCGGTGGACATGCCCCAGGCCGAGCCCGAGCCCGAGAGACCTGCAGTCGGGTCCACGCGCAGGCCGTCGCGCGGTGTGAGCAGCGCGCTGGCCACCGTCGGGCTGCTCGCCGTCACCGCGGCCGGTGCCGCCGTGACCGTGGCCGTCGGCAGGCCGCAGGCGCGGCCTGGTGCGGTGGCCGTCCGTCCGACCCCGTCGGGTCCGACGGCCGAGAGCGCGCACCCCACCGTGCGCCCGAGCGCGAGCCCGACTGTGGTCCCGAGCCCGATCCGGAGTGCGGGCGCGAGCCCGAGCGCGAGCCGGAGTGCAAGCGCCGGTGCAGCCCCCACGCCGACCCCCGCACCGGCCCCCGCACCGGCCCCGAGCAGCACCCTGCACGGCACCGTCGACGGCAGCACCCACGGTGGCGACATCCGCTACTTCCTGCTCCCGATGCCGCCCGGCGCCGAGTCCTACGGCTCGGCCGACGGTGCCGAGTTGAGCGTCAAGGAGGTCTCGGCCGAGTACAGCAACTCCGATGAGATCCCCGTCGTCCTGGACTCGTACGGGTACCAGGACGACGGCGTCATCCGCCGGTACCGGACGGTGGACGGCAAGCAGGAGGTCGAGGCGCGGCTGCTGCGCTTCAAGTCCAGTGCGATGGCGCGGGAGTTCGCGCGGTCGGAGTCCTTCGACAACAGCGAGAGCTTCGACATCGACGGCGACGACGATGCACAGGGGTATGCGCTGAAGCCGCCTCAGGAGGCCAGGACCGGGAAGCTGGTGGGGGTCGGCCATGTCGGCGACATCCAGTACGAGGTCACCGTCTTCGAGCGGGGGACACCGGACAGGTCCCTGCTGGCGGACGCGGTGAAGCGCCAGCGCGAGCGCCTGGCCGACGGTGGCTGAGCAGTCGTCGGCACCCGAACCGGCCGCCGGGGCCGAGCGTGGGCGATGTCGTCGCCTAGATCGCGACGACCGACCCGAAGGCGTACCGGTCGCGGCGTTCCAGAAGGTGACCGTCCTTCAGGCCGAGATGCTGAGGCGGCGTCAGAAGAGCAGGTCAGAAGAGCAGGTGGGTGCGATCCCCGAGGGGATCGCACCCACCAGGGCATCCCACAGGCGCCGAACGGTCTGCCGGGCCCGCGC
>NZ_JARZAJ010000020.1 GCF_029892105.1 Kitasatospora sp. GP82 | reverse complement strand
CTCGTCGATGAGCTTCAGTACCGTCGCCGGGTCGGGTCGAGCTCCTGGGCGAAAAAAGCCGAGGCGGCCTTGAGGATCTCGCAGGACCGGCGGAGTTCGGCGTTCTCCTTGCGCAGAGCGGCCAGTTCCTCCTTCTCGGCGGTGGTCACCCGGTCGTCGCGCTCGCCGCGGTCGGCCTCGTCCTGGCGGATCCAGTTGCGCAGGGCCTCGTGGTGCACGCCGAGGTCCCGGGCCATCTGCCGGATCACCGGCTTCGGGTCGGCGGCCCGGTACGCGGCAACGGCTCGCTGCCGCAACTCGGGCGGATACTTCATCGGTGCAGCCATGGCAGAGGCTCCCTTCTCACGACCCATCAGGTCATGTCCGGCAACCTTCCGCACCTCGGGGGAACCTCAGACCGGATCGGACTCGAGTGCTGCCAGGATCGCCGTGGTGACCGTGAGCACGGTGTCCCAGTCCTCCTGGACGAGGTCCGGGAGGTCCTCCAGCATCTGCTGCGGCACAGGGCTGCCGACCGCACTCCTGAGGAGGCGCGACAGGCGGAGTCCAGATCGTCTCATGCAGAGACCGACGTTCCAGCCGTTCTCGTCCTGCTCGACCGAGACGTCGAGCTGCTCCGCAGCGGCAAGGTTATCGGGAGTCTCCGATCCGAAGGCCAGCAGTCCACCCGTCACGTTCCGGGCGAGCTCCTCCGGGGCCGTCCCAGGGCGGTCGCCCACGGCCGACAGCGCGGCTCGGAACCGGGCCCGTGCGGGATTCGGGAGCGCCTTGTCGTTCTGGATCGAGGGTGACCCCAGCGCCGACAGCACCAGTTTGGCCACCCGGAGCGCGCAGTCCCATTCCTGCTGGGTCAGGTTCGGCCATTGCTGTTTCACCTGTTCCGGGACATCCCGGCCGTCCGCGAGCCAGACGATCTCCGCCAGGCGTACGTCGTAGTCCCTCAGACAGAGCCCGAAGTTCCGTCGTCCGAACGCGTCCTCCTCGACCGAGACAGCGAGTTGTCCGGCCGCCGCCGCGAGGGCGGCTGTCTCCGGGCCGAAGGCGAGCAGTCCCGCCGCCACCTCGGCGCCGAGCTGCTCGGCGCCGGACTCCCAGCGATCGCCGAGCCCGAACAGGGCGAACTTGAACCGGGGCCGCGCGGTCTGCTGCGTCACTGTGTGCATCCTCCTCGAGTCACCATGGCCATACCATCATCCGCTGTCGCGCTGCCGGCCTCACCGCCGCCTCCGCTTGCCGGCGTTGCCGCGCTCGACCTTGGTGACGGTGGTCTCCTCGACGCGCTTGTTGAACCGTTCGATCTCGCCCGCGGGCAGCTCGAAACGGCCGGGCTCGTTGGTGGGCTTGGTCTCCCACTGCTTGAGCCAGTCGTACGTCCCGGGCTTGCAGCGGAACTCCATCTTGTGCGTGTAGTGCTTGGCCTGGCCGAGGTTCCCGGCGCTGAGGTCGGCGTCCGCCCGCGCGATCCACTTCGGCTGCCTGTCGTGCGGCTTGAACTTCGGGACGAGCCCACCCTTGCCGTCGTTGGCGGCCAGGGACTGCTTGGCCTCGGCCTCACTGCCGTAGCGGATGATGATCTCGCACTTGGGCTTCTTCGCCAGTCCCAGCGGGTCGGTCTCGGCCAGCGGGTTGCCGACGTACGCGTACGGGTCGGGCGCGGGCTCCAGGCCGAGCGGATCGGGACTCAGATAGCGGGCAGTCTGCGGGTCGTAGTAGCGGTAGAGGTTGTAGTGCAGGTCGCTCTCGCGGTCCAGATACTGGCCCGGGAAGCGCAGCGGGCAGTCCGCCATGTCCTCCTGAGCGGCCAGGACGTCGCCCCACAGGGTCGTCCGGGAACGCCAGGCGACCGTCCCCTGCTCGTCGACGAGCTCAGTCGGGGTGCCGACCAGGTCCGTGACGATGGCGTAGAACCGCCGGTCCACCTCGCGCTGCGAGGCGTCCCGCAGGCTGACCGTCTGGGTGAGCACCCGGTGGTGGTCCTGGTCCCAGTCCCAAGTGGTGACCTGCACGGTGCCGGTTCGGAGGTCGGTGCGGGCCTGCTCCGCGAGGACGGTGCCGTCCCAGACGAAGACGGTCCGCTCGACCACGCCCGTGCCGTCCGGCGTCATCCGGACCTTGGCCACTCGTCGGCCGAAGGGGTCGTACAAGTAGCGCCAGACGTCGCCGTGGGGAGTGGTGAGCGCGATCAGGCGGTCGTCGGCGTCCCATTCGTACTGCCAGACCCGGCTTCCACCGGAGAGCAGTCGCCGGGTCTGACGGATCAGTCGGCCCTGCCCGTCGTACTCGTAGCCGACGCGTCCGGCGCGCTGGAGCAGGGCACCGGTGTAGCTCCGGTCGCCGACGGCATCTGACCGGGTCGGATCGGACGCCGGCCAGTCGGCCGCAGCCAGGTTGCCGGCGCCGTCGTAGGCATAGGCCTCGCGCCAGTTCTCGCCGGTGACCGCGGTGACCCGGCCGGCCGCGTCCAGGGAGAAGCTCCGGGAGCCGCTGCGACTGTCGGTGATGCTCGTGAGGTAGCCGTCCGACCGATAGCCGAAAGTCCGGCGCTGCAGGGTCCGAGGCGATGTGTCGACCGTGACGCTGACGTGCTGCTCGACGAGCCTGTCCGCGCCGTCCCATGCCTGGTGCAGCGTCAGGGCACCGAGCCGACGTGACACCTCGCGGCCTGCCCGGTCGTATCCGAAGCTCAGTGAGCGCTGACCGGCCGTCAGGGAATCGATCCGCCCGTTCGGGCCGTAGGACCAGGAGCTCTCAGCGCCATCGGGTGTACGGCGGGCGGTCCGCCTGCCCGACCAGTCGTATGCGTGCGCCAGCGTCAGGCCGTTGCAGGTCTCCGCCACCGGCCGCTTCGCTGCGTCGTAGTCGACGGACAGTTCGACACCGGGCCCGGAGGTGCGCAGCAGTCGACCGACCGGGTCGTAGGAGAACGTGGTGAGCACGCCGTCGGCGTCCTGTTCCAGCGTGCGACCGACGGCATCCCGGCGGTACCGGACGGTTTGGCCCGCGCCGTTGGTCCGACTGAGAAGCTCACCGGCCGCGTCGACCACGTACCGCACGGCCCGACCGTTGAAGTCCCGCTCGGCGACCAGCCGACCGACCGCGTCGTACTCGTAACTCCAATGCAGGCGATGAGGGTTGGTGACGCCGAGCACCCTGAGCTCGGTGTCGTACTCGAACTCGTACCGGGCTCCGTCGGCTCCGGTGCGGGCGGAGACCCGGTCGAAGAACGTGTACTCGAAGCGCTCCGAGGCGCCCGTCTCGTCGATGTGTTCGAGGAGGTTGCCCTCGGCGTCGTACTTCCACCACTCGGTACGGCCCTCGGGGGACGTCCGCCAGGCAGGCCGACCGTCGACGGTCCAGCCGCAGGTGATGACGCCGCCGAGCGCGTCGGTGAGGGTCTGCGGGTTGCCGAACGCGTCGCGGACGCAGGTGCTGACGGACCCGTCGGCGTCGGTGATCGAGACGACCAGGCCGGCGGCATCGGTCCCGAACACCGTGGTCCGGCCCGTGGCGTCGCTGACGGCGGCCAGCTCACCGAGCTCGCCGTAGGCGTAGCGGGTCTCCGCTCCCGCCGGGTCGGCGACGGCCAGCAGGTTGCCGCGCTCGTCGTACTCGTAGCGCCACACCGAGCCATCGGGCTCGACGACCTGGACGGGCTGCCGAAGGTCGTTGTGGACGACCGAGGTGACCGTGCCGTCGGCCAGCGTCACGGCGGCCAGGTTGCCGTCGACGTCGTAGCTGTAGGACGTCGTCCGCCCCAGCGGATCGGTGCGGGAAAGCAGCAGGTCATGGCGGTCCCACAGGGAGGTGGCGACCCCGCCGAGGGCATCGGTCTCGGTGATGACCTGACCCAGGTCGTTCAGCTGGTAGACCGTCATGTGACCGAGTGAGTCGCGGACGGTGGTGGTCCTGCGATCGTTGTCGTAGGCGAACACCGCGTCCAGGAAGCCGCCGTCGCCGCGGGTCTGCACACACCGACCCGCGCGGTCGTAGAGGTAGCGGTAGCGGTGCTGGTTGCGGTCGGTCCAGGAGGTGATCCGCCCGGCCTCGTCATAGGTGAAGCGCAGCGGCGCGTCGGCGGCGTCGACGACACCTGAGAGATTGTTGTTGCCGTCGTACTGGAACCCGGCCAGCCGCACACCCGAGAGCTCGTCACCGGCTGCGCCGAGCAGGCGCAGTCCGGTGATCCGGGCGCCCTCGGAGTCGATCGCGATCCGGTAGCCGCCGCTGTGCCGGACCTCGACCGGCACACCCCGCTCGGAGTAGTCGACGTCGATCCGGTTGCCGTTGCGGTCGGTGATCGCCCGCAACGGCACATGCGAGCGGGCCCCGTGCGGTCCGTGGCCGCCGTCGTCCACTACGGGTTGGTCGAAGTGCCAGGTCAGGCCGCGGACCGGGTCGCTGATCCGGATCTCGGTGCCGGCGTGCGGCTCCCACTCCAAGGGGAACCGGGGACCTTCGACGGGCAGCGTCTGCTCACCGGGCGTCGGCACGGGGTACACCAACAGCATCCCGTCCTCGGTGGCGAACACGACGCCGTCGCCGTCGAGCTCGACCCGCTGGTCCAGCGTCGACGCCCAGGACGGGCCGAACCAACCGCCGTAGCGGTACGTCGAGAGATGGGTCCGGCCGAGCATCAGCGGCAGTGTCCCGGGAAGATTCACGTCCTCGTGCTGAAGCAGCATCTCTCCCGAGGCGACGTCGATCGGGTCGCTGCGGCAGGTGCGCTTCGACGGCGGGACCGCCGTCTTCCGCGGTTCGCTCGCACCGTCACGGAGCCGGGGCGACTGCGGATTTCCGGAGCGCCCGGTCCCGGACGGGGCACCGGAGTGCCTGCCAGCACCGCCGCGGTGGGAAAGGCCGGACTCGCCACCGTCGCCCCGCCGGTGGAGCCTGGTCAGCTCCTCCGCGTGCTTGGCATCCACCTCACGGGTGTTCTTGGCAACCTTCCTCAGGTTGTCGCCGGTCTTGCGGTACAGGCCCTTCACGGCCGTACCGGCATCCTCGGCCAGCGTTTTACCCAGCTTCTGCGCCCCATGCTCCAGGGCCCTGACGATCTGGTTGCTCACTCGAAGCTCACCCCCGCAATCCTCGACCGGAACATCTCGGCGTGGTCGGCGACCGTCTCGGCCTGCCGGTGCATGATCTCCGCGTGCGCCTCCAGCGCGCCCGGATCGATCCGGAACCCGCCGCCGGAGCCATCGGCGCCCCCGGACACACCGAGCGCCGCCTCGGCGGCCTCGTACACCAGGCCGCTCACGGCTCGGCTTACCACCTCCCCGAGCGGGTCGATCGCCGCCTCGACGACCTGGCCGATGATGTACTGCTCCAACTGCTGTTCCAGGTAGTTGACGAGCTTCCGCGCAGCCATCTCGATCGCCACCACCGCGGCCTCCGCGGCTCCGAGGGTGGCCACCGCTGCCGCCTGGTCGGCCACGAACGCCGCGGCCATCACCACGAGCTCGGCGATCGTCTCCACCTTCATCGCCACGACGACGTCGGCCGCCGCGTCGAGAGCAGTGGCGACGACGTGGCAGGCTTGGACCAACTCGTTCATGTGAGAGTCCGACATCTGCGCCCACTTGGCGGCCAGGGCCTCGTACGACGCGCCCTGGTAGTCCTCGCCCAGTCGCTGGACGGTGTCGGTGGAGTCGCGGTGGACCGCGTCGACGTTGTCGGCGAACTCCCGTACGTGCGAGGCGAACTCGCGAACCCTGTCCTCATTCACCGTGGGCCAGTTGATCCCGATGAACGACAGGAACGACACCACCTCGTCAGGCAGCTCGATCGCCAAGGCGCCCCCCTACGCCAGACGGTACATAACCGTTCGACGGTATCTCACGCCGCCTACCTGGCCAAACCGCTTCCACCACCAATATCTGTTCGATATCCGTCGGCCGCACGAACCGTGCTCCCGTAGTGTTCCGAGGCCCGGGGCTGGTAGATCGTTCGGAAGGCGGAGCGTGCTGAGTCTGCCGTCCGAGTACAGTGACAGGGTGTTCGACGCACTGAGGGATTCGAGCAAAAATTCGGTCTGGTGTATGTCGACTTCGAGACGCAGCGCCGCACGCCGAAGGCGTCGTATGGCTGGTATCGCGACCTGATCTCCGCCCATCGGGCGGGCCATGCAAGGTAGTTGGGCTACCGGGGCGGTGGTGGCGCGCGTCAGGCTCGACACTGGTCGGTGGGCCTGGCGGAAGAGGACGTTCGCAGCCGCGTGCCGCGAGCAGGGGGTGATGACAGGGTGTTCGACAAGCCCAGGCGCCGTCGCCAGTAGTTCAGTCCGATGCCCTGACCAGTTGTGAGGTTGGTCCTGTCCCGATGAGGCACTCCAAGTATTATCGGCTTCCCCGAGATTGCGTATGCCAGGTACCGGCGCCCGATCGCGGCCTACCGCGCGCGGAGCGACGCGGATCAACAGTGCTGGCCGCAAACATGTGACCTTCCCCCTTGTAGCGTAGAGGCCGTGACTGAAGGGGAAGTTGGGAGTCATGGCAGACAAGAGGCGGAAGTGCGACGCGGAGTTCCGTGAGGGGGCTGTGCGGATCGTCGCCGAGACCGGGAGGCCGGGAGGCCGGCGGTGACGGGACGCTGGGCGAGTCCGAGCGCGACGAGCCGGCCCGGCTGCGGCGGCAGGCCGCCGAACAGGCCAAACGCGTCCGGGAGTTGGAGATGGAGCGTGATGTCCTCAAACGCTGCATGGTCCTTTGGGTGAAGTAGCTGTGGCGGACCCGGTAGCGCTCGCCGGGATGATCAGCGACCAGAGGACCGGGCACGGCATCCCGCACACCGTCTCCTGCCGCGCACTCGGAGTCTCCGAGCCGTGGTTTTACAAGTGGCGTCGCAGACCGGCCGAGCCGACGATGCGCGAGGTCAGGCGTGTGCGACTTGAGGAGAGGATCACGTACTTCTCCCGCCGGTCGGGCGACACCTACGGCTCGCCGAGGATCACGCTCGACCTGTGGGCCGAGGGATGGAAGGTCTCGGTGAACACCGTCGCCGCGATCATGGCCGACCTCGGACTTCAGGGCCGCAGACCGCCGCGCCGGCGCCGCTCGCTGACCCGGCAGGGCAAGCGCAAAGCGGCCTCCGACTTCGTGCACCGTCACTTCGATGCCGTCTCGCCGAACGTGCTCTGGGCCGGCGGTATGACCGAAATCGACACCGGGGAAGGCAAGTTGTACTTGGCCTCGGTCATTGATCTGTTCTCGCGCCGCCTGCTCGGCTATGCGATGGGTGCCCACCATGACGCGGCCCTGGTTGCCGCGTCGCTGTGGATGGCGGCCGCCGCGCGCGGCGGCGCTGTGGATGGCGTGATCTTCCATCCGGACCGCTGGGGAGTACACGACGGCGGCGTACAACGAGCCGTGTGACCGGTTGGGCGTGGTGCAGTCCATGGGGCGCGTGGGGTCGGCGCTGGACAGCGCCGCCGCGGAGAGCTTCAACTCGCTGATCAAGGTCGAGTACATCCGCCGGCACCAATTCGCTACCCGCACCGAGGCCCGGCTGAAGATCGCGACCTGGATCAGCGGCTTCTACAACCCGCGCCGCCGGCACAGTGCGGCCGCAGGGCTGCCGCCGGTGGAGTTCGAGACCGACTACCGCGAGATGGAGCAGGCCCTGGGCCTGGGAGACTACGAGGGCCGGACCTACCGCGGATTCCACCATCACGTCACCCTGGTGTCAGCCGCGCACCTGTTCTGCCTGGAACAGCGCCTCAACCCAAAAGAGCAGGACACGCCCTGAGTCTGTATCAGGTCGTGTCCTTCCTACAGATCGCGCTGATCACCGCCCTGCGGCGTTGCCCAGCCTGCCACCGCAACCCGAACGACCTCACCGGCCTTGGTCAAGGACCATGACCGAGTCCTGCCCCAGGGGATTGACACCACCGAGCTCCCGCCGCGATCCTCGCGCGGATGCTCGGCATCCACATCCAAGTCGCCGTCCAGCGGCAGAAGGCATCCGCCGGAGACTGGGCCGCCTACGCCGCCGACGTCAGCCGCCGCACTTCACCGCAAGATCCGATCCACGTCCACGAATCAGGAGCATCGACATGAGATTCGACAACCACCGAGTCGTCGTCACAGCCGCTGGCCGCGACTTCGGGCGAACGCTGGCCATCCAACTCGCGGACCTCGGCGCCGAGGTCTTTCTCTCCGCACGCAGCCTCACCGCCGCCGAGTGCGTCCGCGACGAGATTCGCGACCGAGGGCACCATCAGGTCCACGCATTCGCCTGCGATCTGACGGACCCCGCCTCGATCCGCGACTTCGCCTCCGATGTCGCCCTGCATACTGACCGGGTCGACATACTGATCAACAACGGCTCGCGCTACCTCGAAGGGCCGGACCTCCTGTCGGCCTCCGACGCCGATGTCGTCGACACCATCGCATCCGGCGCCACCGGCACCGTCCTGACCGTGAAGAATTTCCTCCCTCTCCTGTTCAACTCCGACAAGCCGGATGTGGTGACCATGGTCTCCGCCTGCGGGACGGCCGGCCACCAGCGCTCGCACGCTCACGACGCCTTCTACGCAGCCAAGAGTGCCCAGGCGGGGTTCGCCGAAGTCCTCTCCAAGCGCCTGCGGCCGCAGGGAGTGCGGGTGATCTCGCTCTATCCACCCGATTTCGACAATGCCAACCCGCTCTCCGAGGAGTGGGAGAGCACACCGCGGGGGGCCAAGGACGCCCTCACAGCCCAATCACTCGTGGAATGCATCCTTTTCGCTGTCGCTCAGCCCCGGGACTGCTTCATCAAGGCGTTCCACTTCGAACAGGTCTGACCGATCCCCTCGCAGGTTCGCACATCGCGCCTGATGCCAGACCCGGAGCAGTACATGGGCTCCGGGCTGCGGGTATTCGGACAGTTCCAGTACCCGACTCCACCATTACGCGTGACAGAGAAACGCACCCGTCAGGCGGTTGATCGCCTCGTCACCCACCAGTTCGACCGCAACGGCAACCGGCTCTGGGCCCAGGCCAAGGCCCTGCTGGACCACGGGCACGCCCGGATGCGCATCAGGCAGGTCGCCGTCCCGTTCGGCATCTGCGTCGAACCCGGCAACGTCAAGGCCGGCGGGCACGCCTGCCCGTTCCGGTTCCGCTGCCTGGGCTGCGATCGTTTCCGCACGGACCCGTCCTATCTGCCCGATCTGCGGGTCTACCTGGATACCCTGCTGCGGAACCGGGAACGCCTGGCCGCTGCGAGCGAATTGGACGACTGGGCCCGTACCGAAGCCACCCCGTCCGACGAGGAGATCAACCGGCTACGGCACCTCATCCGCAGAGTCGAGACCGACCTCGACAGCCTGACGCTGGAGGACCGCGAGGAGATCCGGGAGGCCACTGCGACCCTGCGCAAGAGCCGCACCGTCCAGCTGGGGATGCCCACAGTCAGGCCGCCCGCCGCCAGTCTTCGACTCGACCGAGACGCATGAGCCAGCCATCACCGACCAGCCCCCTCACCCAGGCCCGCGCCGACGACTCCGCCCGTCGGCGCCGCCGAGTCCTCAAGGCCCTCGACGACCTGGTCGGCGACGGCCAGCCGATCAGCGTGTCCGCCGTCGCGCGCCTGGCCGGTGTTCACCGCAGCCTGATCTACCGGCACAGCGACCTGCACGTCGCCTTCCTGGCCCGCGCCGCCCAACCGCCCGACGGCCCCACCGGCCCCAGGTCAGCCGCGTCACGGAATTCCCCACCCTCGTGATCACGATTCCCCAGGGGGACGGCGGTTGCGGACCCTGTGTGTCATGCAGGTCATGGGGGCCAAGTAGCCATCTCCCGCAGGCGATCGGACTCACCGGCACCGGCGGAGGCCGCCCGGATCACCCCAGTTGGTGCGCGGGTGCTGATCTCACGCGTGCTGTGGCGTGGCACGCAGACCTTCGAGAAGTGTGGCCAGGTAGCGGTGTGCGGTGTCGATCCGGTCGGCGGGTGTGCCGCCGTGGACGTTGACGGCGTAGGCGATGCCGCACATGAGCGGGACGAGGTCGGCGGCGGCCAGGTCACGTCGGACCGCTCCGGCGTCGCGAGCCCGGTCGAGGAGCGCTGTGCCGACCGACTGAAGCGCCCTTTTGAGTTCCGTGGTGCGCGGCAGGGTGTCGGTGGCTGCGGCGGCGACCGGGGCCAGGGACGCGTCGGTGACCTGCGCTTCGACGGTGCGGAACAGGAAGCCTTCGAGCGCGCGCCAGGGGTCGGTGTCAGCCAGCGCCTGCTGGCCGTGGGCGGCCAGGGCTTCCAGGCAGGAAGTGGCGACGGTCTCCAGCAGCGCCTCGGGGGTGGCGAAGTGCCGGTAGACGGTGCCGACGCCGACTCCGGCGCGGCTGGCGACGTCGTTCAGCTGCAGGGGTATGTCCTGGTCGACCAGGGCACGGGCGACAGCGACGATCCGGTCCCAGTTGCGGGCCGCGTCCTTGCGTAGGGGCGTCGTCATGGGGGACATGCTAATCGGATGACCCATCCGGATGATGCCGCCGCCGGTACCCCCGCCGCCTGGCGGGTCAGCTGGTCGTCAGAGGTGCGTGCCGTTCGCTGAGCCGGCGCACGTCCTGAGCGACGCGGGGGTCGGTCGCTGTCCGGAACGGCGGCACCGGGTGCGCCTGGGCTCCGATGACGATGCCGGTCCGGCCTGCAAGGGCGTCGTCGGTGGCGGCGACGATCGAGGGTCGGGCAGCCAGGGACGCCGGCCCCGACGTGGAGCGTTCGAACTTGCGGCGCACCAGCGGCCACAGCAGCCGCAGGGCTGGTGAGACGATCTTCGGGTCGGTCAGGGTGCCGTTGGTCATGTCGGTCGCGGCGCCTCCGGGATCGGCCGCGAAGACGGAGACGGCCGTGCCTTGTAGTCGGGTGGCCAGGTCGAGCGTGTAGGCGAGGTTGGCGAGCTTGGCGCGGCCGTACCAGTGGAAGCCGTAGTAGCCGCCGGGCGGCTCGACGGTGTCGAAGGCCCGCTTCGCGAGCCCGACCGCACCCGAAGTCACGTTCACGATTCTGCTCGGCGCCCCGGCCGTCAGCGTGGGCAGCAGCAGTTCCGTCAGCAGGTACGGCGAGAGGTGGTTGACGACGAACGACGCTTCGATCCCATCCAGGGTCCGTCGCTGCGGGAACATCGCCCCGACGTTGTTGACCAGCACGGTCAGCGGTTCGCCAGAGGCGGCACGCTCGGCGGCGATCCGGTCGGCGAGCGCGCGCACCTGGTCGAGCGAGCCGAGATCGGCGGGCAGGAACCGTGCGGGGTGTGCCGGGTTCGTCGCGTTGATTCGGTCGACGGCCTGGGCGCCCCGGTCGGCGTTGCGTCCGACCACGGTGACTGAGAACCCGGCGCCGGCCAGCCCCAGGGCCGTCTCCAGTCCGATGCCGGCCGTCCCCGCCGTGACCACAGCTGTCTTCGTCATGTGCCCCTCCACCCAGTCATACGGATTGTTCATCCGCTTGGCGGGGACCGTAGCACACAATCGGATGATCTATCCGCTTAGGGGTGTCGGTCGGCCGAACAGGCAATGCCGGACGGCATGAAGCCGCTCCGATCCCGAGTACGCCGGGACGACCTGGGCACCCATCGGCCAACGTTCCCACCGGACACCTGGGGAATTGCGTGACGTTTGCCCTGGGGAATTACGTGACCGTCCACACGTGGGGCTGGTGAGCTCGCACGGTCAGTGTCACTTGTCCACAGGCCGAGCCGTGATGGGGCGTCGAGCTGAGTAATCAGTGCGAGCTTGGCAGGCCTCAACCGCCAGGGGGCTACCGCTGTCCGCGATCTCCGAAAACCGTGGCGCGTGAGTGTCGTTCCCGGTCGCTAAGGCGCGGCGCATGCAATC
This sequence comes from Kitasatospora sp. GP82, assembly GCF_029892105.1. Classification (GTDB taxonomy): domain Bacteria; phylum Actinomycetota; class Actinomycetes; order Streptomycetales; family Streptomycetaceae; genus Kitasatospora. Next base: position 141,060 of record NZ_JARZAJ010000020.1, on the reverse strand, counting down.
GCTGATCACCGCCATCTACGAACACGACGATGCTGCCCATTTCCTGGCCTGGCCGGGTGACTTTGACCTAGACCGGGGAGACCCTAGCGAGGACGTCCACCTCGCGTCGGGCGCGGCGCTGGAGGGCTTCGCGGGTGATGGAGCCGGGGGCACGTACTTCTTCTGCGGCGCTGGTGGGGAGGAACGTCCGGTCCTGTACGCGGACTCCGAAGGCGGCGCGGCTCTGGTCGCGATCGGCCTGCCAGAACTCCTGCGACTCCTCCTGGTCGCGCCCTGGTGGCGCGACTGCCGAGCGTTCACTGCGGAGGAGAGCGGTGAGCTGGCTGCCGAGTACCTGGAGGACATACCTGACCTGGCAGTTCGGCGGGACCGTGCGGCCGCCGCGCTCGGCCTTGACCTTCCCACCGAGGCCGACGTCCTGACCCGCCTATGCGAGGTCGCGACCGAGGCAGGCAAGGACTTCATCCTGGATCTTCACGCCGGAGGATGAGCCCTACGACCCGCTGATCAAGGGCTAAGCGGCACCCCCGTCGTCGACAATTCCGGCGCTACTGGTCATAGTCGACATTGAAGCCATGGCTAGCTGGCGGCGGAGCGCGGGCGCCGCTGTAGGCGGCCCTGGCCGTGTCTCTAGCGCCGCGGTGAAGGTAGCCAGCGGGGTTCAACGCGCTCCTCGACGGCCGATTCACCGTCGCGCACGACGACGTAGGCGCCCTTTCCTGCCGCCTCTGTGACGGCTTCGACCAGCTCGGTTCCGCGGTAGACCAGGCCCACCCCGTCGTCAGTGCAATGCGAGACGGGCAAGGTGCCGTCTGCGACGAGCCTGTGAATCAGCGGGCGTCGTCCCTTGTCACTGTCGTAGTGGACAGCGTTGCCGTAGGGCAGCAGGCCGAGTGCGTTGGTGAGCGGCCGCAGTTCAGGTCCGAAGGAGTCGGTGGGGCCGCCCTGGAACCAGCAGATCGATCCCGCGCTGACACCGCTGAGCACGACGCCGGCCTCCCAGGCGCGTCGGAGGATCATGTCGAGCCCGTGGACGCGCCACACTGCCAGTAGGTTCGCCACCGAACCGCCCATGACCCAGACGACGTCCTGATCGAGGACGGCGCCCTCGACGTCCTCGACGTTCGGCATGGGGAAGAGCTGAAGTGGCGTCAGGTCGAACCCGGCGACTCGAGCGGCCTCGGTCATGCGTGCAGTGAAATGCTCGGCGTCGCCGATCGCCGTTCCGACGTACATGACCCGAGGACGGCGTCCATGGACACCTGACAGATCGACCGCGTGGTGTACGAGAGCATCGAAGGCCACCCTGGTGCGGTCTCCAACGCGGTGACCACCAGAGGTGGCGAGAATGGTGGGCTCTGACGCAGTCATGACTCACGACCCTACCGAGCCACCCCGCCCAACTCGAACGGGGGCAGTGCTGGCGGGCCCCCTCCCGAGACGGTTGCGCCGCCCACCGCTACGCGCCCACCTGCTGACGTGCTCAGAGCCGCGAACCGGAGACCTGACCCGTCATCTGAAAGTGCATCAGTTCTGACAGGCCACCTCCAGGAACAGGCACTAATTGTGAACACCCCGACCTTGTTCCTCGGCGCGTGCCGCGAGGTACTCGGCCAAGTTGCGTCTGGCGTAGGCGACCCAGCGGATCGCGGTGTGGCGGTGCATGCCGGTCAGGTCGGCGAATTCGCCGGCATGCTCCTCGACCACCTCGCCACCCAGCCGAACAGCACCTGGCTCTTCCCCGGGCACAGGGCCGGACAGCCTCTCGACCCCTCGACCCTCCGCGGGAGGCTCGCCGCTGCGGGCATCCGCCCTGCACGGCCGCACCGCCGCCATGCGCCAACTCCACCTCCAGGCCCCACCTTCCGTGGTCGCCGGGATGCTCGGCTACCACTCCGTCCACGCCGAGGCGATCGCCGCGGAAGCCGGAGGAACCTGGAAGCACTATGCTCCCGGCGACCACACTCGATGGCCACCGACGCCGTCACCGGCCTCAGCCCGTCAACGCCCGGAGGCAGCCGCAACCGATTCGATGACACCGCACCAGGTCCTGCGATAGCCCTCGCGAAGAGGCCCGCCGACCAGGTTGAGAATCCCTGATGCCGCGTCGATCATGAGTCCCGGGTCTCCCGACTCACACAGGTGCAGGTGCCCTTCGAGCAGGGCGGCCCCACGCTCTGCGTCCGCTTCCAGAAGGCGCCGCGGCAGCCACTTCCCACCGCCGATCCACGCGTGGTGGTAGTCGCAGAGCAGATCGGCTGCAGCGTTGAGAACGAAACCGGCCACCGCAAGGCGCTCGATCTGGTCGCCCGCGTCGGCGAGATCGTCCAGAGTGTCCGTCAGCCCATACCTCTTCGTTTCGACCGTCTCTGGTTCCAGCGACGGCGGACCCTCGCGGAGGTCCGCCTCGGCCAGGGCACGGGCGCGTCCGGCCTCACCATTCGTGTCGAGCAGGACGAGACCGGTGGCATACATGCTCTGCAGGACCGCGCGACGTGCGGCAACGTCCGCTGCGAAGAGGTCCACGAGACCGGCACGGGTGTGGATGAAGAGCTCGACAACACGTCCCTCGAACCGGATCGTCTCCCGGCAGGTCTCGCCGCCGTCTCCGATGAGCACTGCGATGTCCAGGTCACTGCCGGCAGTGGCTCGCCCCGCAGCCGTCGACCCGGCAAGGATCGCAGCAAGCGCATCGGGGAAACGGTCACACGCGAGACGTCGAGCCTGGTCGACGGGGTCCGGGGTCATGACGGCCAGGGTTTCAGGAACCTTGTGTCAACGGCGACTGGGTTTTCCATTCCCACCGGCTTGACCGCTACGAACCGTGACGGATCCGAGAGCACGGAGCATGGATGCGGACCAGTCGAACAACAGCTCCTACCAGTACTGGATCCGCTGAGCCCCGTGGGTTCGAGACAACTGAAGGTGTTTCAGCAGGAACTCGCGGGTCGGATGCTGTGCTCGGGGGGATCGACCCGTGAGTTCGCCTCCAACTCAGGGAGAAGAATCCTGGCCCACAGGCGTCATCGCCTCCTGGAGATGCGCCTCGACCGGACCCAGGTGCTGGCCAGTGGCAAAGGTCAGTCTCACCGGCAATCGCTGCGCTGGTGTACCGGACGCCGGTGGGGTGGACTGCTGTCGGCAGTCCACCCCACTCAAGAGGTGCGGGGGCTCTCGTCCATCCCGCTACAAGCCGTTCGCGGTCACCACACCGAGCTGACCGGCGACTCCACGTCGCCGTAATAGCCGTAGTGGCCGTTAATGGTGGCCCAGAAGCCCACACGCACCACGTACGCGCCGCTGCCAGGGTTGTAGTTCTGGCCGTTGTCGCTGATCCAGATGGCGTCGTTGGTGCCCGGTCCGTACCAGCCCATGCAGCCGTAGTCGTGCGCTTCGGACCAGCCGCCGAAGCCGTCCGACTTCCACAGCTGCGCGCACGGGAAGACGCTCGGGCTGCCAGGGTCGAGCGTGACGGCGATGCGGGCGTAGAAGCCACTCCCGCCGCCGCCCCACTGGTCCTCGGCGCAGGAGTCCAGGTGGATACCGTTGCCCTCATTGGCGAAGCTGCCCGTGTTGTCGGAGCGGCAGCCCCAGTTGCCGGTCGCCGCCGAAGCGTTGCTCGTGCCCGCCACGACGCCGCCCAGCGCCAGCGCCCCCACCACGGCGACGCGCGCTATCCGGCTGATCTTCTTCACAGGATCCCCCGTTTCTCCGAGGCGGGCCGCCGCGTGGCGGCCCTGTCGCAGTCTTCCACCGTCGTGAACCCTGTCAAGGGTGCCTGCCGGCTCAGCTCCCCACGCCCCGCGGAGGCCCGCTGTCACTGCTGGCCGTTCCGATCCTCCTCACGGGCCGTCCCCGAGCTGAAGGGCGGCCGCGTCGTGCTCGCCGAGGCGACGAGTACGCCTGAACTGCCTCGGCCCACCCGGCCGGTGGAGTGATCAGCGCATCGCCCCAGGTCAGCCAAATCCGTTGATTTTGCGGCCGATGATCCGGCTACCCCGTCCCGTACCGCCGCCAGCGCCGACAACCCGCGCCTCCTCGCCTCGCACTACGCCGCCCTGGTTGCGGCCCGTGCGCTGCGCACTGAAAACGTCGCGCCCCGTCGCTTCGTCCGGGGCGGAACCGCATGAAGGCCATCACAGGGACGCGATAGTGTCGCCCGATGCCGCAGCACCACCGGGCCGGTCCGGGCCCCGAAGGTACGGACCTAGCCAGGGTCGCCCTGCAGGCCGTCCGGTCCAGGGCCCGGAAAATCGCATACGGGGCCGCTGCCGGACGGCCGCGGCGAGGCAGACGCCCTGTTGTCCTGGTGGAGGCGGTGCTGCGCGAGGTCCTCGATCTGCCAAAGAGGGAGACCAGCCAGTCCCGGACCACCGGTTACGGCCTCCACATGCGGTGGTCCGGCATCGTCGGACCCGAGCAGGCTGCGCACAGTACCCCGACCGTCGGCGGTTACCCCGTGATGGAACGCGGCTTCGTGGAGCTCGGCGGCTGCTCGGCCGAAGTCGCGGACCGCCTGGCCGCCGTGCTGGAGGAGGCGAACGAGGGGAAGTAACCGGGCGCGGACAGCACCCTCGCCGCCTACCTCGGCCTGACGGCGTGGCCGGAGCTAATCCACGACCGGCCCGCCGTCACCTACCCGCAGCCCCACGGCCAGCTGGCCTTGCCGGTGCTCGCCGCCGACGGCCGGGCCTGCCAGCGCGAACCGGAGGGTTGGGCCCAGCCGCACCCGGGCTGGACCGCCGTACTCGACGCCCAGCACCAGTGGCTCCAGGTCACCTGGTCCGGCGGCCTGCCGTGGTTCACCGGCCTGCTGCCCGTCACCCGCGACTGGCGACGGGCAGCGCGCAACGCCGGCGCCGTCCTGCAGATCACCGGCCCGTTCGCCCACCCCACCGAGGGTGCCGACGCTGGCCCAGCTGGGGACCATCCCCGCGGGCGCGGGGAGCAGAGGAGTGAGCGGACATGAGACCGGACGGGGGCGGGACCGTCCCCGCGGGCGCGGGGAGCAGACCTCTGCTCTGGGCGACCTCATCCGATACTTCCGCATTCGCAGCCATGGCCAGATGCTATGCCGACCGCACCACCCCGGTTAGCAGCTTCTCAACCTGCGAAGGTGATCTGCCCGACCGGTCAGCCAGCGGCGATCCGGTCGGCGTCCGCGTCCGCCTTCTCCAGGGCCTGCCGGGCCTCGGCGACATCAGCCCGCGTCTGGTCGGTGGTCTCCGGGCCGAGGCCGTCGGCGGCGAGCCGCCACAAGGCGCTGGCGCCGTTGCCGTTGTCGTCCCGCCAGTCGCTGAGCGCATCTGGTTCGTTGTCCGCTGTGAAGTGCGCGTCGGCCTGCTTGAACGCGTCCATGTCGCTGGTGTCGTTGAACGAGTGCTGGTACCAGTCCTGGTAGCCGGAGCTGCCGATCAGCGCCGCGCCCTGGTCGACCAGTTCCCGGTAGTGCTGGTCGTTGGCTTTGAGGATCGCGGCGGCTGCCTTCCGGTCCGTGGCGGAGGCCTTCCCGGTGGAGGAGGGGACGACCAGCGGCGCGGTGGGTGGGGTGCCGGGCTTGGCACTGGAGCTGGCGGCGGGCGTTGCGGTCTGTGCCGGAGTGGCAGCAGGGGCGGAGGCGGGTGTGCTGGGCGCTGTGCTCGGCGAAACGTTCACCGCCGGACTGCCTGGTGCGGCGCCAGCCACGCTCTGCGTCTGCTCCTTCTTCGGAGGCCCGACGATCGCCCCGAGCACCACCAGGCCGGCCACACCCGCCACCATGGCGCCGCAACCGATCGCCGCGTTCTTCCGCTTCGACGGGCGCGGCGCTGGCTGCGGCGGAACCCACTGCGGCTGGGGCTGGAAGTCGGTCACGGCGACACTCCTGTGATCACGGGACTGGTCCGCGCTACACTCCCACCAGCCACGCCCGGTTCGCCCGGGGATTGCCCAACCGTTATCCCCACCAGCCCAACACAGGGTCAGCCTGCCTCAGATGGACGACACTCAGGTGGTGAGGTGTCAGGCGTCAAATCGGAGCTATATCCTCGCGGGCGCGGGAAGCAGTCCTCCGGGGTCCACAGGTCCGGCTCCGGGTTGGGACCATCCCCGCGGGCGCGGGGAGCAGTCAACTGCGGGACGAGTTCTCGGCGACGGGTGAACCGAGGTTCTGGCTCAGGTTCCGTGATCTGGTCACAGCCCGTGAGGTGGTGGGGTCGTGATCACCTCGGCTCTGCGAAGCTATCGCCGTCTGGTTGACCTTCTGCTTCACCCTGATCGAGACCGGCACCGAATCCCTCCGCAGATCGCCGAAGCCGAACACCGCTGCGGCCACTGAAGTTCGGGGTAGTGTCCTGGTGCATGAGCCTTGACGTTGAGGTCGTCCGCGAGACGAACGGCGAGTTGGTGGATGCATTCGCCAGCCTGCTGCCGCAGTTGTCGATGACGGCCAAGCCCCTGGACCAGGACGCGGTCGCCCGGATGGTGGCGTGCAACTCGAATACGCTGCTGATCGCCCGGCTCGACGGAGCGATCGTAGGCGCGCTGACGTTGGTCCTCTCCCCGCTGCCATCCGGCCTGCGGGCGCGCATCGAGGACGTCGTTGTCGATGCCGCCGCGCGTGGCCACGGAGTCGGCGCGGCCCTGACCGATGAGGCACTTCGCCTGGCGAAGGACGCAGGCGCTCGAACCGTTGACCTGACGTCCCGCCCATCACGCGAGGCTGCGAATCGTCTCTACGAGCGTGCTGGTTTCCAAGCCCGGGGTTCGAGGGTCTACCGGTTCACGATCGAATAGCCCCTCGGGGCTCGGGCTCGGCCAAGCAGTTTGCTCGTCTGCGTCGGAAACGACGCCTGCTCCTCCGGGCTGAGCCTCTCAGGGACGCAGCACGAGGGGCCCCGGACGGTGCATCAGGGCGGCAGCGAAGCCGCGGCATCAACGCGCATGGTGGTCGTCAGGTAAGCGCGTTCTTCGCGCCTAATGTGCGGAAGCGGCGGCCAGCTCCAGGAAGCGCAGCCCGACCTGGGTCACCTCGTCCGCCGTCCACTCCAGCGCAGGGCCGGTGAGGCTCACCTCCGCCATCGCCAGGCCGGGTGCGGCGTCGGTCCAGTGCGAGATGAACCACGTCCGCTCCTGCTCGACGAGGGCCAGGTGGGCGACGTTCAGCGCCTTTGCGGGGTGCGGGAGCCAGAGCTGGAACTCATGGGTAGGCGGGACGGCGGGGTGGATCCGGGCGCCAGGGAGCGCGGCCAGGGCCGGGGCGAGGGTCGCGGCGTGGCGGGCGAAGTCAGGCAGCTTGGGCAGGACGGTGTCCAAACCGGCGAGCGCGGCGAGCGTGGCCGGCCACTGCTGGTAGAGCGTGCCGCCGTAGCGGTGACGCCAGGCGCGGGCGTAGGCGGTGAGCGCCGCGTCACCGGCCAGTGCGGCGCCGCTGATGCCGCGGAGGTCCTTGTAGAAGGAGACGTAGACGTTGTCGGCGAGCGCCGATATCTCGTCAAGCTGACTGCCTAAATGGGTTGTTGTGTTCCACAGCCGGGCGCCATCGAAGTGCACCCGGGCGCCGGCCGCGTGGGCCACCGCGGTGAGCTCGACCAGCTCCTCCCAGCTCGGCAGCAGATAACCGGGGTCGCGCAGCGGGAGTTCGATTGCCAGGGTGCCGAACGGCTCGCCCAGCGCGCCGAGTTCCTCGGCGGTCGGCAGCCGCTGCTCGGTGGTGGGCCACAGGCCGCGCAGGCCGGTGAGCTGAGTGTAGGCGTGCCGCTTCAGGTGGCTGAGCGGGTGCAGTGCGACGGCCGGACGGCCAGTCAGCTCGGCGCCGTAGCGCAGCGCGACCTGCTGGGCCATGGTGCCGGTGGGGAAGAACACCGCGTCCTCGGTGCCGAGCAGCGCGGCGGCCAGCTCCTCCAGCTGCCGCACCGGCCCGTCGCTGCCGTAGCGGTAGGGCTCGACGTCCAGCCCGTCCAGGGCGGCGAGTGCGGTGAGCCGCTCCCGGATGCCGAGGAGACGCTCGCCGGAGAGGAACCGCTTGCAGGCGTTGCGGGCCGCACGGCGCCGCTGTTGCTCGTTGGCAGTGTTCTGATCATCGCTCATCCGGCGATTTTCGGCTCGACAGGTCGGTCGGACCAAGTGCTTCTCGTAGCCGAAGACCACGGCCTGGCCCCGGTCGCGCAGGCAGACCTTGAGCAGGGTCCGGGCCGACGTGGGCGGCGGCACGGGAGGAGTGGGACAGCTGCTTCCCCGGCGACCCGGCTCGGATGCGCGGGCACGCGGCGTGGGCCGTGCCATACCCCTTCGACCTTACGGATTGTGACCGGTTCACGGAAGCTGAGTCAGAACCTCATTCGACCTGTTGAAAACACAACCGGCCGGTCACTGGCTCTCCTCTCGGGCCGTCAAGGAGGACAGAGCGGCCGATCGGCCACAACAGCCCGGAGGGGGACAGAATGCTCACCGGGTACGGCTACGACGATGATCACCAGCTCCGCCAGGACTACGTGAGGCGAGAGCTTAACTGCCCCGAGGACCTCGAGCTTTCAAATCTCACCGTGAACCATGCCCTTGAGTTCGCCTTCCTTACCGCCGCGCAGCCGATTGTCTACGGCGAGACTTCGCCATGCGCCAGCTCACAGCCGCCCAGGCCGACGACCTCTACGAGCTGGTCAGCGAGCGACAGGGACGGTCCCTGATCATCACCAGCAACCGGGCGCCCAGCGACTGGTATCCACTCTTCCCCAACCCCGTCGTCGCCGAGTCGCTCCTGGACCGGCTGATCAACACCAGCCACCAGGTCATCATGAACGGCCCCAGCTACCGGCCGAACAAAGCGACCCAAGAACCCCGCCGACAGGACCGACAAGCCGTCGATCAAGAAGGTCATGCCCCGGCGATCACCGTGGAGGAAGGTGGGTTCGCTGAGGTGTCGCCGTCTCGACGTCTGACCGCCGGTGGAAACCAGTTGCTGCGGGGCCATGGCGGGCGGCGATACTCCAGCATGGGCAGAAACGCCGAGGTCATCGTGCTGGCACTTTGGGCAGAGGAGGTCATGGAGCCCCTGATGCGGCCGGATCCCGAGCGCACCTGGGACGGGAGGTTCGCCCCGCTAGGGGGGAGCATCTATGGGTGGTTCGTCGAGTTTGATCACGTGCGGCCGCGATCCGGTCTGCTGAAGTATCTGGAGTCGCTGCCCTGGCCCATGCCGGAAAGCGTGCAGGTGCTGATCCACGACGAGGAGGACGACTGCTTCGGCCTGTGGATGCTCCACGACGGCAGGCTGGTGGAGGTGCCCATTCCCCGCACACGGCGGGCCTACTGGTCAGGGCCACCGAACGAGAAGTACCCGCCGGACCCCGGGATTCTGCGGCGGACGGACTGCGGTCCCATCAACTGGCCCGAGGAGATCGAGGGCGGTGACCACTCTCGGCCCAAGGCATGGTGAGAGTGGTGACGCGCCGAGCCAGGGCCAGTACCTGGGGAATTACGTGACCGCAGACGCGGGGAATTACGTGACCGCAGACGCGGGGAATTACGTGATCGTCCACAGAAGCGTGGTGAGCGCCGTCCCGGCCGCTCTCCTGGACCGCATTCAGTAGCAGCAGAAGCGGGTCGGATCTTCGGCTGATCTGGCGGAGCGTCAGGCAGGGTTCTACGCTCATGGGCGAATGCGACGGGCGGTTGAGCCGTGAGGTATCCCGGTGGGGAGACGAGGGGAGTGCTTCGTGTCGAGGGCGGCGTTTCGGTTTCCTGCACTGCAGTCGAACGATCCGGGCAGTCTCGGGGGCTTTCGGCTGGTGGCGCGGCTGGGTGAGGGCGGTATGGGGCAGGTGTTCCTCGCCCTTTCCCCCGGCGGGCAGCCGGCGGCTGTGAAGGTGATCCGTAACGAGTTCGCCAGGGATGCGGAGTTCGGGCAGCGGTTCGCGCGCGAGGTGGGTGCCGCGCAGAAGGTGCGTGGCGCCCACCTCGCACCGCTGCTGGACGCCGATCCCCGAGCCGAGCGACCGTGGCTGGCCACGACGTACGTGGCCGGGCCGCCCCTGCGGGAGCTGGTGGTTGAGCACGGGCCGCTGCCGACCGGTCAGGTGATGCTGCTGGCCTGGGGCATCGCCCATGCCCTCGCCGACATCCACGCCGCGAAGGTGGTGCACCGGGACCTCAAGCCCGGGAACATCATGCTGGACGAGAGCGGTCCGAAGGTCATCGACTTCGGCATCGTCAAATCCCTGGCGCAGTCGGTGACCTACAGCAGCCACTCCACCCGGATCGGCACCCCGCTGTACATGTCGCCCGAGCAGGCCGCGGGCCGCGCCGTGGGCGCGGGCTCCGACGTCTTCGCTCTCGGCTCCACCCTGTACTTCCTCGCTACCGGCCGCGAGGCGTTCGCCGCGGAGAATGAGTGGGCCGTTGCCCACCGCGTCGTTGCTGACACCCCGGACGTCTCTGTCCTCGCCCCGCCGTTACGCCAGCTGATCACCGTCTGCCTGCACAAGGACCCTGCCCAGCGCCCGACACCGGTACGCGTGCAGAAGTGGTGTGAGGGGGAGCTGGGTGAAGCGCTCGGCCCGGGCGCCTGGATGGGCATCACCGGTGCCCGTGCGGCTATCCAGGAGCGCACCAGCGCTTTGCGAGCCCTCACCGCCCCTGACAGGGACGCGGCCGGCCCCGTCTCCAGCGATCAGCCCGGTTCTCCCAATGTCACCGCAGGCAACGAAGGAGGCAAGACGCCGAAGATCGGGCCTGTCGCATCGTCATCTCCCGCTTCGGTGCCAAACACTCAGAACCCATCGGAGCAGGCGCCGAAACCGACCGCGCTCGCCACGGTGCGCGATGTGATCGCCACACATGTGACGGAGATCCTCCTGGCAGCGGGGGCGCTCGTCTGGGCGACCTTCCTGCCGATCATGTCGGAGACCTGGAAGAAGGAGTCCTCCGGCACTCAAGTGGCACATGTGACCGAGGGCTTCAACTGGCACCACCCATGGGAACCAGTTCACAGCGGCATCCCCGAAGTGACAACGAGCTGGCAGGCGATACCCATCTGGATCATCGGCACAGTCGTCCAGGCTGCTCGTGAGTTCCTGACGGATGCCGGATCAGCCGGCTGAGCATTCGACGCGAGAGGACCGGACCGCCTCGACCTGGTCCTCCCCGCGCTCGCCGCCTCCCAGGGCCGGGCCCCCGGCATGGCCGGCGGCACCATCCAGGACCGGTGGGTCACCATCGTCGGCACCGACGCCGCCGCTTACTGGGGCCGTCCGGTTTCGACACCACCACCCGCGCCCTGCGCGTGCTCGTCGTGAAGTCCGTGTTCGTGACCAGGATCATCGCCGGTCCCTGACCCGGCGTCAGTGCTGCTCGAGAGGGTGGCCGGGCCACTCACACTCGAATCACGAAGGGCCCGGCCATCAGCGTACGGTCGCGAAGTTGGCCGCAGTCCTGACCTCAAATCAGGACGACGGCGACGAGCACCCAGAACGCCAACCCGGCGCCGACGCTGACCAGCACAGCTCGGGACGAGAACTGGCCCGGCGCCACCGTGGCCCAGGCCAGCGCACCGGTGAGCGTACCCATGAACGAGACCAGCAACAGGCGGCTCTGCCCTGTCGGTCCGAGGTCCAGCACTGGCCCCAGTCTGGACAGCACGAACGTGCAAGCCCACGCCACCACGCAGCTGACGGCGAACCAGGCACCCCACCTGCGTCGCTGCACTTCCGCGCCGCCGCCTTGGACCCACCAGTGCACGTCTGATCGGAGGCGGCTGTGCAGCCGCAGCAGCATGGTCACCGGCCCAGTCTGCCCGCGCCCACCTGCGCCTGTACGGTGTTCACCCGATCCGGCAGCGCCGACCAGCCGCCGCACCGGCCGCGACCCGAGCCCGTCCCGCAACGTCCTCGCCGGGCTGGTCGCCGAACGCGTCTGGGAGACCCCCACCGCCGGAGGCAGCGTCCTCGACCAGTGGGCCGACATCGCCCCCCGAACTCGTCGGCAAGATCCGCCCCGACCCACTTCGAACCGCGCGCCGGCTGCCTCGACCTACAGCCCTCCTCCCTCGCCTACGCCACCCAGCTGCGCCTGCTCGGCCGCCAGTTCCTCGCACGGATCAACGGCAAGATGGGTCGAACCGTCGTACGGGACCTACGCGCCCTCACGCCCCGCGCGGTTCCGGGCGCCGCCGGACTGCGGAACCAGCGGCCGGCCCGACGCACCACACGGTTCAGGCGGACACCGGCGGCCTCGCTCCGCCCGCCGCGCCGCCGACCGCTCCGCTGACCACGTCGAGCAGCAGCTTCGCCGCCACCACCGCCCCGTCGGTGCGGATCGCGCCGGCCACGGCCCTCGCCCGTGCGCGGGTCTCGGGAGTCAGGGCCGTCCCGAGCGCGGCCGACAGGGACTCGACGGTCGGCAACGGACCGTCGACTGTCGCGCCGACGCCCAGATCGGCCACCCGGCCGGCCCAGTACGGCTGATCCGCCGCCTGCGGTACCACCACCTGAGGAGCGCCGGCCCGGGCGGCCGTCGTCGTCGTACCCGCACCGCCGTGGTGCACGACGGCGGCCACCCGGCCGAACAGGGCCTGCTGGTTGACCTCGCCGACCATGAAGCAGTCATCCCGGTCGTCGATCAGGGCCAGGTCCGCCCAGCCGCGCCCGACGAGGACGCGGTGCCCCTGCGCGCGGACCGCCTCGATGGCTACCCGGGCGACGTCCGCCGAGACGCGGCGGGTGCTGCCGAGCCCGACGAACACCGGTGCCGCGCCGGCGTCCAGGAACGCCACCAGGTCGGCTGGCAGCGGCCGTTCGTCCGGCAGGATCCACGCGCCGGTGTGGACGACGTCGAGCTCCGAGGTCTCCTGCCACGGGTCCAGGGTCGGGTCCGACGCCAGCCACGGTCGGTCGGTGAGGACGAAGTCGCGGACGCTGTCCACCGGTGGCAGGCCCACCGACACCCGGTGGGCGTTGAGCGCCTCGCCGTGCAGCGTGTTGAAGAGCTGGGCGTTCAGGTCCCACAGCGCCCGGTTGTCCGTCACCTCCACTGGGAGCGACTGGCCCGGCAGCAGCATCGCCGGCGGCGCTTGGTGCGGTGTCGGCAGCAGGAACGAGCAGAAAGTCGCGTACACGTAGGGGATGCTCAGCTTCTCCGCCACCGAGCGCGAGGCGAAGTGCGCGAGGCCGGTCGCCAGCAGCGCGTCGCACCCCTCGGCCGCCGCGGCCACCGCGTCGAACTGGGCGGCAAATTCGGTCACCCGCCGCCCCGCCTCGGCGGCCGATGACGGACGCACCATCGTGCGCATCGGCCGGCCGATCGGCACCAGCGGCAGGCCGACCCGGGCCAGTAGCTCCACGAAGTCCTCGTCCGGCGGCGCGCACACCCGCACTTCCGCGCCGAGTTCCCGCAACTGGACGGCGAGTTCCACCAGCGGTTCGACGTCCCCCCGCGAGCCGTACGTCGACAACAGCACACGCATTCTGCGCCCCCATTTCCGTAGCTTCCGGGCCGGCTTCCGGCCCAGGTCGACGATTCTGCGGCACCACCGGGGCCTTGCCGCAAGGCCCCGGGTGCGTTATATGTTGATCACGGCGAGGAGGTGCTGATCTCCTCGCCGGTGGCCACGTCCAGGGCTGCGAACAGGGTCGTGATGCCGTGGCGGACGTAGTCGTGGGTGCGGCGCTCGGGCATGCCCGGCATCATCGGCAGCACCGGTGCCGAGCGGTCCAGCGCCTGGACGCCCAACGCTGACCTGGCTCGGACCTCGGCCTGCAGGCCACCCGAGAAGCACCCCGAGCGCCCCTCAGGCCGATCAACGCTCCGGCCATCCGATCTCGGTGTCTACGTGCGGTTTACCCAGGCAGCCCAGATATTTTTCGACCCGGGCCTCGATCTTCTGACTCGGGAGCCGCGGATACCGCGTGAGGAGACCGAGTCAGCCCTGACTGCTAATCAGACGACTGGGGTGTTGCGGCATGTCTGACGTACGGGACTCGAACAACGAGACGGGGCGACACCCGGGCCGTGACCGAGGCCAGCCCGGCGGCGGAGTAGGAGGAGGGGTCCCCGTCATCGACGCCCCCGAGGGCTTCAGCGCGGCCTCCTCGGTGAACACCCGCGGCCTCATGGATCAGGGAGCCATGTAGCACGCTCCCGCAGGTGCCACTCGCCTCACCGCGTCCGGGCAAGGGCCCCGTTCGGGTCCCTTGCCCGGACGATCTCACTTCCAGGGATCGGTGAATGAGCGGCCTGGCACGGGCTTGGCGATGAGCGCCACGGGGATGAAAAAGCTGACCTGCCCGATTGCGAACGTCAGGGTGGCGAGCGCCCTGGCGTCATAGTGTTCGCACGCCTGGGCGTACAGCTCGTCGGAGACCCTGTCGCCGTGGGCGGACGGCTGGAGCACCGCTTCCACCAGGGCCAGTGCGGCACGCTCGGCACTGGTGAAGTACGGGGAGTCCTGCCAGGACGCCACCGACGTGATCCGCTCTTCGGACACCCCGGCCTTGCGCAGGAAGCCGGTGTGCAGCACGGTCAGGTAGGTGCTGGCGACGATCTGACCGGCACGCAGCTGGACCAGGCTGATCGTGGTGCGCGGTACCGAGCCGTTGCCGGTGGCCTTGAACAGCGCCGCCGACACCTCCGCCAGCTCCGGGACGAGCTGCGCGGGGTCCTCGGACATCCGGGGAACCATCGGCACCTCTGCTGTGATCGAACGCGTTTCCATGGGCTGTCTCCTCAGGGCTTTCACGGTGCTGTCACTGCCTTGACGGATCACGACAGAGAAATGTGACCGATGGACGGCAGGCATCGACGCTGTCGCCCGCACCGCCCCCGCCACCGCCCGCCAGGACCAGGCCCTGCGTAACCGGCGCGAGCCCGAGGAGCACTTCGCCGACGCCGACGCCGACGCCGACGCCGACGCCGACGCCGACGCCGACGCCGACGCCGACGCCGACGCCGACGCCGTCGCCGTCGCCGTCGCCGTCGCCGACGCCGCCCAGGCCGACCACGAGCAGCGCGCTGCTCGTGCCGCGACCACCATCAGCAGCCGGGTCCTCGCCGAACGCCGGGCCCGCGCCGCCAAGGCCGAGCGAGCCGGTGCCGTCCCGCTGCGTCGGCTCCGCCGGCCGGTGCCCACCCGCGGTACCGCGTGACGTCCGGTTCGCCCCCAGACCGGCGTGCTCCGCTTCCATCGGCGGTCGACGGGAGCCTCGTACGGAATCCGTGAGCTGGCACCGCCTCGTCGTCCAGTCGGGGACGATGCGAGATGTGCGGCGGTCACCCCAGGTATCCGGAGATGAGCGGTGTGCCCGTGGTCGGCTGCGACCCGCGGGCGCGCGTCCGGGCGTACGGATCGGGGAAGGAGTTGGGTGGCGATAGGTTTCGAGTGCTGCCGCGGAGGGCCGATGCGCCGGGATGGGCGGGTCCCGAACTCCTTGCTCGCGCTGCTGAGCCGGGACTGGCTGGGGTTGCCGGTCGCGCTGCTGGTGGTGGGGGTGGGCGGCGGTCTCTTAGGGCTGGACGCGGGGTGGGCCCCGGCGCTCGGTAGCGTCGTGGTGGCTGTCGGTGTGGTGTTGTTGGCGGGGGCTTCGCGCCACCTGGTGTCGGTGGCCCGCGAGGCGCGGGCGCATCCGCCGCCGGGGCGGCTGGTGGACGTGGGTGGCCACCGGATGCACGTGTTGGCAGAGGGGGAGGCCGCGGGCGGGCCGACGGTCGTCTGGATGCCCGGAGGGCACGCCCCCGGTGACGAGTTCCGGCAGCTGCACACGATGATGGCGGCGCGGACCCGCTCCGTCCTGGTCGACCGGCTCGGCACGGGCTGGAGCGATGTCGGGTCCTTCCCGCGGACGACGGCGGCCGAGGCCGAGGAACTGCTGGCCGCGCTGGCGGGCGCGGGGGAGCGCGGCCCGTTCGTGTTGGTCGGCCATTCCTTCGGCGGGCTGCTGGTCGCGAACACGGCGAGGCGGCGGCCCGACCTGGTGGCCGGACTTGTGCTGCTGGACCCGACGCCGCTGGACGTCATTGCCTTCGCACCGCGCAACGCGCTGGTCGCGGGGATGCGCCGGAAGCAGCTGCTGATGGCGGTGCGGCATCTGTTCGGTGCACACCGTGGCCGTGGCGGCCGGACCGGCGTGGACTGCGCTGCCGCGTCGATCTTCGCGGAGCTCTCGCCGTCAGGCCTGGCGAGGGTGGGCTGGGAGGCCGTGGTCTATGACGGGGACCTCGGAGACCTCCCGCTGCTGCTGGTCACGCCCCGGGATCTCACGGGCGGCGAGATGGTCCTGGATGCTGCCCGGGATGCCGTTGAGGCCGAGCGGATACGGCGCTTCTACCTCGTCACCAGAACCCGCTATCTGGCGACGTCGTCCGCGGCGCGGGCGATCCACACTCCCGACGGCACCGGCCACAACTTCCCTCAGGAGGTGCCCGAGTTCGTGGTCGATGCGGTCTGGGGTCTGGTCCGGGAACTGGGTGCGGAGCCGCGTTGACCGCAGCCGGTGGGTGGTCAGCCCATGACGGTGCGGGAGGTGCCCGCACCGACCGGGCGTCGGCGGGAGAAGGCGCCGAGGTCGACGACGTTCCCGGTGTGTTCGCAGCGGTGGCGGACCGGTTCGTGGTCGTGGTCGTGGCCGGCCTCGACCCGGTCGACCAGGGCCGCGAGGAAACGGCCCACCAGCGGGGCGTTCTTGAACTGGTTGCCACTCGTGCCCATGGCGACGTAGTACCCGTCGAGGGCGGTGCGGTCGTAGATCGGAGTCCAGTCGTCGGCGACGTCGTACACGCCGGCGATGCCGGTGGGCCGGTTGGGGACGGTGAGCCCGGGGAAGCGGCGGGCCGCCCGGGTCACCTGGGCCCGGAAGCGGTGGACGGTGGGGCGGGGGTCGGCCTCGTCGGGATCGTCGATCCACTCCAGTGGGTCACAGGCCGGCTGGGTGCCGCCGATGAGGAGGTGGCCGCCGGTGGCCGCCCGCAGGTAGGTGCCGAGGTCGGGGTCGGCGATCACCGGGCCGGGGCCCGGCCCGGTGCCGCAACCGCCCGGTGCGGCGACCTGGTGGACCTCCTGGCGGAGCGGACGCACGCCAATGGTGAAGTCGCCTCCGACGCCCGCCAGCCGGTTGAGGCCCCCCGACCACGGACCGGCGGCGTTGACGACGACCGGCGCGGCGATCCTTCCGCCGTCGGCGAGCCGGATGCCCGTCACCCGGTCGGCGCGCCGGTCGACGCCCACCACGGTGTGGTGGAACAGGAACCGCGCGCCCAGCTCGGCCGCCGCGTCCGCGAGGTTCTGCGCGGCGAGCTGAGGGTCGTCGACGAACCCTGCGTCGGGGGTGAACAGGGCGCCGAGCTCGCCGGTGGGGCCGGCGAAGAAGGCGTCGTGGTCCACCGGCTTCGGCGGACCGTAGCGCCCGGGGTCGATCCCGGGGAGGTGCCTGCGGAGCGTCGCGGCGTCCCACCGCTCGTACGGGACGCCGGCGCGGTCGAACAGGGCGGCGACGCCCGACGGTGCGGGGCCGGGGGCGTCGAGCAGCACGGCTCCGGTGCGCCGGAAGGCGGCGAGCGGGCGGCGGGTGGTCAGCCGCAGATGCTCCGGCCACGTCGCCCAGAGGTGGCGGGCCTCCCAGGCCGTGGCGACGCCGTCGAAGGCGGAGTAGTTGAACCGGATGATCGCGCTGGACGCGCTGGTGGAGCCGTGGCCCGCGGCCCCGCCCTTGTCCACGACGACGATCTGCCGTCCGGTGCGCGCGAGTTCGAGAGCGACGGCGGCGCCGATCACACCGGCTCCGACCACCACCGCGTCCGGTTGACCGACGGTCATGACAGCTTCTCGTCCGGCAGGGCCGGCAGGGCAGGCAGGGCCGGCAGGGCGGGCGCGGCAGGCTCGCCTGGCGGCGGGGCGTTCAGGATCGGCACGGAGGTGAGCAGTGCCCGGGTGTACGGGTGCTGCGGGTCGCGCAGGAGGGCCGTGGTGGGGGCCGTCTCGACGATCCGGCCGCGGTGCATCACGGCCACCACGTCGGAGACGTAGCAGACCGCGGGGAGGTTGTGGCCGATGAACAGCATGGACAGGCCCAGTTGACGCTGCAGCCGGCGGATCGTGTTGAGGACGGACGCCTGCACCGAGACGTCGAGCGCCGAGGTGATCTCGTCAGCGATCAGGACGTCCGGCTCGACGGCCAAGGCGCGGGTGATGGCCACCCGTTGACGTTGCCCGCCCGACAGCTGGCGCGGCAGGCGGTCGGCGAGCCGCGGATCCAGGCCGACGAGGTCGAGCAGGCCGGCGACGCGCTCGGAGCGGGCCCGCCGGTCGAGCCGGCGGAAGGCGGTGGCCGCCTCTTCGAGCGTCTGGCGGACCGTCATCCGGGGATCGAGCGCGGTGTCCGGGTCCTGGAAGACGACCTGGACCCGGCGGCCGAGGTGGCGCCGGGCGCGGACGGTACGGCCACCGACCTCGCGGCCGTCGAGGATGATACGGCCCCCGGACAGCGGTGTCAGCCCGACGACGGCGCGGGCCAGGCTCGACTTCCCCGAGCCGGACTCGCCCACCAGCCCGACCGTCGTGCCGGCCGGGATGTCCAGGGAGACGCCGTCCACCGCGGTGACCGGGCCGTGTGGCCCGTCGTACCGGACGGTGACCTGGCAGAGCGTCAGGGCGGTCATGAGGCGGTCGCCTTCGCCGGTGCCGGCAGCGGGTACCAGCACGCGACCCGGTGCCCGGGGTCCAGGTCGGTCAGCGCCGGGACGTCCTCGGCGCAGCGGTGCCGCCGGTGGGGGCAGCGCGGCTGGAACGGGCAGCCGGCGGCGGGCGCGAGCGGATCGGGCGGTCCGCCCTCGACGGTGCGCAGCGGCCGGTCGCGGTCCGCGGTCAGGTCCGGTACGGACTCGACCAGTGCCCGGGTGTAGGGGTGGCGGGTGGCGGTGGCCAGGCGGTCCGCCGGCAGGCTCTCGACGACCGTCCCGGCGTACATCACCAGGACGCGCTCGCACAGCCCGGCCACGAGCGCGACGTCGTGGCTGATGAACAGCACCGCGGCGGAGGTGTCCCGCCGGACGTCGGAGAGCAGCTCGGTGATCTGCCGCTGCACCGTGACGTCGAGTGCCGTCGTCGGCTCGTCGGCGATGATCAGGGCCGGCCGCACCATCAGGCCGGATGCGATCATCACGCGCTGGCGCTGGCCGCCCGAGAGCTGGTGGGGGCGCGAGCGCAGGAGGGACGGCGGCAGGGCGACCCGTCGCAGGGCGGCCTCGGCCTGCGCGGCGGCCTCCGTGCGGCTTGCGCCGCGGTGCGTGCGGATCGCCTCGGTGAGCTGGGTGGCGATCCGGAGCGACGGGTTGAGTGCCGATGCCGGGTTCTGGAAGATCACCGCCAGCCCGGTCGCGAGGTGGTGGTGGCGTTCCTTCCGTGTCATGGCGGTGAGGTCGGCGCCGAGCAGGCGGTGCGTCCGCCGGCCGACCCGGGCGTGTTCGGGCAGTAGGCCGGCGAGCGCGAGGGCGGTGAGCGACTTGCCGGAGCCGGACTCGCCGACGAGCCCCACGATCTCCCCGGCCCGCAGGGAGAGGCTGACGCCTCGGACCGGCCGGATCACTCCGGCGGGGGTGGGGAGTTCGATCGTGAGGTCCTCGACCTGCAGAACGTGATCCTGCAGAACGTGATCGTCCCCGGCCGGTCCGTCCGGTACGGGCAGAGGCGCAGGCAGGGTTGCGGGCAAGGGTGCGGTCGGTGGCGACTGCGGTGCGTGGGCGCGCCGGGCGGCGCTCCCGGCCAGGACCTCGCCGAGCAGTTGGAACGTCAGGGCCGCGTAGAGGATGGCCAGGCCCGGCGCGAGGGCGGGCAGTGGCTGAGCGTATACGCGGTCCAGCCCCTGGTTGAGCAGCTGCCCCCAGTCGTAGGCGGGCGGCTGCACGCCGAGCCCGAGGAAGCTCAGTCCGGCGAGCGCGACGAGCGCCGTGCCCGCGGCCATGGTGGTGCTCAGCAGCAGCGGCTCGGCGATGTTGGGCAGGACGTGCCGCCGGAGCAGGCGGTGCCGGCGCAGGCCGAGGACGCGGGCCGCGGCCAGGTAGTCGGTGCCCGAGACCCCGGCGGCGAGCGTCTGGGCCAGCCGGGCGAAGCCGGGGACGGACGCGACGGCGAGGGCGAACAGCGCGCCGCCCGCGCCCGCGCCGAGGACGACCGCGAGGAAGAGCGCGACCAGGAGGGCGGGGAAGGCGAGCAGGAGGTTGATCAGCGTGGCGAGCCACCGGCGGGTGCGCGGGCCGACGACGGCGGTGGACGCCCCCAGGACGACGCCGCCGGCCGCGCCCAGCAGGGTCGCCGAGAGCGCGAGCAGGAGGGAGGGCCGGGCGGCGGTCAGTACCCGGGCGAGCAGGTCCCGCCCGAGGTTGTCGGTGCCGAAGGGGTGCGCGGCGGACGGGCCCTGCAGCACCGCCGAGGGGTCGGGACGGTCGGCTGCCGCACCCCAGACGAGCGGACCGGCGAGCGCGAGCAGGACCAGCGAGGCCAGCATCGTCGCCGCGACCCATGCCAGGGGTGAGGACGGCAGGCTCCGCCGGGACCGGGTGGGAACGGACATCGGGCCTCACATCTCCCGGATCGCCGAGCGCGGGTCGAGCAGCGCGAGCAGCCCGTCGACCAGGAGGCCGGCGAGTAGCACCGTCGTGCCCAGGATCAGCACCATCGCCTGGACCACCGGATAGTCCTGCGCGACCACGGACTGGGCCATCGCCGACCCGATACCGGGCCAGGCGAACACCTTCTCGACCAGCACGGTGCCGGCGATCATGGCAGGCAGCAGGCTGCCGGCGACGGTGAGCGCGGCGGTCGCCATGTTCGGCGCCGCGTGCCGCAGGTAGCGGCGGGCGGGGGAGAGCCGCTTCCCCCGGGCGGTGCGCATGTAGTCCTCGGCGAGCACCTTCAGCGCCTCCACCCGGACGACGCGCGCCAGGACGGCGGTGGGGGCGAGGGAGAGGGCGAGCACGGGGAGGACGAAGGACTCCGCGCCCGCGGTGCCCGCCACCGGGAGCAGTTCCAGGCCGACGGCCAGCAGCGCGCTCAGCCCTGCGGCCAGCACGAAGTCCGGCACGCTGGCGAGGCCGGCGGTCACCGCCGTGAACGCCAGCTCAGCGCGCGGGCGTCGCCCGTCGCGGGTGTGGACGGCGGCGACCAGCCCGCAGGGCAGGGCGACGGCGAGGGTGACGAGGAACGCCGGGAGCGCGATGTCGAGGGTGGCCGGGAGCCGGGTCCGGACCAGTTCCGCGACGGGTGTCCCGGTGATCAGGGAGGCCCCCATGTCGCCGTGCAGGAGTCCACCCAGGTAGTGCCGGTACTGGGCCAGGAAGGGCTGGTCGAGGCCGAGTTGATGCCGGCGGGCGGCCACCAGGGCGGGCGGGGCGTCGACGCCCAGGGCGGCGCGCACCGGGTCGCCGGGGACGAGCCGGATCATCGCGAAGGACGCGGTGAGCACGACGCCCAGGGAGAGGACCAGCCGGGCCGAGCGGCGGACGCAGAACGCCGTCCACGGGTGCCGCGGCAGCAGGGATACGGACACGTCGCTCACCCCGGTCATCGGTGCAGGCGGATGCTGGTGGGGACGATGGCGCCGCCGAAGGTGGTGGCGAAGGTGGTGCGGTAGCCGTAGACGGTGCTCTCGCCGTCGGCGATCGGCAGGGCGTCGGCCGAGCGGAACAGTGCGGCCGCGGCCCGGTTCCAGGTGCCGCAGCCGGTCGTGTCCGTCTCCTGGAGCGCCTGGGCGACGAGGGCGTCGTACGCGGGGTCGGCGACCTCGGCGAAGTTGAGTCCCTGGGCGGGGGGCGGTCCGGAGAAGAACGGGACGAAGCCGGCCGGAAGCAGGAATCCCGGCGTGCTGCCGATCACGACGTCGAAGTCGCCGGTCTGGTACATCGCGTTGACCAGCGCGGGCAGGCCTTCGCTGACGAGCCGGACGTCCGCGCCGAGCGCCGTCCACTCCCGGGCCATCAGCTCGGCCACGGACGGCAGTGTCGAGCCGAGGTCCGGGCTGGTGATCAGGCGCAGCCGCAGCGGGAAGCCGTCCTTGGCCAGCCGGCCGTCGGCGGCCCTGGTCCAGCCCGCGGCGCGCAGCGCCTCGGCGGCGTCCTGGACGGGCAGGTTGGCGGCCGCGAGATCCGAGTGGCAGACGGCGCCCACCGCGCCGAAGTCGGTGGCGGGCCGGCCGGTGCCGCCGACGGCGACGTTGGCGAGCCCCTGGCGGTCCAGCGCGGCCACCAGGGCCCGGCGGACCGCCGGGTCGTTGAGGGGGCGGCCCGGGCGCTGGTTGAAGAAGGTCAGTCCGACCACGGTCGCCACGTCGGTGGTGGCCAGGCCGCGGCCGGCGAGCCGGGAGCGGTCCGGTCCGCGGACCGTCGCGATGTTGACGCCCCCGGTGAGCAGCAGGTTCGCGGCGGTGGACTCCTGCGGTACCACGGAGACGACGATCCGGGCGGGCAGCCCGGGCGTCGCGGTCGTCGCCCCGGCCGGGCCCCACGTGTAGCCCTCGCGCACCGTGAACTCGTACGGCCCGCCGGCGGTGTACCCGGTCAGGACGTATGGGCCGGTGCCTGCGGTGCCCCGGTCCAGCGACTGCGGCCGGTCCAGGCCGGCGGGGCAGACGATGGGCAGCAGGCCGAGCGTGCGGGTGACGAACGGGTAGGGGGCGGCCATCGTCGCCGACACCGTGCCGGCCGCGTCGTCGGCGGTCACGGTGAACGGGACGCCGGGCAGCACGCTCTGCGCGCCGGCGAGTTGGTGGGCCGGGTCGGCCGCGTAGGACAGCGAGCGGGCCACCGCCGAGGGGGTGAGGGGCGTGCCGTCGGAACACGTCACGTCCGGACGGAGGGTGAACGTGGCCGAGGTGGTGGTGGCCCGCCAGGCCGTCGCCAGGCCGGAGACGAGCGTGCCGTCGGGGGAGACGTTGACCAGGGAGTCGTAGGCGTAGCGGGCCGGGCCGTTGCCGAAGGCCGAGTACGGGTTGAAGCTCGGCGTCTCGTTGGCCGCCGCGATCCTGACGGTCCCGCGCTCCACGACCGGGGTGGTGGTCGAGGAGCGGGCGGTGCCGCCGCATCCGGCCAGAACGGCGGCCGCGGCGGTGACGGCGGCCGTCAGCGTCACCGGGACGGGGCTACGGGGCACGGCGCCCATGGTGCCACCGCCGATCCGTCGTGCACCCCGACCTTCTTGCCCGGAGGCCGGTTTCGGACCGGGTCCCGAAACCCTCCGGCCCGCCCTGTCCCTTGGTTCCCGCCCCCGGGGCCCGCGCGGGGAACCGGTGGTCACATTTCACTCGTCCGGGGGACATCGCCGCCCGGCGGTCCGCCATCCGGCCACCCCCGCTGTGCCGCGTCGCCACACTGTCCGTATGAGGACGGACGAACCCGGCCGCGAGATCGGTCATCTGGCGGCCTGCTACTGGGAGTTCTTGCTGGAGCGCGATCCGCTGCTGCGGGTCCGGCGGGGGCTCCCGGTCGAGACTCTGCCCGGGGTGTCGGTCGCGGAGGCGGACGAACGGGCGCGGTTCGGGGCGGGCGTGCTGGACCGCCTCCGGTCGATCGACGACGCGGAGCTGTCCGGCACCGATGCGGATACCGCCGCGTTCGTCGCGGCCTTGGCGGAGCAGGAGCTTCGGGCCCGCCGCTGCTACTGGCTGACCCCCGCCGCCACCCCGTACCGGCTGTTTCCGCTGGTGCAGTACGCCGACACCGTCCTCGCCCCCTTCCGCTTCGACGAACGGGCCGACTCCGAGCGGTACTTGGTCCTGGTGCGCGAACTCGCCCGGGTGGTCGGCACGATCCGCGACAAGACGGCCGGGCAGGCGGCGCGCGGCGTCCGCATCCCGGCCCCGGCCCTGGCCGGCGCCCGCGCCACGATCGTCGGCCTGCGGGCCTTGCTGGCACGCCGGGTGGAGGTCGACGAGGACCGGCTCGGGCCCGCGGACCGCGCCGGACTGCGGGACGGGGTACGGCGGCTGGTGACGGGCGAGGTGGAGCCGGCGTTCGACGGGCTGCTCGCCGTCCTCGACGATCCCGCCTACCGGCGCGGCGCGGCGGAGGGCGTCGGCTGGGCGCAGTACGAGGGTGGTGAGGAGGCGTACCGGGAGTTCATCCGGACCCACACAGCCGAGGACGCGTCGCCCGAGCGGCTGCACGCGCTCGGCCTCGACCACTGCCTCGAGCTGGCCGAGCGGATGCGCGAAGTCCGCGCCGCGCTCGGATTCCCGGGTGGCGAGGAGGACTTCCACGCCCGCCTGCGGACCGAGCCCCGCCTCCACGCGAGAACGCCCGAGGAGGTCGAGGCCCGCTACCGCGGCCACCTCGACCGCCTGGCTCCGCTGCTGCCGCGGTGGTTCGCCACCCTGCCGGCGGCCCCCTACGGGCTGGCCCGGTTGGATCCGGCGCTGGAGGCGGGGATGACCTTCGGGTACTACGAGCAGCCGACCCCGGCCGGCCCCGTCGGACGCTACCGCTACAACGGCTCGGACCTGGCGAACCGGTCACTGCTGGGCGCGGCCTCCCTGATCTACCACGAGCTGGCGCCCGGGCATCACTTCCATCTCGCCCGGCAGGCGGAGAGCCGGGTGCTGCCCGAACTGCGGCGGGAGGTCGTCGAGTTCGGCGGGTTCAACGAGGGCTGGGCGGAGTACGCGGCCGGACTCGGCTGGGAGATGGGCCTCTACGACGACCCGTGGGACGCGTACGGGCGCCTCGCGCAGGAGCGGTTCACCTCGCAGCGCCTCGTCGTCGACACGGGGCTCAACCTCGGGACGATGACCCTGGAGGAGGCGCGGGCGTTCATGCGCGCCAACTCCACCGAGTCGGACCGGCAGATCGCCTCCGACCTGCTGCGCTACTCGACCGACCTCCCGGGGCAGGCGCTGTCGTACCGCGCCGGGTATCTGGAGTTCAGCCGGCTGCGGGCCCGGGTCGAAGAGGACCAGGGGGCCGGTTTCGATGTCCGCGCCTTTCACGAGGTGGTGCTGAGCGGTGGCGGACTGCCGTTCCCGGCCCTGCGGCGGCGGGTGGCGCGCGAACTCCGTGCTGAAGAGACCGAGCGAATAGGCTGAAAATCCTTCCGGTAAATTCATCGGCCCCGGAGGATGTGTGTGATTGTCGAAAGCGTTGCGGCCCGCTCCGGTCGGCGAGTCGAAGAGTACACGCACGGGTGAAATGCGACTTGGCTGTTTGGCCTCGACCGACATGAATCGACTACGCTGCTGAAAAGCGGGCGGTGGTCTCACGGTTGTGGACTCGGACACGTGAACAGTTCGTCGAGTCTTCAGGGTCGATTCCGTGCGAGAGACCGTCTCGGTTCTTCGGCGGAATATCCGGCTTGCTCGGCGTGGCGCGGATCGTGAATTCCGGTGTGGGTGATTCCGTCCGCCTAACCGTGTGCTGCTCCGGTATTCGCAGTGTCTGGAGTCCCTGTCGCACGTATACGTAGAGAGGATGGAGAGCTATGCCGCCCGTCGTACCGCCCTTCCTGGTCGGCCTCATCGTCGCACCGCTGGCCAAGCGTGTCCTCAAGCCGCTGATGCGAGGCGTCGTCAAGACGTCCGTGGGGCTGGTTCTTGAGGTGAAGAAGGCCGCCCACGAGGCCGGGGAGAACATCCACGACCTCGCGGCCGAAGTGGCCGCCGAGATGGTGGCCGCACAGATCGCCGTGGGAGAACCCGTCGGTCATGCGGCCGCCGGTCCGAGGGTCGCCGCCGGCGGCGACCCGAACGGTGGTAGGGACGATGCCGCCGGCCGTTCCGAGGACGAGGCCAGGACGCCCAAGATCCGTGCCACAGCAGGTGCCGGCAAGGCGAACTGAGCCGGGCCGGACGAGAGGTCTCCGTGTGGGCGCCTTGTTTCCCGGTGCGCCCATACGGCGGCCGATCGACTCTTTTGAACCGAACCATCCTCCCTGACCGAATTTCCGTTCCGTCGCAGTGCTCCGCCGTGTCCGCGGCGGGATTCGCGACCTCCGCAAACAGGTGATCGTACACATGCCATCTCTGCTGGGTGCCGCAGCCGGATACCGCTCCGGGGATTTGGATGTGCGCCCGCGCTCGGTCATTCCGGGTCGGCAGCGCTGGGACGTCAAGCTGGTGCTCGGACGGCCGCAGGTCGCCGAGGTGCTCGCGGCGGCCCTTCGACGGATTCCCGGCATCACCGAGGCACAGGCCAGCCCGATCACCGGAGGGGTTCTCGTTCGCCACGACGCGAGCGTGACCGCCACGGACGTCAGCCGGCTCGTCCGGCGGGCGGTCGCGTTGTTCGCGGAGAACGCCACCAGAGGCATTACCGGAAGCGCTGCCGGAGCCGGCAGTCCGGCGCCGGCGCGGCCCGCCGGGCCGCGTGCTCCGCGGGCGGAGCGCGTCGGGGTCCGCCCTGTGCTGGCCGTCACGGGCGGGGTCGCGACCGGCGTGGCGCTGGTGCGCGGGTCGGCGTTGACCAAGCAGCTGGCGGCGCTGGGCGCCGTGGCGACTGCCACCGTGGTGGTGGTCCGGCGGGCCTGGCGCAGAACCGTCGACGAAGCCCGGGCGTCGTCCGCACCCGAAGCCGCCCGCCACCCCCTGCTGGAGGTCGTCGGTCCGCACCGCCGGCGGCTCTACCGGGCCTCCGCGCTGTCGGTCGCCTGCCAGCTCTCGGAGATGGCGCTCGGCACCTTCCTCGGCTGGACTGCGCTGGTGCTCATCAAGGGCCAGGCGGCGCCGCTGGTCCGCCTCGGCCTGACCACGGCCTCTGCTCAACTCTGGGCGCTGGCCGGGTCGGTGGCCGTCGCCTGCGCCGCAGTGGCGGGGCTCGCCTACGCCTCGGGCACCCAGTGGCGCAAGCTCGGCCAGGAGGTCCAGCACGACTGGCGCAACCGGACCTACGCCCACGTGGAGCAGCTGGAGCTGCGGCACCTGGAGGGCGAGCGGACCACCAGGGTGGCCGGCGTGCTGATGGACGATGTCGGCCAGCTCGGCACCTTCTTCGCCACCTCGGCGAACGACGTGCTGCAACTGGGCAGCAGCCTGCTCATCCTGGTGCCGCTCTTCCTGCTGCTGGCGCCGCAGATCGCCTGGATCTCCTTCCTGCCCATCCCGGTCATCGCCTGGCTGTCGTTCCACTACCACGACCGGGTCGCCGCCGACTACGCCGTCTCCAGCGAGCACCGGGCCAGGCTGCACAGCCAGTTGGTCAACAACCTGGAGGCGAGCGCCACCGTCAAGAGCTTCTGCACCGAGGAGTACGAGGCGGCGCGCGTCGACCACCTCGGCGAACTCGCCCAGCGGAGCAACGAGCAGACCGACCGCAGTACCATCCGGCACGCGGAGATCGTCCGGGTCACCACCACCAGCTCGATGGCCGGCACCCTGCTGCTCGGCGGCCGGTCCGTGCTCAACGGCTCGCTGCCGTTCGAGGTGTTCAGCCCGCTGATCGGCCTGCCCCAGATGGTGCTGCTGCGGATGAACCGCCTCGGTGGCATCGTCGACCAGTACCAGCGGACGCTGGCCGCCTACGACCGCGTGCAGCGGCTGCACGCGCTGCCGGTGGAGACCGACGGCACCGGCGGGCCGCTCGACGCCGAGCAGGTCA
The DNA here is from genome assembly GCF_029892105.1 of Kitasatospora sp. GP82. Taxonomy (GTDB): domain Bacteria; phylum Actinomycetota; class Actinomycetes; order Streptomycetales; family Streptomycetaceae; genus Kitasatospora. The sequence goes on along the minus strand of NZ_JARZAJ010000020.1, from coordinate 113,529 downwards.
AGGGCGAGCTCGTCCTCGACCAGGTGACCTTTGCCTACCCCGGCCGGCCGCCGGTGCTGGAGGACCTCTCGCTGACCATCGCGGCCGGCCGGACCACCGGCATCGTCGGGGCCACCGGCTCGGGGAAGACGACCATCGCCAAGCTGCTGATGCGGTTCCAGGACGCGGAGTTCGGCAGCGTCCGGCTCGACGGCCGGGAGCTGCGCGAGCTGCCCCGCCGGGGCGTCCGGGAGGCGATCGGCTTCGTCGCCCAGGACCCGTTCCTCTTCGACGGCACCATCGCCGAGAACATCCGCTACGGCAGCTTCGAGGCCCCGGAGCAGGCCGTGGTGAACGCGGCCCGGATGGCCGAGGCACACGCCTTCATCGCCTCGCTGCCGGACGGCTACGACACGATGATCGGCGAACGCGGCGCCGCCCTGTCCGGCGGCCAGCGGCAGCGCATCGCGCTGGCGCGGGCGATCCTCAAGGACTCGCCGGTCGTCATCCTGGACGAGGCCACCTCCGCCGTCGACAACGAGACCGAGGCCGCCATCCAGCGCACCCTGCGCGGCTTCGCGGCCGACCGGACGATGGTCATCATCGCCCACCGGCTGTCCACCATCCGCCACGCGGACCGGATCTACGTCATGGACAAGGGCGGCGTGGTGGCCGAACAAGGCACCCACGACGAACTGCTCGCGCAGCGCGGGCTCTACGCATCCCTCTGGCACCTCCAGGCCGGAGAACTCGCCGCCTGACCGCAGGAGTTCGCGCAACCCCCGAGTCGCCGACCGCGTGAGAGCGCCGCGGTCGGCGCGCCGCCGCGCGCCCTGCCACCAAGCCTGCCCACCCCTTTCGGAGGTACTCATGTCCCGTCGCGACGGCGACGCCCTTCCCCTGACGGCGGCCCAACGCGAGATCTGGCTCGCCGAGCAGCGATCCCGGACGGCGATTCCGGCCTATCGCATCGGCGAGTACCTGGAGGTCCACGGGCCGGTCGACCCGGAGCTGTTCGAGACCGCGCTGCGCGGGGTCGTCGACGAGATCGACGCGCTGCACGTCAGCTTCGACGAGGACGGTGACGGCCCGCGCCAGGTCGTCCGCGAGCGGTGGGAGTGGCAGCCGGTACGGGTGGACGTCAGCGGGGAGGCCGCGCCGCTCGCGGCCGCGCGGCGGTGGATGGCGCGGGACCGGGTCCGGCCGCTGGACCTCGCCCGCGACCCGCTGTTCAGCTTCGCGCTGATCACGGTGGCGGCGGACCGGTTCCTCTTCTACCAGAGCTACCACCACCTGGTGATGGACGGCTACGGCTTCTCCATGGTGGGGCGGCGGGTGGCGCAGACGTACACGGCGCTGGCGCAGGGGCGGCCGGTGCCGCCGTCCCCGTTCGGCTCGCTGGCCGAACTGGTCGGCAGTGACACGGCCTACCGCGACGGCGAGCAGTGGGCCGCCGACCGCGCCTACTGGACCGAGCGGTTCGCCGACCGTCCGGCACCGACCCGGCTCTGCGACCGGCTGCCGAGCGGCCCGGACACCGGGGTCCGGCGCACCCCGGCGGCCGGCACCCGGCGCCCCGAGGCGCTGCGCGAGGCGGCCGAGCGCACGGGCGTCCGCTGGTCCCGGGTCCTGGTCGCGGCCATGGCGCTGTACGCGCACCGGCTGACCGGGGCCCGGGAGGTGGTGCTCGGCCTCGCCGTCACCGGCCGGGCGGGCGACCCGGTGCTGATGGCGACGCCCGGTGCGGTGTCGAACGTGGTGCCGCTGCGCCTGTCGGTCCGGCCTGACCAGCCGTGGTCCGACCTGGTCGCGCAGACGGCCCGGGAGGTGCATGCCGCGCTGGCGCACCAGCGGTACCGGAGCGAGGACCTGCTGCGGGACCTCGGGCAGGCCGGCAGCATCGAGACGGCCTTCCCACTGGTCGTCAACATCATGTCGTTCGACGCCGAGCCGACGTTCGCCGGGCAGCGCGCCACGGCCCACCGCCTGCTCAGCGGCTTGGCCGGCGACCTGGCGGTCTGGGCGGCCGGCGGCCGGGACGACGACGGCCCGAGGATCGAACTCCGGGCTGCCCCGGAGGTCTACCAGGAGAGCGAACTCCTCACCCACCAGCGGCGGTTGATCGAACTGCTGGAGACCCTCGCGGACGGCGACCCGCACCAGCCGGTCGGTCGGATCGACCTGCTCGGGGCCGAGGAGCACGGTGAGCTGCTGGCCCTGGGCACCGGGCCGGCGGTCGGCGCCCCCGCGGCCGGCCTGCCGGAGCTGTTCCGGGCGCAGCTGTGCCGGACGCCGGAGGCGGTCGCGGTGGTGGCCGGCGAGGTCGCGCTGACCTACGCCGAACTCGACGCCCGCGCGAACCGGTTGGCGCAGGCGTTGATCGCCCGGGGCGCCGGGCCCGAACGGCTGGTGGCGCTGGCGCTGCCGCGCTCGGCCGAGCTGGTGGTGGCGATCCTGGCCGTGCTGAAGACCGGGGCGGCCTACCTCCCGGTCGACCCGGACCACCCGGCCGCCCGGATCGCCCACCTGCTCGACGACGCCCGTCCGGTGCTGCTGCTGACCGACACCCGGACCAGGGACCGGCTCGCGCCGCCGGGCCCGGTCGAGCCGCTGGTGCTCGACGCCCCCGAGACCGTCGCCCTGCTGGCCGGCTGCCCGGCGGACGACCCGGCGGTGGCCGCCGATCCGCGCCGGCCCGCGTACGTCGTCTACACCTCCGGCTCCACCGGGCGTCCCAAGGGCGTGGTCGCGACGTACGGCGGCCTGGCGAGCCTCTTCACCGGCCAGTGGCGGGAGCTGTTCCCGCCGCTGCTCGGCAGCCGGGCACGGGTGGCGCTGACCACCTCGGTCTCCTTCGACGCCTCCTGGGACCAGCTCTTCTGCCTTTTCGCCGGACATCAGCTGCACGTCCTGGACCTGGCGGTGTGGACCGACCCGGACGCCTTCGTCGAGTACGCCGTGCGGCACCGGATCGACTTCGTCAACGCCACCCCGGCCTACCTGCAAGTCCTGCTGGATCACGGCCTGTTGGCCGGCCAGCGGCACCGCCCCCGGGTGGTCGTGGCCGGCGGCGAGGCGGTGCCCGAGCGGCTGTGGACACAGCTGCGGGAGGCCGACGGGGTGGCCTGCTTCAACTTCTACGGGCCCACCGAGTGCACCGTCGACGCGGTCGTCGCGCCGCTGGCGTCGAGCCCGCAGCCGGTGATCGGGCGGCCGACCGCCAACACCCGGCTGTACCTGCTGGACGGCGCACTCCGGCCGGTGCCGTGCGGCACGCCGGGCGAGCTGTACGTCGCCGGTGCCGGGGTGGCGCGCGGCTACCTGAACCGGCCGGGCCTGACCGCCGCGCGGTTCGTCGCCGACCCGTACGGGCCCGCCGGCACACTTGTGTACCGCACCGGCGACCTGGCGCGCTGGGGCGCGGACGGGCAGCTGGAGTTCCTCGGCCGGGCCGACGACCAGGTGAAGATCCGGGGCTTCAGGGTCGAGCCCGGCGAGATCGAGGCCGCGCTCACCGCCCACCCGCAGGTCGCGCACGCCGCGGTCCTGGCGCACACCGACGGTGAGGCCCGGCTGGTCGCCTACCTGGTGCCGGTGCCCGGTGCCGCGCCCGCCGCCGACGACCTCCGCGCCCACCTGCGCGAACGGCTGCCGGAGCACCTGGTGCCCGCCGGCTTCGTGACGCTGGACGCCCTCCCACAGACACCCACCGGAAAGCTCGACCGCCAGGCCCTGCCGACCCCCGGGCCGACCCGCCCGGCCGTCGGCCGGGCCCCGCGGAGCGCGGCCGAGCACCTGATCGCCGGACTCTTCGCCGAGGTGCTCGGCGTGCCCGAAGTCGGCCTGGACCAGAGCTTCTTCGACCTGGGCGGCCACTCGCTGCTGGCCACCCGGCTGGTCGCCCGGGCGCGTTCGGTGCTGGGTGTGGAGCTGGCGCTGGGCGACCTGTTCGACGCGCCGACGGTGGCGGGCCTGGCCGCCGCGCTGGACGGGGCCGGCGGGGCGCGGCCGGCTCTGGTGCGGCGCGAGCGGCCCGAGACGGTGCCGCTCTCCTTCGCGCAGCGTCGGCTGTGGTTCCTCCACCACATGGAGGGCCCGAGCGCCACCTACAACGTCCCGCTGGCGCTGCGGCTGTCGGGGGAGCTGGACCAGCGGGCGCTGGAAGCCGCGCTGGCGGACGTGGTCGAGCGGCACGAGAGCCTGCGTACCGTCTTCCCGGCGGTGGACGGTGTGCCCTGCCAGCGGGTGCTGGACCTGGACGCGGCGCGGCCGCGAGTGCGGGTGACCGAGGTCGGCGAGCGGGAGCTGGCGGACCGGCTGGCCGCGGCGGCCCGGCACGGCTTCGAACTGGCGGTGGAACCGCCGCTGCGCGCCGAGCTGTTCGTGCTGGGCGCCGAAGAGCATGTGCTGCTGCTGGTGGTGCACCACATCGCCGGTGACGGCTGGTCGATGGGGCCGCTGTCGCGGGACCTGACGACCGCCTACGCGGCCCGGGCCGAGGGCGCCGAGCCCGGGTGGGCGCCGCTGCCGGTCCAGTACACCGACTACACCCTCTGGCAGCGGGAACTGCTCGGTGACGAGTCCGATCCGGGAAGCCTGCTGAACGGCCAGCTGGCCTACTGGTCCCAGCAGTTGGCGGGACTGCCCGAGCAGGTCGAGCTGCCGTTCGACCGGCCCCGGCCGGCGGCGATGTCCTTCCGGGGCGCCCAGGTGCCGGTGCGGCTCGACGCCGAGTTGCACCGGAGCCTGTGTGAACTCGCCCGCGACGGCGAGGCCAGCCTGTTCATGGTGCTCCAGGCGGGCCTGGCCGCCCTGTTGGGCAAACTCGGTGCCGGCACCGACGTCCCGGTCGGCACCCCGATCGCCGGGCGCACCGACGAGGCCGTGGACGAGCTGGTCGGCTTCTTCGTCAACACGCTGGTGCTGCGCACCGATCTGACGGGCGACCCGTCCTTCACCGAGCTGCTGGGCCGGGTGCGCGCCAACGCCCTGGCCGCGTACGCGCACCAGGACCTGCCGTTCGAGCACCTGGTGGAGGTGCTGAACCCGTCCCGGTCGCTGTCGCACCACCCCCTGTTCCAGACCATGCTCGTCCTGCAGAACGCCCCGCTCGGCGAGTTCGACCTCGCCCGGCTGCGGGTGGCGACCGGCCTGGTCCACACCGGGACGGCCAAGTGCGACCTGACCTTCATCCTCGCCGAACAGCCCGGCGCGGACGGGCTGTCGGGCGTGGTGGAGTACAGCACCGACCTGTTCGACGCGGCCACCGTGGCCGGGATCGTCGAGCGGTGGCTGCGGCTGTTGCGGGCGGTGGCCACCGACCCCGGCCGGCGGATCGGCCGGATCGACCTGCTGTCGGCCGAGGAACTGCGCGAACTGCTGCCGTCCGGCGGCGAGTCGGACGAGCGCACCCCGCAGAGCACCATCACCGCGCTGGTCGAGGAGCGGGTGCGGGCGAACCCGGCCGCGGTCGCGGTGGTGTGTGGCGAGTCCACGCTCACCTACGGCGAGTTGAACGCGCGGGCCAACCGGCTCGCGCACGCCCTGATCGCCCGGGGCGTGGGCCCGGAGCAGCTGGTGGCGCTGGCGCTGCCGCGCTCGGCCGAGCTGGTGGTGGCGGTCCTCGCGGTGCTCAAGTCCGGCGCCGCGTACGTCCCCGTGGACCCGAGCTACCCGGCCGCCCGGATCGCCTACCTGCTCGAAGACGCCCGGCCCACCCTGCTGCTGACGGTAGATCGGGTCGGTCAGCTGCCGGGCGCGGACTCCGTGGACCGGCTGCTGCTGGACGACCCGGCGACCACCGCGCTGGTGGCCGCCGGCCCGGACGGCGACCCGGGCGTCGCCGTCGATCCGCGGCATCCGGCGTACGTCATCTACACCTCCGGCTCCACCGGGAACCCCAAGGGCGTGGTGGTCCCGCACCGGAACGTGGTGCGGCTGTTCGGCGCCACCTCGGCGCTGTTCGACTTCTCCGCCGACGACGTGTGGACGCTCTTCCACTCCTACGCCTTCGACTTCTCGGTGTGGGAGCTGTGGGGCCCGCTGCTGTACGGCGGGCGGCTGGTGGTCGTGGACTACGAGACCAGCCGGTCGCCCCAGCGGTTCCTGGAGCTGCTGGCCCGCGAGGGCGTGACGGTGCTGAACCAGACGCCGTCCGCGTTCTACCAGCTGATGCAGGCGGACCAGGAGGCGCCGGAGACGGGCCGTTCGCTGGCCCTGCGCACCGTGGTGTTCGGCGGCGAGGCGCTGGAGCCCGCCCGGCTGGCGAGCTGGTACCGGCTGCATCGGGAGGACGCGCCGCGACTGGTCAACATGTACGGCATCACCGAGACCACGGTGCACGTGACCTACGCGGCGCTGGGCCGGTCCGATGCCGCGGCCGGCGCGGCCGGCGTGGTCGGGGCGGCCATCCCCGACCTGCGCGCGTACGTGCTGGACGCGCACCTGCGGCCGGTGGCCCCGGGCGTGGCCGGCGAGCTGTACGTGGCGGGCGCCGGGCTGGCGCGCGGCTACCTGAACCGGCCGGGCCTGACCGCCGGGCGGTTCGTCGCCGACCCGTTCGGGCCGGCCGGGTCGCAGATGTACCGTAGCGGGGACGTGGTGTCCCGGGCCGCCGACGGAAGCCTGCGCTTCGTCGGCCGGGCCGACCAGCAGGTGAAGGTGCGCGGCTTCAGGATCGAGCTCGGCGAGATCGAGGCGGCGCTGGCCGCGCACCCGGGAGTCGCCCAGGTCGCGGTGCTGGCCCGGCAGGACCGCGCCGATGACACCCGGCTGGTCGGATACCTGGTGCCGGCCGCGGGCGCCGTCCCGCGCTCGGCCGAGCTGCGCGAGCACCTGGCGGAGCGGTTGCCGGAGTACATGGTGCCGTCCGCGTTCGTGGTGCTGGACGTGCTGCCGCTGACCACCAACGGCAAGCTGGACCGGCGGGCGCTGCCCGCACCCGAGTTCGCCTCCCGGGGGACCGGCCGCGCGGCCCGCACACCGCAGGAGCAGATCCTGTGCGAGCTGTTCGCCGAGGTCCTCGGGGTCGCCGAGGTCGGGGTGGCGGACAGCTTCTTCGAGCTGGGCGGGCACTCGCTGCTGGCGACCCGGCTGGCCGCCCGGGTCCGCGCGACCCTCGGGGTGGAGCTGGAGCTGCGCACCCTGTTCGAGGCGCCGACCCCGGCCGCGCTCGCCGCCGCCCTCGCGGGCGCCCGGCAGGCGCAGTTGGCCCTGGTTCCGTACCCGCGGCCGGAGCGGATCCCGCTGTCGTTCGCGCAGCGGCGGCTGTGGTTCCTGCACCAGTTGGAGGGGGCCAGCGCCAACTACAACATCCCGCTGGCCTGGCGGCTGTCCGGGCCGCTCGACCGCCCGGCGTTGCAGGCCGCCCTGGCGGACGTGGTGGCCCGGCACGAGAGCCTGCGGACGGTGTTCCCGGCGGTGGACGGCATGCCGCACCAGCGGGTGCTGGACGCCGTGGCGGGGCGCCCGCCACTGCCGGTGAGCTCGACCACCGAGGCCGAGCTGGACGGCGTGCTGGCCCGGGCGCTGGCCCGGCAGTTCGACCTGGAGACCGAACTGCCCCTGCGCGCTGAGCTGTTCGAGCTGGCGCCGGACGAGCACGTGCTGCTGCTGGTGATCCACCACATCGCCGGTGACGGCTGGTCGCTTGGCCCGCTGGCCCAGGACCTCACCGCCGCGTACACGGCGCGCCGGCGCGGCGAGGAGCCGCGGTGGGAGGCGCTGCCGGTCCAGTACGCCGACTACACCCTGTGGCAGCACGAGCTGCTCGGCGACGCTGCCGACCAGGACAGCCTCTTCGCCCGGCAAGCCGCCTACTGGAAACGGCAGTTGGCCGACCTGCCGGAGCAGCTCGAGCTGCCCACCGACCGGCCCCGGCCGGAGGTCGCCTCGCATCGGGGCGGCTTCGTGCGGACCGGACTGGACGCGGAGGTGCACCGCGGCCTGCGCGAGCTCGCCCGCGCGCACGGCACCAGTCTGTTCATGGTGCTGCAGGCCGGGCTGGCGGCCCTGCTGAGCAAGCTCGGCGGGGGCGAGGACATCCCGGTCGGCAGCCTGATCGCCGGCCGCACCGACCAGGCGTTGGACGAGCTGGTCGGGTACTTCGTCAACACGCTGGTGCTGCGCACCGACACCGCCGGGGACCCGACTTTCGCGGAGCTGCTGGCCCGGGTCCGGGACACCGCGCTGGCCGGCTACGCCAACCAGGAACTGCCGTTCGAATACCTGGTCGAGGCCCTCAACCCGGTCCGGTCGCTGTCGCACCACCCGCTGTTCCAGGTGATGCTGGTGCTGCAGAACGCCCCGCGGGCCGACTTCGCCCCGCCCCGGCTGGCGGTCGGCGAGGTGAAGCTGACCACCACCACCTCCAAGCTCGACCTGATCTTCTCGATGTCCGAGCGGCACGCCGAGGACGGCGCCCCGGAGGGGATCGACGGGTTCGTCGAGTACGCCGACGACCTGTACGACCGGGCCACCGTCGAGACGATGATCGCGCGCTGGGTGCGGCTGCTCGGCGCGGCGGTCGCCGACCCGCGGCGCCGGCTCAGCCACATCGACCTGCTGACCGCCGAGGAGCGCCGCGAACTGCTCCCCGCACCGGCCGACTTCACCACTCCGGAGCCGTCCGCTGATCTGCCCGCGTTGTTCCTGGCCCGGGCCCGGCAGCGGCCGGAGGCGGTCGCCGTGGTGTCCGGCGCGACCACGCTGACGTACGGCGAGCTGAACGCCCGGGCCAACCGGCTGGCCCACGCGCTGATCCGGCGCGGGGTGGGCCCGGAGCAGCTGGTGGCGCTGGCCCTGCCGCGCTCCGCCGAGCTGGTGGTCGCCGTCCTGGCGGTGCTCAAGACCGGGGCCGCCTACCTGCCGATCGACCCCGACTACCCGGCCGCCCGGATCGCGTACCTGCTCGAAGACGCGCGGCCCGCGCTAGTGCTGACCACCCAGGCGGTCGACCTGCCCGGCACCGGCGGCCTGGACCATCTGCTGCTCGACGCCGCCGAGCTGTCCGAAATGCCCGACGAGGACCCGGGCGTCAGCATCGCGCCCGAGAACGCGGCCTACGTCATCTACACCTCCGGCTCCACCGGGAATCCCAAGGGCGTGGTGATCCCGCACCACAACGTGGTGCGGCTGTTCGACGCCACCCGGCACTGGTTCGACTTCTCCGCCGACGACGGGTGGACGCTGTTCCACTCGTACGCCTTCGACTTCTCGGTGTGGGAGATCTGGGGCGCGCTGCTGCACGGCGGCCGGCTGGTCGTGGTGCCCTTCGAGGTCAGCCGCTCGCCGGAGCGGTTCCTGCGCCTGCTCGCCGACGAGCGGGTGACCGTGCTCAACCAGACGCCCTCCGCCTTCTACCAGCTGATGCAGGCCGACCGGGAGGACCCGGAGACCGGGCGGCGGCTGGCGCTGCGCACGGTGGTCTTCGGCGGTGAGGCGCTGGAGCCGGCCCGGCTCGCCGACTGGTACCGGCGGCACCCCGAGGACGCGCCGCGGCTGGTCAACATGTACGGCATCACCGAGACCACCGTGCACGTCACCCATGCCGCGCTGGACGGCGCCCGCACCGCCGACACCGCCGGCACCATCGGCACCGCCATCCCCGACCTGCGCGCGTACGTGCTGGACGCGCACCTGAACCCGGTGCCGCCCGGTGTGGTGGGCGAGCTGTACGTGGCGGGCGCGGGCCTGGCCCGCGGCTACCTGAACCGGCCGGGCCTGACCGCCGGGCGGTTCGTCGCCGACCCGTACGGGCCCGCCGGCGCGCGTGCCTACCGCTCCGGCGACCTGGTGCGGTGGCGCGTGGACGGGACGCTGGAGTACGCGGGCCGGGCCGACGACCAGGTGAAGGTGCGCGGTTTCCGGATCGAACTCGGCGAGATCGAGGCGGCGTTGGCCGCGCACCCGCAGGTAGGCCAGGTGGCGGTGATCGCTCGGCGGGACCGGGCGGACGACACCCGCCTGATCGCCTACCTGGTGCCCGCCGCGGGGGAGACCGTCGCACCGGAGGCGTTGCGTGCTCAGCTGCGCGAGCGGCTGCCGGAGTACCTGGTGCCGGCCGCCTTCGTAGTGCTGGACCGCCTGCCGCTGACCGTCAACGGCAAGCTGGACCGGCGCGCCCTGCCCGCGCCCGAGTTCACCGGGTCGCCGGCCGGCCGGGCGCTGCGCACCCCGCAGGAGCACGTCCTCGCCGGGCTGTTCGCCCAGGTGCTGGGGGTGGCCGGGGTCGGGGCCGACGACGACTTCTTCGAGCTGGGCGGGCACTCGCTGCTGGCCACCAGGCTGGCGGCCCGGGTGCGCGCGACCCTCGGGGTGGAGTTGGAGCTGCGCACCCTGTTCGAGAGGCCCACGGTGGCCGGCCTGGCCGCCGCGCTGGGCGGGGCCGGCCGGGCCCGCCCAGCGCTGGACCGTGCGGCGTCGCCCGGCCGGGTGTCGCTGTCGTACGCGCAGCAACGGCTCTGGTTCCTGGACCAGTTGGAGGGCGCCGGCCCGATCTACAACATTCCGCTGGCCTGGCGGCTGTCGGGGCCGCTCGACCGGGCGGCGCTGGAAACGGCGCTCGGGGATGTGGTGGCACGGCACGAGACCCTGCGGACGATCTTCCCGCAGGAGGACGGCGTGCCGTACCAGCGGGTGCTGGACATCGGGGCCGTGCGCCCCGGGCTGCCGGTGAGCCGGATCACCGCGACCGGACTGGACGGCGCGCTGGTGGCGGCCGTCGCCCGCGGGTTCGACCTGGCCGCCGAACCGCCCGTGCGCGCCGAGCTGTTCGAGCTGGCGCCGGACGAGCACGTGCTGCTGGTGGTGATCCACCACATCGCGGGTGACGGCTGGTCACTGGGCCTGGTCTCCGCCGACCTGTCCACCGCGTACGCGGCGCGCCGCCAGGGCGAGGAACCGGGGTGGCAGGCGCTGCCGGTCCAGTACGCCGACTACACGCTCTGGCACGACCGGCTGCTCGGCGACCGAACCGACCCCGATAGCCTGTTCGCGCGCCAGGCGGCCTACTGGAAACAGCAGTTGGCCGACCTGCCGGAGCAGATCCCGCTGCCCGTCGACCGGCCCCGCCCCGCGACCGTCTCCTGCCGGGGCGGGCACGTCCCCGTGGAGCTGGACGCCGAGCTGCACGAGGGGCTGGTCCGGCTGGGCCGGGAGTGCGGCGCCAGCGTCTTCATGGTGCTCCAGGCGGGGCTCGCCGCGCTGCTCAGTAAGCTGGGCGCGGGCACCGACATCCCCCTCGGCAGCCTGATCGCCGGTCGCACCGACCAGGCGTTGGACGAGCTGGTCGGGTTCTTCGTCAACACGCTGGTGCTGCGCACCGACACCTCCGGGGACCCGACCTTCGCGGAGCTGCTGGCCCGGGTCCGGAAGAACGCGCTGGCCGCGTACGCCAACCAGGACCTGCCGTTCGAGTACCTGGTCGAGACCCTCAACCCGGCCCGCTCGCTGGTCCGCCAGCCGCTGTTCCAGGCCATGCTGGCCCTGCAGAACGCGCCCCGCTCCGCCTTCGAGCTGCCCGGTGTGGCCGCCGAGATCCTGCCGGTGCAGACGCCCACCGCGATGTTCGACCTCGCCTTCCACCTGCTGGAGCGCGGCGGCACCGGCGCGGCGGCCCAGGGCGTCTTCGGCTATGTCGAGTACGCCGCCGACCTGTTCGACCGGGGCACGGTGGAGACGCTGGTGGCCCGCTGGGCGCGGCTGCTGGCGGCCGTGGTCGCCGAGCCGGACCGGCCGCTGAGCCGGCTCGACGTGCTGACCGCAGAGGAGCGGCACGAGCTGCTGGTCGAGCGCAACGACACCGCGGACCATGCCCCCGCCACCACCCTGCCCGCCCTGTTCGAGGCCCAGGTCCGGGCCACTCCGCAGACCCCGGCTGTGGTGTTCGAGGACACCGTGCTGACCTACGGCGAGCTGAACGCCCGGGCCAACCGGCTGGCTCACGCGCTGATCGGGCGCGGGGTGGGGCCGGAGCGGCTCGTCGCGCTGCGGCTGCCGCGCTCCGCGGAGCTGGTGGTCGCCGTCCTCGCGGTGCTCAAGACCGGCGCCGGCTACCTGCCGATCGACCCGGACTACCCCGCCGCCCGGATCGCCTACATGCTCGACGACGCGCGGCCGGCCGTCGTGCTCGACGACCTCGCGGCCGTGCTCGACGACCTCGCGGCCGTGCTCGACGACGCGGCGGCCGGGCAGGCGACCGAGGGGCACCGGGAGACCGACCCCACCGACGCCGACCGGACCGGCGGACTGTCGCCGGACCACCCGGCCTACGTCATCTACACCTCCGGCTCGACCGGCCGGCCCAAGGCCGTGGTGATGCCCGCCGCCGGGCTGGTCAACCTGCTGCGCTGGCACCACCGCGCCATCGGCGGCGAAGTCGGCACCCGGACCGCGCAGTTCACCGCGATCAGCTTCGACGTCTCGGTGCAGGAGATGCTCTCCGCACTGCTGTTCGGCAAGACGCTGGTGGTGCCGACCGACGAGCAGCGCCGCAGCGCCGAGCTGCTGGCCCGGTGGCTGGACCGCCACCAGGTCGCGGAACTGTTCGCGCCCAACCTGGTGATCGAGGCGCTGGCCGAAGCCGCCGAGGAGCACGGCTGGGAGCTGCCGAGCCTGCGGCTGGTCGCCCAGGCCGGTGAGGCGATGCGGCTGGGCGGCGGGCTGCGCCGCTTCCAGACCCGCCGCCCCGGCCGGGAGCTGCACAACCACTACGGCCCCGCCGAGACCCACGTGGTCACCGCCTACCCGCTGCCCGCGGACCCCGCCGACTGCCCGCTGCCGGTGCCGATCGGCCGCCCGATCGCCAACACCCAGGTGTACGTGCTGGATTCGGCCCTGCGGCCGGTCGCGCCGGGGGTCACGGGCGAGCTCTATCTGGCGGGCGAGGGGCTGGCCCGCGGCTACCTCAACCGGCCCGGGCCGACTGCGGCGCGGTTCGTCGCCAACCCGTACGGCCCGGCGGGCTCGCGGATGTACCGGACCGGGGACCTGGGCCGGTGGCGCGCCGACGGCGAGTTGGAGTTCGCCGGCCGCGGCGACCACCAGGTGAAGGTGCGCGGCTTCCGGATCGAACCGGGCGAGATCGAGGCCGAGTTGGCGGTGCACCCCGGGGTGGCCCGGGCGGCGCTGCTGGCCCGCGAGGACCGGCCGGGCGATACCCGGATCGTCGCGTACGTGGTGCCGTCGGCCGGTGCCGGGGCCACCCCGGCGGCCCTGCGGGCCCACCTGCGCGAGCGGCTGCCGGAGTACATGGTGCCGGCCGCCTTCGTGCTGCTGGACGCGCTGCCGCTGACGCCGAACGGAAAGCTCGACCGCAGGGCCCTGCCCGCGGCCGAGTACGGGGCTGCGGGTGCCGGCCGAGCGCCGCGCACCCCGCAGGAGGCGATCCTGTGCGAGCTGTTCGCCGAGGTGCTGGGCCGGCCGCAGGTCGGCGTCGAGGACGGCTTCTTCGACCTGGGCGGCCACTCGTTGCTGGCGACCCGGCTGGTGTCGCGGGTGCGGGCGACCCTCGGGGTCGAACTTGAGCTGCGCAGCCTGTTCCTGACGCCGACGCCGGCCGGGCTCGCCGCCCGGCTGGAGGACGCCGGCACCGCGCGGCAGGCGCTGGTGCCCAGGCCGCGCCGCGAGCCGATGCCGCTCTCCTTCGCCCAGCAACGACTCTGGTTCCTGCACCAGTTCGGGACTCCCAGCGCCACCTATCACATGCCGCTGGCGCTGCGGCTGTCCGGCCGGCTCGACCCGAAGGCGCTGGCGGCCTCCCTGAAGGACGTGGTGACCAGGCACGAGAGCCTGCGCACCGTGTTCCCGCACACCGGCGGCATGCCGCAGCAGCGGGTGCTGGACGCCTCGGAGGTGCCCGTCCCGTTGACGGTGCGCCAGAGTGGGGAAGGGGAGCTTCCGGAGCTGCTGCGCGAGGCGGCGGTGCGCGGGTTCGACCTGACAGCGGAGATCCCGGTCCGGGCCGAGCTGTTCGCGCTGGCGCCGGACGAGCACGTGCTGCTGGTCGTGATGCACCACATCGCCGGCGACGGCTGGTCGATGAGCCCGCTCTCTCGTGACCTCGCCACCGCGTACGCCGCCCGGACCAGTGGCCGGGCACCCGACTGGGCGCCGCTGCCGGTGAGTTACGCGGACTACACGCTCTGGCAGCATGAGATCCTCGGTGACGAGTCCGATCCGGACAGCGTGTTCGCGCGCCAGGTCGGGTACTGGACCGGCGCGCTGGCCGGGCTGCCCGAGCGGATCCAACTGCCGGCCGACCGGTCCCGGCCGGCCGCCATGTCCTACCGCGGCGACCTGCTGGACATCCGGATGGACGCCGAACTGCACGCCGCGCTGGTCGAGTTGGCCCGGCGTTGCGGAGTCAGCCTGTTCATGGTGCTGCAGGCGGGGCTGGTGGCGCTGTACACCCGGCTGGGCGCAGGCACCGACATCCCGATCGGGAGCCCGGTCGCGGGCCGCACCGACGAGGCGTTGGACGAGCTGGTCGGGTTCTTCGTCAACACGCTGGTGTTGCGCACGGACACCGGTGGCGACCCGAGTTTCGAAGAGCTGCTGGGGCGGGTGCGGGAGACGGCGCTGTCCGCCTACGCGCACCAGGACGTGCCGTTCGAGCACCTGGTGGAGGTGCTGAACCCGTCCCGGTCGCTGTCGTACCACCCGCTGTACCAGACCGCGCTGGCCCTGCAGAACGCGCCGATGGGAGACTTCGAGCTGCCCGGCCTGACGGTCTCCGGGATGCCGGTGCCGACCGGGACCTCGCGGCTCGACCTGACCTTCGGTCTGGCGGAGAGCCGGGCGGTGGACGGGAGTCCGGCCGGCCTGCTCGGCGTGGTCGAGTACAGCACCGATCTCTTCGATCGCGGGACGGTCGAGACCCTGGTCGCCCGGTGGACCAGGCTGCTGGCCGCCGCCGCGGCCGCCCCCGCGCGGCCGATCAGCGCGATCGACCTGCTCGGGGCGGACGAGCGCCGCGCCCTGCTGGCGGGGTGCAACGACAGCGCACGACAGCCGGCGGACGATCACGTCCCGGCACTGTTCGAGGCCCGGGTACGGATGGCTCCGGAGGCTGTCGCCCTGGTGTCCGAGGGCGTTGAGCTGACGTACGGTCAACTGAACCAGGCGGCCAACCGGTTCGCTCATGCGCTGATCGCCCGGGGGGTGCGGCCGGAGCAGCTGGTGGCGGTGGCGCTGCCGAGGTCGGTGGCGTGGGTGGTGGCCGTCCTCGGGGTGCTGAAGGCCGGGGCCGCCTATCTGCCGGTGGATCCGACGTACCCGGCTTCGCGGATCGCGTTCATGCTGGCGGACGCGCGGCCGGCGCTGCTGGTCGACGACCCGGCCATGGTGACCGGGACGAGTGAGTACCCGGACACCGACCCGGCGGTCGGGCTGGATCCCCTGCACCCGGCGTACGTGATCTACACCTCCGGTTCGACCGGTCGGCCCAAGGGGGTGGCGGTCAGCCACGCGGGCGTGCCGAGCCTGGTGGCGGCGCAGGTCGAGCGGCTCGCGATCGGGCCGGACAGCCGGGTGCTCCAGTTCGCCTCGCCCAGCTTCGACGCGTCCTTCTGGGACCTGTGCAGCGCCCTGCTGACCGGGGCCGCCCTGGTGCTTGCCCCGGCCGAGGCGCCGCTTGCGGCGCTGACGGACCACGGGCTCGGGGTCACCCATGTGACGCTGCCGCCCTCGGCGCTCGCCGCGCTGGGCGAGGCCGAACTCACGGCCGGCACGTTGGTGGTGGCGGGTGAGGCGTGTGGGTCCGATTTGGTGGTGCGGTGGGCGCCGGGTCGGCGGATGGTCAACGCGTACGGGCCGACGGAGACGACGGTGTGCGCGACGATGAGTGGTCCGTTGTCGGCGGGGTCGGGTGTGCCGCCGATCGGTCGGCCGATCGTGAACGCGCGGGTGTATGTGCTGGATGGTCGGTTGCAGCCGGTGCCGGCGGGTGTGCCGGGTGAGTTGTATGTGGCGGGTGCGGGTCTGGCCCGGGGGTATCTGGGGCGGCCTGGGTTGACGGCGGGTCGGTTCGTGGCCTGTCCGTACGGCCCGGCGGGCTCCCGGATGTACCGCACGGGGGACTTGGTGCGGATGCGGGCGGATGGCGAGTTGGAGTTCGTCGGCCGGGCGGACGACCAGGTGAAGGTGCGTGGTTTCCGGGTCGAGCCCGGTGAGGTGGAGTCCGCGCTGCTCGCCCACCCCGCCGTGGCCCGGGCCGTCGTCCTCCCGCAGGACGACCGGCTGGTCGGCTACGTCGTGCCGCGCCCGGACGGCGAGGTCACGCCGACGCAGCTGCGCGGGCACCTGCTCGGCCGGTTGCCGGACTACCTGGTCCCGGCCGTCTTCATGGTGCTGGACGCGCTGCCGCTGACACCGAACGGCAAGCTGGACCGCCGGGCCCTGCCCGCGCCGGAGGCCACCGGGGCCGGCTTCGGCCGCAGGCCCCGCACTCCGCAGGAGCAGCTGCTCGCCGAGCTGTTCGCCGAGGTGCTCGGCGTGTCCGAGGTGGGTGCGGAGGACGGCTTCTTCGACCTCGGCGGGCACTCGCTGCTCGCCACCCGGCTGGTCGCCCGGGTGCGCTCGGTGCTCGGAGTCGAGGTCGCGTTGCGCGCGCTCTTCGAGTCGCCGACCGTGGCCGGGCTGGCGGCCAGGCTGGCCGAGGCCGGCCGGGCCCGACCGGCCCTGGGCGCACAGCGGCGGCCGGAGGCGGTACCGCTGTCCTTCGCGCAGCGGCGGCTCTGGTTCCTGCACCGGATGGAGGGCGCCGCCACCTACAACATCCCGCTGGCGCTGCGGCTGACCGGAATGCTGGACGGGGGTGCGCTGGAGCAGGCGCTGGCCGATGTCACGGCCCGGCACGAGAGCCTGCGCACGGTCTTCCCCGAGCTGGACGGCGTGCCGTGCCAGCGGGTGCTCGACCCGGCCGAGAGCCGGCCCCGGGTGCGCCGGACCGAGCTGCGCGAGGCCGAGCTGGTGCGGCACCTCGGCGAGGCGGCCCGGCAGCCGTTCGACCTGGCGGTGGAGCCGCCGCTGCGGGCCGAGCTGTTCGCGCTGGCGCCGGACGAGCACGTGCTGCTGCTCGTGATGCACCACATCGCCGGGGACGGCTGGTCCACCGGGCCGCTGTCGCGCGACCTGGCCGAGGCCTACGCGGCCAGGTGCCAGGGCCGCGGGCCCGCGTGGGCACAGCTGCCGGTGCAGTATGCCGACTACACCCTGTGGCAGCGCGAGCTGCTGGGCGACGCCGCCGATCCTGACAGCCGGTTCGCCGAACAACTCGGCTACTGGAAACGACAGTTGGCCGACCTGCCGGAACAGCTCCAGCTGCCGGCCGACCGGCCGCGCCCGGCCGTCGCGAGCTACCGGGGCGCCCACCTCGGCCTCGAACTGACCCCCGAACTGCACACCGCCCTGGTCGAGTTGGCCCGCCGCTCCGGCGCCAGTCTGTTCATGGTGCTGCTGGCGGGTCTGGCTGCCCTGTACTCGCGACTGGGGGCGGGGACGGATATCCCGATCGGGAGCCCGATCGCGGGCCGCACCGACGAGGCGCTCGACGAGCTGGTCGGGTTCTTCGTCAACACGCTGGTGCTGCGCACGGACACCGGCGGCGACCCGAGCTTCGCCGAACTGCTCGGCGGGGTAAGGGAGACGGCGCTGTCCGCCTATGCGCACCAGGACGTGCCGTTCGAGCACCTGGTGGAGGTGCTGAACCCGTCCCGGTCGCTGGCACACCACCCGCTGTTCCAGACGATCCTGGCCGTGCAGAACGCCCCGATGGGCGAGTTCGGGCTGCCCGGCGTAAGGGCCTCCGCCTTCGCGGTACCGACCGAGACCGCCAAGTTCGACCTGGGATTCAACCTCAGCGAACGGCACGCCCCGGACGGCGCCCCGGCCGGCCTCGTCGGCGCGGTCGAGTACGCCACCGATCTGTTCGACGAGGCGACGGTTGCCACCCTGGCCCGCCGCTGGACGCTGCTGCTGGAAGCCGTCGCGGCCGACCCGGACCAGCCGATCGGCGGGATCGACATCCTCGGCGACGCCGAGCGGCGTCGGCTGCTGGCGGAGGGCAACGCCACCGCACGGCCGGTTGGCGCCGACACCCTGCCGAAGGCCTTCGAGGTCCAGGTGCGCAGCACCCCGGACGCGGTCGCCCTCGTCTGCGCCGACTCGGAACTGACGTACCGTGAGCTCAATCAGGCGGCCAACCGGTTCGCTCATGCGCTGATCGCCCGGGGGGTGCGGCCGGAGCAGCTGGTGGCGGTGGCGCTGCCGAGGTCGGTGGCGTGGGTGGTGGCCGTCCTCGGGGTGCTGAAGGCCGGGGCCGCCTATCTGCCGGTGGATCCGACGTACCCCGCCTCCCGGATCTCGGCCATGCTGGCCGATGCCCGCCCGGCGGTGGTGGTCGATGATCCGTCGCTGGTCACGGAGGTCGACGGACAGCCGGACACCGACCCGGTGGTGGCCCTCGACCTGCGCCACCCGGCGTACGTGATCTACACCTCGGGTTCGACCGGCCGGCCCAAGGGCGTGGTGGTCAGCCACGCGGGTGTGGCCAGCCTGGTCGCTGCCCAGATCGAGCGGTTCGCGATCGAACCCGACAGCCGGGTGCTCCAGTTCGCCTCGCCCAGCTTCGACGCCTCGGTGTCGGAGGTCTGCACCGCCCTGCTGCGCGGTGCTGCCCTGGTGCTGCCCCCGGCGGGGGAGCCGCTTGCGGCGCTGACGGACCGCGCGCTCGGGGTCACCCATGTGACGCTGCCGCCCTCGGCGCTCGCCGCGCTGGGCGAGGCCGAACTCACGGCCGGCACGTTGGTGGTGGCGGGTGAGGCGTGTGGGTCCGATTTGGTGGTGCGGTGGGCGCCGGGTCGGCGGATGGTCAACGCGTACGGGCCGACGGAGACGACGGTGTGCGCGACGATGAGTGGTCCGTTGTCGGCGGGGTCGGGTGTGCCGCCGATCGGTCGGCCGATCGTGAACGCGCGGGTGTATGTGCTGGATGGTCGGTTGCAGCCGGTGCCGGCGGGTGTGCCGGGTGAGTTGTATGTGGCGGGTGCGGGTCTGGCCCGGGGGTATCTGGGGCGGCCTGGGTTGACGGCGGGTCGGTTTGTGGCCTGTCCGTACGGCCCGGCGGGCTCCCGGATGTACCGCACGGGGGACTTGGTGCGGATGCGGGCGGATGGCGAGTTGGAGTTCGTCGGCCGGGCGGACGACCAGGTGAAGGTGCGTGGTTTCCGGGTCGAGCCCGGTGAGGTGGAGTCCGCGCTGCTCGCCCACCCCGCCGTGGCCCGGGCCGTCGTCCTCCCGCAGGACGACCGGCTGGTCGGCTACGTCGTGGCCCGCGACGAGGCCGGCCGGGACGGCGATCGTGAGCGGGACCACGTCGGCGAGTGGCGGGACATCTACGACGCCCTGCCCATCACCGCCGAGCAGCCCGACTTCGGACACAACTTCGTCGGCTGGAACAGCAGTTACGACGCGACCCCCATCCCGGTCGAGCAGATGCGGGAGTGGCGGGACGCGACGGTCGCGCGCATCCGGGGCCTGCGCCCCCGCCGCGTGCTGGAGGTCGGCGTCGGTACGGGCCTGCTGCTCTCGCAGCTCGCGCCGGACTGCGAGACGTACTGGGCGACCGACTTCTCCGCCACCGCGATCGACGCGCTGGCCGCCCAGGTGGCCCGGCGGCCGGAGCTGGCGGAGCGCGTCGTGCTGCGGACCCGCCCTGCGCACGACACCGAGGGGCTGCCGACCGGGACGTTCGACACCATCGTGATCAACTCGGTGGTCCAGTACTTCCCCTCCGCCGACTATCTGACCGAGGTGGTCGACCGGTTGCTGCGGCTGCTCACCCCGGGCGGGGCGCTCTTCATCGGCGACGTGCGCAACCTGCGGCTGCTGCGCCCGCTGGCCACTGCCGTCCAACTGCACCGGGCCGGGGACGGTTCCGACCTCGCCGCGCTGCGCCGCGCCGTGGAACAGGCCGTCCTGCTGGAGAAGGAGCTCCTGGTCGACCCGGACTTCTTCACCGCGCTGCGGGACCGAGACACGGAGATCGCCGAGGTGGCCGTCGAGCTCAAGCGCGGCCGGTACCACAACGAGCTGACCCGCTACCGCTACGACGTCACGCTGCGCACGCGGCCCGCCGTCCCGGCGGAGCAGCCCGGCACGGTCGACCTCGCCTGGGGCCGGGACGTCGCCGGCCTGCCGGAGCTGCGCGAGCTCCTCGCCCGGCGGGCCGACGGCCTGGTCCGGGTCAGTGCGGTGCCCAACCGCCGGGTGGCGCACGAGGCCCAGCTGGCCCGGGCCGTGCAGGGCGGGGACGTGCCGCTCACGCAGCTGCGGCAGCAGCTGCCCGCCCCGGACGGCGGCGAACTGCCCGACCCGGAGGACTTCCACGCCCTCGGGGACGAGCTCGGTCGCCCGGTGGTCGTCACCTGGTCGCCCGCCGGCACCGACGCCGTGGACGTCGTCTTCGCCGGTGCGCACGGGCAGTGTCCGGCCGAGGCGTACCGGCCCACCCGCGGCCCGGGCACGGCGCTGTCCGCGCTCACCAACCGCCCCACCGGCAGCCGCGCCACCGGCGCCCTGATCGGTGAACTGCGCGACTGGCTGCACGGGCGGCTGCCCGACTACCTGGTGCCGTCGGCGTTCGTGGTGCTGGACGCGCTGCCGCTGACCGCCAACGGCAAGCTCGACCGCCGCGCGCTACCCGCCCCTGATCTGGGCTCCGCCGGGGTCGGCCGGGCGCCGCGCACCCCGCAGGAGCAGCTGCTCGCCGAGCTCTTCGCCGACGTGCTCGGGCTGGCCCGGGTCGGGGTGGCGGACAGCTTCTTCGACCTGGGCGGGCACTCGCTGCTGGCGACCCGTCTGGCCGCCCGGGTCCGGGCGGCCTTCGGCCTGGAGCTGGAGGTCCGGACGCTGTTCGAGGCGCCGACGGTGGCCGCACTGGCCGCCCGTCTGGACGGCGCCGCGGCCGCCCGGCCCGCACTGACGGCCCGCCCGCGCCCCGAACGGGTGCCACTCTCCTTCGCCCAGCGCCGCCTCTGGTTCCTGCACCGGATGGACGGGCCGAGCGCCACCTACAACATGCCGCTCGCGCTGCGCCTGGATGGCGGGCTCGACCGGTCGGCCCTGCGGGCCGCGCTCGCCGACGTTCTCGCCCGGCACGAGAGCCTGCGGACGGTCTTCGGAGAGGCGGACGGCGTGCCCCACCAGGTGGTGCTGAGCACGGCCGAGGCGGGCGCGGAGCTGCCCGTGGTCGAGCTCGACGAAGGCCTGCTGGCCGACCGGCTGGCGGAGGCGGCCCGGCGCGGCTTCGACCTGGCCGTCGAGCCGCCGATCCGGGCGGAGCTGTACGCGCTGGCCCCGGACCGGCACGTGCTGCTGGTCGTCGTGCACCACATCGCCGGGGACGGCTGGTCGATGGGCCCGCTCTCCCGCGACCTGGCGGCGGCCTACGCGGCCCGCTGCCGGGGCGAGGCGCCGCAGTGGCCCCCGCTGCCGGTGCAGTACGCCGACTACACCCTGTGGCAGCGTGACCTGCTCGGCGACGCCACCGACCAGGGCAGCCTCTTTGCTCGTCAACTCGCCTACTGGAAGCGTGAGTTGGCCGGGATCCCGGAGCGGGTCGAGCTGCCCGCCGACCGGCCCCGCCCGGCGGCGGCGTCCCAGCGCGGCGGTCGGATCGAGGTCCGGCTGGATGCGGAACTGCATGGTGCGCTGCGCGAGTTGGCCACGATGCAGGGAGCCAGCATGTTCATGGTGCTGCAGGCCGGCCTGGCTGCGCTGCTCAGCCGGCTGGGCGCCGGCCCGGACATCCCGATCGGCAGCCCGATCGCGGGCCGCACCGACCAGGCCTTGGACGAGCTCGTCGGCTTCTTCGTCAACACCCTGGTGCTGCGCACCGACACCAGCGGCGACCCCGGCTTCGCCGAACTCCTCGGCCGGGTACGGCAGAAGGCGCTGACCGCCTACGCGAACCAGGACCTGCCCTTCGAGTACCTGGTCGAAGCGGTCAACCCGGTCCGGTCGCTCTCGCACCACCCGCTCTTCCAGGTCATGCTGGCCTTGCAGAACGCGCCGGTGGGCGAGTTCACCCTGCCGGGGCTGACGACCGGATATCTCGCGGCGCCGACCGGCACCGCGCGGGTCGACCTGACGTTCAGCCTGGCCGAGCAGTACGACCCGGACGGCACTCCGGCGGGCGTGGTCGGCGCGGTCGAGTACGCCACCGACCTGTTCGACCCGGCCACCGTGGAGCTGCTGTTCGCCCGCTGGACACGGCTGCTGCACGCGGTGGCCGCCGATCCGCGAACGCCGATCGGACGGATCGAGCTGCTCTCCGCGGCTGAACGCCGACGGCTGCTGGGCGAGTTCAACGACACCGCGGCCGAACTGCCCGAGGCCGCCCTGCCGGAGCTGTTCGCCCGGCAGGTGCGGGCCACCCCGGACGCGGTGGCCGTCGTCGCGGGCGGGGTCGAGCTGACCTACCGGGAGCTCGACCAGCGCGCGGGCCGCCTCGCCCGGGCGCTGATCGGCCAGGGCGTGCGGCCGCAGACCCCGGTCGCGGTGCTGCTGGAACGGTCGGCGGAGCTGGTCGTGGCGCTCCTGGCGGTCGTCAAGGCGGGCGGGGCGTACGTGCCGCTCGATCCGCGCTTCCCGTCCGCCCGGATCGACCTGATCGTCCGGGAGACCGGCGCCGCGCTGGTACTCACGGACGACGTGCTGACCGCGCTCACCCGGGTCGAACCCGACCCCGCCGAGCCCGACCCCGCCGAGCCCGACGCCGCCGACCCCCAGGTGGACTGCGACGCACGGCAGTTGGCGTACGTGATGTACACCTCCGGCTCGACCGGGCGGCCGAAGGGCGTGGGCGTCACCCACCGCGACGTGGCGGCCCTGGCGCTCGCCCCGTGCTGGCGCGGCGGCGGTCACGAGCGGGTGCTGCTGCACTCGCCGACGGCCTTCGACTCCTCGACCTACGAGCTCTGGGTGCCGCTGCTCGGCGGCGGAACCGTCGTCGTCGCACCGCCCGGCCGACTCGACCTCGAACAGCTGCACAAGGCGGTCACGGGGCACCAGGTCACCGGGCTGTGGCTGACCGCCGGCCTGTTCCGCCTGGTCGCCGAGGACCGGCCGACCCTGCTCGCCGGGGTGCACGAGGTGTGGACCGGCGGTGACGTGGTGCCGCCGGCCGCCGTCGCCCGGGTCCTCGCGGCCTGCCCCGGCACCGCGGTGGTCAACGGCTACGGCCCGACCGAGACCACCACCTTCGCCGCCCACCACCGGGTCCACGCGCTGCCCGAACCCGGCGCGACGGTGCCGATCGGTCGGCCGATGGCGAACATGCGGGCCTACGTGCTCGACTCCGGACTGCGGCCGGTGCCCCCGGGCGTGGCCGGTGAGCTCCACCTCGCCGGGGCGGGCGTGGCCCGCGGCTACCTGGGCCAGCCCGGTCTGACGGCGCAGCGGTTCATCGCCGACCCGTTCGGCCCGTCTGGTGGCCGCCTGTACCGCACGGGCGACCTCGCCCGGTGGCTGCCGGACGGCACGCTGGAGTTCGCCGGCCGCGCCGACAGCCAGGTCAAGCTGCGCGGTTTCCGGATCGAGCCCGGCGAGATCGAGGCGGTGCTCGCCGACTGCCCCGGTGTCGGCCAGGCGGCCGTCCTGGCCCGCGAGGACCAGGCGGGCGACGCGGGGGCACCCCCGGCCGGCGGCTGGGGGAGGCTCGTCGCCTACCTGGTGCCCGCGGCCGGCGCGACGGTGCCGGTCGACGAGGTGTCCGAACGGCTGCGCCGCGAACTGCCCGAGTACATGGTGCCGTCGGCGTTCGTGGTGCTGGACGCGCTGCCGCTGACGGCCAACGGCAAGCTCGACCGGGCCGCCCTGCCCGCGCCCGAGTACGGCGCGAGCGGCACAGGACGCGGACCGCGCACCCCGCAGGAACAGCTGCTGGCCGACCTGTTCGCCGAGATCCTCGGCCGCGAGCAGGTCAGCGTCGACGAGGGCTTCTTCGACCTCGGCGGGCACTCGCTGCTGGCCGCCCGCCTGGTCTCGCGGGTCCGGGAGACCCTCGGCGTGGAGGTCGGTCTGCGCACGCTGTTCGAAGCGCCGACGGTGGCCGGGCTGGCGGAACGCCTCGCCATGACCAACCCCGAGGACGCCTACGACGTGGTGCTGCCGCTGCGGCCGACGGGCGACCACCCGCCACTGTTCTGCATCCACCCCGGCGGCGGCATCAGCTGGTCGTACTGCGGGCTGATGAACCACATCGGTCCGCGGTACCCGATCTACGCGATCCAGGCCCGTGGCCTCGCGCACCCCGAGACCCTGCCGGCGTCCTACGAGGAGATGGCGGCCGACTACGCCGACCAGATCACCAAGGTCCAGCCGGAGGGCCCCTACCGGTTGCTCGGCTGGTCCGCCGGCGGGCTCATCGCCCACGCGATCGCCTGCGAGCTCCAGTCCCGCGGCGAACGCACCGAGCTGCTGGCGATCCTGGACGCCTACCCCGTCAAGGACGTGCTCTTCGAGGAGGAGCCCGTGCCCAGCGAGCGGGACGTGCTGGTCGGCATCCTGGACTGCGACCTGGCGGAGCTCGGCGATGGAGAGCTGACCTATGCCGAGGTCGCCGAGATCCTGCGCGGGCGCGGCAGCGCGCTGGCCGGCCTGGACGAACAGCGGATCGAGGCCGTGGTCCAGATCATGATCAACAACGCGAAGCTGGCGCTCGACCACGTCCCCGGCCGGTACGACGGAGACCTGCTGCTCTTCAACTCCACCATCGACCGGGTCGAGGACTCGGCCGGCGCCGGGACCTGGCGGCCCTACGTCAGCGGCCGGATCGACTCGCACGACATCACCACCCGGCACGACCGGATGACCCAGCCAGGCTCGCTGGCCCAGATCGGGCCGATCCTGGCCGCCCGGCTCGCCGAGATCACCGGCGCCACCGCAACCACAACTCAGGAGGACTGACCCATGACCAACCCCTTCGACGACCAGGACGGCACCTTCCTGGTGCTCGTCAACCACGAGAACCAGCACTCCCTCTGGCCGCAGTTCGCCGACGTCCCTGACGGCTGGAGCGTCACCCACGGCCCCGACACGCACGCCTCCTGCCTGGAGTACGTCGAGCGGAGCTGGACCGACATGCGGCCCAAGAGCCTCGTCGACGCCATGAACGCTGAGCAGTAGAGCGGCCGTTGTGAAGCAGACCGACACCATGACCGACACCGTGGACGAGGCCCGCCCCGCGCAGGGCCCGTCCGCCCCCGGGGACCTCGCGGCGGAGCTCTACACGCCGCGGGTCCGCCGGGACCCGTACCCGCACTACGCCCGCATGCGCCGGGAGAGCCCGGTCCACCGCAGCCCCCAGGGCATCTGGTACCTCACCCGGTACGCGGAAATCGAGGAGGCGCTGGGCGACCTCAGGCTGTCCAACGACCGGGACCGGATGACCCGCGCCCTCGGCGCGCTGGGCGGCGACCTCAAGGCCCTCAGCCGGCTCACCGATCGGCTCGGCCGGGTGATGACCAACACCGACCCGCCGGACCACGCCCGGCTGCGCAAGCTGGTCAACCGGGGCTTCACCGTCCGGCGGGTGGAGGCGCTGCGCGACGGCATCCAGGCCACCGTGGACGGGCTGCTCGACCAGGTCGAGGCAGCCGGCCCGGCCTTCGACCTCATCGAGGCGGTCGCCTCCCCGCTGCCGCTCTCGGTCAGCTGCGAGCTGTTCGGGATCCCGCCCGAGGACCGCGCGCAGGTCAAGGCCTGGTTCCGCCAACTCGGCAACCTGACTGCGGACATCGAGAAGTCCGAGGCGGTGGTCGACCAGTACGAGGGGTACCTCGCCCGGCTCGTCCACCAGCGCCGGGCCGACCCCGGCGACGACCTGATCAGCGCCCTGGTCACCACCCAGGCGCAGGACGACCGGCTCACCGACGCGGAACTCCTCTCGACCTGTTTCATCCTCATCACCGCCGGCGACGAGACGACCACCCACCTGATCGGCAACGGGACCCTCGCCCTGCTGCGCCACCCCGCCGAGCTGGCCCGGCTGCGCGAGGACCCGGCGCTGATCCGGTCCGCCGTCGAGGAGTTGGCCCGCTACGACACGCCGACCCAGGCGATCCTTCGGGTCGTTGCTGAGGACGTCCAAATCGGCGGGCAGCTGCTGCGCGAGGGCGAGCTGGTGTACCTGTTCCTCGCCTCGGCCAACCGCGACCCCGACCGCTTCGACGACCCCGACCGGCTCGACCCGGGCCGCCCCGACAAACGGCACCTGAGCTTCGGCAACGGCCCGCACTTCTGCCTCGGCGGGCCGCTGGCCAAGCTCCAGGCCGAGGTGGCCGTCGGCACTCTGATCCGCCGGTTCCCGCGGCTGCGGCTGGCCGACGAGGCGGCCCTCCACTGGCGACCCAATCCGCTGCAACGGCGGCTGAGCGCCCTTCCGCTCAGCTACTGACACCTCATCGGCTAACAGAATCGTTATCGTTCAAAGGAGTTGTGACTATGGCCCGGGAGTTCCAGGTGCGCCGGGAGCAGGACCTGCCCGCCACGCCCGAGCAGGTCTGGCACGCTGTCGCCACCAGCGCCGGCAACCTCGGCTGGCTGTACCCCATGGAGATCGAGCCGCGGGTGGGCGGGGCGGTCTCCCGCGGCGACGCCACCGTCGTGGAGTGGCAGCCGCCGCGCCTGTTCGCCGTCCGGGCGACCAGGGACGGCGGGTTCTCCAACACGCTCACCTACCGGATCGAGCCGGGCGATGCCGGAGCGGCCCATCTGCGGATGGGAATCCACTGGGTGCACGAGGGCGTGGTCGACGACGGCTGGGACACCCGGGCGGACGCGGCCGAGAAGCACGTCGACTTCTACCAGCACAGCCTGGCCCAGTACCTGACGCACTTCGCCGACCGCTCCGCCGTCTATGTCAAGGCCAACCGGTCCGGACCGACCGCCGATCCGGGCGAGTTCGCCGCGCTGCGGCGACACCTCGGCCTGGCCGAGGACACGGCGGTCGGCAGCCGGCTGTCGCTCGATCTTCCTGGCGCTCCTGGCGCTCCTGGCGGCCCGGTGGACGTGGTGGTGGACTACCTCAGCCGCGACTTCGTCGGCCTGCGTGGCCCGGACGCGCTGTACCGGTTCTTCGACGGCAGCTCCTGGAACTGGCCGATCTGGCTGGGCCACCACCTGTTCGCCAAGGACGTGGACGAGCAGCGGGCCGAGCAGGCCTGGACCGACTGGCTGTGCGAGGCGTCCTCCCATGCCCCAGCCGCCGGACGATAGAAGACCGAAGGACCGTTGATGGAGACCCTCCTTTACACCGCCGAACTCATCCAGGACGGCGGCACGTACAAGCTCGTGGTGCAGGACCTGGTGCGCGACACGGTGCAGACCACCCCGATCCCCAGGGCCGCGGTGGACCGGCTGCCGGCCTTCCTGTCGACGCTCGGCGCCAAGCTCAGCTCCTCGCTGCCACGCGCCCGGCGGTAAACGGCCGCACCCCGCCTGCCGCCCGGCAGCGGCGGGCGGGGGAACGGTCAGAGCGCGGGCACGTCCGGCAGCCCGAACACCCCGGGGTTGCTGCGGATCCGGTCGCGCAGGTCCACCGGCGTCGCGCCGGGCTCGGTGGTCCAGGAGTACACCGGCTGGGGCGGGGACGGCGGCGGGGACGGTCAGTGCCAGGTCGTCCGCGTAGGCTTCGCTGTACGCGGCGCCGGTGCGGCTCGGGTCACGGGCCGGCTGGAAGGCGATGGCGATGCCGCGGGTGCCAGCCGGTACGGCGCCGGTGGCGGTCCGCTGCGGCAGAGCGGTGGCGTAACCGCTGACGGAGGCGTTGGCGCACTCGGCGTCACCGTTGGCGATCAGGTCCAGTCAACCTCGTTCGCAGCTGGCCACTCTCCGATCGCCTCAAGGCTGAGCGCGGTACGGGAACCGTGTGTTGCCCAGCCGTTGGTTCACGTCTGCCCTGACCACTACTCCACAAACGAACCATTGGAGCTTCCCCCTGGGGGTGTGGACACCAGTGCTGCGCGGCGCGTCTGAGCGAGACCGATCGCTGCTCGTAGGCGATCGGGCTGAGGTAGTCGAGGACTGAGTGCCTTCGTCCGGTGACGGCTGTCCCCCGCGCACGCCGGACTCAGCCCCGGTCGCACCCGGCACCGCCGTCCCGAGTCCGAGCGGACGGGGCGACGCGCAGCACCGGCAGGGCGGAGAGCACGGCCGCCGTCGTGGCGCCGATGGCGGCCATGGCGAGGACCGTCCAGGCGGACGGGCCATGGGCGATGCCTGCGCCGATGCCGCCCAGCTCTCCCTGTCGGTCGATGAGCCGGCGGACGAGCGGGATGCCGACGGCCGAGCCGGCGGCGACCGTGGCCAGGGCGATGGCCGTCCCCCGGGTGGCCATCACCACGGCGGACTGGCCCGGCGTCAGGCCGATCGCCCTGAGCAGCCCGAGATCCCCGCGGCGCTCGAGGAAGCCGGCAGCGGCCGTGGTCAGCAGCTCGACCAGGCAGATGAGAGCGAGCAGGACCAGGAGGCCGACCACGCAGACCCGCAGAGCGCCGGGCCGGGTCACGGGACCGGACGGGAGGCGGACGTCCACCTGCCCGGCAAGGCCGGCGCGGGCGGGAAGGTCGCGCTGGACCTCGGCCGGGTTGTGGCCGGGGCGCAGGACCAGGCGCCAGAAGTCCGGGTGCGCGGGGTCGCCGGGCCGGTCGAGGGTGTCGAAGCCGGTGGACAGGACGCGCCCGCCGTGTTCCGGTTCGAGGTCGCGTCCGACGATGTGGAGGATGCGCGGGGTGCCACCGGTGGTGAGGCGCACCCACTGGCCGACCCGGGCGCCGAGCAGGTCGAGGGCACCCTGACCGGCGACTGCCTCGTCGGTCGCGCGGATCGCACGGCCCTCGACGACGGTGTACGGATACGGTGCCTCGGTGGTACCCACGGCCCGCAGGGTGAGCGTCGCGGACTGGCCGGGCGCGAGGGCCTGGATCTCGGTGCCCGGGTAGGCGCCCTGCACAGCGGCGTCGGCGGCCAGGGCGTCGGCGAGCTGTCCGTCGCCGGGAGTCTGCTCGGTGGTGGTCCGGCGGACCGTGACGGACGGGGCCGTGACACCGCCGTCGGGTCGTGTGACGGCGTCGAGCGTGGCCCAGGTGCTCAGCGCCAGGGTGGCGGCGACGACCGGTACGGTCAGCCTGGCGGCGGTCACGAGCAAGGCCGAGCGTTGCCGCAGGACGCCACCGAGTCCGAGCACGAGGGCCGGTGGCAGACGTCGCAGCAGGCCGAGCCGGACAGGCCGGGCCGCCATGGCCGGTGGCCGCGTGCCGTCCGGCGGGGGGACGGGGGCGACCCGGGCGGCGCGCAGGGCGGGCAGTGCGGCGGCGGCCCCGACGGCCGCGAGGGCGATGGCGATGACGGCGCCGGTGGTCGCCGTACCGCCGGGAACGAGCTGATGGAGCGCGCCGGTCCCGTCGCCGAGGGCCGGGACGGCGAGTGCGGCGATCGCGGCGCCGCCGGCTCCGAGCAGGACTCCGGTGCCGGCCAGCAGCAGCTGTTCGGCGATGAACATCCGGGCGACCTGGCCGGCGGTGAAGCCGAGCGCCTTGAGCAGGGCGATGTCACCGGTCCTGGCCCTGAGCCGCCCGCCCGCCGCACCGGCCACCGCGAGGGCGGCGGAGAGCAGCGCGGCCAGGCCGCTGAGGCCGAGCAGCAGGCCGGCGAGCCGGTTGTCCTGTTGCCGTGCGGCCCGTGCGTCCAGCCAGGTGGTTATCCGGGACACCCGCTCGGCACCGAGGGCGCTGACCACGCGCTGGGCCACGTACCCGGCGTCGGAGGGCTTGGCCAGGCGCAGCCCGAGCGTCAGGCCGTGCACCGCCCGATCCGGCTGGACCAGGTCGAGTGTGGCGGGGAGAGTCCAGCCGAGGTCGTAGCCCGCCGCCGGGCTGGGGAGCTGGTCGGGGCTGTCCGCGATGCCGAGTACTCGCAGGTCGATCGGGGTGCCGTGGCTGTCGAGGACGGTCAGGCGATCCCCGGGGCGGGCCCAGGCGGCGTCGGCAGCCGACTGTTCGAGCACGATGCCGTGGACGTCGGCGGGGTCGAGCCAGGTCCCGGACCGGAGCAGCGGGCGGGGTGCACCCGGGGTGTCGCCGCGCAGGACGAGCGTGGTGCGGTCGGTGCGGTCCGCCGCGCCGGTGGGTGCGGCGGCGCCGGCGGCGCGCAGACCGACCAGGGTGGTCTCGGTGGTGTGCTGCGGTGGTGAGACCGCGAGCACGCCCGGTTCGTGGGCGAGCACGGCGGTCGACGGATCGTCGGTGCCGCTCGGGGTGGCCGCGGGCGGGCGTAGGTCGATCCTGATGTCGGGTGATCCTGCGGTCCGGAACTGCCGCTGCCACGGGTCGGCGGCGGCTCCGAGCAGCGCGCCGGCGAGCAGCAGGGCGGCGACGGTGCCGCCGGTGGCGAGGACGATCAGCAGGGCGTGAGCACGGTGCGAGCGCAGGTCGGTCCGGATCCAGCGGAGGAGGGCGCGCACCGGATCACCCGCCGAAGTCGATGACGCCGCGGACTCCGGTGGCGCTCTGCCATGCGGCCGGCGGCTCCTCCACCCGGGCGTCGTCGGCGATCCGGCCGTCGAAGAGGCTGATGACCCGGTCGGCGGTGCTCGCCGCCCGGGCGTCGTGGGTGACCAGCACGATGGTGGTGCCCTGCCGGTGGTAGCGGGCGAGCAGGGCGAGGACGTCGCGGGTGCTGCGGCTGTCGAGGTTGCCGGTCGGCTCGTCGGCGAGGAGCAGCTGCGGCCGGTTCACCAGGGCGCGGGCCAGGGCGACGCGCTGGCGTTCACCACCGGAGAGTTCCCCGGGCCCGGCCGTGGCCTTGTGGGCGAGGCCGAGGTCGTTCAGGAGTTCCCGGCGGCGTTCGCGGGCGGTGCGGCCGGGCATGCCCGCGAGTACTGCGGTCAGTTCGATGTTGTCGGCGACGGAGAAGTCGGAGAGCAGGTTGCCGCTCTGGAAGACGATGCCGTAGTGACGCCGGCGCAGCCGGGCCCACGCGGCCTCGCGGAGACGGTCGACCCGGCGGCCGTCGAGCCACAGCTCGCCCTCGTCGGGCCGGAGCAGACCGCCGAGGAGGTGCAGCAGGGTGGACTTGCCGGCGCCCGAGGGGCCGGTCACGGCGACGAACTCGCCCCGGTCGATCTGCAGGCTGATGCCGCGGACGGCGGGTATCAGGGTTGAGCCGCTGAGGTGCGAGCGCACCAGGGCGCCGGCGGCCAGCAACGGCGGCGAGGTCGGCTCCGCGCCGGTCATGTGAGCTCCTCCTGGCAACGTTCCAGCCAGTCGAGGTCGGCCTGCAGGTGCAGGACCGCTCCCTCGATCAGCAGCAGCGAGGTCCGGTTGCCGCGCTCGGTGGCGGCCAGCCTGTTGAGTCCTCGCATCATGTTGATGCAGTGCCGGCGCTGGTTGTTGATCAGCGTCAGCTGGTCGGTGAGGTCGGTGCCTTCGGCGAGGATGAGCTTCATGAAGAACTCGTCCCTGACCCTGGGCCCCTCGGTCGGCGCCTCGAACCAGTTCGCGAGTTCCTCGGTGCCCTTCTCGGTGATCTCGTAGACCTTCTTGTCCGGTCTGCCTTCCTGCGTCACCTCGGTGCCCCGGATGAGGCCGGACTTCTCCAGTCGGCTCAGGGTCACGTAGATCTGGCCGATGTTCGGCTGAGGGTACGCTGCGCCGAAGGTCTGCTCAAGGCCCTGCTTGAGCTCATACCCGTAGGCGGGCTGCCGGGCCAGCAGCTGTTGGCGCACCGGGCGTCACCTCTTCCTCTTCGCTGGTTACACCTCGGTCACACAGTACGGGCAGGTGGGTACCGGCCAGCAGGGAGGCCGTATAAAGGACGTGCGTCGGCGCCCACCCGCGCCGACGGGACGAAGGAGTTCCATGGAGAGCCGGCCGCCCACCGGGCCCGACCTGGGCCGTCGGCGCGTCACGCGCGCGCTGGTGGGCGGGGCGGTGCTCGCGACCGGGGGTGCGTCCGCCTGGTACGGCCTGGACGGACGCACGGCGGCGCCGGGCGACCCGGACGGCGTCGGGCCGGTCACGCTGGCCACCGGCCGGGACACGACGCGCTACCTGCGCGGGCTGCTGGCCGACTGGAACGACGAGCACCCGGACCAGCCGGCCGAGCTGGTCGAGCTGCCCGAGGCGGCGGACGAGGTGCACGCACAGCTTGCCGGAGAGCTGTCGGGCGGCGGCAGCCGCTTTGACGTACTCAACCTCGATGTGGTGTGGACGGCCGAGTTCGCGGCCCGGCGCTGGACCGTACCGCTGGACGAGTCGGACTTCGCGCTGGACCGCTTCCTGCCGCCGGTCGTGCGGACGGGCCGTTTCCGTGGCCGGCTGTACGCGGTGCCGTTCGTCGCCAACGCCCCCCTGCTGTACTACCGCAGTGATGTGCTGGCCGCTGCGGGCGAGCAGCCGCCCGCCACCTGGGCCGAACTGGCGCGGCAGGCGAGGACACTGGCTCCCGCCCACGGGCTGTCCGGGTACGCGGGACAGCTGAGCCCGTACGAGGGGCTCGCCGTCAACGCGCTGGAGGCCATCCGCTCGGCCGGCGGGGACCTCCTGGCCGGCGACGGATCGGTGGTGGTCGACAGCCCGCAGGCCCGGGCCGGGCTGGAGTTCCTGGCCGGGGGGCTGCGCGACGGCTGGATCCCCACCGAGGTGCTCGGCTACCGCGAGGAGGAGTCCCGCGAGGCGTTCGGCCGGGGCGGCCTGCTCTTCCTGCGGAACTGGCCGTACGTCTACCACGCGGTCGGTGAAGCCGGTTCGCCGGTCGCGGGACGCTTCGGTGTGGTGCCGTTGCCCGGTCCGAACGGGCCCGGCAGCGGTGTGCTGGGCGGGTCGGGGCTGGCGGTCAGCCGGTTCTCCCGACGGCAGCGCACCGCACGAGCGCTGATCGCGTACCTGACGAGCCGTCGGGCGCAGTACCGCGTCCTGACCGAGGGAGGGCTCCCGCCGGTCTGGGCGGATCTCTACGCGGATCCGGAGCTGACGGCCCGGTTCCCGTACCTGCCCGTGCTGCGCACGGCGGTCCTGGCGGCAGGGGCACGCCCCTGCGTTCCGCAGTACCAGCAGCTGAGCCTCGCGTTCAGTGAGACGGCGTTCGAGGTCGTGTCCGGCCGCCGGACCACCGAGGCGGCGCTGCCCCGGCTGGCCGCCGACCTGCGCGCCATCGTCGGCTGAGCCGGGCTCGGCCGCAGGATCCCCGGGATACCTAACACGAATCTATGCCCGATCCGGGCGCTCCCTCGATTACCTCTGAGAAATCTGGATGTCTCCGGGGCTTAACACGGGCCATCTCTGCCTGCTATACCTAACGCGAATGCATAACCGTTGGAGTAGCGAGATGACCACCCACACCCTCCCCGACGGCGGCACGGTCACCGTGCCGCGCGCTCGTTCACACGCCATCACCACCCCCGCCACCCGTGCCTGGTGGCGCGACGCCGTGATCTACCAGATCTACGTGCGCAGCTTCCGCGACGCCGACGGTGACGGCATCGGCGATCTCGCCGGAGTCCGGGAACAGCTGCCGTACGTGAGACGGCTGGGTGTGGACGGCGTCTGGCTCAACCCGTTCTACGTCTCCCCCCAGCACGACCACGGGTACGACATCGCCGACCACTGCGCCGTCGACCCCGTCTACGGCGACCTCGCCGAGTTCGACCGTCTGGTGACGGACTGCCGGATGCTCGGCCTGAAGCTGGTCCTGGACGTAGTCCCGAACCACTGCTCCAGCCAGCACCCGTGGTTCCAGAAGGCGCTGGCCAACGGCCCGGGCAGCCCCGAGCGGGCACGGTTCCACTTCGCCGACGGGCGCGGCGAGGGCGGGGAGCTGCCGCCCAACAACTGGCGGGCCATGTTCGGCGGCCCGGCCTGGACCCGGGTCACCGCGGCCGACGGCCGGCCCGGCCAGTGGTACCTCCACCTGTTCACCCCGGAGCAGCCGGACTTCAACTGGCGCAACCCCGACGTCGCCGCCCACTTCGAGGAGGTGCTGCGGTTCTGGCTGGACCGCGGCGTGGACGGCTTCCGGATCGACGTGGCGGCCGGGCTGTTCAAGCATCCCGAGCTGCCGGACTCGCCCGATCCGGACGTGGACGAGCGCACCCGCGACTCGGTCAACCCGCTGGCCTGGAACCAGCCGGAGGTGCACGAGGTCTGGCGTCGCTGGCGGGCGATCTGCGAGGAGTACACCGCCCGCGACGGGCACGAGCGGCTGCTGGTCGGCGAGGCGTCCGTGCCCACGCCGTCGGAGCAGGCGCTGTACGTCCGCCCCGACGAGCTGCACCAGGCCTTCTTCTTCCACCTGCTGCACGCACCATGGGACCTCGCGCACTTCCACCGGGTCATCGACGATGCCGTGCGGGACATCGCCGCCACCGGATCGACCGTCACCTGGGTGCTCAACAACCACGACCAGGTCCGTACGGCGAGCCGGTTCGCGGGTGAGGATCCCGCCGGCGGCCCCGCCCGGGCGACGGCTGCCGCCCTGCTGATGCTGGCCCTGCCCGGAGCCGCGTACCTCTACCAGGGCGAGGAGCTCGGGCTGCCCGAAGTCCTCGACCTGCCGGACGAGTTGATCACCGACCCGATCTTCCGTCGCACCGGCAGCCGGGTCGGGGTCCGCGACGGCTGCCGGATACCGCTTCCCTGGTCCGGGACCGAGGCCCCGTTCGGGTTCAGCCCGCCGGACAGCCCGGCCGCCCCCTGGCTGCCGCAGCCGCCCTCGTTCGCCGACCACACGGCCGAGCGGCAGCGGACCGACACCGCGTCCGTGTTCCAGCTGTACCGCACCGCCCTGCAGCTGCGCCGTGAGCTCCCTCAACTCGGCGAGGGCACGCTGCGGTGGCTGGAGACCCCGCCCGGCGTGCTCGCGTTCGTCCGCGGCGAGGGCCTGGTGTGCGCCGTCAACTTCGGTGACACCCCCGCGGCCGCCCCGGTCCCCGGTCCGCCCCTGCTGGCCAGCGGTCCGTGTGACGAGGGCACCCTGGCGCCCGCCACCGCCGCCTGGTGGATCGGCGCCCCCGCAACCGAACAGATCTGACGATCCATCCCCCACCCACACCATGAAGGAAGACTCGACGATGAGACTCCGCCGCACCCTTCCCGCCCTCGCCGCCTCCGTCGTCCTGGCCGCCACCGCAACCGCCTGCGGCAGCAGCGGTGGCGGCAGCGAGGGTGAGTCCACCACCCAGGAGCTCAAGGGACAGACCCTGACCGTCGCCGCCGTGTGGAGCGG
This sequence comes from Kitasatospora sp. GP82, assembly GCF_029892105.1. Classification (GTDB taxonomy): domain Bacteria; phylum Actinomycetota; class Actinomycetes; order Streptomycetales; family Streptomycetaceae; genus Kitasatospora. The sequence continues at coordinate 78,270 of NZ_JARZAJ010000020.1, read as the reverse complement.
TACCGAGCAGGAGAACTTCAAGAAGGTGCTGGACGCCTTCACCGCGAAGACCGGTGCCACTGTCAGCTACACCTCCACTGGCGACAACCTCTCCACGGTGGTCGGCAGCAAGATCGAGGGTGGCGACCCGATGGACGTCGTCATGGTGGCCCAGCCCGGCGTGATCAAGCAGTTCGCCGACAAGGGCTGGCTGGCGCCGCTCTCGCCCGCCGTCACCGGCGCCGCGAAGAAGAACTACGCCGGCATCTGGTCCAGCCTCGGCACCGTCAACGGCACCCAGTACGGCCTCTACTTCAAGGCCGCCGACAAGTCGACGATCTGGTACGGCACCACTGCCTTCCAGAACGCCGGAGTCCAGCCCCCGGCCACCTTCGACGACCTGCTCAAGGCCGGCCGGACGCTCTCCGACTCCGGCACCCCGGCCTTCTCGATCGCCGGTCAGGCCGGCTGGCCGCTGACCGACTGGTTCGAGAACGTCTATCTCTCCCAGGCCGGCCCCGAGCTCTACGACAAGCTGGCCAGGCACGAGATCCCCTGGACCGACCCGTCGGTCATCAAGGCCCTGACCACGCTTGGCAAGGTCTTCGGTGACCAGCAGCTCGTCGCGGGTGGCGGGCAGGGCGCGCTGCAGACCGACTTCCCCACCTCGGTCCAGCAGGTCTTCGGACCACAGCCCAAGGCCGCCATGACCTACGAGGGCGACTTCGTCGGCGGTGTCATAGCCTCCGAGCTGAAGAAGCAGGTCGGCACGGACGCCAAGGTGTTCCCCTTCCCCGCCGTGGACGGCGGCAAGGCCCCGGTGATGGGCGCGGGTGACGCGGCGGTCGTCCTCAAGGGCGCCAAACACCCCGAGGCCGCGCAGAAGTTCGTCGAGTTCCTGGCCGGCCCCGAGGCCGCGGCCGTCTGGGCCAAGGCCGGCGGGTTCATCTCGCCCAACAAGGCAGTCGACCCGTCCGTCTACCCGGACGACACCACCAGGCAGTTCGCCGAGTCGGTGATCGACGCCGGCGACGCGTTCCGCTTCGACATGTCGGACCAGGCCCCCGCCGCGTTCGGCGGCACCGCGGGCCAGGGCGAGTGGAAGGACCTCCAGGACTTCCTCGCCAACCCCTCCGACGTCCAGGGTGCCGCGGCGAAGCTCGAAGCCGACGCGGCCAAGGCGTACAAGGGCTGATCCACGATGTCACTGCGCTCACCCCGCGGGGACCGGGCATCCGGTGGCGCGCTCCGGCGCCACCGGGGCCTCGCCCTGCTCTTCGTCCTGCCCGCCCTGCTGCTGCTCGGCGCCCTCGTTGTCTATCCCATCGGCTACTCCGTGGCGCGCAGCCTCTTCGACGCCACCGGCCACCGCTTCGTCGGGCTGGACAACTACAGTGCCGCCTTCACCGACAGCGCCACCCTCACCGCCGTGCGCAACAACGCCATCTGGGTCGCCGTCGCCCCGGCACTGGTGACCGCGATCGGCCTGGTGTTCGCGGTGCTGACCGAGAAGATCCGCTGGGCCACCGCGTTCAAGCTGCTCGTCTTCATGCCTATGGCGATCTCCTTCCTCGCCGCCGGAATCATCTTCCGCATGGTGTACGACGCGGACCCGCAGCGCGGCGTGCTCAACGCCGCCGCGGTCTCCGTTCACGACACCTTCACCGACCAGCCGTCCTATCCGGGCGCCCGGCCGCGCCCCGGGGCCGGCCTGGAACGGGCCGAAGGCGGCGACGTCCAGGCGTCGGCCGCCACGGGCACCGCGCTGCTGCCGCTTGTCGGTGTACAGCCCGGCGCGCTCCCGGCCACCGCCCGGGCGGCCCGGCCCGCCGGCGGTGACGGGGTCCGCGGCACGGTGTTTCTGGACTTCGTCCCGGGCGGCGGCGGTCACCCCGGGCAGCTGGACCCCGGGAAGAAGGGCCTGCCCGGTATCGAGGTCCAACTCCGCGACGGCGCACGGACGATCGCCACCACGACCACGGCAGACGACGGCACCTTCCGGTTCTCTGCCGCTCCGTCCGCCACCACCTCGGTGGTCCTGCCTGCCGCAGACTTCGCCGCCCCCTACCGCGGCATCGACTGGCTCGGCCCCAGCTTCGTCACCCCGGCGATCATCGGTGCCTACACCTGGATCTGGGCCGGCTTCGCCATGGTCATCATCGGCGCGGGCCTGGCCAACCTGCCACGCGAGACGATCGAGGCGGCCCGGATCGACGGCGCGGGCGAATGGCAGATCTTCCGCCGCATCACCGTGCCCCAACTCGCCCCGGTCCTCGGCGTCGTGTTCATCACCATGGTCATCAACGTGATGAAGATCTTCGACCTCGTCTACATCATCGCGCCCGGGCCGGTGCAGCAGAACGCCGACGTGCTCGCGCTCCGGCTCTACCTGGTCTCGTTCGGGGGCGGCAACGACCAGGGCCTCGGCAGCGCACTCAGCGTCCTGCTACTGCTTCTCGTCGTCCCGGTCATGCTCCTCAACATCCGACGCTTCCGAGGGAGCCGATCATGACTACCACGCAGCCGGCTCCGGCCGGGCGGACCGCCGCGCCGGTCACGACCACCCCGCAGCCGGCTCCCGCCGGTCGGCCCGCCGTGCCGATCACGACCCGGCTCGCCGCCCTCACCCGCAGTGGCCTGGTCCAGGCTGTGCTGATCGTGGCGGCCGTGGCCTGGCTGGTGCCCACCGTCGGCCTGCTGATCTCATCGCTGCGGCCGAAGCAGCTCACCGCCACCGGCGGCTGGTGGACGGCACTGGCCCGGCCCGGCCAGCTCACCCTGCAGAACTACAGTGCCCTGCTGGGTGGCGGCGATGTGCCCAAGGCACTGTGGAACACCGTGCTCATCAGCGTCCCTGCCACCCTGCTGACGGTCTCCATCGCCGCAGCCGCCGGGTACGCCTTCGCCTGGATGCGCTTCCCAGGTCGGGACGGCGTCTTCCTCGCGGTGGTCGGGCTGCTGGTAGTCCCGGTCCAGGTCGGCCTCATCCCGGTCGCCAAACTCGAAGGCGCCGTCGGGCTGTTCGGCACCATCCCCGGTGTGGTGCTGTTCCACGTGGGATACGGGCTGCCGTTTGCCGTGTTCCTGATGCGCAACCACTTTCTGGAGATCCCGGCGGAACTGCTGGAGGCGGCGCGGGTGGACGGCTGCGGGGAGTGGCGGATCTTCCGCACCCTCGCTCTGCCGCTCGCCGCACCGGCCGTCGCCTCGCTGTGCATCTTCCAGTTCCTCTGGGTGTGGAACGACATGCTGGTCGCACTGATCTTCGCCGGTAACGACTCGCAACCGCTGACCGTCTACCTGCAGTCCCAGATGCGGCAGTTCGGCAGCAACCTGGACATCCTCGCATCCGGCGCGTTCCTGTCCCTCCTGGTCCCCGTGGTGGTGTTCCTCTGTTTCCAGCGGTTCTTCGTCCAGGGAGCCATGGCGGGATCCGTGAAGTGAGGCTGCTCAGGGTGCCACGGTCGTCCTCAGTCGCGGCGCCATGCACGACGATCATCAGTGTCGGCCGATACGTCGTGTCAGGCATCGCGCGTTTGATCTCGAATAAGAGTCTGACGTGCTTCTTGACTTAGATCTTGTCAACCGTAGGATCGATTTTGGTGATAGCCAAGGATGGGAATTCCCCAGTACGGCAGGAGAGAGGCGTGACGGCCACCGCCGAGGAGCTGCGCGGTGCCGGCCTGCGGGTGACGGGCGCCCGGGTCGCGCTGCTCGAGACCGTCCGTGACGGCGACCACCCCGGCTTCGAGGTGATCGCCTCCGGGGTGTGCGGTCGCGCGTGCCATATCTCCCTTCAAGTCGTCTGTGAGGCCCTCCACGCGCTCACCGCCGCGGACTCGTGCGCCGGATCGAACCAGCTGGCAGCCCGGCTCGGTTCGAAGGGAGCGTCGGGGACAACCACGTCGTGTGCCGGTCGTGCGCTGTGGCCACTGACGTCGACTGCGGGGTCGGCAAAGCCCCGCCTGACCGTGTCCGACGACCATGGCTTCTTGATCGACGAGGCCGAGGTCATCCACTGGGGCCTGTGCCTCGACCGTTCCACCGCCCGCAGTTCCTTAGCATCGTGATCCGCCAGGTCCGGAAGGATTCCCATGTCTGAGAACCATGACGCAATCGTCGTAGACGCCAAGACCGAGGGCGAAGGCGGCTGCCCTGTCGCGCACGAGCGCGCCCCGCACCCGACTCAGGGCGGCGGAAACCGCCAGTGGTGGCCCGAACGGCTCAACCTGAAGATCCTCGCCAAGAACCCCGCCGTGGCCAACCCCCTCGGCGAGGAGTTCGACTACGCCGAGGCATTCAGGACCCTCGACCTCCCGGCGGTGAAGCGGGACATCGCGGAGGCGCTGACCACCTCGCATGACTGGTGGCCCGCCGACTTCGGCCACTACGGCCCGCTCATCATCCGGATGGCATGGCACAGCGCGGGCACCTACCGGATCAGCGACGGCCGCGGCGGTGGCGGGGCCGGCCAGCAGCGCTTCGCCCCTCTCAACAGCTGGCCGGACAACGCGAGCCTGGACAAGGCCCGCCGCCTGCTGTGGCCGGTCAAGAAGAAGTACGGCCGGAGCCTCTCGTGGGCCGACCTGATGATCCTCGCCGGCAACGTCGCCCTGGAGTCGATGGGCTTCAAGACCTTCGGCTTCGGCGGCGGCCGTGCGGACGTCTGGGAGCCCGATGAGGATGTCTACTGGGGTCCCGAGACCACCTGGCTCGACGACGAGCGCTACAGCGGCGACCGGGAGCTGGAGGACCCCTTCGGCGCGGTCCAGATGGGCCTCATCTACGTCAACCCCGAGGGCCCGAACGGCAACCCGGACCCGCTCGCTGCGGCCCGCGACATCCGCGAGACGTTCCGCCGGATGGCGATGAACGACGAGGAGACGGTCGCCCTGATCGCGGGCGGTCACACCTTCGGCAAGACCCACGGCGCGGGCCCGGCGGAGAGCGTCGGCCCCGACCCCGAGGCCGCCCCGATCGAGCAGCAGGGCCTCGGCTGGAAGAACTCCTTCGGCACCGGCAAGGGTGGCGACGCGATCACCAGCGGTCTCGAGGGCGTCTGGACGAGCACCCCGATCACGTGGGACCACAGCTTCTTCGACACCCTGTTCGGCTACGAGTGGGAGCTGTTCAAGAGCCCCGCCGGCGCCAACCAGTGGCGGCCGAAGGGCGGCGCCGGGGCCGGCACCGTGCCCGACGCCCACGACGCTTCCAAGAGCCACGCCCCGACCATGCTGACGACCGACCTCTCGCTCCGGATCGACCCGGTCTACGAGCAGATCTCCCGGCGTTTCCACGAGAACCCGGCCGAGTTCGCCGACGCCTTCGCCCGCGCTTGGTTCAAGCTGACCCACCGCGACATGGGCCCGGTCGTGCGCTACCTCGGCCCGGAGGTCCCGACCGAGCCGCTGCTGTGGCAGGACCCGCTGCCCGCGGTGACGCACGAGCTCGTCGACGCCGAGGACATCGCCTACCTCAAGAGCCGGATTCTCGCCTCGGACCTGTCGGTGTCCCAGCTCGTGTCCGCCGCGTGGGCGTCGGCCTCGTCCTTCCGCGGCAGCGACAAGCGCGGCGGTGCCAACGGCGCGCGCATCCGCCTCCAGCCGCAGAGCGGGTGGGAGGTCAACGACCCCGACCAGCTGGCGACGGTGCTGCGCACCCTGACAGGGATCCAGGAGGCCTTCAACGCGGCCCGGACCGGCGGCACGCAGGTCTCGCTCGCCGACCTGATCGTGCTCGCCGGTGCTGCCGCCGTCGAGCAGGCCGCCAAGGACGCCGGCTTCGACGTCGAGGTCCCCTTCACGCCGGGTCGCGTGGACGCGTCGCAGGAGCAGACCGACGTGGAGTCGTTCTCCGCGCTCGAGCCGACCGCCGACGGGTTCCGCAACTACCTCGGGAAGGGCAACCGCCTGTCGGCCGAGTACCTGCTGATCGACCGAGCGAACCTGCTGACCCTGAGTGCCCCCGAGCTGACGGTCCTCGTCGGTGGCCTCCGAGTCCTGGGCGCGAACTACCAGCAGTCGCCGCTCGGCGTCTTCACCGCAACCCCTGGTTCTCTGACCAACGACTTCTTCGTCAACCTGCTCGACCTGGGCACGACGTGGAAGGCGACATCCGAAGACGCGAACACGTTCGAGGGTCGCGACGCGGCCACGGGCGAGGTCAAGTGGACCGGCAGCCGTGTCGACCTCGTCTTCGGGTCGAACTCCGAGCTGCGCGCGCTCGCGGAGGTCTACGCGAGCGATGACGCGAACGAGAAGTTCGTGAACGATTTCGTCGCGGCGTGGGACAAGGTGATGAACCTCGACCGGTTCGACCTCGTCTGATCGTGACGTCCGGGTCGGCCCGCGTCGGCCGACTTGGACGTCCTCAGTCCGAAGGATCTCGACATCGTCCGCCGAAGCTGTTTTCAGCACCCGCCGGATGCCGGCACGGTGACGACCGGGCAGTGGGCTCGGTGCAGCAGGCCGTGCGGGACGGAGCCGAGCCGCATCCCGGTGAAACCGCCCCGGCCTCGTCGTCCGACGACGACCGCCAGCGCATGCTCGGAGGCCGTTGCCAGTTCCTCGACAGGGTGACCGCGCAGCACCTGGCGGCTCACCGTGAGTAGTGGACATGCGGGTGTGGTCATGGGGCGGGAATAGGAAGCGGCCACCCTCTCCCTCGGCATGATCCGGTGTCGGGTGAACGAACGACCCCGGCGAGAGGCACTCTCGCCGGGGTGGGCCAACGGGCTCGGGAGGAGATCCCGTCGGGGGTACGGTGTCACCCCATGGTGAAGAGAAAGCTGTTCGAGTTGTAGTAGTTGGGAAGTTGCACGAGGACCGATCCCACGTGCGGCGGATCGTTGTCCGGCCAGTTCTGCGGGCCGAGCAGGTGCGCGGGGTAGTCACTCGACGGCACCGGTGGCAGAAGCCACAGCCGGAACGTTCCGGGGCCCGGGCCTGGGGCGAACCTCCACAGCTGCTCTGCTCGGTCCGAGTCGGACCGGCAGGACTGGAGAACGACCGTGACGACGTTTCCGCCGCCGGTGGTCCCGTCGAGGCAGTTTCCCGTGCCGGTGTTGCGGAGCTGGTAGGTGTCCCGGCCGGCAGGCAGGCGTTCCCAGCCCTGGGAGCCGCTGACCGTGCACGGCTGGAGCTGGAGGGCGGAGGTGGTCGGATCGGCGATGCCTACGCAGAGCCCCGAACTCAGGTTGATGAGCTGGAGACCGACCGGTCCGCTGGGCGACGGTGCGGCGGTGACCGCCGGGGCGGGGACGGTGGCCGAGGGCGGGGGGACCGGCGCGGCGGCGGGCAGCGTGGCTGACGCCGAGGTGGCCGGCGTGGACGCGTGGCTCGCGGTCGATGCCGAGGACGCGGTGAACGGGACGAGTGCGGTCTCGGTCGGGGGGGAGTGTGCTCCGGCGGCTTCGACTGTCGCGAGGACGACGGCGGCGACCACGAACGCTGCCGTTGCCCCGATGCCTGCCGCGACGGAGTACGCCAAGGCACGTCGGCCGCCGACCCGTGCCTCGCCCGCGTGCGGCCGGGGCGCCCGTGGTCTGCGCGCGCGCGGACGCGGTGCGGAAGGAGCTGCGGTGGCCTGCGGCGGCGGACAGGCCGTGGCAGGCGGGGCCGACGACGGCTCGCCCGACCACAGGAGCAGCGCACGAAGGAGGACGGGGCGCTGCCAGGTGTGGATGGCGGTGAGTTCCATGCGGGCACGCGCGCAGCTGGCGCAGCGGCTGAGGTGGCGGTCGACGTCCTTCGCCTCGCTCTGGGGAGAGCGTTGTACGCCGTCGGCCATCCGGACGGCCAGATGTCGGCAGGACCGGTTGCGAGCCCGTGCGATGTACGTCTGGAGGTAGGCGTCGTGGAGACGGCGTCGAGCCGCTGTCTCGGGTCGCGGCTCGATCCCGGCAAGCGGCGTTGCCGTCGGGTGCGACTGCAGGGAGTCCGGTGACTCGGCCACCTCTTCCACGTAGTGCCACAGGTCGGCCTGCTGGGACTGCGGCAGGCTCTGGAAGGCCCGGACCATGAGCGAGTCCGACTCGGCCGCCGCCTGGGCCGAGGGATCCGCCGGATTCGGGTGGGGCAGGGTCGTGAGCCATGCGGTGAAGCCGGCGGACAGCGTCGAGCCACGCTCGGTGCCGGCCCAGCCGGCGGCGGCTCGGCGCGTCGCCGCCAGCAGGTACGGGCGCCAACCTTCCGTGGGTCCTGCCCCGGTGCGGACGGCTGCTAGCGTCCGTTCGAAAGCCTCGTCCGTGAGTTTCTCCGCGGCTCGGTGCTCCGTGCAGCACTGGCGGGCATAGGCAAGCACGACGGCGCGGTGGCGGCCGGTGATCTCCTCGACCGCGGCCCGGTCCCGCTTGTGTCCGTCACGGATACGGCGTGCGAGTTCGGCATCCGCGAGTGCTGTGGCCACCGTGTCTGACATCTCTTCTCCTCGCGCATCACCCTGGGGTTACGCAGTCGAAAGGACAACACAGAGAGCGGGGTGGGCGCTGCGGCACGCACGTCGACGAACCAGGGCCCCGTGCGTGTGCGTCGCACCGGAAAGACGCCCGTGGGAAATTCCCGCCGTGAGGACCGGGTCGATGCCGGGATCGTCCGGCGCCCTGTCACGCGACTGTCGATATCTCCTGTGATCATCACTCCTACCCGTCGGTAGAGGATATTGGTCGCGCCGGACATCTGGAGTCAAGACCCTACCGGCGCATTCGTGATGAATGACCAGAGGCTTAGCTGACATATTGTCAACATGGTTGTTCTTGTGCTGATTTCGACTCCTTCTCGCCGTGATCGTTGACACGAACTCGAGTTGTCGAGGGATGATGGGCGACTGTTCCACGAGACATCGTGGACGTGGGACCGGAGCCCGGGTGGGCAGAGGGCTGCTGACGACATGACGGGTCATCGGGAGGATCGAAGACCGGCTCCCGGCCGCCAAGCCGCCCCGGGCGAATGGCGTGAAGGCGCGGCGACGGAGGCGGACCCGCCCGCGCCCGGCTGCTCGTCCGGCAGGGGCTCAGGCCTACTGGCTGAGGCGTCGGGTCTCCGCGGCCCGCCGATGCCGGTGGCGCCAGCGCCCGCCGAGGGTGCGGCGCGGATCCGAGGCCAGGCCGAGCTCCACCTCCACCCGCGCCCCTCCCAACTCGCTGCGCAGCACCCGCACGTGGCCTCGGGTCGATTCTGCAGCACTGCGGGCGATGTCCAGCCCGAGGCCGGTGGACCCGCCTGTGCTGACGCCGCGGGACAGCGCGTTGGCCGGGTCCTCGATACCGGGTCCGGCGTCCTCGACCACCAGGACTACGCTCTGTGCCGTCCGCTGCACGCTCACCGCGAAGCCGGCCCGCTGGGGTGTGTGCCGGAAGACGTTGCCCACCAAGGCGTCGACGACGGCGGTGAGGTCGTCCTCCCGCAGTCGTACGGGCGTCGGTTCGTCGGTCGCCTCGAACGTGCACAGTCGGCCCTGCTGCTCGGCCAGCACCGACCAGAAACTGACCCGGTGCCTGGCCAGGTCGGACACCTGACACGCCTCGTTGAACCGCTGACCGGGGCGGGCGGTCCCGGCCTCCAGCGGCCCCGAGCCGCGGTCGGCGCTCATCGACCTTGTGGACAGGGGAGTCCGGGCGGCAAGGATGATCGAGTCCAGTTCGGACTCCAGGTGGTGGATCGCGGCGGTCATCCGGGGGGCGCCCTGGACCGGGCCGATCCGTTCGGCCGCGAGCTGCAGCGCCGTCAGGGGAGTCCTCAGCCGATGGGACAGATCGGCGACCAACTCACGTTCTGTCGCCAGGAGCTGTGTGATGTGGTCGGCCATGCTGTTGAAAGCCAGGCCGGCGGCGCGGAGCTCCGGGGGCCCTGTCGGCTCCACCCGGACATCCAGTTCGCCGGCGCCGAGGGCGGCCGAGGCCTCGGAGAGCCTGCGGGAGGCGCGCACCACGCGCGCCGCGAGACGGTCGGCCACCAGGACGGAGCCGAGCACCAGCGAGGCGGCCAGGAGGGACATGACGGTCCAGGCTCTGGCCACCCCACGGCTCAGCTCGGCCTGCGGGACGAACTCCTCGACGACCGCCACCCGGTCCTGGTCCAGGAGCACAGGTTGCAGGTACTCCCATCCGCCGAGGATGTCACCGGTCACGGGCTCCCGATCGCGGACGGCGCGGTCAACCATCGCCGAGGACGCGCGGGCGGTTCCGATGACCTGGCCGTCCGGCAGATGGATGGCGAGCCGCTCGGTCGTGTCCAACCGGGCGACGACGCGTTCCAGGTCCGTCGGCCGGGCGGAGAACGCCAGGGCGGGTACCGCCGCCGCGGCCCGCTGTTCGGCGACAACGGTTGCCTGGGTCTTCACCTGGGTGCGCAGCAGCAGGGCGAGGGGGACCAGGAAGGCGACAGCGACCATGGAGGTTGCCACCAGAGCGACCATGGCGAGGGTGGCTCTCATGAGGGCGATACCAGCTTCACACCGACACCCCGCACGGTGTGCAGGTAGCGGGGCCGGGACGCCCGTTCGCCCAGCTTTCGGCGCAGGCAGGACAGGTGCACGTCGACGGTCTGCTCCTCCACGTACGGTTGGCGCCACACCTCGGCGAGGAGCTGTCGCTTGGAGACGACCCGTCCGGCGTTCCGGGCCAGGAAGGCCAGCAGGTCGAACTCGCGGCGCGTCAGGCCCACTTCCCGGCCGGCGAGATGGACGGTTCGTGCCAGCGGGTCGATCCGCAACTCGCCGGTGACCATGGGGGCATGGCTCGCATCGGGCGCGCCGCACGGCGCACCGACGTCGCCGGGCGCGCCGGTGAGAGTGGCGGAGCGTCGCAGCACGGCGGTCAGGCGGGCTACGAGCTGCCCGCCGGAGAAGGGCTTGACCAGGTAGTCGTCGGCTCCCGCGTTGAGCAGTTTGATGATCTCCGACTCGTCGTCGCGGGCGGTGGCCACCAGGACCGGGACCTGGGACAGGCCGCGGATCATCCGTAGCGCGTCGGCGCCGTCCAGGTCGGGCAGGCCCAGGTCGAGCACGACCGCGTCCGGCTGCCACTGGGTGATCTCGCGCAGCGCACCGAAGCCGTCGGGAGAACTACGCACCAGAAGTCCATGGCTGGTGAGGACCTCTATCAGGGAAGTTCGAATCGCGGGATCGTCTTCGACGACGAGGACGGACGTCATGGCGCACACCGTAGCCGACTTCTCGAGCAGGTCCAGAGCGTCTCCAACCGATAGGAGCGGCCAGCCCGTTCACGGTGTTGTCGGGGTCGCGCCGGGCCGTGGCGCTCGCTGCCCCGGACCAACCGGCCCAGGGGCCGGGAAGCATCGGACGGAAGCTCAGCGGAACCTTAGGGGTTCATGAAGGGATCCTGCTCGCGACGGTTTGGGCGCCGTGCCACTCATACGATCACTGACGTCGTCCCGGCGCGTGGGTGGCTCACGCCGGGGCCGGCGTCGCGTGTCGGGCTGCCTGCGCGGCGTACTCCGCCGCCGGCGCAGGCCCGGTCGGTCGCCCTGCGGCACCGATGGCCTGGCGGGAGTGCTCGACGGCTGCGCGGACCGGAAGCACCGCCGGGGTGTTCTTGACTGGGGTGTCCTTGTCGGAGTCGACCTCGCCGCGCCGGGTCTGGTTGGCCTCCGGGCGCCTGCTCAGCTGATGGCTCGCCGCCTCGTCGAGGCTGACGGGGCGTTGCAGCTTAGCGGCCAACTTGCTTGCCAGGCGGCCTAGTTCGGCGACGTCGCTCCAGTCCAGCTGGAGTACGAGGCGGAGTTCGGCGCCCCCATCGGTGCTGGCCAGGAGCGACGGTTTGGTCAGATCGTTCACGGGATCATCCTCACGGTGTCAGGCGGGCCGTGGGAACACGGTGCCAACGGCGGGCGGCGCTGTCTGGCGGATTCCGGTGGAGGGCCGGTCTCGGCCCCTCCCGACGGCCGGGTGAGCCCGAGCCTAGGCCGAGCCGATCTCGTGGAGAACCACGGCCCGGAAACTTTCGCCACCGCTAAGGAGGCCCTCAGGTCCTGCTTCGCCACCGGATCGGTGCCGTCGATGAGTGGAACCTTATGTGTTGGTTAGGGGCTTTCACGGCATGGGTTTTCAGCCCCGGAGAGTCCGTACGATCGGTGCCGTCGGCGATCCTTTCCGAACCGCGAACCGGCATTCTCCCGCGGTTTCCCGCCGCATGCACCAGCAGCGACCGGCCAGCCACCAACCGTGGCCCAGCGCCTCGCCTCCTGCCGCGCGTTCCAGGCAGCCGCCGCTCGAACAGAGGAATTCGCATGATTCGAAAGTCAGGCAAACACCACTCGTCGGCCGGGCGTCGCCGGGTGACCAGAGCCAGCCTCACCTTCGGCGGCATCCTCGCCGTCGGCGCGTCCCTGCTCAGCGTCTCCTTCGCTGACACCGTTCCCGTCGCCCCGCCGGGCGCCCGGGCCAACCCGAACTGCACCCTTGCCGTGCCGGCTGACCCGCTCACCGCTCGCGGCCTGGCAGCTCCTTACACCCTGACTGCCACCGACCCCGAGAAGGGCCCCTGCCGCGAGTCCAATTCCGGCCAGGCGGCGTTCGTCCAGGCCACCGTGCTCGACCCGGCCAGCGGTGCGGTCTCCGTCTACAACCCCCTGGTAGTCGACAAGGGGAGCGAGCCCGCCGTCAGCCCCGTGGTCCCCGCACTGCCGGTGGACGCGGTGGTCGGCATCTGGTTCAGCTTCAACGGAGCCGCCCTCAAGCTGACGGGCCAGACCGCCGCCGGGAAGTGCATCGGGCCGTCCCCGACGCAGCCGCGCGGTCAGTTCGCCTCCTGCAACGCCCCCGCGTTCTTCACGGCAGCCGCCTCCGCCCAGCACACGGGCAGGCTCACCGTGCCACGGCTGGGCACCGCCCGTGACGGAGAGCCGTGCCCGACCGTCCGCGACACGGGCTTGGTCGGACATGACCGCAGCGGCAACGTCACCACCGAGTACGTGACGACCGCGGACGGCAGGACGGCTCAGAAGACTGCCGACAACACTGGCAGGCTGCACAGCGGAAGCCTGATCCACGCAGCCGTCGCACCGCTCGCCGCCCGCGACAACTACCTGCTCGTCCACTTCGAGGACCCGGCGCTCGGCTGCACCCCGTGGACCGTCCCCGATCTCGCCGACCCCGGCAACAAGGTCACCGCACTCGCCCTCGACGAACTCCAGGCAGCCAACTTCCAGCCCTCGCCCATCGCGCTGGTTCCCGTCAAGAGCCCCATGGGGGCCGAGGCCAACCAGCAGAGCCCGGCCACGACCGGTCCCTCCCCCGCGGGAGGAGAGCCGCCCACGGTCGGCGGTGCCGCGAAGGGCGATCTCAAGGCGTACTGCATGAACCTCGCCACCTTCGGCACCCAACGCATCAACCTGGACAAGGAGTTCACCGTCAGCGCGCCGTCCCCGCAGGCCGGCCGGAGCCTCTTCGACTTCCTCACCCGGCGCCTCGCCGCGTCGCTCACCAGCCTCGGCTGCCCGCAAGCGGGTGCCCCGAGCCCCACCACCGTGCCGACCGGCGCCCCGAGCCCCACCGCCACGCCGGCCACCACCCCGAGTCGGACCACCACCCCGAGTCGAACCACCACGCCGACCACCGTTCCGATGCCGAGTCCCTCCACCACGGTCTTCGGCAACCACTGGTAGGCCGGCAGGTCCCTGCTGGGTCTGCCCGTGCACGGCAACCAGAACTGCACGTTGAGCGTGCCGGCCAGTCCGCTCAGCCCCCAGGGTCTGGCGACCCCCTACACCCTGACGGCCACGGACCCCACGCAGGGCCCCTGCCATGGGGCCAACCCCAACCAGTCGGTGTTCGTCCAGGCCACAGTGATCGACAACAACGCGTACACCAGTGCGGCCTCCGTCTACAACCTGCTGGTCATCGACAGCGGAACGCCGCCAAGGCCGCCACACTCAAGGGCGGCACCACGCTCCTGAACGGGAGCGACAACCTGCTGCTGGTCAACTTCGAGGACCCGGCGCTCGGCTGCACCCCCTGGACCCGCCCCCGACCTCGCCGACCCCGGCCACAACACGACCTCACTCGCCCTCAATGAGCTCCAGGCGAACCGGATACCCAACATCAAGGGCGGGTTCGATCCTCCGCTCGCCTTCGTCCTCCTGAACGACCCCATGGTCCTCGACAACGGCCGGCAGAGTCCCAGCCGTCAGCAGACAGTGCAGGCGCGAGGGTGTCCAGCTCGGTCGTCACAACCGAGCTGGACACCCTCGCGCCGTCTCTTGGTGGCGGACCTGATCGGCCGGGCTACCCGCAGGTCCACAGCTGCAGCGGAGCGCCGTTGTTCCTGTACCCGTTGAGCACATCCAGGCACAGGCCGGACGGGGTGTTGATCAGGCTTCCGTCCGACTGAGCCGTCCACTTCTGGCTTTCGGAACCGGTGCATGAGCGGACCATCACCCGAGTACCGGGGTGGGCGTCCGAGGCGGGGGCCAGGCAGAGTCCGGTGCCCTGAGTGCGCAGTTCCGCAGTGGCAGTGGCGATCCACTGCTGGCTCGGACGGCCGTCGCAGGACCAGATTCCCACACTGTTGTCAGCGGTGTTGACGTTGAGGCAGTGGCCCGATCCCGGATCGACCAGCACGGCTGGGACGGAGTGAGTGTAGGTGGCCGTCGGTGCGGGCTGGCTGATGGGTGTGCTGTCGGCCGGTTGTGTGGACGGAACCGATGATGGTGTGGCCGCCGAGGGAGAGGCCGGCGCACTGGGAGCGACCGGCGGGGGACTCGCGGCGAAAGACGCCATCGCCGCAGGCAAGGTGAAGTCGGTCTCGGGGGTGGGAGCGTCGGACATGGCGATGGCCGTCCCGCCCGGCCCGGTAGTGGCCGGCGCAGTCAGCGCGACGAGTTGGACCGACACCACCGCTGCTGCGATCAGTGCCACGGCGGTCATGGTGCCGACAGCCCACGGAAACCGCCGAGTGCCGTCGCCTGTCAGCGAGATTCGGCGGCGGGTGCCCCTACCTCGGCTGTCCGTGCTCTCCTCCTCGGTCGGCTCGGCCGGGCGAAAGGCTCCGTCGAACGCGAGAATCGCGGTCTCCAACTCCGACGCGGCTTCATCGGGTGTGCTATGGCCGGACACGTAGGGTGGGAGGCACGGCTGTTCATGGGTGTCCATGTCCGCCCGGCCGTCGTCGCGGTGTTCGCAATGGTGTTCCAGCTCTGGTTCTGCCTGGCCACATCGTGGGCAAAAGTGTGCACCTGTCATGACACAACTCCTTATCGTCGGCAATGGAACGCACGGTGCCGATGGACGACATGCCGATGCGTTGATCTGGTGGTCCGCCTGGGCTGCCGGCGTGGAGGCGGCGAACGACGCGTCCGGAGGGGGCGGCGCCCGCCGTGATCGCGTCACCGACCGCTCGACAAGCGGGTGAAGGTCCCCGCTTAGAGCGGCATGGTGCCCGGCCTTGACCAGCGGTCCCGACGGTTCTTGGCGGGCGGGGCGGCCGAAGCCGTCGACCGCCCCGGGCGAGTATCTGACGACGGAGCAGGCGTTCAGCCGCCCGTGATCAGCTTGCCGCTGCCGACCTTGACCGCGACCGGGGCCGGTACAGAGGTGGCGAGACCGTTGGCGACCGATCCGTCGCCGATCTTTGTCTCCGCTTTCTCCGACTACCCGCCGATGCTCTTGGCGGGTGCCTTTCGCCGGTGCCGTTCGGGTGGCTCGCCGCTCAGATGTCCGCAGAGGCCGGCAGCCGGCAGGACGATCTCGAAGCAGCAACCGCCGCTGACGTTGCGTACGCTGGCTCGCCCGGCATGCGCCTCCACGATTCCCCGGACGATCGCCAGGCCCAGCCCGGCCCGGCCGTCCATGTACGAAGCGGCCACCGCTCCGGCGGTGTTCACGACGCCGGTGGGACGGGACGAGACCGCAGTCCGGGTGCCGCCGCCTCGCCATCCGGTGTCGAACACCCTCGCCAGTTCGTGTTCCGGTATGCCGCCGCACTCGTCCGTGACGGAGAGCACCACTTCGCGTGCCTCCCGGTGGGCGGCGACCGCCACGACGCCTTCGGCCGGGGTGTGGCGGATGGCGTTGGTCAGCAGGTTGGCCAACACCCTGGCGATCTCCCGGTCGTCCACGTGGACGGGGGCCGGTTCGACGTGTCCGTCCAGCAGCCGTACGCCGCGCTCGCGGGCCAGGGGAGAGGCTCCGACGATGGCGTCGCCGACCAGGTCGTAGACCGAGACCCGCGAGGGTGAGAGGCTCAGCGCGCCGGTCTGCATACGGGAGAGCTCGAAGAGGTCGTCGACCATGCGGGTGAGGCGGAGCACCTCGGTGCGGATCTGGCCGTAGTAGCGGTGCGGGTCTTCGGCGACCCCGTCCTCCAGCGCCTCGGCCATCGCGCGCAGCCCGGCCAGTGGTGCGCGCAGGTCGTGTGAGAGCCAGGAGATGAGCTCGCGTCGGGACGATTCCAGGGCCTGTTCCCGCTGTCGGGCCTCAGCCGGTCGTGCGCCGTCGGCGTTGACCTTCGCAGGCTCGCGCTCCATCGGCCCGGCCGGGCTCGCGGGCCGGGCACCGCTGTCGGCCGCCGGTTTCCGGCCAGGCAGTGCGGCGCTCGGGGGCGCCAGCAGTGCGGCGCGGTCGGTGGGGACGGCCTGGCGCGAGGTGGCGTGGTCGAGGCTCACGGTCGTCGTCCGTTCACGGGTCGGGGTCGGGTTCTGAGCGCTGGTCCGAGCGGGGCGGGGGCGCCTGCGGTGACGCGTGGCCGGCCGCGTCGCCTCGTCCCGCCGGTGCGGCCGGGCGGTGCCGGTCGCACGGGCATGCACTCCTGCGCTCCGGAAGCCGACAGTCTGCTGAACGACCAAGGCGCCGACGGGCCCAGAAGGTGCGTGGGCCGGTGTGCGGAGCCCGGTTGCGGCGTGATCGCCGATGCGTTCCCCGACGCCGTGTCAGACCCGAGTCGGGAAACCGCTCGTCCTTCGGGTAGGACGCTACGAGTGAGGGCGAACCAGGCCGCCTTCCCCGGGGGTTCCGTCCGAAATCCCCAGAGGCCCTGGGAAAGGGCGTGAACGATCTGCAGGCCACGGCCGCTCTCCGCGAGGGCGAGGACGGGGTCGTCGAGCTCCTCGCCGTCGTCAGCAGAAGTGGGAGGACCGTCAGCCCCCATGGACAGGGCCGGGTACTGGGGGTCGCTGTCATGGACCTCGACGACAATGGCGGCCTCGGTGAGTATCAGCTTCAGACTGCAGGGAGTAGTGGCATGACAGTGCGCGTTGGCGGTGAGTTCGCTCGCCATGACCAGGGCGTCCTGGAGCGTGTCCGGGGGAACACCCAGGTCGGTCAGGGCGTCGTGCAGACGGCTCCGGGCCTGGGCCGTGGGGTTCGGCTCGTCAGCGCCCCAGGCATACAGGGTGCGGTGGGAGTAGCCGAGGCGGTGGTCTGTTGACATCCCATGACCTCTCTCTACGGGGCGGCCTGATCGGTGGCGAGGCCGTCTCCGTGGGCACAGCGGGTGTCACGGCCGGGGCGGCGTCCGGTCGGCTGTCTCGCTGGGCCGACGCCGCGCTCGGACCTTCGAACGGCCGGAGCGCGGCGCGGGTGACGGATCGGTCAGGCGGTTGGGTGGGATGGGCCCGTCAGCGGCCGGGGTCCTACTGCGTGCAGCAGGCGGGGGGTGAGGTGCTGGGCTCGGCGGGGATCGTCGGCATCGCGGTCGTGCTGGGTGTGGCGGTGGGCATCGCGGTCGTGCTGGGTGTGGCGGTGGGCACGGTGCTCGTGCTGGGTGTGGCGGTGGGCATCGCGGTCGTGCTGGGTGTGGCGGTGGGCACGGTGCTCGTGCTGGGTGTGGCGGTGGGCACGGTGCTCGTGCTGGGTGTGGCGGTGGGCACGGTGCTCGTGCTCGGGGTCGGCGGTGGGGGGGCTTGCCGGCAGCCGAGGCTGGTGAGCGAGGCAGCGAGGCGCTGGGTGAGGAAGTCGAAGAGGCTCTGACCGGCGGCCGGGGACGGGGCCTTGGCGGTGAACGGTTGGTCGAGGTTGATGCGTTGGGCTCCCACAGTGGCGAGGTCGGCGCAGTACGCCTTGGGATCGCCGTTGGCGGCCGCACTGATCGTGGGCTGGTCCACGCCCGCGCGGTAGAGGTTGGCCTTCCGTAGGCTCTGCTTGTTGTTCTCGGCCACCATGGGGTCGTTGAGCGGGACCAGCGCGATCGGAGCCGTCTGGAACTTGGCTGCCTGGAGTTCGTTGAGTGCGAGCGAGGTGACCTTGCTGCCGGGGTCGGCTAGGTTGGGGGCCGTCCACGGGGTGCAGCCCAGCGCCGGGTCCACGAAGTCGACCAGCAGCAGGTTATCGCTGCCGTTGAGCAGCGCGGTGGTGTTCCGCATCCTCCGTCCGCTGCCCATGGCGGCGGAGTTCTTCGCGGTCTTCTGGGCGGTCCTGCCCCGTGCCGTGGCCAGGTACTCGGCCGTGACGTTGTCGCTCTGGTCCTGGTCGACGAGGCCGAAGTCGCGGGTGGTCGGGCAGGCCTTGCCGTCGCGGCCGATGCCCAGGGGCGGGACGGTGAGTTTTCCCGCCCTCTCCGCCGTGTTGGCCGCGGTGAAGAAGGCCGGGGCGTTGCAGTACGCGAACTGGCCGAAGGCCTGCCCCTTCGGGGTGCCGCCAATGCACCTGCCGGCGCGGGTCTGGCCCAGCAGGGAGAGCGTGTTGCCGTTGTATCCGAACCAGATGCCCACCACGGCGTTCGTCGGCAGGGTCGGCAGGACGGGCGCTATGGCCGGGGTGGTTCCCTGGTCGATGACCAGGGGGTTGTAGACGGAGACGGCGCCGCTGGCCGGGTCGAGCACGGTGGCCTGAACGAACGCCGACTGGTTGGGATCGGACTCGTGGCACGTTCCTTGGGCCGGATTGGTGGCCGTCAACTTGTAGGGCGTGGCCAGGCCTTGGGCCGTGAGTGGATCGGCCGGCACCGTGAGGGAGCAGTTCGGGTTGGGCTGGGCCGCCGGTGTGGTGGCGGCGAAGGACACGCCCAGAAGGGCGGCGCCCGCGGTGAGAACGGCACCGAGGCCGAGGCTGAGTGCGACAGCCCGCCGTCGGCCACGGGAACGATGCCTGATGGACATCCGCGGCGATGTCATATGGGGTTCCTCCACTGGGAAGACGATGTGTTGACTTCTTGTCGTGTCGATGCCGGAGAAAGGGTGTCGGGGGCTCTGCCGGACGCCCTTTGCAACGGTTGCCCGACACTGCTGTTGTCGGGGGTCGGTGCCTTGCCGGGGCATGGGAGGAGCCGTCGGCATGGCCTGGAGGCAGGGGCCCGTCGTGACCGCCATCACGGTGGCGACGAAAGGCCGGCGGACGTTCTTTCGTGCGGGCAGCGGTGACGTCCAGTCCGCTGCCGTGCAGCCATTCGGTGCGCGGCACGCTGCCCAGTCCCAGCACGACGAAGTCGGCGTCGATCACCTCGCCGTCGTCCAGCCGGAGGCGCAGTCCGGAGCCGGTGTCGGTCCACCCGGTGATCTTCGTGCTGAGCCGGCTGGGTGCCGGTCACCCTCTCCGTCCCCACTTCCAGGAGCAGTTGAGTCGTGATCGGCCACTGTTCCGGCGTGTGGTAGGCCCCCTGCAGCGGCTGGTGTTCCCGCGGGCGTTCTTCGTCCTGCGGCCACCAGGGTTCGTTCGACCATGCACCTGGGGTGGTCATCAGCGTGTACCCCAATCACTCGGGAAGGACCGCTGGCTGAGCCTTGACCGGGAGGGGAGGGCTCGGATCAAGAAGGCCAGTAGGCAGGACAGGAATCCTGCCGCGATTCCGATTGCGACGAGGTTGACGTGGCGCGGTTCCGGATGGACGGTGAAGATGTGCAGCCAGATCAATCCGAAAGCAACGTAGGCGAGTTGGTGAAACTTCAGCCACCGCCTGTATCCGAGCCGTTGTTGCAGCCATACGGAGCATCCGACCGTGATGGCCAGTTCCGTGCCTAGGACGCCGAGGCCGACGGGAATTCGTTGCTGGCCGCCGGTGAACGGGATGAGGAGGCTGGCGGTGTCGATGTCCCACACGGGCTGGTACGCGAAGGTCACGCCGTGAAGGGCTCCGAAGATCAACGCTGAGAGGGCGATGGTCATGTGCGCCCCGTACACCGTGCCGCGGTTGACGTTGCGCTGGAAGTAGCGCATGCGGAGCACGATGCCGAGGACGACCGTGGTCACCATCAGCACATAGGAGATGACCGCGGCCAGTCGAGCGATCTTGTGGACGCCCATGTCGTACGGTATCTGCTTGTCGTAGGCGTCCAGGGGGGAACCCGGTACGGGAGTCGCGGCCACTGCCGGTTGCATCGCAAACATGGATACCACCACGGCAAGAAGAACTACCGCCAGTACCAGGAGGACTTTGCCGAATCGCGCGCGGATACCGCTCGACAGATTGCCCTCGACTTCGACGGGGGGCAGTATGTCGGAAATCTGGGTCATGGATTTCTGGCTCCGTTGTTTCCTGCGCGTACGCCGAGGCGGGGGAAGTGGTATCGACGCGCCGGCCCTGCTCGCCGACTCGTGCCCAGAACCCGGGGCGACCGGGGAGAGTCGGTCCGTCGGGGGAGGGCTGGCACCGATCGTAGGGTCACTTTGATACGGGAACGCGGGAATGCAAGAGCCTCTAACCAACCCATAAGGTTGTGCTGACCTCAGCAGCCGGCGGTTGCCCGGGGCCACGCGGCGGCGCCGGGCAACCGCCGATGGCGGGGTCGGCGGTCCCGTGTGGTCGGCGAGAGGGTACGCCTGCCGAGAAGGGGTCGGTCCGGGCCAGCGGCTCTGTCGCAGACCGGTGGTGACGGTACGTCAGGTCGGGGACTGCGGTGGCGGAGTGGGGAGGATTTGACGGGCGGCGTTGTCGGTCGCGAGGACCGGCGCCACCGGCGCGACGATCAGCGTCGGTGCTTGTGACACGGTCCCCTCCTGCTCGACGACAGCGTGAGCCCGCTGCTCGGCATGCTCACCCGGTGGGCAGATCGCGCCGCAGAGATGCCCGCCATCGTCGGACGGGGAACGGGACAATGCCCAACACGCCCAAGGCGGGGTGGTGCTGTGCCGGGAGCGGATTGCGGCCGGCGGATTGCTGACCGTACCCAAGTCCGGCGGCGGCAGGCAGCGAAGAGAGTGAGGCCGGCGCACCGAGTTGCTGGATACGCGAGACCGGCCAGGCGATCGCAACCGCTCGGCCCACCACGTTCGCCAGCGGAACGGTCCCCTGGCCGGGATTCCTCATGTGATAGCGCGAGTCGGCGGACACGTCGCGGTGGTCGCCCATCACCCACAGTCGACCGCTGGGCACGGTTACGTTGAAGGGCTGCCGGGACGGCGCATTGCCTGGCCCGAGATAGGGCTCGTCCACCGCGACGCCGTTGACGGTGACCCTGCCGCGGCCGTCGCAGCAGGCCACGGTATCGCCGCCGACCCCGATCACCCGCTTGATCAGATCCTGCTTGTTGTCGGAGGGCAGCAGACCGACGAAGGAGAAGGCCTCCTTCGCGCCGCGCAGCACCGGTCCGTCGGAGGCGTTCTGCGGACCGGCTTCCAGCCAGCCGCCGGGATCCTTGAACACCACCACGTCACCACGCTGCGGCTGGCTGCCGAGCCACGGAGTGAACTTGTCCACTATGACCCGGTCGCCGATGTCGATCGTGTTCTGCATCGAACCGGAGGGAATCACGAAAAGCTGCACCAGGAAGGTCTTCAGCAGCAGAGCCATCGCCAGTGCCACCACCGTGATCATCGGCAGCTCACGCATGAGGGATCGGTTCCTCCGGCGCGCCGCGCGCCGTGCAGTCCTGCGCCGCTCTGCACGCCCCCGAACGGCACGTGACCCGGACGCCATCCCGTACATCGCACCGGAGGGGAAGCTCTCGGCACCGAGCCCGTGCCTACCTCTGGTCTCCGTGGCCACCGGTACCCCCTCTCGCGGAGAGCCCGGCCGAGCGCTCCGGGCTGGTCCACCCACCAGGCGGGAAGACAACCTCCTCGACCTCGGCCGGTGCGCCCGACCTGGAGCAGCTGTGTCCCATGTGTCGACCCAACTCCCTTGAACCGAAACAGAATTCCGCAGAATGACGATTCTTCGGCCTGCCCGCGTGCGGGGCCTGCATCCGCTGTGGAGCCAGCGTCACTGCCGGCGCCGGCGCTCTTGTCGCCGCCGTCCGGGCCAGGCAGCGCACTGCCTCGCGAGCACCGACGGCGGCAGTGGAAGCGCCTATCGGGGCATCCGCGGAGGCTCGTGCGTTCTCGTCGCGCAGATCTTAGCCGCCCGATCCGATCCCGCCAGCCCCCGCGTGTGGCGGGGGCCGGCCTTCGACTGTCCGTCCCTGCGGTCCGCTAGGCCGGCACGCTGGCCACGCCCGGGGCGAGGAACGGCTTGCCGTTCACCTGCTGGGACACGCCGCCGCGGTCCAGGTAGGGGGTGAACCGCCCGGCCTGAGAGAGCATCGCCACCGAGGGATCGACACCGACCACCAGCGATGCCTGACGCCAGCGTGCCAGAGCGGCACGGAATGTGGTCCTGTGCTGGTGTCATTGAACGCTAATGCCACGGGTTACCTGGGGAGACGGTGTGGGCTACAAGAGGCTCGGGCTGCGGAAGAAGTTCCGGATATCGTCAATCAGCAGGTCGGGCTCCTCCATCGCGGCGAAGTGGCCTCCCCGGTCGAACTCCGTCCACCGGACGATGTTGTTGCTGCGCGCAGCGATGTGGCGCAGGGCGATGAAGTTCTCTTCTGGGAACAATGCCACTGCGGTAGGGGTGCCGGAGGGTTCCAGCGGCGTGCCCCAGTAGTCTGCGTGGGCCCGCTCGTAGTAGAGGCGGGCGGACGATCCAGCCGTGCCGGTGAGCCAGTACAGCATGACGTTGGTGAGAAGGTGGTCGCGGTCGACGGCATACTCGGGCCGGTCACGTGAGTCGGTCCACTCTTTGAACTTCTCCGCGATCCAGGCCAATTGGCCGATCGGGGAATCGGTCAGGGCGTAGGCGAGGGTCTGCGGGCGGGTGGACTGGATGTCGGCGTAGCCTTGCCGGTCGCGGTTCCACGACTGTGTCCGTCCCCAGGACGCCCAGGCGCGCTCGCGCTCTGCGGGGCTGAGCTGGGCGAGTTCCTCCTCGGTGGGCTCGGAGGTCGCCGCGGCGCCAGGGATCAGGTTCAGGTGTACGCCGATGACCTGTTCGGGGTGGATGCGGCCGAGTTCGCGGGAGATGGCCGAGCCCCAGTCGCCGCCCTGTACCCCGTAGTGCCGGTACCCGGCCCGCCCCGGCAGGTGCGACAGTCAGTTGAGCACCTGGTCGGTGCCCGAGGTGGCCTGGGGGTCGGACGGCGTGGCGGTGGCCGCCGAGGCGGCCGGGGCCGCCACCACAAGGGGGGCGGCCGGAGCGTCGATATCAGTGCGGCGCGAGCTTTCTGAAATATGATCAGACCCGCACGGGTTCGACGGTTGCGGCCCCGCGCCCGCATTGGCGGCAGGTGCTCCGGCGACGCAGGTGGTACGCGAGAGTGGCGGCCCCGAGGGCAGCGCCCCAGACGATCCACAGGATGCCCGGGCCGGTCGTCCCCCAGGTGTCGGCGGTGAGGGGCACCCGGGCCATCATCAGGCCGCCGGGGATCAGCACCACCGCCACGATCGAGGCGGGCACGATCGCGGTGGCCGGGTGCACCGGCTTGCCCGCCTTCCACCAGACCCAGCGCGGCCAGACCTCACCCCAGCGGGCCACCAGACCGTGGGTGAGCACCGAGCCGCCCAGCGAGGCGAGGCCGAGGCAGAGCCCGATGGTCAGCAGGTTCGGGGTGCGCTGCATGTCCTTCTCGAACGAGCTGGTGATCCCGAGCGGGTAGCCGAGGTACCAGGCCAGCCGGGTGATCTCGTACGGCAGCGTCGACACCACCGCGACCCGGACGGCCCACCGGCCCCAGCGCAGCGCGGACTCGGGGCTGGCCCACTGCCCGGCGGCGCGGTCGCCCCGGCCGCAGCGCAGGCACAGCCCCCCGGTGCGGCGCTGGTAGGCGAGCGTCGCGGCGGCCCAGAGCAGACCGCCGAAGAAGATGATGACCAGGTTGTCGCGGTGCCAGAAGAGCACGTTGCCGATGGTGTGCTGTGGCCCCGGCACCCCCGTGAAGGCGAACACCAGCAGCACCGGCCAGAGCGCCAGGATGCCGATCAGCGTGTAGTCCGGGAGCACCAGCGCGAGCGTGACCGCCTGCAGCCAGCCGAAGCCGAGCAGCGCGTACCGGGCCCGTCCGTGCCCGTGGCCCCGGGCCATCAGCACCCCGGCCACCGCCCCGGCCAGCCCGAGCACCGCGATCACCGGCGCGACCACCTCCGCCCGGCTCGGCTCCAGGATCGACAGCGTGGACCGCTCCGGGGAAACCCGGGCGAACGGGTACCCGCCCCCGCCGAGCGCCCAGTACAGCCCGGCCGCTCCGTACAGCAGCGACCACAGGGCCGCCACGTAACCGGACCAGTCCGGCCAGTGCCGAAACCAGCGAAACATGCGCATCTGCCTGACTCCTCGTCGTGTTGCTCCGTCTGCCCTTCCAGCCTCGGGCTCGGGGCACTGGCCGAGTCAGGTGCCGATCGGCACTGATCGGGCCGTCAGAACGGCGTGCCCGTGCCGATCGGCAGGGGTGGGGGCGCGGACGGGCGCGGATAGGCTCGGGGCATGCTTCCTCCCACCGCCCGTACGCGGGTCGGCCTCGGCGCGGCTGTCGCACTGCTGTTCGCAGGAGCGGCGCTCGCGCCGATCCTTGGGCCGTTGGTGGCACTGCCCGCCGCTCTGGCGGCCGCCGGGGCGGTGCTGGCCCTGGCTCTCCGGGCCCGCCTGGCCGCCCCCGCCGCCGGGGTGGTGTCGCTGCTGGCGACCGTCGCCGTCCGGCTGCGTGGCGCGCAGCCGCTGAGCGGTACGTCCTCGGTCGTACTGCTGGAGGTCGGCTCGCTGCTGCTGCTCGTCGTGCTGGCCGTCCGGGCCGGGCAGGGCAGGGCGGCGGTGCCCGCCGGGGTGGCGGCCTCCTGCTGGTTCCTGCGGTTCGGGCCACCGGGCATGACGGCCCTTCCGGCGGTCGGCTTCTGGGCGGTGATCGCGCTGCTGGCCGCCGCGGGCGGCGGGTACCTGCGCTCGCTCGATCAGGCGCGCGCCCGCTCGGTCGCCGAGGCCCGCCGCAGCCAGCGCCTCGAACTGGCCCGGGATCTGCACGACTTCGTCGCCCACGACGTCAGTGAGATGCTCGCGCTGGCCCAGGCTGGCCGGTACGTCACCGAGGCGGACGGGCCGGCGGCCGAGATGTTCGGGCGGATCGAGCACGCCGCGCTGCAGGCGCTGGCCGCGATGGACCGTACCGTCCACATGCTGCACGACGAGCCGCCCACGCCGGACCGCAAGCCGCTGCCGACCCTCGCCGACCTGCCCGAGCTCGCCGAGCGGTTCGCCGCCGCCCAGGGCGCCGCCGTCCGCCTCGACGTCGACCCGCAGCTCGCACAGCGGCTGCCCCGCGAGATCAGCGCGACGGCCTACCGGGTGGCGGTCGAGTCGCTCACCAACGTACGGCGGCACGCGCCGGGCACCGGCGCCGTCCACCTGACGGTCCGCCGGGCCGCCGGGCCCGCGCTGGAGATCGCCGTCAGCAACGAGGCCGGGGGCACCCCTGCCGTACGGGAGCGGAGCAGCGGCCTGGGCCTCGTCCAGCTCGCCGAGCGGGTCGAGGCCCTCGGCGGGACGCTGACCGCCGGGCCGCTCACGCCGGGCGGCTGGCGGACCTCGGCCGTCCTGCCGCTGAACGGCTGACATGATGTCACCCATGTCCACTCGCATACTGATCGCCGACGATCAGGCCGGCATCCGCAGCGCATTCCGGATCATCCTCGACGCCCAGCCGGACATGACCGTCGTCGCGGAGGCGGCCGACGGCGTCGCCGCCATCGAGCAGGCCCGGAGGCTTCGGCCCGACGTCGTGCTCGCGGACATCCGGATGCCGCGCTGCGACGGGCTCGAAGTCACCCGGGCGCTGGCCGGGCCGGAGGTGGCCGATCCACTGCGGGTGGTCGTGGTGACCACCTTCGACCTGGACGAGTACGTGCACACCGCCCTGCGTAACGGCGCCTGCGGCTTCCTGCTCAAGCGCTCCAGCCCCACCCTGCTGGCGGAGGCCGTCCGCTCCGCGATGTCCGGCGACACCCTGATCAGCCCCCAGATCACCGTCCGCCTGCTGCGCGAGCTCAACCCCCCACCCGCCCCGCCCTCGCCCGCCGCGCAGCTGACCCCCCGCGAGGCCGAGATCGCCCGCCTGGTCGCCCGAGGCGACACCAACTCCGAGATCGCCGAGGCCCTCTTCATCTCCCCCGGCACCGTCAAGAACCACCTCGCCGCCATCCAACGCCGCCTCGGCGCCCGCAACCGCGTAGGTATCGCCGCCTGGGCCTGGTCCACCGGTCAGGCGGCCCTGGACCAGCGCCAGGGCTGACCGTTCACCTGCGGATGACGCCCAGGCGGCGGTGGTGGCGCATGTCGCCGCACACGAGCTTGGCGCTGCGGCCTACGCGATCAAGGCCGTGCGTGCGGCGGCCCCCGGACGGGAGGGTGAGAGCGCCGGCAGGCTCGAGTGCCGTTGGCAGCGCGAACAGCTCCCGGATGTGATTCGTGAACTTGTCCTAGATGATCAGCGGTTGCGAAACGCAATCTGCTGGTCGGTCTTCGACTGTTGACGGGCGTGACGGCTTGTCTGCACTGCCACCTTGGAATCGATCATCTAGCGGTATATCTGGGTTAAGTCCCCTCTAAGAGGCTTTCCGTGAGGCTCATCGATGCGTTCCCAAATCCGGAAGACGCCCCCTATTCTTCGGAGGAGCCTGTGCGATCCCGCTCGCTCGCCCTGTCCGCTGCCCTGGCCGCGCTTTCGCTGGCCGCGGTGTCCATGAGCGCCAATGCCGCGCTGGCGCCCCAGGCCGCGACCGCCCGAGTGGCGCTGCCGGACACCATGTCCCCAGCCCTGTCCCTCTCCCGGAAACAGGGCTCCCTCGCCGCCGCCCAGCCGCTCGCGGTCTCCGTCAACCTCAAGCTGCGCAACACCAGCGCCCTCGACCAGTTCCTCAAGGCGGTATCGGCCCCGGGCGATCCGCAGTTCGGAAGGTATCTGACGCCGAACCAGTTCATGGCCGCGTACGGCCCGACCCAGGACGACGTGGACAAGGTCACCGGCTTCCTCAAGTCCCAGGGCCTGACCGTGACCGGGGTGAGTGCCAATCGGCAGGTGGTCAATGCCAGTGGCGCGGCCGACCGGATCGCCAGGGCCTTTGGAACCCACGAGAGCATGTACGTCGACGGCGTGCAGAACCGGACGTTCTACGCCAACGACTCTGCCGCCTCGGTGCCGTCCGCCCTGGCCAACGTCGTCGGGGGGATCATCGGTCTGGACAACCACACCAACCGCACGACCCGAATAGCCAAGCCGGACGCCTCGACCCCGGCTGCCACCCCCAGGGGCTACGGCCCGGCCCAGTACGACGGCGCCTACAACCTCGGCAAGCTCGGTGCGAACGGTACCGGTACCACGGTCGCCCTCTGGGAGTTCGACGGCTACCGCGCGTCCGATCTGACCACCTACGACCGCCAGTTCGGCCTGGTCGGACCAGTCGTGCGGACCGTCCCGGTGGACGGCGCCAGTTATGACTCCCGGCCCGGCCCGGGTCAGGGCGAGGTCGAGCTGGACAGTGAGATCGTGCGCGGTGTCGCCCCCAAGGCCACACAGCTGATCTACGAGGCGCCCAACAGCGACCAAGGCGAGGTCGACATGGCTGCGAAGATCGTCGCTGACAACAGGGCTTCGGTCATCTCGATCTCCTGGGGCTCGTGCGAGCCGGACACCACCACGTCGATCACGACCGCCGTGGACAACTCCTTCAAGCAGGCCGCTGCCCAGGGCATTTCCGTCTTCTCGGCCTCCGGCGACGACGGCTCGCGCGACTGCAGCCGTTCCGCCAGCGGCTCCGGCGTGACGGCGGTCGACTTTCCGGCCTCCAGTCCGCACAACACGGGCGTGGGCGGCACCAACCTCGGGGTGAACGGCAACGCCCACTCCGCGGAGCGAGCTTGGAGCACTTCGGGCGGAGGTAGCTCCAAGGTCTTCGGCAAGCCGAGCTGGCAGGCCGGCACCGGCGTCAACACCACTGCGCGCACCGTCCCGGACGTCGCCTCCAACGCCGACCCCGACAGTGGCTTCGCGATCTTCACCCAGGGCCAGGCCGGCCCGAGCTGGCAGATATTCGGCGGCACCTCGGCGGCCGCTCCGCTGTGGGCCGGTTTCACCGCGCTGTACAACCAGAAGGCCAAGGCCGCGGGTCAGGCAGTGCTCGGTGAGGCGAACCCCAGACTGTACGCACTGGCCCGCTCCGGCAACCACGGCTCGGCGTTCCATGACGTCACCTCCGGCGCCAACCAGGACTTCCGGGCCAAGGCCGGCTACGACCGCGTCACCGGCTGGGGCACCCCGGTCGCTGATCAGCTGGCCAACGACCTGCTCTCCACCCGCCACTGAACCGGCGCGACCCGGTCGGTGGTGCGCCTACCGGCGACCTCGCTGGCAGGCGCACCACCGGCACCACCCACCACCGACCCGTGCAGCCGACTCATCGATCGGCCGGACCCTCGCTGCTCCCGGAGGGTCCGGCCCGGTCTCGTAGTTGAGGTGCAGGTGATTTCCGCCGGGTCGACGTGCCCTGCTCCGCGGCGGGCACGTCGACGGCCGTCGTCCGCGCCGGCCGGAGACCAGGGCCTCACGGCCGCCAGCCTGCCATGCCGCCCACCACTCGACGACCGACTCGGCTCTCACACCCAAGAGTTCAGCCACCTCGCGCCGCTCCCGTCCCGCCCGAACGGCCCGCATCCGCAAGGCCTCCTGCGCGTCCGGCGACAACCGCTGCGCGTCCCCCACCGGATCCCGAGGATGCTCGTGACCAGCCGATAGACGGTGGTGTCGCGGTCCGTTCGGCCGAGGGTGTAATCGATGACGCGGACCCGGGTCGGGTCGGCGCGGCGGTTCTTGTTCCGGGCCGCGAAGATCTGCGAGAGGTAGGAGCCGTCCTCCGTCACGGCCAGGACCGGCAGGACTGCATCGCTCTTGGCGCGCCACAGCAGGTCGGCGCCGGTCGCGGTCGCCGCCCGCCACAGGTCGAGACCGCGAAAGCCGCGGTCACCCAGCAGGAGCATCCCGGGCGTCAGGGACGCGAACAACTCCTGGGCGAGCGCGGTCTCGTGGACGGTGAGTGGTGCGACGTGGGCCGCGAACACGGCGTGGGTGCCGCACTCGACCAGCGCGGCGGCCCGCGCCTGCGGATACGCACTCCACCCCTGTCCCCGGCAGGTCCCCGGCCGGCCGGGGAACTCCGCGCTCGCCGAGGTGTCGGGAAGGTCGACGGCACCACTTTGACCCTCCCGACACCTCAGCAGCATCGGCGCCCCTGCGCCGGGGCCGGCGCCGGCTGCTACCCGGCGCCGGGGGAGACGGTCAGCCTCCGATGACCAGCTTCCCGTTGTCGACCTTGACCGGGACCGAGGGTAGCGGAGAGGAGGCTGGTCCCTCGGCGACCGAGCCATCGGCGATCTTGAAGGCGCTGCCGTGGCAGGGGCACTTGATGAGTCCGCCGGAGACGCTGGAGACGGTGCAGCCCTTGTGAGTGCACACGGCGCTGAAGGCCTTGTACTGTCCAGCGGACGCCTGGGTGACGACGACCTTGGCGGCGGGGAAGACCATGCCACCGCCGACCGGCACGTCCATCGCCTGGCCGAGGATGGTACCGCCGCTGGACATCGACGGATCTGCAGCACCGCTGGACGCGGGCGAGCCGGCGGCGTCATCGGACGCTGAGGAACCCATGGCGGTGGGAGTGGAGGCGTCGTCGGTTCCCATCGCGGCGGATCCCGTCGACGCGGGCGACGAACAGCCGCACAGGGCCAGTGCGGCTGCACCGCCGATACCGGCCGTTCCGCAGAGCATGGCACGGCGGGTGGGTGCAGTCTGCTGCGCTTGAGCAGTTGTGCTCTCGGGCATGGAGATCGCTTTCTCGAAGTTGGCGGTCATGAGGAGCGCCAGGACGGTTGCGGTAGGCGAACTGGCAAGAGAGGAGAAGAGAATGAGCTGTTGGCGTACTGTCCGGTGGCGAGTCGACCGGCGAGGGCGTGGCCAGTAGGTGCTCGCGGCCGCGGGAAGGCCATTGCGTGACCTCTCGGACTGGGGACAGGGCTGGAACGCGGGCGACTCGGGACGACGCGCCGGGTGTGAGCAACTCGGTGCCGAGAGGCGGGCGTTGCGAGGTGCCCGTGGGCGCCTTGCAAACTTTGTCGCGGGAGGGGGCAGCCCCGGCGGGAGTTGCCGGAACCGGCTGAACTTGACTATATGGGCAGCCGGCGGTGAACGACCGGTGCCGCCGCACCCCCTCATGAACGGATAAGGCTGCGTTCACCCGCCACTTCGTCACCAGGACGCAGTCTCCGGCTCCGGCGCGGTTGCGTCCTCTTCCTCGCTCCTCCGGCGCGTTCGGGGACGGGGCGCCGGAACACGGTGGCGCCCGCCGGGGCGAGGCCCGATCTGTCGTCCGCCCGGACCAGCGATCGGGAGCCGGGGCCACCAGTGCTCGTCAGGTGTTCTGGTCGTCCGGCGGTTGCGGCGCGACACTGCTGTCGCCAGGCGTCGGTGCCTTGCTGGGGGGCATCGGCGGCGCGGCCAGCATGGCCAGGAGGTAGAGGCCCGTGGCGACGACCATCACGGTGGCGATGAAGCGCCAACGGACGTTCCTTCTTGCCGGCAGGCTGAGCAGGTGCGGCAGTTGACCACCGGACTTCCGGGAGGAGTTCCGTCTGCGACGGGATGCTCGGCGGCTCATCGGCGCCTCCTTGTATTCGGTGTCGGGGTCTGTGCAAGCGGGCCGGTGTGGCCGATGCGGTCGCGGTAGTCCAGCAGTTGTCGCGGCATGTCGAAGGCCACGGCGGCCACCAGCTGGGTGCCCTGCGGCGTGTCGCGCTTGTAGGCGGCGACGAAGCTCTCGGAGCGGAGCGAGCCCTCGACGATCTCCATCCGCTCTCCCAGCGCGGGCATGCCGACCGCCTGCAGCCGGGTTCCGTGCTGCTCGGACCAGAAGCGCGGGACCGGGGTGAACATCTCGGCCTCTGTGGGTCCTTGGAGCAGGGAGTCGGCGGCGTGTTGACCCATCTCGACCGCGTGGATCAGGTGTTCCACCCGTCGGGCCGTGGAGTCGAACCTCTCGTTGGGCCACCGCGCCACATCGCCTGCTGCGACGATGCCGGGTACCGGACGGCCGGTCAGATCCACGGCATGGCAGGTGGTGTCGCAGAGCACGCCGTCGGTGACGTCCAGGCCGCTGCCGTGCAGCCATTCGGTGCGCGGCACGCTGCCCAGTCCCAGGACGACGAAGTCGGCGTCGATCATCTCGCCGTCGTCCAGTCGCAGGCGCAGTCCTGAGCCGGTGTCGGACCACTCGCTGATTTTCGTGCTGAGCCGGACATCGACCCCGGCCCGGGCCTGGATGCGCCCGACCACTTCGCCCAGTTTGCTGCCCAGCACCCTGCGCAGGAGCGGAGCGCTGTGCACGACCAGGGTGACGTCCATGCCCTGGTCGCGTGCGGTGCAGGCGAGTTCGCAGCCGACGAAGCCGCCGCCGAGGATCACCACATGGTGGGCTCGGGCCGCGTGCATGGCCTGCTGGATCGCGGCCGCGTCCGTCAGGGTCCGCACTGTGCGAATCCGGTCGCTGACGACGGGCGTCTGCGGCAGCCGCTTGGCGTCGACGCCGGTGGCGATCACCAGGCCGTCGTAGGGAAGCCGTTCACCGCCCCGGAGTTCCAGAGTCTTCTTCTCGGCGTTCAGTCCGATCATATGGGTGCCGAGCAGCCAGTGGGCATCGAGGGAGTCGTCGGCTCGGAAGGTGAGATCCTCGCTGCCCAGCTCACCGGCCAGGAACTGCTTCGACAGAGGCGGTCGACTGTAGGGCCGGCGCAGTTCCTCACCGACCAGGACAAGTTCGCCGTCGAAGCCGCGCTCGCGCAGTCTGCTCGCGGCGCTGAGCCCGGCCAGACCGCCCCCGGCGACCACGATCCGGCGGTAGCCGTCCCGGCTCGCCGTGGCGCTGCGGGAGCGGCGGCCCGGGGTGGGCGCCGCGCCGCCGCTGATGGCGATGGCCTGCATCGGGCAGCAGCGGACCGCCTGCCGTGCCTTGGCCGCGAACCTCGCCGCTACGTTGCCGGTGTAGTGCAGTGAGCCACCCTCGGAGATGCGGAAGACCTCGGGGGCCTCCTGCTGGCAGATGCCGTAGATGTGGCAGCGGTTGTTGTCCACGCTGACCTTCACCGGCTCGCTCTCGCTGACGAGTTTGGGAAGGAACTCCTCGGGGGCGAACTCCAGCCATGGCACCAGCTCTGCCCCGGATTCCAGTTCCAGTCCGGGTTCGAGCTCCTGCTGCTCCGGCGCGAGCCGAGCGGCTGGCAGCGGGTCACCCTGGAGTGATTGCACGTCCTGGACGTGATAGCGCTCCGCCGGGGGCTGGACCGGCGGCTGCACCAGCGGTGAGGGCCACCTCACCATCCGGGTGGACGCCTCGGCGACCACTGTCCCGATCGGGGGCATCGGGTACGCGGGCACCGGGCCGAGCTCGGAGTACGGCACGGGCGCCTGATAGCCGACGGGTACGTACGAGAGCATCGGGTTGGTGAGCGGCATCTGGTGGACGGACGCCGACAGGTGGGGTGCCGGAAGGTAAAGGGGCTGCGTGTCGTACGGCATGCTGCTGGTGGGCTGGTGAGGACCGGTCCACCAGGGAGGCCACGCGCCGACGGGGACGGGCACGGGCGAGCCGGCATCGATCACGCTCCCCGCTACGCCCTGTGGCAGCAGTTGAGCCGTGGTCGGCTCGTATCCCTGCCACGTCCCGTTGTGTTCCGGCCCGGGCGTGGTCTGCGGTGGCCACTGCTCGTGCGGCTGGGAGGTTTCCCGCAGAGGCTGTTGTTCCGGTGCCTGAAAGGTCTCCTGCAGGGGCCGTTGTTCCTGGTGACGTGGTTCGTCCTGCGGCCACCATGCTTCGTTGGACCATGCGGCCGGGATATTCATAGGGGTGGTGTCCAAATCGCTCGGGAAGGGCCCCTGGCGGAGCCTTGACGGAGAGAGGCGCCCGGATCAGGAAAGCCGGCAGGCAGGTTAGGGTGCCTGCCGCGACCCCGATCGCGACGAAACATCGGTGGGACACTGTGTCGGCAATGGATTTCAGTTCCGCTGCTCTCTGCGGACGTGCCCGGAGGGTTAGTGGCACCGGCACATCCACCGTTCCTTGCTCGGTTTCCGTGGAAATCCGGGAAAGTGGGAGAGAGAGCCGGCCCTCCGGGGCAGAGGAGGACCGGCTGATCCGATCGTAGGGTCATTTTGACGCGGGAACCCGTGAGTACAAGCGCCGCTAATCAACGCATAAGGTTGCGCTGACCCGTCGGGAGGCTGGTGGTTCACCGGCTCGAAAGGCGACGTCCACGTCGACTTCACCACCCAACGCCGCACCCCGAAGGCCTCCTACGCCTGGTACCGCGACCTGATCTTATGCACTGGCCCTTGGAACGCAGGCGGCAGGCCTTGCCGCCTTCGCGGGCCGTGGCGCCCGGCTGCTGTGGCGGCGCCCCGGCCGAGCCGGGCAGTACCTGACAGCGCGGCCCACCGCAGAGCAGCCGCCTCGCGAAGGGCGACGGCTCGGCGTCCGGCTCACGGCCGTCGCGATCACCGCGGCCGCAGTTGCGGTCACGACGGCGGTCACCGTGCAGTCCTCCGGTTCGACCGCCTCACACAACCAGGCCCCGGAGTTGATGCTGGACCAGTCGGTCGGTACGCCCTCGCCGTCAGTCGCACTGCTCGAGGTCCAGGCATGGGCCGCGGTCGGGGGGCTGGACCGCCTCGACGAACTCTACGTCGCGGAGCGTGACTACGTCTCCGCGTTCAACGCCGTCGTGGACGCCACCTCCGACGCGCAGTTCGACGCGGCACCGGGCAAGCTGGGTGCCACCTGCGACGGCCTCGCCCGGGCGACACAGCGGGCCGACGCGTTCCTCACCATCCCGGTCCCGGAAGGAAAGCAGCTGTGGTCACAACTACTCACCCGATACGATGAGTTGACTACCGCTTGCCGGAATCTCGGCGCCCAGCCGACCAGGCGCATCGCGGCGAACCGCTGCTCCCGGCGGGCCGCGGAGAGCCTGGTCGCGGTGCCGATGAACATGAGCACCGGGAAGATCAGCGCAGCGGCCACGACCGAGAGGATGCGGTCCATGGTGTCGGACCTGGTACCGACCGCGCAGTCGGAGCACGAGCTGGGCACGGTGGTCATCAGGGCGGTGACCTGTCGGGCATCGGGCAGCGCCGAGACCTGGTCCGGACGCTGACCGATGACGGCGACCAGCGATTCCGGGGCCGGCAGTGCCGCGTCGCCGATCTCGCCGAGCATCGTCCCGGGGAAACGGTCGCCGAGTTCGGCGCCACCATTGGCGTCGTTGCTGAAACCTTCGAACCCCACCGCCTCTGCGTCTACCTGCACCACCTCGCGGCGGCGTACGCCACGTCCTACGAGCACTGCCCGGTCCTCAAGGCCCCCAACCCGAGAGGTCACGGCGACCTGGTTGTTGCTGTGCCGGCTCACCGGCCTGACCCTCCGGCAGGGCATGGACATCCGTGGGATCGGAACACCCGAGGGCCGCGATCAACAGCAGGATCGGCCGCGTGCAGAGCCACGACCAGCGACTCCTCGAGGCGCAGCCCCGGAAGGTGCCGCCTCCTCGAGCGTGCGGCCTGTCTGTGTGCACGCCTCGGCGGCTTCCAAGGTCGTCGCATGAGCGGTCAGGCCGGAGGAACGCCCGATCCGTTGGGCCAGACGGTGCGTCACCTTATGGGTGACGTGCTCTGGAACGGCATGCTGGCGGAGGCGTACGAGCGCCGCCGAGCGGCTTCCCCGTTCGCGATGGTGCGGTGCGGACCGCCATCGCGGGACGAGGAAGCCACGCAGCCGCGACTACCGCTCCCCGTTCCCGTCACGGGTGTTCAGGCAGAGTGCCCAGACGTCCGTGTAGGTGTTCGGGGAGGGGGACCCCCCGGCGTGGACGGAAACCGTCCAGGAGGCGGGCTCGGTGGTTCCGTCACCGACCGGCGTGCCGGCGGAGTCGCTGGGGAAGCTGCCGGTGAGGTGGGTTCCGCCGGACCCGGCCTTGGTGAAGTCGGTCGTCGTCACGTTGCCGCCGCTGGCGGCGGCGCCCCCGCTGACCAGTTGCCACGCGTCGCGCCCGTTCCCGTGGCGGCGGTCCCCGGCAGGGGAGGCGCAGCCGACCGTGGCCGTCTGGCGGGTGCCGGCCGTGGTCGGGCCGCTCACCTCGCCGAAACGGACCTTCGTGGCGAGGCCCCTGACGTTGACGTGGTCTCCGGTGCAGATCGCGTAGGCGTAGGTGGTGTTGCCGCTGTCGCGTCCGCCGCCGATGCCCCCGACGGCGGTCCAGGAGTCGGGGTTGGTCTCGCCGTCCGCTGCGGCCTTCTGGCCGAAGTCGTGGGCGGCGTCGTTGAAGGTGGGGAAGCTTGCGATCGGCTTGAGGCTTCCGACGCTGGCGGGGGTGGTGCGGGCGCCGCCGCCGATCAGGACCGTGTCCTTGGGGCAGGTCGCCACGACGAGTTTCGCCGTCTGCGAGGCGGAGGGGCCGGCGATCTTGTTCATGACGACCTGGGTGTGCCTGATCCGGTGGCTGGAGAGGCACATGGCGTAGGGCGTGGAGGAGAAGGCGAGGCTGGAATTGCTCCCGCTTCCGCCGAACGCGAGCCAGTGCGTGACGTCCTGTCCGACGACCCCGGGGGAGCCGGTGAACTCGGTGAGGCCGTCCGCGCTGGGCGTGACGCCCATCACGTGGTTGCCGTTCCCCGCCCGGTCGTCGCCGGTGGTCTGGTCGATCCCGCCGCCGGAGACGAGACCGTGTTCGCAGTCCGCGTGGGACGAGACGCCGGTGAAGGGGGTGGCGGGGCCCATGGTGGCTCCGGGGGACGTGACGGTGACGGTCGCGGCGTTGGCGTACGCGAGCGACGGCACCGCCAGGACGAGCAGGGCGCCCGGCACGAGCACCTTTCCCAGGGTGGCGGTCCGAAGGAACCTCTTCGTCATCGACTGCTGCCTTTCTGATGGATCGATCGGTGGCGTGGGCGGCTCAGACGCCGTCGTTGGCGCAGAGCGCCCAGACGTCGGAGTGAGTGGTCGTGGACGCCGTTCCGCCGGTGTGCGTGAAAGCCGTCCAGGATGCCGCCGTGGTGGTCCCGCTGCTGACGGGATTGCCGCTGGAGTCGCTGGGGAAGCTCCCGTTGAGGTGGTCGCCGGCTGAGCCCGGTCCGGTGAAGTCGGTGGTGGTCACATTGCCTCCGCTGACGGAGGCGCCCCCGCTGACCAGGTTCCCGTCCCCGCTGCCGCAGCCGACGGTGGTGTTCTGGCCGGTGCTCCCGGTGTTCGGGCCGTTCGCTCGCTGAACCGGACCTTCACGGTGACGCCGCCGACGCTGATGCCGGTGCCGCTGCAGATCGCGTAGGCATAGGTCTGGTTACTGGCGTTGGTGCTGTTGTCCCAGCCCACGGCGGTCCAGGAGTCGGGGTTGGTCTCCCCGTCGGCGGCGGCCTTCTTGCCGAAGTCGTGGGCGGAGTTGTTGAAGGTGGGGAAGCTTGCGATCGCCTTGAGGTTTCCGGTGTTGCTCGGTGTGACGAGGGCGCCGCCACCGAGCAGGGCCGTGTTGGCCGGGCAGGTCGCCGTCACGAGGCCCACCGTCGTCGCGGTGGTGGGCGTGTTGGCCTTGTTCATGACGACCTGGGTGTGGTTGATCAGGTTGCTGGTCAGGCACATCGCGTAAGGGGTGGTGGAGAACGAGGAGTTGATCTGGCCTCCGCTGCCGCCCTTCGCGATCCAGTACGTCACGTCGGTGCCGACGACCCCGGCCGAGCCGGTGTATTCGGCGCTGCCGTCGGGGCTGGGCTCGGTGCCCAGCACGTGGTTGCCGTTCACCCCCGTGCCCGTCCCGGTGGCCTGGTTGATCCCGCCGCCGGAGACGAGCCCGCTGGTGCAGTTGGCGCTGGTCGAGACCGAGGAGTCGATGGTGGTGGGACCGAGGGTGGCCCCGGGGGTCTGCACCGTGACGCTTACGGTGTTGGCGTACGCGGCGCCCGGCGCCGCCAGGACCAGGAGGGCGCCGATGGCCAGCGCCTTCCCTGCGGCGACATGCCGCCGAGGCTCAACGTCCGCTGCCTGCTTCGTCGATGTGTGCAGGTTCATGCCGGATCCTCCGTGTCGGGTTGATCGAGGTCGGACCCGATTGAAGCCCGACCCGGGCGTGCGGACTACTGGTGACCGGCACATTGCGAAGCGCCCGTGACTGGGTGATCGGACAGTGGAGGTCGCGCGGCCAAGCCGTCGGAGGCGGGGGAGGGGGAGGGGGCACGTCCGCTGGAGTGGTGTGTCGACGGCCACTCCTCGCTCGCCGACGGCTGCACATCCACGCGGAAACGGGACGCCTGACCCGGCAGCTCCCGGTCGGCGGGGAAGACCTGGGCCGGATCGACGAGGAGCCTCCCGCAGGCGCAGACCGAGGCCCGGCGCCTGCGGGAGGAGAGCCAAGCTCTCGCTGGGCAACTCCTGCACTCGGACGAACAGCTGCGCTGCTCCCGCACCGATACGGGCCCTCGTCGGTACTGTGGTGGCCCGGGGTGACGAGGGGCGGGCATGGTGGGGTCAGGAACCGGTGTAACCGGGCGCCGCTCGCCGCTCGCCGCGCTGCGCGCCCGGCTGCTGGCCGAGATCAACGCCACCGTGCACGGGCAGGACCTGCACCTGGAGCGCTACGACCGCCCGGCCGGGGACCCCGGCCTCTTCGGCCCGGCCAGCGTGGTGTGGCGGGTGCACGGACACCCGGCCGGGATGCTGGTGGGCGGCTTCGCGGCCCTGCTGCTGCAGTCCCTGCACCCGCTGGCGATGGCCGCCGTCGACGCGCACTCCGACTTCCGGGCCGACCCGACCGGGCGGCTCAATCGGACGGCCCGTTTCGTCACCACCACCACGCTCGGCTCGACGGCCGCGGCCGAGCAGGCGATAGCCGGCGTACGGAAGATCCACCTGCGGATCCACGGCACCGCACCGGACGGCCGCCCCTACCGGGCCGACGATCCGGAACTGCTCACCTGGGTGCACGCCGCTGAGGTGCACTGCTTTCTGACCGGTTACCAGACCTTCTCCGCCACCCCGCTGAGCGCCGCCGAGTGCGACAGCTACTACGCCGAGGTGGCGCGCGTCGCCGAACGGCTGGGCGCCGCCGCCATACCCCGGTCCCGCGCCGAGGTGGTGGCCTACCTGGCCCGGATCCGGCCTGAGCTGCGGGTCACGCCGCCCGCCCTTGAGGTGCTCCGGCTGCTGCGCGGCTTCGGCCGTAGCCGTCGCGAGCGCCTTGCCGTCCGGGTGCTGACGAACGCTTCGATCGACCTGCTTCCGGACTGGGCCAGGGCCGAACTCGCCGTACACCGACCCTGGTTGGTCCGCGCGGCCTGGGACCGCCCGGTGGCGCGGGCCGGCGGCCGGATCATGGTCTGGGCCTGCGGTCCCTCCCGGATCCGCGCCGCCGCGTACGCGCGGGCCACCCCCACGACCAGCGCCACCGCCGAACCACAGGAGACCAGTTGAGGATGGAGTCAGTGAGCCACGGCAGTCACGAGGGGGACCTGGACAGCAGGCTCGTCATGGCCGTGCGGGAGCGGAACGCCGACAAGGTGCGGCGGCTGCTGGAGACCGGCGCCGACCCTGACGCGGCCGGTGCGGACGGTCTCCCGGTGCCGTGTGCCGCCGTGGTGGCCTACGACGACACGATCGCCGACGCGCTGGTCGACGGCGGCGCGGACCCGGACCGGACGCTGCCGGACGGGACCACCCCGCTGCTGCGGGCCGATGCTCCCTTCACACCGGAGGGCACCGCCGCGCTGCTCGCCCTCGCCGGCGGTTCCGACTCCGCGGTGCGCGTGGCCGCCGGCACCGTACTGGGCTACAAGGGCGATCTCAATCTGCTCTCCTGACGCCGCCACCGCGGCCTGGGCATTCGTCCTCGCCCCCGTTCCCCGTCGGCTGGGCGTACCGGGGGTTAGCCCTACCTGGAGCTGGGCGGGCAGCAGGATCGCCCCGGGTGGTCGCATCCGGACGTGCTGGGTCCGGCATATTCCGCTGGTTTCCCAACGATTCCGGAGGAGTTGGCTCGTGCGTGAGCAGGCATGGCAAAGGTCTCGTTCTTCCAGGTGGCAGCGGGGCGGTCGGCTCGGACGGCGTCGAACATGGCGCTGCGGGCGTCGCCGTAGCCGTGCCCGGTGGGATCGGTCAGAGCCGCTGGCAGCCAGGCGTCGAAGGTTTGTCACCGTGTGGCTGTTGGCGTGCGCCAACCTGCACGCCAACAGCCACAGGCGCTTACGGGCACCGGCAAGCAAGGACGGCATCGGTATCCCTGGAGGCGCAGCCGCTGACTGTCGCACCGCAATCGCCGCTGCGCTTGGCGGGGCGGACAAGGTGACAGGGTGTTCGACGGGCCGAGGGTTACCACCAGCGCTTCGGGCCTGTGCACCTCGGCTTCGCGGCTCAGCGGCGCACACCGAAGGCGTCCTGTGCCTGGTACCGCGACCTGATCGCGGCTCAGCGGGCCTCGTATGGAACGCGAGGAAGGCTCATGTTTTCCGGGGTGGTGAGGGCGGACGGTGAGTCCGGTGACATCGGCGGGGAGTGACGCAGCGTGATCAGCCTTTGGCGGATGCCGCCGAGCGCGCGGCGGCCCGGCGGACCTAACGTGGCGTCCCGGGGGACAGCTCTGCGTCATTCCCGCGGGCCGAGGGCCGCTGTTCGGGCTGCCCGGCCTGCCCTCCAGGAGGCAAGTACATGAGACTTCGGGCGAGTTCGAGCGCGCTGGCCGCTGCTGCGGCACTGGTCGTCGGCCTGGTGGCCGCCGCCATTCCGGCCGGGGCCACCGGCACCGGAGGCGGCCACCAGCCGTTCCTGGACCGGTTGCACACCGTATCCACGGTTTCCAGCACCGTTCCGGAGAACGGTGACCAGAACCCGTACGGCACGTTCGTGGTCCGGGAGAGCGTCGGAGATCTGCACCGGGGCAACGTCCTGGTCAGCAACTTCAACAACTCGGGGCCCTCGGGTGGCCAGCAGGGCACCGGCACCACCCTGGTCCAGATCAGCCCGGCCGGGGCGAAGACCACGTTCGCCACTGTCGACCCGGCGAATCTGCCCGGCCCGTGCCCCGGCGGGGTCGGGCTCACCACCGCGCTGACGGTCCTTCCCGGCGGCTGGGTCGTGGTCGGCAGCCTGCCCACCGACGCCTCGGGCACTCCGCAGGCCGGCTGCCTGCTGGTCCTCGACAGCCATGGCACGGTGCGCGAGACGATCACGGGCGACGGCATCAACGGCCCGTGGGACATGACCGCCGTCAGCCACGGCGACCGGAGCGAGCTGTTCGTGACCAATGTGCTGAACGGCACGGTCGCCGGTGGCGGCAACGAGGTCGACGAGGGCACCGTGCTGCGGATCACCCTGTACCGCGAGGGCGACGCCCCGCCCCGGCGGGTGGCCACCACCGTGATCGGATCCGGTTTCCCCGAGAAGACCGACCCGGCGGCCCTGGTGGTCGGTCCGACCGGCGTCGCCCTCGATCACGACGGGACGCTCTTCGTCGCCGACACCGTCCTGAGCCGGATCACGGCCATCCCGCGCGCGCTGACCCGGAAGGACAGCGACGGCATCGGACGGGTGATCAGCACGGGCGGAAACCTGAACGGACCGCTCGGCATGGCCCTCGCGCCCGGCGGCGACATCCTGACGGTCAACGGTGGGGACGGCAATATCGTGGAGACCACGCCGAAGGGCGACCAGGTGGCGGTCAAGCAGATCAACTCCGAGGGCACCCCGCCCGGCGCGGGCGTGCTCTTCGGCCTCGCGGTGGATCCGGACCGCGACGCGGTCTACTTCGTCAACGACGCGGACAACGAGCTCGACGTCCTGCACTGAGAGCGGGAACCGCGACGAGGCGGTGCACCGGCCGTGGGCGCCGGTGCACCGCCTTCTCCTGCGGTCGCCGTCCTGCGGTTGCCGTCCTGCGGCCACCGCTGTGCGTCCATCGCTATGCGGTCATCGTCGGGGCGGGGAGGCGGGGGACCGGCGGGGTGGTGATCCTCCTGGGCAGGGCGAGTTCGAGCCCGCCGGGATCGTCGCCCTTCAGGGCCAGCGCAGCCGCCGCCGCGCCGGGCATCGGGCGCAGGCCGAGCAGCGCGCTCGTGAACCCGGCGGTTGCGCGGTGCCAGTCCGAGGCGCGGTGCAACAGGGTGTGGCCCGAACCGTGGACGGTGTATCCGGCGACCTGGGCGCCCGCCGTACGGGCCCGGGCCGCGAAGCGCCGGGTCTCGGCGGGATCGGTGACCCGGTCGCGGTCGCCGTGCAGGGTGAGCAGCTGACGGTCCTTCAGATGCAGGTGCGGGTCCTCGTCGGGGCACCACGGCGCGAGTGCGACCACACCGGTCACGCAGGGGTGGGCAGCTGCGCGGAGCGCGGCCCGGCCGCCCATCGAGTGGCCGATCAGCACGGTCGGGACCGGGCCGAGTTCCTCGGCGAGGTCCCCGAGCGCGGCGGTGGCATCCCTGGCGGCGTCGGCCCGTTCACCGTTCCACCCCCGGTGCCGGTAGCGCACCACGCCGACGGCGACCTGGGCGCCGGCCGTAGCCCTGGCCACCGCTCGCACGAAGCCGCCCATCCGCAGCCCCGGCAGGTTCACCGGCCCCGGCCTGGCCTCGTTCTCCACCTCGCCGCCGTGCAGCACCAACACGGCGGCCACCGGTGCGGTGAGCCGCACCCGCCACGCCAGAGGCCGGTGTCCGTACGCCGCTGAGCTGCCTGTCGCCATCTCCACCCTTGCCCGTCCGGTCCCGCGCGCGGGACGGTCGCTGTCCCGCGTTCGGGACGGCCACTGTACGCCGAACGGTGGATGGGAGCGGCGAGTTCCGGAACGCGAGGGTTCGGCGCCGTTGGTGCTCCTCCGGTCGTGCCTGCCCCGCCCGGATCCGCTCCAGGCACTCATCGGAGTCGACTGCACTGTCCAGGCTGATGGGTCACTTGCCGGCGAGCACTCCAAGTCCGCCTGCATCCGCTCTACTTGCGTCCGGTGGACCACTGGAGGTTCCAGCCGTAGGCGAGATCTATCATCTCGTGGTTCGACTGGTGCTCGGTGCGCTGGAAGTAGCGTCCCTGGCGGTGGACCACCAGTTCCCTGCCGTTGTTCTCCAGCAGCGCGACGACGCAGCTGGTCGCGGGGAACTCGCAGCTGTCGAGCGCCAGTTCAATGGTCGGGCCGCCGGCGGGGAAGAGGGTGGCCAGGCCGTTCAGCCCGGTCAGCGGGAGCTGGTCGTAGGAGTACACGAAGACCAGCAGGCGGCGGATCGCGGCGGAGTGGTCGAGGTTGATCCAGAGGTCCTCGCCGTCGGCGAGCGAGCCGGTGCGGTCGTCATTGGCCAGCTGGACGTACGGTGGCTCGTACAGGTTGCCGAAGCGCTGGGCGATGGCCTGCACGATTCCCTTGCTGCCGTCGTGGAGTTCCCAGAGGCAGGCCAGGTCGAGGTCCCGCCCACTGGGTGCCTGGGCCGGGAGGGCGGCGCGCAGCTTCTTGGCCAGCCAACCGCCGCCGCCCTGACGGTGCGAGGCGCCGGGGGCCTGCGTGCCGTTGGCGGAGGTCCAGTTGAGGTTGACCCGCAGCATGCCGCCGGTGGTGCCGTGCTTGGTCAGGGAGACCATCGGGTTCTTGGCGGTGAGGTAGACCTTGCTGAGGCTGACGGGTGCGGGTGCGGGTGCGGGTGCGGGTGCCGGTGCGGGCGGCGCGGCCGGTGCGAGCGGGGGCGGGAGAAGGTAGTCGGCTTCCGCAGGCGCAGGCGCAGGCGCAGGCGCAGGCGTCGGGGGTACGGGGAGTGCAGGCGGGGCAGCAGCGGGGATGTGGTCGACGGCCGGCGTGGGTTCCTCGTCGACCTGGATGCCGTAGTCGGTGGCCAGCCCCGCCAGCCCGCTGTCGTACCCCTGCCCGACTGCGCGGAACTTCCAGCCACCGCCCCGCCGGTACAGCTCCCCGAGCACGAAGGCCGTCTCGCTGCTCGCGCCGGTGTCCTCGAAACGGGCCAGCTCCTCACCGGAGACCGTGTCGAGTATCCGCAGATGAAGACCGGGCAACCGTCCGAACGGGCCGCCGTCACTGGAGGCCGCCAGCACCACGGTCTCCACCTCGTGGTCCAGCGTCTCCAGCGCCACCGTCAGCGTGTCCACCACGCCGTCGGAGACCGGACCGTCGGAGGCCGGCTGCTTTCCGAGGTGACGCACCGAACCGGAGCTGTCCTGCGGCTGGTTGTAGAAGACGAAGTCGGCGTCCGAGCGGACCCGTCCGCCCGCCAGCAGCAGCGCGGAGGCGTCCGCGTCGGGGACCCCCGGCCCGCCGCGCCAGCGCAGCTCCACCCGGACTCCGGTCGTGGCCAGCGCGATGTTCGCGCCCTTCGCTATCAGCATCAGCATCAGCAGTCCGTTCCGCTCCGATGGTGGGCAAGGGCGGACATACCCTCGCAGGTCCACCCTAGAAGGCGGCAGCCGTCGTACATCCGTAAGACCCACGATCGCCGGTCCTGACGGCGTTGGATCCTAAGGTGGGAGCAGGACGAGACCGAAAGGCAGTCACCGTGGCTGACACCATGACAGGCAGCGCCCGCAACCTGCGCGCCGAGCTCGGCGTGATCGGGGGCTCCGGCCTCTACGCGCTGCTGGACGACGTGACCGAGATCGCCGTCGAGACCCCTTACGGGC
The DNA here is from genome assembly GCF_029892105.1 of Kitasatospora sp. GP82. Taxonomy (GTDB): domain Bacteria; phylum Actinomycetota; class Actinomycetes; order Streptomycetales; family Streptomycetaceae; genus Kitasatospora. The sequence continues at coordinate 34,425 of NZ_JARZAJ010000020.1, read as the reverse complement.
CACCCAGCGACTCGCTCTTCGTCGGTGAGGTGGCCGGGCGCAGCGTCGCCTTCCTGCCCAGGCACGGGCGCGGGCACAGCCTGCCGCCGCATCGGATCAACTACCGCGCCAACCTCTGGGCGCTGCACTCGCTCGGCGTGCGCCAGGTGCTCGGACCGTGCGCGGTCGGCGGGCTGCGCCCCGAGTACGGCCCCGGCACGCTGGTCCTCCCCGACCAGTTCGTGGACCGCACCTCGGGGCGGGAGCAGACCTTCTACGACGGCCTGCCGCTGCCGGACGGCGGCGTCCCCGAGGTCGTGCACGTCTCGATGGCCGACCCGTACTGCCCCGACGGCCGCAGCTCGGCGCTGGCCGCCGCCCGGGACAGCGCCTGGGAGCCGGTGGACGGCGGCACCCTGGTGGTGGTCCAGGGCCCGCGCTTCTCGACCCGTGCCGAGTCCCGCTGGTTCACCGGCAACGGCTGGTCGGTGATCGGTATGACCGGTCACCCGGAGGCCGCGCTCGCCCGTGAACTCGGGCTCTGCTACACCTCGTTGGCCCTGGTGACCGACCTCGACGCGGGTGTGGAGAGCGGCGAGGGCGTCACCCATGCCGAGGTGCTCGAGGTCTTCGCCCGCAACGTCGACCGGCTGCGCACCGTGCTGTTCAAGGCACTTGAGGGGCTGCCGGCCTCCCGGGACTGCATCTGCTCGCATGCGCTGGACGGCCTGGAGACCGGACTCCCCGGTATCTGAGCCCGTTCACCCAGGGCTCCTCGGCCGGTCGGCGGCGACCAGTTCGGCAGCGTGTGCGGGGTCGCCGCCTGCCCGCCCGAGCAGTGCCTCGACGTCGTAACCGGATGATCCGAAGGCGGCGTCGAGGCCGAGGGACATGCCGTGGTCGAAGCGCTCCATGTACACGGCGGCGGCCAGGTCGGGGCGGAGCCGGTCGAGCGTGCACACCAGGTCCCAGGCGAAGGCGTCCAGCCGTTCGCGCTGCACCGGGTCGCAGGCGTTCACTGCGGCAGTGACCCCCGCGCCGTCGGGCTCGTACTCCAGCAGGGCCGGCAGCAGTTCGGGAACGCCCATGATCTGCGCCGCGGTGAAGGTGAGGACGTGCGCGCCCTCGGGGCTGCCGAGCAGTTCCACCAGCAGCGGGACGGCACTCGGGTCGCGTCTGCGGGCCAGTCCGCGGATGCCCTCCTCGCGGGCATCCGCATTCTCGTCGGTGGTCCGCTCCCACAGCGCGGCCCGGATCCCGGGGCTGTCGACCTCGGCCTGGAAGCCCAGCGTGAACGTCGCCCAGTCGCGGACCCGGGGGTCGTCGTCGCGGGACAGCCTGACGAGTGCGCGAATGTCCGGCCCGTCCGCCACGCCGGTGGCGACCCCCGCAAAGGACCCGGCCGCCCGCCGGCGGACCTCGGCGTCGGGATGCCCGGCGAGGGCGACGAGGACGGGGACGGCGCGCTGGTCGTACTGGACCAGGAATTCGGCATGGAACCGGATCTTCCTCCTGCTCCGGTGATCCTCTACGTTCGAGGGCGAAAGCCCGGACGAAGGGAGCACGAGCGTGGAACGGATCGCTGTCATCGGGCTCGGCGCGATGGGCGCGCCGATCGCCCGCCGGTTGCTGGCCAACGGCCGCCGGATCACCGTCTGGAATCGCTCGCCGCAGCGGGCGGCGGCATTGCGGGAGACGGGCGCTGCGGTCGGGTCGAGTCCGGCGGATGCGGCACGCGGGGCCGAGGCGGTGATCGTGATGGTCGCCGACCCGCAAGCACTGCTGGCGGTGACCGAGGGCGAGCACGGGATCGCCGCCGGAGTCGGACCGGAAGCGGTGGTCGTGCAGATGTCCACGGTGTCGCCCTCGTCGGTGACCCGTCTCGCGAAGGCGCTGCCCGCGGGTACGGGACTGCTGGACGCGCCGGTGCTCGGCAGTGTGGCCGAGGCCGCGTCAGGAGGTCTGCGGATCCTGGTCGGTGGCCCGCAAGCCCTGGTCGAACGGTGCTCGCCCCTGCTGGAGCAGCTGGGTTCACCGCTGCACGTCGGGGAATTGGGCGCCGGCACGGCGGCGAAACTCGTCGCCAACAACGCACTCTTCGGTGTGCTGGGTGTGCTGGGCGAATCCCTCGCGCTGGGTGGCGCACTGGGGCTGTCGTGGGAGTCCCTGCACGAGGTGCTGGGCGTGACGCCGTTGGCGGAGCAGGCGGCGCGTCGACGCGGCGCGATCGAGGCCGGAGTTCACCCGGCGCGCTTCGCGCTCGCCCTGGCCCGCAAGGACGCCGACCTCGTCGCCGACGCGGTCGGTGACGGCCGGCCCGGCCTCGGCCTGACCGCCGCCGTCCGGGACTGGCTCTCCGACGCCGAGCGCGCGGGACGCGGCGGCCAGGACTACTCGGCCGTCCTCACTCACATCCTGCACACCGCGACGAAGGGACCCCGGCGATGATCGTGATCGCGCACCTCAGCGACCTCCACATCGACGGCGGGCAGCGCAGCATCGAGCGCACCCGGGCCGTCATGGACTACCTCGAAGAGCTCCCCTACGACCTGGATGCCGTCCTGGTCAGTGGTGACATCGCCGACCACGCCCTGCCCGCCGAGTACGAGCAGGCCCGCCGACTGCTGGCCTCCCGGCACCCGGTCCTGGTCTGCCCGGGCAACCACGACGAGCGCGCCGCGTTCCGGCGCTGTCTGCTCGGGCAGCCGGGATCGACGGCACCGGTCAACCAGGTGTACCGCACCGCCGACTTCGTGATCGCACTGTGCGACTCCTCAGTGCCGGGCAAGGACGATGGCTTCCTCGACGACCAGACGCTGGCGTGGCTGGAGGACACCCTGGCCCAGGCTCCGGCCCGGGTGCCCGTACTGGTCGGGTTCCACCACCCGCCGACCCCGCTGCACGTCCCCTTCGTCGACGGCATCCGCCAGTTCGGAGCAGAGCGGCTGGCCGCGATCGCGGACCGCCACCCCAACCTCGCGGCCTTCCTTTGCGGGCACGCCCACACCCCGGCGGCGACCACCTTCGCCGGACGGCCGCTGCTGGTGGCACCAGGAGTCGTGTCCACGCTCCGGCTCCCCTGGGAACACCGGGCCCACCCCGAGGACCACGTCCACCTCGACCAGCCTCCCGCGCTCGCCTTCCACATCCTGGACGACGAGGGACGGCTGACCACCCACTACCGGTGCGTCAGCGACTGATCACGTGGTGACGGACCTCGAGACCGTGCCGAGGCTCGACCGCCTTGCTGCGGCGAGCTGCATATGTGTGGTCAAACGGTGGGAGTCGACGCGAACGGCAGGGAGGTGAGGTCGGCCTGGAACTTCGCATACCGAGCTGCGGTGATCTGCCGGATCACCACGATCGCCAAGGCCGCCGCGACAACGTTGGCCAAAAGACAAGGCCGACGAGGGCGCTCGATGGTTGCCGGCGGCCTGCGAATGAGCGAGGGGGAGCACAGGGAGTGATGTAACCGTTGGGAGTCGTGCGCTTGCGAACCGTAGTCGGGCGGGTGAGGCTGGCGGTCGCCGCCCCCCAGCGGCCTCGGATCACAGAGCAAAGGTCATTTCATGCGCACCAAGCGGATAATCGCGGCATTCGCCGGCGTCGTCCTCACCGGAGCCCTTGCCACCACCATCCACGCGAATGCGGCCACCGCGCCGACCCACCAGGTCGCCGTCCAGCGGGCGGACCAGACGAAATCACTCCAGCAGATCCACCAGCTCGGCCTCCTCGGCGACCTCACCAGCGCGGTCGACGCCGTGGCGCGCTCCGCCAAGGCCAACCCCCGGCCCAGCGCGGCCGACCTCCAGTCCCAGGTGGACAGGGCGAAGGCGGCCGCCGCCGCCCTGCAGGCCGAGCTCCAGAAACCGGCCAATGCCACCAAGCAGGGCATGGCGACGCGCAGCCTCGCGTCCGACCTCGCCAAGCTGAATGCCGACCTCGCCACGCTGGCCAGCGATCTCCAGGCCAACCCCACCGCAGTCCCCGGGGACCTGGCCGCGATCGCCGCCGACCTCGTTGCCATCGTCGGCGACGTCACCGGCGTTCTGGACGCCCCGGCCGCTGCCACGCACTGACCGTATGCTCCCGCGTCCGCCCCGCCATCCGGCGAGGCGGACGTCGCGCTGCCGGCGGTGGAACAGGTTCAGGCCCTTGCCCCTGAAGGCCTAAGGCTTGCGCCGTCGCAGGGTCCGCGAGCAGAGGGCTGCGAGCGCGGCGACGGCTGCCGTCGCGGCCAGGACCAGAAGCCAGTTGCGCAGATAGGGGAGCGGCAGGACGGAGGCGTTGCCGCCGTTGTGACCGTCACGGAGGATGAGGGGCAGCGCGACAGCGGTGACTGCCGCTGCGACGACCAGCCAGCCGCGCAGCACCGGTCCGCGCACAAAGGAGGCCCCCAGCACACAGAGCAGCGGCACCCAGAGCCCGTCGTGGAGCACCAGCCCGCCGACCAGCCAGATCAGTACGTCCAGCGGGTCGCGGATGTAGCTGTCGTGCAGCAGCCCGTACACCCCGTACCCGATCAGACCGACCCCGACCGCGACGGTGGCCACCCGCAGGGTCCGCATCACAGCACCTCCATTCGGACGACCCACTTGGTCTGCAGCACCCCGGGCCGGTTGGGGGCGATGATCCGTGCCGGGTAGCCGTGATCGGCCGTCAGCACCTGGCCGTTCACCCGCACCGCCAGCAGCGTCAGTGGATCCTGCGCGTACGCTGCGGGCATTTCCATGATCCGGTACGGCCCGTCGGCCTCCAGTGAGGTCACCCGCACCCGCGCGGTGGCCGGGGCGCCCGCGCGAGCCAGCAGGTCCTTGATGCGAACCCCCGTCCAGTGCGCCGAGGCGCTCCAGCCTTCCACGCAGGAGATCGGCAGACGTGACTGGTGCTGGGGGAGGGCGAGCAGCTGATCCATCGTCAGTTCGTACGGCTGCGGGCCGTCGACGCGCAGGCGCCAGTCGGCCGGGGCGACGGTGGTGCCCGCCTCGGCGGCCGTGCGGGTGATCGGGAGGCCGAGTTCGCCGATGTCGGGACGACGCGGAGCCAGCAGGTCGAAGTGACGCAGCCAGGGCACGGTCTGCCCGGCCGTGGTGACGGTGACGGCGGCCACCGCTGCTGTCACGGACCCGAGGAACGCCCGGCGCTGTCGAAACTCCGGGCTGACGCGCCGCCAGTGCTGGCCGATCATCGGACCCTTGGCGGCCACGTGCAGCAGCAGGCCGCCGGTCGCCACCCAGGCCAGCCAGAAGTGGGTCTGCCGGAACGGGAACGGCCACGGGTACCACTCGATGATGTTGAGCAGCCCCGTGAACAGCTCCAGCAGCATCGTGGAGACCAGGATCGCGATACCGAGCCGCTCCAGCGCGTGCAGCACGCTGCGCGCAGGCGGCCACTCGAAGAGGCGGGGGTAGACGGTCCAGAGTTTCGCGCCGAGCAGCGGGATGGCGGCGATGCCCGAGATGACGTGCAGCCCCTGGGTGACGCGGTAGCCGTCGACCGGGCGGCTCGGCAGATGGTCACGCAGCCAGGTCGGCGGCTGCTGGAGAACATGGCTGAGCAGGCCCGTCAGGAAGCAGACCAGCAGTGCTGCGCCCAGCCAGCGGCCGATCACCACCGTGGTGCGCGGCTCGTGCAGCGCGGAGGTGAACGTCCCCTCACGCAGCGGTCCTTGGCGCAGGATCTGCGGCGGTGTCGGGAGGGGGAGGTCGTACGGGCGGCGCCGGGCTGTCCGGTGCGGCTCGGGGTTGGCGGGCTCAGCCGGTTCGGAAGGACCGGAGGGTTCGGCAGGTTCGGACCGCTTGGCGGGTTGCGGGGGTTGCGGGGGTTGCGGGGGTTGCGCGGGCTTGGCGCTGTCCGGCGGTTGGGGCTGTGCCTCGGGTGGCTCCGGCGATACGGGTGGCTCTGCTGGTGCAGGTCGTGCAGGTGGTTCGGGCTTGGCGGGGCCGGTGGGTTCGCTGTCGGGAGTTTCTGGGTCCACGACTCCATGAGAGCGCCTGAAGGCCCTGCCGACCGGCCTCGACGTGCTTACGGAAGTCGAACGGCGGTTAGCCGTTACGTCGGAGCGGTGCGACGCGGTGGCAGGCTGAACTCGTGCCCACCACCCGTCTGACCTCCCGTTGTGCCACCGTGCCCGCCGCCCTCGCGCTGGGCGTCCTGGTTGCCGCCCTGGCCCGTACCGTCACCGGAGGCGGAACGCTCGGCAACCCCCGCCCGCTGTACGGCTGGTACCTCGCCGACCTCGCCCTGTTCGCGATCGCGATGGCCCTGCTGCGCCGGGTGCCCTCACGGCACGTCGCCCCGCTGGTGCTGGCCGGCAGCCTGGCCGTTGCCGCCACCGGCCTGCTCGCCCCGCCCCGTACCAGCGACGACGCGTACCGCTACGTCTGGGACGGCCGTGTCCAGGCCGCCGGGATCTCCCCGTACACCTACGCTCCGGACGCCCCGGCCCTGGTCGGGCTCCGCGATCCGGCGCTCTTCCCTGCCGACAGCGCCTGCACCGCCTGGAACGAGCACCGGACCGTCGCCGGCGCCTGTACCCACATCAACCGGCCGGGTGTGCACACCATCTACCCGCCCGTCGCCGAAATCTGGTTCCTGGGGCTCCACGCGGCTCACGGAACGGTACGCACCGTCCAGGTGGGCGGCGCACTGCTCGCCGTCACGACCACCGGGGCCCTGCTGCTGATCCGTCGTCAGAACTGGCGCGCGGGGCTGTGGGGTTGGTTCCCCGGCATCGCGATCTGGTCCGTCAACGATGCCCACGTGGACACGCTCGGCGCCCTGCTGCTGGTCCTCGGCCTCGCTCTGGCGGTGCGAAGGCATGCCGTTGCCGGGGGAGTCGCACTGGGCGCGGCCATCGCCACCAAGCTGATCCCCGCACTCGCGCTGCCCGGCGCCATGTCGGGGCTGCTCGCCCGGCGCCCTCGGTTTCGGGACCTGCTGCTGCCCGCGACCGCGCTGCTCACCGTCGCGCTCGTGTACGTTCCGTACGTCGTCGCCTCCGGCGCGGGGGTGATCGGCTACCTGCCCGGCTACCTCCGCGAGGAGGGCTACGAGGACGCCACCATCGACCGTTTCGGCCTGCTGCGCCTGGTGGTTCCGGCGAACTGGGCGCCGTACGCGGCGGCACTGGTGCTGACGGCCGTCGTCCTGTACGTCCTGCGGCGGGGAGATCCGGCCAGGCCCTGGAGCGGCGCGCTGCTCGTCACCGGTACCGCCTTGCTGCTGGTCGCACCCGCCTACCCCTGGTACGGCCTGCTGGTCGTCGCACTGGTTGCGCTCGACGGGCGCTGGGAGTGGCTCGCCGTCCCGGCCGCCGCGCAGGCGCTCTACCTCTTCGGCAGCGACACCCAGCAACCCGCCTATCTCGCGGCCCTCGTGGTCGTCCTGCTCGGCACCGCCCTGCGTCGCTCCGGGGGGTTGGCGAAGAAGATCCGATCAGCGCGATGAAATGACGCTCCGTCAAGGAGCGTTTCGCGGTTCACCTGATGACGAGGTCAGTTCCTGACATGGCGCAAGAGCGACGGCGTCCTGCGCGGCGGGACCCTCGTAATTCCGCTCGCACCACAGTCGGCGCGCGGTGCGTCAGAGGCCGAAGGCACCGCCTTGGATGAGGATGAGCAGGCCGATAGCGATCAGGACGACGGGCAGCAGGACGTGGCCCCAGCGCGCGGGAGCTTCTTGGCGTGCCGACCCGCCGCCGGTGGGCGGCCAGCAGCCGAGCCAGGCACTCCACCACGTGGCGCGGGACGTCGAGCGTGGCAACACAGGTGACCGACGTGAAGCCTCTGGTTCAGCAGACGATCTTGTGAGAGAGACTGTCCTACCAGGGGCTTCACGTCTGTCCGGCACCAGGGCTGCCATGTCCGGTCCGCACCGAAGCGTGCGGTTCACCTGGCTTCGCGAAGATCATTTTGCTGAGAAAACCTCAGTTGGTGCACGAGTCGGGGCGCACGGGGCTGTCAACGCAGTTGGTCGGGTGGTTGCTGCGGATGGTGGAATCCTGGAAGACGCGGAGCGCCTTGTTGGTCCACACGCCGCCCGCGTTAGTTCCGGAAGTGCCGGTGCCTGCGGTGTTGCGGACGACCTCGGTCCGGGTGAGCAGCAGATTGCCGTTAACACCGGTTCCGCCGCCGTCGCCGCCGATGTTGTAGATGCCGCCGCCTTCCCCACCGACGGCGGTGGCCCGGTTGTCGGTGACCTCAACCTCGTCCAGCGCCAGCGTGCCATTGTTCCAGAACCCGCCGCCCTGACCCGGGCTGCCGGTCACGGCGTTGTCGCTAACCCGGGTGTGGCTCACCGTGGCGGCGGTGCCGGAGTCGTCAAAGACGCCGCCGCCTTGGCCGCTGGCCTGGTTCCCTGTGATCCGACTATTTTTGACTGTGAGTTCGAATGCGTTGAAGATGCCGCCGCCTCTCCGGTCGTTGGCCCGGTTGCCCGTGACCTGGACGTCGTCCAGCACCGCCGAAACAGCCCAGATGCCACCCCCGTCTCTCCCCGCGGTGTTGTTCTCGACGCGAGTGCGACGCAAGACCGTCCTGATCTCAAGATCCAGGCCGCCTGCGCTACCCCTCGACGTATTGCCCGTAATGACACTGTCGTCGAACTCGGGAGAGCCGCCGTTGACATGGACGGCACCACCGTCACCTGCGGTGTTGCTGTGGAAGGTGGTGTGGGTGATCTCGGCGGTACCGCCGTCGATGCGCAACGCTCCGCCTGAGACACTTGCGCTGTTGGAGGTCAGCTCGCTGCCCTTCGTAAGGTTAAGGGCGCCGTTGCTGTAGATGCCCCCGCCATCGCGGTTGCTTGAGTTGTCGGTGACGGTGCTGTGGACGAGGACCGTGCGGCCGAGGTTGCTGATCCCTCCCCCCTGCCCCACGTTGGTGTTACCGGTCACGGTGCTGTCAGTCAGGCGTAGAGTGCCGCCGGCGTCCACCCGGACGCCCGCTCCCGTGTCGCTGAAGTCGGTCAGGTTGCCGCCTTTGATGGTGAGATCCTTCGCGGTCAGGTCCCCTGCGGGACCGGTGGGACCGGTGAGCGGGGGTCCAGCGATCTCGAAGATGCGGAAGGGGGTTGCCATCGGGTCCCGCTGGATGGTGGCGTCGTTGCCATCGATGGTGATGCGGCTGGTAATCACCGGCAGGCCATTGCTGTCGTTGTCCGGAGCCTTGAGGGTGTAGGTGCAGTGGTGGGCGAGCTCCAGCGTGCCGCCACCGGCGGCGTTCGCCCGATTGATCGCTCCTTTGAGAGCGTCGGCATCGCAACGCACCTGCTTGCTGTAGTCCGGGGGAGCGGCGGTGGGGGCAGCGGTGAAGGCCGTGGTGGCAGCCACGGTCATGGCGACACCAGCAACAGCACGGAATGCGGGCATGGAGGGGCTCCTACTTTCTGGTCGGCAGGCGCACCGGTCCGAGGGCCTCGTATCGGCGCACCCGCATACCTACGCGACCTTCCGAAACTATGCATCAACGGATTCTTATCCCCGTAGCCACGCTCTCTGCTCGCCCGCCCGGGCGGCGAGCAGACGCCGAAAGGCTGTCTCCCTGAGCGGCGAGACAGGGCGCTCGTTGTACCGCAGTGAAGTACGGAAACCGCTGAGGTTTTCCCAGGCCACCGGCTACCGCTACCTGCACGAGGGCATCGACGTCCTCGCCGACCAGGCCCCGGACCTGTACGAAGTCCTGAACCGCTGTCAACGCGAAGGCATGACGCACGTCGTCCTGGACGGCACGCTGATCGAATCCGACCGCCTGGCCGGCGTCCGCGAGAACGGCAACGACCTGTGGTTCTCCCAGAAGCACAAGGCGTTCGGCGGCAACATCCAGTTCCTCGCCGCCCCGGACGGCACCCCACTGTGGGTCTCCGACGTCGAGCCCGGCTCCACCCCCGACATCACTGCCGCCCGTATCCACGCCCTGCCCGCCCTCTACAAGACGGCGAAAGACGGCCTGCCCACCCTGGCCGACAAGGGCTACACCGGCGCGGGCATCGGCATCCGCATCCCCGTCCGCCGGCCAAAGGGCAAGTCCGAACAGGCACTTCACGTCGACACCCGCATGTTCAACACCCTGCTGCGGCACGTCCGAGCCCTCGGCGAGCGCACCGCCGCCGAACTCAAGCAGCGATGGCGCACCCTGCAGCACGTCACGCTCAGCCCCAGCCGGATCGGCGACATCACCCGTGCCGCCCTCGTCCTCAACGGAATCTGGAAGTGATCACCGTTGAGAACACTCACTGGGCGGCCAGATGGAGCAGTGCATCCGGCCCGAGCGGTGGCCGGATGCAACGAGTGGGGCCGGACGAAGGGTCTGGCGCAAGTTGTGTGACGGCGGTTGCAGAGCGTCAGCCCCGTGCCGTGATGATGGGCGGCCGTGTAATCGTTCCTCCGCATGATCTTGTCCGGTGGCACGGCGAACAGTCGGACCAGCGCACGGGCTAACCCCGAAAGGCCACAAGCAAGATCGCAGCCAAGGTCTCCCAATCCCGTATCAGCTGGTAGTGAGTAGTGCAGCGAGAATGACCAGCACATCCGCACAGGCCATCCAGAGGGCGGCCCTACTGGCGAACCCGGCCCAGCCTGGCTTGAACAGTCTGTGACTCAGAAGGGCGAGAAGAGCTGCGGCGAACGGGATAACCGCCAAGATGATTGCCGCGAGGCCCCGCTCGTGAATCTGCTGGAGAGTTTGGCCTGGCACCTGCGCCAATTCGTCCGGCGCGAAGTGAGCAGTAAGGAGGTAGCTCCCTCTCGCAACTAGGAGGAACTGCGCAATTCCACCGACGACCAGCACCACCGTCAGTACGGGCACGGCCGCCCACACATTGCGTCTAGCTTCAGGCACGGTAGTCTCCCCACTCCTTCGATCCATGATGAGTCTGGCGCATCTCACGTTCTTGAACAAGTTCAAAATGAGGTGATTGGCACACTCTCAGCGGCAGGCCCGACCCACGACACCACACGCGTCACCACCGCCCAGCTCGCCTTGCTGCGGTCCGACGTCGGGTGCCCCGTGATCGACCGCGCGATGCAAAGGTTGCGCGTGCGGGGGCTACAGAGCGTCAGGCCAGAAGTACGCGCTTGCGCAGGAGCGGGAAGCCGGCGCGTCCGAACATTTGTCGTTTCAGCATCTTGATCCGGTTGACGGCTCCTTCGACGTGGCCGGAGTTCCAGTGGCTGGTGAGTCCGGCCTCGACGGCGCCGCGGTCGACGTTGAGGCCGGCGGCGAAGCTGCTGATCCCGGGCAGGGCGGAGGACGTGGCTTCGGTGATCCAGTCAGTGAGGTGTTCCCCTTCCAGGAGGGTGAGCATGCAGGCGAAGGCGGTGACCAGGCAGGCGGCGGTGTCCAGTTCGGGGCAGTGCGCCAGGACGGCCTTGCGCTGGACTTCCTCGTCGTGGGTGAGGCCTGCCGGGTGGCGGGTGAGCCAGCCGGTGACCTGCCGGAACGTGGGCGCCGGGGGCGGTGGCGGCATGCTGTCCGGATCGGCCAGGGCGTCCTGCTTCCAGACGGCGAGGATCGTGTAGCTGCCGCGATAGCCCCGCTGTTTGATCTCTTCCAGCAGGGCCAGGCCGGTGATCTTCCCTCCGGTCTCCTCCCAGCGCTGGGCCAGGTAGGCCTTGAAGGGATCGAGCTTGCTCGCCCGCGGGCGCTGCCCCTTCACCATGTCCTGCCAGTGCTTCGCTCGCGCATATCGCTGCACGGTGTGGCGACCCCAGCCCAGGTGGCGGGCAACCTCACGCAGGCCCATGCCACGTGCCAGCAACTGGTGGACAAGTGCGTGGTGTTCGCGGCGGCGGTCGGCCATCCGCCCGGTCGGGTCGACCGGCCCGGCCGTGTCGCTGCCGGTGGGCGTCGGGGTCTCCCACTGGGGCTCGGGTTCCGGTTCGACGGCGGGGAGGCTGTTCAGGCAGGGCCGGTGGTCCATGACGGTGCGCTCGACGGCGCGGACCAGGTTGGCCCACAGGTGGTACCGGTCGGCGACCTGCCGGGCCTGCGGCGCCGCGGTGTCGGCGGCCTCCGCGTAGGCGCTCGCGCGGTCCCGGCAGATCACCTCGATCTGCGGGTGTCCGGCCAGCCAGGGCGCGAGCGTTGCCGCGTCGCGCTCGGGAAGCAGGTCCAGGACCCGGTGGGTGACCGCGTCGGTGATGACAGTGCCGTCGATATGGCCCTTTCGCAGGGCGAAGTCGTCGACCCCGACCGCCGTCGGCGTACCGACGACAGGGTCGGGCAGCTCCATCACCCGTCGCAGCAGTGTGCTGCGGCTGGCGCGGATGCCCAGCAATGCGGCCATCCGCGCCCCGGCACGGCCAGCCAGCGCCAGGCCCAGGTCGGCAACGGACTTGCGCTGCCGTTCGGTGACCTGGCCGTGACGGCGTGTCAGTCCAACGACCTGCTCGGCAAACGTGCGCCGCGGACACGATGCATCCGGGCAGGTGAACCGCCGCACCCGCAAGGCGAGAACCACCGGGCGCCCGCAACTGGGCAGATCCGACGGATAGCGCAGGTAGGAGCCGTGGACTCGCTTCGACCACTCCCCGCAGCAAGGGCAGGAGGCACCAGGCGCGGCTACCCGGGCCTCGACCCGCACCACCGCACCGGACACTTCAACACCGACCACCTCCAACTCCGGCAACGACGGGAACAGCAACTCACAGAGCCATGACCACGATTGCGACACAAGAGCCGACCGTCAGCCATTCGCGGCAGCAGGCCGCCGAGTTTCGGACGATCTTCAGACCCCACCGACCCGCAGAATCCGTCACCCAGCGTCACCGATCACAAAACCTGGGCCAGACCCCGGACGAACCCGGAACGGTGGGGCCGAAAAAGGGGTTCAGGCACGGATTTCGTGAAGTCGATCGTGCCACTGGTCCACCACTTCCAGCAGCGCGCGCACAGCGGCGCTTGGCCGCCTCATCGTCGAGGTGGCGACCGACAGCGTCCAGCGCAATGGGTGGTCAGACACCCTCAGCGTCCGCAGTTCGGGATCAGCGGGCGCGACGAAGTCGGGCAGGAGCGCCACGCCGAAGCCGTTGCGTACATACTGCGCGCCCGTCGTGATCTCCGTTACCTCCAGTGCCACCTGGCGTTGGATGCCGGCTGCCGCGAACGCCTGGTCGGCCACCGTCCGGTTCCCGTAGCCGACGGGGAAGTCGATGAACGACTCCTCTGCCAGCCGGGCCAGCGGAACCTCGTCCTGGTCGGCCAGAAGGTGGTCGGCGCGGACGACCACGACCAAGCTGACCGACAGCAGGTCACGCGGTGTGATTCCCGGGGGCGGGCTCCCGGGCAGCAGGAGGAAGGCGACGTCCAACTCCCCATCCTGGAGTGCCTTGGCCAGCCCCGCCGATCCACTCGGCGACACACGCAGGCGCACCTTCACCTCGGGGTGTTCCGCATGAAAGCGACCGAGGAGCGAGGGGAGGTCGACAGCCGCCACGGAGATCAGAGTCCCCACGGTGATGCTGCCGCGGAGCCCGCCGCGCACCTCGTCCACGGCATCGCGCGCCGCCTGCGCCGCGTCGAGGGTCGCACGGGCATGCGGCAGCAGCGCGGCGCCGGCGTCGGTGAGGGCGACGCGCTGGGAGGTGCGCTCCAGCAGGCGGATGCCGAGTTCGCGTTCCAGGGCTTTGATCGACGCCGAGACGCCGGACTGGACGACGTGGAGCCGTTGGGAGGCGCGGGTGAAGTTGAGCTCTTCGGCGACCGCGACGAAGCACTCCAGGTGGCGAAGCTCCATGGCCCGATTATCTCAAATCGTGATGGCGGCAAGCAAGAATGATCGTTAGACGTGATCGTCCGGCGGGAGCGAGACTCGGTGTCGCAGACCCGGGATCCTTCACGATGATCAGGAGCTGATTGGCTTGTCGACCCAGACCCCCTACCGTCCGCGTCCCGAGAACGCGGTCTTACCCGCCATCGCCTGCGAACCTCGCACCCGTCGGCGGGTGGGCCCCCTTCCGCACGGTCCGGGCTTCTGGTTCGTCGCGGCCGCCTTCCTCATCGCGATGGCCTTCTCCGCGGCGCCGACTCCCCTCTACGTTCTCTACCAGCACCGTGACCACTTCTCGGCGTTCGTCGTCTCGGTCGTCTTCGCGGCCTACGCGGTGGGTGTCATCATCAGCCTGTTCCTCGCCGGTCACATCTCCGACTGGCTGGGACGCCGCCGGGTCCTGCTCCCGGCGCTGCTGCTCGAGGTACTCGCCGCTCTGTTGTTCCTGCTCTGGCCGACGCTGACCGGTCTGATCGCGGCACGACTGGTGACCGGCCTGGGCATCGGCATGATCACCGCGACGGCCACCGCACACCTGGGCGAGCTCCACGCTGTGGCCCGTCCGGGGGCTCACCGCGCCCGCGCCGACCTGACGTCCACCGCGGCGAACCTTGGCGGTTTGGGCCTCGGACCGCTGGTCTCCGGGCTGCTCGCTCAGTTCGTCGCGGACCCGCTTCGCACGCCGTACGTCGTCTTCATCGCCCTGCTGCTGCTCAGCGCAGTCGGCGTTGCCCTTGTCCCGGAAACCGTCCAACTCGGCGACGAGCGCCCGGCCTACCGCCCGCAGCGCGTCTCGCTCCCCCCGGAAGACCGTGCGCGCTTCCTCCCCTCGGCCGTCGCCGCCTTCGCCGCCTTCGCGATCCTCGGCCTGTTCAGCTCGCTCGCCCCCGGATTCGTCGCGGTCACGATGCACCATCCGTCCCGGGCCCTCGCCGGCCTGGTCGCCCTTACCGCCTTCGGCACGGCGGCCGCAGCGCAGATGCTGCTCGGCCGGGCTACGGTCAGGCATCAGCTCGTCGTCGGCCTCACGTCGACCTCGGCCGGCCTCGTCACGGTCAGTGCGGCAGCGTGGCTGCCGAGCCTGCCGCTGTTCCTGGCCGGCGGAGCGGCGGCCGGGGCAGGAGCCGGCATCCTGCTCAAGGGAGCGATCTCGACGGTGGCCGACCTCGCTGCCCCCGCGGCGCGCGGCGAGACCCTCGCGGGACTCTTCCTCTGCGGCTACGTCGGACTGACCCTTCCAGTCCTCGGAATCGGCATCGCGACGCTGTACGTCTCCAGTCAGATCGCGCTCCTTGGATTCGCCCTCGCGGTCCTGACACTGATCACGGCGGTCGGCCGCCGACTGCTCGCGTAGCCGGGGCAGCACGACGGCCGCAGTCGAGCGTTCGACCCCCACACGCGGCCCCTGGACGGGTCACCCGCCGCCACTGCGGCTGGGGACCCGTCTGGCAAGATCATCATCCGTTGCTCGCATGTGCGAATCAGGCTTCGACGCCAACGGGGGGCTGGTGGCCTTCGGCCTGCGGCTCGCGGATCTCAACGATCAAAGCTCCCCTGGAGCCATGTCAGGCCCAGCTGCTGACCAGGACGGCGCCGACCCGCACGGAGTCGGTATCACGACGGTCCACCACCAAGGTCGCGGAACCGGGCAGGGAGCTTCCCGCATGGAACTCGATGCCAGTCACCCTGACCTGACGGCCAGTCGACACGTCGTGGAGCGTCATGCCGCCCTTGACCAGGCCGGACTCGACGCTACCTGCCACAAGGACGCCCGTACGACCTTTCAGGTCGAAGATGTTCTCCACCGAGAATCGGGCTTCGGTAACCATGCGAGGCTCCAGGTCGGAGGATTGGGCGGTCCGGCCCGGTCCACCCGGGGAATGTACAGGCGACTCTAAAGTGTTGATGGGCCGGTCGGGCCAGTCGAAAGATCCGGATCACCGGACCAGGCCGGGCAGTTCACGCCCGCCTGCGCGTGGGGCGGGTTGGCAGCGTGATCCACTGAGGCCATGAGTCTGTCGGTCGATGTCTTCATCACCGGGGAGAACGGCGCCGTCCGCTACCTCAAGTCGGCCCGGAATCCGGACAGCACGGCCAGGGACTCGACGCGGTCGGTATCTCCTTGCAAGCTCATCCACACGGCCAAGTACCGTGCCGCGCACGGCGAGGAGATTACCGCCGTCTTCGCCGAAGCCGTCCAGTACGCCGACCGGCGCACCGCTCTGCGCGAGTGGGCCACCCTCGCCGCACACGCCGTGCGGCCGCGCACCCGGCTCAGCTCACGCGACCCCGCAGGCAGGATCAGGTCGACCGGGAGCGTCTGATTCAACGGCGTAACCCGATTGGACAGGGCACGGCGCTTATCTGCCCGACACAGACCACAAGACCTGGGTGAACCAGTGGAAGGCGACCCTCACGCCCTTCGGGGGCCGCCAGTCCGCCGGCCACCAGCGGTCAAGTGACCAGGGGATTTACACCGTTGACTGATCAGGCAGTCCCCACAACCAGGGCCCCGAGGCCAAGGAACAAGCTCAGGAATGTCCCGTAACTGAGCTTTGAACCGGTTGTCTCCGGCTTCTGACTGTCCGTCAGCCATCGGCACGATCGAGAGGTGGCTCCTGTGGGGGATCGAGATCGTCCGTGCGGCCGACGTCCCATCGTCGGGGTTCGGCGACGGTGGAGTCATGCCGATCAAGCTTTCCTGGGCGACACCGAGCGTCCGGTCCCGGGCTGGGCGCTCCGACTCGCCAGGGCCTTGCCGTTCGTCGTGCTGCCGCACTGTCTGTGGCGCCTGCCGTTTGCCTTCGACTTCACGATGGGGACCGTCCAGCCCGCGGGGCCCCTCCCGTGGTGGGCCCCGGGTTACGTCCTCGGACTCAGTCTGCTTACCGAGGGGCTGGCCCTGCTCTGCACCGGCTTGGTCAGCGGGTGGGGTGAGGTTGTCCCGGTCTGGGTGCCGTTGATCGGCGGCCGGAGGGTCGCGCCACTCGCCGCGATCATTCCGGCGACCCTGGGCGGACTGGGCCTGGTCGCCCTGTGGGACAGCATGCCGCTCGCCTGGTTCGGTCTACTGGGCTTTCACGAGGTCGCCTTCGGCAACGGGTGGTGGATGGTCCTGGCGCGTGTGTGTATCAGCCCGGTGATGTTGTGGGGTCCGATCGTGCTCGCTCTTGCCTACGCCTACTACCGACGTCGCCGAGCTGTCTGACCCCCGTTGGTCCGGAGCGTCGGCACCCTGCTGCCGAACCGTCCGGGGGGAGCGCGCGGCTGGACAAATCTGCAACCTGCCATGGCGGCCACAGCCGCCCGGCAACCAGGTCAGGTAGGCGTAAATATGATGATCTTGATGTGGCTGGTGTGATGACAGCGTCGGAACAGTCCTGGACCGCCCTATTCACCGGGCTGAGCCCGCGTGACTTCCGCAAACTGATGACGGTGATGCGACGCGAGGGTGCCGGTTCGGTGCGTCCGGGCCGACCGTGGAGCCTGTCCTTGGAGGACCGGGTGCTGCTGGTCGCGGCCTACTGACGAACGAACCTGACGCTGCGACAGCTCGCTCCGTTGTTCGGTGTGTCCAGGTCGGCGGCGGACCGCATCACCGACCACGTCAGCCCACTGCTCGCACTCGACCCGCCGAAGGCCCGGGTCAAGGTGTTCTCCGGGGTGCCGATCACCTGTGAACCTCCGCCGAATGCCACCAGGTCGGCTGCAGGCCTGTCCATGGTGGACCGGATGCGGTTCTCGTTCTCGGTCCGCTGGGCTGCGGTGATCCTCGCTCAGGCGACGGCGACGGCGACGGCGACGGCGCGGGGAGGGTCGCGGCCGGGGTCGTCGGATCATCGCCGGTTTTCGCCGGTGTCCCGTAGACGGCGGCGAGCTCGACCGCCAGGTGCGCGAGCCGCTCCCTGGCTTCTGGGGGGTCGAGGACCTCGACACGCGCTCCCAGCCCGGCCAGTTGCGCCGCGAGAACCTCTGGTGACGGCCCGTCCACCTCTATCTCCGTCCACTCGCCGGGACGCGGTCGGGCGATCCGCAGCCGGCCGCCGAACAGCCGCTGCAGGATTGCCTCGGTACCCGGTTCGGCCCGGGCCCGCACGGTCGCCGCGTGCATGCGGTCCTCCATCCGTGCGGCGAGGGAACGCCAGGCCGTGGCGAGGTCGAAATCGTCCGGCCGTACGACGGGATCGCCGGTCGCCTCCACGGAGGTGACGCGGCTGAGCCGGAAGATCCGCAGGCCGCGGTCGGTGCCGGCGACGAGGTAGCCGACGCCGGCCTTGGACGCGAGGCCGAGCGGATGGACCGTCCGTTCGTCCGAGGGCTTGCCGGGCCCGGCGTACCCGAGCCGGATCTGTGTCCCCTCCACCACGGCGCGCTGGAGGGCGTCGAGGTGGGGCGCCTCGGCGGTGACGGCGGTGCGCGACCAGTCCGTGCCGTCGGTGACACCGGCGCGCGATGCGGCCTCGGCGTCCGAACGCAAGGTCACCGGCAGGGCGCGTACCAGCTTGCGCAGTGCCGTCCGCAGCTCGGGCGTGGTGGATGACGGTCCCGCGACGAGGAACAGCGCCCGGATCTCGTCGGCGGTCAGCCCGGTGAGGTCGGTTCGGGCTCCGCCGACCAGCGACCAGCCGCCGCCCCGGCCGCGCTGCGAGTAGACGGGAATGCCGGCGGTCGCCAGCGCCTCCAGGTCGCGTCGCGCCGTACGTTCGGACACCTCTAGTTCCGTGGCCACCTCTGCGACGGTCACTCGTCCGCGTGTCTGCAGGAACAGCAGCGTCGCCACCAGACGATCAGCTCTCATACCGATCATTCTCTTCCGGAAACTGGCCAGAGGATGGCCTGTTTGGCTTTCAGGATGGGGGTCATGACCGAAACCGCGAACATCGCCGGGACGCTGACCGCCGTCACCTCCACACTCGCAACCGCCGCCGACCCCCGTCCGGGCTTCGCGAAGGCCGTCGCCCTGGCCGGGCGCACGCTTGCCGCCGTCCGTGCCGACCAGTTCGACGGGCCGACGCCCTGCACCGAGTACACGGTCCGACAGATGTCCGGCCATCTCGTCGCCGTCCTGCGCAGGGTCGCCGTGATCGGGCGCGGCGGTGACCCCTTGAGCGTCCCGGCCCTCGCGGACGACGTCGCCGACGGCGACTGGGCGGCGGTGTGGGACGCGGCCGCTCGTGAGGTCGAGGCCGTGTGGTCGGAGCCCGCGATCCTGGGCCGACCGCTACTCCTGCCCTTCGGCACCCTGCCGGGTTCGGCCGCCATCGTCGTCTACACCACTGAGTTCACCCTGCACACCTGGGACTTGGCCACCGCGACCGGCCAGCGCCCCTTGTGGGACCCGGCGGTGCTGGCGGTCTCCCTTGCGGCCATGCGCCGCGCCGTTCCGGCCGAACCGCGTGGCGGCCGGGTGCCGTTCGCCGCAGCGGTGGACGTCGATGCGGACGCGCCGGACATCGACCGGCTCGTGGCGTGGTACGGCCGACGGCCGTGAGCCGGAAGGCACGGCAGCGCCAACCAATGTGAATGACCACAGTGCATATGTGAATGACCACAGTGCATATCGGAATGGGAGCTGATCATGATCGTGACAACAGGAGCCACCGGGAACGTCGGCCGGCCGCTCGTACAGGCACTCGCGGCAGCCGGTGAGCAGGTGACGGTGGTGTCCCGAGGGGTCTCGGGCGTGGCCGTGCCCGAGGGTGTCCGGCACTGGCAGGCGGACCTGGCCGCCCCCGAGAGCCTTCGGCCCGTTTTCGACGGCGCCGACGCGCTGTTCCTCCACGACACCGGCGTCGGTGCGTACCTGCTGCGCCCACGGGACATCCTCGACGCCGCGAAGGCCGGCGGAGTCGGACGGATCGTGTTGCTGTCCTCCCAAGGAGTCGCGACCCGACCGCAGTCGTCCTCCCACGGGGGCACGGGACGGGCCTTCGAGGACGCCGTCCGGCAGTCGGGCATGGACTGGACGATCCTGCGGCCTGGTGGCTTCGACTCCAACGCGTACGCCTGGATCGAGTCGGTCCGCGCCCGACGGACCGTCGCCGCGCCGTTCGGTGACGTCGGCCTGCCGGCCGTCGACCCGGCCGACATCGGCGAGGTCGCTGCCGCAGCCCTGCGCGAGGACGGTCACGCCGGGCAGGTCTACGAGTTGACCGGGCCCGCCCTCAGCACGCCCCGGCAACGAGCCGAGGCGATCGGCGACGCACTTGGCGAGCCGATCCGGTTCATCGAGCAGACCCGCGACGAGGCCCGCGCACAGATGCTGCGGTTCATGCCCGAGCCCGTGGTCGAGACCACCCTCGACATCCTCGGCGAACCCAACCCCGCCGAGCAGCGGATCAGTCCCGCCGTCGAGCAGGTCCTCGGCCGCGCACCGCGCACCTTCGCCCAGTGGGTTGCACGGAACATCGCGGCCTTCGGATAACCGACCCAACGACGCTCGGGCCCTGCTCATCCTTTCAACGGCGAAGGAGCCGTTCCTGTGTTCGGGCACGGGCACGGACGGGGTAGGCCCCCGACGCGGCTGAACGCGCTGGGGGCCTACTCCGATGTCGGTTCTGTTGGCGCGTCAGGTCCCAGGCAGCGGGGCGAGAGACACCGGGGCGTAGCTGGAGACGCTCCAGCGCTGTGCCGGGATGTTGTAACAGTCCCAGATCTGCACCGGGTTCGCATTGCTGGTTGCAGCGTTGGTGTTGTCGATGCACTTGACGGGGTTGGTGCCGCTCTGGATCGAGGTTCGCGGCGTCGGAAGCGGCCATGCCGAACTTCCACTCCGCCCTGCCCCCGCCGATGTTGGACGGCCAGAGCTGAAGGCCGCTGGCGTTGGTGCCGTCCTGCGAGATGACCACACCACCGGAGGCGGTTGCCTTGGCCCACGCGGTCACGGTGAACGACTGGGTCGTGTCGATGATCGAGCCGCCCGCCGTCATGGTGGAGCTGGAGCCGTTGAACGCCGCGACGGTGGCCGGCTTGCCGTTGACGGTGTCGGAGCCGAACGCGGCGCCCTGGACGGTCAGCGGATGCTGACCCGTGGTGTCCGCGGCCGTCGTGCTTCCGGCCACGTCATTGAGGCGCCAGTGGCCCAGCGGCGCGCGGAGATCGGCGAGCGTGGCACGCGCGCTGAAGTTGTTGACCGCGGTGTGGGGTGTGCCGTCGACGCTCTGGCCGGGCCAGACGACGAGTTTGCCGTCGGCGGTGACTGCCCACAGATCGGGGATGCCGTCACCGGTGATGTCGCCCGAGGAGCCGACTGTCGGGAAAGTGGCCGGGTAGACCCCGCCGGTGTTCGCGATGGTACCCGTCGTCGGGTCGGCGAGGGCGGAGTAGTTGACGGTGCCGTCCGCGTTCTTGGTGAGCGGATAGGCGTGGATGGTGCCGGCCACCTTGTCACGGGCCCACAGGGTGGGCTGGTTGTTGCCGTTGGCCGGGCCGGGACCGATCAGGTCGTAGTTGCCCCACGTGTTGGCAGTGGAGACCTCACGGTCGACGGGCTTGAGCAGCCGGGCGGTGGAGGCGCCCGGCGGGAAGAGCCACAGCTGGCCGTTGATCACCGCGAGCAGTGAGGTCTGGGTGAGGACGGTGGTGCCGTTCGGGCCGGCGGTGTTCTCGCCGTCGGGGGTGCCGAGGGCGAGGATCTGGGTAGTGGTGGACCAGTCGGTTCCGCCGAAGTCGGCAGGGCAGGTGATGGTCACTCCGTTGACGTTCTGACAGGTGACGGCGGAGTTGCTGGATGTGCCGGACTTGTAGAACGACGTCCGGACATTGAAGTTGCCGTGCCCGTCGTTCTCGTACAGGTACAGGTACAGCTGCGGATCACCCTTGGGGTGGACGATCAGGTCGTCGACCGCCTTGCCGCCGAGCAGCGACGCACGATGGGTGACCTGGACGCCGTTCCAGCCAGTGGTGCTGCTCGCAGGCGCGGCGGTGAAGGTGCCCGCGTCGCTGTTGTCGCATGGCGTCGTCGTTCTCGTCGCCGGCCGCGAGCATCAGAGTCCAGTTGCTCCATCGGGATGCAACAGCTGTCTTGATGATGCTGGTGACGTCGAGGTTGACCGCACCGGTGCCGGTGAAGGACGGCGATGAGGATACGTAGCCGCAGTGCGGGCCTGGCGAACTGTCGGTTCCACAGGGCTGGTTGTTCCAGGTCGTGCCCGACCCGATGCCACCGCTGTCGTACGCCTGCACGACCGTCGACCCACTGGGGTTCGATGCGGATGTGGCTTGCAGGGAAAGAGTGGAGTCGTGAACGACCGGGCCGGAGGGGCCCCGGACGGCGGGTTGAGGAGCGCCGACGGCGTGCCGATCTGGTAGTGGACCCGCTCGCGGCCGATGCCGGTGCAGTCACTGTAGTCGCAGTAGCCGAGCCCGAGATCGCTCATACCGCTGGTGTACGTGTAGTCGGAGTGGAACTCCTGGACTTCGGCGTAGGCCTGCGTCTGGCCGGTGACACCGATCGTGGGATCGAGGTACCAGGGGCCGGTGCCCTTGCCGAAGGTCTGCGGGTCCGGGGTGAGAGTCAGGCTGCTGTTGTCGGCAGTGATACCCATCGGGGCCTGATGAGCCTGCTCGCCCGGCGCCTCGGCGCTGGAGGCGGGCTTGGCGGCCGTCGGGACGGTGTGCGGCGAGGCCGCCAGCGAACGGCTCCTGACCGCCGGCCGTGCACCGGGCGCAGCAGGGGCTGGTATAGCGGAGTCCCACTGGAGCGGCGGCGGCGCGGCCAGCCGGACCTTGCCGTCGTTGTCCCTGACGGTGAGGTTGCCGGCTACATCTGCTGAGACGTTCAGGCCCTCGGCCTTGACCGGGAAACGCAGACTCTTCAGCTGCGGGTCCGCAGCTGCTGCTGTGTGCACGATGATGACATCGCGCCAGCCCCCCGTTGGCAGCGCGGTGACCCGAAGGTCCACATCCGGCAGCACGTTGGCGTAGGTCGCGCTGGAGCCTTCGAGGGTCGGCGCGGGCAGCGTGAAAGGTGGGCTGACCGCAAGTCTCTTGCCGTCAGCCGTGGTGACGGTGGCCATCGGACTGCTGCCGCCGCCCGAAATCGTCAGGCCTGTGGAGCTGACGGCCGGGCTCAGCGTACCGTCACCGTTCTTGTGCAGCGTTGCGTCCAGATCCGCCCACGCCCCACCGCGCTTGGTGCGTACGGGCTGGATGTGGTCGGTGGTGGTCAGCGTCCCGTCCGGGTTGACTTGTGTAATAGCCGTCTCGGTGGTCAACGCATCGACTACCGCAATATTTGGCCCGATTTCGTCATGATTCCTTATTTTCTCTCAACAGCCCACCGTGAGCAGGCATTCGAGGCGGAAGGATGGCCGGTCACTTGATCCCTCGTCAAACCGCTTTGACGACACGTTGCATGTGGGCCGGGGTGATTGATCCCGTTACGAGTCGTAAGCGGCGTGCCGGGCTTCGCACCTCGCGGCCCTTTGGCGAACGCCGCCGGATCGGACATCAGTTGAGTGTCTGCGCTGCGAGCCCGGACTGGTTCGGGGCCTGACGGTGCACAAGGCCGTGGAGATGGTCAGGATGTCCGGGTTCAAGCCGCCCGGAAGGCCCCGGGAGGGCTTCTGATAAGAAGTCAGATTGCGTCGTACCGAGATGTCCTGATAGATCATCGTATCGACAGCAAAGCTCAAGCAAAGCATTGATCGTAAGCACATTGGTGCTGGTGCTGTGCCCGTGCAGCCATTTAAGGTCGCCTCGGCAATCGCTCGATTGTGCGATTGTGAATCTTGTGTGACATGCGGGAGATGCTTCGTGGGGGCTTGGCACCGGCAGACGCCGGTTGGTAGATGGTTGTCGGGAAGACACCGATGGCTGGGGCTTTTCAGCCTTCTGGCGGTGTTGACGACGATGCTGGCGGCTCCATCGGCCGAGGCGTTGGCCGCGCGGCGGCCGCACGGGAAGGTATGGACGCCCAAGACGCCGCTGGCGGGACAGAAATCCGTCAAGGGCAAGAACCTCGTGCCGGCGAAGCCGAAGGCTCCGGCGTTCCCGGTGCCGAAGGACTTCAAGCCGTCCGCGCCGTTGGTTCCTGTGGCGGCCGGATCGGCGTCGGTGACGCTGAACAGTGGACAGGCGATCCAGGCCGGGCGACTTCCCGTGAAGCTGGCGGCGGGGGAGGGGAGTTCCGCGCACGCCGTACAGGTCGCTGTGACCGGTGCGGACAAGGGCAAGGCCGCAGGTGTGGCCGGCCCGGTCGTGGCTCTGACGGATACGCAGGCCGCCGGCTCAGCAGGACACAGTGTCAAGGTCGCGCTGGATCTCAAGGCCCTCCAGGGCATCGGTTGGGCGGACCGGGCACGTCTGGTGGCTCTGCCGGCATGTGCGCTGACCACACCTGACAAGATCGGGTGTCAGAAGCAGACCCCGGTGGCCTCCAGCGTGGATCCGGAGACAGGGGTGCTGACCGCGGAGGTCACGCTCCCCGCAGTCAGGGACTCGTCCACGGCGGTGCAGGGTTCCCTGTCGGCTCGTGGCGGTTCCGGCGGGCTCCAGGATTTCGCCCAGAGCTCGGCGACCGCCTCGCCGACGATGGTCCTGGCAGCGACCGCGTCGTCCGACGGCACGATGGGCGGCTATTCCGCCTCACCGCTGTCGCCGTCGACGAAGTGGGGCGCCGGCTCCAACATCGGGGACTTCTCCTACTCGTACCCGATCCAGACTCCAGCCTCGATGGGCGGCGCGACGCCGTCGGTGTCGCTGTCGTACGACTCCTCGACCGTGGACGGCAAGACATCGGCACAGAACGCGCAGGCGTCCTGGGCCGGCGAGGGCTGGGACTACCAGCCCGGGTTCATCGAGCGTTCCTACCAGGGCTGCAACACGGACGGCATCACCAACTCCGGGGACGAATGCTGGGCGGGCCAGAACGCCAGGCTCAGTCTCGGCGGTCACTCCGGCCCCCTGGTGCGCGACGACACCACCGGTGCCTGGCACATCCAGGGCGATGACGGCACGAAGATCGAGCAGCTGTCGGGTGCGGCGAACGAGGCCCGCAACGGCGAATACTGGCGCATCACCACGACCGACGGTACGCAGTACTACTTCGGTCTGAACCACCTGCCGGGTGGCAATCAGAGCGACAAGGCGGCGGACTCGGTGGAGTACATGCCGGTGTACTCGCCGAAGAGCGGGGACGACTGCTACAACTCCTCCACCGGCACGGGTTCCTGGTGCCAGGAGGGCTGGCGGTGGAACCTCGACTACGTCGTGGACCCGCACCAGAACCTGACCAACTACCTGTACCAGCATGACCTGAACTACTACAGCCGTGGCGGCAGACAGAACAACGGCAGCGGAACGCTGACGAAGTACATCCGCTCGGCCGAGCTGAGGCAGATCGGCTACGGCCAGCGGCTGCCCGACCAGATAGCCGCGAATGGGGCGGCGAACGCCGCGGCGAAGGTGCTGTTCGCCGTGGCCGAGCGGTGCACCGCCTCGGGCAGCGTGACGTGTACGACCGCGCAGCGCACCACCGCGAACCAGGCGAACTGGCCGGACTCTCCGCTGGACCAGGCCTGTGCCTCAAGCGGCACCTGTACGAACTACTCGCCGACTTTCTGGTCGCCGCTCATGCTGTCGCAGATCAGTACGCAGGTACTGGTGGGCAGCTCGTACACGACGGTGGACTCATGGGCGCTGAACCACACCTTCCCCGACCCGGGCGACGGCACGAAGCCGTCGTTGTGGCTCGCCTCGATCCAGCACACGGGTACGGACGGCCAGACAGCGGTGACGCTGCCGAAGGTGAGCTTCACGGCGCGTGAGCTGGCGAACCGGGTGGACGGCCTGGTGCCCGCGGCGCCGGCGTTCTACCGGCCGCGGATCCAGCAGATCACCACGGAGACCGGCGGGCAGATCAACGTGGTGTACGCCGCGCCGGAATGCTCCAGGGTGAACCAGCACATGCCGGCGTCCGAGGACTCCAACACGATGGCGTGTATGCCGGTGCACTGGTACCTGCCCGGCTCCTCCTCCACCACGCCGGTCAACGACTGGTTCAACAAGTACCTGGTGACGGAGGTGAGCGAGCAGGACGCGATCACCGGGACGTCACTGATCAAGGTCACCGACTACACCTACGGTGGAGGCGCCGCCTGGCACCGCGACGACGCCGAGTTCACCGACCCCAAGACCCGCACCTGGGACGACTTCCGCGGCTACCAGACGGTCACCACGACCACCGGTACTGGGAATTCGGGTGAGGCACCGAAGACACAGCAGGTCAGCACGTACCTGCGGGGCATGAACGGCGATCACCTCGCCGACGGCACCAGCCGCAGCGTCTCGGCCTCGTTCACCCCCTACCCCGGGGCGAGCCCGGTCACGGCCACGGATGACGACTGGCGCTCGGGCAGCCTCCTCGGCGGTCAGACGTTCACCCAGGCCGGCGGCTCGGCCGTGGGCGCTTCGGCGACCGTCACCGCCAACCCGGTGACGACCGCGACGCACCACCAGCAGAACGGCATGCCGGACCTGGTCGCCCGCTACGACAGCACCAGCACCACCGAGAGCTCGTGGTCCCGGCTGTCCAGCGGCACATGGCGGACCGCCGACACCGTGTCCACCACGGATCCCGCCAACGGGAACCGGCTGGTCCAGTCGGACGACCAGGGCGACGGCACGAGTGCCGTACCCGAGGTCTGTACCACCACCGGCTACGCCACGGGCAGCAACCCGATGATGCTGGGGCTGGTGTCCGAGGTGCGCTCGGTCGCGGGTGCGTGCGGTACCACGTTGAACGCGACGAACACGGTCAAGGACACCCGCACGCTGTACGACGGCCAGCCATTCGGCCAGACCGGCGGCACGGGTGATCCGACCAGCACGCAGGCGATCAACTCCTACGACGGCAGTGGCCAGGCGCAGTTCGCGACGCTGACCACCTCCTCGTTCGATGCCTACGGCCGTACCGTCTCGACCACGGGTCCTGACGGCGCGACGACCAGCACGACGTTCTCTCCGGCGACCGGTGCCCTGCCGACGAAGGCCACGCTGACCGGTCCGATGGGCGCGTCCTGGGCGACCTCGAAGACCTTCGACCCAGGCCGCGGGCTTCCTCTGGTGTCCACCGACGCGAACGGGAACGCGACAACCGAGCAGTACGACGGCCTGGGCCGGCTGACTGCGGTATGGCGGCCGGACCGGGCGACCAACCTCAGCCCGAACATCAAGTTCTCCTACTCCGTCAACGGAGTGACCGCCCCCACGGTTGTCACGTCGCAGACGATCAACGAGGACGGCAGCTACCAGACCACCAACGAGCTGTACGACGGTCTCGGCCGCGTGCGTCAGACGCAGAGCAGCGCGATCGGTGTCCTTGCCGGCCGTCTGATCACGGACACGGTGTACGACTCGCACGGCTGGGCCACCAAGACGTCGCAGCCCTACTACGACAGCGCCAACCAGCCGAACGGGGCGATCTACGCGCCGCAGGACTCGCAGGTCCCGGCGCAGACCTGGACCTCCTACGACGGCATGGGCCGTCCGTTGACCCAGGCGTTCATGTCCTACGCCCAGCCGCAGTGGTCCTCCACCACCGCGTATCCAGGCGCGGACCGCGTCGATGTCACCCCGCCCCAGGGCGGCAGCGCGACCAGCACCTTCACCGACGTGCGCGGACGTACCACCGCCCTGTGGCAGTACCACGGTGGCACAGCCACGGGCAACGCGGCCGACGCGGACGTCACCACGTACAACTACACCCCGGGCGGGAACCCGTCGTCGCGCACCGACTCGTCGGGCAACACGTGGACGTACGCGTACGACCTGCGAGGCCGTCAGACCTCGGTGACCGATCCGGACACCGGTACGACGAGCACCACGTACGACGTCGCTTCGCAGATCGCCGCCACCACGGACGCCAAGGGCAACACGCTGGCGTACAGCTACGACGTTCTCGGGCGTAAGACCGGGACATATGCGGCCAGTGTGGCGCCGGCGAACCAGCTCGCGGGCTGGACGTACGACACCGTGCCGAACGCCAAGGGCTATCCCGCCTCCGCCACCCGCTACGTGGGTGGGGCGGCGGGCAAGGCGTACACGCAGGCCGTCACCGGCTACGACACCATGTACCGGCCGACCGGCACCAGCGTCACCATCCCCTCCGCCGAAGGCGCACTGGCAGGTACCTACACCACGGCCAACCAGTACACGCCGGTGCTCGGCACGCTGCTGCACACCGATCTGCCGGCGGTGGGCGGTCTGCCCGCCGAAGGCATCGACTACCTGTACAGCAGTACCGGTCTGCTGCTCGC
The DNA here is from genome assembly GCF_029892105.1 of Kitasatospora sp. GP82. GTDB lineage: Bacteria > Actinomycetota > Actinomycetes > Streptomycetales > Streptomycetaceae > Kitasatospora. The sequence continues at coordinate 6,421 of NZ_JARZAJ010000020.1, read as the reverse complement.
CTCCGGCGGCAACAACGCCCTGGTCACCGACGTCCAGTACGACGCCCTGGGCCGGCCCACCCGCACGACTGTCGGCGACTACGGCACCCAGGTCGTCTCGACCCAGCAGTACGACTGGGCGACGGGCCGGGTGGTCACGTCCTCCCTGGACCGGCAGACCGGTAACACGTCGCTGGACCAGAGCAGTTACACCTACAACCCCGCCGGTCAGATCACTTCGGTGACCGACCTGCAGAACGCCTCCGTCACCGACAACCAGTGCTTCACCTACGACTACCTGGGCCGGCTCACCACCGCCTGGACCGACACCGCGGGCAGCAGCACCAAGGCCGCACCGTCCGTCCCCGGCATCGGCGGATGCACCAACACCAGCCCCACCAGCGGTGTGAAGGCCCCTGCCAAGACCACCGTCGGCGGACCGGCGCCGTACTGGCAGTCCTACACCTACGACAACACCGGCAACCGCACCTCCCTGGTGCAGCACGACGTCACCGGCAACACCGCCAACGACATCACCACCACCCAGACCTTCGGCGCCGCGAAGTCGGTCAACACACCGACCAGCGCTCCGAACAGCGGCGGTGGCACCGGCGGCCCGCACGCCCTGCTGTCCACCTCGACGAAGTCGGCCGGCGGCACTAAGGCGGCCACCTACCAGTACGACGCGATGGGCAACACCACCAGCGTCACCGACACCACCGGCACCACCACTCTGGCCTGGAACGGTGAGGACAAACTCGACTCGATCACCAAGTCCGGGCAGTCCCAGGGCACGTCGTACCTGTACGACGCGGACGGCAACCAGCTGATCCGCCGCGACCCGGGCAAGACCACGCTGAACATCGGCGCGGACGAGCTCACCCTGGACAGCGCATCCGGATCGATGTCCGACGTGCGGTACTACGACGCACCGGGCGGCCTCACCATTACCCGCGTCACCGCGGCGACCGGTGGCGGCCAGCTGGTCTACCAGGCCGCCGACCCGCACGGCACCAACAGCGTCCAGATCGCCACCGACGCGAGCCAAAGCGTCACCCGCCGCCCCACCGACCCCTTCGGCAACCCCCGCGGCACCCAGCCCGACCCCACAACCTGGGCCGGCGACAAGGGCTTCGTCGGCGGTACCAAGGACGACGCCACCGGCCTCACCAACCTCGGAGCCCGCGAATACCAACCCACCACCGGGCGCTTCCTCAATCCCGATCCGCTTCTCGACGCCGCCAATCCGCAACAGTGGAACGGCTACGCCTACAGCGGTAACGAACCGACGAACAGCAGCGACGCCAGCGGTCTGATCCAGATCCGGGACCCCCACTGTGACGACTGCATGGTGGTCAACAAACGGGGCGACGACACTGCGGTGTCCTTCGGAAACGACCCAACGACCTACACCATTCATTCGGAGTCGACAAGCAGCAGCAACGGCGCAGGGCACGGAGGAAGCGGCAACGGACGCGGCACCAAAAAGTGTGGCGGCTGGCTGTCGGTCTCGGGTATCAGCTGCCACGCCAGCAACGGAGCCACACGGGTACGCAACTTCACCACCGACCATCCCATAGTCCGAGCCCTCGTCATCACGGCGATCGAGACCGCAGCCGGTGCCCTCTGCTACGGCGGCGGAGCAGCCGGTGCCCTCGAGACCGGCGGCGCCACCGCGGTAGCTGCCGCAGCCGGATGCGGCGCCGCCGTCGGCGTCATCGGAGCAGGACTCAATAATTTCCTCGACGGCAGCGCCGACCACTCGACAGCAGGCCAACTCAAGGCCGTAGCGGGCGGAGCCATCGAAGGCGCCGCGTCAGGGGCCCTGGGCGGTGCCATCGCTGAAGGCGCGCCGACACTTGCACGAGCAGCCGCGTGCAGCAACAGCTTCCCCGCCGGCACCAAAATCCTCCTCGCCGACGGAACCACCAAACCGATCGACCAACTGGCCACCGGCGACACGGTCACCGCGACAGACCCGCAGACCGGCACCACCGGCGGCGAGCACGTCACACAGACCATCATCACCCCCGACGACAAGGACTTCACCGACCTCAGACTGACCACCACAGGCGAACCAGAGCCGCCGACGGCAACCGGCAGCACCCCGTCGTCGACCGCCAACCTCACGTCCACCCAGCACCACCCGTACTGGGACATCACCACCCAACGGTGGACCGCCGCGGCAGATCTCCACACAGGCGACCAGCTCCGGACAACCGACGGCGCCACGGTCACCGTCGAATCGGTCCGCAACTACCACACCGAACCGACCACCGCCTACAACCTCACCATTGACCAGCTCCACACGTACTATGTGCTGGCAGGAGGCACGTCGGTACTCGTCCACAACTCATCGTGCACTTTGCTCCCCTCGACGCATTCCGACGAGTATGCCGTTCTCGGGCGCCTAGGGGACACCGAGGTGGCTAAGAGCTGGCCAAACCACGAGGTATTGGACCTGCCCGAAGGCACGTGGAAGCCCGAGAAGAATGACACGTGGATCCAAGGGATCATTGGTAAGAGGCAGAAGGTCTACGTTGCGTCCCCGAAAACGGAGGAGAACTTGCTCAGGGCCAGTGGGAAGGGCGAGTCAGTCTTTGCGCGAGAGTTGAGGCAGCTTCGCCATGCCGGGTACTATAGGTCGGGCGACTACCTGCTTCCGCCTGAATAGATGATTCGGCTGCCGATTCCGGCTTCACATGAGGATTAAAATGGCGATCACCGAGCGCTTGGCAGCGAAAATCCTTCGAGAGTTCGGATCTGATGCCGAGACGGTGTGCTCCATGCTAGGGGATTCCGAGGTCAGGATTTTCGGTCCGGGTGGCGTATCGGAACGGATTCTGGCGGCTGTAATAATCGTTTCCGGTGGCGATGTGGACCGATTTTTGCAAGCGCTGAGGTTGATGGAGGTGGACTGGCGAGATCTGCTTTGGGATGCTGACCTTGAAGGGGATGACTGGCTGGAGCGTGTGGATGCTTACTGTCGCAGTTGAATAGCCTCGATCTTTCGTGACGGTCCGCCGGTTCATCCGGCGGGCCGTTTCGGCCCGTCGGGGTGGGGGCGGGCAGGCTGGTTCACCACATTTGACCTCTCCGATGCGGACGCAGCAATTAGGTACGCTAAGAAGTCCTATTGGGGCAGCGGTGGACAAGGTGATTACGATCTTAGGCGCAATAGTTGCTTGGTCTATTGCTCGCGAGTTGCAAATGCGGGAGGTGGCGATATGCCGACCGGCGCTGGAGCGCTAATGCGGTGGGCGAGAGAGGCATTCGATGGCGAATAAGAAGCATCATCTTCCGCGAGAAAACATGTGAGATGTGCGCCTGGCCATGACTGACATGCTTACACATCAGCCATACTTGGGATTTGCGGTCGATGATCTTGCTGTGCGCGCGATTGCTGGAGAGCTGCGTTTCAACTGGTGGTATGGCGAGGTAGTGAAGAAGGGATCGGTCAAGCTCTCGTGCGATCCGGCTGATCTGGCGATTGAGTACGCCGAATTGATCGATGAATTGATGGAATCTTGGGAGCCGTGGAAGTGTGGCGTGATGCCTGATAGTGACTTCACGGAGACTCTTAGATCTTCCGTAGTGAAAGTTGAGAAATGGCTTGATAGTGCACCTCGTGCCCCCTGGCTAAATGCTGATAAAAAAGAATAATCGGCTCATCTGCTCCAGGCTTGAGAGTGGCCCGTTTTTCGCCGGGATCGGCGGACTCTAGGGGCATGGCCCCGCATGGCCAGTTTGCTCAGGCTGCGAGAAGTTTATGCAGGCGCTCGGTTGGGCTTTCCCGGCCGAGCGTTTTGCATTTTCGGCGCGAAGGTGAAAAGTTCACGGAGCTTGAGTTGTTCCCAATCCAGGGGTCCCGGACGGAGCTGGTGTTCGACGTAACCCTCTCCGGGCGCCTCAGATGCCCAATGGAGGCGTCGCCATCGCCGGTTCGGTCCGAATCCAGATGCACCGAAGCGTAGGCTGTGTACAACCCGCCGTTGACCAGCTCCATACGTACTATGTGCTGGCGGGTGGCACTCCGGTACTCGTTCACAATTCCCAATGCACGGTTCTTCCTTCGAAATCCACGGATGAGTACGCTGTCATAGGGCGGAAAGGGAAGAACGCCGAGGAGGGTGACGTCGATGTTGCAGTAGATTGGGAAGATCACGAGGTGCTCAGGCTCTCTAAGTTGACTATTGAGCAGAACGATCAATGGATTCAAGGCGCAATAGATAGTCGACAGAAGGTTTATATAGCAAGTTCGGAGTGGGGGAATCTTAAATCTCCCAGCGGAAGAGAAACGATATTCTCCAGAGAGTTGGGGCAATTGCGGAATGCTGGATATACTCGCGACGGAGATTACCTGCTCCGTCCCCAGCAAGGGTGCAAATTTTCATCTCACAACTTTCTGATCATGATGGAGTCATATGCCTGTTACTCAGCGGCTCGCATGGAAGATTGAACAGGTTTTCCCTGCCGACTCGGCAGCCGTAATTTTGATTCTCAACGACCTGAAGGTTGAATCGTTCGACGGCAATGCCGGCGAGCGTATCCTGGCTGGTGTCATCTTGGTATCCAGGGGTGACACCGACAGGCTGGTTATGGCCCTGGAGATTCTGGAGGGGGACTGGCGAGATCTGCTGATGGACGCTGGCCTAGCATCGGAAGACTGGGAATCGAAATTGGACGCATTCCTTGGCCCAGGAGAGAGATGATTTAAGGCCGGGGCACTGACGTCCCAGGACGCCAGAGGATGATGGCGACGAGTTCGACGCCCTCTTCCCGGAGGAGGGTGGCGGTGGAGTGCCGGAGGTCGTGGAAGCGGATGCGGCGGAGGTCGGCCTTGCGAAGGAGCGTGGTGAAGGTCCGGGTGAGGTTGGGCGAGTCGTTCGCTCTGCCTTGCTGCGTGATGAACGCGTACCCGTTCTGCTGCTATCCGAGGGCCTGTTGAGAGAATCCGCCTGAATCCTCAGATCTACTCGCTGTAGACATTTGGCCCTTGAGTTCGGTCATAGAGGCTCTGCCCCGATTCCGGGGACAGAGCCTCTGTTCGTGGGAAGGGAAATCCGCTGCGGGCGAGTTCTAGACCCCTTCCCGAGCTGGGACGACTGCTCGGCACGGGCCGGGTTGTGGTTGTCCAACGGCGGATTCGGGACGCGTTCGGGACGCAAGGATAGGAACAGACCGGCAAAGGCGAAGGGATGCCGACACGGTATACCTGCTCTGACCTGCAAAAACGTCATGGATGAGCATTGATCGACAAGGGTCGTCAAGACCCGCAAAGGACTCATAATCCGTCGGCCGTGGGTTCGAGTCTCACCCGCCCCACCTGTACAGGGCTGTGACCTGCGGAAGGGATTGTCCTGAAGGTTGTGTGTCTGGCCTGGTGTGACCCGAGTTGGCATGAGATTGGTTCTCTGCCGGGAAGGATCACAGATGGGCAGCAAGGACGAACCGGGCCCCGTTGAGAGCGAGCACCAGGTGCGGACGGGGGCGGAGTTGGCGCGGTTCGCTGAGAAGAACCGGGATTTGGCCGAGGAGTTGGTGGAATGGGCCCGACGGAACGGGCTCCAGTTGGTGGGCGAGAGCGGTCTGCTCACCGGGCTGGTGAAGCTGGTCCTGGAGGGTGCGCTGGAGGCCGAGATGGCCGAGCACCTGCCTTGGTGTTTCACGAGGGCTTCAGGTCTTGGTGACGGAGTGTGAGACAAGAACGCCTCAGTCCCTCGTGAAACACTGAGGCCTACCCAGGTCGGGGCCCGCGTCGGGCAAGGCCAGGGGGCTGCGGGGCAGAACGGCGGGCAGGCAGGAACCTGCCCCGTCGCCGGGCCAGCGTACGGCCCCCTGGCCATGTCCGACCCCAACCCGGGCAGGGCACCGCGCAAAGCCCGCTCCATCGCCCTCACTGCCACCCGCCGCAAACTCCCAGTGGTGTAGACCTCTGACGGCAATGCTGACGGCAACAGGGCCGGACGGCAACGCACTTCCATCATCACCGGCCGGCCCTGCCCGCCGATGGGAACCCAAACGGCTACGCTTCGGCCGTGCTGAAGATCCCCGCCTCGGCCTGGACGCCAGCCGTCGAGCCACACGGCGAGGTCCGCGACGGCGTGATCACCAGCGCGTTCGACCGCCTACACGCCTTGCCAGCCCCCGGCTGACCAGCGACACCGCCCCATCCCGACGAGCACTTGGCAACTTCCGGAGCCGTGGAACCCGGCGCCCACCCGACGTGACAGCCGGGCCCTCGCCATACCCACAGGCAGGAACACCCAGCCCGCACAGCAGAAACGGCCTGCCAGCCAAGCTGACGAGCCGTCATGCAAGATCGAGGTTAGGGACAATACCAGTGACTTAGTAGTCCCGGGCTCGCCTGACCGTGACGGGTGGGTTGATCGGGGCGGTCTTGTGGTGTGGCGCGATGGTGACTGCTTCGACCGGGTCTCGG
>NZ_JARZAJ010000019.1 GCF_029892105.1 Kitasatospora sp. GP82 | reverse complement strand
CAGCGGCGGCCGCCATCACCACCGTGGGCAGGAGCCACACGAGAACAGGAGCGGAGCGCCGGCCTCCGGGTGACGATCCAGCACGAAGCATCAGCGTCCTCAAACGGTCGAAAGGTCATGGAACGACGAGCGGGATTCGGCACCAGCGGTGAGGCGGGCAGATGGTGTCACGCCGCCCGCGGCCCGAGTGCGACAAGGCCGGCCTGGCTTGTTCGACACGGAACGCTGAGCCGGAAGTAGCATAGCCGGTTTTCCCGATCATCCTGACGCATCCTCAACAAGCTTGTGAGGTGCACGTTTTACCTGGTCGTAAGGGAAATTCACACCCTGCGCACATTCTTCGCAGGCTGCCTTTCCGGTCCCGCCGAGCGGAAGAGGGCCTTGGCGAGGATCCGCGGAGCGGCCATCGCGGTGGGCGGGGTGAGCATGTGGTAGACCCGCAGGAAGGTGCGGAAGACGTGCGGGTCGTGCACCACCAGACTGACCAGGCGCTGCTTGTACCAGTTGCTCATCCGGAGCGGCAGCGGCAGGCGGGTCCTGCCCTGCCGATAGTGGTGCCAGACCAGGTCCTCGCTGGTGGACATCAGCCAGGGCAGGCGCACGATGCCCGCCACCCGGCGCTGGAACAGGCGGGCCACCCCGGCCAGTTCACCATGATGCTTCGTCAGCACCCGCCCCAGGGCTGCCGCCTCCAGCACCGCGACCGTCATGCCCTGGCCGAAGACGGGGTTGAAGGCACATGCGGAGTCGCCGAGCGCGATCAGCCGGTCCGGCCAGCGGGACATCCTGGCGTACTCGATCCGGCGGTTCTCCGTACGGTTGAAGTGGTGCACGCCGGAGGCCGAGGTGGCCGAGGAGAGGAGCGCGTCGAGGTCGCTGTTGCCCAGGCTCCCGGCGAACTCCCGCCAGCCGTCCGCGTCCTTGGGCGGGTGGTCTCCGCCGGCGCCGAAGAGCGTGACGACCCAGCGCTCCCCCTCGACGCGCGCCACGAAGGTGCCCCGGGGGTTGTCCGGCGCGCTGTTCATCTGCTGCAGGCCCAGGTAGGACTGCGGCGGCGCCTCCAGAACCTGGGTGGAGTAGGCGAGTCCGGCATCCACGACGGTGGTGCGGGGCCGCGGGTAGCCTGCCTCCTCCAGCCAGTCGGGCAGGGGCGAGAACCGGCCGGAGGCGTCGATCACGAGGTCCGCCGGCAGCACCTCCGTGGCCTCCGCCCCGGTGGTTTCCGAGTGGACCACGACCCCTTCGACGCGGGTGGCGGCGGCGTTCCAGTGCAGGCCCTCGACCGGGGTGGCGTCCCGGATCACCACCTGCGGCAGCGCGGCCACCCGGCGGCGCAGCGAAGACTCCAGGAGGTCACGGCTGAAGGCGTGCGCCAGGACGCCGACCTTCACGCGCGGGACCCTTCCGGCCCACACCGTGGTCGAGGCCATCTCCCCGTGGTCGAAGAGCGGAGCCCCCGCGGCGAGCAGCTCGTCCCGCAGTCCGGGGAAGAGCTCCTCCAAGTGGCCGCCACCACGGGCCAGCAGGCCGTGCACGTGCCGTGCCTGCGGCACGCCCTTGCGCGGCCCCGCCCCGTCCGGGAGCGCGTCCCGCTCGACGAGGACGACCTCCTCGAAATGGTCGGCCAGGACGCGGGCCGCCACCAGTCCGCAGATCCCGCCCCCGATGACGACCGCGCGCTGCCACCGTCTGCCTGTCATGTACCCCTCCATCGACTCCCGCCATTATGGCCCGTGGAAGATCCCCACGTCCCCTGACCTCCGTAACGGGCCGTCAAACCTGTGACAAAACCGCGGAGCCGGCGAACTTGCCGTGTGTGGAGAGTCATCGCTGCCGACGGGGAGGGCAGTTCGGGGCGTCGGTCTTGCCGCGGAGGCAGAGGCCCTCGTAGCTCCGGCTCGCCTGCTCGGCTCCGGTTCTGCCGCGGCCGGGTGCGGAAGAGATCCCATTCGACGTATACCTGATCGCCGGACCGGCTGGTCCAGACGCAGAAGTTCGACGGATGCGTCCCGTCCGAGCCCTGCTTGCCGTAGACCTCGCCTCTCCCCGTCGAGGGAGGGTCGAAGTCGGCCGGCACCGCCACCTTGCCGACACTGTGAGCGCGGGATGACAATCCGCAAAGAGCGCGTGCGCGAGCTGCGGTCGGCCTACCTGCCGGCCGACCCGGTCTCCAAGGCTGTCTACCAGCCCAGCGAGCTCACCCAGTGCGAGCTTTAGTTCCCGCCGGTGGACATCCCGCTCGGCTACGGTCAGTCGGGCCGTCCCCCGGTGCTGATCATCGTGTCGGGCCACTCGCGGGTGATCGCCGCCCGGATGCTGCCCTCTCGGCAGACCGGCGACCTGATCGACGGCCACTGGCGACTCCTCACTGGCCGGGGCGGCCACCGCCCAAGACGCTCGCCTGGGACAACGAAGACGACGTCGGCAAGAGCAGGCTGGCCAGCGAGTTCGCCGCGCTCGCGGGCCTGCTCGCGGTCAAGGTCCGACCCGGCCGTCATCCCCTTTCCGACAGCCAGGGTTGCTCATCCCTGCCACTCCGCGCTGGCGGCAGCAGGAGGTCGCGCTCCGGGTGCTTCTCGCCGGTGACGTTGCCCTGCACGCCGAGGTCTTGGCGGGCGGCGTCGTGGAACTCATTGATCGCGCGAAACACGGCTCGGTTCCGGGCGCGCCATTCGTCCAGGGTTCCCGGCACCTTACCGTCGGCCTGCCAGTCGACTTCGAGCGCTGCCGCGTTGAGTTGATGCGCCGCTTCCACGACTTCGTCGCCGCCGAGCAGCATGATCCGTTCGAAGGCCCGGCCTCGTTGCCAGCCGGCGTCGGATAGCTCCAAGGTGAGCTCTTGCTCGCTCTTGTTGCTGGCGTGGATGCCTTCCCTGTGTTCGTAGAGCTGCACGGCGAGGAAGATGCTCGACCTGATCTTGTCTATATAGCCCTCGTAGGCGTGGAGCTTCTTGTCGTCCCACCGTGTCAGCAGCTCGTGCTGCTTGCGCATCCTCTCCGTCGAGCGGGTGGTGACGTGCGACGTTAGTGCACCCAGCAGGACGGCAGCGATCGTCACCAGCTGTTCGGTAGCCCCCAACTCATCCCCCGAGACAGGAAGTTGTCTTGATGTCTTGAGGATTCTAGGAGCGCGGTGCACCCGGTGTCCCTACCAATGGCCAGACTGCAGGCCGGGATTCTGTTGTCAAGGCCGTGCTGCTCGGTCGCGCTTCCGGAGAGCTGCAACAGGGCTGCAGGGCTGGGCTCGGTCGACCAGTGCAGCGGAAGCGGGGAGAGGTGACACTGTGACAGCCGTGATACCACTGCCCGTGTTTCAGCCCTCGTCGCATGCCTGACTTGGCGTGGGTTGACCTGCGAATTGCGCCAAGGGCTACACAGGCCGTTCAGGGGTTGATCGGCACCTCGTAGACGAGCTCGCAGAGCGAGGCAGGGATGATGATGTCCGCGGTCTCCACCGGACGGCCGTCGTCGCTGAAGTAGGTACGCCGAATGTGGGTGACGAGCGCGCCTCGCTGCACACCCAGGAGCGACGCCTCTTCGTCGGTCGCGTGCCGTGGCTCCGGCTCCTCCACGGCGTGGCTGACCGTGATGCCGATCTCGGCCATGCGCTTGACCACTCCGATGCCGGCGTACGGTCCGCCTTCAGGTAGCACGATGATCGTGCCGGCCGTGATGCTGCGCGGTTCCCAACTGGTCGACATCTGAACGGGCTTGTTGTCGGCCAAGAACTCGTACGTCGTGCGGACGCAGGGCCCGCCTTCCGCGATGCCGAGGCGTGCCGCGATTTCCGCAGAGGCAGGGGCCTTGGCTTCGGTCCAGCTCTCCCATGTTCCCCGCTTGCCGAGGCCGGCCATGTCCGACTGGAACGGCGAGCCTCCGCGTTCCTCGCGCGCCCTGGAGCGGACCAGCCGCACCCGCTTGCGGGGGCTGGCCACGTAGGTCCCCGACCCGGCACGGCCCTCCAGGACGCCCTGAGCGATCAACAGCTCCTGCGCGCGCCGGACGACGTTGTCGCCAACGCCAAACTCCTGTGCGAGTTGAGCCCGAGACGGCAACCGGTCTCCGGGTGACCATTCCTGGCTCGCGATGCGCTGCTGCAAGGCATCGGCAAGGCGGAGGTAGGGAGGTTGCTCGCGCATGTGGAAAATCTAGTCCACTAGGTCTAATCTAGTGAACTAGCTTCGCTCAGAGTAGCCGAAGGCGACCGAGGGGTGACGTGTGTCTTCGCCTGAAGCGGTTGCTGGCCGCATCGTTGCCGGCCTCTCGGCCCTTGGGCTCAATCCACAAGTGAAGGACCACCGCGATCATGCATGCATTGAAGTGGAGGTGTCGGGCTCGACCACGGTCGAGTCGTGGGCGGCCCTCCTGGTGCTACTGGAAGCAGCCGACAGGTTCGGGCTCGTCACGAGTGCCAAGTGCGGTCAGATCGCATGGGCCGCAGTCCGCAGAGATACCCCCGCGACCCCCGCAACGGCCGGAGTGCTCGCCGACGGAGGGTTCTGCCATCAGCCGTAGGGAGCTGACCAGCGTGCTGGATCTTTTCTGCCGTATTACCGCCTCGGCCAGACAGCAGCTTGCCGGACCGTTGAGTCGGTGCCGCCGAACTGCCGGGCGCGCGCTCCCCGTTGTGATCGACAGGAAGTGGTGAGCGCATCCATGGCTGTTCGCTATCTCCACGTAGTTGACGACCTGCGGCGTCGTATCACGACGGGGCTACTCCCTGTCGGCAGTCGACTGCCCTCGGAGCAATTCCTCGCCGGTGCCTACAGCGTGGGTAGGCCGACCCTGCGGCGGGCCCTGGACGTACTGCAGGACGAAGGGCTGGTGGAGAAGGTCCACGGGAGCGGCAACTTCGTCCGCCGTCCGATCCAGCCGATTACGTACGTCAGCGGTCGGACGGCAGCAGCGGCGGAGCAAGCCGCCGCCCCTGGCTTGAACATTGGCTTCCGCGTCAGCGAGGTCGAGGCGTACGGCGTGCTGCCGTCGCTTCTGCAGGTGCTGCCGGGCACCTTGCTGATCGAGTGCGTCTACCTCAGCGAGCAGGACGGTCTCCCACGCAGCTTGACGCGCGTCTATGTGCCGAGCGGCCTGCAGGTGGACCCGCCTCGGACCGGACGGTCGCCCTGGGGTGAAGACGTCCGCGAAGAGCTGGTGGCGTCGGGCGTACAGATCGCCTCCTGCAGTGAGCGGATCGCCGTCCGTATCCCGACCAGGGAGGAGGCGGAGGCGCTGCGCCTCACCACCAGGACGTGCGTTCTGGCGATCGAGCGCACCTCTACCGACGTCAGCGGTCGCGTGGTGGAAGGTGCCCTGCTCGTACTCCCGAGTGACCGCGCGAACGCTCGCTTCACCACGTGCGAACCGATCTGGACGGAGGCCGGGCGATGACGGAGGTCATGTTCGGAAGTGCTGAGGTCACTGCGGTGCGGCAGGTCTGGTTGTCGCGCCATCGAAAGTCGGCGGGTTCCGCCCGGAGGCTGCTGCGCGACTTCCTCGCCGGCCTGGGAGGTGGCGAACCGTACGGTTTTGTCGGCGAGTTGGTGGTGTGCGAGCTCGTGACCAACGCCGTCCAGCACGCGCGTACGTCACCTGGCCGGTTGATCCTGGTCCGGTTCGAGCTGCTGTGCGATGTGCTGCGGATCGAGGTACACGACGCCAGCAGCAAACTGCCGACCGTGTGTCCGCCCTCGGGCGCGGACCAGGAGGCGGGTCGCGGCCTGTGGCTGGTCGAGCAGCTTTCTGCCAGGTGGGGCTGCGGCCCGCGCGAGGGCGGCATCGGGAAGTTGGTCTGGGCCGAGGTTGCGGCGGCACCTGGAGCTCGGGGTGAGTGAGCGGGCCGCGTCGGGTGACGCAGACGGCGGTACGGCGGCGCGGATGTTCGCGCTCGCGCTGCGCCTGATCGAGGTCACGGGAACCGGGATGTGGGTCGCGCAGCTGGACGGCGGCGGCTACCGGGTGAACGCGGTGGTTCCCCACGGCATCGGCGAGGAGGCGGAGTTGGTGATCCTTGATCTGCTCGCCAAGGCGGACCGGTACGGCCACTGGTACCGCTCGGACGCTCAGGCGGTCTGGGCCGAACTCGACTGTGCGAGAGGGGTTGCGCAAGTGGAAAGGGCAGGTATTGGCACAAGGCGAGTGACGGTCGAGATCGAGGGCATTGCGCCTCCTGCGACGTTCGACCGCATGCCTGACGCACTCACCGCAGTGTGGGGCGCGCTGGCAGCCCTGCCACTCGACCCGGTCCAGGCAGACGCCTTCCGGTACTTTTTCACCCGGCCTGACGCGGTCGAGCACGTAACGGAGTTCATCCAGCGCGATGGCGCGCTGTGCCTTGCGTTCAGCATGGCCGGACGGTCCCACGCGGTGCGTGTCCGTCCCGCTGGTGAAGAGTCGGCCAGGAGATGAAACAGCTCGGGCAGTGAGTTCCGGGCTGCGCGGAGAAACTCGCCCGACGGTTCGTAGCGAAGATTGATCAGCGTGCGGAAGAGCAGCTGTCCCGGCCAGTCTCCGGCCGGGAGATCAGCCAGGCCACCCACACTGCGACGACTGACAGCATCCGAACGGGCAGTGCCCTGACGTCCTTTCACAGGAAGCCCGGGCACTGCGCGTTCGCGTTGTCTGCGCCTCGTGCTGCGAAGACCGTTGATCAAGGCAGCGGAGTCCGCTCAGCTTCCTGCCGGATAGCTCCAGCCGAGCTGGGCCAGTGTGCGGGCCCTGGCCTCCACAACGGCCATGCGTGCATCGCGCTCGACGGCGTCGGCGTGGGCAGCCTGGCTGGTCGCCTGGCCGGGCCACTTACGGTAGAGGAGCCCGACCTCGGGGGTGAACCAGCCGCGGCTGACGCTGCTCAACGCCAGCAGGAGGCCCGTGTCCTCCGAGGCGGGAAGGGCCATCCAGCCGCCGAGTGCGAGGAGCAACTCACTCCGGACAAAGAGCGTTGCCGGGTGCACCTGAGCTCGGAAGCTGTGCGCCTTCCAGTGGTCCAGTACGGCCCCGCGCTCGATCGGACCCTCCGGCGGGTCCTGGTCGAAGCCGACGGTCGAGCCGTCGGGCAGCAGGTCGAGAACCCGCGATGTCGCCCAGCCAAGGGTGGGGTCGGCGGAGAGAGCGGCGAGATCCCGCGTCAGAGTGCCGGGCGGCAGCATGTCGTCGGCGTCCAAGATCTTGACGTACTCGCCGTCCGCGTGCGCCAGGGCCATCGTCCGGGCGACTCCGGCGCGCCCCGGTCGGCCCTGGTGGAAGCTGACCCGGGCGTCGTCGGGCACGTAAGGGGCGACCTCGTCGCTCGTGCCGTCCTCCTGGATGATCCAGTGCCAGTCCCAGCCCTCCGGGAGTTTCTGCTCGCAGAGGGACTTGTAGGCATCCGGCAAGTAAGGGGCGGCCGGCGGGTGAACGGCGGTGATAACGACGATGCGTCGCTGCACGGCACTCACCACCTTTCCAGTTGAGTGGTGAAGAGCATTTCCGTGCGGTCGCCGGGCAGAGTGACGTCGGAGATGTCCACAACGCGGTCGTTGATGTCGTACGAGGTCTTCCGGAGCATCAGGACGGCGGTCCCGGGTGGCAGTTCCAGCTCCTCTGCCTCCTCTGCCGTCGGCGGACGCGCGGTGACGCGTTCGACCACTCGGTCCAGCTCGATTCCGACGGTGTAGAGCTGGTTCTGAGTGCCCCCTGGCCACGGCTCCTTCGTGCCGTCCAACAGGTCCGGATTGCCGGCGACCAAGTCGTGGACCAGGTAGGAGCGGGTCAGGTTGAACGGGGCGGCCTCCGCGCGGTACCGCGTCCGGTAGGTGCGCTGCAGGAGAGGCGTCCCCTCGGGGACACCGAAGGCCGCTGCCAGCTCCTCGTCCGCCTTGATCTCCTGGTAGTCGGCAGAGAAGACGAGGTCGTCCAGCTGCAGGCCGGTGTCGCGCTCGGTGGCGCCGGTCTGCGCCCGCTGCGCCAGCGGCTCACGTGCACGGTCCTTCTCCCACTGGTGCCGGTCATTCGTGCGGCGGACCAGCTTGCGGGGGAGGCGCACGAAGTTGCCGCGGCCGTGCTTCTTCTCGATCAGCCCTTCGGCCTGCAGTAGCGAGAGCGCCTGGCGGACAGTCGGCACGCTCTTGCCGTACTGCTCGGCGAGGCTCGTCTCGGCGGGTAGCCGGTCGCCAGGCTTCAGCTCACCTGCGCGGATCAGTCGACGGAGGTTGTCCGCGATCCGCTCGTACACCTTCGCCATTGGTGATCACCGTCCTTAACGCAACGCTTGACACACAGCATACGAGTCCTCAAGAGGACTTGACGAGTGAAGGAGATGCGGGTCATAGTTCTGAGCAACTCATAAAGAGGACTTGAGGAGAAGATCTCTTGATGAGTTGCTAGGCCTGGAGGGCCATGCCTGCTCGTCATCTGACGAACGGTGGCCTGGAAAGCGCCGAGGGCGGACCCTGCACCCGCGCTTGGCTTCCTGCCGCAACTTCCCAAGGGGGGACCCGATGCAGCTTGCTATCGGTGACGTGGTCCGAGACCGCACGGACATGGAGCTGGCCACCGTGGCTGGCGTCGCCGGCCAGGTGGGCGACGACAACCTTGTGGTTCTGCAGCTCTCCGGAGGGGAACTGCGTCGCGTCAAGCCGTACGACCTTGAGGTCGTCGGTCGTCGCCCCAAGATGACGACAACCGGCCGGAGCCTGGTGGCCTTGGCGTGCATGGGCATTGCCGTCATCGCCGGCCTCCTTGGTTGCCAAGCGGCGTCACGCGGCGGCTGGTTGCTGTCGGTCCTGACCGGCTTCGGCTCCTACTCGGCTGTCATGGCTCTGCTCCAGCTGTACCTGCGGATCACCGGCCCGCGGCGGATCCGCATCTGAATGCTTCTTGGCCAGCGGCGGCGGTCGACGGGTCAAAGAAGCCCGCTGCCCTGGCTCTCCCATCCCGTTCAGGAGACAGGAGATCCATGCGCACAGTTGTTGGCCGTCAGGAAGAAGCTATCGCCGCTGAGTTCGAGGGGTTGTCCCTTGGGGTCGACTCCGACGAACTGCTTCCCGAGTTCCTCGGCGAGCTGTTGCTCGGTCGACCCGACGAGTCCGACGCGACGCGCGCGGCTCGGCTGGACGCCGCTCGCGGCATTCTGGCGGATCTGGACGCCGAACCGCCTGAACTCGCAGCGTACGCGGCGGCGTTGCTGGAGGCTGTCCCTCTTGCCCGTCGCGCTCTGCTCCGCCATCCGGTTCGGACGGAGGCGACTGCATGAGTCGGCAGACCTTCTACAGCCTGCCGCGTCGCGCGGCAGCTGGATGCGGCCGCGGTGGACATCCCCCAAGGCGCAGGCCCCGAGACCCCGGCCGCGGTCGCGGCTGGCGTGGTCGAGGCACTGCCGGAGCTGACGTTCCAGCTGCTCTTGCCGCCTCCACCGCAACCCGGCAAATAGCTCAGGCCCGCTCTTCCCATCCGCCCTACCAGTGAGGCCGATATGTCGCTCGACCTTGTGTTCTTCGCCCTCTTCGCGTCCTGCGCCGTCACCTCCGGCTGGTCGCTGGTCGCGATAGCCGCCAACCGGTGGCTGTTCCTGCCCTACCTGGCTCGATCGGAGGCCGCCGATGTCTAAGCGTGGGTGGGGGGTGCCGTCATGACGATCCCCCCGGGGGTGCCGCCACACGCCCAGCCCGACCGTGAGCCCGAGCCGATGGAGGACTTCTGGGCCAATGCCCGCGCCGTCCAGGCGGACGGCTTGGTGGAGGGGTTCGCGGAGCTGGCGCAGGAGATGCGCCAGGCCCGCCTGGACGCGGCGATCCCGCTGAAGGCGGACGACGCGGACCATCTGATCGACTGGCCGCGCGTCAAGCGCGCTGCAGCCCGCCTCAAGCGGGCGGCGCAGGCTGTGCCGAACGTGGCGGCCATCGGCGTCGCGCTGGCGGGCCCTGCCTGGTTATGGCGGGTCGTGGTCTCGGACTGCTCACACGCGTTCACCCCCGCCGCGGACATCGCCGACCCAGGCCTTGGCCTCGGCCTGATGGCCCTCACGGGGGTGCTGGCCGTGCGCCGCTGGGTGCGGGGTGTGCCGTTCCTGGGTCCCGTGACACGGGTGGCGGCATGGTCGGTCGTGCTCGGAACCCTCACCTACCCACCCGCCGCCACGTGGGCCGTCGCTCTGCTGATCGGAGTCTTCCGGTGACGTTCATCGAGATCTCCCACACCGTGACCCTGGCCGGGTCCGGGTTCGGCTTCCTGCTGTTCGTCGGAACCTTCGGGTTCCTGTTCTTCCAGAACGGACGGACGTTCAAGTTCCTCAAGAAGAAGCGGATCTGGCTGCCCTACACACTCGGCCTGGCCGTGATGGTCCTGGCGTCCTCGTGTGCGGGCGGTCTGCTCGCCCTGGTGGCCGGCTACACCACCGCCACCGGCAACCAGGCCGGAACGCTGGTGGGCCGGGGCCTGGTCGGCGGTGACGGCGCAGCCCCCGTTGCCCAGCGCACCCAGCTGAGCTACTCCGGGTCCTGGATCGCCCTGGCGGTCCTGCTCCTGACCGGGTTCTTCTTCTGGTTCGCCAAGAAGATGGGCGAGCGGATCCTGCTGCTCTCCGGCGCGATCACCGGCGCCACCTGGGGCCTGTCCATCTCACTCGGCGGCCTGGCCGCCTACTCGGGCGTCCCGCTCGCCAACTGGCTCGGCCACCTGCTTATCGGCTGACACGCTCGCGGACAGTCGCCCCGGCACCACCCCACCCTCATCGGGGTGCGGTGGTACCGGAACGGCCGCCTTCGACCGGACCACACCACCTAAGGAGGTGGCAACGTTGAGTACCGACATCGAGAAACCCGGCCCGCAGGACGACACCGACCGGCCCGGCAAGACCGCCGCCCCCACCGGCCACAGCCACCACATCGACACCAGCACCGGCGCGGACTGCGAGAGGAAGCCGAATCCTACGGCCAACTGGGCCGCCTCCCAGGCCCACCGCACCAGCGAGGGGGCGCGGGCGCTCGGCGCGTGGCTCGCGCACTGGGCCTCCACTGCTGACCAGTCGAGCGACGAGATCCGCCGGCGCCTGGTCGCAGCCCAGCTGGAGGCGTTCACCGAGCGCCGCACCGAACTGAGTCAGGCCTTGGAGAAGGAGACCAAAGCCGTGGTCAGGCTGGAGGAGGAAGCCGCCGACGCCGGCCTCACCCAGGCCCAGCGCGGCCAGCTGACCCTCAGACGGGAGACCGCCCGCCGTCTGGAGAAGACACTGCGCTCCATGCAGAAGGTCCCCTTCCGTGGCGTGCAGCCCACCGAGAAGCAGATCGCCAGAGCCCGCAGCCTGGGACGGCTGCGCCGGGGTGGGGCACTGATCGGCGCCACCATCGCAACGGTGACGCTCGCCCTCCACCAGCCGCAGATCGGCCTGCTCACCCTGGCCGCCTGCGCCGGAGTCGCCTGGTGGACCGGCGCACACCCCCCGCGCCTGACGCACCGTCCCATCCCCGCCGAGCTGCTCCTCCCGGAACTCGATCCACCCGCGAAGCTCAATGTGGAGGCGGCGGGCCCTAGCGAGGGCGTGGTGGAGAGCGCTGTGGACGATCCCGCACTGGTGTGTGCGGAGACCGAGCTCCTGACACAAGCAATGCTCACCGTCGGGGCGATCAGCGAGGGTGTGGTGCGCCTGGCGAGTCCGGACGCGATCACCAGGATGCCCGACAGTTGGATCGCGCGCGTCAACCTACCGCGCAACGACGCTGCCGACGTGGAGACGGTCCTCCCCAAGCTGGGGAAGATCGCCGGAGTGCTGGGCCTGGACCGCTCCCGCTTCTTCATGGAGCAGGTCCACGCCAGCCAGGGCGGCAGCGCCAAACAGATCGCGGTCGCGGCATTCGACCGGGACCCGCTCACCGAGAACCGCACCTCCCCGCTCATCGGCGCGACCGGCATCGACGTATGGAACCACGGCATCCCGGTCGCCTACGACGCCTTCGGACAGATCGTCCACCTGATCCTCAAGGACACCAGCCTGGCCCTCGCCGGAGCCTCCCGCACCGGCAAAGGCGCCGCCCTGCGGTGCATCATCGCTGGAGCCCTGCTCGACCTGCGGGTCAACGTCCGCCTGATCGACGGCAAGACGCCCGGCCAGGACCGGTGGCGCAACCTAGCCGCGACGTTCATCGACGAGACGGGCGAGAAAGGCGCCCAACGGGCCCGCCATCTACTGGAAATCCTGGTCACCGAGATGGGCCGGCGCTCCGACGTCCTCAAGAAGTACGGCATGGAGCAGATCGACGACCCTGCACTCATCGAAGAGCTGGGCGGCCTGGAGCTGGTCGTCATCGACGAGGTCCAGGCCCTCACCAGTGACAAGAAGCACGGCAAGGCGATCGCCAAAGCTCTGGAGGCACTTGCCGCGCGCGGCCTGGCCTTCGGCATCATCCTGATCCTCGCGACTCAGGTTGTCACCAAGGGCGACGGCGGTGTGCTGCCCCGTCTGGTCACCGGCAACATCACTTGGAAGTGGTGCATGCGGGTCACCGAGACCACGGAGTCCAACATGGCACTCGGCCAGGGCGCGTCCAGGGCTGGATGGGACGCCTCCACGCTCGACCCCGGCGTGCGCGGCATGGGCATCCTGCTCGCCAACGGCTACCGGCGGATCCGCTCCTTGTGGATCGACGGCCCGGACATGCTCCAGGTCATCGACACCATCACCACCGTCCGCCAAGTCGCCGGGCGCCTGCGCGGCCGGTGGAACGACCCGATCGAGGCCGCACTCAAGGCCAAGGGCAGCGCCACCCCGCCGTCCTCACTCGACCAGCCCACCACCCAACAGGCCACTGCAGAAGCCGAGTCAAGGAATGCAGGGGACAAGCGCGGGGCCACGGCTGCGGACTGGGAGATCCTCTCCCTCGCCCTCCAGTGGTTCGGCGAACAGTCCAACGTGCTGTGCCGACAGGTCGCCCAGATGCTCCCGCTCATCGACGAACAGGCATGGGCCGACATCACCACCGCAGCCGTCGGCGACGCCTTCCGACGCACCGGCGTGTTCCGCAAAAGCGTCCGCGTCGGAACAGAGACACCCTCCACCGGCGCCCACCTCAACGACATCCGCACCACCCTCGAACGCCGCACCCCCTGACCGCCCTGGCGTCTACAGGCCTAGCTACAGGCCGACTACACGCCCTTGTAGCCGGCCTCAGCCGACCTGTAGTTGGGGTGTAGTCGCGCCTGTAGTCGACCTCTGACCTGCAATGTAGTCGCGTAGCCGCCAAAATCCGTCCAGCTGGCCTCAGGCCCCTCCAGGCGTCTTCACTGCCACCACCGGGGACCCCACCACCTGGTACCGGCTCGGCTGCGAACTGCCGAACGCCTCGGTCGCCGACCTGACCGTCTCCCCCGACGGCAGCTACCTGATGGCCGCCACCCACGGCCGCGGCCTGTGGAGGATCAACGCCTGACGAATCGTTCAGCGGCCCCCCGGCATCAGGATCGTCCTGTCGCCGGGGGCCGCTGAGCGCCGCCGGGGAACCGGCGAGCGGCGCATACCGTCCAAGGCGCACCCGCACCCGCACCCGCACCCGCACCCGCACCCGCACCCGCACCCGACCAGAGCTCGGAGACCGACAGATGAACAGGCGCACGGCGGCCCTCGCCGCAGGCACGGCGATCATCGCCTCGCTCGCGGGCTGCGCGTCGACGGGCGGGACACCGAAGAGCCCAGCGACGCACTCTGCGACGGCCTCGTCCGGCACAGTGCCCACCGCTGCCACCGGGCGCCACCACACCTGCCGCATCGACGTCCCCGACCACAGCGGCGCCGTCCCCCGCCACCCCCACGGCATCACCCTCCACCCGCCCGGCATCACCCACCGACGCCGCTCAGCCCCCGACCGCCGCGCCCACTGCGCCCGGTCCGGGGGACGTCGAGAACCCGACCGACCCGGAGCACGGGAGCATCGGTGCGCCGACCCGGCCGGCCCGCTGAGGCAGCGAGGCCGTAGACAGCGCGGCCGGTCCACTGGGGAGTCCGCCCGCGGCGCTGTACATGGCCTCGTCCGGGAAACGCCCCGTCGTCCTCACCACCGCCCGGGCAGCGGTCAGTGGTCGCCGGAGAAGATCTCGCGGACCTCGCGCACGGCGTAGTAGACCAGAACGTAGCCTGCTGCGGGGTCGGCCCACCACCAGCCCAGCGTGCTGTTGAGGACCAAGCCCACGAGGACAGCGGCGGCGAGCAGGCCGTCGATCAAGGTGACCCGGCCCTCGGTCCTGAGCACGGGGTTGTCCAGCGCGGCGCCGGTGCGGGCCTTGCCCGCCGCCAGGGCGAACATCACGGCTGCGGTCACAGCGGTCCAGCCGATGCCCAGCGGGGAGTGGTGCGGGTGGAAGCCGGTGACCAGCACCAGGGTGGACTGCACCAGCAGGTACAGGGCGAGCAGGGCGAAGCCGACACCGATCAGCCGAAGCGCGCGGCGCTGGCGGGCCTCGCCGGTGCCGGACAGCTCCCAGATCACCACGGTGGACGCGCCGATCTCGATCAGCGAGTCCAGACCGAAGCCCGCCAGGGCCACCGACCGGGCGGAGATGGCGGCCACGGCCAGTACCACGATGCCGATCACGTTCCAGCCGAGCGTGGTGTACTCCAGGGCGAAGCCACGGCGGAGCAGGGCCTGGCGGGCGATCTCGTTCGTATTGGTCACCGCACGATTCTCCCAAAGCCGTCGGCAGCCACTCGTCCGGCACCGCCGACGGCATCGGGCTGCCCAGGCGGCGTCCATGGTGATGAGGTCGCTGCCCGCGAGCGCGGCCAGGCGGGCGGCGCCGAGGTGGAGGAGAGCGGTGTCGACGGTGAAGCGGCGGCCGGTCTCGTCCAGTTCGGCGAAGTGGACGGTGCCTCCGGAGATGTAGAGGGGCACCGTCCTCACCCGGCACCTCAAGGACGAACGGCCGCGCGGGTCCTGGTCGTGTCCGACGTCGTTTTCCCGGGACGGTTCACCGCTCTCGGCGGATCGCGAGCAGCGCCGCGTCGTCCGTCAGCCCCGATCCGACGTAGGCCCGCACGTCCACGAGGAGCTCGTCCAGCAAGGAGTCCGGCTCCTCGTGCGGCATCGCTGCCAGCCGCTGGACAAGTGGGTAGAACCGGTCGGTCTCGTCCCGGGCCTCGGCCACGCCGTCCGTGTAGAGCAGCAGAAGGTCACCGCGGTCGAAGACGAGCGACCGGGCGTGATAGTCCCCGCCGACCAGGCCCAGCAGCGCCAACGGCGGTGCGTCGACGGGCGGTTCCACCTCGCTGACCTCACCGGCGTGGCACAGCAGCGGCGGCGGGTGCCCGCAGTTGACCACGACCGCCGGTCCCGGCGCATCGGGCACACCGACCAGCACCGCCGTGACGAACTCCTCGCTCACCGGACGACGAGCGAGCGCCGAGTCCAGCCGCTTGGCGACCTCCGCCAGATCCGGCTCGGCCCGCGCGGCCTCCCGGAACACCCCCAGAACGTCGGCCGCCGTCTCCACCGCGCCCAGGCCCTTGCCGCACACATCACCCAGCAACAGCCGCACCCCGTAGGGAGTACGCATCACCTCGTACAGATCCCCGCCGATCCGCGCCTCGGCCTCCGCCGCCACATAGCGCACCGCGACCACCAGCGGCCCCATCCGCCGGGGTACCAGGCGCAGCAGCGCCCGTTGGGCCACCTCGGCGACCGTGCGCACCCTGACCAGCTCACGCTCCTGGGCCGCCACCACCGCGACATTGGCGCAGCTGAAGAAGGTGACCATGATCACCGTGGCCGCCGCGGTCACGTGGACAACCAGGGGAACTTCTCTGTCGTAGAGCGTCAGGCCGACGACGATGACACCGGCGACCGCCCCGGCCACCAGCGGGACCGTGGCCCGGCGGGTGCCCGCGCCCGCCAGCACGGGGACGGCGGCGAGAACCGGGGAGAACGTGACGTCGGGCCCCGTCGCGACGTCGGCCAGTACGGCCATCGCGATCAATACGTAACCGCCGAGCGTGAGCCTGCGCGACCATCTGGGCAGGAGCGGTGGCGGGCGCCACACTCCCCTGTCGACCACTTCAGACACCGGACTGCCCTTCCGTCCCGCTCGTCCCCACCAGCCGAGCGTTCCTTCTCTCTCCACAGTTAATCGCCTGCGACTCCCCGGCGACAGCGCTCCCGAGGGGGAACCGGACGTCTTTGCGGGCCTGGGCGAGGGCGTCCCCGACACGGCGGAGCAGCGCGGCCCTCCGCGCTCCTGGGCACGCGGCCGCGGGTGAGCTCCCTATGCCGGGGGCGGCTCCGTCCAGCGCGTCACCGTCGAATGTCTGTGCGAAGATGCCCGCAAGCCGGCGGCCTCGTCGAGCAGCCGCGCGAAGACCGCCGGGCTGTCGAAGCGCGGTAGGCACAGCCAGTCCACCGAGCCGTCGGAGGTGACCAGGGCGGCCGAGCGGCAGTCGGACAGCAGGGCGTGGTCACCGATCGGCCGCGCGCTCACCGGGAACGGCTCCGGGCAGGCGAGAGCCGGGCGCGGCGCAGATTGAGTGCGAAGGCGACGGCCGCCGCGCCGAACAGTGCTCCGGTGATCGCCAGCCATCGGCCGAGGTAGACGTCTTCCGGCAGCCGTGTGTCGCCCTGGTAGGGGACCGACAGGTTGAGGATCAGGGGGAACCACACGAGCAGCAGGACACCGGACAGGAAGGCGGGCACGCGCAGGTAGTTGATCCACCGCACTGCCGGCATGCGTTCGGGGCGGTGCCGCAGCACGGACTGGGCGGAGAGGTCGGCGAGCGAGTACAGCGGGAGCAGGATCAGGTCGTGGCCGACGGCCGCGCCGACGAACCAGATCGCCACCCCGAGGGGTTGGGCGGCGGTGAGGCGTTCGACGGCGTAGGCGGTGAGGGCCAGCGAGCAGATCAGGACGAGGAGGTGCAGGGGCTGTGCCCCGTACCAGCGGACGAAGCGTGCCATGGTCACGTCCTGAAGGTGAGCCGGTGCACCCATTTGGTGTTGTTCACACCGGGGTTGGCGGGGACGATGATGCGGGCCGGGTAGCCGTGGTCGAGGGAGAGGTCAGCCCCGTTGACGCGCAGGGCGAGCAGCGACCGGGGGTCGCGGATCTGGTTGCCCCGCAGCACCACCGAGCTGTAGGGACCGGGTGGTTGGACCGATTCCACCAGGACGCTTGCGGCGTCGGGCAGGCCGGCCATGGCGGCGAGGTCGGCGAGCCGCAGGCCGCTCCAGTGCTGGTCCGGGGTGGACCAGCCCTCGACGCAGGCGATCGGCAGCAGGGCCGTCCGCTGCCGCATCGCGAGCAGTTGCTCACGGGTGAAGACCAGTGCGGGCACTGCGCCGTGCACCTCCAGCCGCCAGTCGGGGCCGACGTGTTCCGGCGAGACGCCCACGGCGGCGGCCGTTTTGTTGATCTGGAAGCCGTTCGGGCCGCCGCCCGGATCGCGGTTGTGCGGGGCGAGCAGGGCCGTGCCCCGCAGCCGGCCGCCGATGCTCTGCCCCGCGGTGACCACCAGCAGGACCAGGGATCCCGCACCCGCCAGCGCGACCGCGCCGCGCCGTGTCATCGTGGGCGCCGCCGGTGCGGTCGGCACCAGACCGTCGGGGTCGGGCGGCTCGGGCCGGGTGTGGGCGAGGTCGGTGCGCAGTTCCGCGAGGAGACCGCGTGAGCGCAGGGCACGGGTCATCCGGCCGAACTTGAGCCCCACGTGCACGACGAACGCGGCGATGAACACCCAGGCACCGTAGAAGTGCAGGGTGTAGAACGAGCCGGGGAAGACGTAGTAGAGCTGAATGTTGAGGATCCCGGTCACGAACTCGAAGATGACCCCGCCCACCAGCAGCAGCAGGGAGAGCCGCTCCAGCGCGTGGGCGGCGCTACGGACCGGCAGCCACTCGAACAGCTTCGGGATCACCGACCACAGCTTGGCCAGCAGCACTGGCACCAGCACCACGCCGAGCGTCACGTGCACACCCTGGGTGAGCCGGTACAGCCAGTACGGACGCGTGGGCCAGTCGAACAGATAGAAGCCCAACAGGCCCTTGTCCGGGGTCTGGTCGTTGAGCAGGCCGAGACCGGGGTTGTACGCGGCGTAGGACAGCGCACCGGTCACGAAGAGCACCGGGATACCGGCCAAAAGCGCCAGGCCGAACACCGAGGTCAGCCACGGTCCGCGGATCGGACTGCGCCAGAACCCGGGCCGGAAGGGCCCCGGAGGCGCGGGCACCTGCGCGATCCGTCGTGCCATGGCTCCGGCACGGGCACTCGCGTCGACGCCGACCTGCCGGAGCCGCCGCGCACTCTCGCGGGCACGGCGTCGGGCAGCAGCACCGAAGCGCCGCTTCGCGGGCGCGGATCCTCGCTGCGGGCCCTCCGGCTCCCCAGGCGTACCGGAGTCACCCCGTCCTTCGGTCACCGACCACCACCCGCCTCCTCGCCCGATGCGCGAAAGTCCGACTCATGGGCCTTGATTGACTTCGCACCGGGATGACGAACAATCAGGATCCTTGGCACGTCGACCTGCTGGGATGCCTGCCACCGGCCGATGCCGCGTGGAAATCCCACCACCACTGATCGGTGAAGCACGCCGCATACGTGACCATCCGCATGCAGCTGCACCCGTGCGAGTGCATCCCGTTCGACCCAATAGGCCAACGGACCTGTCCGGGGCACTGGAAAGCGCGGCGGATCACGAGTAGGCCGGCTTTTTGCGCCGTGGCCGTCAGCCGGTGCTCCGGTTGCGGGCTACCGAGAAGGGCCCTTTTCGTGGCTCCTCCCCCGGCTGAAGCCGGGGGAGGAGCCACCGGCACGACGCTCGACGTCACGCGCACCGCCGAGGAACTCACCGCGACTGGTTCGACGTCATCCCGCCGCCCGGTGCCCGCATCGCGCTCGTCGTCGGCGACGTGGTCGGCCACGGCCTGCACGCCGCCGCCACCATGGGCCGTCTGCGCACGGCCGTACTGAACTTCTCGACCCTCGACCTGCCACCGGACGAGCTTCTCGGCCACCTCGCCGAACTGGTCACCCACATCGACCAGCACGCGACCACGGCGGAGGACGAACCCGCCATCGCCGGCGCCACCTGCCTCTACGCCGTCTACGACCCCACCGGTGGCACCCGCACCCTGACGACCTCGGCCATCGCTCCCCAGGTCTCCTCCAGCGGGACATCGGGGTCCACCCGGCCGCACTCCGGGGTGCGGCCGGGCTCCCACGCGGCCTGCCGCGCACCGCCTGGCCCGCCCCGCCGCGCCGCGACGCGCCGCGACGGCCAGACCGCCGCGGCGACCCGGTGACGAGATCCGATGTCATTCCGCTGGTCAGGCTGTCAGCGTCAAGACGTACTTGTCCCGCTGAGCCGGGTCCTGTCGATCATTTGAGTCACTGAGCCTTTTCAGGGCGGCCACCGATCGGATGACGGCCGGGTAGGTCGGGGTCAGCGCGGGACGCACAAGGCTCCCGGGCAGCTGAGCGAGCTGTCTCACGTCTCAACTCTTCTGCCAGGGAGCCTCGTTGGTCACCCATCCCGGCCCCTTCGCGAGGACGACCCGGAGTCCGCCTGCGGGTCAGCTGTCCGGGGTGGCGTCGTCGCGAGAGGGTACGGCGAGGAGCTCGACGGGGTCCTCGGAGGGTGCGTCCTGACGGGTGCGGAGAGTGCTGCGCTGCTGCTCTGCCGCTGCCGCCCGTACCTGTCCGGCGACTCCCTGCCCCTGGTGCCGGCCACCGCCCGCCCGGCCGTACGCGACCGGACCGGGCGCCCCGGGTGTCTGCGCGAGCGACTGCCGGCCGAGGCCGCCCGGTTCCGCTCCCTGGGGAGCGAAGACGGGGCGCGGGCCGGCCGCCGGAGCCTGTGGCTGCCGTGGCAAGGTGTCAGCGTGACCGACCTGTGCCGCGGGCCGGTCCGGCACGAGCGGACCCGAGGCCCGGCCCGTCCCCGCGCCTCCCCCGACCAGCAGACCGGCCGCTCCGGCGAAACCTTCACCGCCACCCACCGCTCCGGTACCCACGTGGTCGAGCCCGGAGCGCGCTGCGCCGTCCACCGCAAGGCCCGCAGGACGCGGGCCGCCCGCTGCCGCATCACCCGCCCCACCCGCGAGTCTGAGCGGGCCGGGCGCGGACGGGGAGCTCTGCCCGGCCAGGATCCCCTGCATCCGCTGGGTGTGCGAGTCCTCGTTCTCGGTGAGGTTGCGGGCCACCTGGTCCATCCGGTCGGCGGTACCCCGGAACGAACCGAGCAGCCGCTTGAGCACCTCCACACCGACACTGGTGGCGATCTGCTCGGCCGCGGCGATCACCAGCCTGCCGAACATGTCCCCGGGCCGGCCCACGTCCAGACCCTCGACGACCCGCCGGAACGAGTTGCCGTTCGAGTCGATGTCGTCGCCGTGGCGCCGAAGTTCGAGAGCACAGGAGGCCAACTGCCCCAGGTCCACCCCGAACCCGGGGCTGTTCGACGACCCTGACCCGCCACCCGTCACATCCTTGACGACGGTCTCCACCAGATCACCCACCGGCTGGGCCAGCGCATGACCCAGCGCCGACACCGCCTCCTCCAGAATCCCGGAGACGATCTGCTTGCCGGCCGCGACGATCGCCGCGCTGCTCCATGGACCGGTCGCCGAGGCAGCCGCCAACTCACCCTGCGTCGCAACCAGTTGGGTCAGAGTGGCACCCTTGCAGCCCTCGATGACCAGCGCCGCCGCATTCAGCGCGGTCGCGGTGGCCCCGCAGCCCTCGACCACCAGACGCGAGTACGCCGAAACGCTCCCCCACAGCTCGGCCAGCCTGTCCGCGGAAGCACCGTGGTAGACCTCCCCCAGCATGCCCAGCGCCTTGTCCGCGGCCATCTGGACGGAGTCGACCGCCGAGGCCAGCTTCCTCAGCTCGTCCGCAAGCCTGACCACCTCGTCCTCGTTCGCCTGGGGCCAGTCCACCCCGAGAAGACCGAGTACGGTGCCGAGTTCCGGCGGCAACTCCAGTGCCATGCTTCCCCCAAAACCGCTGCTCAGTCGAGCGCACGGATGGAACGACTTTCGTTGTCGGCGTACGCCAGTTGTTCGGTGCCGTCCTCACTGGTCAGCCACTGGTCGAGGTAGCCGAGCACAGTGGCGCTGTGGCCCCGGCCCGCAGGATGTCGGCCGGGGTCCGGGTGGCGGCGTTCGCCGGGCCGACACCGGTCAGGACGGCGAGGCCGAGTGCCGCGCCGACGGCGGTCGGACGCAGAGATTTCATCAGACTCCTCAAGGTGCGCATGTTCAGGACACCGCGGTGGTTGACGCGGGCATGCGGCTTGTCCCGATCCGGGTGGCGATCGGGTGCACGAGAGGGACGCTATCGGCGTGCGGAAGGGCTTGGCTTGGACGAATTTGACCTCGCCCTCACAGGGCGAGGGCCCCCTCCACCCGGCGGGCGGCCATCATCAGGCCGGGGGTGATGCCGGCCAGGGCGCGGAACTCGCGGCTGAGGTGGGACTGGTCGCAGAAGCCGCAGGCCGCGGAGATCTCGGCGAGATTCACATCCCCGCGGGTGAGCATCCGCACGGCGCGGTGGAAGCGCAGCACCCGGGCGGACGTCTTGGGCGTCAGGCCGACCTGTTCGGTGAACCGGCGGACCAAGTGCCCCTGGCTCCAGCCCACTTCGGCGGCGATCCGGGCGACGGGGATCGCTCCGGCCGTGCCGGCGAGCAGTCGCCAGGCGTGGCCGACCTCCGGCGCTGGATCCGGGCCGCGCCCGAGCCGGGCCAGCAACACGGCGTCCAGCAGGTCGAACCTGGCCGCCCAGTCACGGGTGGCCGCCAGTCGCTCCACCAGCACCCCGGCCTCGGGCCCCAGGACGTCGCGGAGCTCGACCACTTGATTGGTCAACTCCCCCATCGGCACAGCGAACAGCCGGTAGGCGCCGAGCGGAGTGAACTCCAGACGGATCGCCTCCTGCCCACCGGGATGCTCACACAGCGCGGGCCTGTCCTCCAGACCCACGACCAGCGAACCGATCCTCCCGCTGTCCGAGCCCGGTGCCCCCAATCGGCGGACCTGACTGAACGGCTCCGCCAGGCTGATCACCACGACGGCACGGCCCGTCGGGACCAGCCGCACCTGATACGGCGAGGCCACCGCCTCCCGATAGCCGGCGTAGCCGCGCACGAACGGGCGCAACCCAGGATGCCAGGGGCGGGTCACCCGCCACAGGCCACCGACCCGAGCGACCTCGACACCCCGGCCGACCACGCCGCCGCTTCCGACCTGAAGTGCCAACAGACATCCCCGTCGTCAGGAGTCACCAGGAACGAATCAACCTGGCAGCCAACGCCGAAACCTCGTCAGCCGCCCGGATCTGCGGCCGTCAGCTCTACATACCTCAACGGTATCCGAGGAGTATTGGGGCACCACAGGGCACGGTGCCGGCGAGCGCACGGAGAGATGCTTTCCGGACGCGGTCGCACAACGTCCTGGTGAGCTCGGCCCGCCGTTTGTCGCGGGTGAGGACGGCCGCGAGGTCGCAAGAGGCAAGGTGGATCAGGCGGTTGCGCTCCGAGCTTCGGGAGGAGTCCCTCCGCCAGGCGGTCGAAACCGCCGCGGAAGAAGGCCGGGCCTCAGGACCCACCGCTCACGTACGCCCTGCGGGTGCGCGCCCGCAAGCGGCCCGGTGACCGGCTCGCCGAACACGACCCCGCGTTCGGCGAAGGCCCGTGCCCCGGGTACGGCGTCGTGGGCCGCTGGCAGATCGACCACCAGGGCGTCCCGGTGCGTTTCGAGCACAACCCCGAGTATCTGCCCAGCCCCCGGGCTCTGGGCATGCCCGAACCGGAGAACGCCGCGGAGGCCGCGCTGCAGAGCTTCGTCGCCAAGCACCTCGAAAAGGAGGCCCTGAGGCGCGTGCTGCTGGATGCCCCGCTCGCCGTGCGCACCGACTCCGAGGAACCGGGGCTGTACCTCGAAGCGAACCGGTTCGGAGCGGGCGAGGTCTCTGCCTGCACCTCGCTGCGCCTCGTCCCTGCCGGCTGGCAGGAGCACCGGGTCATGACCGGGCGTCAGATCGCCGAGAAGGTCCCGGGCGCGGTACTGGCGCTCAACCCGGGCCACGAGCCCACCGCCGCGATCGGTCTCTCGGAGATCCGGCGACTGGCGCTCGACTGAGCGGACCGCACCCACGGCCGACGGGCAGTCAGCCCTGCGGGCAGCGGCGGCCCGGCCGCCTCGTACACTCTCCGTGACCAGGCCGAGCCGAAGGGGGACCGACAGAGTGACGGGCGATGCGAGCTGGGTGCCACCGCTGCGAGCGGGCCGCCGGCCGGCGGGGCAGGCGCTGCTCGGCTGGCTGGAGGATCCGCGCGCCCCGAGGCTCTGCCGAGTGACCGGGTCGTCCGGCAGCGGCCGGACCCACCTGCTCGCCTGGCTCGCCACCGGCTGTCCGTCCGACAACCCCAGGACCGGCCGCAGGGTCCATGCCTGCCTACCCGCCGCCGGGCTGACGGTGCACAGCGCCACCTGGCTGCTCGCCGACCGGCTGGGCGTCGCCGCCCGCACCCCCGCCGAACTGGCCACGGCACTGCACGACGGCCGCCCGCGCGTGCTGGTGGTCACGGACCTCGACCAGGCGGGTGGAGGGCTGTCGCCCGAGGAACCGCAGCTGATCGCCGCCGAGCTGCTCGCCCCGCTGCTCGCCGTGCCCGGCCTGCGCCTGGCGGTGGAGTCCACCGAGGGAACGGCCGCCGCGGCCGTCCTCGCCGGCGCGACCCCCGAAGCGGCCG
Source organism: Kitasatospora sp. GP82 (assembly GCF_029892105.1). GTDB lineage: Bacteria > Actinomycetota > Actinomycetes > Streptomycetales > Streptomycetaceae > Kitasatospora. Next base: position 144,246 of record NZ_JARZAJ010000019.1, on the reverse strand, counting down.
TACTCGACCTCGACGATCCCCGCTGGACCGACCCGCGCCGGTTCGCCGACTGGTGCGCCCGACTGCCCGGCACTCCGCCGGACGCCGCGCAGGTCCACCCCAGCCCCGGGCTGGCCCAGCTCGCGGCTCGGCTGGGCGGCGCCGGCGAGCTCGACGCCGCCGCCCCGATCGCGGTCCGCCTGCGGCAGATGTGCGCGGCGTGGTGGAAGGCGCTCCCCGAGGAGCTGCGACCGGCCGTCCGGGCACTGGGCGTCGCGGAGCGGCCGATCCTCGCCGAGGACTGGGCGGCACTGCCCGGCTCCGGGGGAGCCGACGCGGTGCACCGGGCGACCGCCCTCCTGCCGCCGCACGCCGACCAGTTCTCCTGGCGGCTGCACCTCGAACCGCTCCGCGCGCAGGTCGCCGCGGACTCCCCGCCGGTGGACGACGCCGAACTGGTACGGGAGTTCGTGTCCCGGGTTCCACGGACCGAGGCGGGTCAGCCGGACTTTCCGCGTTCGAGTCCCGACATGCTCGGCATCCTGCTGCGGCACGGCGTCCGCGCGGGCCTGTCCGGCCACTTCCTCAGCGATCCGGAGTTCCTGGTCCACGCCGATCCGGGCGCGGTGACCGCGGCCTTCGAGTGCGCCGGGATCGCGGGCGACGCGCTGGCCCTCGCCTGGCAGCAGGCCGGCCCTGCCCTGACCGTACTGCCGTCCCCCGCCGAGCGGGCCGCCGTGCTGCGCGCCTGGCTGACCGGCCGTGCCCCGGAGGCCTGCGCCCGGCTGGACGCACTCGTACCCGGACCAGCGTGGTCGACGATCTGGGTGCACCGGCCGACTACCGGAGCGGTCCGGGCGCTGACCGTAGGACGCGGCCCGTACGAGGACCGGATCGTCGCGGTCACCGACGGCGGTGTGCACGTCCTCGACCCGGACAGCGGTCTGGACAGCGGCGCGAGCCTGCCCCGGCTGCCCGTCGTACCGACCTCGCTGGCCTGTGGCTACGACGGCGTCCTGCTCGCCGTCGACCGCGCCGGCACGATGGCCTGCCTGCCCTCGCCCGTGCCGGACAAGCTCGACCGCCCCGCCACCGTGGCGGGCTACGCCGCCCAGCACGTCGGCAGCGAACTGACGACGATCGCGGCCCTGCCGAACCGGACCAGCCAGGCCCTGTTCACCGGTGACGCCAAGGGCGGCCTCAGGCTCTTCCTGAACCCCTTCGGCAACGGGATGGCGGACAGTCTGCCCCGCTACGACGCACCCGTCCTCGCCATCGGCGTAGCCGATCACCGCTTCGGTGCGTTCATCGTCAGTGGCGACGCGGACGGCCGAGTCTGGGCGTACGAGCTGGGCCGCCCACCGGCGGAGGACCTGTTCGGCCGCCCACTGACGGAGGAGCCGATCGACGCCCGGGACTGCCCGGTCACCGCCCTCGCCGCCACCGAGACGCAGCAGGGGATCGTCATGGTGGCCGCCTGGGCCGACGGCGTCGTCCGGCTGCGCCGTCAGGACTCCGCCGACACCGTGCTGGACCTGCGGCTGGGCTCACCGGTCCGTTCCGCGGCCGTCGACCGCACCGGCCGCGTCTTCCTCGCCGTACCGGAAGGGGTGTTCGCCCTCCAACTCCGTTGGCGCCCCTGAAGGATGCCTCTGCTGCCGTACGCCGGCCGAGCGGCCGCCGCGCCGACCGTCAGCGGTTCCGAGGGGATGCACGGGCCGGCGGCGTGCACCCGCCACCTGCCGAACTCAGGCCGGACCGGGCGGCAGAGTCCCACAAGGCGAAGGAGATCACCCCGGCTCAGCTCGGTGAAAGTGCTCTGAAGCGTACGGCTCGGCGGGTGGCGGTGGGGCAGCAACCAGAGGCATCTGGATCGAGCCCTGCCGCCCCACCGCCGCCCCACCCGCCAGGACGCGGGATCGGAGCGTCCGCCGAGACTCAGACCGCCGGAGCCGGGTAGGTCGGGTACTCCACTCCGGAGACGTGCTGGACGACGCGGATGACCTGGCAGGAGTAGCCGAACTCGTTGTCGTACCACAGGTAGAGGATCGCGTTGTCGCCCTCGACCTTGGTTGCACCGGCATCGACGATCGAGGCGTGGCGCGAGCCGATGAAGTCGCTCGAGACCGCGTCGGGAGCGCTGATGAAGTCGATCTGGCGCTTGAGCGGCGAGGTCAGCGACACGTTGCGGAGGTAGTCGAGGACCTCCTCGCGGGTGGTCCCGCGCTCGAGCTGCAGGTTGAGGATCGCGATCGAGACATCCGGCACCGGGACGCGGATCGAGCTGCCGGTGATCCTCGCCTTGAGGTCGGGCAGCGCCTTGGCGACGGCGGACGCGGCACCGGTCTCGGTGATGACCATGTTGAGCGCCGCCGAGCGGCCGCGGCGGTCGGAGTCGTGGTAGTTGTCCAGCAGGTTCTGGTCGTTGGTGTACGAGTGGACGGTCTCCACGTGGCCGCGCAGGACGCCGTACTCGTCCGCCATCGCCTTCAGCGGCGGGACGATCGCGTTGGTGGTGCAGGACGCGCAGGACAGGATCTGCTCGTCCGGCTTGATCGTGTCGTGGTTGACGCCGTGGACGATGTTGGGGACGTCGCCCTTGCCCGGCGCGGTCAGGACCACCTTGGCGATACCGGGGCGGAGGTGCTTCGACAGGCCCTCGCGGTCGCGCCACCTGCCGGTGTTGTCGATGAGGATGGCGTCGTTGATGCCGTACGCCGTGTAGTCCACCGACGTCGGGTCGTTGGAGTAGATCACCTTGATCTCGGTGCCGTTGGCGATGATCTTGTCGTTCGCCTCGTCGACGGTGATCGTGCCCTGGAACTGGCCGTGGATGGAGTCACGGCGCAGCAGCGAGGCGCGCTTGACGAGGTCTTCGCCGGCGCTCTTCCGGACGACGATGGCACGCAGCCGCAGACCGTTGCCCGAACCGGCCTTCTCGATGAGCAGGCGGGCCAGGAGACGGCCGATGCGGCCGAACCCGTACAGGACGACATCGCGCGGCTCGCGGCGTTCCAGCTTGTTGGCGCCCGTCGCGCCGGCGACCGCCTCGGCGGTGAATTCCTCCACCGAGAGACCGCGGTCGTCGGTCTTGTACGTGGCGGCGAGCATGCCGATGTCGATCTGGGAAGGGCCGAGATCGAGCGTGGTGAGAGCATCCAGGAACGGCAGCGTCTCGGTGACCGAGAGCTCCTCGCCGGCTATCTGGCGGGCGAACCGGTGAGTCTTGAGGATGCTGACCACCGACTTGTTCACCAGGGAGCGGCTGTGGACCAGGACCGTGACGTCCCTCTCCCGGTGCAGTCTCCCGATGATCGGGATCATCGACTCCGCGATCTCTTCGCGGTTCTTCCAGTTCGTGAACACGTCTTCGTTGACAGTCACAAGTTCATCTTTCGAGCTAGGCGATGCGCACACACATGCTAGCTTTGGGACATTTCGATCATGCGAGCGGACCCGCCTGAGCACGGATTTCCCGCTGCATCGGCACCCGGGTCGAGCGGCCGCTCGGCGCCCGGCGGGCACATGACGGTGTCGGCCTCGTCCACCACGTCCCGTACGACGTCGTCGTGATCTCCTGCGGTGACCGCGCGTTGGGGGAAGATCCGCCGGACACGGCCAGGCAGTGCCGTCCACCGGGCCCGGCGCGCGGCGGCCTTTTCGTCGACGACCGCGCGGAAGTCCCGCAGGGTGCGGAACTCGCGGACGGCCTGCCATTCGCCCGCGCCGGGCGGCGGAGGGGGCAAAGCCCGGTGCTGGGAGGCGCGGTAGAGGTCGAGCATGTGCTGTTGGGTGGCGTTCATGTCCCTACCGTGCAGCGCCTCCCGGGGGCCGGGCGCATCGATTGACGTTCCTCGTCAATCGATGCGCCCGGCCTGCGCAAAGGGAGGCACGATAGGGCCCATGAGCGTGACCATCGAGATCGCGGGACTCCCGCCCGAGCGCCTGGTCTTCAGCCCGTCGCCCCTCGCCGAACTGTGCGCTGCGCTGCACGCCCTGGCCGACCCGGGGCACCACCCCGGGCTGCACGGCTGGACCACCGCAACGAACGCCGCCCTCAAACCGGACCTCGCGGACCGGCTGTGCGAGGCGAATTTCCTGTGGAGCTCCACCTTCTCCGACATCTCGCTGCCGTTCGCCGCATTGCCGGACTCGCACGGCCGCCCGGGTGCCACGCTCGCCGAGGACCTGGACATGCTCGACCGGCTCGACGACGCCCTCTTCGTCGACGCCGCACTGGAGATCTCCTGCAGCGCCAGCTACGGCCGGGGTGGCCCATCCCCGCTCGTGAACGCCAAGGCCCGCGCGCAAGCCCTGGAGCGCGCCACGGCGCGCGGCCCCCGGCAGGTGGAGTTCGCCAAGCGGCTGCTGGAGAACCCGTCGGCCATACGGGCCTGGATCCGCCGCCTGTTCGAGGACTGCGCGGAGGCGTTCTTCGACGACGTCTGGCAGCGGGTGCGCGTCCAGCTCGCCGCAGACGCCCGGCACAAGACGGAGATGCTGCGCCGCAAGGGCCTGGCCGAGGTGCTGGCCGAGGTGTCGCCCGCCGTGACACTGGAGGACGGCGGGTCCCGGATCAGCGTCGACAAGCTCAGCAGCGGCCGTGCGAACGCACTCGACCCGGCCGTCGGCCCGGGCGTCACCTTCGTCCCGTCCTCCTTCGGCTGGCCCCACCTGTGGGTGCTGCACGCTCCGCGCTGGCGCCCGGTGGTCCACTACCCGGTCGCCGCGCCCGAGGTGCCGGGCCCCGGTTCCCTGGACCTGCTCAAGCTGCGGCTGGAGGCCCTCTCCCACCCGATGCGGATCCGGATGTGCCGCTACCTGGCCCGGTCCGCCTTCACCACCACCGAGTTGGCGGCCGCGCACGACATCAGCCCGCCCGAGGTCTCCCGGCACATCGCGGTCCTGAAGAAGGCCGGGCTGATCACCACGCGTCGGCGCGGCCGCTATGTGCTCCACCAGCTGGACCTGCCGGTGGTCGCCCGCCTGGGCAGCGACTTCCTGGAGGGGGTACTGCGCTGACGTTGCCGCACGGTGCGTCAGCGATCCCGGGTGACATTGGCGCTGACCGGGCGCAGCCCGAGCTGACGACGGGACGGTCCGAGGACGCGCGGGCCGTCCCGGTGCAACATCCCCTGGGCATCAACCGACAACGGGGAGTTCGCCTACTGGCAACAGGCGCGTAGAGCGCTCCGGGTGGCGGTGCGCGGTGGGGCGAGGTCGTACAGCACCGCGCCGGCGGGCAGCAGCCGACGCACGATCAGGTGCGACAGGCAGACGCCCAGGACGTCCGGATTCCAGGCGGCTCGGAAGAAGAAGGCGTGCGCGCGGTCATGGGACCAGGTGCGCGTCAACCCCACACCGCTGAGCATCCCCGTCACCGTGCACCGCCCTGTCTGCGCGATCAGCCCCGTGACCAGCGCGGCAAACGTACGGAACGTCGGCGCGGTGGAGGAGCCGCGCACCAACTCCAGCACGGCAAGCAGCGAAGCAGGTCCGGTCGGATCCGGAAGCATCTGGCGGGTCCCTCCCCGGAGGAGACGTAAGCACCGCCGATGCTTCTCTGCCGTCTGCGGCATGCACCGCCAGATGACGCCACATCACCCGCCCGGGCGACCCCCACAACGATCAACGAAAACGTCGAAAGCCGAGGGTCCAGTACGGACACCGCAATATCGCCGCTGGCCTCCACCACGCCTCCTACGGCCCCTTCAACCGGCCACTGGACTCGCTGAACGTCCTATGACCGGCGCGCCTACAAGTTCACCGGGGTTTCGGGGCTTCCCTGCTCGAGGCGTTCCGCTGCCCGCCGCCAGGGTGAAACAACGAGACTCCGCCGTGGAATTCGTTTCGTTGCATGGAATGTGCTGTTCACTCACATAAAGTAGCCCACCGGGTTGCCCCCCCCTTCCATCATCCCCCGGCGGGTGTAACGCGGTCGTCTATCTACCTGAGAAGACCGATCCCGGATTGGTCTTGGATCACACCCGCCCGTGCGGCTGGGGACGCGTAGAAGGAACGATGGCCATGAATGCGAACTCCTCTCCGCCGGTCCGGCGGTCGCGTACGGCGTGCCTGGCCGCTGTCGCCGTTGCCGTTGCCGGAGCACTGGGACTGCTCAGCGCGTGCGGCGGATCGTCACACCCCAAACCCGCCGGCGCGCTGACTCCCGGAGCCGGCCAGACCCTGCCGGGATTTCCCGGTGCCTCCGGAACGAGCGGTACGGTCACCGTCAGCCCACCACCAAGCACGCCCTCGACCTCACCTGCCAGCGGCCAGCCGTCCGCTCCAGCGACCGCCAACGCGGTGACGATCAAGAACTTTGCGTTCTCCCCGGCCACACTGACGGTCAAGGCGGGCACGAAGGTGACCTGGACCAACACCGACCCCGATGCTCACACCGTCACCAGCAAGCAGGGATCGGGCGGGCCACTGCAGTCGGCAGCCCTAGCCACCAACGACACCTACAGCTACACGTTCACCGCACCCGGCACCTACCCCTACTTCTGCACCATCCACCCGTTCATGACCGCCACCGTGGAGGTGACCCCATGACCGAGCCCACACCCGACTCCAACGGCGGCGGCGAGCACGGCATGACCCGCCGGCAGCTCATGCGGCACTCCGCCTGGTTCGGTGGTGCCGTGGTCCTGACAGTCACCGCAGGAGAGGTGATCAGTCATATCCCCGGTTCGGCGATCGCGGCCCCGGCAAGCAGCGCAGACCTGCGTTTCGTGCAGGTCTCCGACAGCCACATCGGCTTCCAGGGCCCGGCCAACATGGACGTCACCGGGACGTTCGGCACAGCGATCAACCAGGTCAACTCCCTCGGGTTCCGACCCGACTTCGTCATGCACAGCGGCGACCTGACGCACCTTTCCACCCCCGCCCAGTTCGACCAGGTCAAGCAGATGCTGTCGCAGCTGGACACGGACCGGGTCTTCACCGTGCCGGGCGAGCACGACTCGATCGGAGACAACGGACCACGCGCCTACCGACAGACTTTCGGCAAAAACACCCTCGGCGACGGCTGGTACAGCTTCGACACGCACGGTGTGCACTTCATCGCGCTGGTCAACACGCTGCACCTGGAGCAACTCGGCCACCTGGGCAACGATCAGATCGACTTCGTGCGCAAGGACATCGCGGGCCTGTCCTCGGACACCCCCATCGTCATCTTCAGTCACATCCCGCTGTTCGCGATGTATCCGGCGTGGGGCTGGGGCACCGACGACGCGGTGCAGGTGCTGTCGATGTTGCGCCGCTTCTCCTCAGTCACGTGCCTCAACGGGCACGTCCACCAGCTGTTCGCCAAGACCGAGGGCAACATCACCTTCCACTCGGCCGCCCCCACCTGCTACCCGTTTCCCAAACCCGGCCAGGGCCCCGCCCCACTTCCACAGGTGCTGCCCGCCGGACGCCTCAAGGACGCACTCGGCATCCGCACCGTCAACTACTGGCAGGGCAACCACGCACTGGCCGTCAAGGACGAGAAACTCGCATGAACACCCGGAGCCTGCCCGCCCCCGCACTGCGCCTGGTGCTTGCCGCCACGCTCGCGGTAAGCGGATACATCCACGCCCAGCTCTACATCGACGGATACCGCTTCGTCCACATCATCGGCTCGTTGTTCCTGCTGCAGGCCAGCACCGCCTTCGCGGTGGCCGCACTCCTTCTGCTGGCGGCACCCCTGCTACTGCGAATCGCCGCCGCCGCGATCGCCATCGGCGCGCTCGCCGGGTTCGCCGCATCCCGCACCATCGGATTGTTCGGGTTCTCCGAACACGGCCTGCAACCCGCCCCGCAGGCCCTGCTCAGCGTCATCGCCGAGGCGCTCACCCTGCTGGTCGTCGCGGCCTGGCAGGCATCCGAGCTCGGGCTTGTGCCGTCAAGATCCAGGGCGGCAGAGTCGGGAACGGGGGCGGATGATCACGCGGAGGGCCTCACTCACCCCGCCAACCACCAACGGCTCTACGACGTCCGCCGTCAAGGACGAGAAACCCGCATGAACACCCGGAGCCTGCCCGCCCCCGCACTGCGCCTGGTGCTTGCCGCCACGCTCGCGGTAAGCGGATACATCCACGCCCAGCTCTACATCGACGGATACCGCTTCGTCCACATCATCGGCTCGTTGTTCCTGCTGCAGGCCAGCACCGCCTTCGCGGTGGCCGCACTCCTTCTGCTGGCGGCACCCCTGCTACTGCGAATCGCCGCCGCCGCGATCGCCATCGGCGCGCTCGCCGGGTTCGCCGCATCCCGCACCATCGGATTGTTCGGGTTCTCCGAACACGGCCTGCAACCCGCCCCGCAGGCCCTGCTCAGCGTCATCGCCGAGGCGCTCACCCTGCTGGTCGTCGCGGCCTGGCAGGCATCCGAGCTCGGGCTTGTGCCGTCAAGATCCAGGGCGGCAGAGTCGGGAACGGGGGCGGATGATCACGCGGAGGGCCTCACTCACCCCGCCTACCACCAACGGCTCTACGACGTCCTGTGGATGCTCCTGCCCGTGGCGGTGATGGTCGGCCTCTACTGGTACGGCCGGGTACACACCCCCGACTACGAGACCAGCCTCTTCGGGAACCGCGGCAACGACGCAATACTGCTGAAAGCCCAAATGGGATCCGCGCTCCTGGGCCTGGCGCTGATTCAGCTGCTTCTCGCCCTGTGGATCTACGGTCGCCTGCCCGCACTGCGAGCCGCACCGCACGGGGTCCACACCACGCACCGCCTCATCGGCCTGACCGCCTTCCTCCTCTCCCTGCCCATCGCTCGGCACTGCATCACCACCTACGGCGTCCAACTGACCAACACCCGCGTGGCGCTGCATTCGCTCACCGGCTGCTTCCTCTACGGGGCCTTCGTCGCCAAGGTCATCGTGGTCCGGCACCGCCGCTGGCCCGGCTGGGCACTCCCCCTGGCCGGCGGTACTCTCGTCACTGCGATCGCCCTGATCTGGTACGCCGCCCCCTTCTGGTACCTGAACGGCTTCCAGGCACCCGGCCTGTGAGCAGAACGTGCGGCGTCTCTCCCGACGGCCAACAGCGGATTCCCGCGCGGCGGAGCCCAGTTCGTCCTACGCCGGAAGCGTGAGGAGTTTCTGGCCGTTGGTCGCATACACATCGAAGTGACCGATAGATCCGGGGGCCATGGGTACCGTCCCGGAAATTGTGGCGCTACCCGAATACGTGCCGCCCTGCCAGATCGCCGCGGCCCCGTGACCCCGACCGCTTGCAGCCTGCACGTGATCCCGGGGGGACTCCTTCGGCCGAGACCTGCACGGTGCTGCCCCAGACAGCGGGCGAGACCTTCAACGAGGCGGACACGCCAGTGGCGGGGTCGCTTGCGGACAGGGTGCGGACCGGGGCGGGCGAGGTCGTTCCCGACTGCGCCACTTCACTGCCGGCGGACCCCACGACGATCAACGAAAACGTCGAAAGCCGAGTGACGGAATATCAGAGCGATCCGGCACGGGTGAGCCTGGCCGCCCTCTTGGAGGAGGCGGTGCTGCAGGTGCTGCGGTGGTCGCTTGATCCGTTTGGGGGCAGCGCCGTACTCCCCATGAGCGATCGCTCCGGCACGGCGTGAAATCCCGTGCACCATCCTTGAGAATCATCAATTTCGTTCGAGTGCGTATCTTGTGCCTGACAGAAGGGCTGAGGCCTGATTCCACAGGTCCTCCGCAGGCCACCGGAAATCAGTCACGGTGAGATGAGATCGCACTGACAGCGAGCCGGTCGGAGAACTCCCTTGGAAAACTGCCGAGCCGGCGCCACACGCCCCAGAGAAGAAGGAATACACGAATGAAATACGGTTTCAGAGGCCTGTCCGCGGTGACCGGAGCGGTAGTCGCCGGGGTCCTCCTCGCCTCGCCCGCGGTCGCCCAGGGCGGTATGCACACGACGGGTCGAGCAGACTCCGCCGCTCCCGGGCTCCACTCCGGGCACTCGGCGGGCCCGAAGGACAGCAAGGGGAGCGACAGGCGCTGCCACAAGGAAGAGCGTGACTTCAGCTCCGACGTCGTGGACTTCGGAGACTTCTCGGACACCGAGTTCCGCCTGGCGGCGAACGGCAAAGGGGAAGCCTTCCTCAATGACAACCGGAACCCGGGAGTGTGGGTGGACGTCGACGTCATCCCCGGCGCCCCGAAGTGTGTGATCGACACCGACATGTCCGCTACCGAGAGTGGCGCAAATATCCCCAACAAGCTCTTCCTCGACGTGGAGACCGACGAGGGGGCGATCTACCAGGCCGTGTGTGACATCACCGCGACGCCGTTCAACGCGTCGAACCTGGCGGCTGCCTGCGGCTCAGGGTTCACCCTGGTTCCCGGCACCCCCGTGTGATATCACACCGCGTGCCGGCCCCGGTTCTTCCTCCCGGGGCCGGCGCACCTCGTCCAGCGAACCACCGGAGTCCGCGACGTCGTCGGCCATCCCGCCGCATCACGTCCGGAGCCGTCTGCCGCTCCAGCCCTGTCCGGCTTGTCGCCAGCACGCCGCACCGCAGCCCTGCCGCGCGCCTCTCGTCGTCGGAGCGTGGGCGCAGCCGAGCGAGACCTTGCAGGTGCAGCAGGGGTACATCTGGTCGTTGATCTCGCGGGCGACGAGGATGCGCTGGCGGCGAGCCTCCTCCCACTCGGCTTCCCGGGCCGCCTGTTGGACCTGGCGGTCGGCTTCCTCCCTGGCCTTGCGTTCCTGGCGGCGCTGCTCGATCAGGTCCCAGTCGGGGGTGTCGTCGAGCACGTCGGTGAGGGTCTGCCACTGGGAGCGGCCGAAGCGGACCCAGGAACGGCCCAGGAAGCCGTGCTCGCGCAGTCGGTCCAGATCGTGCCCAGTACCGAAATCCGGTCCCGGTACGTGTAGCGGATCGGTCAGCCATGACGGCGGTACAGGCGTAGGGCGTGGTGATCACAGAGCGTCGCAGCTCCGCAACCACCAGGCCCTGTGCCTGTTCTACTGCCAGGACCGCTCTACGCGCCTATCTGCGTGAGTTCTGAAGTGCGGAGTCGCTTCAGCGTGCAACCAATCCGACGATCAAGGCGTATATCCACCGGACGGACAGAACGAGGGGGAAATTGTGCGGCGGATATCTGGAGTGGCGGCGCTGGGCGGGGTGCTGCTGCTGGCGGGATGCAGCGGTGGAGGTGGGACTGCCGGCGGGGGCGCAGCCGACAAGGGGGCTGTGTCGTCGGCGGCGAAGCCGTCGGCGGCGGTGCTGTCGATCGAGCCGAAGGACGGTGCACAGGGGGTCGCACCGAGCGGTGCGCTGAAGGTGTCGGTGGCCAGCGGCAAGCTGACCAACGTGGCCGTGACCGACAAGAGCGGCAAGCCGGTGGCGGGCGCGATCACGGGCGACGGGCTGAGCTGGACGCCGACGGTCGCCCTGGCCGTCGGCGTCGCGTACCACGTGAGCGCTGAGGCCGCCGACACCAAGGGTGCCGTGACCACGGCGAGCAGCGGCTTCACCACCCTGGCGCCGGACCACACCGTCACCGTCGAGGACAACATCGTCACGGGCGAAAAGTTCGGCGTCGGCATGATCGTGTCGGTCGAGTTCGGCGGACCGGTCAAGAACAGGGCGGACCTGCAGAAGGCGATCACCGTCGAGGCCTCGGACGACACCGAAGTCAAGGGTCACTGGTTCGGGGACACCCGGCTCGACCTGCGGCCGGAGCACTTCTGGAAGCCTGGCACGACGGTGAAGGTGCACTTCAGGACCAAGAACGTCGAGGTCTCGCCCGGTGTCTACGGTGCCACCGACCGCGACGAGCAGTTCACCATCGGCCGCTCGAAGGTCAGCGAGGTGGACGCGGCCGCCCACACCATGGTGGTCAAGAAGGACGGAGCCCCGGACCAGACCGTCCCGATCACCGCCGGCGCCGACGACAACCCGTCCTGGAACGGGACCATGGTGGTCTCCGAGAAGAACCGCATGCAGCACATGGACTCCCGCACCGTCGTCGGCCTCAAGGGCCCCGGCTACATCGCCGACGATCCGCACGCACTGCGCCTCACCTCCAGTGGCACCTTCCTCCACGGCAACCCGAAGGCCGCCGACGCCATCGCCCGAGGCGCCAACATCAGCCACGGCTGCGTCGGACTGCCGGACACCCCGAAGGGCGACGACAACTCCCCCGCCGGCAAGTTCTACGCCGACTCGATCATCGGCGACGTGGTGACCGTCCGACACTCCGTCAAGACCGAGCCCCTCGAACCCTTCAACGGGCTCAGCGGATGGAACCTCCCCTGGTCCAAGTGGTGAGAGCAAGCACGACAGGGTCACGGGGAACTGTGCGAGATCGGAAGACAACGACCTGTGCCATGCCGCTTCGCGCACGCGGCTGATCAAGCAGAGCCCCGGCTTGTCTCCAACGAAGGTGGCGGACCGCCGGCCTGGGAACGCCGGGAGCCCCGCAGCTGCGGCTCTGCTGCGGGGCTCCCGAACGGTGGTGACTACTCGCCGTAGTAGCCGTCGAGTTGGGTGCTGTCCGCGGAAGGCAGCGGCAGCCTGTTGGTCGGCCTGCCGCTCGTCCTGGATCTGCTGCTCGATCTGCTGTGCCAGCTCGCAGTTCCCCTCTGCGGCCGCCTGCTGGGCAGCGACCTCGGCATCGGGAGAGGCAACCACGGCACCGTACGAGACAACGTCTCGACCGCGGCCCCCGGCGGCGTACGGACCATTGACCAGTTCACCGTCAACAACTCAAGCATCACGAACAACATCCCCAGCAACTGCACCGGCAGCCCAGTCATCATCGCTGGCTGCATCAACTGATCCAGCCCCCTGTGATCGGGCGAGCGGCGACAGGTCCGCAGCCGCCGAGCGACAACGGGCCACGGTGTTTCGTGATGGCTCGGTTCGGGGGCGGCGTGCCGCTGAGATCGAGCCGCTCACCCAACGGCATCCACCACCAGTGACCCCGCCCTACCAGTCCAACTGCTCATCCGACTCCTGAACCGGCGGCGCCGCCCGCGTCTTCCACCGCTTCCACCTCTCATCTTGAACACGGCGGGCATAGAGCCGGCGCGGCGTCGCTCCGGTCCACCTGGGCTACGTGCGCTGTGTCCCACTTGGACGCGGGGGCCGTCTCACCCGAACCACAAGGAAGACAGCCGGTCACTTGCGGACACGGGGACGGTACGCCCCGCCGGCCCGACCTGCCCTCGTCCGGGTGACACTCCCACCGCCCGCCGAGCCCGGCTGGTAGCTATGCGGCGTCCCAATCTCATGTCAAGGAGGCCCAGATGCCCACCACCGGGTGGACCGACGAGCTGCTGAACCGGATGCGAAAGGCCGGCGATCCGCCGGCGGACGACGCCATCGCCGAGACCTACTCGCTCGGGCAGCAGGAGCAGGTCCGCCGGGCCCTGCTCGGATTCGGCCGGAACAGCGACACAGCGCCCGCCGACCTGCCGCCACAGCTCCAGCGCTACTTCGAACAGACCGCCGTGCTGCCCGAGTGGGCCGATCCGGCGCTGATGGACCGTGGGCACGCCCTGTTGGGCCGCTACCAGCCGCAGATCGTCTCGATCCTGCTGTGCGCCTCCCTCCCGCTGTGCTACGGATGCGGCAACGGGGCCCAGGTGCTCTACCGTTCGCAGCGCCTCACCTCGGGGGTGTACCGGCGGCTGATGGAGACCTCGCAGTTCGTCGTCGACGTCCTCGACACCGGCGGCCTGGGCCCCGGTGGCCGGGGACTGCGCTCGGCGCAGAAGATCCGCCTGCTGCACGCCACCATGCGGTACCACGTCGCCCGCCTGGACAACTGGAACGCCGAGTGGGGGCTGCCGGTCAACCAGGAGGACCTCGCCGGGACGCTGATGAGCTTCGCGGTGGTGATTCCGAAAGGCCTGAAGCGCCTGGGAGTCGACCTCCCCGACAAGGACCGGGACGCCTACTTCCACATCTGGCGGGTCATCGGCCATGTCCTCGGCGTCCACGAGCAGCTCAACGCCGTCGAGTTCGACGACGGCTCCGCGCTCATGGACACCATCCTCCGGCGGCAGCAGAGCCCCTCGGAGGCGGGTACGGCCCTGACCAAGGGCGTACTGGACTTCATCCGGGAGGTACTGCCAGGCCCCGCCTTCGCCGGGGTCGGCCCGACCCTGATCCGGCACCTGGCCGGGGACAAGGCCGCCGGCATCGTCAACGTCCCCCCGGCGGACTTCACCAAGGTCGCGCTCCAGCTCGGGTCCGGACTCAACTTCGGCTACGGCAAGGCGGGCGACACCGTGCCACTGGCCGCCCAGGCGGCGAGCGAGCTGGGGCTGATCGTGTTCAAGAACGGCCTGCTCCTGACCAACAAGGGCCGCCGCTACGAGTGGCAGGTCCCCACCGGCCTGACCCCGTCGTCCTGACCGCCTCGGCCGGTCAGCCAAAACAGCTCCGGCCCCCGCGAAACCGCTGGGGGCCGGACCCGTTTCAGGGCGTTGGAGCACCGCCACCTGGTGCCGCAGCACCATGAGTTCAACGCTGCGGGTGCCGATAAATCATCCACGCATCTTCACACCAGACACCGGTCGGAGCCGGCACTCCCTCGAAGCCCAACTGCTCGACCGTGGTGGCTATTTGGGCGAGATGGCCGATGATGGCGGGGCACTGTTCCCCGCTGGCCCCGCCAGCCCCGGCGGCCACGGCGGCCACGTCGTGACCACCGCCGACGATGTGACGGCTGTCGCCACAGGTGGGCAGGAACCAGTGAAAGGTCAGGCTCACTCGAACCTCCGGTCACCCCCGGCTGGATCACTCAGGTCCGCGCAGGGCCAACGAGCCCGACCAGGGCGGGGCGCCCCGGGGCCAGTACGCCCGAGCAGCAGCGGGACACCAGGGTGTTGAACATGCGGGTGTCGACGTGAAGTGCCTGTTCGGACTTGCCTTTTGGGCGGCCGACGGGGATGAGGATGCCGATGCCCGCGCCGATGTAGCCCTTGTCCGCCAGGGTCGGCAGGCCGTCGGTCGCTGCCTTGTAGAGGGCGGGCAGAGCGTGGATGCGGGCGGCGGTGATGTCGGGGACGCCGCCGGGTTCGACGTTGGAACCCACAGCGGGGTGCCGTCCGAGGCCGACAGAAACCGGATGTTGCCGCCGAACGCCTTGTTTCTGGCTGAACCACAGGTCGTTGCCGTTCTCGCGGACGCCCGCGAGGCGGTCGGATTCGATCAGCGTGCCGTCGAGGATGACGTGCGTCATGCCCCTGCGCTGACAGCGGTTCTGAACGCCAACCCTCAATCGATTACGCCACTCTCGAAGCACTGTCCAGAAATCTAGCCGGCTACTTCTGGGCGGACTTGAAAGCGCACCACCCCGGCATTGGCACACTTCACCTGACACCGGAAATACGCGACACCTGGAAGGTCCGTACCGCGGTCGAGACCATCAAGCGCCGGATGCCAGATGGAAGTATCACCACATCCAGAGCACCGCGCATCGGCGCCGTGACCATCAAGACGGCTGCCCGGGCTCTCTATCTCGATATCGCACAATGGGCGCTGGATGAACCGGCACGCTGGGGCCCATCCCCCATTCCACCGACTGAAGCCGATTGCTTTGCGAAGAAGATCGAACAGGAAGCTAAAGCCAGAGCCGACGCCCGAACCCGCGAGCGGCTTCCCTTGCTTCCCGCGTTCATGCAGGTCGCAGCTCGCCGGCCGAGAGAAGCCAAGGCCCGGCTGGAGGCCTTGGAAGCGGCTCCGCTCGGCGGCACCATCACCGTCCTCGGCGAGACCTTCACCGTTCCCCGATCAGGCCACCGCGCTGATGGGAAACCCTCACACGCATCTGACTCTAACGGCAATCGCCGAGATATCCGGTCAGACGAGAAGCCAGCTTTCCATGGATGGGCAACCGTTGAAATCCTGCGACCCACAGGGATCAGAGTAGAAGAGCTGAAGGAGCTAGGCCATCACAGCATCATCAGTTATAAACCCCCCACCACGGGAGAAGTAGTTCCTCTGCTTCGAATCGCACCTTCCAAGACTGACCAGGAAGCCTGCCGCTAGAGCCGTTTGCGGGCGCCGGGCGCGCGGCAGGGGCGCTGGGCGGACGATATCGGAACGGTCATATCGTATGCTTCACTACTTAAAGCTTCGTGTGCGCCCTTACGTACTCGAAGTACATCCGCTTCAATCGGATCAGGCGAGGTGGACCGCCCTTTCGGGAAGCGGCAGCCATCGCGGTGAGTTGACGAACTGTCATCTCACGAGAACCTGGAAGCGGCGGATCTTCCCCGGCACGCGGAGCGAGCGCTTTCGCGGGTTTCCGGGGTGAAAGGGTCCCGCCCCGGCCGTCGCCCGAAACGACGCCACGACCAGCACGTGCGTCCGGCGGCACGATGCCCCCTTCACCAGCATGACGGAAGGCGCTCGCGCCGACCGCGTCGCGGGCCGCGCCGCTTTTGATGCCACGCCGCCTGATGCCGTCGCCCGGCCGGGGCGTGCGCCCGGGCCGGCTCCGGACGCCCCCGTGCCCTTCCACCGAGCACTCCCCACCCACCTCAGTGCTCCTCCCGCCGACAAGGCGACGGGAGGCGACCAACCGCGAAGGAGCAGTCCCATGTCCATCAGCATCAGCCCGACCACGGGCCCGCAGTCCGGCAACACCCTCATCACCATCACCGACACCGTCAGCCTGCCCCTCACGGGTATCACCGTCTACTTCAACGGCGTGTCGGTGCCGTTCACCAGGGTCGACGCCACGCACCTCACGTTCACCCTGCCGGCCGGCTGCGGTGTGGGGAACTGCCACGTCAGCACCGCCGGCGGCACCAGCAACACGTCCTACTTCTACTACGTCTCTCCGCCAATCGCGACGGCCATCTCGCCCGCCCTTGCGACGGCGGGCAGCACCGTCACCATCAGCGGGTACGAGCTGGCCACCACCTCGGGGGTGACGTTCGGCGGCACCGCGGGGACCGCGGTGACCGCGGTGAACGACAACACGGTGACCGCCGTCGTGCCCGCGGGCACCGGGACCGTGCCGGTCGTCCTGACCAGCGTGGGAGGCACCGCCAGTGGCCTCAACTTCGCGTACCTGCCGGGAATCCCGACGGTCACGTCCATCAACCCGACGTCGGGCGCGGTGGGCGCCTCGGCCACGTTCACCGGCACCAACTACACCAACGCGACGGGCGTGGACTTCGGCGGCGTCGCGGCGACCAGCTTCACGGTCAACAACGACACCACCCTGACCGCGGTCGCCCCGGCCGGCACCGGAACGGTCAACGTCCACGTCACCAACTCCGCCGGCACCAGCACCGACGTCGTGACCTACACCTACGTCGCGGGTCCGTGAGCCCGGCCGGCGGCCGCTCGCGCCGCCGGCCGGCACCACCGCGGCAGGAGCGGCCGCCGCTCCTGCCGTCCCGGCACGGCCTCGTCCCACGACACGGACGTCCCTGACCCGCCAGTGGTGGGCCGCCAGGTCCGCATGGCCCACCACAGGAAGGCGGGCCGGCTCGCACGCGAGCGCGGCACCACCGCCGTCACCCGGGGGCCGCGCCGTCGGCTGGGGGCGAAAAAGTGGGGCATCCCCAGGCCGCCACCGGCAGCGGGTCGCCGCCGCCGGTGGCGGCCTGGGGATGACGGCGGAGCCGACCGAGCGGGCGGGATCACCCATGACGCGTCGGCGGTCCCGGTCGATGCCTCGGCCTGCGGTTCCACCCCGGGCGGCCGGTCCCGGCGGCCGCGGCGGCACTCCCGACACCCGACACGTCTACCGGGCTCGGGCGGCCGGAGCACCCGAGCCGGGCGCACCCGCCGCGCGCTGCCCACGCTCGTCATCACACCCCAACGTCCGGCCGGCACCCGCCGTCGGCCGCGGCAAGGAGGCGCCATGAACACGTCCCAGAACCCGCACCCGGCCACCGCGCCGCCCGGGCAGGCGCCGCCGGTCGACGCTCTGATGGCGGCGCCGACCCTCACCGGACTCGCCCCGGGCCAGGGGCCGGTCTCGGGGGGGACCACGGTGACGCTGACCGGCACCAACCTGACCGGGACCACCGCCGTGGCCTTCGGCAGTACGGCGGCGGTCTCGTTCTCGGTGGTCTCCGCCACCCAGATCACCGCCGTCACGCCACCGGGAACCGCGGCCCCCGTCCAGGTCACGGCCACCACCCCCGGCGGCACCAGCAACGCCCTCGCCTACTTCTTCCTCAACGCGCCGACCCTCACCGCACTCACACCGAGCCTGGGGCCGGGCGGGACGGTGACTCTGACCGGCACCAACCTCCTCAACGCCACCGCCGTCAGCTTCGGCGGCACGCCGGCGGCCTCGTTCTCGGTGGTCTCCGCCACCCAGATCACCGCCACCGCCCCCGCCGCCAGCGGCACCGTCGCCGTGACCGCGACCACGCCGGGCGGCACCAGCAACGCACTCCCCTTCACCTATGCACCCTCGCCGGCCCTCACCGGGCTTACGCCGAACCAGGGGGCTGTGTTGGGCGGGACCACGGTGACCCTGACCGGCACCAACCTCACCAACACCACCGCCGTCAGCTTCGGCGGCACGGCGGCCACCTCGTTCTCGGTGGTCTCCGCCACCCAGATCACCGCGACCGCGCCGCCGGGAACCGCGGGCACGGTCCAGGTCACGGTTACCACGCCGGGCGGCACCAGTGGCGGCCTCTCGTACTCCCTGGTCCCCGCGCCGAGCCTCACCTCGCTCGCGCCGAGCCAGGGGCCGCTCTCGGCCGGGACCACGGTGATCCTGACCGGCACCAATCTGACCGGGACGACCGCGGTGAGGTTCGGGGCCACGGCCGTGTCGTTCGGAGTGGGGTCCGCCACCCAGATCACCGCAACCGCGCCGCCGGGAACCGCGGGCCCGGTGCAGGTCACGGCCACCACGCCCGGCGGCACCAGCAACGCCCTCACCTACTTCTTCCTCAACGCGCCCACCCTCACGACGCTCTCCGTGGGCCAGGGCCCGGTCTCGGGCGGGACCACGGTGACGCTGACCGGCACCAACCTGACCGGGACCACCGCGGTGAAGTTCGGCACCACGGCGGCCACCTCGTTCACGGCGCTCTCCGACACCCAGGCCACCGCCACCGCCCCCGCCGCCGGCGCGGGCCTCGTCCAGGTCACAGCCACCACCCCCGGCGGCACCAGCAACGCCCTCACCTACACCTACCTGCCGGCGCCGACCCTCGTGTCCCTGACCCCGAACCAGGGCCCGCTCTTCGGCGGCGCCAGGGTGACCCTGACCGGCACAAACCTCACCAACACCACCGCGGTGACCTTCGGCACCACGGCGGCCACCTCGTTCACGGCGCTCTCCGACACCCAGGCCACCGCCACCGCCCCCGCCGCCGGCGCGGGCCCCGTCCAGGTCACAGCCACCACCCCCGGCGGCACCAGCAACGCCCTCACCTACACCCGAATCCAGTCGCCCTAGTCAGTTCGGAGAAGGTGCGTGAGGCACATGACATGCGGGTCTAGGACAGATGCCGCCGGAGCCGCGCGGCCGAACGGCCAAGCCGGATGGCCGCGGCCACCGGGAGGCACACCGCAGCCGGGAGGGCGGTCATCAACGCGATCGGGGTCAGACCGCCGAGCACCACGGAGCAGACCACGGCGAGTGCCGGGACGGTGACGACCGGCGAGAGCACGAGCAGCGTCGCCTGCCGCTTCTCCCGGCGCACCCACTGCGGGGACTTCCACAGCCGTACGAGTGCGGCGACTGTGGCGGCCAGCGCGAGGAATGGTCCAATCACCGGGACGAGTGCGACCGGCAGCGGCACGACGGCCAGGCAGAGGGTGACCGAGGTGTGCCTGCTGCTCTGCGGTACCGGGTGGTTGCCGGGTTCCTCGGCCAGGGCGGCTGCCGCGATCTCCCCGGGCGCCCCCAGCTGCTCCAGGACACGGCGCACGCTGTTGTCGTCGAGGGTGTCGGATTCTGCCAGCGCCACCTCGATGTGCTCGCGCAGATCTGCCAGCAGCTCCTGCCGGCGGGCGCCGGGGAGCGCCGTGGCCTGTTCCTCGACCGAGGACAGGTAGGCCCGCACGAGGGGGTGGGTGAGGGTGTTGTTCACGTCGTCTCTCCAGGGGTGAGGAAGTGGTCGACGGCGGCGCGGAAGGAGGGCCAGTTCGCGGTGAACTCCTCCAACGCGCTCTGGCCGGCGTCGGTCAGCGTGTAGTACCTGCGTGGCGGCCCGTTCTCGGATTCCCGCAGGTGGGTGTCGGTGAGTCCGGTCCGCCGAAGACGCGAGAGCAAGGGGTAGATCGTGCCCTGGCTGGTTGCCATCACCTCGACCCGGGCGAGCTCCGCCAGTAGCTCCACCCCGTAGCGGGGGCCGTCCCGCAGCAGTGCCAGGACGCAGTACTCCAGCACCCCTTTGCGGAGCTGACTCGCCACCCGGCCATCCACCCCCGGGATGCTTGCATAGCCATCTACCATGCAAAGCAAGCTACCACGGATGGTGCGGACGTCGCAGCAGCATCCCCAACCCAACGGCCCGCTCGCTCGTACACCCGGGTCAGGTCGGGGGCCGAGGTAGGGGTGTGGGCGGTCACGGAATTCGGCTCTGGCGAAGATCTTGTGATCGGGTGGCAGCGGCCAGTTGGCGGGGAGTTGTCCGGCCGCCTGTGCTCACCTCTGAGCAGGGGCGGCCGTATCAGCTTGCCGCGGCAGAGCCCCGGCCTCTCTGGGCCAGGATGTGGGCCGAGCGGAACGGACGCTTGGTCATCCCGAGTCGTTCATACGCGGCGATGGCCGACGGGTTGTCGTCGTGAACTATGAGCGCGGCGCGGCCGTGGCGGTGGACGAGGGCGTCCACGACGAAGCCGCACACGGCGCGCGCAAGACCGCGCCCGCGAGCGGCTGGATGGGTGACCGCTCCTGCCATAACTGTCATGGGCTGTGATCACGTACCTGGTCGTACTCGCGGATTTGGAAGTGGTCGCCGACAATCGGGCCAGGTCAGCTCGCCAGGAGTATGCGTCGGCGGAGCAGGTCGAGGTTGGCGCGGCCGTAGCCCTTCCGCTTGAGGAGCCCGATTCGCGTGACCTGGCCCTCGACCTGACCCGAACTCCAGGAGCTGGACAGGCCGGCGACGACGGCGTCCTGGTCCCGGCGAAGGCCGGTGACCAGGGAGTGCAGGGCCGGTTGTACAGACCCGCGACACAGGGACTTCCGGTGAGGCTTCCCCTGCTTCTTCCTGGTGTTGTCATGACCTCGATGTTCTGCTTTGACGCAGCCGATAGAAGAGCCCAGTGCGGGTTCTCATCGTTTACCGCGAGGGGTCCAGAGAGTGCGGAGTACGACGAGGATGGCGAAGCGTCAGCGAGGGTGCAAGAGCAATTGTCTGGTGGCCGGGCTGGGCAGACCGTGGCAACCGGCGGGGCTGGCGGGTTGCCTTTCCGCAGGCCGCAGCATGTGACCACCACGCGGCTGGGCGGCTCCGCTGACAGCTGAGGCACAGGAGCCGGCTGCACGACCAGGGGACGCCAGGAACTGCCGCCCGTCCGGAAGCCATCGGCCGGTGCCCGCCCGACACCGACACCGAGCCAGCAGCGCGTCGAAGAAGAGCGCCCCCGTACCGCCTGGCGGCCACATCGGGCACCCGTCCGCAGCCGCCTCGAGTCAGGCACCCCGCACGCGCGGGACACCCCGAGCGAGCAGAACAATCACCACCCCTTCGAGCGCAGAAAGGCACCACCCGTGAAGAACCTCACCACCCGAACCCCGCAAGAGATCTTCCAGAGCCACGGACAGGCCCTCATGGCCGAGGACCTCGACAAGATCGTCGCGAACTATGCCCACGACGCGGCCTTCATCACTCCGACCGGTGTCAAGCACGGCAGGGACGGCGTCCGCGAGGGCTTCACCCAGCTGTTCGCCGACCTCCCCCACGCCAAGTGGGACCTGAAGATCCAGATCTTCGAAGGCGACGTCCTGTTCCTGGAGTGGTCCGCCGGCTCCGACACCGGCCAGGCGCACCACGGCGTCGACACGTTCGTCTTCCGCGACGGGCTCATCAAGACCCAGACCGTGCGCTACGCGCTGACTCCGAACAGCTGAGGACTGAGACCCATGACAAACCTCCTGCGCACCCTCAGGTCCGCGTTGAGGACCGCGCGAACCGCAGCCGTGGCCGTCCTCACGGCCGCGGTCTGCCTGGTCGGCCTGCCCGCGACCCCCGCCTCGGCTGACGAGGCCGGGCAGTCGGTGGCCACGCCGGTGTTCATCACCAACGGGCTCTGGAACGACCGGATGCTGTGCGCCAGCCCCAACGACGACAGCGTCTGGCTCAAGCAGTTCGACGCCAACAACCCGTACTGCCAGTGGATCCAGGTCGGAGACCGCGGCCGGTTCCTGCTCTTCAACCCCCAGAAGCACAAGGTCGCGTCCTACCTGGGCGGCAACGGCGGGGCCGTCGTCATGGAGAACCTGGTCTACCCCGCGCCCAACCAGCAGCTCTTCTCCTGGGGCGGCTGGGAGGACTGGAATGCCTACGCCCTGCAGTCCTACCAGGACAGCGGGCAGAACATCGACGCCAAGGACCCCGACAACGACAACCCGCGAAGCGACGCGGTGCACACCCGGGGCTGGCGGCACGGACACCAGCGCGAGCTGACCTGGAACGCCCTCCCGGTCTCCGGCCCCAGCATCGGCCGGGCCATCGACGCGCTGCAGTCCTACCAGAGCTACCTGAGCGCCGTTCTGGGGAGCGTCACCCCCAACGAGACCGCCTGCGTGACCACGGCCACCCCCCTGTGGTCACAGACCAACGGCCGGTACGTCTCGGCCGAACTCGGCTACGGCGGTGACCAGAACGGCATGCTGCGCGCCCGCGCCGACGGAATGGGCCCCTGGGAACAGTTCAACCTGTGCCGCAACAACAAGAGCAACGTCTACTCGATCCGGTCGGCCGCCAACGGCCGGTACGTCTCGGCCGAACTCGGCCACGGCGGTGACCAGAACGGCATGCTGCGCGCCCGCGCCGACGCGATCGGCCCCTGGGAGCAGTTCACCATCGAGCCCACCGGCACCGGCTACGCCATCCGGTCGGCCGCCAACGGCCTGTACGTCTCGGCCGAGTACGCCTACAGCGGTGACCAGAACGGCATGCTGCGCGCCCGCGCCAACGCAATCGGCCCCTGGGAGCAGTTCCAGTAACCGGTTCCCACCGTAGGGGCACGGGCACAAACCCTGCTAACTGCCCGCCCGGGCCCACGGAATGAGGGCCTGGACCTCGCGTACCGGGAGGTCCAGGCCCTCCCCATGCACCCCGGTGGCAGGAGCCCCGGTCTCAGCTCGGTTGCCGAGGTACGGACCC
Source organism: Kitasatospora sp. GP82 (assembly GCF_029892105.1). GTDB lineage: Bacteria > Actinomycetota > Actinomycetes > Streptomycetales > Streptomycetaceae > Kitasatospora. The sequence goes on along the minus strand of NZ_JARZAJ010000019.1, from coordinate 121,000 downwards.
CAACGCCCGTGCCTGCCTGAGGCCGCCGGTTCCGGCCGCGTACGCCATGTCCGCCAGGCCTGCCCGACCGGTCACCCCCAGCTTGCGGCCCACCCGGTCCATCAACCCGGTCACGTCCTGCTCAGTCAGCAGCAGGGCCTGGGCGATCTGACGATCACTATGACCGGCACCGACCAGCTCCACCAAGCGATACTCGGTCAGCGACAGGATCGGAGCCACCGGTGGCGCAGGCCGAGGACGCACCCCCACCGCAGTCAACGCCCGGCGTACCCGGCCGGCCAGGAGGACGCTGCCGCAGGTCTCGGCCAGATCCAGCGCCTGAGTCAGGGACCGGCGGCCCTGGCCGATCTCGCCGGCGCGCGACAGAGCAGTCCCCAGCTCGTACCGGGCCCGGGCCAGTTCCAAGCGGGCCGGAGAAAGTTCCAACACGGCCACGGCCTCTTCGAGCAGGGCCAGTCCCTCAGGGCCGCCCGTCACGACACCCAGGCAGCGCGATGCCAGTCCAATCGCCCGCTCAGTGCCCCACCGGTGGGCCAACTCCATTTCCTCGGTGGCCAGTTGGAGTGCTTCCTTGCGTTGTCCGAGCGCCAGGTGCGTCAGCGCAGCCTGCGACCGCCAGGGCATCATGGCCAGATTCGTGACCCGTGCCTGCCTCTCCTGCGCACCGTATTCCAGCAGGACCGCGAGTGCGGCGGTCGGATTGCCCCGCTCGGCGTGCAGACGGCTACGAACCAGGAGCATCGGCCCCTGCCACAACCAGCCCACCTGGTCGGTGTCGGCGTCCGGGACCAGGACCTCGGTCGCCGCGGCCAGGTCACACCGCTCGATCAGCGACTCGCCCACCTGGGCCATCATCGCCAGCCTCACCCGATGCTCCACGCCGTCCCCGGTCGTCGTACCGGGATGTCCGATGTCCGCGGTGAGCCCGGCCTGCTGACCCCGACGGGCCCGGACGGTCAGCTGCCACATCATCGCCGCCGAGACCATACGGAAGGAGCCGCACCGCACGCCCAGGTCGGCGATCTGGTCGAACCGCGCCGCCGCGTCGTCGAGGCGGTCAGTGGTCACGAATCCCATCCCGGCCAGGCTCACGAGCATTCCGGCCTGGTCCCCTCCCGTCATCCCGCCGCGCAGCGCCCGGTCGAGGAGGTCGTTGGTGACCGCGGCGCTGGCATCCCCCGTGACCGCCGAGGCGGACAGCGCGGCCAGGACCGCGCACTCACCCGGCGTGTCACCGGCCAGCTTGTGGTCCCACAGCCGTCTGGCCTGCTGCCGGGCCGCCGGCAGGGTGGACAGGTGCTCGTAGCCGATCAGCAGCATCTGGGCCTGCAGGTACCACGACAACTCACGGCCGGGCCCGGCACCATCGCCCTCCTGCCGCAGGTCCTCGACGGCCCGGGCGAGGACCTCGACAGCGCGTGCGTGCTGATGTCCGATGAACAGCGCATCGGCGAGCAGGTGAGCCGCCAGGGACCGGGAGCAAGGATCCGTCAACGTGGACGAAGCCTGCGTCAGGTGATGCATGGCCGCGCTGACGTCGACCTGCAACTCGTCAGCTCCCAGCTCCAGCAGCAAGGGACCTCGCTGTCCGCTGGACATCGGTTCCCGTAAGGCCCGGCGCAGATACGTCATGGTGATCTCCGGAGCCCCTCGGCCGCGGGTCACCCGGGCCGCTTCCCGCAGGGCCTCCACGCGCCAGGCCTCACCGCTGGGTTCGGTCAGCAGCAGATGTGTGGCCACCAGATCACCGGCCGCGCCCTCGCCCCGGAGCAGTTCGGCCGCCCGCGCATGCCCGGTGGCCAGTTCCACCGGCCCCATGACGGCCTCGGCGATCGCGGCGCGGACCAGTGGATGATCGAACCGCGCCACCTCACCCGGTTTCAGAACACCGATCCGCTGCAACCGGCGGCCGTGCTCCCGGGCCTCGGCTTCGCCCAACCCTGCCAGCTCGGCTGCGACATGCCAGGTGGCCCCGTCCCCCAGCACCACCAAGGCCCGTGCCAGGCGCCGGGCCGGCTCCGGCTGGCTCGCCAGCCGCTTGACCACGGTGGCGGCCAGGATCCGGCCTCGGAACGTTTCCACCAGATGTGCCTGATCGCCGGCGGGCTCGACCCCGTTGTCTGCCAGGGTCCGCAGCAGCTCGCGCAGCAACAACGGATTGCCCTGCGTCGCCTCGGCGCAGGCGACGACGAACTGCGACTCGGCGTCCCGCCCCAGACTCGTCCGCACCATCCGGGCCACGCTGTCGGCAGTCAGCGCCGGCAACCCGACCCGTCGGCAGTCCGGCTGTGCGGCGATCTGCTCCAGCAGTGGCTCGACCTGAGTCCCGCTGTCCGGCCGCGCCGCCAGCACCAGCAGCAACGGCAGACCACGCAGACGCCGGGCCAGGTACTCCAACCACCGCACGGACGGACCATCCGCCCAGTGCACGTCGTCGACCAGCAGAGCGACCGGCCCGTCATCCGTGACATGCACCATCAGCCAGTACAGGCTGTGCAGAACACCCAGCGACGCCTCGGTCGACAGCCCCCCGCCCTCGCCGGCACCGTCCACCCGCAAGGCGTATGACGCCGGCTCCGCAGGGCCTGCGAGCAGCCGCTCCCGCCCGACACGGCCGGCTCGCGCCAGCAGTGGTTCGGCCAGCTGCCGCAGCACCGAGAAGGCGAAGTCCTGCTCCAACTCGCCACCGCCGGCCTGCAGCACCCGCATCCCACGCGCCTGCTCATCGGCAGCCCAGGCTTTCAGCAGCGAGGTCTTCCCCATCCCCGGCCCCGACTCCACCAGCACCACCGCACCCCGACCGGCACGCGCCGCACCGGCCGCACGCTCCAACAGCGCCAGTTGGCTGTTCCGATCGAACAGGCCGGACCCCGCCACGCCGTCCTCGGCAGGCGTATCCCCCAGCCGACCGGAACGCCCGGCACCGAGCAGCACGGCAGCGTCGGCGTCGACCAGCCGCAACGCGGACACCAGCATCTCCACCGTGCGACGCTGCGGCCGCTCCCGACGGCCCCGCTCCAGATCCCTGATCGACCGGGCGGCCAACCCGGCCGCCTCGGCAAGCTCCTCCTGCGTCAGCCCCGCCGCCCGGCGATGCTCCAGCAGAATCTCGCCGAACGTCCTCACCAGGTCACCCCCGCACCCGCGATGTCAACCCCGGATGCCGACCACGACCAGCGCAACCATCGCCACTCAACCGCCACGGCATCCCCCACAGCGCCCGCAACCTGAGATGATCTGCCATCTCCCGAAACCGTTCCCTCCGTGAGCCCACCGGGGTACCGATGCCGGCGAAGCCCAGCGCACCCAACCGGCCGTCGACGGCGCCCTGATCCGCAGCCCACCAAGGGCCGGTAGAACGGGTTCGGGACGAAGAGGCGGCGGGTTGCGATCCCGCCCCCTACCCACTGGTAACCGATCAGGACCCTACCGGAGACATTCGGTGGTGGGGCCCTGGACCGAACATTTCACTCGCGGCCGCACGCGGCCCACGAGCGGGAACGCACCCGCTTCCCCGGGCGCCGGGGCCCGAGCCGGGTGCCCCGCGGCCCGCGCGCCGGGTGCTGCTGTGCCTCCTCGGCAGCACCGGTGAGGCCCTGACCGGCCCGCCACTCGGGCACCGGTTCAGTAGACGTCGCGGACGTAGCGCCGGTCAGCAGCGAGCTGCTTGACGTACGCGGCGGCCGCGTCGTCGTCCAGGCCGCCCTGGGCGGCGACGATCTCACGCAGGGTCAGGTCGACGTCCTTGGCCATCCGGGCGGCGTCGCCGCAGACGTAGAAGTGGGCACCGTCCTGGAGCCACTGCCACAGACGGGGGCCGTGCTCGCGCATCCGGTCCTGGACGTAGACCTTGTTGCGCTGGTCGCGGGAGAAGGCGAGGTCGAGGCGGTCCAGGTGGCCGGAGGACCGGAAGGCTTCGAGCTCCTCGCGGTAGTAGAAGTCGGTCGCCTCGCGCTGCTCGCCGAAGAACAGCCAGTTGGGGCCGGTGTGGCCGCGGGCCCGGCGGTCCTCCAGGAAGCCGATGAAGGGGGCGACGCCGGTGCCGGGCCCCACCATGATCATCGGGGTGGCGGGGTCGGCGGGCGGGCGGAAGTGCGGGGAGCGCTGGACGAACACGGGCACCGGGCCGTCGTCGGCGCAGTCGGCGAGGTAGGTGGAGCAGACGCCCTTGCGCTCCCGATCGAGGTCGTTGGTGTAGCGGACGACGGAGACCGTGAGGCGGACCTCGCCGGGATGGGCGAGCGGGCTGGAGGAGATCGAGTAGAGACGGGGCTGGAGCCGCTTGAGGACACCGACCCACTCGGCGGCGGACGCCCGAACCGGGAACGCGCCGACCACGTCCACGGCCTGCCGGGCCCAGCTCCACTTCGCGAGCTCGCCCTTGTTGTCGGGGCGCAGCAGCCGCTTGAGGTCGCGGTCACCGGTGCGCTCTGCGACGAACTTGAGGAGGTCGGGGGTGATCCGGGCGATGTCGAGCCGGGTTCGCAGGGCCTCGCCGAGCGGGATCTCGCCCGCGTCGGGGACGGACACGCTCTTGTCAGGGTCGAGGCCGGTGACGGCGAGCCATTCCGCGACGAGTTCGGAGCCGTTGGCGGGCCACACGCCGAGGGCGTCGCCGGCCTCGTAGGCGAGTTCGCCGCCGCGGGTGTCGAAGGCGAACCGTCGCACCTCCTTCTGCGATCCGGGGAGGCTGAGGAGCCGGTTGCCGATCAGGAGGGTGGCGAACGGGGACGCCTTGGTATAGCCAGCCGAGGGCCAAGGGCCGCCCGCCCCTGACGGGCGGCCCGACGGCCGGTGCCGACTCACACGCCCCCACGCGCGGGGTGCGGCTGCGCGGCGACGGCTTGCTCGTCTACGACGACGTCGACGCCGCGAGCGAGGGTCCGGCGGCCGGCGCCGCTGTCGACCGACCGGCGTACCCGGCCGGATCCGCCGTCGCGGGCCTGGGCGGCCGAGCGGCGCAGGACATATGGTCGTAGCGCTGGAGGACGAGGCGGGCGATGGCCTCGTGTGCACCCAGCGGGGCCGATGTCAGCGCGCTGTCGGTGCGGGCGGCCTGGCGGGCGAAGTAGCCGGGGGTCAGCAGGTAGCGGGCGACCGCCACCTGCTGGTGCCCGGCTGCGTGAAGGGCGGCCACGGCCTCGGCCGGGGCAGGCGTGCTCGCGCAGAGGTAGGACGGTATGACCGGTCGTCCCAGCTCCCCCGCCAGCAGCTCGGCCATGTGCGCGGTGTCGGCATTGGCCGACGGGTCCGTCGAACCTGCGGCGGCAAGGACCACGGTGCCGCCCTGCGCGGCGGACCAGCCGGCCTCGGTGAGCCGTTCCGCAAGCGCGACGGCCAGCAGCGGGTCGGGGCCGAGCGCGGGGGCTACGACCGCGGGCAGGTGCGGGGTGGCGGCGAGTGCGGCCGGGATGTCGACGCGGACGTGGTAGCCGGTGCCGAGCAGCAGCGGGACGAGGACGACGGGTCCGTGCAGGCCGGCCAGCGCCTCGTCCAGGGACGGGCGCAGGAGGTCGAGGTAGGCGAGTTCCACGCGCAGTCCGGGCCTCAGAGCGCAAACGGCTTCGGCCAGCGCCCGGTAGGCGGCGGCGCCGTCGGGGTCGCGGGTGCCGTGCGCGACGGCGAGCAGCGTGGGCGGCCGGTCTGCGCGGGCGCCGGTCGTCATGCCGCCGCCACCAGGCTGCAGCCGCCCTCGGGTACCGTCCGCACCGGCCTCGCCTGCGCGCCCAGGGCCCCGCGCAGACGGGCGATGGCGGCCTCCACCGCGTGCTCGTCGGCCTCGGTGCCCGCCCGGGCGCGGCGCAGCAGCGGGACCGGCTCCTCGCGGCGGCGCGCTGCGGTGACCCCGACGGTGTAGCCGAGCAGGGGGCCCGAAGGCTGGGTGCTGTTCATGCCGTGCAGGCTCCGCCAGCGCTGTTTCGGCCTCGTTGCGGGGCGATCACGCACCGGTAAGCGGGCGGCCGTCCGCTGTTACGGAGGATTTCGGCCAGGTCACCTTGGGCGGTCCGGCCGGATGAGGGAGCCGTACCTCCGCCGCAACGGCGGCGACCCGGCGGCGTAACGGCGACGGCTCACGCTCAGTGGCATGACGATGACCGACACCCACTGCCCGTACTGCTCACTGCAGTGCGGCATGCGCCTGGCAGCGCCCGCCGCCGGCGCGGCGGCGCAGGTGCTGGAGCGCCCGGAGTTCCCGGTCAACCGGGGTGCGCTCTGCGGCAAGGGGCAGTCGGCCGCCTCGCTGCTGGACCCGGGCCTACGGCTCACCACGCCGCTGGTGCGCGAGCGGCGTGGCGGCGAACTGCGCGCCGCCTCCTGGGACCTGGCGCTGGACCGGGTGGCGGCGGGCCTGAAGGCCGTCGGTGAGCGGTACGGCCGCGAGGCCGTCGCGGTCTTCGGCGGCGGCGGGCTGACCAACGAAAAGGGTTACCTGCTCGGCAAGTTCGCCCGGGTGGTGCTGCGCACCCCGAACATCGACTACAACGGCCGGTTCTGCATGTCCTCGGCCGCCGCCGCGCACAAGGCCGCCTTCGGCCTGGATCGCGGCCTGCCGTTCCCGCTGACCGACATCGCGCGGGCCGACTGCGTGATCCTGGTCGGCGGCAACCCGGCCGAGACGATGCCGCCCGCGCTGCGCTACTTCCGCGAACTGCGCGAGCGCGGCGGCACCCTGATCGTGGTCGACCCGCGCCGTACCCGCACCGCCGAGCAGGCCGACCTGCACCTGCAACCCGTCCCCGGCACCGACTTGGCGCTCGCCCTGGGCCTGCTGCATCTGGCGATCGCCGACCGCCGCCTGGACGCGGACTTCATCGCCGAGCGCACCAGCGGCTTCGAGCCGGCCCGCAGCGCCGCGATGGCGCACTGGCCCGAACGGGTGGAGCGGCTGACCGGCATCGCGGTGTCCCAACTGCGGTCCGCCCTGGACCTGTTCGCCGGTGCCGAGAAGGCGATCGTGCTCACCGCGCGCGGGCCCGAACAGCAGAGCAAGGGGACGGACACCGTCGGCGCCTGGATCAACCTGTGCCTGGCGCTGGGGAAGGCGGGCCGCGAAGGCTCCGGCTACGGCTGCCTGACCGGTCAGGGCAACGGCCAGGGCGGGCGCGAGCACGGCCAGAAGGCCGACCAACTGCCCGGCTACCGCTCGATCGTGGACCCGGCTGCCCGCGCACACATCGCCAGGGTCTGGGGGGTCGACGAGGCCGGCCTTCCGGGCCCGGGCCGATCGGCCTACGAGCTGCTCGACACCCTGGGCACCGAGGGCGGCGCCCGCGCGATGCTGCTGATGGGCTCCAACCCGGTGGTCTCCGCCCCGCGCGCCGCACACGTCACCGAGCGGCTGCGTGCGCTGGACTTCCTCGCGGTGAGCGACGTGGTCCTCTCGGAGACCGCGCAGCTGGCCGACGTGGTGCTGCCCGCCGCGCAGTGGGCGGAGGAGACCGGGACGCTGACCAACCTCGAAGGCCGGGTGATCCTGCGGCAGGCCGCGCTGAGCGCGCCCGAGGGGGTGCGCACCGACCTGGCCGTCCTGCACGGGCTGGCCGCGCGGCTCGGCACCCCGAAGGGGTTCCCGGCGGACCCCGAGGAGGTCTTCGAGGAGCTGCGCCGCGCCTCGGCCGGAGGGCAGGCCGACTACGCGGGTATCAGCTACGACCGGATCCGCGCCGAGGACGGCGTCTTCTGGCCCTGCCCGACCGGGGCGCACCCGGGCACCCCTCGGCTCTTCCTGGACCGCTTCGCCACCCCGGACGGCCGGGCCCGCTTCGTCCCGGTCTCCTACCGCCCGGCCGCCGAGGAGCCGGACGCCGAGTACCCGCTCTACCTGACGACGGGTCGGGTGCTGGCGCAGTACCAGAGCGGTGCGCAGACCCGGCGGGTGCCGGAGCTGAACCGGGCCGCGCCCGGCCCGTTCGTCGAGCTGCACCCGCAGCTGGCCGAGCGGCTCGGGGTGGCCGAGGGCCAGTCGCTGGCGGTGACCAGCCGGCGCGGCCGGGCCGTCGCGCCCGCCCGGGTGACCGACACCGTCCGGCCCGACACCGTCTTCATGCCCTTCCACTGGGGCGGCGCGGGCCGGGCCAACTCGTTGACCAACCCGGCCCTGGACCCGACGTCCCGGATGCCCGAGTTCAAGGTCTGCGCCGTGCGAGTGGAGCGAGTGCGATGAGGATCGCGGTGGTGGGCGCCGGAATGGCGGGCGCCCGGTTCGCCCAGCAGTACCGGGCGCTCGGTGGCGAGGCGGAGCTGACGCTCTACGGCGCCGAGCCGCGCGGCCCCTACAACCGGGTGCTGCTGGCAGACGTGCTGGCCGGACGGTACGACCCGGAGGCCATCGCGCTGCCGTACGGACCGCAGGTCACGCTGCGCACGGGTGGCGAGGTCCTCGGCCTGGACGTCGTGCGCGGCGAACTGCACCTGGCCACAGGCGAGTCGGCCGGCTACGACCAGCTGGTGCTGGCCACCGGCGCCAACCCGGTACTGCCCGCGCTGCGCGGGCTGCACGGCCCGGACGGCCTCAAGGCCGGCGTGCACGCCTTCCGCACCCTGGCCGACTGCGCCCGGCTCGCCGAGGACGCCGGCGGCGCCGAGCGTGCTGTGGTGATCGGCGGCGGGGTGCTCGGAGTGAGCGCCGCCCGGGCCCTGGCTGCGCTCGGCCTGCTGGTCGAAATCGTCCACCAGGCACCGTATCTGATTGACCGTCATCTCGACGAGGAGGCCGGCCGGGCACTGCGGGGCGGCTTGGCCGAACTGGGCGTGGTCAGCTACCCGGGCAACCGGGCCCGCGCCCTGCACGGCGGTGATCGCGTCACCGGCGTCGAACTCGCCAGCGGCTACCTGCTGGACACCGACCTGGTGGTGCTCGCCTGCGGGGTCCGCCCGCGCACCGCCCTGGCCCACGCCGCCGGTCTCACCGTCCGCGACGGCATTGTGATCGACGATCGGCTCGCGACCTCCGCACCGGACGTCCACGCGATCGGCGACTGCGCCGAACACCGCGGCACCGTCCACGGGTTGTCCGGCCCTGCCTGGGAGCAGGCGGATCTGCTGGCTGCCCGGCTGGCCGGCGCGGACCCCGAGGCCCACTACACCGGCTCCCGCCCGCTGGCCCGGCTGTCGGCCGGACCACTGGAGTACGCGGCCTTCGGCGAGGTCGGCGAAGGCCTCCCGGGGACCGACGTGCTACGGCTGGCCGATCCGACCCGGGGCTCCTACAAGAAGCTGGTGCTGCGCGGTGACCGGCTGGTCGGCGGCATCCTGCTGGGCGACCTGGCCACGGTCGGCGCCCTGACCCGGGCGTACGAGCGGGACGACCCGCTGCCCGCAGACCCGCTCTCCCTCCTTACCACCCGATCCTGACCACCTGATGACCTGCGAGGAGCCGCAAGTGACCGTCAAGGAACTGCTGCTGATCGGCCATGGCATGGTCGGACAGCGTTTCCTGGAAGCCCTGTTCGAACAGCCGGACAAGTGGCGCGTGACCGTGCTCACTGAAGAGCCACGCCCCGCCTACGACCGGGTGCACCTGACCTCCTGGTTCTCCGGCACCACCGCCGAGGAGCTCTCCCTCTGCCCGCCCGGCTTCCTCTCCGAGCACGGCATCGACCTGCGTCTGGGCGATCCGGCCACCGCGATCGACCGGGCGGCCCGCACGGTCACCACCCGCTCCGGCACCGAACTGCGCTACGACGCCCTGGTGCTGGCCACCGGCTCCTACCCGTTCGTGCCGCCGGTGCCGGGCCACGACAGCGCGGGCTGCCACGTCTACCGGACCATCGAGGACCTGGAGGCGATCAAATCCAGTGCCGGGTCGGCGCGTACGGGCGCGGTCGTCGGCGGCGGCCTGCTCGGCCTGGAGGCGGCCGGCGCGCTGCGCGCGATGGGCCTGGAGACCCACGTGGTCGAGTTCGCACCGCGGTTGATGGCACTTCAGGTGGACGACGGCGGCGGCGCGGTGCTGCGCCGCAAGATCGAGGACCTCGGAGTCCAGGTGCACACCGGCGCCGGCACCCAGCGGATCGAGGCGGGCGAGGACGGCAGCGTCCGCGCCATGGCGCTGTCCGACGGCTCGGAGCTCGCCGTCGACCTGGTGGTCTTCTCGGCGGGCGTGCGCCCCCGCGACCAGCTGGCCCGCGACTGCGGCCTGCCTGTGGGCGAGCGCGGCGGCATCGTGGTGGACGAGCACTGCCGCACGGAGGACGAGCACATCTGGGCGATCGGCGAGTGCGCGCTCGCGGTGGACGGCCGGGTCTACGGACTGGTAGCCCCCGGCTATGCGATGGCCGACACGGTGGCCCGCGAACTGACCGGCTCCAGCGCCGAGTTCACCGGAGCCGACACTTCCACCAAGCTCAAGCTGCTGGGCGTGGACGTGGCCAGCTTCGGCGACGCGATGGGCACCACCGAGGGTGCCCTGGAGGTGCTCTACGCCAACAGCCGGGCGGGGGTGTACAAGAAGCTGGTGGTCAGCTCGGACGGCCGGCTGCTCGGCGGCGTCCTGGTCGGTGATGCCGACTCCTACGCCACGCTCCGCCCGCTGGCCATCAGCAAGGCACAGCTTCCCGGGCCGGCCGAGCACCTGCTGGTCCCGGCCGACGCCGACACGCACGGCCCGCTGGTGCTGCCGGACGAGGCGGTGGTCTGCTCCTGCCACAACGTCACCAAGGGCACCATCACGGCGGCGGTCTCGGAGCAGGGCATGCGGACCGTCCCCGAGGTCAAGAAGTGCACCAAGGCCGGTACCGGCTGCGGCAGTTGCGTCAAGCTGCTGAGCTCGATCGTGGACGAGGAGCTGGCGGCCGGCGGGATCGAGGTGTCCCGCGGACTGTGCGAGCACTTCACCCACACCCGCGCGGAGCTCTACGAGATCGTCCGCGTCAAGGGCATCACGGGCTTCTCCCGGCTGATCGACGAGCACGGCACCGGCGAGGGCTGCGACATCTGCAAGCCGACCGTCGCCTCGATCCTGGCCAGCCTGGGCAACGGGCATGTGCTGGACGGCGAGCAGGCCGCACTGCAGGACACCAACGACCACTTCCTGGCCAACCTGCAGCGCAACGGCTCCTACTCGGTGGTACCGCGGATCCCCGGCGGCGAGATCACCGCCGGGGGCCTGATCACCATCGGCGAGATCGCCCGCGACTACGGCCTCTACACCAAGATCACCGGCGGTCAGCGGGTCGACCTGTTCGGCGCCACCGTGGACCAGCTGCCGGGGATCTGGCGTCGCCTGGTGGATGCCGGCTTCGAGTCCGGCCATGCGTACGGCAAGGCACTGCGCACCGTCAAGTCCTGTGTCGGGCAGGCCTGGTGCCGCTACGGCGTGCAGGACTCGGTGGCGCTGGCGATCGAACTGGAGCTGCGCTACCGGGGCCTGCGGGCGCCGCACAAACTCAAGTCCGCGGTCTCCGGCTGCGCGCGCGAGTGCGCCGAGGCGCAGAGCAAGGACTTCGGCGTGATCGCCACCGCCGAGGGCTGGAACCTCTACGTGGGCGGCAACGGCGGCATGACGCCGCGTCACGCCGACCTGCTGGCAACCGACCTGGACCACGAAACGCTGATCCGCACGATCGACCGGTTCCTGATGTTCTACATCCGCACCGCCGACCGCCTGGAGCGCACCGCGCCGTGGCTGGACCGCCTGGAGGGCGGCCTGGACCACCTGCGCGCGGTCGTCATGGACGACTCGCTCGGCATCTGCGCCGAACTGGACGAGCTGATGGCCCGCCACGTCGAGACCTACCAGGACGAGTGGGCGGCCACCCTGGCCGACCCCGAGCGGCTGCGCCGCTTCGTCTCCTTCGCCAACGCCCCGGGGACCCCCGACCCCACCGTGCGCTTCGTTCCGGAGCGCGACCAGATCCGCCCCGCCCGTCCCGACGAGGACGGCCGCGTCCTGATCAGCCCCAACCTGGAGGTGCGCAGCCGATGAACGCAGTACAGATCGACGACGGCCGGAACTGGACCCGGGTCTGCGAGTTCGACGACCTGATCCCCGGCCGAGGCGTGGCCGTCCTGCTCCCGGACGGCACCCAGGCGGCCGTCTTCCGCACCCGTACCGACGAGGTGTACGCGCTGGACAACCGTGACCCGTTCAGCGGCGCCTACGTCATGTCGCGCGGGCTGACCGGCAGTCGCGGCGACATCCCGGTGGTGGTCTCACCGATGCTCAAGCAGACCTTCGACCTGCGCACCGGGCGCTGCCTGGACGAGGAGAGCGCGCCGGACGGGTCCTCGGCTGACCTGCGGGTCCGGCCGGTCCGGGTCGCTTCGGACGACATGGCGGTGTGCTGATGACCGCTGTCGCCACCGCCGGACACGTCGCGCGCCGGATCGACGAGTGGCAGCCCGAGGACACCGACTTCTGGGAGCGGGCCGGCGCCCGAATCGCCCGGCGCAACCTGGTCTTCTCGGTGCTCTCCGAACACATCGGCTTCTCGGTCTGGAGCCTGTGGTCGGTGCTGGTGCTCTTCCTCGGGCCCGCGTACCACATCGACGCCGCAGGGAAGTTCACACTCACCGCGCTGCCCACCGCGCTCGGCGCGGTGCTGCGGATCCCGTACACCTTCGCGGTGGCCCGGTTCGGCGGACGCAACTGGACGGTCTTCAGCGCGCTGCTGCTGCTCGTGCCGACCGTGCTGGCCGGGATCGTGCTCAGGCCCGGGGTCTCGTACGGCACGCTGCTGCTGGTGGCCTCGGTGGCCGGGGTGGGCGGCGGCAACTTCGCCTCCTCGATGGCCAACATCAACGCCTTCTACCCGCAACGCCTCAAGGGCTGGGCCCTCGGCATCAACGCCGGCGGCGGCAACCTGGGCGTCCCGGTCGTGCAGCTGCTCGGACTGCTGGTGCTGGCCACCGCAGGCGCGGCCCACCCGCGGCTGCTGCCGCTGGTCTACCTGCCGCTCGTCATCCTGGCGGCGCTCGGCGCCGCGCTGCGGATGGACAACCTCGGTGCGCTCCGCAACGACCGGGGGGCGATGCGCGAGGTGGCCCGGGAGCCGCACACCTGGGTGATCTCGGCGCTCTACATCGGCACCTTCGGTTCGTTCATCGGCTTCGGCTTCGCCTTCGGGCAGGTCCTCCAGGTGCAGTTCCACCAGCAGTTCGACACTGCGGTGAAGGCCGCCTACCTGACCTTCCTCGGCCCGCTGCTCGGCTCGCTGATCCGCCCTCTCGGCGGGCTGCTGGCCGACCGGTTCGGCGGCGCCCGGGTGACCTGCTGGACCTTCGCCGCGATGGCAGCCGGCGCCGGCACGGTGTTGGAGGCCTCCCGGCTGCACTCGCTGGGCCTGTTCCTGGCCGGCTTCACCACGCTCTTCGTGCTCAGCGGCCTGGGCAACGGCTCGACCTACAAGATGATCCCGGCGATCTTCCGGGCCAAGGCACAGGCCGAGGTGGCCGCCGGCGCGGACCAGGCCCTTGCCGAGCAGCGCTCGCGCCGCCGCGCCTCGGCCCTGATCGGCCTGGCCGGCGCGATCGGCGCCTTCGGTGGCGTGCTGGTCAACATCGCCTTCCGCCAGTCCTTCCTCAGCTCGCACAACGGCGACGGCGCCTACCTCGCCTTCCTCGGCTACTACGGGTTCTGCCTGCTGCTGACCTGGGTCGTCTACCTGCGGGCGTCGCCTCGTCGGCCGGCCGGGGTGTGAGCCGACCCCGCTCAGTGGCCGCGCTACCACCAGTAGGCGGGGTAGCGGGTCGCGCGGGCGGGACGGCCCGCTACGACGCCGGCCGCGACCAGAACCACAGTCGCGGAGGTCAACAGCGCGAGGAGACGCAGCGGGGCGCGAGACTGCGGGACGACGATGAACGCGGTGGCCGCGGCCGGCGAGTACGGGGTCCTGGTGACCATCATTGCGCCCGCCGCGATGCCGCCGGCCAGCACGGCGGCCCAGGTGGAGCTGCCGCAGCCCGCCAGGACGAGGTAGCCGACGGCGGCCGAGAGCAGGTGGCCGCCGATCACGCTGCGTGGCTGCGCCAACGCAGTCCTCGGCCGGTCATAGCCAGCGCCCGGCCCCGGGCGTCGTCCCGGCCTGGCCGGCGGCACCAGTGTCCGCGGCGGCTGCCGGGCCCGCCGGTCAGTCCGTCGCCAACCGCTCACCGCAGCGGCTGCAGTAGGCGGGGGCGACTCCGTCGGGCACGGCGCCGCAGGCGGGGCAGATCCGGTGGAGCTGGCAGGCGGCCTCACCACCCTCCGCCACAGGCCCGATGTCTCGGGTGCCCTGGACGGCCAGGCCGGGACGGCGTCGATGGACGGTGAGACAGACCAGCCCCTCAGGTCCGGCACGCAGTCCGCGCCGGGCGGCGCGCGGCAGCCAGATCAGGGCGCCGACCTCGAGCGGCAGCGGCTGCGCTCCGCCGAGCAACGTCCCGCCGCCCGCGACGACGAGCAGGAGCACGTCCAGGTCGTTCTCCTGGTGCTCGTCCACAACGGCACCGGCCGGTACGCGGATCAGGTTGGCGTCGAGTTGCCGCGCGGGCTCGGTGAGCCGCCACAGTGCGCCACGTTCCTCCGGACCGGCCTCGGCGACGCGTTCGGCGAGGTCTGCCAGCAGGCGCGCCGTGCTGGTGAAGGGTGTCATCTCGGTCCTCGTCCCACGTTGTCGTGATCTCCTCGGGGTGTCGTCATTGTGCCCCGCGGCAGCCAGTCGGCGATCTTCGCCGTCCGTGAGCTGAACTTCCTGACACGCCCCACCGATCTCGGCACCGGAGGTGGCGACCAGACGTCCGACGACGTCCGGACGTGAGCATCCGGGGCAGTGCGGTGCACCGGAGGTGTCGTACGGGGAGAGCACCCGCAGACCGTGGCAGTGGTAGCAGACGCGCTCCAGAGCGCCGCTGCGGTGGTGGTGGTGGTGGACGGTGTAGTCGTCCAGCCACCGGTGGCCGCAGCGGGGGCAGGCCCGATGACGCCCTCCTCTCCCGGACCCTCAAGCCGATCTACACCGCGCCGACCGCGAAGGCCGCGGAGGACCGGTTCCTGGAGTTCCAGGAGGAGTGGGGCGTCAAGTACCCGGCGATCGTTCGGCTTTGGGAGAACGCCTGGGCCGAGTTCCTGCCGTTCCTGCAGTTCGACACGGAGATTCGCCGGGTCGTCTGCACGACCAACGCCATCGAGTCGGTCAACGCGCGCATACGCAAGGCCGTCCGCGCCCGCGGGCACTTCCCGAACGAGGCGGCGGCGCTGAAGTGCATCTACATGGCCGTCATGAGCCTGGACCCCACTGGTGCCGACCGCAAACGCTGGACCATGCGCTGGAAGCCCGCACTACAGGCCTTCGACATCGCCTTCGACGGCCGACTCTCCATCGGCCGCCGGTAACTCACACCACACGAGTTACACCGCTGGCTGGCTGTACAGACCCGGCGGGAACGCGAGTGAGCGGCTTCGAAGGGACTTCGGCGGCGAGCCGGGCCCCGGTTTCGGGCCCGGCCGCCGACGGGCGGGCCGTGTCTGACAGAGGCCCTGGCGAAGGATCCGTCAGAACCTCCGAGCGACCTGCTGGACAGGCACCGATCGCGAACCGGCCCGACCGGTCAGGCTGCGAAGACCTGGGTCCAGAGGTTGCCGGGCTGGGCACTGGCGATACCGGTCTGCGTCCAGCTGCACTTCAGGATGGCGGCCTTGTGGGGAGCACTGTTCATCCAACCGTCGAAGGTGGCCTGCGCGGTGGGGTAGCCGCTGGAGATGTTCTCCTCGGACGGGCTGTTGGGGCTGAAGCCCGTGCGTGCGATCCGAGCTCTCACATCGGATCCGTCAGAGCCCTGGTGCCCGAAGTAGCCCTTGGTGGCCATGTCCGTGCTGTGAGCCTGAGCAGCCTGGGCGAGTTGCCCGTTCTCGCTCAGCGCCGGGCAGCCGGCCTGGGCTCGTGCAGCGTTCTCCAGGGACAGGATCTCCCCGGCGGAGCCCTGCTGCACGAAGGTGGGTCCGGCAGGGGCGGCGCTCGCGCCGGCTGCACCGGCGAGTACCAGCAGAGGGAGCGCGCACGCGGCAGCGCACACGCCGCGTATCCGGTGATGAGTTGTGGCGCGCATGACATTTCCTTCGTTCATCCAGCGTGGGTGGACTTGGACGCGGAGTAGTTCAGCGCATGTGACGTGCGAAACGCGGGCCCGTGGGCCAGAAGGTATCGCTCGCCGCGATCCTGCGCTTCCGCGCTGTGTTGAGGAGGCCACGGGCGAGGCGGCGACTCCACGCGGGACTTGCCGTCGCGAAGACTCTGCCCCGTCCGGTGACCAGCCCTCGGCGGCAGGCCACAAGATACTGGCTGCCGCTGTTCTGAGCAGTGGTGAGGTTCAGGCCGCTGGGAGGCAGACATTCGGCGCCGCCGATGACACGGACGCCGACGTGGTCGTCGAGGCGCGAGTTCTGGGCACCTCCGCCGCGGCAGCGGGCAGCACGACCAGGAAGGCGGAGAGCGGCAGGCCGGGTACGGGGAGAGCGACTCTGCAGCGCATAAGCCTCGCCCTTCATGAGCTGCTTGCGACTTCAGTCTAATGCCCGAGGGCGCGGATCTCCTGGTCAAAGAGACGGCGCCCAGGGTGGACAGTTGCCGTGCCCAGGGGTGAACGTCTACCAGGGTGGGCCTGCCGTGCCTGAATGATTGCCAGCTACACGGTGCTTGTCACCGTGTGCGCGGGCAAGGCAGATGCCTCGGCGGGGCGGGTGGCTTCTGCAGGGACGGAGCCGAAGAAGACTCACCTCGGAATGCGAAGACGCGGTCGGGCCGACGGCCTGTCAGGCTGCGGGCGTCCGGGCATCATCGCGTCCCTTGGCCTTCGGGTGCCGCTGGGAGTCCTCCCGTGTATGGGCGAGCGGGCGAGGAGCACGCTCGCCGACTGGAAGACTGGGCTGCACAGCACGGCCGTGATGGCGGTGCTGTTTGTCGTCCTCGGGTCGAAGCTGGCCGGCGTCGGGATCACCGTTCTGATCCGACCTCGTGCTGCGACCGGCGGCCGTCGGAGCGGGAGCTGCCCCCGGGTAGAGGCGCCGCACTGCGGTGGAGGGGAAACCCCGCGCGTGAGACGGTGGACGGAAGAGACCTCCTTGGAGGTGGTTCTCATGGTGTCTCATGCTTCATCAGCGGCGGATGCGCGCGGGGCGCCCGCCGGGGGTTCTCATCACGCTCATGGCAGCGGCATGGTGGCCTTCGCCGCCGTCTTGCTGATCATCCTGGCGTTCTTCAACGGCCTCGACGCCATCGCCGCCATCCACCGGTCGCATGTCTTCGTCGCCGGGGCTCACATCGTCCTGGGCGACCTGCGAGCCTGGGGCTGGACCTTGCTGTCACTCGCGATCCTGCAGGCCGCGGCGGCTCTCGGCGTCCTGGTGGGCGGCCAGATCGGGCGCTGGTTCGGCGTGACCGTGCTGTCCGTCAACGCGTTCGCCCACATGTGGGTCGTGCCCGCGTACCCCTTCTGGTCACTGGTGATCATCGCGCTCGACATCGTGGCGATCTATGCACTGTGCGTCTACGGTGGCAGACCCGAGGAGGCGTAGACGCGCCTGCACCCGACCAGGACGAATCGAGCACCTCGAGAACTACCTGCGGGTGCCGGGAGAGGCCTACCCTCACGCCTGGATCGTCCACCTCACCCCGCTCAAGGACCCCGCAGGGCTGGTGCACGGTGTGCAGCCGGCCTCGCTCGACTTCTCCGAGCAGCACGCGACCGCGAACGCCTGGCAACCTGCCACGTCCGCCTGGAGCCCGCCCGGGGCCCGGCCGTTGTGCCGGCCCCGGGCGGGCGTGAATTCACCCCAGTAGGGCTGTCTCAGGAGAGCAGGCCGTTGTAGTCCGGCAGCTTGAAGGTCCGCTCGGCGTGACCGCCGCCCAGGTCGGTCCAGTTGTTGCCGATGCTGGCGATGATCGTGTAGCCCTGGCGCTCCACCTCGATCCGCTCATCCGTCTTGAACTGCTGCACCGGCTCGAAGAGATCGTGCAGGTCACGCCCGTACAGCCCGTCCACGGTGTAGCCCGCCTTGGCCAGGCTGATCCGAGTGGCCAGCTCGATGAAGTCCGGTCGCGCGGTGACGAAGATGAGCGCGACCCCGCGCGAGTGGGCGTACTGCGCCAGTTGCACGACCGGTGCGATGCCCGGCATCGCGAACGGGTGGAAGTGCGTCGCGAGGGTGGTGTTGTCGATGTCGAACACGATCGCGAGCTTCCGGTCCGTGGGCTCGGCCGTGCGCTGCTCGATGTACCCGCGGGCCGGCGCGATCGCGGTGCTCACGTCGGCCAGCCACTGCGCCTCGGTGACCGTGCTGCTGCTCGCCGCGACGGCGGCGGCCGCCGGGTGTGCCGGGGCCGCGACCGCGGGGGTGGCGAGACCGGCGGTGATCGCGGCCGTCAGGGCCGCAGCGGCAACGAGCTTTGCCTTGATGCTCATATCTGGGACTCGGCCTTTCGTCTGATGGATCGTCAGTCAGTTCGTCGGTGCGGCACTCGGGGTCGCGTTGCGGTACGAACCGGCCACGATGGGCCATTCGTTGTGGTAGATCTTCAACGGCAGGTCCTTCTCGAACAGCGGGGTGCCGAGGATGGCGATCCTCGCCATCACGGCCCCGTCCACGTCGAGCCCGCCGCTGCCGTCGATGCTCGGTCTGCCGCCGCTGCCGTCGACGCTGACCGAACCCTGCACCGCGGCTATCGGCGTCGGCAAGGTCCACCACAGGAAGGACCCGGGCGGCTTCCGGCAAGTCGAGGGGGATCACACGGGAGGTGGCCGAAGTCCGCCGTCGGCCGGGACTGCGAAGGCAAGTTGCCCTTCGAAGCCGCGTCTGGTGCCACAGGGGCGACACGAGGCGCAATCCACCAGGCGCCCCCTAAAACTAGAGCCAGTAGTTTTGCCTGGGCGAGAACGTACACTAATCCGCATTCACGGCCCAACACCGGGGGGTGACACAAGCAGCAGGCGAGAGGACGAACAGATGGGCAGGCCGTCACGGCCACTGCTGACCCGGGATGGGATCGTGCAAGCCGCTCTCGCACTGGTCGACGAGGAGGGCGCCACCGCGCTCTCGACCACCCGGATCGCGGCTCGACTGGGCGTCAAGGGCCCGTCGCTCTACAACTACGTCTCGGGCCGCGACGAGATCATCGACGGGATCTGCGATCTCATCGTCGCCGAGATGGAGCTCGACCCGAGCATCCGCCCGTGGACGGCCGCGCTGGACAGCTGGGCGCACTCCTACCGCGCCGCGTTCGCCGCCCACCCGAACATGGTGCCGCTACTGGTGACGCGGCCGACGCGGTCCGTCACGGCACTCCAGGGCTACGCCAACGCCTTCGCCGTGCTGCGCGAGGCCGGCTGGCCGGAGGAGCACCTGGTCCCAATCGTCCAGTGCATCGAGTACTTCCTCGCCGGCGCAGCCCTCGACTTCGGCATACCGCGCAAGGCGTCGCTGCCGACCGAGAACCTTCCGCCGGGCCTGGAGCCCCTCCTGAACGCCCCGCCCGACTTCAGCGAGCTGGCCTTCGAAACCGGCCTGTCCACCTTGATCCGCGGCTTCCAGGAAACCCTGAACAGCCTTCGGATCCGTCACGACGGCTGACGCACCGGCCACTTCGGCGCCATCGCGAGCGCGCCGGTCAGCAACGAGCCGAAACCCGAAACGGGCCGGGCAGCCCGGCTGTTGCCGACATCGCGGGCCGCATGCGCTTGATCAGATACGGCCAAGCCCGCGTGCACCCGGAGGCCGACGGCGACCAGCTGCTGGTCGACACCGGCTTCGGGCCGGACGCGACGGACCCGAGCCGGTGAGGGTCTCCCCGGAAGCGGGGCAGGATACGGGACCAACTGCCGAGAGCCACCCGAGCGCGTCCTGATCCGGCCAGCACCATCCTCTCCCGGCGCGACGCGAGTCCGAGGCCGTGTACGACGAGCACCGGCCCCCATGCACAACGAGCAGCGGCTCCCACCAGGCCCGTCGGATGTACCGCACCGCAGGGCGTACAACCCGACCGGCCGCAGGTCCGGATCGACTCGGCGGCACCCACTACGAGTACCGCCGTGCGACCTGACCAGGCCGGATGATCATTCGGCACCCACTTGATCCAGCAGGGAGAAGTCGGCCGATTAAATTCGTACTGATGTTCAGTGTCGTCCGATCTTGCTAACGTCTGGCACTGCTGATCGAGAGCGCTTATCCGGATTTGCGGAAACTGCCGCGATCCTTTCCCCTGCAGCCCTCTTCATTACCGATTCCTGCGCCTCGCGGCGTTCCGAAAAGGCACGAGGAGGAATGTGGCATGGCCATTCCTTCCTACTTTCCATGGGAGAGCCTTGATGACGACAGAAGCGGACACCGACTCCGCCCGGGAACGTATCCAGCTCAGCTTGAGTACCGCCGGCGCACGGAACCTGGCAACGACCACCAAGTCTGCTCCGCAGATGCGCGGCATCACCTCACGTTGGCTGCTGCGCCAGCTCCCGTGGGTGCAGGTGTCCGGCGGTACGTACCGGGTCAACCGCCGGCTCTCGCTGGCCGTCGGCCGGGGACGGGTCGGCTTCGTCCAGGCCGGGGCGGACGATGTGCGGATCATTCCCGAGACGCTGCGTGAAATTCCGGCATTACGGGGTTTCGGCGACGACGCTCTCCTTGCCGAATTGGCAGGTCGGTTCACTACGCGCGATTTCCGCAGCGGCGAGATCATCGCCGAGAAAGGCCGTCCCGTCGAGGAGGTCTTCATCGTCGCGCACGGCCGGATCGAGCGGATCAGCACCGGCAAGTACGGCGATGAGGGGAAAGCCCTGGGTGTCCTGGCCGACGGCGACCACCTGGGGGACGAAGCCCTGCTCCAGAGCGAGCCACGATGGACCGCCACCGTCAAGGCTGCCACCGCCGGAACCATGATGGTGCTCCCCTGGGGTTCCTTCCTCGAGCTGTTCAACCGCTCCGAAGACCTGCGCGAGCACATCGACAAGTTCCTCGCCAACAGTTCCCGGAAGGTCAATTCCAAGGGCGAGGTGGAAGTCGCGGTCGCCGCGGGCCACGAGGGCGAAGCCGAGATTCCCGGATCCTTCGTTGACTACGACCTGGCGCCCCGCGAATACGAGCTGTCGCTGACGCAGACGGTGCTCCGGATGCATTCACGAGTCGCCGACCTCTACAACGACCCGATGAACCAGCTGGAGCAGCAGCTCCGGCTGACGGTCGAGGAGATCCGCGAACGCCAGGAGTGGGAGCTGCTGAACAACCGGGAGTTCGGGCTGCTCCACAACGCCGACTACGACCAGCGGATCAACACCTGGTCCGGGCCGCCGACTCCGGACGACATGGACGACCTCCTGTCGATGCGTCGGGGTACCGACCTGTTCCTTGCCCATCCCAAGGCGATCTCGGCGTTCTTCCGCGAGTGCACCAAACGTGGCATCCACCCGGACAGCACCGACGTCGGGGGCCACCGGGTCCCAGCCTGGCGAGGTGTGCCGATCTTCCCGTGCGGCAAGATCCCCGTCACGGACGGGCACGTCTCCTCGATCGTCGCGGTGCGCACCGGTGAGCAGGACCAGGGCGTCATCGGGCTGCACCAGAGCGGCATCCCGGACGAGTACGAGCCCAGCCTGAACGTCCGCTTCATGGGCATCGACGACAAGGCGATCATGCGGTATCTGGTCACCGCCTACTACTCGGTGGCGATCCTGGTCCAGGACGCCGTCGGCATCCTGGAGAACGTCGACATCGCTGCCCCGCGGTCCTGACCCGACACCCCAGGAGAACCGATGGCAGCCTTCGAAACCGCCGCTGCGGCGGCTCGGCCGATCCCCACCGGCCCGACCGGACTGGGCACCTCGGCCGCACGTGTCGCCGAGATACTGCGGCCGCGCACCCCGGCGTCCGACCCTGCGACGCGCGGCCGCACCATCCCCGAGCTGCACTGCCCGCCCCACGTCCGCGACGACCCCGCCCTGGCCAACGAGGTCAACGACCGCCTCGTCCGCTGGGCCGATCAAGTAGGCATATACGCCGACCAGTTGGAGAAGTTCCGACGGGCCGACTACGGGCGGCTGCTGATGCTGACCCACCCCGACACCGACGATCCCGACCGGCTGCTGGCCGCGGCCCGCTGCATGGCGGCGGAGTTCGCCGTCGACGACTACTTCTGCGACGAGGCCGCCACCGGCGACCATCCGGAGCGACTCGGGCCGCAGTTGATGCTCGCCCAGTCGGCGATCGACCCGGCCAAACTGCCTCGCCGCCACCACGAGGCCTACGAACGCGCCATGCGCCGGCAGCCCGTGTGGAACGCGCTCCGCCGCTCGGTGGAGGACCTCTCCGCGTACGCCAGCGGGGCCCAGCTCAACCGGCTCCGGCAGGAGATCGCGGGTCTGTTCCTCGGGATGGACGCCGAAGCGGGGTGGCGTATCGGGGGCAGACCGCCGTCCGTGTGGGAGTACCTGGCGAACCGTCAGATGAACAGCTTCCTGCCGTGCATGGCCCTGGTCGACGCCATCGGCGGGTACGAACTCCCCGCCGGCGTCTACGGTCGCCCCGACGTACGGCGGGCGACCCTGCAGGCCGCACTCGCGTCCGTCCTGCTCAACGACATCTACTCGATGCACAAGGAAAGCAGCGCCCAAGGCATCGAATACAACCTGCCGACCGTGATCGCGGCGGAGGACGGCTGTTCCCTCGCCGAGGCGATCCAGCGGGCCGCCGACATCCACAACGAACTCATGCACTCCTTCGAAGCCTCCGCGGCCGCCCTCGGCCTCACCGGCGATCCGGTGCTGACCCGCTACCTGGGAGCCCTGTGGGCATGGCTCGGCGGCAACAAGGAGTGGCACGCCAGCAGTCCCCGTTACAACCAGACACAAGGATGACAGCAATGACTGTGCTCGATACCGCCACTCAGGTCCTGACCACCAAGTACCAGCGGTCCGTGGCCGATTACTGGAACAAGGAGAAGGACCCGGTCAACATGCGTCTCGGGGAGGTGGACGGCACGTACCACCACCACTACGGCATCGGCGACGTCGACTGGTCCGTGCTCGAAGGCGACGAAGGCACCCGCGAGGAGCGGATCGTCAAGGAGCTGCACCGGCTGGAGGGCAACCAGGCCGACTACCTCCTGAGCCAGCTCGGTGACCTCGGACCGGAGGACCGGATCCTGGACGCCGGCTCCGGCCGGGGCGGCACCAGCTTCATGGCCAACCTCCGGTTCGGCTGCCAGGTGGACGGCATCTCCATATCCGAGGAGCAGGTGAAGTTCGCCAACGACCAGGCCGAAGAGCGAGGGGTGGCCGGCAAGGTGGCCTTCCACTTCCGCAACATGCTCCACAACGACTTCCCCGACGCGGCGTTCCGGGCCATCTGGAACAACGAGAGCACCATGTACGTGGACCTGCACAAACTATTCGCGGAGCACTCCCGCGTCCTGCAACCCGGTGGCCGGTACGTCACGATCACCGGGTGCTACAACGACGTCCACGGCCGCCAGCCGTCCAGGGCCGTCAGCCAGATCGACGCGCACTACATCTGCGACATCCACCCCCGCAGCGACTACTTCGCGGCGATGTCGGCGAACGACCTGGTCCCGATCAGTGTGGTCGACCTGACCGCCGCCACCATCCCGTACTGGGAACTACGCGCGAAGGCAGCCGTGGCAAGCGGCATCGAGTCCGCGTTCCTCACCGCCTACAAGGAGGGCAGCTTCCACTATCTGATGATCGCAGCCGACAAGGTGTGAGACCCGGCTGCTGAGCTCCGACTGCTGACATCCGGCGGGGCGGCGGCCTGGGCTCCGGCTCGGGGCCGCCGCAGGACCTGAAGCGCTCTCACCCGGATGTGACAGGCTCCGAAGGAGCCGAGGCCGCCGGCCGGCGCGGAGATCGCTGCTCCTGCACGCGCTGCGCAAGTTCGAGAGGTTCTACAACGAGCACAGGCCGCACCAGGGCATCGCGAACGCCCGACCCCTCTGCGCCCTTCCCAAGCCAATCGACAACCCGGAGTGAATCCCTCGCCTCGACGTACGCCGAACCGACCGACCCGGCGGCCTCCTCCATGAATACGCACACGCCGCCTGACCTGCGGACGTCGATCCGTCCTGCTTCCCTGACAGCCGATCAACCCGTCCGGGCCGGTTCCGCACCGGCCTCGGGCAGCATACGCCCGAAGGCGGCCCGGACGTCGGCCGTCGTGCGGCCGGCTTCCTGGAGAGCCTGTGGGAAGTGGCGTGCCACGGCCTCGACCAGTCCCCGGATGTGATGGCGGTCGACATGCCGGGTGAGGGTGAAGCGCAGGCCCGACTTCTTGAGGGGAACGACGGGGAAGGACGACTGGTTCACATAGAACCCCTCGTCGAGAATGCGCCGCACCATGCTGTAACTCACCTCGGGCTCGCCGAGTGCGATGAAGTAGATCGGTGTCCGGGGGTCGGAGACGACGGGCAGGCCGGAGGCGACGAGGAGCTCGTTGCAGTACTCCCGGCGCTCCGCCAGTTCCGCCTGCAGGGCTTCGATGCGGTCGGAGAGATGGATCCGCGCCGAGGCGATCGCCGCACCCAGCATCGGGGGTGGCAGCGGGTGCGAGTACATCAGCGGTCCCCCGTTGATCTGGACCCTGCCGGACAGCTGCTCGGTGGGAAACACGGCGACGCCGCCGATGGTCCCGAAACCCTTGGCGAGTGTCGTGATGAGCACCACGCGCTCGCTCAGGCGTCGGCCGAGCTTCTCGAAGACGTAGCCCGCACCGTGCCGCCCGTACCAGCTCATGCCATGCGCATCGTCGACGTAGAGGTGCAGCGAGGGGTACGCCTCCATCAGCCGGGCGAGGTCCTCGATCGGCGCGACGTCACCGAACATCGAGTACACGCCGTCGATCAGGTACCAGACCCTCTCGCCGGTGGCCTGCGAGCGCCGGAGCCTCCGCTCGAGCGCGTCCAGGTCGCCGTGCCGCACCATCGCGAGCTGAACCCCCTGCTGCCGCACGAGTTGGGCGGCCGTCTGGACACTGAAGTGGACTTGCTGGTCCAGCACGGCGCTGTCGCCGGCCTCGAGCAGCGCCGGCAGCACGGAGATGTGGCACAGCGACGTCGAGGAGTACACGAGCACGGGGTGATCTGCGTAGATCTCCCGTAGCAGTGCCTCGAGTTCGAGGTTCAGGCCGGAAGCCACGTACGACCGTGAGACCGAGAACTGAACGCCGAAGCGCTCGATCGCGTCAACGGCTCCACGCCCGATCCGCTCGTCCTGTTCGAGGGAGAGATAACCGCAGGTACCGAAGTTGACCAGATCCCTGCCCCCGATCCGCAGGTAGGTGCCCGGTGGCGCGTCGAGCCCCGTCGTCAGATGGCTGGTGCCCTGCCTCATCGCCTCGGCGATCAGCCTCTCGGCGGTGTCGGCAGAACTCTGGTACGGCACAGTGGCCATGGCGGCTTCCCCTCAGACCATAAGTCGGTCGGACTATGGGACAAACGCCGTACGTCCGCGGAGGTTACGCGGAGTCGAGCTGCCGGCGGAGCTCTCCCTCCTGCCACCGCCGAATACGCCCACCCGCCTCCCCGCAACGCCGCACGGTCGACTCCCAGGGCTGTGGTGGCCTTTTCAGTGCGGCCACCCGGCAGATCGGTTCCATTCCCCGGTTGGCCGTCAGTTGTCGGCCACTCTGACCGCGATCAGGCAGGTGTCGTCGTCGGTGTCCGCTGTGGACCGGTCGAGCAGGTGGTCGAGGAAGCGGTCGAGGTCCTCGGAGGGCTGTCCGAGGTCGTCCACCAGCTGGTGCAGTGAGTCCTCGACGGACCGGTCCCGGCGTTCGATCAATCCGTCGGTGTACAGCAGCAGGACATCACCGGGCTCCAGACGGAGACTGTCCTCCTCATAGTGGGAGTCGGGATCGGCACCGATCAGCACGCCGTGCGGCATCGGCAGCAGCCTGGCCTGGCCGGCCCGGACCAGCAGCGGCGGCAGGTGGCCGGCCCTGGCCCAGCACAGTTCTCGGCTGTCCGGGTCGTAGCGAGCGCAGATGGCGGTGGCGGTGGCAGGGTCGGTGAGCTCGCCTGCTGCAAGGTTGAGCCAGGCGAGCAGCCGGGCCGGGCCGGCACCGGTCACCGCGAGACCGCGCAGGGCGTTGCGCAGCGAGACCATGCCGGTGGCGGCTTCCACGCCGTGCCCCGCCATGTCGCCCACGACCAGCAGAGCGGTGCGGTCGGGCAACAGCACCGCGTCGTACCAGTCGCCCCCGACGCGCTCCTCCTGGGCGGCGGGCCGGTAGCGCACCGCGACGCTGAGTCCGGCGACGTCCAGCGGCGGTGGTTCGGGCGGCATGATGGCCTGCTGGAGGCGGAGTGCGAGCCGGTGCCGTTCGGCGGCCTGCTGTTCGGTGTCCGCGAGCCGCTCGCGGGTCGCGGCGAGCGCGATCTCCGTCCAGTGGTGGGCGGAGACGTCCTGGTACGCGCCGCGAACGGCGACCAGCCGCCCGTTGGTGTCGATGACCGGCTCAGCGACCACCCGGATGTACCGGGGTGTCAGGCCGCTGGGCCGGATCAGCCGGAAGGCCGCGGAGGCCTCCTTCCGCTGCCGCAGGACGCTGCGGACCAGCCGTCTGACGGCCTGCTCGTCGTCCGGGTGGACGTGGGCGGGGAGAGCGGCGAAGGGTGTGGGGGCGGCATCCGCCGGGAGGCCGTGCAACTCGCGGAGCCGCGCGTTCCAGCGGATGGTGCCGGTGACCAGGTCCTCCTCGAAACCGCCCAGGCGGGCCAGCCGTTGGGCGTTCTCCAGCAGCATGGCCTGCCAGGCGTCGGATTCCTCGGAGCGCCAGCAGAGGATCAGCTTGCTGTCGAAGCGGGCGGCGGCGATTTCCAGCGCGGTCGGCTGTGGCAGGTCACCGACCAGAAAGGTGAGCCGAAGCTTCTCGCCCCGGATCGCCTCACCGGTGGAGTGGACGCGCCGCAGTCGCTCCAGCAGTCCGTCGGCGCAGGCGAGGGGGTAGGCCTCGATCAGGGTGCGGCCCTCCAGGCTGTGCGCGGGCCGGCCGACGGGGTCGAGGAACCGGCTGTTCACGCGCAGGATCCGGAAGTCGGCAACCACGTCTTCCGACCCGAGGAGGGGTTCGAGTAGCACCGCCGGGTCCAGAACGGCATCGAGGACCGATACGGGTGATGGCGAGGTGCCCTCGGTTTCCCGGCCGGGCAGGTCGGGCAGGCTGAGCGCGCAGATCTCGGCGAGTGCGCGGAGCTGACGGCGTGCGGAGCCGGGCAGTTCGGCAGGGCGGTCGGGCCAGGCCAGTTCCAGCACGCCGAGCAGGCGGGCACGGCGACGGATCGGGAGAGCCGCCCGCCAGGGGGCGTCCGCCTGTCCGAGGCTGGGGTCTGAGCTGTCGCGGGGCCCGAATTCCTCGCCCGACCGGGCGACGTGCTGGGCTGGGGTGGGGACGCCCGGCGGAATGTGGCGCCAGGCGCTGCGCTGCGCTGCGGAGAAGCCTGCCGCACCCGCGAGGGCCAGCCCCCCTCCCGGTTCCACGGCCCAGATCAGCACGCCGGTCGCGCCGAACAGGTTCCCGGCCTGGTCGAGCACTGCGTCGGCGGCAGTCTGGGCGTCGTTCATCGGCTGGGCGTCGTTGCTCAGTTGAGCGGCGGTGGACTCGGGGCGGAAGCCGGGCGGTCCGGGCCCCGCGGGGACGCGTGTCTCGGCCGACTCGCCGACGATCTCCGTGGCGAACTCCGCCGCACCGACGTGGGCCTGCCCGGCGAGGGTGAGGAGCTGCGCGGCGGCGTCGGCGGGCGGGCAGCCGAGGCGTTCCGCCAGCATGCCGGTGGCGATGTCGAGCAGTGGTCGGGCGGCCAGGACGGAACGGAGTCGGGTCAGTTCGTCCTGGAGCCTCTGGACCGCGGCGGCGAGCTCTCTCGCGCCCGGGGATTCGGCAGGGGTCATCGGCGTTTCCGTTCGCGGCCGTCACCGGTCCAGCCATCGCCGGATCCGGCTGATCAGGTACTCGGTGTCGACGGGTTTGGTGACATGGTCGTTGGCGCCTGCGGCGATGCTTTTGGCGCGGTCGCCGGGCATCGCCTTGGCGGTCACCGCGATGATCGGGATCGCCGAGAACTCGGCCATGTCCCGGATCGCCGCCATCGCGGCGTAGCCGTCGAGTTCGGGCATCATGAGGTCCATCAGAATCAGGCTGGTGTCCGGGTTGGCGCGCAGCAGTTCCAGGCCGCGCCGACCGCTTCCGGCGTGCAGGACCCGCATGCCATGCAATTCCAGGAAGCCGGTGATGGCGTAGACGGTACGGGAGTCGTCGTCGACGACGAGGACGGTCCGGCCGGCCAGCGGGCCGTCGGCGGTGGCGGGCGGCACGAGCCGGTCGGAGTCCGCGTGCCGTTCGGTGCCGACCGCCTGGACGATCCGTTCGCGCAGCTCGTCCAGTCCCGGTACGACGTCGAGCCGCTCGGTGTGGAACGCGCGGGCCTGCTCACCGGGCCCGCTGAGGTAGCCGAGCACGGGGACGTCCAGGCCGCGGTCCTCCAGGGCGGCCAGCAGCCGACGCGCGCCGTCGTCGGGCAGGGCGAGGTCCAGGACCAGGCAGCGGAACCTGC
This sequence comes from Kitasatospora sp. GP82, assembly GCF_029892105.1. Taxonomy (GTDB): domain Bacteria; phylum Actinomycetota; class Actinomycetes; order Streptomycetales; family Streptomycetaceae; genus Kitasatospora. Next base: position 92,477 of record NZ_JARZAJ010000019.1, on the reverse strand, counting down.
CCGCCTCAAGAGCGGTGAGGGCTTCGTCCACCTCGCCGATGCTGCGGACGCGGGTGGCGTCGCGGCCGGCCGTGCCGCTCTCGGCGAGCAGGCTGAGCAGCCCGGGTGGGTCGGCCTCGACGACCAGCAACCCGAGTGGTTCGGGCCGCTCCGGGGCGGGGGGCTTCGTCTCCTGCGGGCCTGCGCCCACGGGCAGGTGCAGGGTGAAGCAGCTGCCCTCGCCGACGGTGCTGCGGGTGGTGATGACACCGCCGAGCAGATGTGCGAGCTCACGGCTGATGGAAAGCCCGAGGCCGGTCCCCCCGTGGGTGCGGCCCGTGGTTCCGTCCGCCTGCTGGAAGGCACCGAAGATGGATTCGAGGTGCTGCTCGGCGATGCCGATGCCGGTGTCGGCAACCCGGAAGGCCAGGACTCCGGCCGTTCCGTGCAGCTCCTCGGGAAGTTCGTCCGCAGCGGTGGGCTCGATCCGCAGTTCCACCCGGCCGCGGTCGGTGAACTTGACCGCGTTGGAGAGCAGATTGCGCAGGACCTGCCGCAGCCTGGCCTGGTCGGTGACCAGTTCCTCCGGAACCTCGGGTCCGGTGATCACCTCGAACTCCAGGTTCTTCTGCCCTGCCAGCGGGCGGAAGGTGGACCGGACGTACTCCAGCAGTTCGCTCAGCGGGAAGTGTTCGACGGTGATGTCCATCTTGCCCGCTTCGACCTTCGACAGGTCGAGGATGTCATTGATCAGCTGCAGCAGGTCCGAGCCGGCCGAGCGGATCACCTCCGCGTACTCGACCTGTTTGGACGTCAGATTGCCCGCCGGGTTCTGGGCGAGCAGTTGGGCGAGGATCAGCAGACTGTTGAGCGGGGTGCGCAGCTCGTGACTCATGTTCGCCAGGAACTCGGACTTGTACATCGAAGCTCGGGTCAACTGCTGGGCCCTGGCCTCCAGTTCGTGGCGGGCGTGCTCGATCTCCAGGTTCTTCGCCTCGATGTCCCGGTTCTGCGCGGCCAACAGGTCGGCCTTGTCCTCCAGTTCGGCGTTAGAACGGCGCAACTCCTCCTGCCCTCTCTGCAACTCCTCGGAGCGGGCGCGCAGTTCGGCGGTGAGCCGCTGGGACTCCTCCAGCAGTTCGTCGGTGCGGGCATTGGCGAGCAGAGTGCTGAGGTTGGCGCCGACCGCCTCGGCGAAGCGCTCCAGGAAGTCACGGTGCAGCTGGGAGAACGAGTGCAGTGCGGCCAGCTCGACCACGCCGAGCAGCTGGTCCTCGACCACGATCGGCAGCACGATCAGCTCGCGGGGGGCAGCGTGGCCGAGGCTGGAGGAGATCGTGGCGTAGCCGGACGGAAGGTCCTGGACCGTGATGATGCGGCGGCTACGAGCGGCCTGGCCGACCAGCGACTGCCCGAGTCCGATCCGTTCGGGTCCGGTGACGTTCGAGCGGCCGTAGGAAGTGATCAGGACGAGCTCGGTGCCGTCGGCGCTCTCCTCGGCGAGGTAGAAGGCTCCGTACTGGGCCCAGAGCAGCGGGGTGAGCTCGTCCATGATCAGTTCGGCCACGGCGGCGAGTTCGCGGTGGCCCTGGATCAGGCCGGTGAGGCGGGCCAGGTTGGTCTTCAGCCAGTCTTGTTCCTGGTTGGCCCGGGTGGTCTCGCGCAGCGACTCCACCATGGCGTTGATGTTGTCCTTGAGGTCGGCGACCTCACCGGAGGCGTCGACGGTGATGGAGCGGGTGAGGTCGCCCTCGGCGACGGCGCTGGTCACCTCGGCGATGGCGCGCACCTGTCGGGTGAGGTTCCCGGCCAGCTCGTTGACGTTCTCGGTCAATCGCTTCCAGGTGCCGGAGACGCCCTCGACCTCGGCCTGGCCGCCGAGCCGGCCCTGGCTGCCGACCTCGCGGGCGACGCGGGTGACCTCGGCTGCGAACGAGGACAGCTGGTCGACCATGGTGTTGATGGTCGTCTTGAGCGCCAGGATCTCGCCGCGTGCGTCGACGTCGATCTTGCGGGTCAGATCGCCCTGCGCGACAGCGGTGGTGACCTGGGCGATGTTGCGGACCTGGTTGGTGAGGTTGTTCGCCATCGAGTTGACGTTGTCCGTCAGGTCCTTCCAGGTGCCGGCCACGTTCGGGACGCGGGCCTGGCCGCCCAGCATGCCCTCGGTGCCCACCTCTCGGGCGACCCGGGTGACCTCGTCGGCGAACGCGGAGAGGGTGTCCACCATGGTGTTGATCGCCCCGGCCAGGGCGGCGACCTCTCCCTTGGTCTCGACGGTGATCTTCTGCGAGAGGTCGCCCCTGGCCACCGCGGTGACCACCTGGGAGATGGACCGGACCTGACTGGTCAGGTTGGACGCCATCACGTTGACGTTGTCGGTGAGGTCCTTCCAGGTGCCCGAGACACCTCGTACGGTGGCCTGACCGCCCAGATTTCCCTCGGTACCGACCTCGCGGGCGACCCGGGTCACCTCGCCGGCGAAGGCTGACAGCTGGTCGACCATCGTGTTGATGGTGCTCTTCAGGGTGAGGATCTCGCCGCGTGCGTCGACCTCGATCTTCTGCGTCAGATCGCCCTCGGCGACCGCCGTCGCGACCTGGGCGATCGAGCGGACCTCCGCAGTGAGGTTGCCCGCCATGAAGTTCACCGAGTCAGTGAGATCGCGCCAGGTCCCGGAGACGCCCTCGACCTCGGCCTGGCCGCCGAGCCGGCCCTCGGTGCCCACCTCGCGCGCCACCCGGGTCACCTCGCCGGCGAAGGCGGACAGCTGGTCCACCATCGTGTTGACGGTGTTCTTCAGCTCCAGGATCTCGCCTTGGGCGTCGACCTCGATCTTCTGCGTCAGATCGCCCTTGGCGACCGCCGTGGTGACCTGGGCGATGTTGCGGACCTGCGCAGTGAGGTTGCCCGCCATCGCGTTGACCGAGTCGGTCAGGTCCCGCCAGGTTCCGGAGGCTTGCGGTACCTCGGCCTGGCCGCCGAGCCGGCCCTCGGTACCGACCTCGCGCGCCACCCGGGTCACCTCGGAGTTCAGCCGGGACAACTGGTCGGCCATGTCGTTGAAGACAATGGCGATCTCACCGAGCAGCCCCGGGCGCTGCGGCAAGCGGATGCCGAAGTCTCCGCCGCGCACAGCGGTCAGTCCGGTCAGGAGTTGCCGCAGGCCGGCCTCGGACAGGGCCTGCGGACCGCGGCCCGACCCTCGAACGGCGACTGGCTTGGAGCGCTCGTTCATCCTCGGGCCTCGGGTGACCTCGCTGCATCGGCGCACCGCTCCCCGTGGCTCGACCACCACGGTCTCCGGTTCTGCCGGAGGTTGAGAGCGGTCGAGTCGCAGAATCCGAGGCCCGAGCAGTCGGTCACCACCTGGCCCGGAGGCGTCGGCAGCGCCGCCTCGAGGGCCTCGGCCAGTGGAGCGGCGCTGTCGTGATCGAGTTCGCCCTCGGGCCGGAGCACGGTCCCGCCTGCCCACAGCCGAATCGAGACGGTGAGCTGGTCCGCGTTTGCAGTGTCCGGATCCATCGGCTGCGCTCCTCCCGTCGGGGTTCACGCTCTTCCACGATAGAGCGGCGACCCGCCTGCACGCACAGACGGCATCGCGTCGCAGCCAACCCCTCGGACGCCCCGCCGAGAGCGACCTTCCAAGGATCGAATGCCATGGTGAGCGCAGGGTGATCGCACGAATTACCTGCTCACCGCAGCTACGCGTACGGGTCGCGCATCCGGTCGGGCCAGCCTCGCTGTTCGATCGCCTGGTCGAGGGCGTACCAGGCCTCGCGGGTGCTCTGCACCCGGCGCTCCGTGTTCTGGGCAGCTGGTCGTACGCGCGCAGAACCGCACCCACCGCAGCGTGTCCCGCTCCGGGGTCCGGGCGGAGCCGCCGACCTCGGCGAGGACGTCGTGGTAGCGATAGGTGTTGCGGGCCCGGCCGAGTCACTCCTCGATGCTGGAGAACTCCGGTGCCATGCCGGCTCCATCGCTTCTGGCTTCCCGGGAAGGCGCCGTGCGGCCAGGCAGCAAGGAGAGTGGACCGGCCTGCCTCTCCACGGAGTTCGCGGGTTTGGGCGATCTGCGTGCCGTAGGTGCTGATCGTCCACGAGTTGCCCAGCCGGAGGGGAGCACATCAAGGGCTGGGCGGCGGGGCCAGATCGGCGAGGAGCTGGTCCAGGACCAGTTCCTCCTCGATACGGCGGCCGGCTTCGTGGAGGGCACTGGCGAGCGGGAGGTCCCAGGGTGTCGCGGCGGGGACGCCGGTGAGCGCCGCGGTGTCCGGGTACTTGGCAAGGGCCGCGCGGTAGTCGGACGCGGTGTAGTGCCACGGGGTCCATGGCACGTTGGCGAGCAGGCGGGTGGCGATGCGGATGCCGCCCCAATCGAAGTCGCCGTGGTAGTGCAGGGTCCATCCGATGTCGGCGTAGCGGCGGAGCAGGTGCAGGGCTGCGCTGCTGGGCTGGCCCTGGAGGCAGATCAGCGGTGCGCTGAAGGGGCCGAGGCGGTCGGCGGCGGCGAGGACGACCGCGGGGTTCTCGCAGACGTACGCAGTGCCACCACGGGGTGGGCGGGGCGCGTCCCGGATGAGCTGACGAAGCGTCAGCACTGCGGGCTGGCCGACCGATCCAAGGGCGGTCAGGGCGCGGCCGGTGGCGGTGTCATGGTCGCCGGGCAGGTTGAGGGTGAGGACCTGGGAGGAGATCTCGTCGAGGAGCAGGCCGGCGGCGGCCCAGGTGTCGCGGCGGGCCTGGGCGCCGGTGCCGGGCGGCGTGCCGGTGAGGGCTCTGATGGCGTCAAGGGTGAGGGTCGCCAGTGGCCCCTGGTCGAGGGCGTGGGCGTGGCCGGTGTGCTCGGCGGCGAAGGTGCTGAGCGAGCACGGGGGTGAGACCGGGAGCCGGGTGAGCAGCCGGGCGAGGGTGGCGAGGAGCGGCGCCGCTTCTTCCGGAGTCCGGGCCAGGCGGCGGACCAGGCCGGCGGCGTGCAGTGAGGCGTACCAGTCCTGGAGTCCGGGCCGTACGGCCACGGCGTCGGAGAGTGGGGCGAACGCGCGCTGCCAGGCCAGGGCCAGTTGGTCGGCCGCCTCCCGGCGGGGTGTGACCGGCCCGGTGAGCGCGACGACGGCGGCGGCGAGTCCGTCCGGGCTGGCGCCGCTGGCCCGGAGTACCTGGTCCACCGCCGACAGGGAGACGGACAGTGAACGGCCGGGGCGCGGCGCGCGGCCCAGCAGTCCGGCGACGGCCGCGCGTTCGGCGTCGTCGGCTGCCGTCCGGGTGACCGTGTCGTCGAGCGACTGCCCGGTCTCCAAGCGTCGGCGGACCCGCTCCACCAGCCAGGCGAGGTCGGGTCCGCCGAGCAGGCGGCGCAGGCGGGTAATGTCCGGGCTCACTCGAACAGGTCGCCCTGGCGCTGGGACGGCATCGCCGCGGCAGGTTCCTCGATCCGCGTGCGGTGGTGACCGTCCCACTCCCAGCGGGTAACGAGCACGGCCGCGATCTCGTCGACCCGGGAGAGCTGAGCGATGGCCAGGCCCGGGACCTGCGGGTAGCAGCCCCATTCGCGTTCGGAGGTCATCACCACGTCCAGGTCGAAGGCGGCGAGCAGGCCGAGGGACTTGGCCCGGGAGTCGTCATCCACACCGGCGAAGGCCTCGTCCAGGGTGACCAGCCGTGGTGCGTGCGGGTTGCCCGCCGAGGCGTAGTGCGAGGAGGCGGCGGCGAACAGCGGCAAGGAGACGGAGAGCACGCGCTCGCCGCCGGAGGCAGGGCCGGTGGCGGACTGCCACTTCCCGTGCTGGTGACGCTCGATGCCGAACTCGTGCCAAGAGCGGTAGTCCAGGGCAGTGGTGAGGTGTTCCAGCCAGGTCCCGGACGGATTGTCGGTGCGGGCCCGGTCGATCTGCGCCTGGAGGAACTCGCCGAGGGCGGCGCGGTCGGCGGCCGTCCAGGCGTCGGAGGATTGGCGCAGCAGGCGGTCGCGGGCGGCGGCCAGCCCGCCGGGGGCGTTGCGGGCCGGCCGCCAGACCAGCCGCAGCAGCATGCCGGTGCTGGTCGGGCGGTCCTTCAGCTCCTCGTTCATCCGCAGCACCTGGTGCTCAGCCGCGCTGACCAGCTCCTGGAGGGTGCCGGCCACTTCGGTGATCAGATGGTTCTCCAGGATCTCCTGCTCGCGGGCGGAGAGCAGCTGCTGGCGGTCGGCGACCTCGTCGGCGAGGGCGGCGGCCAGCTCGGGGACGGATCGCTCCCGGCCCTGGAAGACGATGTCGACGACCAGGCCGTCCTCCAGCATCCGGGCGGCCGCCGTGTGGCCGTGCCGGGCGAGGGCGTCGGAGAGGTCCTTGAGCTCCTCGGTGATCCTTCGCTGGACGCGTTCCCAGGCGGGGTCGGAGTCGTCGACGGACTCCAGCTCGCGCTCGATGGCGCGAGCGAGGCGGACGGCCGGCTCGGGTGCCCAGGATTCCGACGGGTGTCCGAGGTCGGGGAGGGCGACGGCGAGCAGTCCGGTGGCGGCGAAGCGGCGCAGCGCGTCGATCGCCTCGGCGCGAGTCCGTGCGGTGTCCTCGATCTCGGTGCTCACCCGGGTGCGCAGGGCGTCGGCGGCTGCCTGGCGGCCGGTGGCGGCGTTCTGCTCTCGGCGGGTGGCGCGCTCGGTCTCCTCGCAGTCGCGCAAGGCGGCGACCACCTCGGCGAGCCGGCGTTGCAGCTCGGCGACGGCGGCGCCGACGGTCGCGGCGAGCGTCTCATGGCGCTCGCCGGCGGCGACGGCCTCCCGGGCTGCCGTGCGGGCGCGCATCTCCAGTTCGGCGGCGTGCTCGGCGGCGCGGGCGTGGTCGGACTCCTCGGTGGTCAGCGCCGCCCGGGCGGCGCGCATCTCGCGTACGGCGGGCCAGAGCGCTGCCAGCGCCTCGCGGTAGGAGCCCAGGGCCTCGCGTACTTCGCGCAGGCCTGCGGCGGTGGCTGGCAGCCCCAACTCTTCGGTGAGACTGTGCAGTTCGGTGGCAGCCTGGTCGGCGAAGGCGGCGGCCCGGGTGGTCTCGCGGTCGGCGGTCTCGCGGCGGCCGGTGGCTCGGCCGTGCTCCCGGTGGGCGGCCGACACGGCGGCGTGGGCGGCGCGCAGGGCGGAGTCGTCCGGCAGGGCGGCCTGTTCCGCCGCCAGCGTGCGTACGTCGGCCTCCAGGGCCTCGGCCTGGGCCGCCAGCTCGTCCATCTGCTGTGAGAGCAAGGCGAGTTCGGCCTCGATGGCGTCGATCCGAATGCGTCGGGCCTGTTCGCGGGCGCCCTCGCCGAGGTACTCGGCGGCCGGCTTGGACCAGGTGCCGGTGAGCACGCCGAGGCGGAACCGGCCGTCGAGGCCGATCCAGCTGCCGGCGCCCGGGAGTTCGTCGTCCGGGCCGACCAGGCCGATTCCGGCCAGCAGCCGGGACACCAGCTCATCCGGCACGGCTGCCGCAGCGGGGTCGGCGCGGTCCACCGCCGGGCGCAGGAGGCCGGCCAGTGACGGGCCGTCCACCGGTGCGCCGACGGTGACGAGGGTGTCCCAGGTATCGGCGGACATCACCGCGCCGTTCGGGCCGACCCAGGCGTCAAGCAGCCCAGATGCCTCCAGGGCGGCTTCCATCCCGGCTTGTTGACGTTGCGTCAGAGACGTCTCGGCGGTGAAGTCGACCAAGCGCCAGAGCGGGGCGCCAGGTCGGCCGTGCCGGGCTTCGGCGGACCGGGTGTGCGGGGTGCCCGGCCCGCGCTGCCCGCCGGCTCGGAGTCCGGCCAGCTCGGCCCGCAGCCCGTCCGCCCGCTGCCGGATCCCCCGCTCCTCGGCCTCCAGCGCCGCGCGGCGCCGGGCGAGTTCGGTGCCGGCGGCTGAGGCGGCCTGCTGCGCGGCCGCGCGGGCCGGATCAGCACCGGCCAGCGTGCCGACCCACTCGGCGAGCTCGTCGAGCACCCCCTCCGGGGCGGCCGGACGCAGCTGGGTGCAGGCCGCGAAGTGCGTGCGGACGGCTGCGAGATAGCCCTCGCCCGCCCTGGTCGCGCTCTCCTCGGCCTCGGCGCGCAGCTCGGCCCGGTGGGCCAGCTCCGCGTCCGCGTCCTCCTCGCGGCGGCGGGCCCGGGCCAGCTCCCGCGCCGCCTCCTGGGCGGCGGCCAGCTGCTGCTCGGCGAGGGCGACCGAGCGCTGCCGACGGTCCGTCAGCTCGGTGGCGGACCGCTGTGCGGCCTCCGGAGTGTCACCGCCGGTGAGCGGGCAGGCGATCCGGTCGGCGTGTTCGCCCTCCAGCCGGGCGGCGGCCGCCGCCTCGGCAGCGCGGGTCAGCGCGGTGTCCTGGGCCCGTTCGGCGGCCTCGGTGCGGGAGCGCGCGGCGCCGAGCCGGGCGACGTACCTGGCCAGCTCGCCTTCGGCGCGGGTACGGTCGGCCTCGGCGCGTTCGGCGTCCCGGGCGGTGCGCTCGGCCAGGTCTGCGGCCTGCTCCAGCTCGCGGGCGCTGCGCATCCCGGGGCCGGCCCGCAGCGCCTCGTCCCGGGCCCGCAGGCCGCTGCGCCGCTCGTCCAGCTCCTCCAGCCTGGCCCCGGCCTCGGCCAGGGCGGTACCGGCCGCCTCGAACTCCTCCTCGGCGGTGTTCAGTTCGGTGCGCAGCGTCTCGTACCGGGAGTGCTGTGCGCGCGGTGCGCGGGCCTTGCGCCGGGCAGCGACCTGGGCGTAGCGGCGGTAGTGCTGGAGGAAACCGGTGGCGGCGCGCTCGGCGGCCACCATCACTGCCAACTGCTCCTTCTCCTCGTCCAGCGAGCGGAACGCCTCGGCGACGTCGGCGACCACCGCCTGGTCCATCGGCGGCAGTGACTCGGTCAGCGCCTGGGAGAGCGCCTTCTCGCTGGGCCGCTTGGACAGCTGCGGCTGGCGTAGCTGCACCAGCAGGTCCACCAGGGCGGCGTACCGCTGCTCGCCGAGGCCGAACAGCGCCTCGTCCACCGCCCGCCGGTACGCCCGCGCGGAGTCGTACACCAACCCGCGGCCGTCCAGCGCCTCCGCGAGGCGGTCCCGGGTGATCGCGGCTCCGGTGGAGTCCAGCAGCTTCAGGCCGCCGTCGGCCGGGTCGGCGCCGATGCGGCGGTCGGTGACGAAGTACCAGTGCCGGGCGATGCCCCGGCCGCTGACCGCTTTCAGACCGCAGCCGAGGGTGGTGTAGTGGGCCGTGCCGTCCTCGTCCAGGCGGCCGAACTCGATCCAGGTGTAGCCCAGGCGCTCGGGATGCGGGTGCTCGCCGCCGAGCAGCAGGTTCCACTCCATCCGCTTCTTCGGGTCGGCGTCCGGCTCGACCCGGTGCGGGGAGAGGTCGCCGTCCAGCAGGAACGGCAGGGTCAGGGCGAGCACCTTGGACTTGCCGGTGCCGTTGTTGCCCCGGAACAGCAGACGGCCGTCGCGGAAGTGGAACTCCTCGACGTCGTAGTAGAAGAGGTCGACGAGTCCCACCCGCAGCGGCTGCCAGCGGGTACGGCCCGGCGCCGGCAGCAGCGTCTCGACAGCGGTGTTCATCGCGTCCTGCCCTTCTTGCGGTTCACGGTGGTCTTCTTCTTGGGGGCGCTCTGGCCGGGCTCCAGCAGGACGGTCTCGCCCACCCGGTAGCGGTCCAGTGCCGGACGGGGACGGACCGCCGCGGCGCCATCGGCGTCCACCGTGCGCTCCAGCAGCCCGAGGGCCACCAGCCGTTCCACGGCCTGTTCGGCCAACTCCGTCTCGGCGCCGGAGACGGTGGCGCTGCGGCGCCAGAAACCCGCGTGGTCCAGCGCCCAGCCCGCCACCTGGCGGTGCAGCTCGGTCAGCGGGACGGTGCCGCCTCTGCCGGCCAGGTACTCGGCCGCCAGCAGCGCCACATGGCCGTCGGTGCCCGACTCCGGCATCCGCAGGTCCGTCAGGTCGTCGTCGGGGTCGACCATCGCCACGCCCTCGGCCCTCACCTCCGGCACCAGACCGGTGAGTTCGGCGATCCGGCGGGTCAGCGCGCCTCGCTGGGAGGTGAGATAGGCGGCCTCGGCCTCGGACAGCTCGTCCACGTACAGCACCGGGTCGTCCAGCAGGCGCCGGGTCAGGGTGTGCCGCAGCGCCCGGTTGCGCAACTCGTCGCTGTCCGGCAGCACCTCGGCGTTGAGCTCGGCCAGGCGCTGCTCGAAGCCGCCCGTACGGACGGTGCTGGGGCCCCGCCGGGCCACCAGCAGCCCGGCCAGCACCCGGCGGTCCACGTCGTACAGGGCGTCACCGGCCGACTTGAGGAAGGCGTCCTCGTCGCCCGCGACCTTGGCCAGCACCCCCCAGCCGAGCAGCAGCCGGACCACGGCCACCAGGTCAGTGCGCTGCTCGCGGTCGGCGAGCGTGAAGGGCTGACTGGCAGCTCCGCCGCGGGCGACGCCGGCCGCGTCGAGTGCCGGGTCCGCCGCCGCCAGCACCACCTGCTCCGCCAGCCGGCCCAGCGCGATCTGCTGCTCGGCGCGTTCGAGCACGGCCAGGCACAGGCAGACCAGGACATAGCGGCGCCGGGAGAACGGCTGCCCGGTGCGCTGGTCGCGCGCCGGGTGGGTCGGATCGGTGTCCCGGCCGGGGATCCGGCGCAGCCGGGCCACTTGGGAGTCCACCAGCAGGGCCCAGCCGGTGTTGCGCTCGAACCACGTCCGCAGTTCGGTCGCGTGCTGCCGGACCAGGCGGAAGTCGTCAGTACCTGCTCGCAGCAGGGGCCGACGCAGCAGTGCCCGGGCCGCCCGGCGGACCTCGTCGGCCCGCTGCGCGGCAAGCGCATCGCCCAAGCGGTTGTCGTTCATCGTCCGCTCCCCCCGGACTCGCGCTCGGCCGCCAGGTCGATGATCTCGACCAGATGCTCGGGACCCCACAGGATGCCGTCGACGGTGTGGATCTCGGAGATTCCGCCGCCACGCAGCCCCGTCAGCCTGATCTCCATCGTTCCGTCGTTGGTGGTGGCAGCGACCGAGTCCATGCCCGGCCGCCAGGCGGACAGCGCGTCACCGAGGAGCAGCAGGAACAGCCGGAAGGCATCCCGGTCCAGCTCGCCCAGCTCGCTGAGCCGCACCTCACCCCGGGTGGCCAGCCGCGCACGCGCCGCCGCCGTCTGCTCGGCCTGTTTGCGGGCCAGTTCGGCCAGGTACGTCCTGGCCTCGCTGCGGTCCTGAACGGCCCGGGCCCGGCCGCGCCGCTCGTACGAGCCGGTACGGCGCAGCTGCGGGCTGATCCGCACTCCCGGCGCGTCGTACCACGACGCGGAGGCGGGCACCGGGTCGGCCTCCCGCTCGGCCAGCGCCTCCTGATCGACCGTCAGATGCCGGGAGGAATGCAGTCCGAACGCGGATCGCCAGAGCCGGTGCCGGGCATCTTCGTCCGGCGCCTCGGCGAACCAGCGGGCCAGCTCCCGGAAGTCGGCCGAACGGTCCGAACGACCGGCCCGGCGCTCGTTCAACGCCTGCACGACGGCGAGCAGCTGGGGAACCGCCTGGCGGGCGGCGGAACGCAGCAGCTTGGCCTGGGAGTTGCGGCCCGGGACGCTCAGGAACCAGGCCCGCAGCCCGTCCCAGCGGCCGTGCCAGCGGCGCTCGGCGGCGGCCAGCGCCTCGGCGGCGGCATCCGGTGCCGCATCGGACGCCTCACGCTCGGCGGCAAGCCGCAGCAACGGCTCGACCAGCCCACCGGGAGAAGCACCCAACTCCTCCAGCAGCCCGGCGATTTCGGCACCCCGGGTGACCAGGTCCTCGATGAACCGCTCCAGGTACTCGATCAGCCGCTGCTTGTAGGCGAGGAACACCTCCACCTCTGCCTCGTGCAGATCGACCGTCCGCTGCAGCGAGTTCATGAACGCCCGTGCGTTGTCCGCCAGCCCGGAGAAGCGGTCCACCAGGGCGAGCAGCGCCAGATGCACCACCGCCGGATCCGGTTCGCCCCGGTCGGCCAGGGCCAGCAGCGCCCGCAGCTGCACGGCGATGTCCGCCAGCGCGACCGCCTGCAGCTCGCCGCGCCTGCCGAGCGCCTCGTCATACGCCGCCAGGGCCTCCTCGGCAGCCTCGCCGGCGCGGGTGAGCTGGTAGATGTGCCGGGAGCGGTAGAAGTCCTCCAGCGCGGTGACCCGGCTGGTGTCCGGGTCGGCCCGCAGGTTCCCCCACCTGGCGAGCCGCTCCAGCGCCGTCGCCACCGGCTCCAGCGCCGGACGGCCCTCCGGCGGCAGCCCGAGGTGGACGTCCTCGGGGCGCAGATGGACGGTGAACTCCTGCTTGGCCCGGACGAACACTCCCATGACCTGGCGGTAGAGCGCGGAGTGCTCCGTGGTGAGATGGGTGAAGGGCTGGTACGGCCCGCTCTCCCGGGCGGCGGCGCCGACCGGTGAGGCCGCGCACGGGTCGTCGACGCTGGTCATGGCGCCCTATTGTGCCGTACGGGCGAAGGCGCTCCGGCGCTTCGCGGAATCCGCCCGGGCCGGCTCCTTCACTCGCGTACCATGCCGACGCCGCGGATCCGCCCGCAGGCGTGCTCGTGACCGCGGGAACGACGCTCTGCGACTCGCTCGTGAGCACGTCGTGGGGATCCCCCGGCTGAGCATGTGCGGTCGGCTCAGGGCGCGGCGGCAGCGTTGCCGCCGCTCCGTTTCCCTGAGCCGCCGCCTCCGGCTGCTGGTTCGGCCGGACACCGGCCTGCGGTGGCACCGCGACTGGGATTCTGAGCTCGCGTCAGGCCTTCGACGGAACCGGCAGGACGGGAAGCCGATCGGAGGCCGAACGCGTGCTGCTCCGGCTACCGGACACCGGAAGGGACTTCGGCGGTCCCCGTCTACCGGCGCTTGAGCCCGGCCTTGGTCAGCCGTGAGAGCGCAGCCCTGAACTCGGCCGCCTGAGAGTCGGTGAAAGCGGCTTTCAGTACGGTCGCGGACACCGGTGCGGCGCCCGGCCTCCTCACCAGCACCGTCCAGGCCAGGGAATTCTCCACCGCCTTGGCGACCGACGCCCACGGGGTCCGCAGCTCCCCGGACTCCGTACGGATGACCAACTCCTCGTCGTTCATCACGACGGACGTCGGACCGGCGGAGCGCTGCGCGGCTCGGGATGCGAGCTTCGTGGTGACCACCGTGATGTTCTGGACCTGCAGCAACCCGCAGATGAGCGCCGCGATCGCGAAGAAAACACCGCCCGCCGTCAGGCAGACCAGCGCCAGCAGGAACCACGCCCCGGCAATGACTATCCGATGCCTCAGCCGCCCCCGCTTCCCCAGGTGCCTACCGAGGAACAGCATCAAGCCGCCAAAGCCTTCCTGACGCATCATCGACGCAAGATGGCCGCCGAGTGGCCGGATGAGGGTCCTGGTATCCCTAACGCTGTCCCCAGGGCCCTCCGGTCGTGGGGCTGGCTTGCCGACAAACACCTGGTTCTGGTGCACTTTGCCGTCCACGCGGGTCAGTACGCCGAGGCCGCACGGTCCTGGGCGGTGGTGATCGACGTTCTGCACGAGTGGAAGGACGACCCGGACTTCCCCGGGATCCTGCGCGGTCCGGTTGCCGCCGACCTCGAAGTCGGGGCGCCGGGCCTCCGCCCGCAGCTCGGGGTGATCGGGGGCTCTGGTGGAGTGGTCACCGGTGGTGCGTCCTCTCTCATGGGGTGGGCAGCATCCAACTCGAAGGCAGGACGCTTTCGGGCGGCAGGGAGGGCGCTGGAGGCGGTGGCGCGGCGGGCCGGAGGCCGTGCGTCACGCCTCTGCGACGGCTTCCAGCGGGCGAAGGGCGGCTGCCCGGCGGGCTGGGACGGCGGCCGCGACTGCGCCGATCGCGAGGGACACCAGGCACATGAGGAGCAGCGTCTCCCAGGGCAGCGCCAGGGAGTACTGAGCCATTGCGCCGTTGGCCAGCGCGCCGACCGCCCAGGCGCTGAAAAGCCCGCCTGCCAAGCCCAGCAGTGTGCCGAACGCGGCGACGGTCACCGACTCCAGGCGGATCATCCGCCGGATGCCGTGGCGGTCCATGCCGATGGCGCGCAGTACGCCGATCTCGCGGGTGCGTTCGGCGACCGACATGGCCAGGGTGTTCACGATGCCGAGCGAGGCGATCACGACGCCGATGGCGAGCAGCCCGTACATCAGGGTGAGCAGGTTGCTCATGGTGCCGGCGGCCTCACGGACGAGTTCCTGTCGGTCCTGCACCTTCAGCAGCGGGTTGTTGCCCACGGCGGTGCGCAGCCGGTCCTCGGTGGTCTTCGAAACTGCGCCGCTGTCGGTGCGGACGAGGATCCGCTGGACGGAGCGGGGCATGAAGCCGTTCTGCTGCACCTCGGTATGGGCGCCCAACGCGTCGTGGGCGGTGGGGTTGTCCTTGTAGACGGCCACGACGGTGTACTGCTTGAAGCCCTGGTTGCGGCCCATGCCGGCGTTGATCCTGCCGCCCGTGCTCAGGCCGTGTTCCCGGGCGAGGGTGCTGGAGACGGCGATCCGGCCCGGCCCGAGGTCTGCCAGGGAGCCGCTGACGACGTCGAGCTTGATGACGGCGTTCACGGTGTCGGGGTCGATGCCGGAGATCTGCTGGGTACGGCCGCCGATGAACAGGGTGGAGTCCGTGACGGCAGTCGCGGTCCGCACCCCGGGTGTGTCGGCCACCCGCTGTCCGGCGGCCGGGTCGATGCCGGTTGTGGGGGTGCGGGTGCTGATCACGTAGTCGGCGCCGAGGCCGGCCGCGGCTTGGTGGTCGAGGGCCTGCCCGGTGGAGTTGCCGATGACGGCGAGCCCGGTGACCAGTGCCGTGCTGATCATCAGGGCGGAGGCGGTGGCCGCGGTGCGCCGCGGGTCGCGCAGCGCGTTCTGCTGTGCGAGGTGGCCGGTGATCCCGAAAAAGCGGCCGGTCAGTCGTCCGGTCAGCCAAATCACGGGGGCGGCGAGCAGCGGCGCCAGCACGATCACGGCGATGACGAGGACGGCGCAGCCGAGCATCGCGCTTTGCAGGTTCTCCTCCGAGGCGTCCTTCGCCCCCGTGAGCGAGATCAGCAGGCCGGCGCCGAGGACGAGGAGGACCAGCCCCACCGCGCCGCGGATCCGGGATCGGGTGGTGGAGGGCGGCTGCTCGGCCGAGCGCATCGCCTCGACGGGCGCGACCTTCGCCGCCCTGCGGGACGGCAGCCACGCGGCGAGCACGGTGACTCCCACACCCACGCCGAGTGCCGCCACGATGGGGCGTGGGCCGATCACCAGGGGGCCGTGGGGCAACGTGTCCGCGCCGGTGCTCAGAACGTCGGGCAGTACGGAGGCGATGCCGAGGCCGAGCAGGGAACCGGCCGCTGATGCGGCGAGGCCGACCAGGAGGGCCTCCCAGAGGATGGAGCGGACCACCTGGCGGCGCGAGGCGCCGATCGCCCGAAGCAGCGCGATCTCACGGGTGCGCTGGGTGACGAGCATGGTGAAGGTGTTGACGATGAGGAACGAGCCGATGAACAGCGAGACCCCGGCGAAGACCAGCGGCAGCTTCTCGTAGCCCCGGGTCAGGGTGTCGACGAGGATGCCCTGCTGGGCGGCCTGGGCGCTGCCGCTGGTGGCCTCGGCCCGGTCGGCCGGGAGTACGGCGGTGACCCGGTCGGAGAGCTCGAACTGGCTGGTGCCGGGTGCGGCGGACAGGTCGATCCCGGTGTAGTGGCCCGGCGACGCGAACAACCGCTGGGCGGTCGTCTTGTCGAACAGGGCGAGGGTGCCGCCGGCGGTCACCCGCGTGTCGGTGGTGGTGACGATGCCGACGAGCCGCTTGGTCATGACCGGGCCGTCGGTGGCCAGCGTGACCGTGTCACCGATGTGCAAGCGGCCGGCGACGGCGGTGCCGCTGTCCACGGCGAGTTCCTCGCCGTTCCTGGGAGCGTGGCCATTGACCAGCGGATAGCGGCTGTCCTTGCCGTCCTCACCGGGTACGTAGGCGGCGGCCAGGTTCGCCCACGCCTTGCCGGCCCGCAGCGGGCTGCCGTCAGCGGCGTTCAAGGTGGCCGAGCCGTCGACCGACGGCCGCATGGCGGTGACACCGGGTACGCCGGCCAGTTTCCGCGCGAGCGCGTCGTCGAGCACGCTGGTGCGCTGGTTCGCGGCTGCCCCTGGCGGGGGCTCCTTCGGGGTCACGCTGACCGCGATGTCCGCGAAGTTCTTCGACGCGGCGGCGCGGTAGGCCGCGGCAGAGGAGTCCGCGAAGACGAGGGTGCCGCAGACGAACGCGACACCCAGGCAGACCGCGAGGACGGTCATGACCAGACGGGCCTTGTGCGCCAGGACGTTGCGCAGAGCTGTTCGCAGCATGGGGGGCTTTCGGGAGTCTGAGAGGTACGGGGGGATGGAGATGTGCGGCACGCGTTGCGCGGAGCCCGGGAGGCGGGCTCGACGGATGCGAGCGGGTGGCCGGTTCGGCGCTGGTGTGTGGGCGGGTCAGCTGGTGCGTGAGCGGGTGTCGAAAGCCTTCATCCGGTCCAGGACCCGGTCCGGGGTGGGATGTGTCATCTCGTCGACCAGGCGGCCGTCGGAGAGGAAGACCACGCGGTCGGCGTAGCCGGCGGCGACAGGGTCGTGGGTGACCATGACCACGGTCCGGCCCAGCCCGCGTACGGAGTCGCGCAGGAAGCCGAGGACCTCGGCCCCGGCGCGGGAGTCGAGGTTGCCGGTGGGCTCGTCGCCGAAGATGATCGCGGGGCGGGAGACCAGGGCGCGGGCCACCGCGACGCGCTGCTGCTGCCCGCCGGACAGTTGTGAGGGCCGGTGGTCAAGGCGCTGGGAGAGGCCGACCATGGAGACCACGTGCTCCAGCCACTGCTGGTCGGGTCGGCGTCCGGCGATGGTCAGCGGAAGCGTGATGTTCTCCAGCGCGGTCAGCGTCGGCAGCAGGTTGAACGCCTGGAAGATGAAGCCGATCCGGTCGCGGCGCAGCTGGGTGAGCTGCCGGTCGTTGAGCGTGCTCAGTTCGGTGGTGCCGATGCGCACGGAGCCGGAGCTGACCGAGTCGAGCCCGGCGGCGCAGTGCATCAGGGTGGACTTGCCGCAGCCGGAGGGGCCCATGATCGCGGTGAACTCGCCCTCCCGGAAGGCGATGCTGACACGGTCCAGGGCGACGACACGAGTGTCGCCGCTGCCGTAGACCTTCGACAGGTCGGTGGTCGCGGCCGCGATCCCGGTCGTCGGGTGCAGCGCGTGCATGGCAAGGGGGTCGGCGGTCACAGGGGACTCCTCTTCGGGTGCGCAAGGGGTGCAGTCCGAAGGGTGTCCGGGGAATGTATCGGAGTCTGGACCGCCGTGTATCGGCGTCCGCGCCGCTTCGTAGCAGTTCTGTAGGGGCCGGGCGTCAGGCCGGCAGGTGCAGGGTGGCGACGGCGCCACCGTCCGGGGCGTTGTCCAGGCGCAGCTCGGCGCCGAGAAGCCGGGCCTGGCCCAGGGCGATGGTCAGGCCCAGGCCGTGGCCCGTGCCGCGCTCCGTCGCGCCCGTGTGGAAGCGGCGCGGGCCGTCGAGCAGCAGGTCCGGGGGGAAGCCGGGGCCGTGGTCGCGCACGACGACCGTATGGCCCTCGACGCTGACCTGCACCGGGGTCTCTCCGTGCCGGTGGGCGTTGACGACGAGGTTGCTGACGATCCGTTCGAGGCGGCGCGGGTCGGTCTCCACGGTCGTGGCAGCCTCTGCGCGATGCGCGTCGGCGACGGTGACCTCGGTGTCGAGGCCGGTGCGCGCCACGGCCTCGGAGACGACCGCGCCGAGCGGCACATGGGCACGGACCGGCTGTTCGGCGCCCGCGTCCAGCCGGGAGATCTCCAGCAAGTCCTCGACCAGGCCGCGCAGATCGCGCACCCGGGCCCGGAGCAGATCCTCCGTCTCACCGGGCGGAAGCAGGTCGGCGGCGGCCAGCAGACCGCCGACGGGGGTGCGCAGCTCGTGGGCCACGTCCGCGGTGAACTGGCGCTCGGTGCGCAGCCGTCGGCCGAGACTGTCGGCCATGAGGTCGACGGTGGCGGCGATGTCGGCCACCTCGTCGCGGCCCTTGGTGGGTCCCGTTCGGGCGTCCAGATCCCCGGCGGAGATCCGGCCCGCGGTCTCGGAGACCCGCCGAAGCCGACGGCCGAGCAGCCCGGCCCCGTAGGCCGCCAGGGGCACGGCCGCCGCGAGCGCGACCAGCGAGGACACCGCCATGCTCACATCGAGCCGTTGCAGCCCGTAGAGCTCCGAACTCATGTTGACCTGGACGGCCAGCACCCGGCTGCCTGGACCGCCGACCCGCTGGGCGGCCCAGACGCTCGGCCCCACGTTTTCGTCGACGCGCCCGTCGTAGGCCGTATGCCGGTCGCCGTCGGCCGGGTGCCGCAGTACGGCGGGCAGCGCGGCCGGATCGAGCTCGGCACCGCCTGTCAGCGTTCCGGTGCGCCGGTAGACGTCCATGGCCGAGTACACGCCGTTGAATGCCTGTGCTTCGGCCCGGTCGCGGATATCCTGCGCGGTCCACACGTGCACCAGCACGCCCACCGCCCCCGCGACCAGGCAAGCCGTGGCGGCGGCCAGCGCGGCGATCTTCCAGCGCAGGGACGCGCGGGCCGGCCGCAGCCGGTGGAAGGGGCGCACCGGTCTCAGCGCCTGAGCTTGTAGCCGAAGCCGCGGACCGTCTCGATCCGGTCCCGGCCCAGCTTCCTGCGCAACCGTTGCACACACAGGTCCACGACCCGGCTGTCGCCGTCCCAGCCGTACTCCCAGACGTTGCGCAGCAGGGTGTGCCGCTCCAGCACGACGCCCGGGTGGGCGGCGAACTCCAACAGCAGCTTCAGCTCGGTCGGGGTCAGCGCCACCGGGCTTCCGGAGACGGACACCTCCAGGCCGCCGGTGTCGATGGTCAGGTCCCCGAAGACCAGCATCTCCCGGTCGGACGGTGGCAGCCCCTCGCCTGTGGCGCGCTCATGTCCTGGGGCAGGCGCGTAGGTCGCCCGCCGCAGGAGCGAGCGGATGCGTGCCACGAGCACGTAGGTGTCCACAGGTTTGACCACGTAGTCGTCCGCTCCGGCCTCCAGACCGGCGACGACATCGAGCCCGTCGCCGCGAGCGGACATCATCAAAACGGGCACCAAGCTGGTCTCCCGGACTTTACGGCACAGGCCGATCCCGTCCAGACCAGGCAGCATCACGTCCAGAACCAGCAGGTCGAAGCTTTCGTCGCGGAAGAGCTCCAGCCCCGCCAGCCCGTCGGCCGCGGCCTTCATCCGGTAGCCGTAGCGCTCGAGAGCGACGGTGAAGGACCGGCGCATCAGGTCGTCGTCTTCCACCAGCAACACGCGAACAGGGCGCGGAGAGGCCGGAGCCGGGGCGGACGAGGACACGGGCGGATGACTCCTGTTCGGACGGTCCAGGTGAGACAGCGGTCCCGGCTGCACTCAACTCACGCGCAGCCGGCGACCGAAAGGAACGATACGGCAGACACCGCGCACGACAACTGCGTCACACAGCGGACACGCGTCACACTCCCCACAGCCTCCTCCAGCCGCGAACCCCCAGGTCAGATTAGGTGGCACCGGCCCGGGCAGCTGCCGGGTCCATGGCACTCCAACACCTTGCGGGCCTCCCTTCACTGTGGCCCGGCGCATTGATTCGATGGACAACCAAGCGCTCCCCGATACCCACCGGATACAAAACCCGCCCAGGGCAGCGCGGCGCTCCGGGATCACGGCACCTGACCAGACACCGGGGCACGACATCGGCTCCGGAGTCAACCCCCGCAGGACATCCGAAGCCGACCGCTTAAGAAGAGCCGCATCCAGCGCTGTTCGCAGGCCCTCCGCCCAGCCGGGCCGAAGTGCCTGCGGCCGAGCACGGCGGCTACTGCGGCCAGCGGTGCGCGGGGGCCGGGGGCCAGGTCCCCGATGCGAGGACGCCTGTGGCGTAGGCGCGGGCGACCAGTGCTGTCCTGCTCGTCGTTCCCCAGCGCTGGGACAGGTGCCTGAAGTGGTAGTTGACCCCGTCGGCGGTCAGGCCCACCGCCGTGGCGATCTGGGTGGTCGTGGAGCCGCCCGCGGCCAGGGCGAGTATCCGCGCTTCCACGGCGCTGACCTGGGTGCGCTCTTCCGGGCCGGGGGCGGGCGCGGCGGGTTGGTCCACTACGCGCAGGATCAGCAGGAGGTTCGGTGGCGCGTCCGGCAGGTCGGTGACCACGTCGATGATCAGCTCGCCATGGCGTTCGGCGCCGCTTCCGCTGGACCAGGAGACCTTGACCGGGTAGCGCGACCTGCGCCGCAGCCGTACCGCTTCGTTGATCGGGTGGAGTTGGGTACCGGTCGTCAGCCGGAAGAGCGCCAGCGCGTTGCGCCCGGTCAGGTGCCCGGGCAGGACGCCCCATTCCAGGGCCATCGCGGGGTTCACCACCCGAATGGTGCCGTCCGTCTCGCAGAAGGCGGTCGGCAGCGGTAGGAGGTCGAACAGGATCAGGAGTCGGTTGCGCCAGAAGATACCTCGCTCACGATCGGACATCGCGGCGTCGGCCAGCAGCCAGCCTGCCTGCTGTCCTTGGGGATCCATTACGCGCTCCTGTCTGTCGCGTCGTGCTGCTCCTACACCACGGTGCCGAGACTCGCCAGTCCGAGGAGCCCGAGGCCACTACAAAATCATGTAGCCACACGAGCGATCAACGTGCCCCCGGGGCGGGACGGTGGAGACAGCCGCCGACATCGTGGCGGCGCCATCCCGGCAAACCCCATATCCTGGAGGGCAGTTCACCCATGGCCGATACCCTGCTCCCGCCGCAGCAGTCGAGCGGCGAATCCATCCCCGCCATCGACATCCCCGCCATCGACATCTCCGCCGTCGACCCGACCGGCACGCCCACCCTGGGGCTGATGGAAGCAGCCCGGCGCCTCGGCCCGGTCTTCGCTCTGCGTGTGAACGGCCAGGACAACCTCTTCGTCTCCGGCCTGGACCTCGTCACCGAGCTTGCCGACGATCAGCGGTTCACCAAGAACATCGGCCTCGGGGTGGCGAACCTGCGGCCGCTCCTGGGTGACGGACTGTTCACCGCGCACATCAACGAGCCCAACTGGGCGAAGGCCCACGACATCCTCATGCCCGCCTTCGGTCTGGGGTCGATGCGCACCTACCACCCGGTGATGCTGAAGGTCGCACGCCGGCTCATCGAGTCCTGGGACCGCCAGGCCGCCACGGGGAGTCCGGTGGAGGTGGCCGACGACATGACGCGGATGACGCTGGACACCATCGGACTGGCCGGATTCGACTTCGACTTCGGCTCCTTCGACCGCGACGAGCCGCACCCGTTCGTCAGCTCGATGGTGCGCTGCCTGGACTGGGCGATGACCTCGATGGGCCGCACCCCCGGGGTCGACTACAGCGAGCAGGACGAGGCGATGCGCGTTGACGCCGCCTACCTGGCCTCGGTGGTCGACGAGGTCATCGCCGCCCGCACCGCCGCGCCGGACACCGCACCCGGCCGGCCGAAGGACCTGCTGGACCTGATGCTCACCGAGACGCATCCTTCCGACGGCACCACCCTGGACCCGGAGAACGTCCGCAAGCAGATCATCACCTTCCTTATCGCCGGGCACGAGACCACCTCGGGAGCCCTGGCCTTCGCCCTGTACTACCTGGCCAAGAACCCGACGGTGCTGCGCCTGGCGCAGCACGAGGTCGACGAGATGTGGGGCGACTCCCCCGCCCCGGAGCCCACCTTCGAGGACGTCGGCCGCCTGCGCTACACCCGGCAGGTGCTGAACGAGGCCCTGCGGCTGTGGCCCACCGCCCCCGGGTTCGCGCGAGAGGCGCGTCAGGACACCGTCCTGGGCGGCCGCATTCCGCTGCGGGCCGGGCAGAGCGTCAGGGCCATGACCCCGATGCTCCACCGCGACCCGGTGTGGGGCGACAACCCCGAGCAGTTCGACCCCTCCCGTTTCACGCCGGAGGCCGTCGCCGCGCGCTCCCCGCACGCGTTCAAGCCGTTCGGCACGGGTGAACGCGCCTGCATCGGGCGGCAGTTCGCGCTGCACGAGGCCACCATGGTGCTCGCCATACTGATCCACCGGTACCGGCTGATCGACCACGCCGACTACCAACTGAAGCTGAAGCAGTCGCTCACCATCAAGCCGGACGGCTTCACCCTCACCCTCGCCCCGCGCACCCCCGCCGACCGGGCCGCCAACCGCGCCGCGCTGCCGACCGCGAATGCCGCACAGCCCGACAGCGGCCCGGCCGAGACCGCCGACCTGCCCACCCGGGTACGCCAGGGCACCGGGCTGCTGCTCCTCCACGGCTCCAACTACGGAACCTGCCGCGACTTCGCCACCGGGCTCGCCGACATCGCCGCGGAGCTGGGGTGCGACACCGCCGTCGCCCCGCTCGACGCCCACCGCGGCGCCCTGCCCACCGACCGGCCCGTCGTGATCATCACCGCCTCGTACAACGGCCAACCCACCGACGACGCGGCCGCGTTCGTGGACTGGCTGCGGCAAGCCCAGGCCGGTGCGGCCGAGGGCGTCAGCTACGCCGTCCTCGGCGTCGGTGACCGCAACTGGTCCGCCACCTACCAGCGCATCCCCACCCTCGTCGACGACCGGCTCAGCGCCCTCGGCGCCACCCGCATCCTCGACCGCGCGGAAGCCGACGCCTCCGGCGACCTGACCGGCAGCGTCAAGGCGTTCACCGCCGCGCTGCGCATCGCGCTGCTGGAGCAGTACGGCGACCCCGCCACCGCGGGCGCCGGGCCGCAGCACGAGCAGGACGGCCCCGCCTACACCGTCACCGAAGTCACCGGCGACGCGCTCGACGCCCTGGCCGCCTGGCACGGCACGACGCCGATGACGGTCGTCGAGACCGCCGGCCTCACCCACCCGGATTACTCACGGGTCAAGCGCCTGGTCCGCCTCGCCCTGCCCGAGGGAACGGCCTACCGCACGGCCGACCACCTCACGGTGCTGCCGGCCAACGACCCCGCCCTCGTCGAGCGCGCCGCCCACCTGCTCCAGGCCGACCTCGACACCGTCCTGAGCATCGCCCCCAACCGCCCCCGCCGCGACGGGATACCCGTCGACCGGCCGCTGACCGTCCGCCAGCTACTCACCCGCCACGTCGAGTTGCAGGACCGCCCGACCGCAGAGCAGCTGGCCACCCTGGCCGCCCTCAACCCCTGCCCGCCCGAGCGGGCCGCGCTCGGAGCCCTCGCCGAGAACACCGACGCGCGCACCGCCGACCAGCGCACCCTGCTGGACCTCATCGAGGACCACCCCGCCCTGCGCGAGACCCTGACCTGGCCCACGCTGCTGGAGCTGCTGCCCCCGATCAGGCCCCGCCACTACTCCCTCTCCTCCTCGCCGACGGCCGACCCGCACCATGTCGACCTCATGGTCTCCCTGCTGGAGGCACCCGCCCGTTCGGGTCGCGGCGCCTTCCGGGGCACCGGCTCCGGCTACCTGAACGCCGTACGACCCGGCGACACCGTGCTCGCCCGGATCCAGCCGTGCCGCGAGGCCTTCCGTGTCGGCCGCAACGCCGACACCCCGGTCATCATGATCGCCGCCGGCACCGGGCTCGCCCCCTTCCGCGCCGCCATCGCCGACCGCCTCGCTCTCCTGGCCGGCGGCACCCCGCTCGCCCCGGCGCTGTGCTACTTCGGCTGCGACGCCCCCGACGCCGACTACCTGCACGCCGACGAGCTGCATGCCGCCGAGCGGGCCGGGGCGGTCTCCCTACGCCCCGCCTTCAGCAACACCCCCGTCGACGGCCGGCGCTTCGTGCAGGACCGCATCACCGCCGAAGCCGACGAGGTGTGGGAGCTGCTGAACGCGGGAGCCCGGGTCCACGTCTGCGGCGACGGCGCCCGTATGGCGCCCGGCGTCCGGGAGGCCTTCCAGGCCATCTACCTGCGGCAGACCCAAGGCGCCGACCGCACCGAGGCCCAGCACTGGCTCCAGACCCTGATGGACCAGAGCCGGTACGTCGAGGACGTCTACAGCGGCTGACCCACCGCCGCGCCCGCCGCCGTCCTGAACTGCGCGGGAGCCCCGGAGCGACACGCTCCGGGGCTCCCGCGCAGTCCGACTGGGGAAACCCAGGAGATCCCCTCGCCGCCACCAGTGAGGCCCGTTGCCCGGTCTCTGCGGGCAGCAGTGTGCGCAGTGGCGCACCCGCCCGGCCATGTCTTCCTCGTAGCCGGGCGACCGTGCAGGTTTTAGCTGAAGCGAACGTTACTGATGTCGATCGAGACCATCACCTGGTTCGGGATCGGGCGGCCGTCGGAGTCGCGGCGGAAAGCCCGTCGTTTGGTGGGCAGGAAGATGCCGTCCGCTTCCACGGTGTCATAGACGTACTGCGCCGCGGCGAATCCGCCCGCCACGTCGACGTGGTAGTCGTGCCGGCGCAGGAGGTGGTCGGGTCCGAAGTAGAAGTCCTGGTGAGTGCTGTGGCTGGCGATTTCTTGTGGGAAGGTCGCGCGCAGTCCACGCCAGAGTTCGTCTCCTTCCCGGCACGGCTCGATGTCGGTGACCGTGAAACCCGGCATCGCCAGCAGGAAGGGCGTGGTGAGATAGGTCCACAACGCGTAGCCGTTGAAGTAGGCGCGGTCCAGCGGGTCCCAGGGAGTGTCCAAGCCATGGCCGGCGAATGACGTCCGCGGTTCATCGCGTTCGGCCACGACTCGTCCCTCGAGCTTTTCGATGCTGACTCGTCCGGCCGTGAAGTCCGTCTTTTGATCGGGAGCACCGAAAGGCAGGACCGAGGCGTGCTCCTCGTGCAGCCAGACGGTCATCTCGCGGGGTGCGGGGTCCTGCGGCGCGCCCTTGATGGTGAACAGGTCGCCACCGCTGACGACGGTTGCCTGCACCACCGTCAGTTCACTCCAGCGTTCGATCCCACCGTGGGCCTCGAGGACCTTGGCGAGCAACTCGTTCATGTCAGTCCCCTTCGGTGCGTCCCGGTTTCACCTACGCACGACGGACGGCTTCTCGGAGGGCACGTTCGGGTGCCTGCCGCATCGCGGCGAGGAGCGCTGGGGACTTCACTCCATCGGCGAGGATGTCCAAGATCGCACGCCGAGGGTGATCTCCCGGAGGGCCAGGAGCGCCCAGCTCTCGCCCAGGACCTGCATGGCGGCGTCAATGGAGCACCCGCGCGGATCCGGCACCCGGGCCTTTCTTGTCATGCCTGGACAGTACCGGGCGACTAGACAGTACCGGGCGACTAGTGGATCGTCAGGTCCAACTTGGCTGTTCAGGGCCCTTTGGCGGTCAGCTCGATTTCGGGGGCACGAAGTTCGAACCGTTGCGATCGAAGTCGTGCCTCCTGTCGATGACGAACTCCTCCACGGTCATGGGAGAGCGGTTGCCGATGACCTCGATGAGGTTGTTCGAGCCCTGGAAGATGCCGTTCTGGTAGTCGATGGCGACACTGCTCAGGTGCTGGATCAGGTGGGACGGCTTGCCCAGGCAGGCCAGCCCGTCCGCGAACTCCTCGACGCTGATGGGTTCGTACGTGACGGGGATCCCGAGTGCTCGCGAGACCGCCTTGGCGATCCCGTAGTGGTCCATCTCGACCGGGCCGTGCAGGGGATAGGTCTGGCGATCGTGCGGCTGCGGGTTCTCGAGGATGGCGGCGATCACGTACGCCTGGTCAACCCCGGCGACGGGAGCGTGACGACCGTTTCCGAACGGAAGGCGGAGCACGCCCTCGTCTCCCTGGCGACCCCACGACCAGCTGATCCATTCGGCGAAGAACGTCGGCCGCAGGTGCGCGGTGAGCATCGTCGTGCGGTCGAGCAGGCGCTCGCCGAGCCAGTGCTGGCGCGCTTGGTTGCTGACGGCCTCCCGCCGGGCGGAGATCTGCGACATGTTGACGACCGATCGGACGCCGGCCTCGGTGGCCGCCTGCGCGAACGTGACCGTGGCGTCGAGCAGGCCCGGGGCGATCGGGTAGCAGAAGTAAGCTCCGCTCACTCCTCG
The DNA here is from genome assembly GCF_029892105.1 of Kitasatospora sp. GP82. GTDB lineage: Bacteria > Actinomycetota > Actinomycetes > Streptomycetales > Streptomycetaceae > Kitasatospora. Next base: position 66,572 of record NZ_JARZAJ010000019.1, on the reverse strand, counting down.
TAGGGCGGAGCTCACGCCATGGAAGTCGAGCAGGTCGCCCACGACGATTTCGGCGCCCGTGGCGGCGAGCTGCCGCGAACGGTCGTCCTCCCGGTGCACGAGAGCACGTACCCGGTGCCCCCGTTCCAGGAGCAGTTGCACGGTGGTCTTCCCCGTCTTCCCCGTTGCGCCGGTGATCAGGAAGAGCCGGTCATCGTTCTTCGTCATGCCCATCGACCTCCTTGCGAATCACGCCCGCCTCGGCGGCGGAGTGGTGGCGCCAGGGGAATGGCGCGCGTGTTCAGGAGCGCGCCGGGCGGACGGCCGGAATGTTGTGCCAGGGCGGTCTGCGACCTGCGCGGGACCGGCGCCGGGAACCCTGGCTTTTGTTTCCTATAGCCAGCAGTTTACACCTGATCTGGCTATGGGAAGCTATAGCCAGAGGGGGAGGCGGGTAGGAGATGAGGAGTATGCCGATGCGCCTTGTGGGAGCTCTGGCCGATCGCACGCAATGGGTGGCGGACGACTGCTCGATCGACCGAACGATGCGGATCCTCGGCACCCGATCGGCCATGCTGATCATGCGGGAAGCGCATTACGGAACCACGCGGTTCGACGACTTCGTACGGCGCGTCGGGATCACCGAGGCTGTCGCCGCGGCACGGCTTCGCGAGCTGCTCAAAGCCGGCCTGCTTGAGCGGCGCACGTACCAGGAGCCAGGCCAGCGCAGTCGGAAGGAATACGTTCTGAGCCAGGCCGGCGTGGACCTCCAGCCGGCCCTCCTGGCGCTCATGCAGTGGGGCGACCGTCACCTGCCCCGCCCGGACGGGCCACCACTGGTCCTGCGCCACGCCGGATGCGATGCACCAGTTGCCCTGCGACTGGCCTGCGAGCAGGGCCACGAGGTGCAACCGGAGGAAGTCGCGGTGCACTCCAGTTCAGCTTGGGAGTGCCCTGGGCGACGCAACGAGCGGCCGGGACCAGGACCGCATGAACACCCGGAGCCGAGTGGGTGGGGGCACCCCTTCAGCCGCGATTGCGGCGCATGACCACGATCACCAGATCCCGGCCGCCGCGTCCGCGTTGCGGCTGGCGTGCGAGCTACGGGCTGCGGAGCCGTGCACTTCGGGTTTGACTTCCGGGCCGGAGCCTCAGCCGTTGGTCAGGGTGCGGCCGAGGAGGGGGAGCAGGCGGTCCCAGTGAAGCTGCAGTGCGGCGGGGTTGAAGGCGTCGGTGTCGGACATGGTGAAGCCGTGGATGGTGCCGGGGTAGATCTCGGAGGTGTAGCCGACACCCGCGGCGTCCAGGGCCTGGCTGAGCTCGCCGAGGGCGTCGGGCGTCATGTCGGTTTCGGCGTGGCCGAGGTGGACCTGGGCGGTGAGCCTGGAGAGGAGGTCGGGCCCGTCGGCGCCCACGGGGCCGTGGAATCCGGCGACGGCGGCCACCTGGCCGGGGTGGGCCGCGGCGGTGCGCATCGCCAGGAGGCCGCCTATGCAGTAGCCGGTCACCGCGACCGGTCCGGCACCGACCTCGGGCTGGGTGGTGAGGAACCTGAGGTAGGCGTCGGCGTCGCTCAGGACACGTTCGGCGGTGTGCGCCTCGATCAAGGGCATCAGCTGGGCGATGACCGTGGGCCGGACCGCTTCTCCGATGTGCTCGGGAAGTTCGATCAGCGGTGCCGGGCCGTGCCGGTAGAAGAAGTTGGGGACGAGCACGTAGTACCCGTGCCCGGCCAGTTCGCGGGCCATGTCCCGCAGCACGGGCCGGATGCCGAAGGCGTCCGCGTACATCAGCACCCCTGGGTGCCGCTCGCCGCGGTCGGGGAAGGCGGCGAAAGCGTCGGCGAGGCCGTCCGCGGTGGGAATCTGCAACATCTTGGTGGGAATAGCGGATCTTCCTTCCTTGGAGTTCACCGAATTAACGTTTATTTCACTAACGTTTTCGGCGTGAGTGACCGTACATCGTTAGTTGGACTAACGCAATGGGTAGGATGGGCGCCATGATCAGAGCCGAAGCCGCGGACATGCCCGACGACGGCGCGCGCAAGACGCCCGACAGGCTGCGTCGACAGGCGAGCCGACAGTTGTCGCAGCTGACCGCGCGGTCGGACCGGCTGATCAACGAGGGGCTGGCCCAGGTCGACGCCCGCAAGTGGCACTACGCCGTGCTCGCCTCACTGCAGGAGTATGGGCCGGGCAGCCAAGCGACGCTGAGCCGGCGCACCGGCATCTACCGCAGCGACATGGTCGGCGTGCTCAACGAACTGGCCGAGCGTGGCCTCGTCGAGCGGGTGCCGGATCCCGACGACCGGCGCCGCAACATCATCACGATCTCCGCCCGAGGCCGCCGTCGCCTACCCTGCCTCGACAAGGTCCTGGACGACCTCCACGACGAACTGCTCGCGCCGCTGAGTCCGGCCGAACGCGACCAGCTCGTGCAGTTGCTCACCCGCTTGCTGGACCACCACACCCGGACCTCCTGACCCTGCGTAGTGGCATCCGACATCAACGCTGCCCGGGGCGCTGTTTCAAGGTGGTCGCCTGTGAAGCACGGCGCCGCGCGGTGGTCCACCTGCGGCGATCATGTTTCATGAGTTGTTGCAAACGACTGGATCTGAAACGCCCTCATGAAACGCTCTGGGTGGTGAGCGACGACTTCAAGCGCGTGGAATCGCACGCCTGCCCGATGTCCACCTGCGCCGCCCCGACGGGCTCGCCCTGCCGGACCGGGAAGGGCAAGGTGGCCATCCAGTACCACACGGCCCGCTACGCGGTCGGCACCGTCACCAGCTGCTGATCTGGATGGAGTCGCCGTACTGGCCGCTGGTGCGGACGGAGATCTGCACGCGGGCGGTCCAGTCGGTGAAACTCTGGCCCGCGCGGTAGGCGGCCATGTCGAGTGAGGTGCAGCCGCTGGGCGGGGTGGCGGTCGGGTTGCCGTTGATCACCTGGATCGGGCCGTAGCCGGTCTGGACGGAGGTGTCGACCTTGTAGACGAGCACACCGGTGGAGCAGGCGCCGGCGTCCGCGCCGACGGCTCGGCGGGACTCGGCGACGTAGGCGGTGGTCTCGCCGGTGCGGATCACCGCGATCTTCGTGCCGCCGGGGCGTTCGACGGCCTGCAGACGGACGGTGCGACTGCCCGCGGTCGGCAGGCAGGCGACCTGCCGGTCGTCGATCCAGCCGAACTTCCAGCGCTCCCAGCCGAGATGCTGCGGGGCCGGGCCGGAGATGAGGCCCATCAGGTCCCAGCCGCCGACGAAGCGGTGGTAGTCGGTGTTGGTGAAGGCGTAGAGGTCGGGCAGGCCGAAGGTGTGGGAGGTCTCGTGGTCGGCGACCTTGGGGCCCCAGTGGTACATGTCCTGACCGAAGGTGACCGCCCACTTGATCCGCTTGCCGTTGGCGGTGATGCCCGCGGTGGTCGGGTCGTAGAGGTAGGTGGGCGAGAAGCTGATGGCGGAGGCGCTCTTGGTCGGGACGATGTAGAGCATGTCGTAGCGGGACAGGTCGGTGTACGGCTCGGCGGCCTCGACCGCCTGCTTCACGTATGCCTCGTGCTGCTCGAAGGTGATGCCGCGCTGGAAGCCGTAGGAGGTGGAGTCCTGCGGCATGTGGAGCCAGTGGTCGAGCGGGGTGATGTCGAGGCGGGTCCTGCCGTAGGAGTCCTGTTTCATCCAGTCGGCGGCCGGGGCGAGTTGCTGGTAGTAGTCGGAGAGCTCGCCGGTGGCCGGGGCATCGGGGAAGTCGACGAAGAGCATCAGCACGTGCTTGGTGCCCAGCGGCTGCTGGAACTGGGTACGGTCGGTGTCGTGGCCCTCGTCGGTCCAGCCGGTCCTGCCGGGCAGAGCGCACGCGGAGGCGGGAGCGGGGGCCGGTCGGGCGGCGTCGGCGAGGGCCGGGGTGGCGGCGACCAGCGGGAGCAGTACGGCCAGGGCGGCGGTGAGCTGACGTGTTCTCATCTCTCTCCTTGCAGTCCGGTGTTGGTGCATCAGACGCGGTCGGCGGCGAGGTCCATGAGGCGGGCCAGGACGTTGCCACCGGAGGTGGTCACGCCGTCGTGCTCCCACTCGTTGGTGACCCAGGCCCGCAGCGAGCCGACCGAGCGGGCGGTGCGCAGCGACAGTTCGGCGTCCACGTACATGTCGTCGTGGTAGATCGCAGCGGCCACTGGCACCCGGTTGGTGGCGAGCCGGGCCGGTTCGTACAGCTCTGGCCAGTCGGTGTGTTCCGCGAGCAGCTCGACGGCCTCGGCGAACGGGCGCAGGCCGGTGATCTCCTGGAACATCCAGGGGTAGATCATCTCGCCGGTGAGCAGCAACGGGTCGGCGTCCTCGGCGAACTCGGGGTGCGCGGCCAGGGCGCGGGCCGCGGCCCAGCCGGTGGCGGTGCCGGGCCGGCCGTAGATGGTCTCCTGGAGGACCGCGAAGAGCGGGCTGTCGGTGAACGCGGTCAGCTGCGTCACCTGGTGCAGGAAGGTCGCCGACAGTTCGCCGTAGGAGTCGACTGCCTCGTCCAGCAGCCAGTGCAGGCGGGCGGAGCCCTCGCCCATGCCGAGCATCAGGCCGAGGGTGCGCAGCCGGTGGACGGTGAGCCGGTCACCGTCAGGGAGGTGGATCGGGCGGCGGTCGAGGAGGTCGGCGATCCGGCGGAGCAGTTCGCGGTCGCCGGGGTGGCGGGTGTAGTGCGCGGTGACCTTGTCGCGCACCCGGGGGTAGGTGGCGGCGTACACGTCGTCGGCGGTGGCGTTGAGGCCGGGCAGGCCGCCGGTGATGTAGCAGGCGCGCAGTCCCTCGGGGGCGAAGGACAGGTAGCTGAGGGTGAGGAAGCCGCCGTAGCTCTGGCCGAGCGTCTCCCAGGGCTTGTAGCCGCACAGTTGGCGCCTGATCAGCTCGGCGTCGGCGACGATCGCGTCGGCCCGGTGGAGGGCGAGGTGGTCGGCGAGTTGGTGTGGGGAGCGGAAGCCGGCTGCCGTGCGGGCGGTGATGGGGGTGGAGCGGCCGGTGCCGCGCTGGTCGAGCAGCAGCACCCGGTGGGTTTTCAGGGCGTGGCCGAGCCAGCCGCCGGTGGCGTTCAGCGGGCGTGGCGACTTCCCGCCGGGGCCGCCCTGGAGGTAGAGCAGCCAGGGCAGTTCGTCGGCCGCGCGGACCGGGTCGGCGAGCTCGCGGGCGAAGACGTCGACCGTCGGGCCGCCGGGTTGGGCGTGGTCGAGTGGCACGGTGAAGAGGTGGTCGGTCATCGCGAGTCCGGGCAGGCGGTGGCTGTTGAGGATCACGGGGTGGCCTCCGGGCTGTGCTGATCGTTCCCCTCGTTCCGCTCGGGGCTGTGCTGGCTGTTCCCGTCGTTCCGCTCGGGGCTGTGCTGGCCGTTCCCGTCGTTCCGCTCGGGGCTGTGCTGGCCGTTCCCCTCGTTCCACTCGGGGCTGTGCTGATCGTTCCCCTCGTTCCACTCGGGGCTGTGCTGATCGTTCCCCTCGTTCCACTCGGGGAAGTGGCAGGCGACCTCGTGCCCGGGGGCGATCGCCCGCAGGGCGGGCCGCTCGGCGGCGCAGCGGTCGGCCGCCTTCGGACAGCGGGTGCGGAAGCGGCAGCCGCTTGGCGGGTTCAGGGGGCTGGGCAGGTCGCCGCGGAGCACGATGCGCTCGCGGGCGCGTTCGGCGTCCGGATCGGGCAGCGGTACGGCCGAGAGCAAGGCGCGGGTGTACGGGTGGGCGGGGGCGTCGAAGAGCGTGTCGCGGTCGGCGGTCTCGACGACGGAGCCCAGGTACATCACGGCGATCCGGGTGCTGATCTGGCGGACGGCGCCGAGGTCGTGCGCGATGAACAGGTAGGCGAGGCCGTACTCGTCCTGGAGGTCCTTGAGCAGGTTGAGGATTTGGGCCTGCACCGAGACGTCGAGGGCCGAGACCGGCTCGTCGCACACCACCAGCTTCGGTCGCAGCGCCAACGCCCGGGCGATGCCGATGCGTTGGGCCTGCCCGCCGGAGAACTCGTGCGGGTGGCGGTCGGCGTGCTCAGGGCGCAAGCCGACCCGCTCCAACAGCCGCTCCACCGGCTCGTCGGGGGCCAGCCCCTGGTACTGGTAGGGCGAGGCGAGGATCCGGCGGACGGTCTGGCGGGGGTTGAGCGAGGAGAACGGGTCCTGGAAGACCATCTGGAGCTCGCGGCGGACCGGGCGCAGCGCTGTCTCGTCGAGGTCGGCGAGGTCCTGCCCGGCGAAGCGGATGGCGCCCTCGGTGGGTCGTTCCAGCCGGGTGAGCAGGCGGGCCACGGTGGACTTGCCGCAGCCGGACTCGCCGACCAGGCCGAGGGTCTCACCGGGTTCGACCCGCAGTGAGACGCCGTCGACTGCGGTGACGTGCCCGGCAAGGCGCCGGGTGAGGCCGTGGCGTACCGGGAAGCGCTTGACCAGCTCCCGGGTTTCGAGCAGAGCGGTCATCCCGTCATCTCCAGGGTGGGCAGCCGGTGGGGCAGCGGTCCGTCGATGCGCGGCACGCAGGCGAGCAGGCCGCGGGTGTAGGGCTGCTGCGGCCGGCGGAAGACGTCGCGTACGGCGCCCCGCTCGACTGCGTGCCCCTGGTGCATCACCACGACGTGGTCGGCGAGCCCGGCAACCACGCCCATGTCATGGGTGATCAGCATGATCGCGGTGCCGACCTCCCGCCGCAGTTCGCGCAGCAGGTCCAGGATCTGGGCCTGGACGGTGACGTCGAGCGCGGTGGTCGGCTCGTCGGCGATCAGCAGGTCGGGTTCCAGGCAGAGTGCCATGGCGATCATCACCCGCTGCCGCATCCCGCCCGAGAACTCGTGCGGGTAGCAGCGGGCCCGCCGTTCGGGCTCGGGGATGCCGACCCTCTCCAGCATCCGGACGGCGACCTTGTGGGCCTCCCGCCGGCCGGCTCGGTGGTGGGCTCGGTAGGCCTCGGCGATCTGGAAGGCCACCGTGTAGTACGGGTTGAGGCAGGACAGCGGGTCCTGGAAGACCATGGCGATCCGGTCGCCGCGCAGCCGACGCAGTGAGCGCTGGTCGAGAGTGGTCAGCTCGCGGCCGTCGAAGCGGATTTCACCGCTGACGGTGGCTCCCTGGAGCAGCCCGAGCACGGCGAGGCTGGTGACGGACTTGCCGCTGCCGGACTCGCCGACCACGCCGAGCACCTGCCCGGTGTCCAGGTCCAGGTCGAGCCCGTCCACGGCGCGTATGCCGGAGCCGAAGTCGACCGTCAGGTCACGTACGGTCAGCAGGGTCATCCGACGGCCCTCACTCTCGGGTCGAGCACGGCGTAGACAAGGTCGACGGCCAGGTTGGCGAGCACCACGAAGGCGGCCGCGAACAGCGTCACGCCGAGGATCACCGGCTGGTCCGCACCCGCGATCGCGTCGGCCGCGAGCTTGCCGACGCCGGGCAGGCCGAACACCGACTCGGTGATCAGCGCACCGCCGAGCAGTGCGCCGAGGTCCATGCCGAAGATGGTCACGATCGGCATCAGCGCGGGTCGCAGCGCGTGCCGGCGTACCACGGTGACCTCGGGCAGGCCCTTGGCGCGCGCGGTGCGCACGTAGTTCTGGCCGAGGCTGTCGAGCATCTCGCCGCGGGTGATCCGGGCGTACACCCCGGCGTAGAGCATGGCCAGGGTGATCCAGGGCATGACCATCGACTGCGCCCAGCCGGCCGGATCCTGGGTGACGGGGACCACCCGGGGGTAGGGCAGCACATTGAGCTTGACCACCAGCAGGTACTGGAGCACCAGCGCCGTGAAGTAGATCGGCAGCGAGACACCGCCGAGTGCGGCGGTCATCGCGGCGCGGTCCCACAGGCTGCCGCGCCGCAGCGCGGACACCACGCCCGCCGCCACGCCGACGGCCAGCCACAGCACGGCCGCGCCGAGGGCGATCGAGATACTGACGGGCAGTCGGCTGGTCAGCATCGGCCACACCGGCTGGTCGGTCTGGAAGCTGAATCCCAGGCAGGGGAAGGGGCAGTTCACGGCCTGCGCGCCGGTGCCGTACGTCCGACCGGAGACGATGCCGACCAGGTAGTCCCAGAACTGCACCGGCAGCGGGCGGTTCAGCCCGAGGGTGGCGCGGATTTCGGCGATCCGTTCCGGGCTGCACGCCTTGCCGCAGGCGCCCTGGGCGGGATCGGCCGGCATCAGGTAGAAGATCGCGAAGCTGGCGGCGCAGATCACCACCAGGATGGCCGCGGTGACGGCCAGTCTTCGCAGCAGGTAGAGGATCATCGTCGCTGGCTCCGGGGGTCGAGCGCGTCGCGGACGGCATCGCCCAGCACGTTGAAGGCGAGCACGGTGGCGAACAGGAAGGCGCCGGGGATGAGGAAGTAGGCGGGGTCGGCGGCGTACCAGGGCACGGCGGTGGCGATCATCTGCCCCCAGGAGGGTGTCGGCGGCTGCACCCCCACCCCGAGGAAGGAGAGTCCGGCCTCGGTGGCGATGCACGCAGGGATCGACATGGTTGCCACCACCAGTACCGGGCCTGTCAGGTTCGGCAGCACCTCACGCACCAGCAGCGCCCGCCGGGACGCGCCGAGCACCCTGGCCGCCGCCACGAACTCGCCCCGGGTCAGCACCATCGCCTGCCCGCGCACGATCCGCCCGACGTACGGCCAGCCGAAGAACCCGAGCACCACCACCAGCAGCAGTCGGCGGTCCGCGCCGGGCGCGGCCGAGATCAGCGCGATCATGAAGATCAGGCTTGGGAAGGACATCAGCAGGTCCATCAGCCGGCCGATCACGGTGTCGGCCCAGCCGCCGAGGAAGCCGGCGAGCAGGCCGAGCGCCGTCCCCAGCGCCACCGACAGCCCGGTGGCGAGCACGGCGATCAGCAGCGAGACCCGTGCGCCGTACACCACTCGGGCAAGCACGTCCCGGCCGTTGACCGGCTCCACGCCGAGCCAGTGCCCGGAGCTGATCCCGCCCGCGACGCCGCGTGGCAGGCCGCCGAGCGCCGGGTCCACCGCCTCGCCGTGGAACGCTGTCGGGGAGGTGCCGGCGAGCCAGGTGATCAGCGGGGCGGCGAGCGCGGTCAGCACCAGCAGGGCCACCACGGCCAGCGCGAGCGCCGCCGAGCGCTGGGCCAACAGCCGTCGCAGTACGGTCACTTGCGCAGGCCCAGGGACACGAGATCGAGGCGGCCGACGAAGGCGGTGTGGCCGTACGCCCCGGTGACGTTCGGTCCGACCAGCACCGCGGCCTTGTCCCACAGGAAGGGCACGACGGGTGCGTCCTGCATGATCCGCCTGGCGAGCTCGCCGTAGGCGGCCTGGGCGGCTGCCGGGTCGCTCATCGCGGCGATCGCATCCAGGCGCGTGTCGACCGCGGGCGAGTCGTACTGGGCGCGGTTGTTGTTGCCCTCAGTGGTGATCAGACGGCCGTCGAACAGGATGGGCAGATAGGTGGAGGCGCCCGGCCAGTCGGGGGTCCAGCCGTCGATCACCAGGTCGTGCTGCCGGGCCGTGTTCCCGACCGTGCTGTAGAAGGCCGAGGAGCTGATCTCGTTGATCTTCACGGTGATGCCGGCCCGGGCCAGCGATGCCTGCACCGCCTCGCCCTGGGCCTTGCCGCCCGCGGTGGCCGGGGTGTCGAGGGTGAGGACCAGGTCGGAGGCGTGGCCCGCCTGGGCGAGCAGGGCCTTGGCCATCGTAGGGTCGCCCTTGCCGTCCTGACTCGGGTACGGGTCCTCGGGGGCGGCCCCCGGCAGGGTGGGCGGCAGCAGGGTGGTGGCCAGCTCGCCCGCGATCGGGCCGCCTCGGGTGGTGCGCAGGGCGTCCTTGTCCAGCGCGTACGCGATGGCCTGCCGCACCCGGACGTCGTCCAGCGGCGCGTGCCTGGTGTTGATGCTGAGGAACCGGGTGTTGATCGACTCGCCGGTAACCAGCCGCTTGCGCACCTGCGGGTCGCTCATCACCCTTCCGACCGAGGCCGGGCCGATCGGTTCCAGCGCGACCGCGTCCGCGTCCTGACCCTGACCAGCGATCAGCCGCTGGTCGACCACCGCCGCATCGAGATTCAGGTCGATGACGACCTTGTCGGGCAGACCCTTGCGGACGGTGTCGGTGGCCGGGTCCCAGGAAGTGTTGCGGACCAGGGTGAGCTGCTTCTTGGGCTCGAACTTCTCGATCTTGTACGGGCCACAGGAGAACGGGCGGTTGTCGTAGCCGACGCCGGTGTCCTTGTCCTGCGGCACCGGGGCGGACATCGGCAGTGACACAGCCGAGCCGAAGTCGGACACCGGGCGGTTGAGCTTGAATACGATCGTTCGGTCGTCCGGAGTCTCGATCGACGCGAGCCCGGCAGGGTCCTTGTACGGGCCCTTGTACGCCTCGCCGCCGGCCAGCCACATCCGGGCGTACGGCGGTCCCTCGGGCAATTCGGCGGCGAAGGTCCGCTCGACGCCGTACTTGACGTCCTTGCTGGTGACGGGCCGTCCGTCCTCGTACTTCACGCCCTCCTTGAGGGTGAAGGTCCACGTCTTCGCCCCGTCGCTGGGCCGACCGGTGTCCGTCGCCAGGTCCGGCACGATCTTCCCGCCGGCCTGGCCGGGGGCGGGGGCGAAGGTGGTCAGCGTGCGGTAGACTAGGCGGCCCACGTCCTGGGTGGAGGTGACGTAGGCGCGGGCCGGGTCGAGGTGTTCCAGGTCGATGCTGGACAGCACGTGGAGCGTGCCACCCTTCACCGGCGCGGCATTCGCATCGGCGCCGGCGCCGGCGCCGTTCGATCCCGTGCAAGCCGCCGTCAGCAACCCAAGGGCTGCCCCCAGGGCCAGTCGAGCTCTTCGCCCCCTCATGCAACACTCCCTTTGCGGTGTGACATTTCACATGTGAGACAAGGTTGGGGGGTCGCAAGCCCTTCCGGGAGCTCTCACCTCCCCATAGCATCCGGTTATGGAGCTCGAGATACGCCACCTGCGGATCATCTGCGCCATCGCCGAGGGCGGCAGCCTCACGCGTGCCGCCGCCGCCCTGCGCCTCACCCAACCCGGGCTCAGCGCGCAACTGCGCCGGATCGAGGCCCTGCTGGGCGGCCCACTCTTCGACCGCAGGCCCTCCGGGGCGGTGCCGACGGCCTTCGGCGAAGTCGTGCTCGCTCGGGCGCGTGCCATCCTGCCCACGGTCGACGACCTGCTCGGCACCTCCGCGCTGGCCGCCTGGACCGGTGGTCCCGTTCCTCACCTCAGGCTCGGCTCGGTCAACGCGCCACTGCTGGGCGGGCTGATCACCGCTCTCAAGGCCCACCACCCCGAGGCCCGGGTCGTCTCCCGAGGCCAGGGTTCGTCGGTGCCGTTGATCGACGACGTCGCCAACGGCCGCCTCCACGTCGCCGTGGTCGGTGACAGCCCGGGCTATGAGCTGACCCCTCGCCCCGGCGTCACGCTCCACCCGGTCGCCACCGAGCCGGTCTTCGTCGCCCTGCCCGCCGCCCACCGACTCGCGGAGCGCGACGAGGTCACACTGGACGAACTCGCCGACGAGGAATGGGCGTCCCCGCATCCGGACGACGACCGCACCCGCGAGTACTGGTCCACCACCTTCCTCCTAACGGGCCACCGGATGCGCACGGTCCACGAGGTGGAGGGGCGGTTGCTGCTGGAAGTGGTCCGCAGCGGCCACGCGGTGAGCCTGTGCCAGGCCACCTTCGACGAGGTCCCGGGCATCGCGGTGCGCCCCATCGCCGGCAACCCACTGTGGTACCGCCACCTGCTCGCCTGGCACCGGGCCGGCCCGCTCGCCCACCTGGGCCCGGCGCTGGTCCAGCACGCCCGGGACGCCCAGCGGGCCGCCGTCGGCCGCAGCCCGGTCTACCTGCACTGGCTGCGCGACCACCGGTCCGAGCCGCCGAGCTCCCAGCCCTGACACGCCGACGCACACCAAAGTGAAAACTGAGCAATACGACCCGGGTCCGAACACAGCCACCCTCGCCACGCAGGGCCACCCGGCAGTTCCGTACGGGCGTTCTGGCCTCGATCTTGCATGACGGCTCGTCAGCTCGACTGGCGGGCCGTTTCTGCTTGTCCGGGCTGGTTGGGAGATCCTCCACGCAGAGGGCATCGACCCAGCCCCGCGCCGCACCGGCCCCACCCCCGCCGGTCAAGCCGCGTATCGGTACTCGTTGATGACGCCGAGGACGTGGGTGCGCAGAGTCTGTGGCGTTCGAGGTCATAGCGACGACTATCCGAGCCCCACAGGATATTCCCTGGCGCTCCACGCTCCCCTGCTTATACGCTGTATAAGTATTATACGTCGTACAAGATAGGCTGGAGCGGCCCTACATGTCCCAGACCGACCGCCGACCGGACCGGTGGGTGATCCTCGCCGTGATCTGTCTCGCCCAACTTGTCGTGGTGCTCGACAACACCATCCTGAACGTCGCAGTTCCCTCCCTCACCAAGGAGTTGGGCGCCACTACCGCACAGACCCAGTGGGTGATCGGCGCCTACTCGCTCGCCCAGGCAGGCCTGCTGATCGCCGCCGGCGGCCTGGCCGACCGGTACGGCCGCAAGAAGGTCCAGCTGCTCGGCCTCGCCCTGTTCGGCGTCGGCTCGCTCGGCGCCTCGATGGCTGACGACCCCGGGCAGCTGATCGCCGCCCGGGCCGGCATGGGAGTCGGCGGCAGCCTGCTGTTGGCCACCAGTCTGGCCATCGTGGTACGCACCTTCGACGCCGAGGAGCAGCCCAAGGCCATCGCCGCCTGGACCGCGGTCGCCTCGCTCGGCGTCGCGCTCGGGCCGGTGATCGGCGGCCTGCTGCTCACCCGGTTCTGGTGGGGTTCGGTCTTCCTGGTCAACGTCCCGGTGGCAGCGCCCGCCCTGCTCGCGGTGGCCCGCCTGGTGCCCGAGTCCAAGGACCCGCGCGGCGATCGCCCCGACCTTCTCGGCGCCGTGCTCTCCACCGCCGGCCTGGTCGGCCTGGTGTATGCGGTGATCCAGGGCCCCGGCAGCGGCTGGACCTCCTCGCACACCCTGCTGTCCGGCGGGCTCGGCCTGCTCTTCCTGCTGCTTTTCGTGCTCTGGGAGCGCCGGATCGAGCACCCGCTGCTCGACCTCTCCTTCTTCCGTGACGCCCGGTTCCGCGGTGCGGTCTCCGGCGGTGTGCTGGTCAGCTTCGGGATGGGCGGCTCGCTCTTCCTGCTCACCGAGCACCTGCAGTTCGTCCTCGGCTACGGTCCGCTCTCTGCCGGTCTGCGCACCGCCCCGATGGCACTGACCATCGTCGCGCTCAACCTGACCGGTACCGGCATCCGGCTGACCACGAAGCTCGGCCTCAAGCCGCCCGCCGCCATCGCCACCGGGCTCGCCCTGCTCGCCGCCGGCCTGGCCGCGATCGCCGTCTTCGGCCACAACGGCTCCTACCCCGGCGTGCTGCTCGGCCTGGTGCTGATGGGCACCGGCGTGGCCTGTGCCCAACCCGCCATGGCCACCGCGGTGATGGGCTCGATCCCGCCCGAGAAGGCCGGCGTCGGCTCCGGTCTGATGGGCACGCTCGGCGAGTTGGGCAACTCGCTCGGCGTCGCCGTCCTGGGCGCGGTGCTCACCGCCGGCTTCGCCGCCACGCTGCCCGCCGGGGTGCCGAACACGGCGGCCCGGTCGCTGCCGGACGCGCTCGCCGCGGCCGGACCCGCTGTCGCCCACCAGGTCCGCTCGGCCTTCGCCGACAGCCTCACCAGCAGCCAACTGATCGGCGCCGTCGCCGTGTTGCTCGGCGGTCTGCTGGCCGGCTGGCTGCTGAGCCGGGCGACCGCCGAGCAGCCGGGCCCGACAGCGCAGCCGCAATCGGCCCAGGCGGGCTGACCGCCCGTACGATCGCTGCACGGCCCGCCCCGGCAGCCGTGCAGCAATCAGCCCCAGGACTGGGCAGGACGAGCAAGGACAGCGCATGGCCGACAAGTTCCGCGATCCTGCGGTCAGCATCTGGGTGAAGCAGCCCAAGACCCGCAAGCGGGGCGTCGCCCCCAGCGCCCTGAGCCGGGACCGGATCGTGCGCGCGACGGTGGGCCTGCTGGACGCCGACGGCGTGCATGCCTTCTCGATGCGCAAACTGGCGGCCGAACTCGACGTCACGCCGATGTCCGTCTACTGGTACGTCGACAACAAGGACGAGCTCCTCGAACTCGCCCTGGACGACGTCCTCGGCCAGATGCGCATCCCGCCCCTGGAGGACCATGGCGACTGGCGGCGCCACCTGCATGCCCTGGCCCACGAGTACCGCCACTGCTTCCAGGAGCACCCCTGGGCAGCCCAGCTGGCAGGCCAGTTCCTCGCCCTCGGCCCCAACTCGCTGCTCTTCTCCACCAGCGCGATCAGCGCCATCACCCGCAGCGGCCTGCCCGCCGACCAGGCTGGCGCCGCCCTGGGCCTGCTCTTCGAGTACGCCTACGGCTTCGCCTTGCTCGAGTCCCAGTGGCTGCTCCGAGTACGAGCCTCCGGCCTGAGCGAGGAGGAGTTCTACAGCGTCGTCTACGGCATCGTGGAGCAGGCCGACGTCCGCTTCGTCGAACAGGCCGAACTCGTCGGCAACGGCGGCACCAACTCCGCCGCCGCCCGCGACCGCCGCTTCGCCCAGGGCCTCGACTTCGCCCTGGCCGGCATCGACGCGCGCATCGCGGGGGCGCGGACCTCGGGAGCATCGACGGAAGCGCACTGAGCTGCGGAACGACCCCGGACTGCCTGCTGCCGCGGTCAGGCGCCGTCGGGTACCGACGTGCGGCGCGACCCGCGTGGATGGCTTGTCGGCGCCGACAGTGCCTACTGCACCATGACGGAGGTGCGCCACGCACCGACCGAAAACCTGTATACCTCGGCGCGGCAGCCCGGCAGAATCGCCGCCATGTCCCACTCCACAGCCGACCGTCTGCTCGCCGAGCTCGATCCGCTGCCCTACCCCGAGCGCATGCGGGAGCTCTCACGCGCCGCTCAGCGGATCGGCCGGAACAGCGAACTAGCCGACCTCCTGGCTGAGTTGGACAGTCGGGGAAGCTACGAGAAGCGGCTGGCGTCCGGTGTCGCCGCCGCCACCACCGCGCGGCCTTCTTCGACGCCGTCACCGTCGATCGCGACCCGAGCCGGTTCGCCGAGCTGGACCTGCTTCCGCGCGAGCGGCGCTGGGCGCTGGCCGCCTGCGCCGACATGCCACCGGTCCGCTCGACTTGTGACAGCACGCGGCAGGCGGCCCCCGCCCTCGAGGTCTAGGAAAGGAACGTCGTCATGAGCCTGGGAACAACACCGTTCGCACCGGAACGCGCCTCGGCGGCCGAGCTCCGCGCCTGGTACGAGCTTGCCGTCACGGCAACCGCCGCGGACTACCCGAGCACCCCGCTGCCGCCGTACGACTCCTACGTGCAGCAGCTGCGCCAACCCACCTCATACCTCGGGCTGCAACGGCTGTGGGTCGCGCGCGACAACGGGCGGCTGATCGGCACAGCGCGCGCCGTCTTCCCGACGGACGAGAACAGCGAGCGGGCCATCACCGCCGTGCGCGTGTCGGCGCGAAACCGCCGACGCGGCGTCGGGACACGACTGCTCCAGACGATGCTGCCGGAGATCCACGCACGCGGCTGCCAGAGGATCGCCGGTCAGACCAAGGCAGGCGCGGACGGCGAGAAGTGGACGAACGCCCTCGGCTTCCGCACGGTCGCGCAGCGCGCCTCACACCACCTGGACATCAAGAGGACGGACCCGGCGCGGTGGCAGGTGCCGCTGGCGCCCGGGTTCCGGATCCAGAAGTGGGTGGACACAGCGCCAGGCGACCTCGTGCAGAGCTTCGCCCGGGCGCGCAACGCCATCGCCGACTCTCCGACCGGTGAGGCAAGCTACCAGCACCCTGACTGGACCGCGGAACGGGTGCGGCAGTACGAGGCCAGGATGCGCGGGATCGGCGAATCACACCGGTACGTCGTGGCCGTCGACGAGCGCAGCGGGGCGGTGGCGGGCTTCACCGAGATCGCCATCGTTCCGCAGCAGTGGAGCTACTGCCATCAGGAGGACACCGCCGTGCTGCCCGAGTTCCGCGGGCTCGGACTCGGCCGGGCGATCAAGGCCTCGATGATGCGGTGGCTCACCGCCGAGCTTCCCCGCCTGGAACAGGTGCACACGATGACGGCGGCCGACAACCTTCACATGATCCGCGTCAACGCCCAACTCGGCTACGTGACCGACCACGTCGTGGCAAGCGTCGAGTCCGACGTCGGCGCGCTCGAAGCCCGCCTCACCGACCTCCGGCCACGCCCCTGACGTGAGCGCTGCATCCTGAACCACCAGAGGCCTCGATGTCCCGTCAGTCTGCCGCCGCCTGCCAAGATCCCTCCGCACAGCCCCAACTGCAACCCCCACGCGGAACGCTTCATAAGCTCCATGCGGGAGGAGTGCACGGACCGAGTCCTGCTGTTCGACCGCGGCCACGCCGAGAAGATCCTCCACGAGTACGCCCGCCACTTCAACCGGCATCGACCCCACCAAGGACGCCGGCAACTCGCACCGCAAGCACGAGCCCGAACCCGGGAGCCCCGACCGCCAAGCGTCCGCTCGTGGCGGGATGCCCGTCAGGTCATGCCGTGTTGCCAGGCTCGGGCGGCGATTTCGACGCGGTTGCGGGTGCCGAGTTTGCGCTGGATGTTGCCGAGGTGGGTTTTGACGGTGGACAGGGTGACGTAGAGGGCTGCAGCGACTTCGTCGTTGGTCAGGCCTTTGGCGACCATGGCGATGACGTCTCGCTCGCGGGGAGTGAGTGGCTCGCTCAATGGCGCTATGAGAGCGGCCGGTTGGGCTTGGCGCGGCGCTGGCTCCGAGAAGCTGACCATGTGCTTGAGGAGCCTGACGGTGATGGATGGTGAGATGAGTGAGTCGCCTGCGGCGGCCGCGCGGACGGCTTCGATGAGCAGGGCGGGTGAGCAGTCCTTGAGGACGAAGCCGCACGCTCCGTGGTGCAGGGCACTGTAAACGTATTCGTCGAGGTCGAAGGTGGTGGCGATGACCACCTTGAGCGGCTGTTCGGCATCCGGTCCGGCGAGGAGGCGGGTGGCTTCGAGTCCGTCCATGCCGGGCATGCGGATGTCGAGCAGGCAGACGTCGGGGCGCAGCCGGTGGGCCTCGGCCACGGCTGTCGTTCCGTCCGCGGCTTCGACGACGACTTCCATGTCCGGCTGGGAGTCGAGGATCATCCGGTAGGCGGCGCGCACGGTGGCCTGGTCGTCGGCGAGGAGGACACGGATGGTCATGGCGTCCATCGTGCCAGATGTCAGGACGGGTGACCGGGTGCACTGTGGCTGAGGGGGATCTCGGCGACGACCTGCCAGCCGCTGACCGGCCCGGGTCCCGCGGTCAGGCTCCCGCCCAGCGCGTGGACGCGCTCGCGCAGCCCGACGATGCCGAACCCGCCGCGGATTTGGCGTGATGACGTGCCGACAGGGGGCGGGGCGGCGTTGTCGGTGACACAGATGGTGAGCACACCGGGGTTTGGGGACAGGCGTACGTCGATGGCCACGGTGTCGGCCTGAGTGGCGTGCTTGCGGATGTTGGTCAGCGCTTCCCGGACGATGTGGTGGACGGCGGATGCGATGTGGTCGGCCGGGGGTGCCGCAGCCAGCCTGGGGTCGATGGTGAGGGAGACGGCGGGCCCGGTCGCGCGGAGTGATTCGGCCAGGTCGTGCAGGGCTTGCAGTCCCTCAGGGGCTTGGAGGGGTGCCGAGCGGTCGGGCTGGCGTAGCAGGCCGACCATGGCTCGCATGGAGTCCGTCGCCTGCGTTGCCGCGTCCTCGATGTTCGCCAGCGCCTTGTCCAGCGCCTGCGGTGTCGGGGGGTGTCCGACGGCCGTGGTGAAGCGCACTGCCTTGACCTGAGCGGTGATGGCGGTGACGTGGTGGCCGACGAAGTCGTGCAGTTCGCGGGCGTACTCGAGGCGCTGGACGTACAGGCGGGCGCTCTTCTCGCGCTCGCGTGTGGCGTCGAGGAGGCGCAGGTACAGGCCGAGGACGGTCATCACGGGTGCGGCGAGCAGCAGGACTGGCACGCTGTACTTGCACGCTTTGACGTACTCGGAGGCCGGGAGGCGCAGCAGGAGGAGCGGGGCGGCCAGCCAGGCGGCGGTGGCGAGCGGGATCATCCGCCTGAGCGGCTCATGCCGGACCGAGCGGGTGACGAGCAGCAGCAGCGTGCACGTCTCCGCCATGCCGGGGGTGTGCTCCGGGCGGTGCTGCAGCTGGGTGGTGGCCAGGGACAGGCCCATGGAGGCGGTGACCGCGGCCCATGCGGTGGGCCACAGGTGCTGGGGCGGCGCCAGCAAGGCTGCGACGCACAGCAGGCCGACGGCGATCGTGGCGGCGGTCGTGGGCAGGAAGCCGGTGTCCAGTGCCTCAGCGGTGATCGCGGCCAGGGCCAGGGTGGTTGCGCCGATGGCCAGGACGCGACGGGCGGGAGCCCAGGAGGCGAAGACAGCGCGCGCCGGGATGGTGATCATGGCGGCTCACGCTACGCCAGGTGAGGCGTCTGGTCCTTCCACCGTTCGGTCTAGGCGGCAGCGCGGCAGTCGGTCATCTGGTTGATCCGCGCAGCCGGCGTGGGCCGGGAGGATCGCCGATGTTGATCTGCCGTCTGTCTGCAGGGAGTTCGTATGAGCCGTGATCGCAACACCTTGATCGCGCCGACCGCATCGTCGAAGGGGGCGGCCGCCTGACCCATGATCCGAGCGCCGCCGCCTACGCGGACCGGGTGGTGTTCCTCGCCGGCGGGCGGATCGTGGACGAGATGGACGAGCCCGCGGCGGACGCGGTGCTGGACCGGATGAAGGATCTCGACACCCGGCGATCGCGCTGACCTTCTTTCCCACTTCGCCGAGGCGGCCGTGAAGGCCGCCCGCTGTCGAATCAGGACTTCGGATTTCATGTTTCGTACCGCGTGGCGCAACGTACGCGCCCACAAGTCCCGCATGGCGCTGACCGCGCTGGCCGTCGCGGTCGGCGTCGCCTTCGTCACCGGGATTCTCCTCTTCACCGCCACCGTCTCCGACGCGCTCACCGGGGCGTACCGGCAGACGTTCGCCCACACCGATGTGGTGATCCGCCCAGACGGCAGGAGCGCCCCTACGGCGTCCGACGACCGGCCGCCGTCCTTGTCCGCGGCCGATCTGCAGCGGGTGGAAGGCCTTCCCGGGACGGGCGGCGTCATCGCCGTCGTCTCCGGCCATACGGCTCTCGGCTGTCCGGACGGCCGTTCGGCCGGCCGCGGCGGCCCCACCCAGGGAAGCAACTACGACGGGCCGGCCGGGAACGGCGGAACGGACCCGCGCTACACCTTCACCCGCGGCCGCCCGCCCGCACAGGGCGGCGAGATCGCCGTCGATGCGGCCAGTGCCGCGCGGTGCGGCTACCAGGTGGGGGACGCCGCGCGGATCTCGGTGGACGGGCCCGGTCTCACCGCACGGATCAGCGGCGTCTTCACCACCCAGGCGGAGCCCGCCCTCACCGCGGGCGGGAGCCTGGTGCTGTTCGACACCGCGACGGCGCAAGGGCACTTCACCGGCCCCGGCCGTTACAGCGAGTTCCTGGTGAAGGCCGCGCCCGGCGTTTCTGCCGAGCGGCTGCAGCAGGCGACGGAGAAAACGGTCGTGGGCGCGGTGACCATGACGGCGGCCTTTCTCGCCCGCGATCAGGCGCTGGCCGGCGAGGGCGCGGTCACCGGGCTGCGCGCCACGCTGCTGTCCTTCGCCGCCGTCGCGCTGTTCGTCTCCTGCTTTCTGATCACGAACACCTTCAGCATGCTCGTTGCCCAACGGACCCGGGAGATCGGCCTGCTGCGGGCGATCGGCGCCACGCGCCGCCAGGTCACCCGCCTGGTGCTGGCCGAGGCATTCCTGGTCGCACTCGTAGCCTCCCTGGCCGGCATCGCTGCCGGCATCGGCGTCGCCGATGGTCTGCGCCCCATCGCCGGTGACCTGGGCAAGAACGGCCCGCTGCCCTCCGGCGGGACGCTGAGCCTGCCCGCGTACGCCCTCGTCCTCCCGCTGTTCGCCGGGGTGCTGACCACGCTGGTCGCCGCATGGCTGCCCGCGCGGCGGGCCGCCCGGATCGCGCCGCTGGCCGCACTGCGCATGGCCCACGCCCCGGCACGAGAAGGCGCCGGCAGGCTCCGCGTGGTCGTCGGCCTCCTGCTGGCCACCGGCGGCGTGGCCTGCCTGCTGGCAGGGACGAGGACCAACCGCATCCAGGACGGCGCACCGGTGATGGCTCTCGGAGCCGTCCTGACCGCCGGTGGCCTCCTCACGCTCATGCCGATGCTGGTCGGGCCGGCTCTCGCCCTGGCCCGCCCGCTGCTTGCCCGGGCCGGGATCAGCGCACGGCTCGCCGAACGCAACAGCGCCCGCAACCCGCGCCGCACCGCGGCCGCAGCCGCATCCCTGGTCGTCGGCGTGAGCCTGGTGACCACGCTCACCATGATCGCGGCCGGCGGCCTCGCCGCAGCCAACGCCCAGAGCGCACACGTGCTCAAGGCGGATTACGTCGTGTCGATGCAGGACCTCAGCCCCCTGTCCGGCACGGTGGAACGACGCCTGGCCGCCAGCCCCGACGTCACCACCGCCGCAGCGATGCGTGAGGCAGAACTGACCATCGATCAGGCCACGCAGAGTGCACTGGCCCTTCCCGCCACCGCCGTGCGCGACATGTTGCGCCTGCGGGTCACCAGCGGATCGGCCGACACCTTCGGCGGCCCGAGGGTCCTGGTGCCCACCGACGACGCCCGCGCCTACGGTTGGGCACCGGGAAGCCCGCTGCACGCCCAGCTCCCCGGCGGACAGTCCGCCCAGCTGACGGTGACGGGCGTGTACGAGCCCAACACCCTGCTGACCGGCATCCTCATCGATGCCGCAACCCTGCCCTCCCGCACCGACACCGCCAAGAAGGTCTTTCTCAGCACTCGCGACCACCCCAGCCCCGCGCTGCAGCTCACCCTCACCCACGTCCTCGGCGACAGTCCCGCCCTGCGTATCGACAGCAGCGACGACCTGGCCCAAGCAGCCGCGCATGACACCAACCGGATGCTGAATCTGCTCTACGCCCTGCTCGCGCTGTCCATCGCGGTTGCCTTCCTGGGGATCATCAACACCCTGGCCCTGTCCGTCGCCGAGCGGCAGCGCGAGATCGGCATGCTGCGGGCGATCGGTCTGCCCCGGGCGGGAGTGCGCGGCATGGTGCGCGCCGAAGCCCTCATCATCGCCGTGTTCGGCGGTGTGCTCGGCACGGCCCTGGGCGTCTTCCTTGGCTGGGCCGGTGGCGAACTGATTACACGACACCTTCCCGGCTACCACCACAGCGTGCCCGCAGCGCGCCTGGCCGCCCTGCTGATCCTGGCAGCAGTCGCGGGTCTGCTGGCCTCCCTGTGGCCGGCGCACCGCGCGGCCCGCACCCCGGTCCTGACGGCCATCGGAACCGAATAGCGCTGCACCGGTGCACCGACCGCAAGGGCAGCCGCGCCTTGCCCTGCCGGGCACCGCCCGCCGGGCCACACGGGCCGGACCGGACGCGGCTACGCTCATAGCCGGGACGTGCCGGGCACAAGCCCGTCCGTCCGCGCCGCGGCGCTGGCGCCAGGGCGCCGACGGATTAAGGTCACGTCCGCTGGAGTGTCAATCCCCTGGTTTCGTAGAGGCCTTCCTCTGCAGCCAGGCCCTCGTGTAAGCGGCTGGCCGGGCCCGCGAGACCCAGGTTGCCAGGGTGGTCTCGTTGATCCCCGGATCCCGCGCTACCTCGGCCAGCGTCTTGCCGGACTCGGCGACGATCCGCACAGCCCCCTCACGGAACTCCGCGTCGAACTTCCGCCTCCTGTCTGCCATGACTGCGTCTTCGGAGCTGGCGGACGGTGGCATGCGGCGCACCGGACCGGCCAGCACCGCGGGCCGTGCCACCCATCGCGTCCCGCGCCCGCTCCGAAACCTGCCAGGCCGCGTTCAGCCCGGCCGTGACCCTTCACCCAACCGACAGCGACCGTCCGGGCCGTCAGCGGGGTTCGACCGGTTCACTCGTCGGTGGGTTTGTGCTGCTGCGACGGAGTGAAGCCGGGCCGTTTGCGTAACTCCAGGGCACTGGGACAGTCGACGCTGGGGCGGACAGGTAAACCTCCCACGAAAGAGGTGGCTTCGTGCGCTCCTCCTCGAAGGCATGGCGTGTTCTGACTGTCCTGGGCATGGCAGCCGCCGCGATGGCGCCGCTCACCGCGGCTCAGGCATCCCCGACCATCGACAGGCGACAGGGCGGTGAGTTCGAGATCCGGACGTTCGCCGGCAAGTGCCTCGATGTGAAGGGGCGCAGCCCGGCGGACGGCACACCGATCATCCAGTACACCTGCGATGGTGGATTCAACCAGCGGTTCAGGATCCTGCCGGTCGGCGACGGTAAGTACGAGATCCGGACGTTCGCCGACAAGTGCCTCGACGTGAAGGGGCGCAGCCCGGCGGACGGCACACCGATCATCCAGTACACCTGCGATGGTGGATTCAACCAGCGGTTCACGATCGTGGGGTAGTAGCTGCTCACCCGCTTCCAACCCGCACTGCCCCTCCGGGTAGTGCGGGTTCGGCTTGCCGGGGCTGTCGGGGCTTCCCGCCCGGCAACGTCACCGGCCGCGGGTCGAACCGCGGGAAGACCCCGCAGCCCGCTGGCACGATCGCCTGCCGCTGGTCACGGATGCACCTCCAGCAGATCGGGCCTGCACCTGACATGCCCCGGCAGTAGCGGCTTCAAGGCGGTCACCGGCTCGAACAGGCAGGCAAGTGGCCGCCCGAACGTCCCGCGGGGCACGCTGGGCGCAGCGTTCGACGTAAGGAGAAACCATGGTCGAGATCCAGGCCGAAAAGGAGCGGATCGTCGTCGGGGTGGACGGCTCCAAACCGTCCCAGGACGCCCTTCGGTGGGCGGTACGACAGGCCCGACTGGTGACCGGTGTGGTGCAGGCGGTGATCGCCTGGGACTACCCGCAGCTCTACGGCTTGTCCTCGTGGGTGCCCACCCCGGAGAACCCCACCCCCGAGGGCGTCGCCCGCTCGGTGCTGAGCGCGACCATCGACGAAGTCGTGGGACCCGAGCGGCCGGTGGGGATCCAGTCCGTGGTCAGCCGGGGCAGCGCGGCTCAAGTGCTGCTCGAAGCCGCCGAGGGAGCATCTCTGCTGGTCGTCGGCAACCGCGGGCACGGCGGGTTCACCGGTGCACTGATTGGGTCCGTCAGTCAGCACTGCGCTCAGCACGCGCACTGCCCCGTGGTGGTCCTGCGCGGTACCAAGGACTGAACTCGCAAAAGCCTCCTGCGATCAGCTCAGCCGGTCCGGGAGCACAGTCGCCGCTGCGCCTCCTGGACGGCCGTGGTCACCCGGTGGACCAGTTCCGGGAGTGCTGCCCGGACCGGTGGGCTGAGTCCGGGACCGAGGCCGAAGTCCTCACCCTCCACCGCGTGGACCACGAGTTCACCGGGCATCCGGTCCAGCGCCGCGGCGAGAGCGACGGTCTCACCGAGACCCAGACCGTGGCTGCTGGCCGGGCCGGTCGCGCACCGGGCGGTCTGCTCGGCGTCCAGCGTGTGCAGCCGCCCCGGGCTTCCCGGGTGCGCATGCACGGTCTCGACCACGATCACGCTGTCCTGGCCACTCCAGAGGCCGAGCATCCGGCCGGGCTCGCCGTCGCTGACGGTGAGCAGCGTGTCCTCGGGCACCTGGCCACCCAGTGCCTCGACGACGGCCGGCCCGGCCCCGTCGTCCCGGCGGAACGGGTTGCCCACGCCGATCACGACCACCCGGCCCGTCATCTCCGGTCCACCGTCAGGTCGAGGAAGTGGGTGGAGCAGGAGATGCACGGGTCGTGGTTGCGGACGGCCCGCTCGCACAGGACGGCCAGCTCCTCGTCGGTGGGGGAATCGCCGGGCCGGTCCAGGCGGGACTGCACCAGCCGCCGCAGGTCCTCCTCGATCGCCCCCTGGTTCTGGGCGGTTGGCGGGACGATCCGGGCGAGAGTGAGGTTGCCGTCCGCGTCAATGGCGTAGCGGTGATAGAGCAGGCCGCGTGGCGCCTCGGTGGCCGCGCAGCCCTCGGCCGCGCGCGGCGGGACCTCGACGTGGGGCCGGGGAGGCGGTTCGTAGGCGTCGATGATCCGCAGTGCCTCCTCGACCGCGTGCACCACCTCGACCGCGCGGACGATGATGCTGCGGAACGGGTTGCGGCAGGCCTCGCCAGCGGCCGGGTCGCCGAGGCCCGCCGCCCGTGCGGCCTCGGCTGCCGTCGGGTGGAGCCAGCGGCCGCTGATGGCGTACCGGGCCAGTGAGCCGGTGAGGTGGCGTCGGCCGTCCAGGCTCGATCGCAGGGCGGTGGAGTACGGGACGTGTTCCTCGACCACATGCCGTTCGAACTCGGCGACGGGGAAACGGTGCTCAGCGGCGGACCGGCTTGGAGCGGTGCCGTCCGGCAGGCTCAGGGCGGTGGGCGTGCCGGAGTCGATGGCGTACCGGCCGCTTTCCTGCATGGCCAGCAGCTCGCAGTCGAGCTGCGCGTCGGGGAAGTCGAAGCCTGCCACCCAGCGCACCGTCTCCAGGGCGTCGTCCCGCACCCGGCGCAACTGCTCGGCCAGCGGTGCGAGTTCGCCCCGTGCCGGTACTCGATAGAAGCCGCCGAGCCGGACGTTGACCGGATGGATGGCGCGGCCGCCGAGCAGCTCCATGACGGCGTTGCCGGCCTGCTTGATCCGCAACCCCCTTTCCACGGGCTCGCGTTGCTCGCAGGCGAGTTCGACGGCGCTGTGGTGGCCGTGGAAGTCGGGGGCATGCAGCAAATGGATGTGCAGAGACTGGCTCTCGATCCACTCGCCGTAGTAGAGCAGGCGGCGCAGCTCCGCCAGTTGCCCGTCAACGGTTACCCCGCAGGCGGCCTCGATGGCCTGGCAGGCGGTCATCTGATAGGCGACGGGGCAGATTCCGCAGATGCGGGCGGTGATGTCGGGCGGCTCGGTGTGCCCTCGGCCGACCAGGAAGGCCTCGAAGAAGCGTGGCGGCTCGTAGATCCGCAGGCGGGTGTCGGTGACTTGGCCGTCGCTGATCGTCAGGTGCACGGCGCCTTCGCCCTCCACCCGGGCGAGTGCGTCCAGGCGCAGGATCCTGGCTCCCCGGTGGCTCATCGGGCTTCCTCCTCGGCGGCGGCGTCCTGGCCGGTGAGGGTGGGCAGTGCGGCGTACTCGGGGGAGGCCGCGTTGAAGGTCCGAAAGACCCGCATCACGTCCTGGTCGTTCATGCCGTCGTGCTTAAGCTGGCGCACCATCGACTCCAGGTTCAGGCTGTTGGACGGCCCGAAGCAGCCGTAGCACCCTCGGTCGTAGGCCGGGCAGATGGCGCCGCAGCCCGCGTGAGTGACCGGCCCGAGGCACGGGGTGCCATGGGCGACGGTGATGCAGGTGGTACCACGCACCTTGCATTCGAAGCAGACGCTGTGCGCCGAGATGTTCGGCTTGCGTTCGGCCAGGTAGGCGGTGATCACCTCCAGCAGCTGGCGGCGGTCGATCGGGCAGCCCCGCAGCTCGAAGTCGACCGGTACGTGGGCCGAGATCGGGGTGGAGGTCGCCAGGGTGGCGATGTACTCCGGGTGGGCGTAGACGGCGGCGCGGAACTGGGCCACGTCCGCGAAGTTGCGCAAGGCCTGTACACCGCCCGCAGTGGCGCAGGCCCCGATGGTGACCAGGCGGCGGGAGATCTGCCGGATGCGGCGGATCCGCTGGGCGTCCTCGGCCGTGGTGACGGATCCCTCGACCAGGGAGAGGTCGTACGGACCGACCCCGGCGAGGGTCGCCGCTTCTCCTTCGCCCGAGCCCTCCGCGCCGGACATTTCCAAGAAGTGCGAGATCCGCACTCGTTCGGCCAGGCCGAGCAGTTCGTCCTCGCAGTCGAGCAGGGTCAGCTGGCAGCCGTCGCAAGACGCGAACTTCCAGACCGCGAGGGTGGGGATCCTGTCGTCGTTCATGTCACAACTCCCGGACGGCGAGTAGGGGTTGGGATCCGGCGTAGTCGACCACCGGTCCGTCCAGGCAGAGCAGGAGCGGGCCGAGCTGGCAGTGGCCGCAGTGCCCCGTGCCGCACCGCATGTTCCGTTCCAGCGACACCTGGATGCGATGCGCGGGCAGACCGCGTGCGATCAGCGCCTGCGCGGTGTGACGGATCATCACCTCCGGCCCGCAGAGCAGTGCGCAGGTGTTCTCGGCGCGCAGCTCGGACCGGTCGAGCAGTCCGGTGACCACGCCGACGGTGCCCTGCCAGCCGGGAGTGGGGCGGTCGACCGTCACCTCGACCTGGGCCGAGGTCCGCCAGTGCCGCAGCTCGTCCCGGTAGAGGAGGTCCTCGGCGGTACGGGCGCCCACCAGGACGCCGAGGCGGCCGTACCGCCGTGGGCGGTCCAGCACCTGGTGTACGACCGGCCGCAGCGGGGCGAGCCCGATACCGCCCGCGATCACCAGCACGTCAGCCCCGGCAGCCGAGTCCAGGTCCCAGCCGGTGCCGTACGGCCCGCGCAAGCCCACGACGTCGCCCGGCCGCAGTCGGCAGAGCGCCCCGGAGACCGCGCCGACCGCGCGTACGGTGTGCACCAGGGCGCCGTCCTGGTGTCGGATCGCGCTGACCGAGATCGGTACCTCGCCGACACCGAAGGCATAGACCATGGCGAACTGCCCCGGCCGGAAGCGGGGCAACGCCGCTGCAGCGGGCAGCAGTTCGAGCGAGACGGCATCGGCGGTCTCCGGGTGGGTGGCAGTCACCCGGTACGGCAGAGGTGGCATGACCCTGCTCATGACACGCCCGTGCTTGGTGCGTAGAGGTCGAGCAGGCGGATCCGGGTGGCCTGGAGCCGCTCGCCGATCACCTCGGCGCAGCGCAGCGTCAGCTGGTAGCCGAGCTCTGGGTCCGCCGTGCACAGCGCCCGGACCTGGTCGGCAGGGAACTCCCACGCGTCCACCGGTACGAGTGTCTGCGCGCCCAGGTGCCAGCGGTACGGGGGGAAGAGCCATGACCAGCCGAGCAGTTGCCCTGGCCCGATGGTCTCCACGACCGGTGCCTGGCGGCCTGGGATGTACAGGTCAAGGGCGACCTCGCCGGAGCGGATCAGCCAGAAGCGGTCGGCCGGGCCGCCCTCGTCGAACAGCCGCTCCCCCGTGGGGAAGGAGCTGTCGCGGGCGAGGGCGAGCAGCCGGTCCCGGTGCGTCTTTGGAAGGGCTCCGAGCAGGGAGGGCGGATCGGTCATTCCGGTGCCGCGCCGTTGTCCGCCGGCCGGTTGGCCCAGTCGTGCAGGGCGGCCGCCTCCTCGGTGATGTCGATGGCGACCGGGCACCACACGATGCACCGGCCGCAGCCGACGCATCCGGACGAGCCGAACTGGTCGTACCAGGTACCCAGTTTGTGGGTGAGCCACTGCCGGTACCGGCTGCGCGACGAGGGGCGCACCGGTCCCCCGTGCAGATACGAGTGGTCCAGATCGAAGCATGAGTCCCACAGCCTCCATCGTTCGGCGTGGTCCCCGGTCAGATCGGTGACGTCCTCGGTCGTGGTGCAGAAGCAGGTCGGGCAGACCATGGTGCAGTTACCGCAGGTCAGGCAGCGGGATGCGACGTCGTCCCAGCGCGGGGCTTCGAGTGTGCCCGCCATCAGCCGGTGCAGGTCGACCGAGGGCATGGCGCGGCCCATCCGGTCGGCGGCGGCGGAGACTCCCTCACGAGCGGCCTCACGGATGGCGTCATCGGCGATCCGGCCGGGGAGTTCGGCGAGGACCTCGGCACCTTCCGGGCTGCCGCTGCGGATCCAGAACCGGTGGCCGCCTTCGTCGGCCAGCTCGGTCAGCACCAGGTCGTAGCCGGGACCGGCCGCCGGGCCCGTGCCCATCGACACGCAGAAGCAGGTCGCTCCGGGCTCGGTGCACTCCACCGACACCAGGAACGCCCCGGACCGCCGTCCCTGGTAGACCGGGTCGGCGTGTCGGCCTGTGGCGAGGACCCGGTCCTGGATCGCGATGGCACGCAGATCGCACGGGCGGACACCGAGGAAGGCGAAGCGCGGCGGTGGGGTGTCGTCCGTCTCGAAGGTCAGCTGCCCGTCGGAGCGTTCGGCCCGCCACTGGCGTACCCGGGCCGGGTGCAGGAACGTCTTCCACGACTGCGGGCCGGCCGCGTTGGCGAAGGCCGCTCCGTCCGCCCGTTCCCGCAAGCGGTACTGCCCGGCTTCGAGTTCGACGCCCCAGCCGTAGGGCAGGCTCTCGGCGGACTCGAGTTCGTCCAGCACGATGGCGCCGCCCCGCACGGTCGGACCGATCACCGTGAAGCCGCGTGCCCGCAGGACGTCGACCAGGGCTGCCAAGCCCTCCCTGCCGATCACGGCGTCGTCGGCCGCAGGAGCCATCGGGGCACTCATGAGGGCGACCGTTCGTCACGGATGGCCCGGCCTGTGCCCGCCAACACCGAGCCCCCACCGACCGGGCCGGATTCGAGCCACTTCATTTCGGCGTACCTCCTCATACTGCTGCCGTATACCGCTGCAGCCATGCCCGGTTGTCTCCGGCCCATCTGTTGCACAGAACTACCCGGATGAGCAGGATTTCCGGTCCCGACACAGCATCGATGGGGCCGTACGGGCAGGTGGCGGCCCGATCACAACCCGAGCGGTATCGGACGGCCCGTCCGCACCTCGACCTGGTCCAGGCCGTGCACCAGAGGCTCGTGACCGCTCAGCAGCCGGGCCCGTTCCGCCTCGCGGTGGTCGACGGCGATGATCAGGGCGAAGCCGCTGCGCTCCCCCGTTTCCAGGACGGCGGGCGTGTCCGCGAACAGCACCGCACGCTCGGGCCTGGTGTGCAGCAGTCGCAGCGCGAACTGGAGCAGCGCCGGGTTGGGCGGTCCGGCGAGCCCGTAGTGCTCGGTGTCCTGCGCGTCCACGCAGACCTCGACCAGCTGGTCGAGCCCGGCCCGGCGCAGCATCCGACGGCAGTGCCTGCCGCTGGAGAGCGCTGCCGCGGTGATGTCTGCATCCTGCAGGTCGAGCAGGAACCGGTGGACGCCGGGACGGGCCACTGGGCTGTCGGAGTCCAGGAGTTCGGTGAAGCGCTGGTCCTCGTGACGGGCCAGGATCCGGCGCAGGTCCGCCTCGGCCGGGCCGAGATGGTCGGCCGCGAGGTCGACCCGGCGGGTGTGCGGACGGAGCAGCGTCGCCGCGATGTCCTCGTCCAGGAGGCCGGTCAGGTGGGCGGGCAGGTCCGCCGAGGCGTCCAGCGGGGATTGTGCGTCGCCGGTGACGCGGGCGTACTGAGCGGCGAAGGCGTGCAGTGTGTCCCGCCAGGCGGTGGTGCGCAGCGGCAGGCAGTCCGTGAGTACGCCGTCGGCGTCGAGCACCACGGCGCTGATGCGGCGGGTGTCGAGGAGCGTCACCGCCTCGGAGCCGGTCATGGGTCGGCCCGCCCTTCGATGTCGTCGACGTCCCAGCGGAGCCGGTCGGTGAGACCGGTGAGTCCCTGGATGCGGGCGAGTTGGAGGCAGAGTGCGGCGGCGTCGCTCCGGGTGCGGGTGGTGGCGAAGTCGGTGTCGGGTGTGACCGCGACGGCGGGACGGCTCATACACGTACGGATGAGGGCGCGGCCGGGGGTGTGGGCGTGGCCCGGATCGGCGAAGGTCTCGGTCGGGGTGCCGTCGAGGATGCTGTGGTTCATGGTTCTCAGGGCTCCTCGGTGGCGGCCGGGCGGCGCAGCCGGCGCAGGTAGGGCTCGAAGGACGGCCGGGGCTCCAGCCGGACCCGGGCGTCCACACAGATCACTCCGTCCGGCCGGGCGATCAGCGGGTTGAGGTCGAGTTCAGCGAGCTGCGGGAGGTCGGCGGCCAGCCGGGAGAGTTTGGCGAGCACGTCCTGGACGGCGGCCAGGTCGATTGCTGCGGCGCCCTGGCGTCCCGACAGCAGTGGTGAGCTGCGCAGTTCGGTGGCCATGGTGGCCAGGTCCCGCTCGGTCAGCGGGGCGAGCCGGGCAGTGCGGTCGTCCAGCACCTCGCTGGCGGTACCGCCGAGACCGAGGACAACCAGCGGGCCGAAGACCCGGTCCTGGACGACACCGGCGAGCAGCTCCAGCCCGGGGGCGGCCATCGGCTGGACCACCACGCCGGTGAGCTGCCGGCCGAAACGCTTGGTGAACTCCCGGAACACGTCGTGGACTTGGCTGTCCGTGGCCAGTCCGGTGCGGACCGCGCCGAGTGCGCTCTTGTGCACCTGGCCCGGCCAGTACGCCTTCAGCGCAACCTCGCCCCGGTGGCCCAGCTGTCGCAGCGACTGGGCAGCGATGACGGCTCCGCGCTCGTCCGGGGCCCAGATGGAGACGGTCAGCGACAGGCCGTAGCAGTCGAAGAGCTCGACGGTGAGGGCCGGGTCGAGCCAGCCGCCGTCCGGGTTGGCTGCGAGGAAGGCCTCGGCCAGGCGCCGGGCGGCCTGCGGGTCGCAGCCGGGCGGGATCTTGGCCTCGGGGCTCGGCGGTTCGGCCAGCCAGCGGGCCCGGTCGCGGGCGTGGCCGAGGGCCCGCGCGGCGGCCTGCGGGTCGGCGTACGAAGGGATGTACCCGCCGTCGGCGCAGGTCAGGTAGCGCACCGGCACCTCCTGGCTGAGTAGGACGGCGGCGACCGGAATGCGCCGGCGGGCCGGGCCGTCGAGCAGGGCACGGACCGGATCATCCTGCGGACCGGCGCACAGCGCGGTGGGGACCAGACAGACCAGCAGGGCGTCCACGGCCCGGCTGCGCGCCAACGTGTCGATGCAGGCGGCGAGTTGACCGGGCCGGACGGCTGCCGTGGTGTCCACCGGGTTGGCGGTGGAGGCACCGCCGGGGAGCAGGTCGCGCAGCTCGGCGGTGAGGTCGCAGGGCAGTTCGGGCTGGGTCAGTCCGGCGTCGGCGCAGGCGTCGGCGGCCAGGATGCCGACGCCGCCCGCGTTGGACACCACCGCGACCGCGCAGCGCGCCGAGGGCAGCGGCTGGCTGTGCAACAGGGTGGCGGTGTCGACGAGTTCGGAGAGGCTGTGGGTCGCGGTGATCCCGGCCTGGCGGAACAGGGTCTCGCGGGTGACGGTCGGTGTGGCGGCTGCGGCGGTGTGCGAGGCGGCGCCCCGGCGGCCGGCGGGCGAGCGTCCGGCGTCGACGGTGATGATCGGGAGCTTGCGGGTGACCCGGCGGGCGGTGCGGGAGAAGGCGCGCGGGTTGCCGAAGGACTCCAGGTGCAGCAGTGCGACGTCGGTGGTGCCGTCGCTCTCCCACCACTGCAGCAGGTCGTTGCCGCTGACGTCGTACTTGTCGCCGAGCGAGACGAAGCTGGAGACGCCGATGCCCAGCCAGGTCAGTCGTTCCAGCAAGGCGATTCCGACTCCGCCCGACTGCACCGCCACCCCCGCGCTGCCGGGCAGCGGCGACACCGCGCCGAACTCGGCGTCCAGCCGGATCTCCGGGTCGGTCTGGGCGATGCCCAGGCTGTTCGGGCCGACCAGCCGCATCGAGTGGCGCCGGCACGCGTGTATCAGCTGCCGTGCGGTGTCGACCCCGAGGCCGGAGGTGAGCACTACCAGGGCACGCACCCCGGCCTGGCCGCACTCCTCGGCGGCGCCCGCCACCGCGATCGGCGGCACTGCCAGCACGGCGAGGTCCGGGGTACCAGGCAGGGTGCTCAGCGAGGGGTACGCTGGCTCGCCCGCGACCTCGGCGGCGTACGGGTTGACCGCCCACAGCTCACCGGTGAAGCCGTCCTGACGGATCTTCAGCAGTACGGACTGCCCGACGGACCCGGGCCGCCGCGAGGCTCCCACCACCGCGACGGAGGCCGGTCGCAGCAGGGCGGCGAGGCTGGCGACGTCCGCGCTGCGGCCCCGCTCGTCCACGGCCGCGCGGTAGTGCTCGTCCGTCTCGTCGAGCGGGACGCGGACCCGGACCTCACCCTGTTCCAGGTGGCGGTGGACCGGGAGGCCCAGGTCGGAGAAGACCCGGTGCACGGCCAGGTTGCCCGCCAGGGTGTCGGCCTCGATGGTACGGATGCCGTTCTCCCGTGCCGCGTGGATCAGGTGTTCCAGCAGCAGGGTGGCGACGCCCCTGTGGTGCCAGTCGTCGGCGACCGCGACGGCC
Organism: Kitasatospora sp. GP82; assembly: GCF_029892105.1. Lineage (GTDB taxonomy): Bacteria > Actinomycetota > Actinomycetes > Streptomycetales > Streptomycetaceae > Kitasatospora. The sequence goes on along the minus strand of NZ_JARZAJ010000019.1, from coordinate 34,461 downwards.
AGTTCGGCCGTATCCGGGCGCGCTTGGACGGTCTCGCAATCGGCCTCCCCGACCAGTTCCCCGCCCGCCCAGGCACCCAGCGCGAGGAGCTCCGGCCTCGGCTCGGCGCACAGCCGGTCGACCGCCAGCTGCGGGGCGCTCCGGCTGGCGCCGAAGAAGCGCAGCCGGCGGCTCTCGTCCGACATCCGCACGGCGTGCAGGTCCAGTACGGCCGCGCGGTCGGATGGGCCGAGCGGCCGGATCTCGACCGTGGTCCCGTCGGCGAGCAGCGCCTCGACGGTGCGCGGCAGGTGCCGGGCGGTGGACATGGCGACTCCTCGGTCCGTGGCGCCCCCCTGAGCGGTACACCTCCACCCTCCGCGCACACCGCGCCCCTCGAACAGGGCCGACCGGCCCCGGGCACGCCCCGGCCGCACCCGGCGGCGGGGCCGCGCGGTCTCGCGCGACGGCCCGAACGGCCCTCCCCGGCGGCCACCCCGGCCGCCGACGCTGGAGGTGAGCCGGTGCGCCACCGACTCCGAACCGAGATCGACGCCGGGCAGCGCGAGCGCACCGCGCAGATGATCCGGCTGGCCGAGCTGCTGGCCGCCGGCCTGCCCGCCGCCGCCGACCCGGTCCAGGCCGAGGTCCACACCCAGTACCGGACCCTGTCCGAGTTCCGGACGGTCACGGCCGAGGAGTACCGCGCGATCGGGCGCTCGTGCGTAGACAACGAGCAGTGGCGCGCCGCGTACGAGGTGATCGCGCCGGGCCTGGCCGCGTACCAGCGCGATGCCATCGAGGCATACGCCACGACGCGGCTGAGCTGAGCCGCACCGGGCCGCCGCCAAGGGAACGGGCCCGCGGCGGCGGCCCTTGCCGGGTCGGGTCCTTGGCGGTTCCACCGGCCAAAGGACCGCAGCCACCGAGAAGGAACCTCTCTCGGCGACGGTGCCGCCGACCGGGTGCTGTCCGTTCCCGTGAACATCGACCTCGGCCCCGAGAGAGCGCCTCCCGGAGAACTGAACAACCGCTGTCGCCACTCGTGAATAAAGCCAGACGACGGCCTAAGACCAACCGGCAAATGGTGGGCAGGGCTGCCCAGACAGGCCCGCACGCAAGGCAGGCACGAGCCTGAGTGATCATGGAGTTCTTGACGCTCAGTGATCACCCGGAGGGCTCGTGCCTGCGGTCCCATGATGCCTCTTGGAACCCCTGTGGGATCAATTCGCTGCTCTTCTGCCCGTGCGGAGCGGGTACGCCGAGAGCCACCCACTGGGTTGTCACCGGCGACGGGTTCCGGACCGCACCGTCTTCGAGTACATCGTGCTCGCGCTGGTCCACGGCTCCGGCTACGAACGGATCGCCGGCGCCCGAGACTGAGCCAACAGCTCCGGAGTCGTGCGCCACCCTGCTGCCCGCCGACCTTGCCGGTCGGCGGGCAGCAATACGTCACCCCTACTTGGTCGGCCGCGAGCGTTGGCCTCAGGCCGTGCCCGGTACTCCCCGCTCAGGAGCGGGCCAACCCGCCACGAACCAGTCGCCCAGGCTCGTCCTGCACGGGGAAAGGGGCTCCATGGAGAGCGGCCGTGACCGGTCGGCAGCTGGTCGGACCGCGGTGTTGGCTGCTCCTGCGAGAAATGCGGTCAGCCAGTACCTCACCCCGGAGGCGACATGTGCTCGGTGTCATCAGCACTGAGGGATATTGGGATCCCGGTTGACAGTGCGGGCGTTGCTGTCGGCGTACCCGGCGAAGACGTATACGTTTTTATCGAGAGAGAGCCAGCCGTGGCCGTCGTTGTAGTCCACGTCGCTCGTGCGGTACCAGGTGTCGCCGTAGTTGCCGATGCTCTGGCCGACGGTCCAGCACTGGGCGAAGATCCTGCCCCCAGGGGCGATGGGGGGCAGCCCTTCGGCGATGCCGTCCGCGGTGCTGGGTCCGTTGTACAGACCGACCCAGTGGCTGGTGCTGATCGGCACGATATCGTTGGCGGAGGCGCTCCCCGCAGCGGTGATGAGCACGCCGACACTCAGCGCCGCGGCCGTTGCGAGCGTAGCTGTGCGGTGTCCGAACATGAGTGTTCCCCCTGAGAGTGTCGCGGCCTGTCATGGGGCCGCTGGACGTTTTCCGCTGTTTTAGTCGCGTGGGCCAGCCTTGCGCGGAGCAGCAGGACCAGGCAGCCCCGGCTGGCCGGGTGGAGTCCCGTCTCCCGTACAAGTCCACACACCCCGTACGCCCAGATGGTCAGACCTGTGGATCAGTTGGAGTAGATCAGGCCGTGTGAGCCTTGCGGTCCACCCGCGAGTGTAGGACCGGCAGCGCATTGAGTGAAGTGTCCAGGTGCACAGTCTGGGGAACGGCCGAGGGCCGGTTTACGAGCCAGAGCCGGAATCCTGATAGTCCCCCAGATCCGAAAGAGGCAAGACCAGATATGTAGCTGTAGAGGAAGGTCTCGACTTGTACCAACCGCACAAACCTTGCCGTCCACGAGGCTCGGATCGTCGCCTGAGGCGCTCAGTTGGGGAGTTGGGTGGAGAGCGGGGGTGGGGTCCAGGGGTCGGTGCGGTGTTTGGTGGAGGTGACGTCGTGTTCGTCGTGGAGGTGTTCGGGGATGGCGTACTGCATGACCCGGCCGCGGGTGAGGGAGCTGAGTTCGAAGCGGGTGGTGAGGTCGCCGAGGCGGTCCAGGGCCCAGGCGCCGAGCGGGGAGGAGTCCTCGATGCGCTCCAGGATGCCCAGCAGGGTGGGGGCGAGGGTGATGGCCTTGTCCCAGGGGGAGCGGGGGACTTGGAGCCAGTCGGCGCAGGTGTCGCCGATCAGGTAGCGGATCAGGGCGGGGACGGCCGGGTCGAACAGGGTGCCGGGGACGACCTGCTCGTACAGGTCGATGAGTTGGCGGGTGAGCGTGACGCCTTCGCCGGAGGGGCCCATGTGCCGGGCCATGTAGAGGTCGGAGAAGTCGCGCGCCTCGGCCAGGTCGGTGGGGGCAACCCGGGTGTCGACGCCGAGGATCGCGCCGACCACGCGCCAGGCGTAGAAGTAGGCTTCGGCGCCCTCGTTGGAGATGTGGATGCCCATCCGGTGCAGGGCGTCGAGCACCTGGATGGAGAACATCATCTGGCCGCCGATCATGTCCTCCTGGCAGATCGGGACGCCGAGGGCGGCTTCGTCCCAGTGGTTCTCGCGGCGCAGGTGGTGGCGGATGGAGGCGTGCAGCAGGCGGACCTTCTGGGCGGCGGGGAGAAAGCGGCCGCCGGCCTCGAAGGCGTCGGGGCGCATCAGGTAGAGGGTGAACTGGCCGGTCTCGGCCATCCGCTTGGAGGGATAGTCGAGCGAGTGGGTGGCGCTGAGCAGGCGGGCGACGTGCGGGATGACGTAGCAGGCGGGCATCGCGGCGAAGGACAGCGCGGTGGAGATGTGGACGTTGTTGCGGATGAAGAACAGTCGGGCCTTCTCCATCTGGTCCCAGTCGACCCAGTCGGGTGGGGTGGCGGTGGCGTGCAGGTAGTCGCGGGCCTCCTCGGGGACGTCGTCGGGCAGTGGCTGGCCGCTCTGGGCGAACCAGCGCATCAGGGTGTTGAACTTGCCGATGTCGCCGCGCTCGAACAGGGCGTCCACCACGTCGTCGGCCGGCGGGTCGCCCGCCAGACGCAGGGCGTCCATCGCCTCGGGTGTCACGGTCACGGGGTGCCCTCTCGGTGGGTGTCTGCGGTGTCAGGACGTGCGGGCGGTCGCCGCGGCGATCAGCTCAAAGAGGGCTGCGGCGGCCTGCGGCGGGAGTGCGGCCCGCTCAAGGGCGGTGCGGGCGGCCGTCGCTCGTTGGGCGATCATTTCCTCGACGCGGGCGCGGGCGCCGGAGCGCTCGATGATGTCCCGCAGTTGGTCCAGCTCCGCCGCACTGAGGCTGCCTCGGCCGAGCCGGGCTTGCAGGTGCGCGCGGTCGGCGGGTGTCGCGCCGGTGAGGGCGTGGGCGAGCAGTGCGGTGGGTTTGGCGCCGGCGAGGTCGTCCAGGTTGGACTTCCCGGTGCGGTGCGGGTCACCGAAGACACCGAGCAGGTCGTCGCGGAGTTGGAACGCCTCGCCCAGCGGCACCCCGTAGGCGGTGAAGCTGTCGAGCAGTGCAGGCGGCGCGCCGGCGAGGTAGCCGCCCAGGTGCAGGGGGTGTTCGACGGTGTACTTCGCGGTCTTGTAGCGGATGATCTCAAGTGAGCTCTCTGCGCTGGGTGTTGAGCTCGTGCGCAGGATCTCCATGCACTCCCCGGCGATCAGCTCGCGGGCGAGGGTGGCCCACAGGGGGCGGGCCCGTGCCAGGTAGGCGGCGGGCAGTCCGCAGCCGGCGAACATCTGGCCGGCCCAGGACATCAACTGATCGCCCACCAGCATCGCCAGCGACCTGCCCTGGGCCTTGCACCCCGGCCCGTCGGCGACGGCATAGCGCAGCGCTCGGTGCGCGGTGGGCACACCACGGCGGATCGGGCTGTCGTCGATCAGGTCGTCGTGGACCACGGCCGCCGCGTGCACCAACTCCATGGCCGCCGCGGCCCGGACCATGGCCTCGCTGTCCGGCTGGCCCGAGGCCCGCCAGCCCCAGTAGGCGAACGCGGCACGCAACCGCTTGCCCTCCGCCACAGCCTGGCGCAACTGCTCAGCCACCGGCTCCAGTTGGGCGTCGATGGCAACCAGGAGCTCGGTCTCCTCCCGAACGAAGACGCGCAGGGCCTCGTCGACCCGCGACCTGAGCGCCGGACCCGGCAGCAGCTCAGGCATCGGGCGACGGCCGACGGGAGGCTGCCGCGCGGCGTGCCACGGCCTCCAGATGGGATTCGGATGCGGGGGCGAGGCGGCCCAGCAGCAGCTCGCCGCGTGCCCGCAGCTCCTCGTGCCCGTCCGCTGCTATCTCGTGCAGGTCGGAGCGGCCGAGCACGCCGCGCATCCGGCGCAGCAGTCCCTCGGCCTGTTCCAGTCCCACGTCGATGACACCGGCCAGGAGTTGGACCGCCTCGGCCCCCCAATCGGCGCGCGCCCCCGCGCTGCCTTGTGCTGACACGACTGTCCCCTCCCCAGAGGCACGGCTGCGGCGACTGTCCGCCGGCCGGCGGTGCACGGCACTCGTAAGCGTCGGTGATCCTTCCCCGACACGGAACGGATCAGCCCAGAGTCATTCGAACTAGCTAATTCACTGATAAAGCACGCCAATGGGGTCCTGGCTTGTGCTTTACGGCCTTCTGGACCCCGAGCCCGCCCCACTCGATGTCGGGGAGGTCCTGTTCGAGCACCTGACGATTCGCGGCTTCGAGATGTTGGAGATCACTCTGGACGACACGCGCCGCCGTCAGGCCGTCGACTTCGTCCGGGACGGGCTGGCCAAGGGAGACCTGACTCCAGTCACCGACAGGACCTTCCCTCTCGACGCCATCGCCGACACCCACCGCCACCTGGAAGCCGGCGGACTGGTCGGCAAGGTCGCCGTCGCCGTCCCCCGCTGACTGCCGGAGCGCGCCCGCGGCGCAGCCGAACTGTTCTGACGCAGCCCGCGCCGCATGGGCCCGTGCGCGCGGGCTTGCACATGGGCACTCCGCCCCCGTTGGCGGCTGATGGTCTACCTCGCCGCCCATGGACCGGTCCGGCCGGAAAACCAGGCGGAGCCATGCCGCAGGGACGCGGGCCTCGACAGCCTCACGGTCCGGGTGCGTCAGGCCGCACCCGAGCTGACAATGGGACGGGGGAAGGCCTCGCGGTGGCGGGCGGCGAACCCGGTGGCCCGCAGAATCGCGGGCATCTCAGGTTTCTACAAAACCGGCTGAACAAAGTAGTCCCTCGGGGCGGGAAGCCGAAGACTCCCGTCGGCAACGAGGGCGTCGGCAGGTGGCCGTGGATCACTTCACGAGCGGAGGCGCACGGTTCCCTTTGCAGGTCCCTGCAGGCTGAACGCGCAGCATGAGCCGATGCCGGGCAGCCCGCATCCTCGTCGCCCTGCCAGGCAGCGCCTCCGCGGCGGCGGGCCTGACTCTGTTCCCGCACTCGGGGTATGTGGCGCTCGGCTTGGCCGCGGCCGCCGTTCTTGATTCGTTCGTCCTTGATCCCAAGCACTAGGCGGTCACTTCAGACGCCTGAGGCAGGCCGCGCCCCGGGACCCTCTAACGGAAAGGGTCCAGGGCGCGGAGGCCGAGGCACCTGCTCACCCCGTTCTTCGTCCGCACTCACTGCAAGGAGTCGAGTTGCATGCTCGCAATTCACCTCACCCAGTTCGGGGAGCCGGAGCAGAGCCTGAAGGTCGTGGACGTTCCCGAGCCTCCGGCTCCTGCCGCCGGGCAAGCGCTGATCCGGGTTGAGTACGCCCCGCTCGACCACCACGACCTGCTCTTGGCGCAGGGCATCTACCCGGTCCGCCCCGAACTGCCCAGCGTCATCGGCAATGAGGGAGCCGGCACGGTCGTGGCCGTGGGGCCGGACGTCACCCACATCCGCCCCGGCGACACGGTCCTGCTTCCCTTCGGCACCTTCGCCTGGTCCGAACAGGTCCTGGCGGAGGCCGCGAAGCTGACCTCCGTGGACAAGTCCATCAGCCTCGACCAGGCGGCGATGCTCAGCATCAATCCCACCACCGGAGGTCTGCTGGTCGAGTCGCGTGACCTTCCGGCCGGCTCGTGGGTGGTGCAGAACGCGGCGAACAGTGGGGTCGGCCGATCCGTTATCGCCTTCGCCAAGGAGCGCGGGCTTCGCACGATCAACATCGTCCGCCGCGAGGAGCTCGTCACCGAACTCGAGGAACTCGGCGCCGACATCGTGCTGATCGACTCGCCGGACGTGGCCGCGGGCGTGCGTGCGAGCATCGGCAACGATCCCGTGCTGCTGGGGCTGGACGGCGTCAGCGGAGAAGCCACCTCGCTGCTGCTGGACGTGCTGACCGAAGGCGCCCTGCTGGTGATCTACGGCTACATGAGTGGCGAGCCCTTCACTCCCGACCAGAACGTGCTGAAGGCGAAGAACATCACCACAACGGAGTTCTGGATGTACCAGGACGAGTACCTACCCCGTCATCCGGCCCTGGGCGCGGAGTCCGCGCGGCTGGTCGCCGAGGGAAAGCTCGCATTGCCCCCCGCCCCCGTCTACGAGGCCAAGGACTTCGCCAAGGCCCTCGCGTACCTGCGGAAGAACGGCAAGGTCCTCCTGGACTTCAACCCTCACCGCGTGTAGGCGTCCTCACGGCACAGCACCGAAGCGGCAGGCGGGTGGCCGCAGCCTGGATGCCGAGCTCGGCCCCCGATCTCCGCAGCCTCATCCGGTGCCTCCGCCGAGCGGCCGTTACCTGAGGCACCGGGCTTCGGGCGGGACGCACGGCAGGTGCGCACGCCGCCGGGTCGGCTGCACGAGCCGATGCCGGGCAGCCCGCACGGTCTTTGCACACGATCAAGGACGAACACATGAGCGCACACCGCACCATTGGCGTACTCGGCGCAGGAGAGGTGGGACAGGCGGTCGCCGACAAGGCCATCCGTCACGGCCATGAGGTACTCATCGGCAACAGCCGGGGCCCCGAGACCCTCGAAGCCCTCGTGGACAGGCTGGGGCCGAAGGCCCGCGCAGTCACGGCCGAGGAGGCGGCGAAACCGGAGCTCGTTTTCCTTTCGGTGCCGTTCTTCGCCGTGCCGGAACTGACACGCCTCACCACCTGGTCCGGGAAGATCGTCGTCGACACGACGAATCAGTTCGCAGCGGCCAGCCCTTACCGGGGCCGGTACGACGTCGGTGACCTCACGGGCAGCGAGTGGGTTGCCGGCCACCTTCCCGGCGCCCGGGTCGTGAAGGCTCTCAACACCCTGTACGCCCCGTTCATCGCCGCGGACCCCCGGCATGCCGAAGGACGGCTAGTGGCCTTCTATGCGGGCGACGACGCCGACGCGAAGGCAGCCGTGGGCCGGCTTGCTGGACGAATTCGGATTCGCCGCCCTGGACCTTGGCAGTCTGCGTGAGGGCGGGCGGCTGATGCAGCTGGACGGTGCACTCAGCGGAAAGCACCTGCTGCTGCAGGACGTCGGCTGACGCCCCGGCCAAGCCCCACACACACCAGCGCGCACGAGGAGAATCATGAACCGTCGTGTCGTCTACACCCGTGGCGGGTTGCCCGCCGACGTCCTGACCGTCATCGAGGAGCCGCAGCCGGCAGAGCCCGGGGGTGGTCAGGTCCTCATCCGCACCACGGCCTTCCCCGTGCACCCTGGTGATCTCCAGGCCATCGAGGCCTACCCCGGGGAGGCTGCACAGCCCGTTCCGGCCGGCGTGGAGGCCACCGGCGTGGTGGAGGCGATCGGCCCGGGAACGCGCATGGCGCCGGGTGTCGAGGTCGGCGGCCGCGTAACGGTCTTCCCCCAGCCGGGGGCGTGGTCCCAGTGGATCGTGGCGGACGCCGAGGTGGTCGTCGCCGTACCGGACGAGGTGTCGGACGAGGTCGCCGCGCAAATGCTGGTGAACCCGCTCACCACGGTGATGCTGCGCCGTGAGGCCGAGGAGCACCTGGCCTTCGGATACGACGGTCTTCTGGTGCAGACCGCTGCGGGCTCGTCGGTCGGGCGGCTGGTGACGGGCGTGTCCCAGTTCCACAACGTGGCGCTCGTCAACGTCGTCCGCAGCGACCGCGGTGCCGCCGAACTGCGCAAGCGGTTCCCGGACGTGCCGGTCGTGGCGACAGAGGATCCGGGCTGGGCCGACGAGGTCCGCAAGGCAGCCGGCGGCCGTCCGGTAAGTGTGGCCTTCGACCCGATCGGCGGGAAGCTGGCGGAGAGCCTTCTTGACCTGTTGACGCCGGGCGGGAAGCTGGTCAGTTACGGGCAGATCGCCGAGGAGCCGATGTCGGTGCATGCGTCGACGCTGCTGCACAAGTCGCTGACGCTGCGGGGTAAGAACATCGGTCGGTGGTCGTCCGAGGCCTCCGCCGAGAGGCGGGCATCCGACGTCGCGACCGCGAAGCAGATCGCGCTGGGGCTCAAGGACCAGTTCGAGGTGGCTGCTACGTACGGCCTTGGCGAGCTGGCCAACGCCGTGGAACACGCGGTACGGCCCGGCAAGGTCGGCCTCGTCCTCGTCCGCCCCTGGTAGCCGCCGCTGCCGGCGACGCGATCGTGGAGCGTGTCGTGGGCGGCCGAGTGACCCCTGCCGTATTCTGCCCCGGCGGCTCGTCGGGCTCCGGTTGCGCCCTGGCTGTGCTCACCGCAGGCTGCCCCTATGGACCGCACCCCGGAAGCGAGCATGCCGCCCGTTCTGGTGACGGGCGCGGCGGGCAGCGTCGGCGCCGTCGGACGATCCGTGGTCGAAGGCCTTCGGCAGCGGGGCCTGCCTGTCCGGGCCATGGTGCGTCGTGATGACGAGCGGGCGGAGGCGCTGCGCGCGACCGGCGCCGAGGTCGTCGTCGGAGACCTGACGCGCACGGGCGACGTCGCCGACGCCCTGGCCGGCTGTGGACGCATGTACTTCGGCATGGGCGTGTCGGCACAGTATCTGGAGGCTGCCGTGACGGTGGCGGCCGTCGCGCGTGCGTCCGAACGCCTGGAAGCGTTCGTGAACATGTCGCAGCTGACTGTCTCCGAGATGGACCTCGCCAGCGCCTCCGAGTCTGTGCAGCAGCGGCAGCAGTGGCTGGTCGAGCAGGTCCTCGACTGGTCAGGCCTGCCCGTCGTCCAGATCAGGCCCACCGTGTTCATGGAGAACCCGCTGTTCCGTGTCGGCTTCTCCTCGATCGCGAAGGACGGGAGCATCAGACTGCCCTTCGGCCGGGCGAAAACCTCCCCCGTAGCCGCCGGCGACGTCGCCTCGGTCGTGGAGGAGATCCTGGCCGATCCGGCCCCGCACCTCGGCCGGATCTATGAGCTGACCGGCCCCCGCTCGGAGGACATCACCGCCATGGCGGAGGAGGTCTCCGCAGCCCTGGGCCGACCGGTCGGTTACACCAACGTCCCCCTGCAGGAATGGATCGACGACGATCTCAGGCCGCTGGGGCTGCCGGACCACGTGTTCCAGCACATCTCCACCATGGCTCGCCTTCATGCGGAGAATCGATACGACCGCAAGGCGGACGGGGTAGAGCAGGTCACCGGGCGGCCTCCCTCAGGGGTGGCCGATTTCGTCCGTAAGAACCCCGGCGTGTTCACTGGCTGAAGCCCCTCCGTCTCCGAGTGTTGTCCAGCGTCTCCTGCGTTGTGGATTCACCGTTGGAGGCGCCGGCTGGTCATCGTCCGCGGGCCCCGCCGCCACACGGGCACCGGATTGAGCTCTCACGCCGAAACCGCCCCGGAAAGGACCGGCCCATGAGTGACGAACTCCTCGACCTGGCGATCGCCACGGCCGGCGGCCAGGAACTCTGGCACAGTCTGCGTGGCCTGAACATCGACATCTCCATCGGCGGCCCGATCTGGGCGATGAAAGGCTGGCCTCCAGACAAGACGTTCGGGGGCCTACTCGTGGCCACGCGCCGTCGAGTCTTCCGCCGCAACCCCGACAACAGCGTCAACCTCAACCTGCCGTCCATCACCCTCGACATCCACGACGTCGAACCGGTCCGCTCCGGCAACGAACAGGCACAGCCATGACCACGCGCAGCACGGTCATCGACCACTCCACCCGGCGGCTTGTTGTGGCGCTCCCCCGCCCATACGACGCAGCCCGCGACCACTACGAAACCCTCGTTCCGGAGGTCGATTTCGCCCGCTTCTTCCAAATGGCCTCCTGGCAGGCCACGCTCGAACTGGCCGAGATCAACGCCCCGCACGGCTTCATGCGCTACTACCGCAGTGACATCACCGCCGCCATGGCCGGATCGTCGTCCTTCTGGAAGGCCACCCAGTACCTGATGGGCAACCACACCATCGCGGAACGCATGTTCCGCCACGATCCATCCGTCATGCTGCACGCGCCACTGCGGACCCTGCTCTACGACGACCCCGACGGCGACACCAAACTCGCCGTCGACCAGCCCAGCCTGCTGTTCACCAGCTACGACAACCCGCAAATCACCGAGGTCGGCCGCGAACTCGACGCCCTCCTCGCCCAACTGATCACTCTGCTCGGCGGCGACGTACCCCCGCAACTGACCGCTTGACAAGCCTCTCGGAGACCCACCGTCGAAGCTGCGCAGGCCGGGACTGTTCCGCAGCACGCGTTCGTAGACGTCGAGGAGGATGCGCACGGCACGGTCGCCGTAGGCGTGGGTGCCGACCCTCCAACCGCGGCGGACCACGGCTTCCACGGCTTCGGCCAGGGCGTCGGGTTCCCAGGTCAGCGTGCCGGAGAAGGCGTGGTCGCAGGCGTAGGGCTCCTCGGTGGCTCCGGCCTCAAGTCCGCCGTCGAGGACGAACTTCACCCCCCATACCCGCAGCCACGGATCAGCGTCGTAGCGCCAGTCCTCCATGGCATCGAGCAGGTCCTCCACCTCGGCCGCGCTGGACAGTCCGATCGCTGAAATGAGCGCGCGCACCCGGGCGCTGAGCGCGCCTGCCTCGCGGGCGGCCAGCAAGACGCTGTAGTCGTCGAGCGAGACCGCGCAGTCGCGGACGGTGCCGACCCCCGCGGCGGCGTACTGACCACTGGCCAGGCGAAGCCCGGCAATGCGCAGGGCCCGGTCCTGCGTGGGGACGAGCCGCTCCACCAGGCCCAGAGCGTTGTCGATCAGCCGCCCGTTGAGTCGGCCGTCGGCGTCGCGGCCGATCACGCCGCCGGCGGGGTCGGGGGCGTGATCGGTGATTCCCGCCAGGCGCAGTGCGTAGGTGTTGACGACGTCGTTGTGGCCGCCGCGCTTGACCAGGACCGGGTGGCGGTCGGCGGCCTGGTCGAGTTCGGCGGCGGTGGGCATGCGACGCTCCGCCAGGTTGAGTTCCTGCCAGTTGGTGGTGGTGCGGATCCACCGGCCCTCGGGCGTGGTGGCGGCCCGCTGCCGGATCAGGTCCAGGAACTCGGCGATGGTACGGGCCTGGTGGACGGGGACGTCATGCGCGCTGTGGCCGGCGAAGATCAGATGGGTGTGCGTGTCGTCGAAGGCCGGCAGGACCGTGCTCTGGGGCAGGTCGAAGACCGTGGTGCCCGCGGTCACCCAGGCATCGAGGCCGTTCGGGTCGGGCGACAGGGCGGCGATGCGATCGCCCCGCACCGGCAGGGCCCGCTGCAGGACCTTGATCAGGGCGATCGAGGCCAGCCCGAACAGCAGGCCGCGACAGGGTTTTCGGCTCTTGCAAGCTCCTCACGCTCGGCATTGGTCAGCCCGCCCGGACCGCCCTCGCCCCGGTCGGCGCGGTCCTGCTTCACCCAGCCCCGCAGCCCCTCCGGGCTGACCCCAGCTCCCGGGCGATCTCGGTGACGTTCCGGTGCGGAGACGAGCGCACCAGTGCGACCGCATCCCGCTTGAACTCCGCCGTACACCGCTTGACTCATATTGCTCTTGGTTCCCACCTGAACCTGCTTCTCCGGGCTCACATGTCCCAGCCTCCAGGTGTCCAACCGCAGGGTGAAGCCTCAATCTGGACCGCTGGTCGAGCTGGCCGGTACATCCTGGTTCTTCGGAGCGAAGCCACAAAACCACTCATACAATGGATGTCACCGGCGTACAGGCGTACACGGGCTGGCGACGCCAGGGCGAGGAACCTGCCAGCCCGGGGCAGGAGACGCATGGCACAGGCTGCCGACGCAGCGCGGGCCGTCATCTTGACCGTGGACGACGACCCCGGAGTGTCGCGTGCCGTTGCCCGTGACCTGCGGCGACGCTACGGCGAGGCGTATCGCGTCGTGCGCGCGGAGTCCGGGGAGTCCGCGCTGGGCGCCCTACGCGAGCTGAAGCTGCGGGGCGGCCTCGTGGCGGTGATCCTGGCCGACTACCGCATGCCGCAGATGAACGGCATCGAGTTCCTGGAGCAGGCTCTCGATGTGTATCCGGGCGCGCGGCGGGTGCTCCTTACCGCGTACGCGGACACCAATGCGGCAATCGATGCGATCAACGTGGTCGACCTCGACCACTACCTCCTCAAGCCCTGGGACCCGCCGGAGGAGAAGCTCTATCCGGTCGTGGACGATCTGCTGGAGACCTGGAGGGCCACCGATCGTCGGCCGGTGGCCGTCACCAAGGTCGTCGGACACCGGTGGTCGGCTCGCTCGTGGGGCGTACGGGAATTCCTGGCCCGCAACGAGGTGCCGTACCGCTGGTACTCGTCCGACGAACCGGAAGGTCGGCGGCTGCTGTGTGCCGCTGGCCAGGACGGCTTGCGGCTCCCGCTGGTGATCACTCCGGATGGCACGGCACTGATCGAGCCCAATGATCAGGGCCTCGCCGCCCGGGTCGGCCTGGCGACGACTCCGGTGGCCCATTTCTACGACCTCGCAATCATCGGGGGCGGGCCCGCCGGTCTGGGAGCGGCCGTGTACGGAGCGTCCGAGGGTCTGCGTACCGTCCTCGTGGAACGCTCCGCGACCGGAGGCCAGGCGGGCCAGAGCTCACGGATCGAGAACTATCTTGGCTTCCCGGACGGAGTGTCCGGGGCGCAGCTCACCGACCGGGCCCGGCGCCAGGCGGCGAAGTTCGGTGCCGAGGTACTGACCGCACGCGAGGTCACCGGGCTGGAGATCAACGGCGCGTCGCGCGTCGTTCGGTTCTCGGACGGCTCCGCGGTCGCCGCGCACTCCGTGATCCTCGCGACCGGCGTGTCGTACCGGCAGCTCGAGGCGCCCGGCGTGGCCGACCTGACCGGGTGCGGGGTGTTCTACGGCTCGGCGCTGACCGAAGCGGCCGCGTGTCAAGGCCACGACGTGTATATCGTCGGCGGGGCGAACTCCGCCGGCCAGGCCGCGATGTATCTGGCCCGGGGTGCCAAGTCGGTCGCCATCCTGGTGCGCGGACCATCGCTGTCCGCCTCGATGTCCTACTACCTCGTCCAGCAGGTCAAGCGCACGCCCACGATCTCGGTGCGCACCAACACGGTCGTCGAGGCCGCCCACGGCACGCGCCAACTGGAGCAGCTCACCCTGCGCGACACGGCGACCGGGGACACGGAACTCGTCGATGCCCAGTGGATGTTCGTGTTCATCGGCGCGGCCCCGCTGACCGATTGGCTGGAGGGCACGGTACTGAGGGACTCGCGCGGCTTCATCCTGACCGGTCCCGATCTGACCGCGGACGGGCGTCCGCCGGCCGAATGGGAGCTGGACCGGCCGCCGTACCACCTGGAAACCAACGTGCCCGGCGTGTTCGTGGCGGGAGACGCGCGCGCCGAGTCCGCCAAACGCGTCGCTTCCGCCGTCGGCGAGGGAGCCATGGCCGTCATGCTCGTGCACCGGTATCTGGAGCAGTCGTGAACGGGCAGCCGATGCCGTGCAGCCAGGAGGAGATCGGCACGCTGTTCTTGTTCGAGAAGCTGGCCCCCGACCAGATCGCGCGGCTGTGCCGCGATGGCCGTGTCGAGGCGTTCGAACCGGGGCCCGTGTACCAGGAGGGCGACCCGGCCGCCTGCTTCTACGTGCTGCTCGAAGGGACCCTCATCCTCTCGCGCAGGATCGGCAACTACGACGTGGAGGTCAACCGAAGCTCCAGCCGCGGTGTCTACGCGGGTGCCTTCCACGCCTACCTGGGCGACCGCGTGCAGCAGGTGTACAACAATTCCCTGCGTGTCATCGAGCCTTCGCGGTTCTTCGTGCTTCCCGCGGAGACCTTCGCCGGGATCATGCGCGACTGGTTCCCCATGGCCGTGCATCTGTTGGAGGGGCTCTTCTTCGGCATCAAGAACACTCAGGAGGCCGTCGGCCAGCGAGAACGGCTCCTGGCTCTCGGGTCGCTGTCCGCGGGGCTGACCCACGAGCTCAACAACCCCGCCGCGGCGGCGGTGCGAGCGACGTCGGCGCTCCGGGAGCGGGTCGCCGGCATGCGCCACAAGCTCGGCGCCATCGCGGCAGGCCCGTACCGGCGCGACAGCCTGGAGGCACTCGTCGAGGTGCAGGAACGTGCGGCCGAGCGCGTCGCCAAGACCGCCGGCACCCTGAGCCCACTCGAAGCCTCGGACCGGGAGGACGCCGTCTCCGACTGGCTGGAGGCCCAGGGCATCGCGGACGGATGGCAGTTGGCGCCGACATTCGTCCAGGCGGGCCTCGACACCGACTGGCTGGACCAGGTCGCGGCAGCCGTGGATGAGGGCACCCTGGAAGGCGCCGTACGGTGGCTGAACTACACCGTCGAGACCGAACTCCTCATGAACGAGATCGAGGACTCGACCACCCGAATCTCGGCCCTCGTCACCGCGGCCAAGCAGTACTCCCAACTCGACCGGGCTCCTTACCAGGTCGCCGACGTGAATGAACTGCTCGACAGCACGCTGCTGATGGTCTCCGGGAAGATCGGCCCCCGCATCACTGTCGTCAGGGAGTACGACCGCACGCTGCCGAAGATCCCGGCCTACCCCGGCGAGCTCAACCAGGTCTGGACGAATCTGATCGACAACGCCGTTTCAGCGATGAAGAGCACGGACGCCGAAGGCACGTTGACGGTGCGCACCGCGCGGGACGGCGGCCATCTCCTCGTCGAGTTCGGCGACACGGGACCTGGGGTGCCCGCAGAGATTCGCGACCGCATCTTCGACCCGTTCTTCACCACGAAACCGGTGGGTGAGGGTACAGGCCTCGGCCTGGACATCTCGTGGCGCATCGTCGTCAACAAGCACCACGGTGACCTTCGGGTGCGATCCGTCCCCGGCGACACCCGGTTCCAGGTACGCCTCCCTCTGACCTCCACCGACTCCAACGCCCCACAGGAGCCGTCATGAGTTCCCGGAACGGAATCGACCCCTCGGTCCCGCCGAGCGGTACCGGATGCCCCGAGTGCGACGCTGTCGGCGGGTGGTGGTTCCACCTGCGGCGCTGCGCGCTCTGCGGCCACATCGGCTGTTGCGACGACTCGCCGTCGAAGCATGCGACCGCCCATGCCGAAGCCACCGGGCACCCGGTGATCCGCAGCTTCGAACCGGGCGAGAGCTGGTTCTGGAACTACGAGACCTCCGAGATGTACGTGTCGGGTCCGCAGCTGGCACCGCCGGACAGCCACCCCGCCGATCAGCCGACCCCCGGCCCCGCAGGGCGTGTACCAGCGAACTGGGCCGATCGCCTGGGTTAGGGTCCGTTGCGAAAGTCGATCAAGGTCGTGAGTGATCGCGTGCTGCGGAGACGCGCGCCGCCCTTGCCGAGGACCTCATCCGCCCTGGTGAGAGGCACTGTGTGAGGGTGTACAAGTGCCGACCTCGTCGGTCGGTTCGGCGCTCTGGCAGAGCCGACGAGCTCCGCGGCATGATGATCGACCGTGCTGCTACGACTGGCGTACCTGGGCGTGACGAACGCGTTCGCGATGCTGCGACTGCTGCCGATGAGCGACCGCGAGAAGGACGTGGAGATCCTGGCCCTGCGCCATCAGATCACCGTGCTGGAGCGGCAGCTGAGCGGCCAGCGGGTACGGTTCGAAGCGAGCGACCGGGCGTTCCTGGCAGCACTGCTGCAGGGGCCTGCCGGTGCAGGTGCTGCATCGGATGCCGTCTGTACGCGCTGGCGTTCCTCGAACACGGCAGCCGTCGCCTGCACATCGCCGCGTCACCGCCCACCCCACCCGGGTTTGAGACGGCGCGAGCGGGTCAGGAGAGCCAGTCGGCGTAGCGGGTGGGGGCGAGGTGAGCGTCCTTGTCGGTGAGGACGTCACCCTTGACGACGGCGAACATGCCGGCGGTGGGGTCGGTGACGACGGTACGGTTGTCGCCCTTGCGGGACAGGGTGATCCGGCCCAGTTCGTCCAGGGGGAAGATCTCGGGGCCGGCGATGTTGCGAATGCCACCGAGCGGGGCGCCCGCGGCGACTTCTGCCACCGCGTTGGCCACGTCCTTGGCGGCGATCGGCTGGATCGGCGTGGCGGGCAACCGGACGGTGGCGTCGTCGGCGGTCCAGGACAGGACGGCGTCCATGAACTCCATGAACTGCGTTGCCCGGACGATCGAGTAGGGGATCGGCCCGGCCGCGAGGACGTTCTCCTGGAGCACCTTGGCACGGTAGTAGTCCAGCTCCGGCACCTGGTCCGCGCCGACGATCGAGAGGATGACGAAGTGGCCGACGCCACCCTTCTGGGCCGCGGCCAGGAGGTTGTCCATCGAGGTCTGGAAGAAGGCGAGGGAGGCTTCGTCGAAGGTCGGGGAATTCGTCAGGTTGACGACGACGTCGGCCCCCGCCACCGCTTCGTCCAGTCCCTGGCCGCTGATGACGTCGACTCCGGTGGAGTGCGAGTGCGGTACCGCCTCGTGCCCGGCGGCGTTCAGATTCTTGACGACCTGCGACCCGATCAGCCCGGTACCGCCGATGACTGCGACCTTCATGACATGCCTTTCGTCGGGATCCTGTCCGCAATATGGCATATGAACCCTATGCGGGTATGGCATGCACCCAACTCGGACACGTTTCATCCGAGATTCCGCGTGAACACGACACCGGCCTCAGGTATCCGAACCTTTGGCCGGCCGCCCGACCACGGGCGGCCCGAGACCGCATCCCGCGAGGAGTTCCGGGCGGTATGAGTTCGACCAGGCACTGGTACAAGAAGCGGCCTGAACTGCTGGTGCGGCTGGCCCCAAGGGTCGCCGGGCGGGCCGGGGCCTCGCACGATCAGATCGGGGGCTCGGCTCCGCCGGAAGCCCGAGCTGAAACTGACACTGGCAGGGGCAGGTAGGCGCAGCCCGGCAAGCCCATACTCGGATCCATGAGCAGTAAGTCGGAACTGGGAGAGTTCCTGCGGACCCGCCGCGCGCAGCTGCAACCCGCAGACGTCGGGTTGCCGGTGTTCGATGAGCGCCGGCGGGTCGCTGGACTGCGGCGCGACGAACTGGCCTTGGTCGCCGGGGTCAGCGAGTCGTACTACACGCGGCTGGAACAAGGTGTGTCACTCAACGCGTCCCAGGAGGTCCTGGACGCCCTCGCCCGTGCCCTGCGCCTGGACGAGACCGAGCGCCGACACCTGAGCGATCTCGCCGCGGGTGTGGTGCGCAAGGGGGGCGAGCGAGTTCGCAAGCCGGCCCCCGAGCAGGTCAGCGAGACGACGCGGCAGCTGGTCGAGGCATTCGGGGACAGCACTCCGGTCATCGTGCTCGGCCGGCGCAGCGACGTGCTGACGTGGAACCGCACCGGGCACGCGCTGTTCGCCGGGCACCTCGACCCTCAGAGCCCTGAGCATCCTGCTCAGCGGCCGAACACCGCGCGCCTGGTCTTCCGTGACGCCCATACGCGCGACTTGTACGAGGACTGGCCGAAGAAAGCCCGGGACGTGGTGGGACGGCTGCGGATGGCCGTCGGGCGGCATCCCGACGATCCGCTGCTGGCCGCGCTGATCGGCGAACTGGTGGTGCACAGCCCGGAGTTCACCGCCATGTGGTCCGAGCACAAGGTTCGGGCCTGGGACATCGCGAACTACCGGATGCGGCATCCACTGGTCGGGGCTCTGGACGTCACCCAGCAGGCCATGGCGGTCCCGAACGGTCGGGGGCAGCGCCTGGTCGCCGTCACCGCGGAGGCCGGTTCGAAGGCCGCGCTGACCCTGCTCGCCCGGGCCGCCGCCGAGACCACCGTTCCCACCAGGGCCCCGGACGAACAAGCTCGTCCGGCGTGCGAAAGGTCCGCCTCCTAGCGGCCCGATCCACGTCCGACGACACCACCGGCTTCCCCTGGCACCCGACACATCCTGGTCCTGATGACCCGCAGGCGGCTTCAGCCTGCCCGAAACCTGCCGAAGACCTCTTCGGCGACCCCGCACGATCCCGTGTCCACACCCCGTGGAATCCACGAATGGAGACAACCATGTCCGTGCTCTACACCACCGAGGCCATCTCGACCGGCGACGGCCGCAACGGCGAAGTCCGCACCCTGGACGGCGTCTTCGACACGGCGCTCGCCGTCCCGAAGGAGATGGGCGGCCCCGGCGGCGACAAGACCAACCCCGAGCAGCTGTTCGCCGCCGGCTACGCGGCCTGCTTCCACAACGGCCTGCGACTGATCGCCGGCGAGCAGAAGCTGAAGCTGACCGGGTCGACCATCACCTCCACGGTGAGCCTGCTCGCCCTGGACGAGGGCAAGCGCTTCTCCCTGGCCGTCAAGCTGAGCGCGTATCTGCCCGGTCTGGACCAGGCCACCGCCGACCAGCTGGTGGAGACGACGCACCAGGTGTGCCCGTACTCCAACGCTACCCGCGGCAACGTCGACGTGGTCCTCGAAGCAACCGTCTGACAGACCGCCACCCAGCGGCGTCAGGCCGTCCGCACCGGGCGGCCTGACGACGGGTTCGTGCTGACTCCCGTCACCGTCCGATAGCCGATGACGACGATGATGCTGGGCCGGGTCAGGGTTGACCGTGTCCTGGAGCACGAGATGGCCACCCGGCCACCCGCGCAGATGTTCCCCGAGCTGGATCCGGCCGACTGGCAGGCGCATCGGACTTCCTCGACAGGCTGCGGGCTGTCGGCCGCGCTCCAGCCACCCCGGACCACGATCGCGTCCCCGGATTCGACGTTGACGCCGGCGTACTGTTCGGCCGCGTCGAGATCGCTGCCGGTGACGTTGTGGCCCGGGTCGAGTCGGCGACCGCGCGGGCTCGGGCCCGGTCGGTGACGTGGTTCAAGGTGCCGAGTTCGTCGTCGGCACCCCACCGTCCCCAGTTGGTCGGTAGCTCCTCGCTGCGGGAATCTGGCGTGGTCATGGGGACACCTGGGCTTTCGTTGTCGTCGGGTGAATCCGTCGGTCAGCGGACGGATTCGTTCAGCGCCGGGCCGACCGCGGCGTCCGCACCGGGTGCGACGTCCTGCGGGGCGAGGCGGGCGTTCGCGCTGCGGACCTGGCGGGGCAGGGTGAGAAGGTCGGCCAGCCAGCCCAGGTCGTGCATCCGGCTGACCAGGAAGACCTGGTAGTCCATGGACAGGCCGAACAGGATGGCCAGCATGATCGCGGGAAGCGCGGCCTCCACCGGCCCGGCCTTGCCCAGGCCCAGCGCCTCCGAGCCCCACCCCCACTGGAACACCGCGACGACGACGCCGAAGGAGGCGGCCGAGGCGAGCAGGTTCATCACGGCGGCGGTCAGCGGTACCAAAATGCTGCGGAACGCGACCATCAGCAGCAGGCAGCCGAGTCCGACGATCACCCCGAGGAAGAGCGGCAGCTTGCCCGCCAGCACGCCGCCCAGGTCACCGGAGGCCGCCGTCGCACCGCCGACGTGGACCCTCAGGCTGCTTCCCCGCTCCGCGACCGGAACGACGTCCTTGCGCAGGTGGGTCACCAGGGTGCCGGTCGCCTCGTCCTGCGGCGCACTGACCGGGACCACGTCGATGACGGACAGCCCGGTCCCGGTGGTGACCGGCTCGGCCACCACCGACGCCACTCCGGGAGTGCTGCGCACGGCCTGGACC
Organism: Kitasatospora sp. GP82; assembly: GCF_029892105.1. Taxonomy (GTDB): domain Bacteria; phylum Actinomycetota; class Actinomycetes; order Streptomycetales; family Streptomycetaceae; genus Kitasatospora. The sequence continues at coordinate 14,043 of NZ_JARZAJ010000019.1, read as the reverse complement.
AGCGTGTTCAGGGCCGGTACATCGCTGGGCGCGCCCAGCTGCGCGTCACGAGCGGCCTGGGCGGTATCGACGACCCGGGTGACGTCGGTAGCCGGTATCCGGTCGGCCGGCGCGTCGAACGTCACCGTCGCATAGGCGGTCCTGCCGTCCCGGCTGATCTGGGGCGCTCCCGTGGGGCCGTACATGCTGGTCACCGAGGCGACCGAGGGCAGCTTGGCGACCTGGTCCAGCATCGAGGTCACCTTCTGCCGCACGGCGGTGTCCCGGACCGACCCGTCGCGCACGTGCACCACGATCTGGTCGCTGTCCCCGGCCTGTTGGGGCGCGGACGCCTGAAGCAGCGCCTGCGCCTTCGACGACTCGGCCCCGGCAGACTGAACGCGTCGGAGTAGCGGGTGCCGAGCGTCGCGTACGGCACGGCGAGCGCGACCAGCAGCGCGGCCCAGATCCCGACGACGACGAGGCGGTGCCGGAAGCACCATCTGGCGAGTGCGGACATGGCTGAAGAACCTTCTCAGCGGTACGGAGAGTGAGAGGGGACGAGCACGGAGTGCCGGCGCGGCTGCCCGGGAGTCAGCCGGCGGGGGACGGCGGCGTGGTGGGGATCGGCTTGTCGAGCATGGTGCAGACCGCGGCGTTCACCACGGCCTGGTCGGCGGCGGCGGTCTTCGGCGGGGCGAGGCCGAAGATGGTGGTGGTGAAGACCGAGGCGGTGCGCCGGCCGGTGCTGTCGGTGTAGTCCTCGCTGGAGTAGCCGGGGACCTGGCCGACGTGGCCCCAGACGGTGCCGCAGGGGGTGACCACCTGCTCCAGGCCGAGCCCGTACCGGTTCGGATTCCCGCTCTCCTCCGCGACGGTGGTCTGCATCTCCTTGAGCTGGGCGGGCGGCAGGAGCTTGCCGGACATCAGCGCGGTGTCGAAGCGGGCCCAGTCCTGCGCGGTGGAGACCATGCCGCCCGCGGCCCATTCCGTGCTGGGGTTGATCCAGGTGGTGTCGACGTGGTCGGCGGGCCGGGCGGGGCCGGCGAACGCGGTCCCGGGGGGCGTGCCGGGGGGAAGAACCGGGGCGAGCTGGGCGGCGTCGGGTTCGTAGCCGTGGGCGAGAGCGGGGCTCTTCGCCTCGTCGGAGCCGGTGACCAGGTAGGTGTTCTCCAGGTGCAGCGGCCCGGTGATCCGCTGCTGGATCAGGTCGCTGAGGCTGTGTCCCGACGCCTTCTCGGCGACCAGGCCGAGCGCGACGTAGTTGGTGTTGCTGTAGGAGTACCGCGCACCGGGCGCGAACAGCGGGTCGTGCCGGACGGCTGCGGCGATCAGCTCCCCGGGCATCCACACCCTGGTGTCCTGGCCGGTGAACGCCTTCAGGACGTCGGGGTCGTTGGCGTAGTTGAACAGACCGCTGGTGTGGTCGAGCAGCATCCGCAGCGTGATCGCGGACCCGTTCGGGATCAGGCCGGGCAGCCACTTCTCGACCGGGTCGGTGAGCTGGAGCCGGTGTTCGGCGACCAGTTGGAGGATGACGGTGGCGACCATCGTCTTGGTGTTCGAGCCCATCCGGAAGGTGTCGCCCGCGGCGAGCACGTGGTCGGCCTTGGTCAAGGGCGCCTGCCGGGCGATCTCGATCGCCGGCCCGTTGCCGTCCTCAACCCGGACGATCACGCCGGGAGCGCCGGCGTCCACGTCCTGCTGGGCGAGCCCGGCCAGCCGGGCCTCCCGCGCTGCCGGCGCACCGGGGCTCCCGGGCGACGCGTGGGCGGAGGCCTGCGGCGCGACGGACGGTGCGGCCGACGACCCGCACGCGGCGAGCGTAGTGGTCAGGGCCGCGGCCAGGGCGAGCGTCAGACCCGCCTGCCGACGGTGGCGCGGGGACGGCGTGTGTCCGGTCATGAGGGTTCTCCTGAACATGAGGTGTGGATCGATCGGGCGGCGCGTCGTTCTCCGGCCACCCGGTCCCACCGGTCGACGCTTTCCCGACCACACCAGCGTCCCGGGGGCGCGGGCAGAGAACACGGGTGCTGGGTCCCCCGAGGGGGTGGAGAAAACCCCACTGTGCGGACCCCGGCAGGCCGGTCATCATCGAGATCCGGCCTGCGATCGCGGACTGGCGTCGGTCGGCAGGTCAATCGACGCGGCACCGATGCACGATGATGGAGCGTGATGACCCACTCCAGCGAGCGCCCCGCCCCGGGCGGCATCCCGGCCTCCGGGGAGCATCCCGCGCCCGGCCCCGCCACGCGTTCCGGCCTCGCGCTGCGTTCCGGACTCGCCTTGCGGCTGAGCCTGCTGGGCTGGTCGCTGGTGCTGCTGCTCGGCGCGGTCCTGGGCGCCGCCCTGCTCACGCTCTGGACCACCTCGGTGACGGTCGTCGCGCTCGGGGTCGGGATCCCGCTGACCCTGCTCTCGACTGTCCTGGTCCGCTGGTTCGCCGACCTGCACCGCCAGTGGGCCGCCGACCGGCTCGGCGAACCCGTCGCGCGGCCCTACCTGCCGACACCCGACGGCGGCTGGCCGGTACGGCTGTGGGCGATCCTGCGCGACCCGGCGAGCTGGCGGGACTGGGCCTGGCTGGTGGCCAACTCGATCACCGGCTGGTTCACCTACGGGCTGTCGTTCGTACTCTTCCTCGGTGGCGTCTTCTACCTGATCTATCCGCTGCTCTACGAACTGACCCCGCCTCAGGTGTTCCGCACGCCCCTGGGCAACGGCTTCCGTCTGCACAGCGTCCAGGAGTCGTTCGCGCTGATCCCGCTCGGCCCGGTCTTCTTCCTGCTCTGGTACACCACCGCCGAGCGGCTGGCGAACCTCAACGCCCGGGTGATCCGCTCCCTGCTGACACCCACCGAGCAGGCACAACTACGGGCCCGCGTCGTACAGTTGGCCGCCTCCCGCGCCGAGACCGTCGACACCCAGGCCGGCGAACTGCGCCGGATCGAACGGGACCTGCACGACGGCGCCCAGGCACGACTGGTGTCGCTGGGCATGAGCCTGGGACTGGCCCAACAACTGATGCACGACGACCCGCAGGCCGCCCAGCAACTACTGGACGAGGCCCGCGAGTCGACCGCCAACGCCCTGGCCGAACTGCGCGACCTGGTACGCGGCATCCATCCGCCGGTGCTCGCGGACCGCGGCCTGGACGGTGCCCTGAAGGCCCTGGCCCTGGTCAACCCGATACCGACGACCGTGGTGACCCACCTGCCCGGGCGGCTGCCCGCACCGGTCGAATCCGCGGCCTACTTCGCCGTCGCCGAGGCCCTGTCGAACGCCATCAAACACGCCCGGGCCCAGCGCATCGAGATCACCGTCGAGTTCACGCCCCACCCCGGCACCACCGCGGGACTGCTCACCATGCGCGTGTCCGACGACGGCCGCGGGGGCGCCGACATCGACGCCGGCACCGGCACCGGCCTGCGCGGCATCGCCCGCCGTCTGGCGGCCTTCGACGGCACCCTGACCGTCGACAGCCCGCCCGGCGGACCCACCGAGATAAGGATGTCGCTGCCGTGCGCATCGTCATAGCCGAGGACCTCGCCCTGCTCCGCGAGGGCCTGATCAGGATCTTCCAGGTCAACGGCTTCGAGGTCGTCGACGCCGTCGACAACGGCCCCTCGCTGATCCGGGCGCTGACGACCCACCGGCCCGATGTCGCGATCGTCGACGTGCGGCTGCCCCCGACCTTCACCGACGAGGGATTGCGCGCCGTGATCGAGGCACGCAAGCAGCTCCCCGGCCTGCCCGTCGTGGTGCTCTCGCAGTACGTCGAGCAGCTCTACGCCCGGGAACTGATGTCGGACCGCGCCGGGGCGGTGGGCTATCTGCTGAAGGACCGGGTGCTGGACGTCGGCCAGTTCGTCGCGAACGTGAAGCAGGTTGCCGCCGGCAGTACGGTCATGGATCCTGACGTGGTCACCGCCCTCCTCGCCCACCGCTCGGCCGACCCGCACCTGCTGGCGCTGACCCCGCGTGAGCACGAGGTCCTCTCGCTGATGGCCCAGGGCCGCTCCAACGCCGCCATCGCCGGCCGGATGTTCGTCACCGAGAAGACCGTCAGCAAACACAGCTACAACATCTTCAGCAAACTCGGACTCGAACCCTCCGAGGACGACAACCGCCGGATCCTGGCGGTCCTCGCCTACCTGGAAGGCTGAGCCCGCCACATACGACCCGTACCATTCCGTCGCCGATCATTCACGGCGGTCCTATCCCTCTTTCCCTCACAGCAGATCATCGGCGAGTAAAAGCACCAGAGCCATGATCAATTTCCGCTGCATACCCGCATCGGGCAGGTCGGATCGGCAATTGGTCGGCATGCCACCCGCTCCGCCTTCGGCGGCGCCGGAACCCAGCTGGTGATCTGGGACTGCAACGGTGGCGCGAACCAGGACTGGAACATCGTCGGCTACGTCGGCTGACCTCGATTCGCAGGCCGCGAGGGACGGTTGATCGGGGCGACGGTTCGCCGGCGACGATGCGCGTCATCGCCCAGACCCCCGACTGCCGCGTCCAGGACATCGCGGACCAGCTCACCATCACCAGCGGCGGCGCCGGCCAGGCCGTCGACCGGATCGAAAAGGCCGGCCACGCCCAGCGCAGACCACACCCCGCCAACCGGCGCTCCTCCATCGTGGAACTGACCACGCAAGGCCGCGCACTCCTCGATGCCGCCGCCGCGACCCTCGACCGGGAGACCGAGCGCCGACTCGCCCCGCTGTCGACAGCCACCCGCACACAGCTCACCGACAGCCTCGGCGCGCTGCTCACCCAGGACCGGTGAGGCCGGCCCCGTACGCGCCCACCCTCGACCCGGGGGCGCAGCTCAGCTCCCCGCCGCCAACGTCGAGCGGGCGTACTCGGTGGGCGTCCGGCCGTAGTGCTTCCTGAAGGCTCGGATGAAGTGACTGCTGTCCGCGAACTGCCAGTGGGCGGCGAGTTCCGAGACGCTCAGCCGACCAGAAGGTGGTGCGGTGAGAGCGAGTCGGGCTTCCTCCAGCCGCCGTCGGCGGATGTAAGCGGTCACCGGCTCTCCCCCCGCGGCGAATGCCCGCTGCAGGTTGCGTACGGAGACGTTGAGTTCACGGGCCAGCATCGCCCCGGAAAGCTCGGGGTCGGCAAGGTGGCTGTCCACCAGGTCCTTCGCGGCCTGTGCCACCGCGGGAGCCAGCCGGGGTTCTGCATCGTCGACCCGGCGCCTCGCCACCGCCTTCGCCAGTTCGATGAGCGTGCTGTGGGCGGCTCGTACTCCCGCCGGCCCGAGGTCGGCGACCGTTCCGTAGATCATGTTCGAGTGGGCCGCCAGCAGCCGCACCTCAGCGGAGTCAGCCGGCCCGCTGACGCTCTGCCGGCTCCCGAGCAGTGGTTTGAGCATGGCGGCGGGCAGGACGAGCACTTTCGCCGTCGTGTCCGGCACCGTCTCGAAGTGCAGCGGTCGTCCGATGTGGCGGATGAGGAACTGCCCGGCAGGTACGGTCTGTTCGCTGCGGGCCAGCGGGGCGCCCAGCGTCCAGGAGCCGCGTTTCACGACGTACAGCCGCACCTGGTCCTCGACGCCGTTGAGGGGGCCCTCGGTCCGGATGGCCGACGCGCCGTGGAGATCGGTGATGGCCACGTCGCCCACCTTGGTGGCGCGGCTCTTGACCCGGAAATCACGGGTCGTCGCCGGGCTGAAGGTCGGCAGCGGGAAGCCGTCGCCGATCTCCTTCTCCCAGCCACTTCGGAAGGCGTCGAATCCTCGCGGCGCCGGATCCGCGTGTGCGGATTCCCCGGAGGTGGCCCTGCCTGACCCGTCGGCTTCAGCTCCGGCGTTGTTCATCGACGGTCCTCCCCCGCCTTCGTCGCTCCGGCACTGTCCGGCGCCGTCTGGCGCGGATGTTCTGCCGGGATGGCGCTGTGGTTCAAGCCTGTGCTGCGCCGATTTTCCTAGGCTTCAGTTGCAGGGACAACCCCTCGCCCCGGCCCGGTACATACGCATGAGGAGAATCTCGTGAGCCAACAGAATTCCACCCCCGTGGCCGTCATCACGGGTGCCGGTACCGGCATCGGAGCAGCGACCGCGCACCGGTTCGCCGCCGACGGGTACACCGTGGTGCTCGTGGGCCGCACGGAGGCGACCCTCCAGCGGACCGCCCAGGAGAACCCGACGGGTGTGGAGATGCACCCCCGGGTTGCGGACGTCTCGGACCTGGCTGCCGTCACTGCGGCCATGGACGGGGTGGCCGAGCGGTTCGGGCGCCTGGACGTGCTGGTCAACAACGCGGGGGTCGCGATTCCGGGCACCGTCGACCAGATCGACGTGGACAGCTACCGGACCATGGTGAGTACCAACATCGACGGCGTCTTCTTCGCCTCGCGCGCCGCTCTGCCCCACCTGCGGGCGGTACGCGGATGCATCGTCAATGTCGGCTCCGTGGCCGCACTCCGCGGTGAATGGAACCAGGCCGCCTACAACATGACCAAGGGCGCGCTGGTCAACCTGACCAACTCGATGGCACTGGACCACGGCCACCAGATCCGGGTCAATGCCGTCCACCCCGGCGTGACGCTCAGCAGGCAGGTCCTGCGCGACGCGCTCGCCGAGGGAACCTCGCTGCGCAGGCGCTTCGTGGAGCGCGTGCCCATGGGCCGGCCGGGCGAGCCGGCCGAGGTCGCCGCCGTCATCGCGTTCCTCGCCGGTCGCGACGCCGGGTATCTCAACGGAGTGCACATACCCGTGGACGGCGGTCTGACCGCCTCGGACGGCCAGACCGACTTGTACAGGACTAACAACTGACGGCGACGGCAACGGATGCAGACCGCGTTCTTCCGCCAGCACGTCGCGCCCTGCACTCGGAGTCAGCAAGGCAGGTCGACTCTCTTCATGAGAGTCAACTTGCACAAAGAAGGGCAACCGCCTACATTTATGAGAGTCAGCCCCAATAACGAAGGCACTCCCTCTTTACTGGAGGTTCAGATGACAGACGTCTCGGTGGTCAGCCCTGACGGCGGCGAGTCGATCCAGCTCGGCCCGACGCGGATGCGGATCCTGGAGGACGGCAGCACGACCGCGCACCGCCTGGGCATCGGGGAGATCACGCTCGCCCCGCACACCGACGGCCCGCCGCAGCACCGCCATGCCCGGCACGACGAGGGCTTCTACGTGGTGTCCGGTGCGGCCCGGTTCACCGTCGGCGAGACCGTGTACGACGCGCCCGCCGGAACGCTGGTCATGATCCCGCCCGGCGCCCCGCACACCTTCGCCAATCCGACCGACGGCGTCACGGTCCTGCTGAACACGTTCACCCCGGACCTGTACGTCAACTACTTCCGGGATCTGCGCGACATGATCGCCGACGGCCGGCCGTTCACCCCCGAGGCGACGATCGAGGCGATGAGCCGGTACGCCACCGAACCGGCCACCGACTTCGCCTGAGCAGCCGCACCTGCGACCCGCCCCAGCACGTCCCCGCCCACCGTCCGGCGTCCTGGGCCGCCGGACTCGCCGAGAAGTTCGCCGCCGCCCATGACGTGCGCGTGCCGGCCCGCCACGCTCGATCGCCATACCAAAGGGAAACCATCATCATGACCGTCTCCACCACTGGCACCACCCGAGCCGTCCACCTTCCGGGCGGCCTTGCCGTCACGATCCAGGAGTTCGGCGAGAACACCGAGGGCACCGGCGTGCTCATGCTGCATGGCGGCGCCGGGCCGCGTTCGATGGCAGGCTTCGCCGCCGGCATGTCGCAGCACGCCTACGTGGTCGTGCCGACCCACCCCGGGTTCGACGGCACTCCCCGTCCGGAGTCCACCGACACCGTCGCCGACCTGGCCACCGCCCACCTCGACCTGCTCGACGCACTCGACCTGCGTGGCGTCATGGTGGCCGGCAGCTCGGTCGGAGGCTGGATAGCCGCCGAGATGGCACTGCGCGACAACGCCGCCCGGATCTCCTGCCTGGCTCTGCTCGCCTCCACCGGCATCGCCCCCGAGCCGCCACTGCAGCTGGCCAACCCCGCCGACCTCGGCCCGGCCAAGACCGGCGAACTGGCCTTCCACAACCCGCAACTGCGCCCGGACCCGGCCGCGCTCAGCCCGGAGCAGCTGGCCGCGATGGCCGCCAACCAGCGCACCCTGGCCGTGTACGCGGGCGACCCGTTCTGCTGCGATCCTAAGCTGCGCGGGCGACTGCACCGGATCACCGTCCCGGTACTGGTGATCGCCGGTGAGCAGGACGGCATCGCCCCGCTGGAGTACGAGCGCACCCTGGCCGACTCCTTTCCCCGCGCCACCTTCCAACCCATCCCGCAAGCCGGGCACTTCCCGCACATCGAGCAGCCCGCAGCGGTCTTCGCGGCGATCGGCGACTTCGTCGACACCCAGGTCAAGCCCGACGTCCGGTAACCCGGCCACCAGCACGAAACCGCGCCCACCGCACCGCACCCTTCGCGGACCGGCGGGCGCGCCGTATCAGGAGCGCGCCACCACTCACCGAGGAGGACGGACATGACGACGCATCAGCCCCTGGCCGACGGTGGGCGCCGGCAGGGAGGGCTGGTCCTGGCGGTGTGCTGCCTGAGCCTGCTGATCACCGCCCTGGACACCACCGCAGTGAACGTCGCCCTGCCTGCCGTCGGCCACGATCTGCACGCCTCGGTCAGCGGCCTGCAGTGGACCGTCGACGGCTACACCCTGGCGGTCGCCGCCTTCATGATGCTCGCCGGGTCCACCGCCGACCGGATCGGGCGGCGCCTGGTGTTCCGGGCCGGACTGGCCCTGTTCACCGCCGGCTCGCTGGCCTGCTCCCTGGCCCCGGCCCTGGGGTGGCTGATCGCTTTCCGTGTCGCCCAGGGCCTGGGCGCCAGCATGCTCAACCCCGTCGCCCTGTCGATCATCACCCACGCCTTCCCCGATCCAGGTGAGCGTGCCCGCGCGATCGGGCTCTGGGGCACCACGGTCGGCCTGTCGCTGGCCGCCGGCCCGGTGGTCGGCGGCCTGCTGGTCGCCTCGGCCGGCTGGCGATCGATCTTCTGGATCAACATCCCGATCGGTGTGGCCGCCCTGGTGCTCACCGCCGTGTTCGTGCCCGAATCCAGGGCCGCCGCGACACGACGCCCGGACCCGGTCGGTCAGGTGCTCGTCGTCACCATCCTGACCTCGCTGATCTTCGCGATCATCGAAGGCTCGCGCCAGGGCTACGGCAGCACCCGCATCATCGGCCTGTTCGCCCTGTCCGCGGTCGCGGTCGCGGCGCTGCCCGGCTACGAACGACGCCGCCAGCAGCCGCTGGTCGACCCGGTGCTCTTCCGCTCAGTCCCGTTCACCGGCGCCTTCGTCATCGCCGTCACCGCGTTCCTGGTCCTGTCCGGCTTCCTGTTCCTCAACACCCTGTACCTGCAGGAGGTGCGCGGCTACAGCGCGCTGCACGCCGGCCTGCTGACCGTACCCATGGCCGCCGGCATCGCGCTCGCCTCACCGCTGTCCGGGCGCCTGACCGCCGCGCGCGGCCCGCGCCCGGCGCTCGTCGCCGCCGGCCTGCTGATCGCCGCCGCGGCGCTGACACTGACCACGCTCACCCCGACCACACCGTGGACGGTGCTGCTCGCCGCCTATGTGCTGCTCGGCGCCGGATTCGGCCTCGTCAACACCCCGATCACCAGCACCGCCGTGGCCGGCATGCCGCGCTCCCAGGCCGGGGTGTCCGCTTCGATCACCACCACCGGCCGCCAGGTCGGCAACAACCTCGGCGTCGCGGTCCTCGGCTCGATCGCCGCCGCGCGCACCCGGGGTCCGGGCCACGCCGGATTCGCCGCCGCCGGCCACCCGGGCTGGTGGATGCTGGCCGCAAGCGGACTGGTGATCGCGGCGATGGGCCTGGTGACCACCACACGCCGCGCCACCGCCACGGCCGTCCGGGTCGCCGCACGCTTCCCGGCCGATCCCGCGACCCCCTCGAACATCGCGCCCAGGGTGCGCGGAGGCGCACAGGCCTGACGCGTCGTCAGCGCTGTGCGGCGGGACGGCCGCCGACGGGTGCGGCACTGTCGAGCGCGGCCCGGGTGAGGGTGGTCGCGGTGTGCACGACGCTGGCGATCGCCTCCTCGGGGCCCAGCCGCGACAGGTCGGTCAGCGCGAACAGGGCCTCGGCGCTGACGACGACGGCGAGGCCGTTCTTGAGCTGCCTCACAGCAGCCGGGTCCGTGGCCCCGAGGGTGTCGTCCAGCGGGGCGAGCGCATGGTCGATCAGGCCGAAACGCATGGCCGGCCGAGCGCCGGCCGCCTCGGGGCGGGTGATCGTGGCCGCGATCATCGCGCGGGTCGCTCCCTGGTAGGTCAGCACCGTGCGCAGCAGGTGCTCGGTCGCGACGGCGACGCGTTCCACCGGGTCGCGGGAGTCCGCGACCGACGCGAGCGCCTCGGCCGGAGTGGGCATCTCCCCGGCCATGGCCTCCTGGAGCAGGCTCGGCAGGTCGGGGAAGTGCCGGTAGGCCGTGGCCTCGGACACCAGCGCGGACTTGGCGACCTCGAGCATCGTCACATCACGGCCCGTGCGCATCAGCTCGACTGCCGCCTGCACGATCGCCCTGCGCGTGCGCAGCTTCTGGTTCACGCGGCCGGTCGCGGCCTGCGGTGTCGTCGATTCGCCCGTGTACATGGCCCAAGAATAGCAAGTCGACCATGATGATGAGAGTGGACTCTCACTACGGAGCAACGGGCTCGGGTCCCCGACTGCCTCCGCGTATTGGCCACCGATCGCCGGGGACAGGCTTCCCGCACACGGCGCCAGCACAACCGCCGAGCGTGACGGCACAGGTCGGCCACGCGTCATCGAGGGCGCGTACACCCTGTCGGGCTCGGAAATCATCGCTGCTGGCAGCAGTAAGGCGATCTCGGCTGGCACCATGTCCGCGTGATCGTCTCACTGCCGTACAGAGCGGCTCGCAGGCTGCTGTCCGTGCCCGGGCTGTTGCTGCGCCGCGACAGCACGAAGGATGCCGAGTTGTTCCTGCTCCGGCATGAGAACGCGGTGCTGCGCCGCCAGCTCCCTGGCCCGGTCCGCTACGAGCCCGCAGATCGGTTCTGACTGGCAGCGCTCTCCAGTCTGATACCCCGTCACCGCTGGAGCGAGGTCTTCCCGGTTACTCCCGGGACACTGCTGGCCTGGCATCGCAGGTTCATCGCAGCGAAGTGGGACTACAGCGCGCGGCGCACCCGTACCGGACGACCGCCGACCAGGGCGGCGCTCAAGAACCTGGTCCTGCAGCTCGCTAGAGAGAACGCAAGGTGGGGTCACAGGCGGATCCAGGGCGAGCTCGCACGTCTCGGGCACCCGATCGCCGCGTCCACGGTGTGGGAGATCCTCCACACGGCGGGCATCGACCCGGCCCCGCGCCGCACCGGCCCGACCTGGCGCGAGTTCCTCACGGCCCAGACCGAGTGCATCATCGCCGTCGACTTCTTCCAACTCGACACTGCGCTCGGCCAGCGCCTGTACGCGCTGGCGCAGCGGCACTACAACGAACACCGCCCCCACCGGGCCTGCAACCAGATATCACCCGGCGCCGACCAGCAACCCACCACCGTTCACGACTTCGAAGGCCACAGACTCCTGCGCACCCGCGTCCTCAGTGGCGTCATCAACGAGTACCGATACGCAGCTTGACCAGCAGCGATGACTTTCCGAGCCCCACACGTCCGGGCGCTCGCGCAACCGCCCGTCGTCGACGAAGTCCTGCACGAGGGCGACGTGCAGGCGCAGGTTGTGCCGCGCCACGACGCGGTCGCGGTAGGGCGGCATTGAGCGCCAGGTGCAGCATGACGATGGAGTCCTTGCCGCCCGAGAACAGGATCACCGGCCGCTCGAACTCGCCCGCCACCTCGCGGAAGATGTGCACCGACTCCGCCTCCAGCGCGTCCAGGCGGGACAGCGCGAAGGGCCCCCTGAATTCTGGTTGGGGTCGTCGGTGTGGACCAGGCTGTCGGTCGCGGTGGTCACGCGAGACCCCTCTCGGCCAGGAAGGCGTGCAGCTCTGCGGCGGACTCGGCCACCGCGTGGCCCTGTGTCTGGATGCGAAGCTCCGGGTTCTCCGGGGCTTCGTACGGGTCATCGATGCCGGTGAGTCCCGAGATCTCCCCAGCGGCCTGCTTCGCATAGAGGCCCTTGACGTCGCGCTCGGAGCAGAGCTCGACGGGGGTGGCGACGTGGATCTCCAGGAACTCGGTGCCGGCTGCGTTGTGCCGCTCGCGGACGGCGGCGCGGGAGTCGGCGTAGGGGGCGATCACGGGGGCGAGCACCTTGACGCCGTTGGCGGCCAGTTTCTGGGCGACGAAGCCGATCCGGGTGACGTTGGTGTGCCGGTCCTCGCGGCTGAACCCGAGGCCCTTGGAGAGGAATTCGCGGATCTCGTCGCCGTCCAGGACCTCGACCCGGTGGCCCTCGGCGCGCAGCCGCTCGGCCAGCGCGAGGGCGAGCGTGGTCTTGCCCGCGCTCGGCAGCCCGGTCAGCCACACCGTGGCGCCAATGGCGATGAGCATTTCCTTACTGCTGGCAGTATGGGGGTTGCTGGTAGCTGAATTTTGTCCCTGAGTCACTATTTTGACTACTTACCCACCAGTGCTCCGGGAGTTGATTTGATGGAGTATGAGCTCTTCATGATTACCTTCAGTTTGCTAGCGATCGATTGCTGTATGACGGGTCGTTAGTGACCTCTTGGCCCAGCCAGAGCGGTGGCACAAAGGCAGCCGCTGCAGCAGTGTCCGGAAACTCCACCTCAGCAACCATCAAGCCCGCCAGGCGACCCGAGAAGACATCTAGTTCGATAATCAGGCCGCTAAAGGCGATGTGATGCCTGGTCTTTGATGTGCGCCGACCTTGCGTAAGCGGCCACAGGGCTTCGAAGAGATCTCGGGAAACCATCTCCTCGCACTCAGTTCGAACTAGCCCGCTGCCCGACTTTACTGCGAGATAGTTGCTCGAGCCTCGACGCCGTATGCGAACCTCGACCCCCTCTTCACTTATTGGAAGGTAGCCCTGTTCGATAGTCTCTCCGTCGTCGACAAGACCGGGAAGGCTTGCAATGAGAAACTTTCGCTCAATTTCGAAACTCACACTGCCGCCCTTATCTGACATATTGAGCCGAAACGGCTTGGTTTTCTACATGATCAAGTAGCGAACGTGCGGGGGCCCTGAAGTACCCGCAGACGATGTGGGGCTGGCGCTGCCGCCCGGCGTGTTTCGCGGGCAAGGTCCTCGGCTGACGTGGCACGGGCGGCGCTGACGTGCCGTTTGAGGTCGGCGTTCAGTAGCTCGTCGGGGTTGAGTTCGGGGCTGTAGCCGGACATCAGGTGCAGCTGGATGTGGTCGGCATTGTCCGCGAGCCACTGCTTGACGGCCTTGCAGCAGTGGACCGGGTGCCGGTTGGCGATCACGTGGACCTTCCGGCCGGCCTGGACGGCAGGCCGGTCGAGAAACGCGCAGAGCACATTGGCGGTGAACCGGCCCGTGAACACGGTGAACCACAGTGCGCCACGCGAGGCCACGGCGGACATGATGTTGACCTTGAACCGCTTGCCGTTGATTCGTACCACCGGAGTTTGCCCTGCCGGAGCCCAGCAGCGGCCCGGCGGTGCAGTGTCCGAACGCGCTCGGCCCCGGCGTCGAGGAGGAGGGTTCCCGGCGCCGAGTCCTGGCGGTCACCGCAGGAGAAGGCATTCCGGACGGTTTCCGACGGAGCGAGGTTATCGGACAAGAACCGCTGCCCTGGACTGGATCAGCGGCAGGGAGGGGACTCCCACATCGGACGGCTTCCACTGCAGAACTTCGGATATCGGGGCGACCGAAAAGGCGTCTGGCAAATCGTGAGGCAGCAGTGTCATCACCTCGCTCAGCTGTCCTGCACTGCCCGAGGCGGCGCCATCAGAGTTCTCCACGCCCGCCGCGCCCCTTTTCTTCGAAGTCCTGCACCGGTCACGGGAATGCTGACCACAACAAACCCGGGAGATTTCCCCCGACATCACGCAAGCTACCCCAGGGGGACATCCGGTCGCAACAGTAGGCTGCAACCGGAGTGCAACGGA